>NZ_JACBWT010000001.1:0-1600000 GCF_016774595.1 Maritimibacter sp.
CACCCGCCCCGATTCGAACGGGGGGCCTCTGCCTTCGGAGGGCAGCGCTCTATCCAGCTGAGCTACGGGTGCGTCGTTCGCGCGGTATAGGGCAAGGCTGGCGGGCTCGCAACAGGATTTGCGGTCTCACGCAGGGCGCAGGTATCCGAAGGCCGCGATTTCCGAGGCGCAGGCTTCGGCCACGATCTCCAGCGCCTCGGGATAGGCGCGATAGACCTCGGCGACACGGGCCTCGCGTGGGCGGAGGCCGCTTTTGGGCCGGATGCGCGCGACGATCTCCACGATGTCGGACAGGTCGTTGTCGCGCAGATCCTGAAGCAGGCTGGAATAGCGCAGGTGCAGGTCCACTTTGTCCGGCCCGCGATGCGGGGCGATCCGGCTGTTGGCGTCCAGCCGATGCCGTCGGGCCGCGACGAACCCGCCGAAATCCATATCGTCCGGGAACGTCCCCCGCGAGCGCCGCCAATGGTAGCGCGAAATCGCCACGTCGAACGGATCGCGTGTGATCGCGATCTTTCGGTATCCGGTCCAGATCGCCTCCGGCACCTGTGCGCGGACCTGAGCGGCGGTGGAATGATTGCGGAACGCGACCCGCCGGGGCCAGAGCGTGCCGGGCCAGCGCACCCGGTCGTGGTGACACGGCCCCTGCCCGCCCACGTCGCGCCGCAGGGCCTCGTCTTCGGGCGTGAGCGGCGTGATGACGTCGCGCGGCCCGCAGACGGTCGACAACGCGATTTCGAGCGCGGTCCCGCCGACCTTGCGGCCTTTGAGGAAGATAAGACGTCTGTCGTGGCAGATAATCATGTCGCCCACCGCTATCGCACTCGGCCGCCCGTCACACAACGGCGTCCGGGTCGCCTCGGTTGACCTTCCGCCCGCCCCAATGCGAGCGCGCCGTGAAGGGCACCGCCCGCAGGGCAAGCCACAGGCACCGCCCTAGCCCAGTCGGTTGAACACCCGCTCCAGCAGCAATTCCAGCACGAGCCGTTCGTCCTGCGACAGCCCCGCGAAGGCCTGCGCATATACCGCGTCCGCCACGACGCGCGCCTTGGCCGCGAGTGCGTCCCCCTCGGCGGTCAGCATCACCTCGGTCACGCGGGCGTCGCCGGCGCGTTCGCCGGTCTCGACCAGCCCCTCTGCCAGCATCCGCTGCACGATCTTGGTCGCTGTGTTGGGCTTCAGGATGCATTGCGCGGCAATCTCGGAGACCGAGAGCCGCTTGCGCTCATCAAGGGCCGTCATCACGCGCCAATAGGTCGGATCGACGCCGATCGTCTTGAGCCGCGCCTCCATCACCTGCGTGTAGCGATGCGCCGTCTGGGTGATCCAGAAAAACGGCCATTCCGCGTCTCGCAAACCGGCCCGATCGAAGGCGTCGTCGTCGTCCACTGAAATCCACCCGTCTTGGAGGCCCTGAACCAAGGATACTAAGCCGACAGGCGCGCCATGCACGCGAAAAACGGGGAAGGATCACCGCATCTACGAAGCGTCGCCTGTGTTTCAGACGAACACGCGCAGGGCGTCCGGCGAGGCAGGACAGTTTTCACCGTGCTTCGCAGAGATCGAGCCACGCGGTCACAGCGCCGACTGAACGTCCTCGACTGCCCCACCCGAGTGGTGACGTAACGCGCCAGACCTCACGACGCCGACGCAGCGGCCTTCAACAGCGCATCCGCGCCCTCGGACGGATCGTCGCCGCTCCACGCAACGTAGTGATCCGGGCGCACGAGGATCAGGGACGCGCCGTAGTCGGTCGGCGCGCCGTCCTCGACGACCGTCAAGGGAATCCCTTCTCTGGACGCCACCGCGACGACCTTGTCCACCGTTCCGGAAGGCGCGAGATTCAGCAATGTGTATCCGGACCCGAGGCGGTCGAAAACGTTCGCGCCGTCCGACAGGTTTTGCGGTGCGAGATGGTGCCCGGCGCGGGCTTCGAACCTGTGATCGCCCCGCGCACTCGGCGCACCGCCGCCACCTGCGACGATCGGCGACCCTTCGTAGTTCGGCTCGAAATTCGCGACCTCTGCGGCGGTGGCGTTGCGCTTGTTCCACGCGGTCTCGAAAGCGTCCCGGTCCTTGCGGGGGTCGTAGGTTTCAAGGAACTGCCGGTCGTCTTCGATGAAGAACTCGATGAAATCACGCGCCGTCGATTCGAACACGGGCCGCCGTTCGGCATCGTAACTGTCGAGCAACCCCTCGCCGCCCCAGCCCTGAAGCCGCGCCGCGAGCTTCCAGCCGAGGTTGCGGGCATCCTCGAACCCCGTGTTGATGCCGTATCCGCCGTAGGGCGGATGGCTGTGGGCCGCGTCGCCCGCGACGAACACCCGCCCCGCCCGGTAATGCGACGCGATGGAAACGCGCAGATCCCAGAACCCCACATAGTCGATGTCGAGCGCGAACGGACGCCCGACCACTTCATGAAGCAGGGCCTCGAAATCGTCCGTCTCGGTCGTGCCCGCCGGGACCGGCGCGTGGAAAAAGAAACTCCCCACATCGACGCGACCGAAAAAGCGCCAGTAGCCCTTGAGGTCCGGGTGCAGGACATTGAAGAACGCCTTGCCCGGATAGCGTTTCAAAAGGTCGTTCAACTCCATCGACCGGAACACCAGAAGCACCATCAGCTTGTCATGGTCCGACTGGGTCTGCGGAATGCCGCCCGTCGCGCGCACCACCGAGCGGCTTCCGTCGCACCCGACGACATATTGCGCCGTGACCGTATCGCGCTCGGCCCCGTCGCGGCGGGTCGCCGTGGCCGAAACATGGTCGCCGTGATCCGTCACGCTTTCCACCGTCCAGCCATAGCGGATATCGATTGACGCAATCTGTTCGGCCCGTGCCCGCAGCACCTTTTCCGTCTCATACTGGGGGAGCCGTTCGTTGGTCGTGAAATAATAGTCGTTCACGCTGGAGCGGTTCAGCCAGTCGTAATGATAGTCGCTGAGGAGGTGTTCGTAGAGCGTAAGCCCGCCGATACCGACCTCGTCGGGGATCGACCGGGCCGCGCGGAGTTCCTTTTCGCAGCCCCAGAAATGCAGCGTTTCGGTGGTGCGCTGGGTCAGGTTCTGGCCCTTGGGAATGGGCTGCGGTTCGGGGTAGCGTTCGATCACGAGCACCGGAATGCCCCGCTGCCCCAGCTCGATCGCGAGCCCCATGCCGACCGGCCCCCCGCCCGAGATAACGACGTCGTAATCCGTTCGTGCCTTCATCCGCCGATCATTCCCTGTTCGAGGTAGATATGTTTCGTTTCCATGAAGTCATGCAGCCCTTCCGGCCCGTGCAGCCGCCCCAGACCGGATTGGCCGAAGCCGCCCGTTTCGGCCTCGGCGGCAAGGCGCATGTGGCTGTTGAGCCAGACGGTCCCCGCCCGGATCGCGCGGCTCATACGCATTGCGCGCGACAGGTCGGTGGTAAAGACGCTGGCGGCAAGCCCGTAGCAGGTCGCGTTCGCCTTCGACACCGCCTCGCCCTCGTCCGAGAAGGTCTCGAGCGAGACGATCGGACCGAAGAGTTCCTCCTGCACAAGCGGCGATGACACGTCGTCGATGCGAAACAGCGTTGGGGTCAGGAAGGCCCCTGCATTCAGGGCCTCGCCGCGCAGCACCATCTCGCCCTCGTCGCCCGCCCGTTCGATGATCGTCCTGAGCCGGTCGAGGTTCGCGCGGTCGATCAGGCTGCCCATCTCGCTTGCCGAGTCGTTGCCCGGTCCGACGTGGACGGCGGCGAAGCTTGCCTTGATCCTCTCCTCGAAGTCCTTCGCGATGCTTTCATGCACGAGGAACCGGGCCGCCGCGACGCAGATCTGACCGGCCATGGTCAGCGCCCCGTGCGTGAGTTCGGCCACGGCCTTGTCTAGATCGGCATCGGGGAAGATCACGGCGGGCGCCTTGCCGCCAAGCTCCAGCCCGACACGCTTCAGCGTCGGCGCCGCCGCGGCCATGATCGCCTTGCCTGTGGCCGATGACCCGGTGAACGAGATCGTGTCCACCAGCGGCGAGGACACGATGGCCTGCCCCACCTCGATCCCGCTCTCGTTGATCGAGTTCACGACACCCGGCGGAAGCGACGGGCAGTCGGCAAGGCATTGCATGACACGGGCATGAACCAGCGGGGTCTGGTGCGCGGGCTTGATAAGGCAGGTGCAGCCGGCCGCGAGCGCCGGGCCGAGGGAGCGCACCAGAAGCGTGACGGGCGCATTCCACGGCACGATGATCCCCGCCACACCCGCCGCCTCGCGGTGAAAGAGCGACATCTGGCCGGGGCTGATTTCCTGCATCGTTCCCCTGAGGTTGCGTGCCAGTCCGCCGTAATAGCGGACCTCGGAGATCGACCCCATGGTTTCGCCGATCGCCTCGGAGCGGAGCTTGCCGTTCTCGGCGACGATCAGGTCGACGATCTCGTCCCGCGCCGCCTCCATCCGGTCGGCGAATTCGAACAGCGCCTGCGCGCGTTGGCGGGGCGCGTGCGCCCAATCGGTCGCGAAAAACGTCTCGCGCGCCGTGCGCGCGGCCTGTTCGACGAGGGCGGCGGACCCCGCATGATACCGGCCGAGCACCGTGTCGTCGGCGGGGTTCACGCTTTCGCCCGTCGCCCCGTCCGACACCCATGTGCCGCCGATGAAATGCCGTGCGGTCGGATACGTCATGGCGGACCTCAGAGCGTTAGGCCGAGCAACTTCGCCGCGTTGTCCTGATAGACCTTGCGACGCGTCTCGTCGGAGATCTCGAGTTCGTCCAGAATGCGGATCGTCTCGCGGATATACATCGGCCCCGCCTCGGGATCGAAGGGCGCGTCGGAGGCGAACATGACGTGATCCTCGCCGAAGAACTCGATGGCGTGCTTGATGGCGGTGGCCGATCCAAAGGTGGCCGTGTCGGCGTAGAAATCCTTGAAATACTCAAGATGCGGCTTCTTCAGCGCCTTGCGGACGGCGGCCAGATCGCGGTCGGTGGTGCGAGCGCCCATCTGGTCCCAGCCCGGTCCGACACGACCCTCGAAGAACGGCACCATGCCGCCCGCGTGGTGGGTCACGATGTTGAGGCCCGGGTTCCGGTCGAAAAGCCCCGAGAACACCATACGCGCCATGGCGGCGGAGGTTTCATAGGGCCACCCGAAGGTCCACCAGATTTCGTATTCGGACTGTTTCTCGGTCAGGTAATCGGGGAAATTCGCACCCCGCGCCGGATGCAGCCAGACCGCCTTGCCGCTTTGCGCCATGTATTCGAAGAATGGCTCGAATTCCGGCAGGTCGAGCGGTTTGCCCCCGACGTTGGTGAAAATCTGCATCCCGACGGCGCCGAGCTCTTCGATGTTGCGCCGCGCCTCGTCCACCACCGCGTCCGGGTTGTTCATGACGGCGGACCCGATGAAGCCGGGGAAGCGGTCGGGATATTTCTGGCACAGCTCCGCCATGCTGTCCGACGCGATCTTGCCCAGTTCCAGCGACTTCTCGGGATCGGCGTATTTCTCGAACGGCGGCGAAGCGAGCGACAGGATCTGGCAGTAGTCGTCTCCGAACATATCCATCACCTCGAACCGGCGGTCGAGGTCGGTCATCATCGGCACGGCCTCGGACCGGCGGGTGATGTCCGTCGTCTCGCCCACATGGGCGATCAGCGCCTCGTGAAAGGGCTTCGGCCAGATGTGGTTGAAGATGTCGATCTTTTTCATGGGCTGTCTCGTTTCTCGAAGGTCAAAGTTCCCCGAGGACCATGTCCTCGGAACGCATGTGTGTCAGGGCGTCGCTCAGGCGCGTGCTGGCCGCCCAGATCGTGTCGGACAGGTCTTTCACCTTGGTGTCGTCCAATGTGTCGCGGTCGATGGTCAGGCAGAGCACCGCGATGGGTGCGCGGCTCGCGTCGAACACGGGCGCGGCGATCCCCACCACCCCGTCGGTAACCTCGCCGCGCGCGACGAGGGCGCCGCCCTTGCGCATGTGGCGCAGGGTCTCGGCGATTTCGTCCACGGTGTCGCCCAACCCAAGCTCGCGCAGGTCCGAGAAATTCTCGTTGATCTTCGCCAGCATCTGACGGCGTGGTAGATGCGCGAGGATGGCACGGCTGATCGCGCCACGGGCCAGCGGCATGGGCCGCCCGCGCGGGTAGCTGGATTTGGGCTGCGGGGTCGAGACTTCCGACGCGACGCACAGAAGCTTGTTTCCATACCAGCGCACCAGAAGCGCGGTCGAGGGGTGCCGTGCCGCAAGCTCCTTGAGCACCGCCCCCCCTTCGAGCAGGAGCGCGTCGGACTTGCGCATGAGGTAGTCGAGTTCCACGACGCGGGGGCCGAGCGTCAACCCATGCGGCCCGTTCTGGCTTAGAAAGCCCGCATCCTTCAGGGTCTTGATGTAGCGGTAGAGCGTCGGGCGGGTGTAGCCGAGTTCGCTCATCATCTCTTCCGCCGTCCACTCGAGCCGGCTCTCGTTGAAAAGATCGAGGATCCCCAGGATCCGTTCCGCGCTCCCGGCCCCGCTGCTCATACCTGCGCCTCTGCCGTTGCGCGGCCACGGCGAAGTTCCGCGCCCATTAGGACGATGCCCCCCAGAACGCCGATGGCGTCGGAGTAGATCGCGCCTTCGAACATGCCCGCCGGCACGAGCGCAAGCAGGCCGAAGGTGGCGAACAGCCAGCGTTTCCCACGGCTCAGTCGCTGCGAGAAGTATCCGGCGAGCGCCGAGGAGACGAGCCAGACGCCCACGATCGCGGTGATGAGCGCGATGGCGATTTCCAGTGGCGCCCCGATCAGGATGAGGGTCGGCGAAAAGACGAAGAGCACCGGGATCACATAGGCCGACCACCCGAACCGCATGGCCGCCCAGCCCGTCGCCATCGACGGTGATTTCGCAATCGACGCGGCTGCGAAGGCGGCAAGCGCGATCGGCGGCGTAATCATCGACATCATGCCGAAATACAGGACGTAAAGATGCGCGGCGATGGGTTCGATTCCGACCTGGATCAGCGCCGGGGCCACGAGCGCGGCCAAAAGCACGTAGACGCCGAGCGTCGGAAGCCCCATGCCAAGCACGATGCAAACGATTGCCGACAGGGCGAGCAGGATCACCGCGCTGCCGCCGCCGATCTGCACCAGCGCGTAGGTCAGGTTGAAGCTCAGGCCGGTGACGTTGAGCACACCGATCACGATGCCGGACGCGGCCGAGATGAGCAGGATTTCCACAACGCCGTGTCCGGTGCGCGACAGGGCCGAGAACACGGTGCGCACACTGGGCCGCACGCCGTCGTATCCGATGGCCAGCGAGGTGGCGATCAACACCACCGCCGACCAGAGCGCGGCGCGCTCCGGCTGGTATCGCTGCCAGAACAACAGGTAGATCAGGACCGCGAAGGCGAGCACGAAGTGCACCCCGACAAGCACCTTGCGACGGTCCGGAATATCCTCTTTCGGGATCGCGCGGATGCCCAGCTTGGCAGCTTCCAGATCGGCCTGAATGAACAGGGCGATGTAGTAAAGGATCGCAGGCACCAGTGCCGCGAGCACGATGGATGAATAAGGAACGGCGAGAAATTCGGCCATCAGAAAGGCCGACGCCCCCATGACCGGCGGCATGAGCTGACCGCCCGTCGACGCGACCGCCTCGATCGCTGCGGCCTTGTGGCCCGGATAACCGTCGCGTTTAATCATGGGGATCGTCACGACCCCGGTGCCGACGACGTTCGCCACGGCGGACCCGCTGATCGAGCCGAAGAGGCCCGAGGCGAGCACCGCGATCTTCATCGACCCGCCTCGGTAGCGGCCCATGCCGATGATCGCCGCGTCGGTGAAGAAGTGGGAGCCTCCGGTGAGGTTCAGGAGCACGCCGAACAGGATAAAGGCCACCACCACGGTCGAGGCGATCGACATGGGCAGCCCGAGGATGCCATTCGAATCGAAGGCCATGTAGCCCGACAGAAGCTGCCAGTTCTGCGGACGGCCCTGAAGTCGGCCGGGGAAGATGTCTCCGAAGAGCGCGTAAAGGATGAAGACCGCGATGATGATGACCAAAGCCCAGCCCGTCGCGCGCCGCAGCGCCTCGAGCGTCAGGGCGATGGCGATGAGACCCGGAAGCCAGACTTCCAAGGGCCTCGAGAAGATCATCAGCACGAGGTCGGGATACCCGACCGCGATGAACGCGAAGGCGGCCATGGACAAAAGACCCAGCGCGACGTCGGAAAGCGGGACGGTCTCGCGCGTCGCCCCTTGGCGGGCGGGCAGCGTCAGATAGGCGATGGGCAGAACGAACACCAGCATCGCTGCGAAAAACTGCTGCGGGTAAAGCCCCAATCCGAAGTAGCGGTTCACCGACAAGGCCCAACCGATCGCGGTGAGCGTCATCAATGCAGCCAATACGTTCGAGATCGGGCGCCACACCGAGGGAGGAAGGCCGAAACCGGCCTTCCGTTGGTCCATAGCCGCCATCAGTGGTGCCTCAGTTCAAGCCGACTTCTTCGAAGAAGCGCAGCGACCCCGGATGGAACTCGGCGATACCCGGATCGCCGCGCATGTTTTCAGGCTTGAAAGCACGCATCGGCGGGAAGGTGTCGCCCATGACGGCGGCCTGTTCGTACATCGCCTTCGCCATCTCGTAGACCACGTCGTCCGGCACATTGGCATGGGTGAAGACGACCTGCGGGAACGCGATGTAGGTCGTTTCCTCGAGCACGCCGGGCATGGCGCCCTCGGGCAGGGTCGTGAAGAAAGCGGTGGGCCAATGCTCGCGCGCCGCGGCCAGTGCCTCGTCGCTGTCGTCACCGACGCCGAGTGCGCGCAGACCGCCGACGGCGGCATCCGCCTCGCGCACCTTGCCGGCACCATGGGCGAAGATGAAGCCGACCGTATCGCCGGCCATGAAGGCATCCGCACCGGCCACCACCGAGGCGACCGAGACCTTTTCGACATCGTCACGGGTCATGCCCGCGGTCGAGTAGAACGCGGAAAGCTGCGGCAGGATGGTGTTCTGCGCGGTGTAGCCGTCCGTCATCGGTTTGCCCCGAAGGTCCGCCACCGACATGATGTCGCTGTCTTTGCGCACGAAGATCGCTTCGACCAGCGGCTGCAGATGGGCGACGACACGCAGGTTCGGGTTCTGGACCCCGTTCCACCACTCTTCGCCGGTGATCGCGTAGTTCACCTCCTGAAGGTTCGCCACGCCGAATTCGATGCCGCCCGAGTTCACGAACGGAATGAACTGGTTCGGACTGGTGGCGGGCTGGATCGTGGTGTTCAGGCCGTTTGCGTTGGCCGCGTTCGCGACCGACGTGCCGATGTTGTGAAACAGCGAACCGGGGTTCGACGTGGCGATCCCCACGTTCTGAGCCAGAGCGGCACCGGCACCGACCACAAGGCCGGCCGCCATGGCCGCAGACGCGAATATCTTGCGCATTTTATTTCCTCCCAAGTTGTGCCGCTCCCCTCCAAGGAGCGAACCCAAATCTCACTTTATGAGATTCGGGATCAGTTTGGGGTTGCTAAAGGTGAATGACAAGAACAATTTATCCGCAGGGTCCGACCACGGACCGAGGGAGGAGAACGGAATGGATGATGCGAGCAGCGCGACCGCGCCGACCGGCGCAGAGGCGCTTCTGACGGGCCTCAAGGCCAATGGGATCGACTACCTATTCGCCAATGCAGGAACCGATTTTCCTTCGATTATCGAGGCACTTGCGGGCACCTCGGCCCCCGAGATGCCGACCCCGGTGACGGTCCCGCACGAAACGGCCGCCGTGGGCATGGCACATGGCTATTACCTCGTCTCCGGCAAGCCGCAGTCGGTGATGGTTCACGTCAACGTGGGGCTCGCGAACACCGTCATGGGCGTGCTGAACGCAGCATCCGACAACGTGCCGATCGTGATGATGTCCGGCCGGACACCGCTTACCGAATCCGGGCACGAGGGCAGCCGCATGACCCCCATCCAGTATGGGCAGGAAATGTATGACCAGACCTCGCTCGTGCGCGAGGCGGTCAAGTTCAACTACGAAATGCGCTACCCGGATCAGGCCGGCGCGCTCACCTCCCGCGCCGTGTCGCTCGCCATGTCCGAACCGCGTGGCCCGGTCTATCTGAGCCTGCCGCGCGAACCCCTGGCCGCGCGCATCGCGCCACCTCAGGCCTCCGATCCGTCGCCCCGCCCCGCCGCCACGGCCCCGGCACCGGACCCGGACGCCGTGCAGGCCGCTGCGCGGGCCCTCGCCAAGGCCGAGCGGCCTCTGGTGATCTGCCAGCGCGGTGACCCCGGTGGCCGCCTTGCCGCCGCTCTGTCCGAGCTTGGCCGCGAGCATGGGATCGGCACCGTCGAGCCGTTCGTGGTGCGCAACCTGCTTGCCCACGACGACCCGGCATCGCTGGGATACGATCCGACACTGGCACGCGAGGCAGATGCCATCGTCGTCGTCGATTCCGGTGTGCCCTGGATCGAGGCCACGCAGGCCCCTGCCCCGGACGCGACGATCATCCATATCGGCGCGGACCCGCAGTTCACCCGCATGCCGATCCGCGGCTATCGCTCGGACCTCTCACTCACCGGCGACCCGGCCATGACCATCGCGGCCATTTCGCGGGCGATGACGACCGAGGCCCCGGCCCTTGCAAACCGGACCCGGCGCCTGACCGACCGAACAGACCGCCGCGAACGCCGCCGCGCGGAGATCGTCGCAACCGCCCGCGCCGCGACCCCGATGGGCGCGGAATGGTTGAGCCATTGCCTGTCCGACATCATGGACGAGGACGCCGTGATCTTCAGCGAACTCGGTCTGGTTCCCGGCGCCATGCGGCTCAAGGGGCCGAACAGGTTGTTCTCGAACCCGCATTCCGGCGGATTGGGATGGGCGCTCCCGGCGGCGATGGGCGCACAACTCGCGCGACCCGGCAAGCTGACGATCGCCGCGATGGGCGATGGCTCCTACATCTTCGCAAACCCGGTCGCCTGTCATCAGGTCGCCGAAGCCCTCGGCCTGCCCGTCCTGATCATCGTGAAGAACAACGCGATGTGGAATGCCGTCCGACGCTCGGTCCTGGGCGCTTATCCCGAAGGTGCCGCGGTCCGCGCGAACGAGATGCCCCTGACCTCACTTGCCCCGACCCCGGATTTCGCAGCCATCGCGAAAGCCAGCCGCGCATTCGCGGAACGCGTGGAAGAGCCCGAAGCCCTCCCCGCGGCCCTGACCCGCGCGATCCAAGCGATCCGAACCGAAGGCCGCCCCGCGCTGCTGGACGTGGCTGTCGGACTCTCGGACGTCAATTAGACCCGGCGGCGCCGTTCGGGCGATTTGGCTTGGCTTCGGGGGGCCGAGCGAACGGCTCCGGAGGTGTCAGCCGACGCAGGTTCTTTGCGGCCTCGCGAACGCGACGCTTCCGCAAGTCGGCGAGCGCGGTGGCATGGGCTTTCCGGACAGCGCGCGAACATGACGAACAGAGGCATGGGTTGCAGAAAAGGCCAAGAACCACGTCGCAGGTCGTGGCGAAAGCAGGGCAAATCGGGGCAAGTGGCGGAGGGAATGGGACCCGGATCGAACGTTCTCCGCCTCCAAGACAGTATATTAAAATGAATGTCGTTCAAACGAACACGCTAGCCGCGTGCCAAAGGTAGTGCAGATAACCATTGATCTTGCCGAACAATTCGTCGAGGTGCCAGCTACTGGAGCACATTCCCTCAACCCGACTTTTCCGGATCTCGGCTACGAGCATTGGCCCGAACCGATGCCATCAGTATCGGACGGTCTCGTGGCTCACGTCGATCCCGCGCTCAAGGAGCGGGTCCTCTACATTGCGGAGCGAGGGCGGGAACCGAACTTACAGCATCACTGGCAACCGGATGATCTTGTGGGATGTCGAAAAGTAACGGAAGGGACTTGGCTTGGGCATGCTCGAACGCTGGTTGGCGCCCTGTTCCACCTCAAGCCAAGTTCCTCTGCCCAGGCCCTCGATCAGCTTGAAGCTGGAATCATCGCATGGAAGCGGGATGGCACTGGTTCGGATGAAGCCGTGCCATCCAGAGTTGATAGAGGTCTTGGAGGACGACGCGGACCAAGGAGCGGGCGAAGAGGACGAGGACGACGAAGAAGGAATCTCCGAGGCTCTAGACCTCGCCCTCACGGACCAGCTCTACGACGGACTCGATGCTTCCTACTTGCACTTCAAATCGGAGAGGCAGGCCCTTCGGAGGTGGCGCGCGCAGAGATCGAAGACGGATGGGCCGCTGCGGCCGAACTGAATCTGGTTCCCCAGTGGTTTTGCCTCCACCTGACTCTGCACATACTGGACGATCTTTGGGGTTCAAGTTTCCATGAAGTTCTCCTGACCAACCCACCGGTAGGCAACGGAGCAACTTGGCAGCAATTTCGTCGACTATCGCCAGGCAGCGCCACGAGGGGTAGAAGAGGACGCCGGGCCGTTGCGATGACGGCGGGATCGTCGGTGGCGCACTGGAGCTGATCAGGCACTGACTCTCAAACTGGGCCAACTAACCAGGGTTGCCACACACCCATGAAGGCAACTTCCCAGAAAGCGCCCCGGTGCTTCATGTCACGCCAGCAAGTCCGGTTTCGATTACACCAGTTGGCCGCCACCGTCCAACATCAGGACAGCCCCGGTCATGAATGTGTTGGTCATCGCGGCGATGATCGCCTGCGCGATGTCCTCGGGCTGTCCGATACGTTTGACGGGTAGTTTCGCCGCCGTCGAGTCGAGCAGCGCTTTGCGGTCCTCAGGCGAAAGGTAATCCCACCAGCTACTGTCCACGCGTCCCGGCGAGACGCAGTTCACCCGCGTGGGTGCCAATTCAAGGGCGAGGGCCTGCGCCAGCGCGTCGAGGCCCGCGTTGATTGCGGAGAGGATCGTGGCACCGCCCGCGGGACGTTTACCGAGCATCCCGGACACGAGAGTCAGGCTGCCGCCGTCGGTGATTCTAGCCGCATGAGCCACATTGACCGCGCCCCAGAACTTGCTTTCCATCGCCGCGCGGGCAGTCGCAAGGCTTTGGCTGCGCAGAGGACCGGGATCAAGCGCGGCGGCCGTGACGACCACATGGTCGAACACCTCACGCTCGTCAAAGAACGCGGCAACAGCCCCGCTGTCGGTGACGTCGAGTGCAGCGGTTTCGCAGGCCACGATAGTCTTGGCAGCCGCTCCCAGCTTGTCGGCGGAACGCGAGATAAGCGTGACACCGGCGCCGGCCTTCGCGGCAGCCTGCGCCGTGGCCAGTCCGATCCCCGAAGAGCCGCCGAACACCGCGAGTTGCTGACCTTCGAGGGTCATTTGTCCGCCGAATGCAATTCACTGCCCGCCAGCAGCTCCGAGAACCTGGCGACATCGGTGTGGTCGAGCCCCGGACCCAGCGTCTTCTGCGCGCCTTGCCACATCTCGCGGCAGAGGTTTGCGAAGGGGGCCGTGGTCCCGGTACTTTCAGCCACGCTGATCGCGATGCCCAGATCCTTGACCATAAGATCGAGGCCGAAGCCCGCGTTGAATTCCCGCGACAGTACGAATTGTTTGAACTTCTTCTGGGTCGAGTTGTTCATGCCGGTCGAGACGTTCAGAATGTCGGTCATCAGCGCCGGGTCGAGGCCGAACCGGCTCCCGATCAGGAGCGCTTCGATCCCGATCAGAAAGCCGCCCGCCGAGACGAGGTTGTTGAGCGCCTTCATGGCATGTCCGGAGCCCACCGGACCCGTCCGGGTAATGGTCGTGCCCATGGCAGCGAGGACCGGCTCGCCCACCGCAAACCCCACGTCGTCGCCACCAACCATGATCGCGAGCTCACCCGTGACCGCGCGCGACACGCCACCAGAGACGGGACAGTCCATTAGGGTGACGTCCTTCGAAGCGAGCTCTTCGGCAATCCGGCGTGTGGCGTCGGGGACGCCCGAAGACATCTCGAGGAAGACGGTGCCCGGCTTCAGACCTGCGATCACGCCGGTGTCGCCGTCGAGAACGGCCCGCACGATGGCAGAGGAAGGCAGCATTGTGACGATGAGGTCGCTGGCTTCGGCAAGCGCCCTGCCATGCGCAGCAGCCGTGCCGCCCGTGGCTGCGGCGATCCGGTCCGTCTTGCCCATGTCCGCGTCGAGCAGGACGATCGGGAAACCCGCCCCGGCCAAGCGTCTCGCCATAGGGTCTCCCATCGCGCCGAGCCCAATGAAGCCCACAGTCGGTTTTGTCATATTCCTATCCATTGTCTTTGGTCACATCATCTTGCCTGGCAGCCAGAGCGAAATCTGCGGGAACGCGATCAGGAGCACCAGAACGATTATCTCAATGATGATGAAGGGGATAATGCCGCGGTAGATGTCGGGCAGCTTCACCCTTCCTTCCGCCGCGCCGATCACGGCAAAGAGATTCATTCCGACCGGTGGCGACAAAACGGCAAGCTCCACCAACTTGACCATGATGACGCCGAACCAGATCCCGTCGAACCCCATTGCGGTCACGATTGGGTAGATGAACGGCAGAGTCATCACCTGCATCGCCATCGGGTCCATGAACATCCCGAGGATCGTGAAGACCACCGCCAAAAGCGCGATGAAGGCGATGGGCGAAATGTCGAGGGACTGAATCAGAGCGGTCGCTTCGGTCACGGTACCGGCGACGAGGAAGAAGCGCGTGAACATCAGCCCGCCGATGATGACGATGAACAGGGCCGCCGTAATCGCCGCGGTGGATCGCAGGTTCTCTCCCAACGAGGCCCAAGTGATCTTGCGACGGAACAGCGCGATGGCCAGCGCCCCTGCGGCCCCGAGCGCACCGGCGCCCGAGGGCGTCGTGAACCCGAGGTAAATGCCGCCGATCACGACGCCAGCAAGCAGGAAGGTCGCCCAGAGGTTAAGGGCGCTCCTGCCGATCTCCCTCAGCGAGGCGCGTGGCTGCGGTTCTGGCGCAAGTCCTGGACGGACCCGGACAAACAGGTACACCCCGATCATGTAGGCCACCGCTGTCAGAACGCCGGGCAGCATCCCCGCGATCAGAAGTTCCGCGACACTCTCGCCGGTCAGAAGCCCGTAGATGACGAAGCTGATCGACGGCGGGATAAGCGCAGCGATGGTACCCGCGGCAGCGATGGCACCCGCCGACAGTGCCTTGTCATAGCCAAGTTTCAGCATTTCGTTCAGCGCGATGCGCGTGAACAGGGCGGCGTTGACGAGGGTCGAGCCAGAAATCGCGGCGAAACCGGCCGAGGACAGGATCGTAGCCTGGTACAGGGCACCACGTGTCGAGCGCAGGATGAGATTCGAAAAGCGGAAGAGCTCGTTCGTGATTCCGGACGACGATGCGATCGCCCCCATAAGCACGAACATCGGGATGACGACGAAGGAATAATCCGAAGCGGTCGCGAACGGCAAGTTGGTCAGGACTGACAGAGCGAAATTCGGCCCGCCGGTGATCCAGAGGCCCACGACGGCCACAGTGCCCATTGCAATCCCGACAGGAATGCCCGCGAGCGAAAGCAACAGCATCGCGGCGACGGCGATTGCGCCGATGGCGAGCGGATCAAGCATCGGAACCATCCTCGGGGTCTTCGGGAGTGTCGGTTGTTGGCGAGGTGTCGACGGCGGCGGGGGTCACCAGCCGGATCACCAGTTGGCGGGCAAACTCGGCAGCGGACAGCCACGCGCCGAAAGCGGCGAGCGCCTTGAACGGTGTCAGCGGAAAAGGCAGCGCGCCCAGCGCCCTTTCGTTGTAGCCATAGGCATTGATCGCAAGGTTCGTGGTGCGCCATGCGACCGTGGCCATGAACGCCGCACCCACCGCGAGCGTGAAGATCAGCGCGATCTTTTTCATCCGCGGCCCCATGGCGCCCGTCGCCACGTCGATCACGATGTGCGCACCCCGCGCCTGTGCCTGCGCGAGACCAAGAAAGACAATGACGGCGAGGAGTGAGCCCGAAAGCTCGACCATCCCGGGAATCGGTTCGAAGAACAGGTTGGTGGAAATCACGTCCGCGGCCCCCATCAAGGCGACCACGAGAAGCAGGACAGACGCGGCCACGAAGCCGAGATAGGCAAGCTTGCGCAGCAACCAGTCGATATGTGTGACTAGGATCATCAAGACCTCGGTCGTCAGGCGGAGCCGCATCAGGTACATCAACCGACCGACCCCAGTTAAGGAAACGAGGGCGGGCGAACCCGCCCTCGTCCAAATATCAAATCACGAACGCGATCAGTTGTATTCGCGAATGAAGTCTACGGTGGCCTGCGCCTCTTCGCCCTTGCCATCCGCAGCCATGCTGTCGAGCCAAAGCGAAAGCATGTCGGGCAGAGCCTCCTTGAACGCATCCTTTTCCTCGAAGGGGACGATCTCGAGACCGGCTTCGGTGATCGCGTCGACCGCCTTGGCCTCATCCGCGGCGATCAGTTCATTGCCATAGGCCTCCGCATCCGCAGCCACCTCTTCGAACAGGGTGCGCACGTTTTCCGGCCAGCTTTCCCATTTGTCTTTCGCGATGAACAACGTGTGGGCCGAGATCACCCCGAACGACAGGTCGGTGGCGTAGTCGGCGACCTGGTCGACTTTGAACGCCTTGACGGCGGAGTTGAACATGTACGTGCAATCCATCGCCCCCGACTGCATCGCCTGAACCATGTCGACCGGCGGAATATTGACGGGGATCGCGCCGAGGGCTTCGAACATCTTCGGCACGAAGGCGCCGTAGGAGCGGATCTTCAGGTTTTCGAAGTCCTCCATCGTCCTGACGGGTTGTGTACAGTAGATTCGGTAGTCCGGGAGGTAGCGGAACAGAAGCGGGTGCAGGTTCGCCCGGTCGAGCTCCGCCTTGGCGGCGGGGTCCTCCGTCATGATCGCGCGGGTCAGCTCGTTGACGGTCGGGCCGTCGGTATAGGTCACGGGAAGCGCGTTGGTCACGGCCGAGAACGGCAGGCGCGACGCCTGGTTGCCCATCACGATCAGGCCAAGATCGACAGCACCGGATCCCACGAGATCGACGATCTCGGCCTCGCCCCCGAGTGTGTTCGCCCAGAAGTGTTGAATCTTGATGTTGCCGCCCGACCGTTTCTCGATTTCGGATGAGAAATAGGTGTCGATGGACGACGTGTTGACGACTTCGGGAATGTTCGACGAGTAGCGCAAAGTCATTTCCGGATAGTCCTGCGCAAAGCTCGCGGTTCCGAATGATAGCGCTGCAACGGCGGATGCAACGATCGTTGTGAACTTCATGGTTTTCCTCCCTTTTAGGTCATGCGCAAGCTGGCCTTGCGAAAAACTTGTTCGCCACATTGGCAGTTTGTCATACAACATGACGATATTATGATACAAGGCAGAATCGTGATTTGGGAGGAGCAAGAATGTACGAGGTCTATGCGCTGCGCTACGCCACGACGGCCCAGGATCGTCCGCGGCGGGAGAACTTCATTCCGGGCATGGACCTGCATAACGGCCCGATGCCGTTGGATTATTTCATCTGGGTGATCCGCGGGCCCGAGGGCGATGTGGTCGTGGATACGGGGTTTGGCCCCGCGCAGGCCGCCAAGCGGCAGCGACACCTGATCGCCTCCCCGGCCGAGATGCTTTCGCGGATCGGGATCGACGCGGGCGCGGTGCGTAGCGTGATCTTGACCCATCTTCACTATGATCACGCGGGCTCCATGAGCGATTTCCCGAAGGCGCAGTTCCACGTGCAAGACGCGGAAATGGCTTATGCGACCGGGCGGCCGATGTGCCACGCCTGCCTGTCGGCGCCCTTCAACGTCGACGACGTGGTGGATGCCGTGCGCCTTGTACACGGCGGGCGCATGACCTTTCACGACGGGGATACCGAGTTCGCGCCAGGCATCACCCTGCACCGGATCGGAGGTCATACCGGCGGGTTGCAGGTGGTGCGCGTAACGACTGAACGCGGCCCGCTCGTGCTGGCTTCGGACGCGTTTCACTTTTCGGAAAACCGCATCAGGCGGGCGCCCTTCCCGCTGGTGTATCACGTGGGCGACATGCTGGAGGGTTTCGCCAAGTGCGAAGCCTTGGCGGGCGGTGACCCGGACCTTCTGATTCCCGGTCACGATCCGGAAGTCCGGCACCGGTGGCCCACCGTGAGCCCCGACGAACCCAACATCCTCAGGCTCGACCTCGCCCCCATCGCCTAATACTTGCCGATTGATTATCATATGGTCTGTTGACGTATTGTCATACAAACTGATAATCAAACTGCAAACTCTAGGAGGAGCCCCAATGCAATTCGACAAGACCGTGACCGCGCGTGGCCACGATTTCCACTTGACCGGCTGGGTCAAGGAGGGCCACGAAGCCGTCGCAGACGCCTTTGCCGAGAATTTTGCGGTGGAAGAGGAAATCGGTGCTTCGACGGCCGTGTTCGTGGACGGAGAGCAGGTCGCCGATCTTTGGGGCGGCTACCGCGATGCCGACCATTCGAAAGCGTGGGAAGAAGACACAATCGTTTGCATGATGTCGGTTGCCAAGGGGATCTCGGGCATCACTTTCAACGGGCTGATCTCCGAGGGCCTGGTCGATCCGAGCGAAAAGGTCGCGACGTACTGGCCGGAATTCGCCCAGAACGGGAAAGAAGACATCACCGTTGCAATGGTGCTCGACCACACCTGCGCGCTGCCGGTGGTGACGGAACCGCTGTACAAAGGTGCGATTTTCGACTGCGATCTGATCGTTTCGGCTTTGGAAAAGCAGGCCCCGCTTTGGGAGCCGGGCACAATCGCCGCATACCACATCCACACGCAGGGCAACCTGCTGGGTGAAATTGCGCGTCGCGTGACCGGAAAGCGGTTCAAGGACCTGATTCAGGAGCGCGTGATCCAACCGCTCGGCGGCGACTACAAGATCGGCGGTCTGACAGAGCACGAGATCGAGAACCGCGTCGCAACGCTCGTCCCGACGCTCGCCGGCACGCTGCTGGAGCGCAAGGACACCGAGCCCGACACCCTGCTCGCCAAGGGCTTCGCACAGCACCCGGACGAACCTATCGGGGACACGCTCAATTCCCACGGCTGGCGCACGGCAGAAATCGCCAGTGCGAACGGACACGGCACGGCGCGCACCATCGCCAAGGTATATGGCGCGGTGTCGCGTGGCGGCAGCCTGGATGGTGTCACGATTATGGCGCCGGAAACGGTCGAGGACATGATCACCGAACAGCATCACCAGTACGAGCAAATGCAGCAGCGACACTACCATCAGGGTCGCGGCATCCTCTTGAACACGGAAGAAGCGGTCTGGATGGGGCCCAACCCCCGATCCTTCGGCCACCACGGTTTCGGCGGCTCGATCGGTTTCGGCGACCCCGACGCGAAGATCGGCTTCGCCTATGCCTGCAACAAGCTGCACGCGCGCGGCGACAACGGCCCGCGCGCACGCCGCATCATCGAAGCGCTCTACGCAGGGATCTGACCATGGCGCCCACCACACAGAACCGCGTTGCGGCCGTCACCGGCGGGGCCGGCGGCATCGGGTCCGCCACGGTGGCGCGGCTACGCGCTGCCGGATGGCAGGTCGCAATCCTCGATCGCGACATGGATCTTGCCCGCAAGATCGCGGCCGAGACCGGTGGCGTCGCACACGAGATCGATCTTGCCGACGGCAACAGCATCCGGTCCGCCGCGGACTGGGTCGAGGCCAACATGGGCCCGGTCGAAGCGCTGGCCTGCGTGGCCGCGCATCTTGAAAACCCGCACAACCCGCAGGATCAGGATCCCGACGAATGGGAGGCGATCCTCAAGGTGAACCTGACAGGCACGTTCAAGACGCTGAATGCCTTCGGCAATCCGATGCGCCAACGCGGCAAGGGCGCGATCGTCACGGTCGGCTCGATCACCTCGACCAATTCGAGCCCGCTCATGGCCTATGGTCCGACCAAGGCCGGGATCATCAACATGACGCAGAACTTCGCCGTGGCATGGGGACGTGAGGGTGTGCGGCTGAACGTCGTGCACCCCGGCCCCACCCGGACACCGGCGGTCGAGGCGAGCTATGCGCGCGGTGAGCGCAGCCCGGACGTGATGATCCGGCAAACCGCGCTCGGCCGCCTCGTGATGCCAGAAGAAGTGGCCAACGCCATTCATTTCCTACTGTCGGACGAAGCTGCGGCGATCACCGGCATCGAGATGACAGTAGACAGCGGAACGCGCGCGACCGGGCTGTGGTCGCTTTACGGCGGCGTACCGGACAACAACGCGGGCTGAAGGCCCCAAGGGAGGACAAGATGAGCGACAGACATGCGGGTCAGGTCGTCCTGATCACCGGCGCAGGGCGCGGGATCGGGGCGGCGACGGCGAAACTGCTGGCAGCCAGAGGCGCGGCGGTCGGCGTTCTGGACATCGACGAAACCCTCGCCAAGGAAACCGCCGCCGCGATTACCGAGGCCGGAGGGCGCGCCATCGCCCTGACCGCCGATGCGTCCGACAGGGCGCAGGTGATGACGGCGGCCGAAACGCTCGCCGGGCAGTCCGGGCCGCTGACCGGTATCGTCAACGACGCGATCTGGATCCGCTACGAACCCGTCGAAGCGGTGACGGACGAGGTACTGGGTCGCATGCTCGACGTCGGTGTCAAAGGGCCGTTCTGGGGCGTTCAGGCGCTGCTGGCCCAGCGTGCCGAGGGCGAAGTTGCAATCGTGAACATCACCTCGCCCGTGGCCGAGGTCGGTTCTGCCGGCACCTCTTCCTATACCGCGATCAAGGGCGCAATCGCCGCGGTCACCCGCCAGCTCGCCGTCGAGCTCGGCCCGCAGGGAGTGCGTGTGAACGCCGTCACGCCCGGGGCCGTTCCGACGCCCGGCGCGCGGACCATCGTGGACGAGGCAGGTTATGACAAGCGCCGCGCCCAGACCCCGCTGGGGCGGCTCGGCACGGAAGAGGATATCGCGGCGGCGATAGCCTATCTCCTGTCCGACGACGCGGGTTTCGTCACCGGCACGATCCTACGCGCGGACGGTGGCATCACGATCAAGTCCGTTTGAAATGACGAACTGTCTGCCCCTTATCCGTGTCGGCCGAGAACCGGGGCATCCCGCGTTATTCGTCGCGGGGACCGCCCTCGGGGATCGATTTCAAGGCGGCTTTCGCGGCGTTCTGGACGTGGTCGAGGCACAGCTCCCAGGCCAGATCCTCGTCGCGCGCCTCCAGCGCATCGCAGAAAGCCCGCAATTCGCGGATGGATTTTTGGGCACGTTCCGAGCTGGACAGCGAAACGACACGAAGCTGGGACGCCCGCGTATGGATGCGGCGCAGCATGTCGGCGGCGACCTCGTTGCCCGCGCCGTCCAGAAGGATGTCGTAGAACCGGCCCTTCACGTCGATGAAGTTTTCGGCGGAGAAGTTTTCGTAGACCACCGCCAGTTCCTCCACGCTTTCGCGCAGCGCCTTCATCTGTTCGGCGGACGCGTTGCGCGCGAACAACCGCGCCGCCAGCCCTTCCAGCATCTGGCGCACCTCATAAATCGAGCGCGCGGTTTCCTGCGTCAGCACGGAAACACTCATGCCCTTGTTCGGCTTCAGCGTGATCAGCCCATCGGCCTGAAGTTCGCGCAGAGCTTCACGCAAAGACGTTCGGGACACGCCCATCACGTCGCACAATTCCCGTTCGATAAGGCGTTCGCCGGGTTTGAAGTGGCCCGTCACAATCGCCATGCGAAGTCGCTCGGCCACCTGTTCGCGAAGTCCTGGCAGGGTTTCGACACGAAGGTTCATATCCTGGGGCTTGGACGGGACTGGCATGAGGTGGCTCCTTCGCGCTGGCGGATAACGAGACCGGGGCGGCTGGCCGCCGGTCAGGAGGGGGGGTGACGACCTGCAGAGCAGACCGCTTTCCCTAAAATTGTATTTTGTATGGCAAAAAGACAAGGGTCAGAAGCAATGAAGGACAAACAAAAAACCGTAGGAGAGCTTTTCGACGAGGGTCTGAACCTGCGCCGGGAGGTGCTGGGGGCGGACTACGTCGACGGTTCGATGGAACAGGCCAACGATTTCATGATGGAGTTCCAACACATCACGACCGAGTGGTGCTGGGGCTACGCCTGGGGCCGCGACACGATCGACCGCAAGACGCGCTCGATGCTGAACCTCGCCATGCTGACCGCCCTGAACCGGGCAGCTGAGATCAAGCTGCACGTGCGCGGCGCGGTCAACAACGGCGTCAGCGTCGAGGAAATCCGTGAAACGCTGTTGCACGCGACAGTCTACTGCGGGATTCCTGCCGGCCTCGATGCGTTCAAGGCGGCGAACGAAGTCCTGAAAGACATGGGAAAGGTCGACTGACCCATGGGTGTTCTTCCGCATGTAGAGACGCTCGGCACAGATCGAGATCAACTTGACCGGCTGAGTGCGCAATCCTGGGCGGTGACCTCGGAGCGGGGGCTCGAGGTGCTGCATTTCGCGCCCGCCGCCGAGACGTTGGAACACAAATCACTCGCTAAAGGCGTATCGTTCCAGCGGCGGCTCGACGACCTCGGCATCACAGATGGCCCCGCGCGCGACGACTGGGAACAAATGCTCGTCACCACGGAAGGCGCCCATCGCCGCGCGCTGCGCCGGCCGTTCGCGGTGCTTCTCGCCGGACCGCAGGTCAAGAAGCTGACGGGCGAAGTGCGGCGCATCGTCGAGGGCATTCTCGACGAGATCCCCGAAGGGCGTGAGATCGACGTGATGGGCGACATCGCGTGGAAGGTGCCTTCCCGGGTCTATTGCCACTTGGTCGCCGCTCCCCTGGATCAGGCGCCTATGGTCGCGAGCCTGTCGGACCGCACGCTCGCCCCGGTCCTTACCGTCGACCGCTCGCGGCGTCAGGACAGCATCGACGCCTTCAATACGACACGAGATTTCGTTCGCGAACATCTGGGCGCGCGCCGGCGCGAAGGTCTGGGCGACGACTTTGCGTCGATTATGATCCGTCAGCAGATCGAGGGCCTCCAAACCGAGGAAGAACTGATCTACGAAGGGATCGCTCTGCTGCAGGCCAGCGTTGACAACACGGTTCACCAACTGGGACTGGTATTGGGCACGCTGCTTTCGGACCCCACACGGTGGCAGGCCATCGTTCAGGACGCGTCACTTATCCCGGCCTCGATCGAAGAGGCGATGCGCCTTACTCCGCGGTTCAACACCGTATTCCGTCAGGCACATGAAGCGACCAAGTTGAACGGCCATCCGCTCGACGCGGGGGAGTGGGTGTTCGTCTCAACCCTAGCTGCCAATCGCGACCCGGAAAGGTTCGTGGATCCGCACGATTTCCGGCTGGACCGGCGCATGGTCCGCGCGCTGCAATTCGGCGGCGGGCCCTATTCGTGCCTTGGCCAGACGCTTGCCCGGATCGAATTGCAAGAGGCGGTATCCGCGATCTCGGAGCGTTTTCCGAACCTCGAGTTGAATGCACCTTGGACAACCCACGTTACCAACGCTGTCACCGAGGTCTCCAAGCTTTCTGCAAAGACCTAGCCGCGAAGGCGCTTTGTCAGGTTGTCGATGATGATGCGACCAGGCGGGTCCCCGTCCTTTTGAACATTGAAAGCTTTTCTCGGATCAAGGGCTTTAGGTGGTGCTGGCAGGCTAATTCGAACCAGTCTCAGCTAGGGCAGGTTCGCTGTCCCTTTTCCGCACAGACATCGCGCCACTGGGAAAGCGCGGCGGAGCGGTTGGCTAGGTAGGCGCTCTGCTAAATGGGCTGGGTTCTTGATCAGAGTAGTGCGAGCCCAACGTTTGGAGCGGCGAAGCCATTTTCACCTTCAAACTGATGTCTCAAACAGCCTTTCCAACAGGCCACGTACGCTGGATACATGCCACCTTCCCCCGCGCCGCGCGAGCACACCCCGCGCGTTCAACTCCTGCGCAACGGCCCGGAGAGTCGTGTATCCATCCTGTCGTAGTTCCTCGATTATCGGCCGGAGCGCCTCTGCAAAGTCATCAGCATTTGCGGAGACCGTTTCACGTAGCGCCGCAGCGCCCTTCCCTGCCCGCCTCAGAGCAGCCGCGCCGTTCGGATTACCCAGCTTCACGCCTCGTGCCTTTGCAGCAGCAAGAGCTTCCTTGGTCCGCTTCGAGATGGCCTCTCGCTCTTGCTGGGCGACGAGCGCCATGATCCCGACCGTAAGGTCATTGGCCTCAGGCATGTCGACCGCGATGAACCTCACACCGCTGTCGCGCAGGGTCAGGAGGAAGGCTGCATTTCGAGATAGCCGGTCAAGCTTGGCGATGAGGAGAGTTGACCCGGTGATTTTGGCAAGGTGGAGCGCCTGCTGCAGTTCAGGCCGGTCTGCCTTGCGTCCGCTTTCCACTTCCGTGAACCGGGCCACCATCTTGGCGCCCTTTGATGCCGCGAAGTCGTCAATCGCCTTGCGCTGGGCCTCGAGCCCCAATCCCGACTTCCCTTGCCTTGCGGTCGAGACCCGCTCGTAGGCGACGAACTTCGGGGCAGCATCGGCCATGTACAAACCTGCGCAACGTTGGTTTGGCAGTTTTGTACGATACGAGGCGGCCGTAGTGTAGACGCCTGACGGCTCTCACAATCGGGCAGAGTCCTCATCGATCCGGATGACCCCCGGTTTTTGATCTTGGTCCGATCGATCACCCGGAAAGACAGTCACGAGCTCGATCTTCGTGATCGGATCGGCGTTCGGCGCAGACTCCAGTCCCAGGCGCGACCGGGCTGCGGGCGTCAGGCCCAGCTCCGCCATGAACCGGCCCATGAGTTCCATCTGTTTGTTTGCAACCGCGAGCCACGGTGACTGTTGAACATAGCCACTCGGGGTCTTCAGGAGAGAGGGCGTCTCGGCGAGTTTTTCTTCTGCTTCGACCCACCGCGCATAGGCCTGGCAATAGGCAGCCAGCACCGACCGGTCGGCGAGGGTCAGGATACCTGCCTCGTGAAGCGGCGTCGCCAGGCGCCGCCATTCCTTGTAGGCCACGTCGTTCAGATGGGACGGGCACCGCGGCAGCGCCTTGAGCGAGGTTGTCGCGAGGCTGCCAGGTTGCGCATAGGGTTTCCTGCCGCGTCTCATGTCTGATCCAGCTCTTCGCGTGTTTCCGGCTTGGCTTCGATCTGCGCAAACTCCCTCTCGGGAACACCAACGCGTTGACCGCGCCGGGCAACCTCATCGAGCAGGTTGCTCAACCGATCCCGTGCACTGCCGTGATCCTTGGGTGAAACTGCCTCTCGGACCGGCTGATCCCGCCACCCCGCCTGTGTCTTCAGGTAGAAGATGGATGAGGTCGTGTCCCCTGCCCGGGCTTTCTGGAGCAGCCCGTTGGCGACGTGGGCTATCGCCTTCGCCTTTCCCCTTTTGTAGCGCGCAAGAACCTCCTCGTCCCGCTCGCAGATCGCGCGGAACGTATTGCGGGCGATACCGAAGTAGTCGGCGATCTGGTCCTGGTTCAGAAGCGCCGCGAGCGTCTCGACCTCGCGGCACTGGTCCTCAGTCAGAACGATGCGTGGGCGTGCCATTAGAGCACCTCACGGCGCCGGCGACCAAAGCGCAGCTGGAACCCGGCAAACGGCACGCCGAGGACCAGGCACAGGGCGCCGGACAGCAAAGCCGTGAGAAAGGGCAGGACCTCGGGATGCCGGCTCATGGTGCGTTCCCCCGATCTGATGCAACCGTCGCGAACGCCTGCCCGGTTTCTCCATGCTTCGCGGCCTGCCCGGTTAAGTCTGCCAACGCAACACGCAGACGTCGACATAGGCCGGATCCAGTTCGACGGCCAAACACATGCGCTTCGTGCTTTCGGCTGCGATGATCGTGGTCCCGGACCCCGCAAAGGGCTCGTAGACCGCCTGCCCCACGTTCGAGTTGTTGAGGATCGGCCGACGCATGCATTCGACGGGTTTCTGGGTGCCATGGACGGTCTCGGCATCCTGATCCCGGTTCGGGATCGACCACAGTGTCGATTGCTTGCGATCGCCGCTCCAGTGACCCTTGCCGCGCACAGCGTACCAGCAGGGCTCGTGCTGCCAGTGATAGTGCCCCCGGCTCAGAACAAGCCGATCCTTGGCCCAGATGATCTGGGAGCGGATGTCGAAACCTGCCGCCGTCAGGCTTTCCGCGACCGTCTTCGCGTGGAGCGCACCATGCCAGACGTAGGCCACGTCCCCCGGAAACAGCGCCCAGGCCGCCCGCCAGTCGGCGCGGTCGTCGTTGAGCACCTTGCCGGTCCGCCTAGTCTTCGAAGCGCCAGCCTCATTGCGCCAGGCCGGATCGTATTCCACGCCGTAGGGCGGATCGCTCACCATGAGATGCGGCTGGACACCATCGAGTAACCTGTCCACCGTCGCCTTGTCGGTCGCGTCGCCACAGATGATCCGGTGGTTGCCCAGCAGCCAGACATCGCCAATGCGCGAGACCGGCTCGGCCGGCACCTCCGGGATGTCCTCTTCCTTCAGATCGTCGGTACCGAGGCTGAGAAGCTCGTCGAGCTCAGCGCCATCGAAACCGATGGCGTCCAGATCGACCCCAAGCTCGGAGAGGTCACCGAGTTCCAGAGACAGCAGTTCCCGATCCCAGCCCGCACGCTCGGCCAACCTGTTGTCCGCGAGAATGTAGGCGCGCTTCTGGGCCTCGGAGAGATGCCCGAGTTCGATCACCGGAACGGTTTTGAGTCCAAGCTTGTTCGCCGCGAGCAGCCGCCCATGGCCCGCGATGACCCCGTTCTGGCCGTCGACCAGCACGGGATTGTTGAACCCGAATTCCCGGATCGACCCGGCGATGAGCGCCACCTGTTCGGCCGAATGCGTGCGCGCGTTGTTGGCGAACGGGATGAGTGCCTCGACCGGCCGGTCTTCGATCTGATGTGCGCCTGGAACTGCCATCGAGGCCCCCCGCCTGAATGAGTGCGCCCTGCGCGGGCCCGTTTCCAAGATGATAGCACGGGAGTTAAGTCTTTATAATATAGACATAATTACGAAACACCCGCCATTGACCGAAATTCAAACGGCGGTTGGCCCAACTGCGCCTCAGAGATACTGACGCAAGAAGTGGCCAAGCGAACGTGCGGCACATGGGCATGTTTTACATCTGTCGCGCCTGCATGCCGTAAGAAGAACGCGCAGAAGAAGCGGGCATCCACAGTTTAGGCAGCAACGCTTCAACTGCCAGCCAGAGCCTACGCCTACTCCAACTCCGGGTTCCGGTCAGTTAAGACTATTGGGCCCGAAGAGTGGACAACAATCGTTTCGTCCTGCGACCACGCTCTAGCGATAGACCCAGGCTATCTCGCATGAATCCAAAGTCGCATTGGTTTGCGAGAACGATGTGCCGGAATATCAGGAAACTACGAAACGCCAAGTATCGGCAATTCAAGTCGGAAGTTGGTTGCGGTTCCATGGCACGCTACGGATAGTCGCCCCCCGTGCGCTTTCGCTATCGACGATGCTATGTGCAGGCCGAGGCCGAGACCTTCACTGGCTTCGTTGCCCCGCCTAAATGGCCGAAAAAGCGTTTCCTGGACATCTGTGGGGATCGGTTTCCCATGGTTTTCAACTTCGATTATGGCCTTCTCATCGCAACTCTTTGCAGTGACTTTCACAGGTGTCCCCGGGGTCCCGTGCGTGATGGCATTAGAAAGGAGGTTCGACACCGCTTGTCCAATTCGGTCCGGATCGCAGTTTACCGGATGCGTCAGTTCGACATGCAAAAGGATTTCCTTTTCGGGCGCCGTGACCCGGATTTCGTCAACGACGTGTCTCAGCGTTTCCAACAGTGGAGAGTCTGGAACGCAGATCACGGCGATACCGTCGCCGAGCCGAGATTTCGCGTGCACCATCATATTGTCGATCAACTCGTTCATTCGGTGAAGCGAGGCGCGCATCAGGACGAGCAATTCGCGCCCGCGGCTAGTCACCGGTTCCTTGTCGAGTTGCCGGACGCCCGCTCGGAAAGCGGCAACTGGATTTCGCAAGTCGTGGCCGAGGATTGCTACAAACTCTTCTTGTATCTGTGCCAATTTCCGTTCGTGTTCGATCAGTTGCTCCTGAGCCTCCAATCGTTCCTCGGTTTCTAAACTGCGCCCGATAAGGTCGGAAAACATCTTCAGCATCGCCACAGCGCGGGGACTTTTCACGTCCTTTGGTTCTGTGTCGATTGCGCAGAGGGTTCCAAAAAAGCTACCGTCACTGCGATAAACTGGCACGGACG
This sequence comes from Maritimibacter sp., assembly GCF_016774595.1. Classification (NCBI taxonomy): domain Bacteria; kingdom Pseudomonadati; phylum Pseudomonadota; class Alphaproteobacteria; order Rhodobacterales; family Roseobacteraceae; genus Maritimibacter; species Maritimibacter sp. The sequence continues at coordinate 28,082 of NZ_JACBWT010000001.1, forward strand.
CGTAACTGACGATGCCGAAGGCTGCGGCAATGGGGTGGCCCTTATACTTGGGGTCAGTCGTGGCGTCATTGAAGATCACCATCTCGGACGTTTCCCGTACCGTCTGGCAAAAGGTGGAGTCAATGGCGATCTCATCTCCTTCTGCGAGACCGAATTTGACCTCGTCGATTGTGCGACACGCGACCCATCTGTCAGCCGTCACGCGAGCCACCCCAGCAAAGCGCATGTTTGTCGCGAGCATGACGGTTTCGAGAATGGTCGTGATGAAATCACTCCCCGCCAGACGTTCGATATCGGACTGAAAATCGTGCGTCCCGTTCAAGTACGCACTATGGTCCTGTAGTTCGTATTGGGGCTCTTGTCCGGGCATCGACACCACCTGAAGTATTCGTTTCAGCAATTCAAAGAAACCTACAACCAAGGCAGGCAAATGGGTAGATGCCTTCCGCCTTGCAGTTTCTATTGGCTGAAAAGCGAAGCACACGCGTCCATCGACACGACTGTTGCTCCTAGCTCAGTCGCTGGTGCATTGTTGAACCGCTCCATCCTGACCCACTCGGTCGTCATCCGGTTGCAACTCGGACGAGCCGCGGATCAACCAGCAACTTAGGACTAGGCATGAAACCAAGTCTGGAGATACGCATAGGCTCGGCTCACGATGACGACCTTGGGAAGTCCCGATGACCGAAGTGTTCTTGGCCGATGGAATCCACTTGGAACCATGGGATCCAACGACATGTGTTGCGACCGCGACAAGGCCAAATTATCAATGAGCTAGCACTCTAACTCGAGAAAATCCTCAAGAGGCCCAAGGCTAGAAACGAGTCTGCCTCGGATATCTGCACAATGCTCCCTTTCCCAATAGGCCGTCTGCCAACCGTGTCCCCGCCCGGGGCGTCGATAGGCAGCCGATTTAAGGGTCATTTCCCTATAAGAGTTACTCATAGGGGTTTGACCCTTAAATGCTGCCCTCTTGAACGCCAGCTTGGCTTCGTTTTCGTTTGCAAAGAGATTTGGGTGGATCCGGGATGCATCCGCCGGGCTGCTGACCGCGACCCCTGCCATCAACATCCGCTGTATTGCATCCGGTCTGACCAATTCCCAAGGGACGAGGTCGTCGTAGATGAGCGGCAATGCGACGTCTGCCAGAACGTGGACGTCCAGTGGCGCCTCAGATGAGCGGTTCACGCCCCTGCCCCGCCCAATGGCCTGGATCAGTTCATTGTCGCAGATCGCCGCGCGAAGGCGCTCGGCATCCTCATCCGAATGTTGAATGACCGGAACCCGCCCCCGCGCACCAGACCTCATCCAGACCGCCGCCTGCGTCTTCTCGTACCTGCCTTCAATCGACGTGCCCCAGAGCGCCCCGGCCTGAGCTTCCAGATCTTCACTCGACGGCAATGGACGCCCGATCACGATGAGGGCTCTGACATCACGATAGCGGTCGAGCCCGGCGATGGCGTTGAAATGCGCCACGTCAACGTTACGGATCCCCGCGAAGGATTGCTCAATGGCCTTGTAGGTCACCACCAGAACGCGCCCGTCCCGGTGGCGAAGCGCCTGCCATCTCACATAGTCGACGCATTCCCTGAGCCTGTTTCCGCGCCTTGCGTGTTCTTCCTGGCTCAATCCGGGCCCGGGGCAGATCATGGATTTCCCAAATTGCCCGATGATGTGACGGACGTGCATGTGGGGTGCGGCCACATCAATGCGCTCAACCTCAAGCCCGGGGAAGATGCTCCGCGCCAGCTCGGGCCGCAGCGTCGCGTCGAGGTGCAACACCGGTTTGCCACGGAGGCCGGCATGAAGGGTCTTGGGGGCTCTTAACTCGATCGACAGCTTTCCCCCCATTTCAGCGATGCGGAGCCGACCAGAGGTTGTCTCACCGCTCGCCAGGAATTTCGCGACGGCCTCCCACACCTCCGCCAGCTGATCGCATTGCGCATTAAGCCCTACCACCCCGAACTGTTTGTTTCGATCGCTGGGGGCGAGGCCCGGCTCGAGGTGCACGGCCTGCCGCCGCGCCCGTTCCGTGCGAGCCGCCCACAGGCAATCATCGATGGTCAGTCCGGCGTCAGTCAGATTATCTCGTCGGACCGGTCCGCGACCGTTTCGCAAGAGGGCCTCGGCGAGTCGGACCCGCAGCGCCTGCAGATCGGCGGTGGCTCCTGCACCTGATCGCAGGCCTCCGACTGAGCCAAGGCCCGCAAGCGGCAGATCCATGAGAGCCGTCAGTTCGAACTGCGCTTTCATGTCCGTCGCCCGCGGCCAGACCGCTTCGTCGACGAGGAGCAGCGCAATATCATCGTGATCGAAGCCGAAGCCTGAGTACAGCGCATCATATGGCGCGACCACGATGCCGGCCGCGCCGACCTCGCGTTTGTTTTGTTGCTTGGCGCAATTATGGTAATGCACACAAATGGCTCCCTCCCGGCCAGCGCAGGCCGTTTCCTGAACCGACGACCGGGCGGAAACGGCCGCGCGAACCATCTCGATGTCCCGGCACATCGGCGCGCCGGTCACGGGATCGGTTCGCTCGTAGCCTCGAAGAACTGCGACATCGGCCCCAGTGGCAGCCCAGTTCTGCGCGACCTCCTCCGACAGGGCATGGGAGGGCGTGAACACCATGATACGATGAGGTAGCGCTTCCGCCTTGAGATCGTGCTGCAGTGTCAAGAGCGCCTCACGCGCTGCCCGCGATTTGCCGAGGCCCACGGTTGCCCGGATCCCCAGCAAGGGAACGGGCTCGTCATTTGACGCCACATGCCAGGCTGCAACCCGGGACACGAAGGCCTCAAGACGTTGGGTCAGCCGTGCGCGTCCTTCATCCACGGAGAGTGTTGGCGGGTCATAGGACGTCTCGAGCAGGTGTTCCGAACTGCGGGGCGGCAGACGCCCGTCACGGCGCAATCGAAGTTTGTCAGCAACCTTCCGAGATGCGTCCCAATATCCATACTGCCGGCCGCCGGATTTCCGCGGGCGTTCAAGGTCGGTGGTTTCTACGAACCGCGTCCAGACCGCGTCAGAAAGGGCGTCCGGATCAAGCGCGTTGTCCCGATCAAGGGCGTCATGAACTGCATGGAAAGCAATGGCACTCAGCCAGGCATCCCGCCCGTCACTGACGAGCCCAGAGGCCCCGCGAACCGGAGACATGAGGGTAGCGGCAACGAGTCCTGTCCGAGGTCTCGTTTGTTTCTCGACACCAAGCACAGCCGCGACGTCCGCCAGGAACGCCCCGACCATCGCCTCGGTGACCACCGGCAAGTCCGAGAGAGGCACATCCAAAGGCGTGTCACCGTCAGGGTAATAGTAGACCCTGCCTGTGCCCGGATGCCGGCCGAAGGCCACAAATTGCTGGCCCCGTCCGAGCACCTCAACGCACCCAACCTTCATTTTCGCAAACGGCGCGTCGGTTCGGTAGAGCATCAACCGCTTTGGCCACTGCCCTACGCGGAGCATCGTCGCGCCCAGTCGCTCTTCGGCGAGCGCCTGAACCCTGTGTGCCAAATCCGGGTCGCGTTCGTCGATGTCGATTGCGACCAGACGGCCGGTGCGCAGCCCGACGCCATGCGCGGCAAAGGTCCGAGCCCAGTCCTTTACCTGGTCTGCACCGATCTCGACACGGCTCCATCGACTGGGCGCAGGGCGTTTTTCGCCCGGCCGGATCGGCAAGGGTTCATAGCCCATCTCCACCAATTGGGGACCTGCATCGGCGAAAGTGGCGTGGCCAGCACATACGGGGCGGCCGTTGGCCACCCGTCGCGTGTCTGTTTGGCTTTCGTGGCGGCGCTCACTCGGCGCGGCCACCAGGACCTACCGGATCGTGCCGCGCAGACCCGCGGCCTCGAATGCGACAATATCGTCAAGGCGGTACCGAATGGATCCGCCAAGGACCAGGTAGGGCGGGCCATAGTTCTCGGCCCGCCAGCGTTCCAGCGTTCTCGTGCTCATGTTCCAGCGCTTGGCAAGCTGGGATTGCCGCAGCATGGGCGCATCGCGGTCAGTCGGGGCAAAGGGATGCGCCATCAGCCGGTCACCTCCACGCCCGGAACCGCATCCACCTTGCGGTAGACTGCAAAGAGCGGCGTCCCCGCATCGGTCTGCTCGACATAGTGAACCTGATAGTCGTCTTCGCGATTGAAGACGAACTGCAGGTCCCACAGCCGAAACAGCCCCGGGATCTGCCGGTACTGTTCAAGCTCATGCTCCATCACCACCTCCGTGTACTCTGCGCGACTTGATCGTCGCGCCTGTCGGGGAAAAGCCGGAGGGCCGAGCGGATTGGGACAGGCTGGGTTTGCCATCGTCGATCAAAGCTGCGAGGCGCGCGAGAGCCCTCTGGTAGCGCTTGCGGGCGGCGTCATGGGAAAGGCCAAGCGCTCGGGCCGCCTCCTTCTGACTGAAGCCAAAGACCGCAACAGCGACGACGAGGTCCGCGTCGGACCCGATATGGGCCCGAAGTTTGTTGCACAGGTCTCTCGGGAGCGGCGGCGTATCCGGATCTGGGGCTGGGAGCGCATCGTCAATTTGATCTTCACGCCTCCCCTGTGCTCGCACCAAGGCACGTTTTAGGTCCCGCTCGACGTTACGCAGCAGCGTTGCCGCGATCCGGGAGACAGCGTTGAGATCGATGGAGCCGATGCCCTGCGCCAGTCTGCCCACAAGCTCTCCAGCCAGCAGATCCTGGTCGCCTCGATAATACCGGGCCAGACGTCCGCGGATCGCATCCAGCCCGGGCCAAAGAGCAAGCGTCAAAACACTGGCGGCCGTGCGCTGCGGATCACCTAGACATTGCGCGTGATGGACGAGAGCGCGCAGGACACCGTTCTTCTCGTCTGGGTCGCCGCCGGGCCCGTGGCAAAAGGCAATCAAATCACCCGGCGCCTCGAAACGCGCGAGCTCGGGATGCTTCGTAGCCATGACCCGAAATTCTGCAATGAAGGGTGTACGCGCGGTTTGATCGATGAGGTGCGCGTGGACCTCGTGCCATCTCTGGGACACGTGACGCCTGCCTTACGGCCGGGCGTCAGGCGCCTCCTCATGGCCAGGTCAGGGCGTCGCGCGCCTCTCGGGAAAATGGAGAAAAGCGAAGGGCGGCTCAGAGCCGCCCTCAGCATGGGATCAAGTTTCGTTGAGAGTGCCGCAGCCGCGGCAGACCGCCGTCATCGGTCTCGGGGCCCGGTAACAATGACCGCGCGCGAACTGGATCAGCACGACCGATCCGTGCCGTAGGCCCAGCATCTTGCCGCAGCACGTGCACCGCCAGTCGGAGCCTGCGCTGGCGGTCGGTGCCGGAGCGTAATTTCGGGACTTCCTCTGCATTTGTCGCCTCCGTAGAAAGGATGGCGAATCAAATGACCGACCGACTCGGAGTTAGTCAGACCCTCCGGTCGGAGTTGAGTCGGAGTTGGCGTTCATGGGGCAATCTCCCATGCGCCTGTCCTTGGCGACCGAACATATTCCGATTGCAGCTTTTTCCAGAGCACGGATCCAAAGATGTTTTGCAGAGACTGCCCCTCAATCCCAGCTTGGAGATCTCGTGTTGCGACTGGTACCGGGCCGGCGTTGTAAGCGTCCACCAAACGCTGAATCACGACGAGGCGGTTTTTCCCAAGGATGTCGATTGACGGTTTGCCGGGAATGTAGAGCGTCCCCGAGTTCTCACCGGTCTTTGCCAGGGCAACCGATTGACCGCCCATCGCTAGAACCCGATTGCGCCGGAACACGGTCCTGAGTGTTTCCGCATTGAGAGCTAATTCCGATGACCCGACCGGTACGTGGCTGATGGCCGGCGTCAGAACGTTGCCGGCCAAACATGCGCCGGCCGAGTTGCCTGCTTGTATGACCAAGCCCAGTCCCAGGTTGCTCCGCGTACGTAACGCGGTGTCGACTTCCGCGCGAACACGTTCATTGTTCAGAGACCGTGCGAGATAAACGGGAACTGCGCGGTCATCGATCTCCATTGTGCCCAAGGCGATAAGGTCCGAGCCAATTTCTTCAACATAGGGTGCGTCTAGAACCCCGACGATTTGCTCGCGAAGATGCTCTTCAACCCACCGATCTCGCACACGGTACAGTCGATAAGTCTCGACCGAAGTCCCAGGCGCCACTTGCCCTTCGCTTGGACCAAGTGCCGCGTTTTCAGAACTTGCAAATATTCGCGCGTCCGTTTCATGCTGATCGTCTTCGTCGACCAAATCGATATCTTCCCAGCCGATCGGGACCAGAAAACCGAGCTTCACCAAAAGGCCCGCATCAACGCCGCGGGAGACGAGCCACGCACCCGTCACCTTTTCAGCTCCGATATCCCAAAGCGCCAGAATGGAAGGAAGAACCGCAGTAGCCTCAGCTTTCGTTGGTGCCTGGCCCTCCTGGAGAATGCCCCAGTGTCTCAGTAAGCGATGCCCCATTTCTCGTTCAAAAGGATCATCCAAGCTCAACAGACTGCTCGAATTCCGATCGGTAATCGTGAAGTCGAGTGTCTTTTCCTCCATAGAACCCGAACGCCGATAGCGGACAGCGATTTCGACGAAACGGATCGCGACCGCACGCTCGAATATCATTGCGAGCCCCGGTTGGCTCTCGACCACCTCAGAGAAATCTTGGGAGATGGACGTCGACAGTGCTAGCCGGTTCGCAAGGTTCTTCACACTGACCTCAGCTCGGATAACCTGCGCCCGCAAGATCTGCGCCCCGTCGTCAATAGGTTGCTCCAGGTCGAAGCTTTCAAAAAATCGCGATAAGTCATATGCTTGGAAATCAACAGGTTGGCTGGATGGCTCTTGTTCGAGGACGTTCTCGATGAAGCTTTCTGCGATCGCGTGACGCAAGACTCTCGTCTTGGCCCGAACATGCACCCGACCTGTTGACGGCGTGAACACCACAACGGCCTCGCCGGGTGGTCGAAAATAGATCCGCGAAGTATTGCCCTCGTCGTCCAGGTCTCGGACGCTGGTTGGAGGATCTGGGTGTGAAATCATGTACATTTCGGACGCCGGTTCATCGGCGTCCTCGGGAATATCGAAACGATCAACTCGGTATCCTGCTCCCCGATCCAAGCGTTCGGCGAGGTCAGCAAGCAATTTGTCGACACTATAGGTTTCGCGATCTGGACCGGACACGCCTACCGCTTCCGCCATGAATGTCTGATAATGCTTGTCGTAGCGCCTAAAGAGCCGCTGGTGCAGGCTGTTTTGCGTCGCCTCAAACAGGTTGGGTTCATGAACATAGCACCACAAACTGCGGGTGAGTTCGTCCCGCTGAGTTCGCAGTATTTGCAACCGGTCCGAGCGAAGTTTGGTGCTTGCTAACCCCTCGAGTGCATACTGGCCCCGATCTGACGCGACCGTCACAATTCCGGCCGCTTCCGTCTCCAACGGTTTGAGCTGTTCCTTTTTTTCTTTTTGCAGCATTTCGCCTGCGTTCGGAACATTCTCGTCGCCAGGATTGCCCGATCGGTATGCTTCCAGCCACTGAAACCGCTCGAACGTTCTTAGATCAAGAAACTCAGAAATCAGCGCTGGTTCGGCGTTTTCGAATAACCGCGAGAGATTTGGACAGGTCTTTGCCGGGGCACGTACCATAATCGCCTCCGAGAATATCAATTCTAAAATGGCCAACGCTTTGCGCGGATTGGCCTCTATTTGACAACTTCTTGTCCCACCGGGTCAATGAAAACGGCATTTCTCCCGAAAGGAGATCTGCATGAAGCGCCCCAACCCGATCAATGCGAACCTTCTTTCGCCCGCCGAACGCCGCACTGAATTGTGCGACCTGCTCGCCCTCGGCCTGGTGCGTCTCCAATTAGCCAATGGAACGCAGCTATCTGACGCAAATGGAGAAAGTTCCCTACACTCTCCGCCCGACCAATGCCGTCATGCAACTCCAACTCACGAGGAGAAGACATGACAACGCACGACTCCATTCCCGCGCGCCTGGCCGCGCTCAAGACCACCTCGACAACCGACCTGAAGGCGCAATGGCGGGACCTGTTCGACAGCGAGCCGCCTCCCTTCAATCGCCGGTTCCTTGAAAGCCGCCTCGCTTACCGCATTCAAGAACTCGCCTACGGCGGTCTCAAGCCCGAAACCGTCAAACGTCTGGAGCGGCTGGGCGCGGAACTAGACGGCGGCGACCGCAAGAAAAGCCGGAGGCGCGCGGACCTTATGCCGATCACGGGCACACGATTGATCCGAGAATGGCAGGGCGTCGAGCATGTCGTCACCGTCACAACGGACGGCTTCGAGTGGCAGGGCCGACCCTACAAGTCCCTGTCCGCGATCGCACGCGCGATCACCGGCACGCGCTGGAATGGATGGGTCTTCTTCGGGCTCAAGAACAGGAGACGGTCATGACTGACAAGATCACCCGAAAGCTGCGCTGTGCGGTCTACACCCGCAAGTCTTCTGAGGAAGGCCTCGAGCAGGAATTCAACAGCCTTCACGCCCAGCGTGAGGCCTGCGAAGCGTTCATCGCCAGCCAGCGCTCCGAGGGCTGGGTGCTGGTTCGAGATCAATATGACGACGGCGGAATCTCCGGTGGCACGCTCGACCGCCGTGCCCTGCAGCGCCTTATGCAGGACGTCGAAGACGGTCTCGTCGATATCGTGGTCGTCTACAAGATTGACCGCCTCAGCCGGTCCCTCTCCGACTTCGCCAAGTTGGTCGACGTGTTTGACCGCAACGGCGTGACCTTCGTGTCGGTGACGCAGTCGTTCAACACGACGACTTCCATGGGTCGGCTGACGCTCAACATCTTGCTTTCATTTGCTCAATTCGAGCGGGAAGTCACTGCAGAGCGCATCCGAGACAAGTTCGCGGCAAGTCGCAGAAAAGGGATGTGGATGGGAGGTGTTCCTCCGTTCGGATATCGGGTCGAGAACCGAAAGCTCCTGATCGACGAAGAACGCGCTGAACACGTTCGCTGGATCTTCGACCGCTTCCTCGAAATCGGATCCGGGACCGAGCTTGCCCGCGAACTGGACAAACGCGGGGTCAGGAATGCGGGGGGCAACCGGATCGACAAGAAATTCCTATACAGGATGCTGAACAATCGGACCTACATCGGCGAAGCGGTCCACAAGGGCGACAGCTATCCCGGCGAACACGACGCCATCATCGACCGCAAAACGTGGGACAAGGTTCACGCAATCCTGCAGGAAAGCCCACGCAAGCGGGCCGCCCGCACTCGCGCCGAGACGCCCGCGTTGCTGAAGGGGCTGCTGTTCGGACCGGACGGCGCAGCCTTCTCGCCGACGCACACCCGAAAGAATGGCAAGCTCTACCGTTACTATGTCAGCCAGACGGTGCTGAAGCATGGCGCTGGGTCGTGCCCGGTCGACCGCGTGCCGGCTGGTGAAGTTGAGGCTGCGGTCATCGAACAACTTCGCGCCGTCTTCCGCCAGCCCGAGATCGTGGCGGGGACATGGAAGGCGGCGCGAGCCCACGCCGACGACATTACCGAGGCCGACGCCCGCGCGGCGCTGCAGCAGCTTGACCCGCTGTGGGACGAACTCTTCCCCGCCGAGCAGGCCCGCATCGTGGCGCTGCTGGTTGAGCGCGTGGAAATCGGCACGGATGGGCTGAACGTCCGTCTGCGGGTCGATGGCCTCGGCAGCCTTGCGCGAGAGATGTTGGCTGGAGACATAGGGGCGGCAGCATGACCCGCGGCATGCCCATCCCCGAAACGGTGACGGTGCACGTCCCGTTCCGCGTCGTGAAGCGCGGGGGGCGGAAAGAGATGCATCTACCCGACGGCGCCGCGCAGTCGCGCCGGACGGATAGCACGCTGGTCAAGGCGCTGGCGCGGGCCTTCCGATGGAAGAGTATGCTGGAGACGGGCGAGTTCGACACCATCACGGACCTGGCCGAGCGCGAGGGAATCGCGCCGTCCTACATGACACGTGTCTTGCGCCTGACGTTGCTTGCACCGGAAATCATCGAGGCGATCATGGATGGGAAGCAGGGGCCGAAGGTGACGCTGGCGTGGGTGTTGGAGCCGTTTCCCATTGTGTGGGAGGAGCAGCGGGCTCAATTCTACTGAGCGACGCTGACGGCCCATTCCTGCCGTTCTAATCAGGCTCTGACGCCGCAGGGCACCGCCCCAGACCGGGAATTCGCAGCAGAGCCGAGACCGCCAAACTGATGGTTTCCGGCGTTGATCCACTTTCCTTTGGGCTGAACATAGAACCCCTTGGACCGGGCCCTTCCGAAATGCACCGGGCTTTCAAAAAATGACCACGTACACTGCATTGTCGTATGCCGATCAGTCGACTCGGTTCAGCATCACATCAAGGCGCACCTCGCGTCGTTCTTGAAAGCTCAGGTCCAGTGAAGCTTCGAGCTCGAACAGTCCACGCTCCATCAGATGCCCACACCGCCGGCTCCGCCCACGCTCGATTTCTTCCACGAGCGCGCTGTGGAATTTCGCGAACGAAAAGGCGGTCGAAAGGCTCGGGTAAGTCGCCTGTACGAGGGCGGTTCGAAGGATCAGAGGTTCGAGCGCTTCCGTTAGCGCGGCGTTGTGGGCCGACATGGATAGCGTTCGGTGGAAGTCGCCTGCCAGTTCGATCTTCGCCCGGATCTGGTGATTGCCGAGTTTCTGCTCCTGCCGCACGATGCCCTCAAGCTCTTTCAGTTTGTGCGTGAGCATCGTCCGGGTTGCGATTTCGGTCGTGACGCTTTCGATCGCGCGACGGGCGGCTATAATGTCGGCGGCATCCTTTGGCGTCGGCCGCGCGATGAATGCCCCGCGGTTCGGGATCAGGTCCACGAGCCGGATGTAGGACAAGCGTTGAAGCGTCTGCCTGATCTTCGAGCGGGGCACGCCGTAGATTTCCGCGAGGGTTTCTTCGCCAAGCTTCGTCCCGGGCGGAAGGTGACCGGCCAGGATTCGGCTTTGCAGGTGGTCTAAGATTCCGTCTTCCAGCTTCGCGTTCGAACTCAAATCCATATCCGTCGAGCATCTTCTGTGAGCCAGCCCGAGGGGCCTAGCTCAAATTTCGGACAAAGATTGTGAACAATCCGGTTTGCTATCGTTCACACCTTTCTGACCGTGACCTTCTGCCGGAAGCACCGCAGCGTCAATCAAACAAGCGACAAGGACCGGAAGATGACCACAGCACAGGAACTCGAAGCGCCCGAGAAGATGCACAACGTGCCGGAAATCGACATCTCCGCCTATCTGGAAGGCGACCGAGAAGGCACCCAGCGCATCGCGGAAGAGATCAACCGCGCCTGCACCGAAATCGGTTTCTTCACCATCGTCGGGCATGGCGTCGATCGCGAGCAGATCGAAGAAACTTACGGTGTCGCGGCCGAATTTTTCCGCCTGCCTGTCGAAGACAAGCTGAAGATCAAACAGCCCGATCCCTCAATCAGCCGGGGCTACACGCCGATGAAGGGCGAGTCGCTCGGCGGAATGGGGTCGGCTGCGGATCTCAAGGAAATGATCGATATGGGGCCGGTCGACGTGCCCGGTGGCGAATACTACGAACGCGCCGAGGCGGGCAATCATTTCTACCAAAACCTCTGGCCCGAAAAGCCGGAGCACTTCGAAGAGGTGATGAAGAGCTACTACCGGCGCATGAACCGGCTGGCCAACGACCTGAGTGCGCTTTTTGCTCTTGCGCTCGATCTCCCGGAGACCTTCTTTTACGACAAGCTCGACAAGAACATGAGCGCGCTGCGCATCATCTGCTACCCGGAACAGGACGAAGCGCCGGAACCGGGCCAACTGCGCGGCGGTGCGCATACCGACTACGGCACGCTCACGATCCTGATGTCGGATCAGTCGGCCGGTGGGCTTCAGGCCAAGCACCGCGACGGATACTGGGTCGACGTCGTCCCGAAGCCGGGCTCCTACGTCATCAATATCGGCGACATCATGCAGCAATGGACGAACGACCGTTGGGTTTCGACGCTGCACCGTGTCGTGAACCCGCCGCTGGAGCTCGCTAACACGTCGCGCCGTCACTCGGTCGTTTTCTTCCATCAGCCGAACTACGACGCGCTAATCGAAACGCTCGACACCTGCGTCACCCCGGAAACCCCGCTCAAGTATGATCCCGTCACCTACGGCGATCACTGGATGGGCAAATGGATGGCCACCAAGTGACCTCGCTTCGCCTCGCCTTCACCGGGGATATCATCCCGATCCGGCCCAACAGCCCTTTGCCTGATGGGATGGCATCGCTTTGCGCGATCCTCGAAGACGCCGACTTCTCCCTCGGCAATTTCGAGATCGCGTTGGTCGAAGGCGGGGCTCCGACCGAGAAGCTGCTGAACATCAAGGGCGATCCGGCGCTCGCCGCAGATCTGCCCGCGATGGGCCTCGACGCGGTCACGCTCGCCAATAACCACGTGCCGGACTATGGCGTGGACGGGATCCGCCAGACCCGCGCACTGGTTGAAGCACAGGGCGTTCCGGCGATGGGCTTCGGTGAAACGCTGGACGAAGCACGCGCCCTGCACGTAAAGGAAATCGACGGGCGCACCGTCGGCGTGATCGCCTGCACCTGCCTGACCCCGACAGGCATGACGGCCGCTGAAACGCGGGCCGGCCTGTCCCCGTTGCGCATCCACACGGGCTACGAGATCGACCCGTGGTACCAGATGGAGGAGCCGGGCGACCCTTCCGTCGTGCGCATCCGCACACGCCCCTTCGACGATGACCTGGCTGCCATGCAGGCCGCAATCCGGGCCGCGCGGACCACCTGCGATATCGTGATCGTCACGATCCATTGGGGGTTCGGTAGCGGCGACGACCTGGCGGAGTATCAGGAACCGCTCGCCCGTGCCCTGATCGACGCGGGCGCCGACGTCATCCACGGCCATCACCCCCACGCCATCCATCCGGTCGCGTTCTACAAGGGGCGGCCGATCCTGTTCGGGCTGGGCACCTTCATCGGACAGCAGGTCTTCCTCGATGCACCGCAACAGGTGCTCGACATGTGGGCCGAGATGTCGCCGGACGGAATGCTGGCCGAGATCATGGTCGACGCCGCAGGCACCTATGCCGTCACACTGCATCCGCATCGCTTCGACGTCGACCGGCTCGCACGCCCCGCCGACCCTGTCGAAGCCCGCGAGATCGCAGAAAGGCTCGCTCACCTCAGCGCCCCGTTCGGAACTTTTGTCGAATTTCGGGAGGACGGAACCCTAACCGCTTCCCACCAACCGTCGCGCCCCGGCAGCTCCGCCGTGGCGTGACACCCACCACTTACGAACCCAACCACACACGAAAAGGAACGCGCATGACCCTCTTCAACTTCACCCGACGGACAGTCATGGCGGGCGCAACTGCCGCAGTGGCGACGGCAATGGCCCCCGCATTTGCACAGGACGAGGAGCAGATCATCGCGATCAGCTTCCCGAACTCCTCCACCATCGGCGCCGTAACCACCTCGCTCAACCGCTCCAAGGAATATGGCGCCGAGATGGGCTACAAAGTCGTGGTCGACGATCCCGGCTCGGACATGAACAAGCAGATCAACACGATCAAAACGTGGATTCAGCAGGGCGTTCCGGTGATCGTCGCCGTCGTGCCGCAACCGGACGTCTTCGAGAGTATCGCCAAACAAGCACGCGAAGCCGGGATCAAGTGGATCACCTATGGCGAGACGCTGGAAAACCAAGACGCGACCGTCGGCTACGCGCAATATGACGATGGCTTCCGCCTTGGCGAATACGCGGGCGAGTGGATCACCGAGAACCTCGGCGGCGAAGCCAACGTGGCCGTGCTCGGCTACGAAGTCGCAAGCTGGGGTCAGCTGCGCGGCAACGGGATCAAGGAGGGTCTTGCCTCGACCGCGCCGAACGCGACCATCGTGGCCGAGCAGGATGCGATCAACCCGTCCGACGGTCTGAGCGTCACCCGCACGCTGCTTCAGGCGAACCCGGACATCAACGTGATCCTGGGGATTGAAGACCCTGCGACCGAAGGCTCATACAAAGCTTGGGTTGCGGCTGGTAAAGATCCGCACGACCCGAATGCCTTTATCGGCGGCATGGACGGCACGCCCCCGGCGCTGCAGTATTTGAAAGAAGGCGACAACGTCTATCGCGCCTCGATGGCGATCCCGCTTCTCGAAGTCGGCGAAGCGATCGTGGACACGGCCGACCGCCTGCTCGCGGGTGAGGAAACCGGCAACGTGATCGTACCGCTCGAGCTTGTCACGGCCGGAGACGAAGCCGCGTCTAAGTACCTCGCCCAGCAAGGGTTCGAATAAGACCGACCGCCCCGGCGACAGCTTCGCCGGGGCCACCTTCACTGGGGGTACCCATGGCATTCACTGTCAAAGGCCTGAGAAAAAGCTACGGCGCCGCAGAGGTTCTGTCCGGCGTTGATATCGATGTTGCGGATGGCGAGATCCATGCGCTGCTCGGGGCTAATGGCGCCGGAAAGTCCACGTTGATCAAGTGTCTTTCAGGCGGCACCACGCCGACCGCTGGTGACATCACGATCGACGGTCAGGCCTTCCGTGCCATCACCCCTCAGGATGCGCGCGCCGCGGGGATCGCGGTTATCCATCAGGAACTTTCGACCGCGCTGTCGCTCAACGTCTGCGACAACATCTTTCTCGGTAACGAGTTGCGGGTCGGCCCCTTCGTGCGCCGCCGCGAACAGCACCGCGAGGCGCAGCACTGGCTGTCCACGTTGGGGGTCGACGTTTCGACCCGCGCGGAACTGACCAGTCTGGGCAATGCCGAACTGCAGGTGCTGGAGATCATCAAGGCGCTTCGGACCAACCCGAAGCTCCTCATCCTCGACGAGCCGACCGCCGCACTCTCGGAAAAAGAAGCGGATCTTCTGGGCGCGCATCTGCGCAAGCTTAAGTCCCAGAACCTGCCGATGCTCTACGTCACCCACCGGCTGAGCGAGGTCTTCTCGCTGGCCGATCGCGTGTCCGTTCTGCGCGGCGGCAAGGTCGTTCTGTCCGGTGCCACCGAGGATTTCAAACCAGAGCATGTCGTGAACGCGATTGTCGGCTCGAACATCGACCGCGTGCGCCGCGTCACGCCCGTGACAAATCCCAAGCCCATGCTGTCGGTCTGGAACCTCAGGGCCGTCAACCTCGGCCCGGTATCCATGAATGTGAGCGCTGGCGAGATCGTCGGTGTTTTCGGCCTCGTTGGTTCCGGGCGCACCGAACTTCTCGAAACCCTTTTCGGCGCGTCGCGGAAGGTCGACGGAGCGGTCACGCTGGACGGCAAGCACTATAGTCCCCGCGACACTGCGACCGCCGTTCGGCAGGGTGCCGCTCTCGTACCCTCGGATCGTCTGAGAAAGAGCATCGTGTCGGGCATGTCGGCTGCGGACAACATGCTGATGTCCGCGATGAACGTGATGGATCTGTTCGGACTCCGGCGCCCGACCCGCGAGGCGAAAGTGTTCGATGCGGAAGCGGCCAAACTGAACCTCGTTCCGCGCGAACCGACACTCGAAGCCCGCCGTTTCTCGGGCGGGAACCAGCAGAAGCTGGCAATCGGTCGGTGGCTGCACGGCCTGCGTGATGTAAAGTTGCTGATGCTCGATGAGCCAACGCAGGGTGTCGACGTCGGCGCGCGCAAAGATATCTACGAAGCTCTGCGCGCCGTATCCGCCGAGGGCCACGCCGCCATCCTCGTCACCTCGTCCGAACCGGAAGAACTGTTCCAGATCGCGCACCGCGTGATCGTACTCTCGGACGGCAAAGTTGCCGGGGAACTCAGCGGCGACGACGTGACCGACAGCGCCATGATGGCGCTCGCCCACGCCGCCGAGCACCAAGACCTGTCCCAACCCGCCAGCGCCACTTCGGCGGCGGAGACGACCAAGGAATTCGACCATGTCTGACGCACAGAATGCCATGCCCACTCTCGAAACGCCCAAGAAAGCCTTTCGGGCTCGGCTCTCCAGCGATGCCGTCGTGACCAACATCCTTCTGGCAGCACTGCTTTTTATGGGTCTGTATTTCTCGTTCGAAAGCTCGGCCTTCTTGAGCCTCCGAAACTTCGAGGTGATCCTCACCAACTACGCTGCCGTCGGTGTCGTCGCGGCGATCATGGCGCTGCTGGTGATTTCCGGGAATGTCGATCTGTCAGTCGGTTCGAACATCGGCTTGTCCGCGATGGTCACGGCGCTCGCCGTGACGCAGGGCAACGTGGCGCCCGGGCTCGCGATGCTCGCTGGCGTCGGAACCGGCGCAGCCGTCGGTGCGGTGAATGGTTTCCTGTGCGCCGTTCTGGGCTTCAATCCGATCATCGTGACCTTGGGGATGTTGTCGCTGATCCGGGGCGTCACGCTGTTGGTCAATTCCACCGAGGTCTACGGGCTGGGAGATACATTCTTCTGGCTGGGCAACGGAGACCTGCTGGGCATCCCGGTCCTGATCTGGGCGGTGGCCGCATCCTTCTTACTGGCCGCCGTATTCACCTCCTTCACGATCTGGGGCCGCTTCATCTATGCGATCGGAATCAACCGGCACGCAGCGGAATTGGGGGCGTTGCCCGTCAAGCGCATGCTGTTTTCGCTTCACACCGCAGTCGGGGCTGCCGCCGGGATCGCCGGTGTCTTGCTTGCAGGGCGTCTGGACGGGGCGTCGCCAGGCTCTCTAGGCTTGCAACTCGAAATGCAAATCCTCACCATCGTGTTGCTGGGTGGTGTCGCCTTCGCCGGCGGACGCGGACGCATTCTCGGGGTCGTGACCGCTTGGCTCTTTCTTGGCGTTCTGGAGAACGGGCTAACGCTCTTGAACGTTCCGCCTTTCGTTCAACTCGTTGCAAGCGGCTTAGCTTTGGTGCTCGCAGCGAGTATCGATGCGCTTGGATCGTGGTACCAGCGTCTGCTTCAACGGCGTCAAGCACGTATGAGGTCATGAATGAGCCCACGTACGCTGCATGCTACAGACTGGAACCGGTCGTTTTTCTAAGGTCCGGCGAATGATGGCTTCCTGCTCTGTGCAGTCTAGTGTCACGATCGGCCCTGAGCGGACATTCGCCAAGCCGGCCTTCGCTGCGCCGCGGCATTTCCGAAGCGGTCGTTGGTGGCAACGCGCAGCATCGTCTTCCAGCTTGAGATCCGCAATGCGGACAAGCGGGCCTTCGCCGGACTTGCGGCAAATTCTAATTTCGCAAAACCTGCCATGATCGGTTCTTGCCGGGGACAGAGGTGTATGAATTCGGGCTAACCCGTTTTGGGTTGTCACTCGCTCAGAAGGCAAGCAACCGGGTCGGCGGCTCCGGCATTGTCATTCAGGATAACCCATTTGTCGGCTGCTCCGGGACTGTCGGTAATGTATACCCAAAGGTCAGCGATCCGATGGTTTGACGTGAGATCGCTCCTCAAAAGCCAGCAGTCTGCTGCCTGGGCGTTCGTTGTGAGTATGATCCATACATCGGCGGCTCTTGCGTTTTCCGATACGTAGACCTGTGCATTTCCGATGGACGCCCAGAGGAATAGCAGACCGACTATTACTAAAAACCTCATCTCTCAAACCTTTCTGTAAGTCACGTGCACGACCCCCTGACCATCGACCTGAAGCGCACACCACCATCGCCCAGCATCTGCCATGTTACCAATCGGAAAGCTCGTTTCTATCTTCGCAGATTTTGGCCGGCCCCAAGCATTGGGTATCTTTTCGCAGCGTAGCATCGGCCACTTTGAAACGACATGGACATGCGGCAGCGCACGATGGGGAACACCCAATTGAGCGGGGCACCTGACAAAAACGGCCCATAGCCGCCGCTCGATTATACTGCTTGCTGTGTGCATCGATTCCTGATGCTACCGTTCGGTCACAGTGGTACGCGATTAAGGCTGTGAACCTCGCCCGGTTCCTCGATCTGAAAACTTCTCTGGGAAACGGTCCCATTGATTTGGTTCATACAATCGGTAACGGTGGCAGCAGGGCAAAATACTAGACCCGCTTGTTCATCGTTTGGATCTGCGTGCCGAGCATACACAAGAGGAATTACTTATGGCCAATGCACGTGCCGATAGGTTTTCAGCTGGCGAGCAAGGTCTAGGATACATCTATCAGGCGCGTCTTGCCCTGCTGCACCTGCTTCAATTGCCAGAGGACACGGCTGTTTGTCTCGAAAAGGACGATGACCTCGATTTCGTCGATAGTGACGGTGGCAAGTCCTTGGCCTCACTCAAACACAAGGCGATTGGCGATAGATTGAATAACCTGTCGACGGATTTCTGGAAGTCCGTCAACATCTGGCTGGAGCGTTACAAGCGGGATGGCCGCGCTGCATCGAACCTGAGGTTCTTCTTATTCACCACCGGCACGGTCTCAACCGGCTCGTTCCTTGCTCGTCTTCTCCCAGATCGGACTGTCGCTTCCGACGACGGAACAACGCTGACCGAATTGGCCGATGCCGCGCTTGCCGAGTCGACTTCAAGACTCATTGCGCCGATCGCGATAGCGTTCAACGAACTAGGTGAATCTGAGAAGCAAGATTTTCTTGAGCGCATCCTGATCTTCGATGGCAGCCCACGCATAAGCGACATCCCGGCGCTAATCAGGGACAAGTACATGAGGCCCATCCGGCGTGATCACCGCGAGTTTGTCTTCGAGAGGCTGGAAGGCTGGTGGACCGATGCAGTGATCAAGCATTTGACCGGCGACAAGCCGGAAGGGATTTTCGGCTACGAAGTGTCGGACAGGCTCTCAAGCTTCGCAGAAGAATACAAGGCAGACAACCTTCCTATCACCTTCCGCGGGAAGTTGCCTGCGGACGAGATTGACACCGATACGGACCCACGCCTGTTCGTGGTCCAACTGCGCGAGATTGGTATTTCCTCCAATCGGATCAGGAGCGCAATTCTGGATTATTATCGGGCGTTCGAACAACGATCGGCCTGGGCGCGCGAGAATCTGCTCGTGTTGGGAGAGGTCGAGGAGTACGAAGATCGCCTCACCGATGAATGGGGGCGCTACAAGGACGTCGCTTTCGAGAAGTTGAAGGACGACAGTGCGGAGGATGCTCTGCGTGAAGCCGGCGCGGCTCTCTACAACTGGGCGGAATTTGAGACTGGAAAGATCGAATCCCTACGCATTCGCGCGCGGGTGACGGAGCCCTATGTCCTTCGCGGCAGCTACCACATTCTGGCGGATTCCACCCCCGAACCCAAGGTCTATTGGCATCCGAGATTTCTCGACCGCCTTGGCAATGTCCTGGGGGTGGCCTCGTGAAGCGATGGGATCAGCGCCCCTTTGAAATTCGGAACCTTTTCAATCCTGCATTCTGCGGCTTGGTCCTGTCACGTGCCCTGCACGGCTACGAGGAAGACGACGATCGCGGCATGCCATTTTCGCTGTCGCTGCTTGTGCTGCCACTGTGCCTGCACAAGGATTCGCGCGAGGTAATCGTCGGCAGTCCACGCAGCTACCTGCTTAAGACCGTAGAGAAGAACCAGCAAATCATGGTTGGCTTCGCCGACCGGGTTACACAGATGCTGCCGTATGCCTTGGAGGGGTTCGGTCTGCTTATGGAACGGGGCTGCATCGCCGTCGCGGACGATGGTCGCATCCAGACCGTACCCAAGAAGGTCCGCAAAAGCGTAGATGGAACCGCCGAAACCGTTGCCTGCCAGAAAGTGGCGCGGATCGTCGGGAAGGAGTTTGCACGCATCGCTGACCGGGCGACCGTTTATGCGACTTTCGGGATTCGACCATGAAGATCAGATCCATCCACATCTACAGCCATGACGGCCAGCGCCGCGACATCCGTTTCAAGGTAGACGGACTCAACGTCATCACCGGTCGCTCCTCCACCGGCAAGTCTGCGCTCTCTGAGATCATTGAGTACTGCATGGGACGCTCCTCGTTCAACGTCCCCGAGGGCATAATCCGCGACAAGGTGTCCTGGTTCGCCGTGATTTATCAGATCGAGAAAGAACAGGTGCTGATTGCCAAGCCGACGCCGCCCGGAGGTGGCGCCAGTTGCAGCACGGCGATGTTGCGGAGGGGTGCCCAATTGCAGGTGCCCGAGTTCAAGGATCTGGCGGTCAACACTGACGATGACAGTATTGTCGAACTGCTGTCGCGCTTGCTCGGCATTCCCGAGAACCGCACGGAAGTCGCGCTTGAGCACAGCAGAGTTAGCTACGACGCGAACGTCAAGCATACGTTCTACTATCTGTTCCAGAAGCAGGGGCTGGTCGCCAACAAAGATCAACTTTTCTATCGCCAGAACGAGCAGTTCCAACCGCAGACAATCCGCGACACGTTGCCAATCTTGCTTGGCGTCTCCACCCCCGATCGCTACGAGTTGGAATCAAAGCTGCGCTTAGCGCAGCGAGATTTGAGGATCAGCAACAAGAAGCTGGAACAGGCTCGGGACGCTGTCGACACGTCGCACGAACAAGCTATCGGACTCTACTCAGAAGCCAAGACGGTCGGGATCATCGGAAACACCGACGAGGACCCGAATGCCGACGGGATCATCGATGCATTGAGATTGGCCCTGTCGTGGAAGCCCGAAACGGTGCCAGACGACGACGGCAGCCGGGTTTCGTTTTTGGAAGATGAGCTGGCCCAACTGCGTCAGGATCGCCGTGATACGCAGGCCGGGATTGACGCGGCACGACAGTTCGCCAAGCGGGCGGGCGGATACGAAAACGAGGCCGCCGAACAGATAGACCGGCTAGCCTCAATCAAGGCGCTGCCGAAGAACCCCGACAGCGGTGAATGGCAATGGCCGTTCAGCGAACCAAACTTGGCGCTGGAATCCCCGATCGCCGTCGTCCTGCTCAATGAATTGGAATCGCTCGACAAAGAGTTGCGCATCGCCACCGGCCAGCGCCCCAAGCTCGAAGCCTACCTGGCCGAACTGACCAACAAAGCGGATGGGATCATCGGCGATATCAAGCAGAAGGAAACGGAGCTGTCCGCGGCGATCTCAGCCAACGAAGTCATCGCCCAGATGGGTACCCGCAACAACGCCGCCGCGCGCGTGGTTGGCCGTATCAGCCTGTTCCTGGAAACGCTCATCCCGAACGAGGATCTTGCCAAACTCGAATCGGAGAATCGCCGTCTCAACAACAAAGTTAAGCAGCTTGAAGAACAGATCGGTGCTGACGACACAAACGAACGCCTGACATCGATCCTCAACAACATTTCCGCAAAGGCGTCGCAATACATCCAGAAGTTCAACGCCGAATTCGGTCGTTACCCTGCGCGACTCAACCTGCCGCAGTTGACAATAGTTTTCGATCGACCCGAGCGTCCCGTGCCGATGGGCAGGACTGGCGGCGGCGAGAATCATTTGGCATACCATCTGTCGGCACTGCTCGCCCTGCATTTATTCGCGGCGCAGAACAACTGTCCGATTCCGCGATTCCTCTTGATCGACCAACCAACCCAAGTCTACTTCCCCTCCGAGCAGGTATACAGGGATGCTGATGGTTCGGTGCAGAAAACGGAAGCCGACGCCGACCTCAATGCGGTGCGCCGGCTGTTCGAGCTGTTGCTGAAGTTCACCCAAGACGATGTGCCGGGCTTCCAACTGATCGTCACTGAGCATGCGAATCTTCGTGACCAGTGGTTTCAGGATGCACTCATCGAAATACCATGGACTAAGCCCCCCGCATTGGTCCCCGAGGATTGGCCGCTGAGCGGTTGAATGATCGTAATGCACTGAAGTGCATCCCACCCTCTGCGACGACTAAGAGCGCGGAAATCTCCCGCGTCGTGATTGAAGGGCAATTCTGCCGAGATCTTGCGACTACCACACTGTCCTGCGCTCAGACCGCTTTCTGCCCCTCGCAGCGCGACTGACAGCTGTCTCGCTGCGGGCTGCACGAGCGCCAGCTCCTACGGCTTGCTGCTGCTGTCTCACGGCGCCTCTGTAAGTCCGCTTTCCGCCCATCATGCGGAATGTCGACGTGTGCCGCACCGCAGCAGCTTGCAAATTGCGCGAGACATACAGGAAGGCGGACATTCGATTTCTGTTCCATCTCGGCGAGCGCGACTCTGGTCGAAGTGTTTAGGTTGGCCTGCGGGAAAATCAATGACTTACAGTGCCTTACAAGTAATTTACTAAATCGGCCCAGTCATCAGGACTGGAGAATAACCCGCCGAGAGAACGTTTTTTTTGGTCAAGAGCCGATACCGCGGTGTTCAGCCCACACCGCAAACCCCTTTGAAAATACGGAAACATCCGGCCCCAGCCAGGTTGAGAGAACGCTTTCGCGAGGGCAAGTGGCGGAGAGACAGGGATTCGAACCCTGGAGACGGTTTCCCGCCTACACACTTTCCAGGCGTGCGCCTTCGACCACTCGGCCACCTCTCCGTGCCGGGGTATCTACCCGGACCCGGCCCCGGCTTGCAAGGGGCGATTTCGCATGTTTTTCGGGGGTCAGTCGCCGTCGAGCCCGTCTTCGGGCGTGACGTCGCTGTCGGGGTCGAGTCGGGGGTCGTCCGGGCGGCGGATCGTGACGCCGGTCGCGTCGCTCGACGCCGCCACGGGGCGCAGCGCCTCGGGGTTGCGCAGCCAGATGTCGCGCTGTGCGAACGGGATCTCGATCCCCTCCTCGGCGAAACGGCGCGCGATCTCGTGGTTCAGCTCGTCGCGCACCTTGAGGATGAAGAACACGTCCGACAGGATCGCGCGGATCTGAAACTCGAGCGCATCGGCGCCGAAGTTCATGAACCCGACCTGCGGCTCGGGGTTCACCGTGACCATAGGGTGATCCATCACGATCTCCATGAGGATCTCGGACACGCGGTGGGTATCCGATCCGTAGCCGACGCCGATGTCCATCACCAGCCGCCCGACCCGGTTGCCGCGGGTGTAGTTGGTGACCACCCCGGAAATCAGGTCCGAGTTCGGGATGACCACGTCGGTGCGGTCGAAGGTCTCGATCCGGGTGGAGCGCACCGAGATGTCCTTGACGATCCCCATGCGCCCGCCGACGTCGATCCAGTCGCCTTCGGAAATCGGACGTTCGATCAGAAGGATGATGCCCGACACGAAGTTCGACACGATGTTCTGAAGGCCGAAACCGATGCCGACCGACAACGCACCGGCGACGACGGCGAGCGAGGACAGGTTGATCCCGACCGAGGTGATCGCGATGACGGCGGCAAGAAAAATGCCGATGTAGCCGATGCCCGACGTGATCGCGTTGCGTCCGCCGATGTCGATCCGGGTCTTGGGCAGAACCGTCTGTTTGAGCATCCCCTGGATCAGGCGGGTCAGCCCGATACCCAGCAGGAAGACGACGATCAGAAGCAGCACGTCCGAGGGCGAGATCACCGTATCCCCGAAGGTGATGCCGCGCATCATCGTGCCCCAGATTTCGCGCAGGTCGTTCTCCCGCGCGCCCCAGATCAGGGCGAAGAACGGCAGCGACAGGATGATGGCGACGAAACTGCCCAGAACGGGAACAAGCGCGTTCTGCGCGTCCGCCGTGGTGGTTTTGCGCACCATGCCGTAGAGGTCGACGAAGAACCCATGCAACACCAGAAGGAAGCCGATCAGCGCGAAGGACGAGGCCGTGTTGAACACCGCCGTCCCGGCAAGCTGGGAATAGCCGAGCACGGCGAGGATCGGGCCGACGATGCCGACGATCATCAGCAGGCGCCCGGCCAGCGACAGGGTCCGGTCGATGAAGTTCGGCCCCTCTTCGTCCTCGCCCGTTTCGATCGACTCGCGGTGATTGCGCAGGAGCCTGCCCATGCGCACCATCAGAACGCCCGCCAGCACCAGCACGGGGAGTTCGAGCACGGCGCGCGTCGCGTCCGGGTAGCCCTCGAATTCCGCGAGTTGGAACACGAAGACGTAGAGACCGAAGGACAGGCCAAGCATCGTCGCCTCGAACCGCCCTTCGGCGCGGGCGAGGTTGCCGAGGTTCAGAACCTGACTTTCCGCCCCCGGCATCCCGAAGACGCGCACCCCGAGCCAGCGGGCGAGGATGAGGTTGATCCCGATACTCAGCATGAGTTGCGCGATAAGCTGGGCGCGTTGGGCCATCAGCCCCGACAGGCTGAGTGCGAGGATCGCGGCGACTAGGCCGAGAAGCGGGACGATCACCTGACCCAGCGAGATCAGGAAGCTCCAGACGCCGCGCGCAGGCCCGTCACCGCTCGACCGGACGCGGTTGCCCGCGTTGATGACCCATTTTCGCCCGCGAAACAGCAGCACGAAGGCGATGACGAGCAGGATGATCGCCGGGACCAGCGCCTGCCGGAATTCCGCGCGCTGCGTTTCGGTGTCGAGCGACGACCGCGTGCCGTTCCACGCATCGCGCATCGTCGCGCCAAGGTCGGACAGGGCCTGCGACCAGTTGGCGGGGTTGAGCGGATTCGGCCCGGCCGACAACAGCTCTTCCGTCTGGCGGGTGCGCAGCAGGTCGTCGATCTCGGAAATGATCGTGTCGGCGCGGGCAAAGGCCACTTCGGCGGCCCGCACCGGGGTTTCGATCTGGGCCAGTTGGCTGGTCAGTTGCTCGCGTTCCCGCGCCAGCGCCGGGCTTTCGGTTTCGCCATCGGCGGGCGGCTCGGGAAGCGCCGCGATCTGGTTGCGCAGCGTGGTGATGCGCACCTTGTTCTCGTCGCTCGCCGCCGCGAACTGCGCCCGCCAGCCGTCGATCTCGTCGCGCAGCCCTTCGAGCACCTCGTCCGAGGCCCGGCCCGCTTCCAGCGCCCGTTCGGCCCGCGCGGCCACCTGAGACCACGCGTCGTAATCCGGCGCGCCATCGGGGGGCTCGATCCCCTGCATCATCTGCTCGGCGGCGGACACGGTGGGATCGTCGACGATCGGCGCGTCGATTTCGGGTTCGGGGGCCGGGTTCTCCTGCCCGGCGGTGTCCTGCGCGGTGGCGAGGACCACGCTCACACACAGCGCGGCGAGCGCCAGCCAGAGTGTTTGGGCGGTCCGCTGGATCATGCGTCCTCGAACACCGTCGGCAGGTCGCGGGGCTCGCGGGCGAGGAACGCGGGCACCGGCAGGCCTTTGTCGCGCAGGAACTCGGCGTTGTAGAGTTTGGCCTGATAGCGCGTGCCATAGTCGCACAGGATCGTGACGATGGTCTTGCCCGGCCCCATCTCACGCGCCATCTGCACCGCGCCCGCCATGTTGATCGCCGACGATCCGCCGACGCACAGGCCTTCGTATTCGAGCAGGTCGAACGCATAGGGCAGCGCCTCGGCATCGGTGGCGCGGTATGCCATGTCGGGGGTGAAGCCTTCGAGGTTCGCGGTGATGCGCCCCTGCCCGATCCCCTCGGTGATCGAGGAGCCTTCCGAGGCGAATTCGCCCGTGGTGTAGTAGCTGTAAAGTGCCGCGCCCTCGGGGTCGACGATGGCGGCCTTCACGCCCTTGGGCTGAAGCGCCATGCCAAGGCCCGCAAGCGTGCCGCCGGAGCCGACCGCACAGACCACGCCATCAACCTTACCGTCGGTCTGGTCCCAGATCTCCGGCCCGGTCGTTTCGATATGCGCCTGACGGTTCGCCACATTGTCGAACTGGTTGGCCCAGATCGCGCCCTTGGGGTCGGTCTTGGCGATCTCGGCGGCCAGCCGGCCCGAGTATTTCACGTAGTTGTTCGGGTTCTTGTAAGGCACCGCCGGCACTTCGACGAGTTCCGCACCGGCGATGCGGATCATGTCCTTCTTTTCCTGGCTCTGCGTTTCGGGGATCACGATGATGGTGCGAAAGCCCATGGCGGCGCCGACCAGCCCGATGCCGATCCCGGTGTTGCCCGCCGTCCCCTCGACGATGGTGCCGCCGGGGGCCAGCTCACCGCGCGCGATGGCGTCGCGGATGATGAACAGCGCGGCGCGGTCCTTGACCGACTGGCCGGGGTTCATGAACTCGCATTTGCCGTAGATGTCGCAGCCCGTCTCTTCGGACACTTTTTTCAGCTTCACCAGCGGGGTGTTCCCGATCAGATCCACCAGATCCTTGCGCGTGTCCATGAGCCTGCCTTTTTATGTCGTCACATTCCCTCTTCTTGGTATGTGACCGGGGGGCGGGTATCAAGCATCCCCGCGCAATCGTGCGCGGTTGAGTGCCAGCCAATAGGCCGAGGTGACGAGCGGCCCCGCCGCCACTTCGCCCGTCTCGACCAGCCGCATGAAGTGATCGAAGGATATGACGTGCGAGCGGATGTCCTCCGCCTCGCTCGCCAGCCCCGCGACGGTGCCATCCTTGGCCAACAGATCGGCCTCGGCCACGTAGGCATAGATGAACTCGGTCACCGCGCCCGGACTGGGATAATGCCCGCTGACGTAATGCAGTTTCGTGACGTTCAGGTCGGCCTCTTCCAGCGCCTCGCGCCGGGCCGTCGTTTCGACCGCTTCGCCGGGGTCGACGCGGCCCGCGATGGGTTCCAGCAGCCAAGGTTTCGGGTCGCCGCGCATATAGGGCCCCATGCGGAACTGCTCGACCAGAAGGACGGTGTCGGCCACCGGGTCGTAGGGCAGCACCGTTACCGCATCGCCCATGCGAAAGGCCGCGCGGGTCACCGGCGCGCTCATCGTGCCGTTGAAACGGCGGAACGTCAGATCGACTTCGCCCACGGCGAAATAGTCGACATAGGGCTGGCGCGTGGCGAACACGTCGATGTCAGTGGACGTGTCCATGTCCGAGCGGAGCGTTGCGGGAAGCGAGGCCTCGGCCCGCACCCGCGCCGCGGCCCGAAGCCGGATGAGCGGCATCCGCGCGGCAAGTTCGGCCCCGGTGATCCGGCCGAAATATCCCATCGCCTCGCGCGCCGCCGCGACCCAGAGCGGCGCGTGCAAATCGGCCCAGTCCGACAAGCGCCAAGCCACGCCGGGCCGCGCATCGTGATCGGGCTGAAACCGCAAGGCTTTCCGGGTCTCGCCCCCCGAGGTCACGTCGACCTCGATCAGGTCATAGCCGAACCCGCCCTCGAAAAAGTCCAATCTCGCACGATGGGTGTCGGTCAGACCGTCGAGGATCAGACCATCGGCCTGCGCGCCCGGCGTGGGCACCAGCATGGGATAGTCCTGCCCCTCGACCCAATGGGTCTGGTAGTCGCCCAGACAAGCGGGCACGGCCACCACACCGGATGCGTCCCCCAGCACCACGTCGCGCAGGGCATCATGGCACAGGGTGCCGAAAACGAAGATCGGAAGGCCGCTCACCGTGTCCGCCGTGCGACCCAGTTGGTGATGAAGCCGACCAGAACCCCGCCCAGAAGCGTGGCGACGATCACGTCGGGCTGCGCAACCCGGATGCCGTAATCCATCATCGCTTCGAACACGCCGGCGACCGCTTCCATCACGGTGCGGTAGGAATTGCGCAGGGCCCGCGTCAGCATCAGGTCCGAGGCGAAGATGAACATGGTCAGGAAGGCCTGCACGATCGAAGAGGTCAGCCCGATCGCAACCGGGTTCCCCTTGCCCTTTTGCAGCTTCGGCCCCGTGAAGAACCAGCCGACGATCAGCCCCATCGCAGCCGCGACCGGGTGCAGCCACGTAAGCGGTGTGCCTTCGTCGAAATAGGGCCGCGTCAGTTCCGAAACGCCGACGCCAAGCACGGCAAGCAAGATCGCGGCCACGAGACCCGCGAAGGTCGGCAGTCGTCTGGCATTCATCCGGGCCATGTCTGGCTCCTCAGGCGGGTTTTCCCACGGTGACCTGCACCACGTCGCAGTTGCCGGTGTGGAACGCCGCGGCGCAGCCTGCAAGGTAGAAGTTCCACATCCGCCGGAACCTGTCGTCGAACCCCATGGTCTGAATCTGGTCCCATTTCGCGTTGAACGTATCGAACCAGCGCCTGAGCGTCACGCTGTAGCTTTCCCCGAACGCGATCTGGTTGCGAA
This sequence comes from Maritimibacter sp., assembly GCF_016774595.1. Taxonomy (NCBI): domain Bacteria; kingdom Pseudomonadati; phylum Pseudomonadota; class Alphaproteobacteria; order Rhodobacterales; family Roseobacteraceae; genus Maritimibacter; species Maritimibacter sp. The sequence goes on from NZ_JACBWT010000001.1 coordinate 55,862, forward strand.
ACGCGAGTCCGGCCTTGTCGATCTCGGCCCGCAGCACCGTCTTCGAGGGCAGCATCCCACCGGGGAAGATGTATTTCTGGATGAAATCGACGCCCTTGCGATAGCGTTCATAGCGCCGTTCGGTCAGCGTGATGATCTGGAGCGTCGCCTGCTTGCCGGGCTTCAGGCACTTCTTCAGCGTCTCGAAATAGACCGGCCAGTATTTCTCGCCCACCGCCTCGAACATCTCGATCGAGGCGATGCCGTCGTATTGGCCGGTTTCGTCGCGATAGTCCTGAAGCTTGATCGTCACCCGGTCGGAAAGCCCTGCCTTTTCAATGCGATCCACGGCATAATTGAACTGCTCCTGACTGATGGTCAGGCAGGTGACCTGTAGCCCGCGCTCTTTCGCGGCATATTCGGCGAAACCGCCCCAGCCGCACCCGATCTCGAGCACATGGTCGCCGGGCTGCGCGCCCATCTCGTCGATCATGCTGGCGTATTTCTGTTCCTGAGCCTTTTCAAGGCTTTCCTGCCCGGTCTTGAAGTAGGCGGAACTGTAGGTCATCGTGTCGTCAAGCCAGAGCGTGTAGAAATCGTTGCCCAGATCGTAATGGGCCGAGATGTTCTTTTTCGCCTGTTTCTTGGTGTTGCGTTGCAGCCAGTGGCGGAACCGTTCATAGGCGCGAATGATGCCGCCGCCGTTGAAGCCCGCGTAAAGCACATCGTTCCCGTCCTGAATGAAGTCGAGGAAGGATTGCAGGTCGGGCGTCGACCAGCCGCCCTCGATGTAACTGTCGCAAAATCCCAGATCGCCCTCGCGCACAAGGCGGGCGAAGACGTCGTCGGAATGGATATGCACCTCGGCCACGTGCCCGGGTTCCTTCCCCTCGGCGCGGAACGTCCGGCCATCGGGCATCACGAAATCGACACGGCCTTTGCCGATTTTCTGAGCGATGAAGAAGACCTGCGGAAAATAGCGGGGCAAGTCGGATTGCCCCTTGGTCGAGGTGTGGATCATTCGGTCGTCCCTGTCTTTTTGGATAGGTGAGCGGATTTTTCCCGCTCTCGCAAGGGTTTCTTAACTTTCTGAGGCTTTCGGACGCGCCTCGTATGCGGCGAGCGCGGCTTCGCGCCCCTCCTTCAAACCCACGACAGGTTCGCGCGGATAGTTTCCGCCCGGCTCCATTTTCCAGCTTCGCGGGATCGCCTCGAAATAGTCGGTGGCGGTCTCGGGCGGGCTGGTCTGCCCCTCGGCGATCCAGCGTTTCTGATAGGTGCCCTTGGGGTCGAACTTCTCGCCCTGCGTCTCGGGGTTGAAGACACGGAAATAGGGGGCCGCGTCCGGGCCGCAGCCCGCCACCCACTGCCATCCCATCGCGTTCGAGGCCGGATCCCAGTCCGTCAGGCAATCGTCGAACCACGCCTGCCCCACGCGCCAGTGGATCATGCAGTGCTTGGTCAGGTAACTCGCCACGATCATGCGAGCACGGTTGTGCATGTAGCCGGTGACGTACATCTCGCGCAGCGCCGCATCGACGAAGGGCACGCCCGTCCGCCCCTGCTTCCACGCCTTGACCTCGGCCAGTCGTTCATCCTCGCGCCACGGAAAGTCATCCCACCCCTCGCGCCAGTTCTCGGTCAGCATCTGGGGGAAGTGGTAGAGCAGATGATAGGCGAACTCGCGCCAGACCACCTCTTTCAGGTAATGCTCGGCCCCCGCCTTGCCCGCGTCCTTCGCCCGCGCCCCGGCGGCCCAAAGCTGGCGCGGGGAAATCTCGCCATAGGTCAGATATTCCGACATCCGGCTGGTCGCATCCTCGGCCGGCAGATCGCGGTCGGCCTTGTAGGCGTCGATCTTGTGCGCCACGAACGACCCGAGGCGCGATGTCGCCGCGCGTTCGCCCGGATTGCAGTATTTCGCGAGCACCCCGGCCCCACGGTTCATATCCGCGCCAAGCGCCCAGTCCGCCAGATCGTCGCTGTCGGGCCAGCTCTCAGGCCCGGTCAGGTCCGGCGTCGGCAGCGGGTCATCGACGTCGCGGTCCTTCACGGCGCGCCAGAACGGCGAGTAGACCTTATAAGGCCCGCCCGTCTGAGTCTCGACCGTCCACGGCTCGAATATCAGGTGGCCGGGGTGGCTTTCGGCCACGATACCTGCATCCTTGAGCGCGGATTTCACATCCGTGTCCCGTTCGATCGCTTCCGGGTCGTAAAGCCGGGACCAATGCACTTCGGTCGCCCCGGTCTCTTCGATCACCTCGCGCAACACGTCGCGCGCGTTGCCGCGCCGCAGGATCAGCTTCAGGCCGCGGTCTTCCAGAGCCTCGGAAAACACCCGCAGCCCCTCGCCCAGCCGCCATTTCGCGGCGGCGCCCAAGCCATCGACGGACTGGTCACGGATGAACAGGGGAATGACAAGGCCGGCATTGGCGGCAGCCCACAGGGCGGGATGGTCGGACAGCCGCAGATCGCGGCGAAACCAGAGGATGACGGTTGAAGCACTCATGCAGGGTCTACGCCCCGTAACCCCGCCCGGTTCAACCGTTTTCGACGAAATCGCGGAACGCGTCCATGTTCTGCCGGGTCTGCTTTCGGAACATCCCCGGCATCAGCGTCGCCATCACCCTGAGCATAAGGCTGCTGGGCCGGAATTCGCACAGCATCGACCACTCGGTGTTGCCCTCGTCGGTTTCCTCGAAGTGGTTTTCGTTGCGGTTCCACATGCCGTCGGCCTCGTAGATCGCGACGAAGCGGTCGGGCAGCGCGTTCTCTTCGATGGTTTCCACCATCTCGATGGTCCGGCTGCCCATCTGGTAGACCAGTTTCGACTTCGCGCCCGCCTGCCCCGGCGTGCCGGACAGGTGCGTCATCGACACCAGCCCTTCCTGCCATTTCGCGAGGTTTTCGGGGTTGTCGAATTTCGCGATCACGCGGTCGCGGGACCGGTCGATGGTGGTTTGTTCGACATAACGCATGGCAGCCTCCGTTTGCGCCAGAGTGCGCGCATGATGTGGACTGTCAAGCGGTGTGAACCCCCGGCAACACGGGCCGCCGGGGGCTTGGGTCACTCTGCGGCCAGAGCCTCTTTCACCGTCGTGCGCTCGGATGCCAGACCCTTCCAGATCGCGTAGCACATGAGCAGCAGGATGATCGTGAACGGCAGGCCGGTGGAGATCACCATCGCCTGAAGCGATGACAACCCACCCCCGACAAGGAGCGCGATGGCGACGGCCCCCTCGAAGGTGCACCAGAACACGCGCTGCGGGACAGGCGCATCGACCTTGCCGCCCGCCGTGATCGTGTCGATGACCAACGAACCGGAGTCGGACGACGTCACGAAGAACACGATGACGAGCACGATCCCGATGGTCGAGGTGATCGCGGTAAGCGGCAGGCCCTGAAGCATCGCGAAGAGCGACAGTTCCGGCTTGTAGCTGTCGATCACGTTCGCCTTCACCGCCGAGGCTTCCGGGCTCGCCACCATATCGGCGATGGCGGAGCCGCCGAAGGTCGCCATCCAGAACACGCAGACGAGCGACGGGATGATGAGAACGCAGGTGACGAACTCGCGCACCGAACGACCACGGCTCACGCGGGCGATGAACATGCCCACGAACGGTGACCAGGAAATCCACCAGGCCCAGTAGAACGCGGTCCAGCCTTCGCGGTAGCCGTCATCCGTCCGTCCGATCGGGTTCGACAGGGGAATGATCTCCTGAAAATACCCGAGAAGCCCGGTGAAGAAGTTGCCGAACACCTGCACGACGCCCGCCGTGATGACCACGAAGAGCAGGAGCGCGACCGCGACCACCATGTTGATCTCGGACAGGATCTTGACGCCCCCGTCGAGACCCCGAAGCACCGAGACGAGCGCGATGGCCGTGATCCCGCAGATCAGGATGACCTGAACCGTGGTGTTGACCGGCACGCCGTAGACGAAGCCGAGCCCCGCATTGGCCTGCTGTGCGCCGATGCCAAGCGAGGTCGCCAGACCGAAGAGCGTGGCAAACACCGCGAGCACGTCGATGATGTGGCCCCACCAGCCCCAGACACGGTCGCCGAGGATCGGGTAAAAGGCCGAGCGGATCGAAAGCGGCAGGCCCTTGTTGTAGCTGAACAATGCCAGCGACAGCGCCACGACCGCGTAGATCGCCCAAGGATGCAAGGCCCAGTGATAGGACGTGGCGGCCAGCGCCATCCGTTTCGCCTCGGCCACGTTCTCGGGGATGAGGGCGCCGTCTTCGGTGAAGGGACGCACGGCGCCGAGCGGCTCGTCACCCCAAGGCGTGCCGAAGTAATAGGCCGGTTCCAGCACCCCGAAGAACATCAGGCCGATGCCCATGCCGGCAGCGAACAGCATGGCGAACCAGCCGGCGTAACCGTAGTCCGGTTTGGCGTCGACGCCGCCGAGGCGCACATTGCCGAGGGGCGTCACGATGAGCAGAAGGCAGAAGATCACGAAGATATTGGCCGCCGACAGGAAGAACCAGTCGAAGCCCGACGTGAGATAGGCCCTCAGACCCACATCGCAGAACGCGCCCGCTTCGCATCCCTCGACCGCCGAGGCATCGACGCCAGAGAAGAAGTTCGCGGTCGTCGTCGGCGCGATGAAGGCGAACAGCACGAACGCCACGATCGCAAGGCCGGAGATCAGGAAGACCGGGTTGTGGATGTCGAACCCGAAGGGCCCGATCGAGGACTCGATATTGTCCTGCCCGATCTCGTATTCGGTTTCGATCACGTCGGCATGACCCGTTGGTTGGGGTATGCCCTGATCGTCGGTTGTTTCCGTCATGTGTTATCCTTCCTGTTCGCTTAGGCGCCGCGCACGACCATGACCGAGACCTTGGCATGGCCCGCGATCTTGCCGCCGTTCGACGGCCAGATGTAGTCCATCAGCCCCGGCACGTGGCTTTGCATGACCACGAGGTCGGCCCCGGTTTCGTCCACCGCTTTCAGCAGCGCATCGTCCATTTCGGTCGTCGGATCATGCGACGTCATCGCGTGGTGCTTGGTCCGGACCCCATGCAATTCACCTTGCGAGGCCGCGAATTCCCCCAGTTTCTGCGCGAATTCCTCGGGGTTGTGCCCGAGGCTGCCCGGGGTCGATGCGCCGACGGCGACATAAGTGACGTCGCAGTCATAAAGTTTGGCGAGGTCGGCCGTCACCTTGAGCGCATGTTCCAGCCCCTCCAGATGACCCAGATCGACCGGCGCCATGATGTGTTTGAACATGGTCCCCCTTCTCCGTGCAGGTCGGGACCCTAGGGCGCCGCCCGCATCTTCTTGACGTTTCGGGGGGCGATGCGGCGTCTCCGCAACGCGTCCGCCCGTAAGTGAAGGTTAACGTAGGATATGGATTTCGCAAACGAGTTTCCCCATTTGCGACATCGGCGTCGCAAACAGGCGATCAAGCGACGCTGGCGCAGGCCGAAACGGCCCGGGCCGGATGTCGGGCGCGGTGGTGAGTGCCGAATCGAGGGGCTGATTCCCGTCGGAATGGCGGCCTGCCACACGCCCCACTGCGCGATCCAGACCTTCACCATATCCGGCCCGCCAAGGCCGCCATTCAGGCGAAGTCGTCTGCGACGCCCAGGAATGCCGCCTCGTCGCCCGCACCTTCATCGCGCGAATTCGAACCGGAATCCGCACCGGATTTCGCCCGCACCCCCTTCTCAAACCCCAAGGTCCGGCCTATATCTGTCCTGTCCCTTCGGGGACTATGGGCATAAACGCGCTCGTAATAAGCGGATCGGACCCGGGGGCGGTACCCGGCGGCTCCACCAAACACCCGTCGTTGGGGGGACATGGGGCCGAAACAGGATCGACGAACGTGTAAAGGTGTTGCTTTGTCCCGGTGAGATACCACCGTTATCGGTTCACAATGCATAATTGCCAACGACAATCGTGCTCCGATCGCTCTGGCTGCCTAAGCAGTCCGAAAGATCGAAATTTAAGCCCTTGCGCCTAGCAGCGTAAGGCGGGGTTCGCAGGTACCTGGCAACAGAAACCTGCACTAATTCCCCATCACGATCGCTCTTGCGCCGCTCACGGGTTGCTGGCCCTATCGCGCCATGCAGCCACCCAGCCTGAGCCACCTGATCCGCACCTTCGCCAAGATCGGCCTTCTGTCCTTCGGCGGGCCGGTGGCGCAGATCGGCGTCATGCACCGCGAACTCGTCGACAGGCTGGGCTGGTTAAGCGAGGCGCAGTTCACCCGCGCCCTGTCCTTCGCCATGCTCCTGCCCGGACCCGAGGCGATGCAGCTCTGCACCTACGCCGGATGGCGTCTGCGGGGAACGCTGGGCGGGCTGATCGCCGGGGCGCTTTTCGTGCTGCCCGGTGCGGTCGCCATGGCGCTCATCACGCTGGCCTACCTGCGCTGGGGCGATCTGCCGGGGGTCGAGCCGGCGTTCATGGGCATCAAGGCAGCCGTGATCGTGGTGGTGGCCACGGCGCTTGCGCGGCTGGCGCGCAAGGTTCTGACCACATGGAGGGCCCGCGCCCTCGCCCTGGCCGCCTTCATCGCCCTCGCCCTCTTCTCGCTTCCGTTTCCCGTGGTCGTCCTCGTCGCCGCGCTCACGGGCGCGGCCTTCGGCAGCGGAACGGTCGAGCATGTGGCGACCCCGGCGCCCGTCGGGCGCAGCGTCAGGACGGCAGCACTCTGGGCTTTCCTCTGGCTCGCACCGCTCGCGATCCTCTGGCTGATTGGCGCAGAGCATCTTGCCCAGATCACCGCCTTCTTCTCCCGCCTCGCGATCTTCAGCTTCGGCGGCGCTTATGCCGCGCTCGCGTGGATGGCGCAGGCGCTGGTCGAAACGCAGGGCTGGCTCACCCCCGACCAGATGGTCGACGGGCTGGGGCTGGCCGAGACGACGCCCGGCCCCTTGATCCTCGTCACCCAGTTCGCGGGCATGGTCGCCGCCGCCCCGATGGGTACCGGAGCGGCCCTTGGTGCAGGCGTGCTGACGCTCTGGGCGGTGTTCGCGCCCTGCTTCGGCCTCGTCTTCACGCTCGCCCCGCATCTGGACCGGCTCGCGGCGCATCCCCGGCTGGCCGCCGGGCTGAGCGCCGTCAGCGCGGCGGTCGTCGGCGTCATCGCTGCCCTCGCGCTGTATTTCGCACGCCATTTCCTGTTTCAAAACGGTCAGTTAACGCCCGGCGATCTGTCATGGGTCGCGGTCGGGCTGACGGTGCTGGCGGCGGTCTTTCTCACGCTCCTCCGCCTGCCGCTTCCCCTCGCCCTCGTGCTTCTGGCGGGGGCCGGATGGCTCACCGGCATGGTCCCGTGAAATGTGAACACGCCGCCTTTTCATCCCTTCCGAATCCCGTATGGTGAGGGCAGGAGACCATGGGAACCAATATGTCGCGGTCCATTGACTACGGAAACCTGATGCACGACGCCATGCGCAGCCTGATTCGTCAGGTTCTGTCCGACGTGGCCGAAAACGGGCTGCCCGGTGCGCATCATTTCTTCATCACCTTCGACACGATGCACCCCGAGGTGGAACTGGCCGACTGGCTTTCGGACCGGTTTCCCGAGGATATGACGGTCGTCATGCAGCATTGGTTCGAGGATCTGGACGTCACCGAAGACGGGTTCGCGGTGACGCTGAACTTCGGCGACAACCCCGAACGCATGTACATCCCCTTCGACGCGATCCGCACCTTCGTCGACCCATCGGTGGAATTCGGTCTGCGGTTCGAAACGCAGGACGATGACGACGACGAAGACGACGATGTGGCCGATATCGAGGACGCGCCCGCGCGTCCGGTCCGCGAAGCGCGCGAGGCCGACAAGGGCAAATCCGCCCCCAAGGACGCCGAGGTCGTGAGCCTCGACAGCTTCCGCAAGTAAGCCGTCACAAAACCTTCAGCCCGCCGACATGGGCGCGTTACGCACCTGTCGTCTCTCTCCCCCAGCCAACAGGGGGATCCCATGTCGAACGTCACGCTTTTTCTGAAAGAGACCCTACGCAAACCCGGCGAAGTCGTCGCCATCGCGCCGTCGTCGCAGGCGGTGGGCCGCAAGATGACCCGCGGTCTGGAAAACGTGCGCGGCCCCATCGTCGAAATCGGGCCGGGCACCGGCAGCTTCACCCGCGAAATCCTCATGCGCGGGGTGCATCCGTCTCGCCCGACGCTGCTCGAGACGAACGAGAACTTCTGCGCCATCCTGCGCGACCGCTTCCCCGGCGTGCGCGTGCTCAACCGCCCGGCGCAGGACATCCAGAAGATCGGCCTGACCGGCATCGGCGCGGTGGTGTCGGGCGTCCCCGTGCTGGCGCGTCCCCAGATCCAGCGCGATGTGGTGGGCCGGGCGCTGGACGTGATGGCGCCGACCGGCTGGTTCAGCCAGATCACCTATTCCCCCCGCGCCCCCATCGGGACGGCGATGCAGGCGGAACTGGGTGTTACCGCTACCTATCGCGGGATGGTCTGGGCCAACCTTCCCCCCGCCCACGTCTTTGCATTCCATCGTATACAGCATTGACGTTGATCCTTGCGAAACACTTGGTATGAAGGCGCCAGATTCCATTCGGAGGCGCTTTTGACATGACCGAGACCCGCACAGAAACCGACAGCTTTGGCCCGCTCGAAGTGCCCAGCGACAAGTACTGGGGCGCACAGACCCAACGCTCGCTGATGAACTTCCCCATCGGCTGGGAAAAGCAGCCCGTCGCCATCGTGCGCGCGCTCGGCGTCATCAAGAAAGCCTGCGCGCAGGCCAACACCAAAGCGGGCGCGATGGACGCGGGGATCGGCGAGGCCGTCATTCAGGCCGCCGGCGAAGTGATCGAAGGCAAGTTCGACGACAACTTCCCGCTGGTCGTGTGGCAGACCGGGTCCGGCACCCAGTCGAACATGAACGCGAACGAGGTCATCGCGAACCGCGCCATCGAAATCCTAGGTGGCGTGATCGGATCGAAAGACCCGGTTCACCCGAACGATCACTGCAACATGGGCCAGTCCTCGAACGATACCTTCCCGACGGCCATGCACATCGCCACCGCCATGTCGGTGCGCGACGTGCTCCTGCCGGGTCTGGAAAAACTCGCCGCCGGGCTGGAAGCCAAGCGCGACGAGTTCAAGGACATCATCAAGATCGGGCGCACCCACACGCAGGACGCGACGCCGCTGACGCTGGGTCAGGAATTCTCGGGCTACGCCCAGATGATCCGCAACGGGATCGAACGCATCAAGCTGGCCATGCCGGGGATCTATGAACTGGCGCAGGGCGGCACTGCCGTCGGCACCGGGCTGAACACCCGCCCCGGCTGGGGTGAAGAGGTCGCGGCGAACATGGCCGAGATCACCGGCCTGCCCTTCGTCACCGCCCCCAACAAGTTCGAAGCGCTCTCGGCCCACGACGCCATGGTGTTCCTGTCGGGCGCCATCGCGACCACGGCGGGAGCGGCCTACAAGATCGCCAACGATATCCGCTTCCTGGGCTCCGGCCCGCGCTCGGGTCTGGGCGAGCTGATCCTGCCGGAGAACGAGCCCGGCTCGTCGATCATGCCCGGCAAGGTTAACCCGACGCAGGCCGAGGCGCTCACTCAGGTGGCGGCGCATATCATGGGCAACGACGCGGCGATCAAGTTCGCAGGCTCGCAGGGGCATTTCGAGCTCAACGTCTACAACCCGATGATGAGCTACAACCTGCTCCAATCGATCCAGCTTCTGGGCGACGCGGCGGACAGCTTCACCGAGCGGATGCTGATGGGCATTCAGGCCAACGAGGCGCGCATCGACAAGCTGATGAAGGAAAGCCTGATGCTGGTCACGGCGCTGGCCCCCACCATCGGCTACGACAACGCGACCAAGGTGGCCAAGACCGCGCACAAGAACGGCACGACGCTGAAGGAAGAGGCCATCGGCCTTGGCTTCGTGGACGAAGAAACCTTCGACCGCGTGGTCCGGCCCGAGGATATGATCGGCCCGAAGGACTGATCGTTTCGACCGGACCGCAAACGGCGCGCCCCACCCGGGCCGCGCCGTTTTCTTTTGCCCGTCTGGCGCCTTGGCGGGCGAGGTGGTAGTCGGACGGGGAACAGTTCACGGACCCGAAACGTGCTCCTCCTCACCATCTGGCCCCTCTTCGCGCTGATCTGCTTGGGCTTCGTCCTGTCGCGGCGCGGGTTTCCCGATGCCGGCTTCTGGCCGGCGGCGGAACGGATCAACTATTTCGTCCTGTTCCCTGCGCTGCTCGTGCGCAACCTTGCGGGCGCGCCGCTGGACGACCCGGCCATTCTGCGGCTGGGCGGTGCGATGGTCGCGGTGATCCTCATGGCCTTCGCCGCCTTGAGCCTGATCCGCCTCGTCCGCCCCATGCCCGCCGCCCGTTTCGGCCCGACGGTTCAGGGTGTCATCCGGTTCAACACCTATCTTGGCCTCGCCGTGACCTCGGCGCTCACCGGGCCTGCGGGGCTGGAACGCGCGGCGGTCTGCCTTGCCATCGGCGTGCCATTGGTGAACGTGCTGTCGATCATGGCGCTGACCGAGGGCAGCGCGTTTCGCAACCCGCGCCTGATGCTGCGCACGGTGTTCGCCAACCCCCTGATCCTCGCCTGCATCGTGGGTATCGCGCTGGCCCTTCTGGGCACCGGCCTTCCTTTCGGGATCGAAAGCTTCCTGACCCTGATCGCACAGGCCAGCCTGCCTCTGGGTCTTCTGTGCGTCGGCGCGGCACTCCGGCCCTCGGCGCTCGGTCAGGACGGGCTCGCCCTGACCGGCACGCTCGCCCTACGCCTGTTGGCCATGCCCGCGCTCGCCTGGCTGATTGCGGGGTTGATCGGCCTCGGCGCCACCGAGACGCTGGTGCTCACCGTGTTCGCGGCGATCCCCACGGCGCCGACCGCCTATGTGCTCACCCGCCAACTGGGCGGCGACGGCACCTATATGGCCGGCCTCATCACCGCGCAGACCATGGCGGCGGTCGTCACGATCCCGGTCATGCTCGCGCTTCTCGGGCTGGCCTGACGCCCGCCTCTTCTCTGTTTCAAGAAACCTCGGGGGTGGGACGCATTCCCCGAATGCGTCCAAGGGGGCTGGCCCCCTTTCCCCGCTTACCGCCCCTCGAACGAGGCTTTCCGTTTCTCGCGGAACGCCAGCACACCTTCCTTGAAGTCGCGAGTCTGCCCGCATTTGCCCTGCAACTTCGCCTCCAGCGACAATTGCGTATCCAGATCGTTCTCAAGCGAGGCCCGCATCGCGGTCTTCACCGCGCGGTAGGCCTGCGTCGGACCGGCGGCGAGCTGTTCGGCGCGCGCGCGCCAGCCCGCCTCGAACGTGTCGTCGTCGAACACTTCCCAGATCATGCCCCAGTCGGCGGCCTGCTCGGCCTCGATCTTTTCGGCGAAAAGCGCGGCCCCCATCGCGCGCGGCAGGCCGACCTGACGCGGCAGCGCCCATGTGCCGCCCGCGTCGGGGATCAGCCCGATCCGGGTGAAGGCCTGAAGGAAATAGGCCGAGCGGGTCGCGATCACCACATCGGCGGCCAGCGCGAGGCTCGCCCCCGCCCCCGCCGCCGGGCCGTTGACGGCGGCGATCACCGGCACCGGCACCGTGGCGATGGCCCGGATCACCGGCTCGTATTCGTCGCGCAGCACCCGTTCCAGATCGACCGCCGCCGCCGTCGACCCCTCGCCCAGATCCTGACCCGAGCAAAAGGCCGCACCGGCCCCGGTCAGAACGATGACCCGCGCCGTGGTCCCGGCCCGCTTCAGCGCCTCGGCCAGTTCGGCGCGCATCTGCGGCGTGAGAGCGTTCATCTTGTCGGGGCGGTTGAGCGTGATTGTCGCTATGCCGCCGGCAAGGTCATAGAGAATCGTATCGTACTGCATTCCGGGCCTCCTCGGTTGCGGGAAGACTAGAGCCTGAGGTCCGGTTGGAAAGGGGAACGCAACGACAGGCACCCGAATTCGGATGCGAAACCCGCAGCGGGTTTCGCCGCCCTCAGCGGTTCAGGAGTTCGTCGAGCCGTGCCTGCTCCGCGTCAGACAGACCATCCGCCCCCGGCGCTTTCGCCATCGAACGCCCACGCAGATAGACGAGCGCGCCAGCCGCCGCGATGAGGAACAGCGCGGGGCCCGCCCCCCAGAGCAGAATGTTGGCCCCACCGGTCGTGGGTTTCATCAGGACGTATTCGCCGTAGCGGTCGACCACGAAGTCGATCACCTCGTCGTTCGTATCGCCCGCCACCAGACGCTCACGCACCAGCAGCCGCAGGTCGCGCGCGATCGCGGCATTGGATTCGTCGATATTCTCGCCCCGGCAGACCACGCACCGCAGTTCCGCCGAAATCGCGCGGGCGCGGGCCTCCATCGCCGGATCGTCGAGCACCTCGTCCGGGTTCACGGCGAGGGCCGGCGCGGCGGCAAGGATCAGGGCGAGGATCAGTCGCTTCATTCCGCAGGCACCCCCTGAACGGGTTTCTGTTTCGCGGCCCCGGCGGCGACGCGGTAACGGCGGTCGGACAGGCTCAGAAGTCCGCCCAACGCCATGATGAGCGATCCGGCCCAGATCCAGTTGGCGAAGGGCTTGATGAAGGTGCGCACGGCATACCCGCCGTTATCCTGCGGGTCGCCGATCACCACGTAGATGTCGCGCCAGAACCCGTTGTCGATAGCCGCTTCGGTCGTCGGCATCGCCTGCACCGGATAAACCCGTTTCTCGGGATGCAGCAGGGCGACCTCTTCCCCGTTTTTCGAGACGACGATATCGGCGGTGGTCGACAGGTAGTTCGGCCCCTCGACCTGCCGGATCTCGCGGATCATCAGCGTCAGGTCCGCGACCTCGAAGGGTTCGGCGGAATTGGCGACGCGGATGTCCTCGACCTGCCACGCCATCAGCCCCGAAATGCCCATGAAGATGACGCCGAGCCCGGCATGGGCGGTCACGCGGCCCCAATCGGCGCGCGGCAGGCGCAGCATCCGTCCGAAGCGCCCCGACACCGGGCCTCGGCCAAGCCGGGACCACAGGTCCGTGGCCGCCCCGCCCACCAGCCAGACGCCAAGCAAAAAGCCCACGGGGCCAAGGATCGTGCGCTCGGTCTGGATCGACCAGGCCAGCAGCGCGACCGCGACGGCAAGCACCATCGCCGGCACCAGCGGGCGCACCAGTTTACCCAGCTTCGCGCGTTTCCAGGGCATCAGCGCCCCGAACGGCAGGATGATCGCCAGCACGACCATGAAGGGCGTGAACGCGGCCTCGAAGAACGGCGCGCCGACCGACAGTTGGCGATCGAAGAACATCTCGGCCACCAGCGGCCAGATCGTCCCGATGAAGACGACGATGGCCGACACCGCAAGCAGGATATTGTTGAACACCAGCGCCGATTCCCGGCTCACCATCCCGAAGATGCCCTTGGCCTCCATCGCGCTGGCCCGAACGGCGAACAGCGTCAGCGCACCGCCGGTGAAGACGCCGAGGATCATCAGGATGAACACCCCGCGTTCGGGATCGTTGGCGAAGGCATGGACCGAGGTTATGACGCCCGACCGGACGAGGAACGTGCCGATCAGCGAAAAGCCGAAGGCCAGAATGGCGAGCAGAATGGTCCAGCTTTTCAGCGCCTCGCGCTTTTCGACCACGATGGCCGAGTGGAGCAGCGCGGCGGCGAAGAGCCACGGCATGAACGACGCGTTCTCGACCGGATCCCAGAACCAGAAGCCGCCCCAGCCCAGCTCGTAATAGGCCCACCACGACCCCAGCGCGATGCCGATGGTCAGAAAGATCCACGCGGCCAGCGTCCACGGGCGGACCCAACGGGCCCATGCCGCGTCCACCCGCCCCTCGATCAGGGCGGCGACCGCGAAGGAGAACGCCATCGAAAGACCGACGTAGCCCAGATAGAGGAACGGCGGATGGAAGGCGAGACCGGGGTCTTGCAGAAGCGGGTTCAGGTCCTGCCCGTCGAACGGCGGCTGCGCGAGGCGCAGGAACGGGTTGGACGTGAGCAGGATGAAGGCCAGAAACGCGACGCCGATCGACGCCTGCACCGCAAGGGCACGCGCCTTGAGCTTCGGGGGAAGACCGCCGCCGAACCAGCTCGCCATAGCGCCGAACAGGGCCACGATCAGCACCCACAGAAGCATGGACCCCTCGTGATTCCCCCACACGCCCGAAATCTTGTAGAGCATCGGTTTCGCGCTGTGCGAATTGAGCGCCACCAGCCGGACCGAGAAATCCGAGTTCACGAATGAATAGGTGAGCGCCGCGAAGCTCGCCGCGATCAACAGGAATTGGAGCGAGGCCGCCGGAACGGCCATCGCCATCCAACCCGACCACCCTTTTTGCGCCCCGACGAGGGGCACGACTGTCTGCACGATCGCCACGCCGAAGGCGAGCACCAGTGCCAAATGTCCAAGCTCTGCAATCATGCGATGTTTCTAATGTGTTTTGCCTGCCCCGCCAATCGCCTGCGCGCGCATGTCGCGCATTTGTCACCGGCAGAGTTCTGCCGGGCTGTCCCTGCGGCATGGGCGGCACGATGCCAAATTTCCTGATCGCGAGATGGAACACGGGACATCCCGCAGCATTGGGCCCACACGAGCGACGGGACAGTTGACCAGCACGCGGGCACGAGCACCCGCAAAACGACAAACCTGAAGGAGGTCACATGCACCGCTTTGTCAAAACCACGGCCCTTGGACTGGGTCTCGCCATCGGCGCCACCGCAACCGCCGCCACCGCCGGCGACTTCGACGGCTTCTACCTGGGCGGCTACGCCTCGGGCGATTTCTTCACCAACCCCAACACCTACGGTTTCGGCGCGCAGGCCGGTTACCTCTATGAGTTCACGCCGGGCGGCTATGCCGGTTTCGAAGCCGACGCCTATTTCCCGAGCGGCAGCGCGAACATCTACACCGGCGCCGCGCGTCTTGGTTACGACTTCGGTTCGCCCTTCATGGCCTATGCCAAGATCGGTGCCGGTGCGGACCAGACCGGCACGCGCCTGTGGACCATCGGCGGCGGCGGCCAGTACGACATCGGCAACGGTGCCTCGCTGCGCCTCGGCATGGACCGGTATCAGGACTTCGCCGGCGGCGCGGCCGACTATGTCGCCAAGGCCGGTATCAACTACACGTTCTGATATCCGCCTATCGACACAATGTGAGAGCGGCAGGCTGGCCCTGCCGCTCTTTGCATGTCAGATTGTCGGTATGAAACGGATCGCCGCCCTTCTCGCCCTCTCCACGACGCTCATTCCCGCGTCGGGCTTTGCGCAGGACGGACAGGCGCGCGGTTCGAGCGAGCCGATTTTTTCATGGCCCGACAGGCCGTCCGTCACGGCACGCGAGGAATCGCTCACGAATCCGCGCTCGCGCGAGGCGAAACCCAATCGCGCACCACACAACCCATACGTGAAAGAGACTCCTGACGGCGACCTTGAATTCGGTATCGAGGGATACGTTTGGGCAGGCGTCGTGATGAAATTGTAGCCTTTTAACCACCCTTCGACACGTATTTGACAAGAAATAGACCTATTCCCTTTGCCGGTTTCGCCGTAACGCAGCATACTGGCGGTGACATGCGTGGGACAACTGCGCTTGAATCACAGGAGATAAAAATGGGCAGTACGATCAAGAAATTTGCCATGGCAGCTTCGGTTGCCGTTGCGTCGCTTGCGGGCGGCGCCGCTCAGGCACAATCCGCGTTCGACGGGTTCTACCTGGGTGCATTCATTCAGAACGATTTCGCCAAGGCGGCGGGTCTTGACGGTGCCGTCGGCGCTTGGGCCGGTTACAACTACGGTTTCGGAAACGGGTTCATCCTCGGTGCGGAAGCTGAAGTGCAGTACGACTGGGCCACGAGCCAGGTTCCGGCGGGTTCGGCCTTCACCGGCCTCGTGAACGCGCGTGCGGGCTATGCGGCCGCGAGCGACTTCATGATCTACGCCAAGGGCGGTGCCGGCTTCATGTCCGGCGCGGGCTTCATCTACGACTTCGGTGCCGGTGCGGAATACGCGCTCGGCGGCAAGTACCTTGTGCGCGGCGAAGTCGTCCGCGTGATGGGTGCTGGTCTTGCCCGTCCGCGCACCGACTTCAAACTCGGCGTCGGCTACAGCTTCTGAGCTTTGTGATGAGGCCCCCTCGGGGGCCTCACACCACCACGAGGTATACGGCGATGGACAGCCCGACCGCTCCCGCGAGCGGCCATAGGAAGTGCATCCCGTGATACCCGAAACTCCTTTGGATGACGGCAAAGTGCAGAACCGATCCGACGATCGGCAGCGCAAGCACGCCGAACATGCCCGGGTTCTGGTGCGCCCAGTCCGGTGACCCCGTGAGGTTGTAGACCCACCACCATCCCGCAAGGCACGCCATCCCGAACCAGCTCACCACCATCCCGATGGCGAGCGGCGTCGTCCGTTCGAACCAAAGCCACAGGAACGTGGCCGCGATCATCACGGCCATGAGCGCGATGGCCCCATAGACGATGTTCGCGACCGGCACGTAGCCCAGCAGCAGGAACCCCGCCTCAAGCGCGAGGACGGTCAGAAAGATGAGGAAAATCGCCTGTTTCATGCCCAAGGACCTCTCGCACGGCATGGTCCAGTTCTCGTGCCGCCCGTTGATGCCGCTCCAACGCACGGTTGAATTCTCGCCCCGCCAGAAAGGCTCTGAGCGTGTGTCCGATTCTGCGCCAATGTCGGGTCACAGATCCCTGCCCCGGCTTGGAAGCCGCTCTCGGATGATGGTGGTGATCTCGATCAGGATCGCCGAGTTCTTGTCGAGCACGGCGCGCGTCGCCTGATCCTTCTGCACGTCGCGCCAGAGCAGGTAAAAGACGAGCAGAACCCAAGGCCCGTGATCCGTGAGGATCTGGAGCAGAACCTCACTGGCCATCCCGCCTCCACGCGTCGAGCGCCGGGTTCGGGTCGCCCTGCGACCGGCTTCCCGCCTCGAGGCTGTCGAGGGTTTCAAGGTTCTGGACCACCGCGCCCGTCGAGGCGATGGTGGTCGCGACCGACCGCTGGAATTCCTGCGATTTCACCTGATGGCGCGCGCCGAAATAGAAGCTGACGATCGCGCCCATGAGCCACCAGAGCGGCTCCGGCACCAGCGCAAGACCGTTCATCCGGGCCGCGAACCAGATCGGGTCGACCATCGCCGAGACGAACAGCCCGATGGTGCCGAGGGCAAGCGCCGGGCGCGGCACGCGGTTGATCCCGTCGATGAAGCGGTCGAAGAAGCCTTTTTTCGGCAGCGCGAATTCGCTGGAGAACTGCTCCAGCGCCGAGGATTGCAGCATCGCCTCGCGCACTGCGCGCTGTTCGGCGTTCTCCATGAAGACGCCCGCCGTTTCGCGCACGATGTTGCGCCCGCCGCCGAAGACGAGGTTCATGGCCCCGTCGATCAACCCCATTGCGCGACCCGAGCGCGATGCTCGGCCTCCGACAGGTGGTATTTGGGCGAAATGAACTCTTCCGCGCGCACGATCCAGCCGCCCTTGCCGCCGTCACGCCGCCGCGCGTATTTGCGGCTCGCGGGTCTGCGGTCGGCAAGCCGGTAGTAATAGTTGCGCCGCTCGATGCCATAGGCGTCGGCGATGTGATCCGGCGCCTTGGCCGCCGCCGCCTTGGCCGCGCCCGCCGTCTGCGGCCCGATGGCCCCGTCGACGGCACAGGGATAGCCCATCCGGGTCAGCATCCGTTGCAGGATACGCACGGCATTCCCGCCTGCGTTCACGTACATATCGAAGACCGAGGGTTGAATCGCCTCGGGCAGCGATGCGATGCCCGGCCCCTCGAAATAGTGCTTGATGAAAATCTCGGTCGCCTGCCCCCGGCTCAACCGCTTCACGTCTTCGGCCGTCACACGCCCGTCGCCGTCGAGGTCGAGCCCCAGCCGCCGCATGGTCCCGATCGTGACGCCGAAATTCGTCGCACCGCCCGGATCGTCCGGGTCGTTCACATAGCCGCCCTCGCGGGCGACGATCGCGGCTGCGATGTCCTGAACGCTCTGCATCTGCCTTGGCCTCCGCACATGAATTGCGGGACCAAGGCTGGTCTCAAATGGTTAATGCGCCCGGAATCAGGAGTTCGGATCGACGTAGGTGCCCTGTTCCTTCAGCGCGTCCAACACCTCTTTCGGCATGTATTCCTCGTCGTGTTTCGCAAGGATTTCAGAGGCTTGAAAGACGCCGTCGATGTAGCTTCCGGTGCCCACCATGCCCTGATTCTCGCCAAACAGGTCCGGCAATACCCCGGTGTATTCCACCGGCACCGTGTTGGCCCCGTCGGTCACGGAAAAGCGCACGGTTTCGCCCTGACCACGCACGATGGAGCCTTCTTCGACCAGCCCGCCGATGCGGAAGATCTCATTCGGCGCGGGCGGTTCTTCGGCCACCTGCGTGGGCGAACGGAAATAGTTGATCCCGTCGCGAAACGCATAGCCGATCAGACCCGTGGCCAGCGCGAGCGCCACGAAGGCAACGACGATGATCTGCACCCGCCGTTTCTTTTTCAGGCCTTTCATGCCCGCCATAGGGTGTCCTCCACTTCAAGGCGCCTCGTTATAGCGCGATACGCCGGGATTTCGTTGATCACGATCAAGGGAAGACCGGGGCCAGCATCAGCCCGGTCGTCTCGTCCTCGCCCAGCATCAGGTTCGCGTTCTGCATCGCCTGCCCGCTCGACCCCTTGCACAGGTTGTCCAGCGTCGCGACGACGAGCGCCCGGCCCGGCACACGGTCGCCGATCACGCCGATGTGGCAGAAGTTCGAGCCCATCACATGCCCCATCCCCGGCGCCTGCCCGAAGGGGATCACTTCGATGAACGGTTCGGCCTCATACCGGGCGACCAGCGCATTGTGGATCGCCTTAGGGTCGCCCTCGACATAGCAATCAGCAAGGATGCCGCGGTTCACCGGCACCAGATGGGGCGTGAACATGATCTCGACCTTGCGGCCCGCGATGGCGCTGAATTCCTGATCGAACTCGCCCAGATGCCGGTGCTTACCGCCTTGGGAATAGCCCGTGACATCGGTCGACCGCTCGGCGAACAGCATATTTTCCTTAAGCGACCGGCCAGCGCCAGAGATCCCGTTCTTGAGGTCGCAGATGATCCGGTCGAGGTCGATCAGGCTTTCCTCGATCAACGGCCGCAGCGCGAATTGCACCGTCGCGGCGTTGCAGCCCGTGCCCGCGACCAGCCGGGCCGATTTGATGTCGTCGCGATAGAACTCGGTCAGGCCATAGACGGCGGACGGCTGCAAGTCCTTCGCCACATGGTCGTTGCCATACCACTTGGTGTAGTCCTCCGGGTTGCGCAGCCGGAAATCCGCGCCCAGATCGACGACCTTCACGCTGTCCGGCAGATCGCGCACCAGCGCCTGAGACAGCCCGTGAGGCAACGCGGCGAAGCACAGATCGACCTGGGCAAAGTCGATCTCGTCCATCGTCACAAGCTTGGGCAGCTTCAGATGGCGCAGTTGCGGATAGACCTCGGCCATTTCCATCCCGGCCTTTCGGTCCGCCGACAGCGCGACGATTTCCATCGACGGATGGGTCGCGATCAGGCGAACAAGTTCCGCGCCGGTGTAGCCGGACGCACCGAGGATGGCGATCTTGTGGGTCATGGTCCCCTCCGAATAGTCGTATGGGATTTAGGGCTTTTCGCGCCCCCGTGCAATTCAGGCCTGTTCGAACGCGATCTTGCGTCGCAGGAACCGGGTCGCGCCGGCCGACACCTTTTCGGGTTTGCCGGTGGTCAGGAATTTCGATTCCGTGCCCGACCCGATCATCTTCGGGTGCCGTTCGAGGTAGTCGGCCAATGAAGCCGCCACAAGGCTCGCCTGAGAATAGACGGTCACCTCCGGCCCCAGCGCCTCCTGAAAGACGTCCTCCATGATCGGATAATGCGTGCAGCCGAGGATCGCGGCCTCGGGATTGGGCATCTTGCGCTTGAGCGCATCGACGTGCGAGCGCACCAGCGCATCGGCAAGGATCATGTCGCCCTCTTCGATCGCATCGACCACACCGCCGCAGGCCTGCGCCTCAACATCCACGCCAATGGCGCGGAAGGCCAACTCGCGTTGAAAGGCGCGGCTCGCCACGGTCGCGGGCGTCGCGAACAGCGCCACGTGTTTCACGGCCACCTCGCGCGGCGGGCTGTTGTCGCCCCATTTGCGCTCGGTCAGCGCCTCGATCAGCGGGACGAAAACGCCCAGCACGCGCTTGTCGGCGGGAATCCAGCTTTCCTGCATCCGGCGCAGCGCGGCGGCCGAAGCGGTGTTACAGGCCAGGATCACAAGGTCGCAGCCCTCGTCCCACAGCCGCGACACGGCCTTGGTCGTGAGGTTGTAGATATCGTCCGCGTCGCGCACGCCATACGGCGTATGGGCGTTGTCGCCGAAGTAGACGAACGGCACTTCCGGCAGACGTTTCGTGACCGCGTCCAGCACCGTCAGCCCGCCAAGCCCCGAGTCGAAAATCCCTACTGCCATCGCCTGCCGCCCTATGCCCGGCGCCGTTCGTCGAATTCATACCCGGTGGCGCGCCAATCCACCGGCGTTGGCGACAAGGCATAGGTCCGTTCCCTGAGGAAATCCATCATGGATTTCGGGTCCGCGCGAAATTGCGCAAGCGTGTCCGGGGCGATGGGCGCGCCGATGATCGCCTGCACCGGGCGATCCACCCGTGCGCGGAACTCATGCATGAGCAGCCCCATGCGCAAGGGCACCGACAGATGGCTCGCCAGTTGAAACAGGCGCGAGTTCTGGCCGTCGAAATAGATCGGCACCACCGTCGCCCCAGATCGCGCCACCATCTTGGCCGTGAAGCGCCGCCACTCAGGGTCCATCGCGCGGCCAAAGGGGGTGGCGGCGGTCGACACCGTGCCGCCGGGAAACACGCCGATCGCCCCGCCCTCGGTCAGAAAACCCTGCGCGTCCTTGCGCATCTGGATCGTGCGGCGCGCAGCCTCGGGCGTGCCTGCGAAATCGACCGGCAGGATCACGTCGCGCAGTTCGGCGGCCCGCGAGAACACCTCATGCGCCAGAATGCGGAACCCCGCACCGCGCGCCCTTTGCAGGATCAGGCCCATCAAAAGCCCATCCAGAACCCCGAACGGATGGTTCGCCACCAGAACGACCGGCCCCGTGGCAGGGATCGCGGACAGGCCCGCGCCGCCCAGCACCGGATCCAGCCCATAGCGGGCCGCCATCAGCGACCAGAACTCGGCCCCGCCCGCAAGCTCGGCCTCATATCCCATCGCGCGGCGCATGAGCCGCCGCCGCCCGGTCGCATCCTCGATCACACGCACGGCAAGCCGCGCCAGCCGCCCTTCGATGGTGGCCGCATAGGAAATATCGCGCGCCGCGCCCTGCATCACCTTGCCTGCTCTGCCGTTCCCGCCTTGATGCCACAACAGCATGAAGATTTGATGAAGGCGCGCCTGTCCGCGACTTCTCCGGTCGCAAAATACCTCGGGGGAGGATGCATTTGCCTGCAAATGCAGCCGGGGGCAGCGCCCCCAGACCGCACCGCCCCGCCTGAGGCGGGGCGGCGCAAGACCTGTGCGGGCGCAAGCCCGCTCCGTCTGAAAACGCTACTCGGCCGCCTTGGCCTGCGCCTGAGGGCCATCCCGGAACGCCGCCAGCAATTCCTCGCGCCGTTTGGCGGCCTTTGCGGCGTTCGCCTCCTTCACCGGGCCGAACCCGCGGATGTCGAGCGGCAGGCGCGCCAGGGCCTGCGCCGCGGCCTTTTCCCCGCCCTCGTAGCCGTTCAGCACCATGTCCATGTCGCGCTCGTATTCCGCGATCAAGGCACGCTCCATGCGCCGCTCCTCGGACCGCCCGAACGGGTCGAGCGGGGTGCCGCGCAGCACCTTGAGCCGGGGAAGCAGGCCGAGCGCGTTCACGAAGCCTTCGCCGAAGGCGCGCTTCTTGGGTCGCCCGTCCGGCGCCGTGCCGTTCATCACCGGCGGGGCGAGGTGCACCTTGAGCGACAGATCCCCCTCGAACGCCGCCTCGGCCTTGGCGCGGGTGTCACGCAAGAGCCGCGCGACCTCGTACTCGTCCTTGTAGGACAGGAGTTTGTGGTAGCCTAAAGCCAGCGCCTCGCGCATCGCATCATCCGGCGCACGATCCACCAGTTTGCGGTATTTCTTGGCAAGACGCGCGTTCTGATAGGCGGTCAGGTGACGCTCGCGGAACGCGATTTTCTCATCCAAGGTCAATGGCTTCTGAACCACCCTTGAACCCGCCGCGCGCTCGGCGGCCTCGCGGTCGACGATGACCCAGCGCCCGGCCTCGAAGGCGCGTTTGTTGCGCTCCACGGCCTGACCGTTCAGCTCGATCGCGGTCATGATCGCCTCATACCCGATCGGGATGAGGCCCGCCTGCCACGAGGCGCCCATGACCATCATGTTGGAATAGATCGTGTCGCCCATCAGCCCTTCGGCCAGTTCTGTGGCGTCGAACAGCGTCACCCGATCCTTCAGCCGCGCTTCAAGAGACAGCGCCAAACGGTCGCCCGGAATACGGAAATCGGTGTCGCGGGTGAAATCCCCCGTGACGGTCTCGTGGCTGTCGACCACGCCCCCGGTGCGCCCCGTGGACATCAGCCCCAGCGTCTTGGCATCCGCGGACACCACGAGTTCGCCCCCGATAAGCGCGTCCAGTTCACCCGTCGCGATGCGAATGGCCGAAATGGCCTCGGGCGTTTCGCCTACGCGCAGGTGCACGGCAACCGCGCCGCCCTTTTGCGCAAGACCCGCCATCTCCATCATGCCCGCGCCCTTACCGTCGATGTGTGCGGCTTGGGCCAGCACGGCCCCGATGGTGACGACACCCGTGCCGCCGACGCCGGTGACCACCATGTTCCACGTCCCGTCGATGGTCGGCAGGACCGGATCAGGCATGTCGGGCATGGTGATGTTCGGCGCGGCCTTTTTGCGCGGCGTGCCGCCCTCGACCTCGATGAAGCTGGGGCAGAACCCTTTGAGGCAGGAGAAATCCTTGTTGCAGGCCGACTGGTCGATGGCGCGCTTGCGCCCCAGTTCGGTTTCCTCCGGCACGATGGCGACGCAGTTCGACTGCACCCCACAATCGCCGCAGCCCTCGCAGATGTCGGTATTTATGAGGATGCGCTTGTCCGGGTCGGGAAACTTGCCCTTCTTGCGCCGCCGCCGTTTTTCCGCCGCGCAGGTCTGAACATAAAGAAGGACGGTTACACCCTTGATTTCGCGCAGTTCCTTTTCGGTGTTCTCAAGCTGATCGCGCTCGCGCACCTCGACACCCTTGGGGAAGCGCGCCGGATCGACCTCTTCCTTCGGGTCGTGCACGACGACAAGCCGTTTCACCCCCGCTGCGGTCATTTCGGCGGCGATGCGGTAGGGGTCCAGCCCGCCCTCGTTCGCCTGCCCGCCGGTCATGGCGACCGCGTCGTTGTAGAGGATCTTATAGGTGATGTTCGTGCCCGCCGCGATGGCCGCGCGCACCGCTTGAATGCCGGAGTGGTTGTAGGTGCCGTCGCCAAGGTTCTGAAACACATGCTCGCGGGTCGAGAACGGCGCTTCCCCGATCCAGTTCGCGCCTTCGCCGCCCATATGCGTGAAACCCAACGTCGAACGGTCCATCCACTGCACCATGTAGTGACAGCCGATCCCCGCATAGGCGCGCGACCCTTCGGGCACCTTGGTCGAGGTGTTGTGCGGGCAGCCCGCGCAGTAATACGGCAGGCGCGCCGCGATCTGCTCGGCATTGTCCGCCTTGCGCGCCTCGGCGATCTTGGCGAGGCCCGCCTTGATGTATTCCGTCTCGCGCCCCTCTTCGATCAGGATGTCGCCCAGCTTTTCCGCGATCATCACCGGGTCGAGCGCGTAGCGGGTGGGGAAAAGCTCCAGCCGACGCCCATGCTCCCACGTGTCGCCCTTGTGCCAGCCATAGACACGGCGTCCGCGCCGGTCGTCGAAGATCGCTTCCTTGATCTGCACTTCGATCAGTTTGCGCTTTTCCTCCACGACGACGATCAGGTCGAGCCCTTCGGCGAATTCGTGGAAGCTGTCCATGTCCAGCGGCCAGGTCTGCGCGACCTTGTAAGTGGTGATGCCCAGACGCTCCGCCTCGGCCTCGCCGATCCCCAGAAGCGACAGCGCGTGCACGAGGTCGAGCCAGTTCTTGCCGGCGGCGACGAAGCCGATCTTGGCACCGGGATGGCCCCAGACGCGGCTGTCGATGCGGTTCGCGCGGGCGAATGCCTCGGCGGCGAACCGTTTGTAGTCGATCATCCGCGCTTCCTGCACGATGCGGTCATCGACGAGCCGGATGTTCAGACCGCCGTCGGGCATCACGAAGTTGTCGGGGGTGACAAGGTTCATCCGGTCCGGGCGACCGTCCACGACCGACGTCGCCTCAACCGTGTCCTTCATCAGTTTCAGCCCGGCCCACAGCCCCGAAAACCGGCTGAGTGCATAGCCATAGACGCCGAGATCCAGAATTTCCTGCACACCGGCAGGCGACAGCACGGGCATATAGGCGTCGACCATCGCCCAGTCGGACTGGTGCAGAACCGTCGAGCTTTCGCCGGTGTGGTCGTCGCCCATCGCCATCAGAACGCCGCCGTGTTTCGACGATCCCGCCATGTTGGCATGGCGCATCACGTCGCCGGTGCGATCGACGCCCGGCCCTTTTCCGTACCAAAGGCCGAACACGCCGTCATGGGTGCCCTCGCCGCGCAGTTCGGCCTGTTGCGACCCCCAGAGCGCAGTGGCCGCGAGATCCTCGTTCAGCCCCGGCTGGAACACCACGCCCGCATCGGCCAGATCGCGCCCCGCCTTCATCATCCAGCTATCCACGCCGCCCAGAGGCGAGCCGCGGTAGCCGGTGACGAGACCGGCGGTGTTCAGACCCGCCGCCTTGTCGCGCGCGGCCTGAATCAGCATCAGGCGCACCATGGCCTGCGTGCCATTCAACAGGACCGGGCTTTTTTCCAGGTCGAAACGGTCGTGAAGTGATACATCTTGCCGCATTGGCGCGCTCCTCCGGCTAGCTCTTGGGCAAGGTCAGGCTAGGTCAATTGTTTTGACCTGTAAAAGTCTTATGTTGTTTATCAGGGCCTTGGCATTTCACGGTTTGATGATGATAAGAAGCCCACAAAATTCAGGTTTGTAGAGCAACAAGCGACACCGATGGACTGGGACAAGCTAAGAATATTTCACGCGGTTGCCGACGCCGGAAGCCTCACCCATGCGGGCGATGCGCTCAACCTGTCGCAATCGGCGGTATCGCGCCAGATTCGCGGGCTCGAAGAGAGCCTGAACGCGACGCTTTTCCACCGTCATGCCCGCGGCCTGATTCTCACCGAACAGGGCGAGCTTCTGTTCGACGCGACCCGCGCGATGGTCCAGCGGCTCGACGCCGCCGTGGCGCGCATCCGCGATTCCAAGGAAGAGGTGTTCGGGGAACTGCGGGTGACGACGACCACGGGCTTCGGGTCGCTCTGGCTCGCCCCGCGTCTTGCGAAACTCTACGAGCAATACCCCGACCTCAAGATCGACCTGATGCTCGAAGAGCGCGTTCTCGACCTTCCCATGCGCGAGGCCGACGTGGCGATCCGGCTCAAGGAGCCGTCGCAGGCCGATCTCATCCGCAAGAAGCTGATGGGCGTGAACATGCGGCTCTATGCCACTCATGCCTATCTCGATGCCCATGGCCGCCCGGAGCGGATGGAGGATCTGTCGAAGCACCGGATCATCTGTCAGAACACCAACTCGGCGCAGGTCAGCGCGGGGGCCACGTTCACGCAGGAAATCCTGACGCATAACGTGGATTCGCTGCTCACCGTGAACAACTATTTCGGCGTGCTTCAGGCGGTCCTGAACGGGTTGGGAATCGGAATCTTGCCCGATTACATCCTTCAGGACTTTCCCGAGATCGAGCGTGTGCTTCCCGAAGAGGAAAGCCGCGAGATACCGGTGTTCCTCGCCTATCCCGAAGAGCTGCGGCATTCCAAGCGGATCGCGGCCTTCCGCGATTTCGTGACGGAAGAGATATTCGAACACCGCAAACAGGCCCTCGAAAGCGGGAACGTTTGACGGCAAAGCCTGCCGCGACCATATCCCCGCAATGCCCCCGACCCGAACGACCAGACAATCCCGGCGCCTCGTCATCCATGCCGGCCAGATCAAGACCGGCAGCACCTCGATCCAGACGGCACTGGCGCGGGGCGACCTCGTCGTGCCCGGCCATACATGGGCCTATCCCCGCCTGCCCGGATTTCTGGATCACGTCTCGCTCGACCCGATCCTGCGCCGCGCCTACCGCGAGGGGAAACGCCGGGACCGCTGGGTCATCGATGCGCTGTCCAACCTGCTCGCCCTCACCCGCGCCGAGACGGTCATCCTGTCGGCAGAGCACTTCGCGAACCTGCCCCCCGACGTGCTGGCCAAGGCGGTGGATCGCGCGCGCCGCACGTTCGTAACCTGCGAGATCGTGGTCTATATCCGCCCGCATCTGGGCGCGTTGACGTCGCTGTTCGTCGAGTTGGTCAAACAGGGCAGCACGCAATCGACCTTCGATGCCTTCGCCGCCGACGCGCATCGGCAGTTCATCTACATGCGCAAATACACGGGCTGGAAAAAGAACCTGTCGCCGTCGGTGAAGGTCACGCTGCGCCCCTTCGTCCCGTCCGCCCTGATCGGCGGCTCGACCGTCACGGATTTCGCCGCGACGGTGTTTCCGGGTCAGGATGCACAGGTCGACGGCGGCGCGTCGGACCGCAAGAACGCGGCCTTGGGCGTTCGCGACCTCATGCGGCTCAAGGTCTGGCACAGGAAATTCAAGGCCATCGGGTTCGACGGCTCGAACCAGATCGCCTGGCCGCTCGCCGATGTCGTGGCGCGCGGCGGCGCCGACGGCGGTCCGAAGCTACGGATGCACCGCGCCCTCGCCGACCGGATGGCCGAGGTCTATGCGAAAGACGCCGCCCGTTTCGACGCGACATGGTTCGGCGGCACGCCCTATTTGGCCGAGGCGCTGGAACGCGAACGCGAGGCCACTATAGATGCGCCGATGTCGGTCGAACCCGAGGACTGGCTGAACCCGGATGAGATCGCGATGCTGGAGGCGATGGCGCAGATGTTCGCCGAGGCTCAATCGCGCCATAGCCTCTGGCCCGCGCGCCTGCGCCATGCCCATGTCAAACGCCAGATGCGGGAAGCCTGAACAAGCTATGCACAAAACGCATAGCAGCATTGTTCACACTCTGCTTGCTCAATGGGCGCTGCGCCCATAAATCCCCCCTCGAAGCTGGTCATCGAGACTTCTCTGGCCGGTTTCACCTCCCTGTTGGACTTAGGCCGGGCCTCGTGCCCGGTCTTTTTTTGTCCGCCGTAGCCCGCTCCCTCCCTTCCCCCCGCCCGCGCCTTCCCTTATGAGGCAGGCAATTGCCTTGAAGGGGACCCGCGCATGACCACCGAGCCTGAGATCACCGAAGAGATCATTGCAGCGCACGGGATCAAACCGGACGAATACGCGAACATTCTGCGCATTCTGAATCGCGATCCGAATTTCACTGAACTGGGCATCTTCTCGGCCATGTGGAACGAGCATTGCTCCTACAAGTCGTCGAAGAAATGGCTGCGCACCCTGCCCACCGAAGGCCCGCAGGTCATCTGCGGACCGGGTGAGAACGCAGGCATCGTCGACATCGGGGACGGTCAGTGCATCGTTTTCAAGATGGAGAGCCACAACCACCCGTCCTACATCGAACCCTATCAGGGTGCCGCGACCGGCGTGGGCGGCATTCTGCGCGACGTCTTCACCATGGGCGCGCGGCCCATCGCGGCGATGAACTCGCTGTCCTTCGGCGAAGTCACGCATCCCAAGACCAAGCGCCTCGTGCATGGCGTGGTCGAGGGCATCGGGGGCTACGGCAACTGCTTCGGTGTGCCGACCGTTGGCGGCGAAGTGCGGTTCCACCCGGCCTATAACGGCAACTGCCTTGTGAACGCGTTCGCCGCGGGTCTCGCGGACACCGACAAGATTTTCTACTCGGCCGCTTCGGGCGTCGGGATGCCCGTGGTTTACTTGGGCGCCAAAACGGGCCGCGACGGCGTGGGCGGCGCGACGATGGCGTCCGCCGAATTCGACGACACCATCGAAGAAAAGCGCCCCACGGTGCAGGTGGGCGACCCGTTCACCGAAAAGCGCCTGATGGAGGCGACGCTGGAGCTGATGGCCACCGGCGCCGTGATCTCGATTCAGGACATGGGGGCCGCGGGCCTAACCTGTTCCGCCGTCGAGATGGGCGACAAGGGCGAGCTCGGCATCAAGCTCAATCTCGACGACGTGCCGCAGCGCGAAGAGAACATGACCGCCTATGAGATGATGTTGTCCGAGTCTCAGGAACGGATGCTTATGGTCCTGAACCCGGACAAAGAGGCCGAGGCGCGCGCGGTGTTCGAGAAATGGGATCTCGACTTCGCCATCGTGGGCGAGACGATCCCCGAAGACCGTTTCATCATCATGCATCAGGGCGAATGCCGTGCCGACCTGCCGCTGCGCGCCCTCTCCGGCAACGCGCCGGAATACGACCGCCCTTGGGTGCCGACGCCCGAGGCCGCGCCGCTGGCAGACGTGCCGCAGATCGACCCCATCGACGGGCTGAAGGGCCTGCTCTCATCCCCCAACTACGGCGCAAAGCAATGGGTCTATGAGCAATACGACCACATGGTCATGGCCGACACCGTGCGCCGCCCCGGTCTGGGCGCGGGCATCGTGCGTGTCCACGGCACCGAGAAAGCGGTCGCATTCACCTCGGACGTCACGCCTCGCTACGTGAAGGCGAACCCGGTCGAAGGCGGCAAGCAGGCGGTGGCCGAAGCCTTTCGCAACCTGACCGCCGTGGGTGCCACGCCGCTGGCCACCACCGACAACATGAACTTCGGCAACCCGGAAAAGCCCGAGATCATGGGGCAATTCGTGGGTGCCATCCAAGGCATCGGCGAAGCGGTCAAGGCGTTGGACATGCCCATCGTGTCGGGCAACGTGTCGCTTTACAACGAAACCGACGGCACCGGCATCCTGCCCACCCCGACCATCGGCGCCGTGGGTCTTCTGAAGAACCTCGACGAAGACCTGATCGGCGGCGAAGCCCGCGAGGGTCACGTGCTGCTGCTCGTGGGCGAGACCGGCACGCATCTGGGCCAGTCCGCGCTGCTTTACGAAGTGTTCAACCGCGAAGACGGCGACGCGCCGCATGTGGACCTCGCCGCCGAGAAGAAAAACGGCGACTTCATCCGCGCCAACCGCGCCTATATCCGCGCCTGCACCGACATCTCCGACGGCGGCCTCGCGCTTGCGGCCTTCGAAATGGCGGAGGCGGCCGGGGTGGGCGTGCAGATCGACACCGACGAGACCCCGGCACTTTTCGGTGAGGATCAGGCGCGCTACCTCGTCGCCTGCAATTTCGATCAGGCCGAGGCATTGATGACCGAAGCGGGCAAAGCGGGCGTCACGATCTCGTCCGTCGGCAAATTCGTGGGCGACACGGTCAAGTTCGGCGGCTCGGAAGCCCCGCTGACGGACCTCGCCGCACTCTACCGTTCCAGCTTCGCCGAGAAAGCCACCTGATCCGGCGTTTCGGACCCCGCGCCGTGGCGGCCACGGCCGCGTTGCTCGTGCTCTGCGGCGCTGGATATGTCGCGCTCGCGCCGGAAAACCCCGAGACGGCGGAACCCGAGGCCGCCATCGCCGCGACCGAAGCGTTCCTCGGCGTGACGCTGGCCGGTGATCCGACCCGGAACCGCGTGTTGCTCATCCGCGAGGACAGGCCCCTTGTCCGCGTCATGATTGTCCTGCCCGACGCGGCCTATACCCGCCTCGCCCAAGACCTGAACGACGCCCACAGGCACGACCCGCGCCGCGAGGTTCAGGGCCTGCCCGGCCCGGACGCCAAGCGGGTTCAGACCCGCAGCCCGTGGCGGGCGAGCTATTTCACGGTGGACGGTCCGGATGCCGGGCTGATCTGGATCTACGCCCGCCCCCTCGAACAGGATCTGACCGAAGTTCAGATCCTCGCCTATGACCCGAACCCCGAGGCATTGGAAGGCGCGCCGTCCCTGACCGGGATCACCGCGCTGCTGCGGCCTTGATCGCGGCAGGCAACCACTGGCTGAACCCGGGCGAAAGCGCCTCGTACCGGGCGATGAAATCCGGGTGGGACAGGTACATTTCCGCCAATCCGGCATGGGCTTCGGGCGAACAGGGCCTGCCCCACATGCCAGCGACCCAGTCGCGGTGCGCGGCCACATCCGCCCGTTCGGGCGACACCCCGCCCTCGTAGGCCGCGACCAGCGCCCCCTCGATCTCGCGCAAGGCGTCCATCTTGCCGTCCATCCCCATGGGCGCATGGGCCAGATGCGATTTCGACGCCGCGATCGCCTCGGCCATCCAGTCGCCGTAGGTTTCGACCAGCCATGCCTCGTGCGCGGCCTGCTCTTCCGGCGCGGGCGGCCAGTATAGGTTTTCGAGCGCCATTCTGCGTCCTTTCCTCTCGGTTTCGATCGTCGCATCGAGCGTCTCGATCATGCCGGTGACCCGCGCCGCCTCGGCCTCCAATCGCGCCCGGTGCGCGATCAGCCGCGCCAGCCGGTCTTGGCCGTCCAGCATCGCGCCGATCTCGTCCAGCGGCACACCGCCCGCCTTCAGGGCGAGGATTTCCTGCAACCGCTCGGCCTCGGCCCGCCGGTAGTAGCGGTATCCGTTGGCGGCCACATGGGCCGGGCGCAGCAGGCCGATCTGGTCGTAATGGTGCAGAAGCCGCACCGTCACACCCGCGACCCTAGCCAGTTCGCCCACCGTCATCTCGTCGATTCGCTCAGTCATGGCGCTTTCATGGGGCCTCACCCCGCGTGAGGGTCAACACCCCTTGCACGGGCGCGCGGCCCGCGTCACATATCGCCCATGGCCCTGATCCCCGATATGACCTCCGACTGCGCGAATTGTTCGGCTCTGTGCTGCATCGCGCTCGCCTTCGACGCGGGCGAGGATTTCGCGATAGACAAACCGGCGGGGCTGCCCTGCCCCAACCTTAACGGGAAACTGGGCTGTTCGCTCTACAACCACCTCGAAGACGCGGGCTTTCCCGGCTGCGTCGCCTATGAATGCCGTGGCGCAGGCCAGCGCGTCACCCAGGAGGTGTTCAAGGGCGACACGTGGGCCAGGACGCCGGACATCACGCAACCGATGCTCGCGGCCTTCGCCACGATGCGCCAGATCCATGACGGGATCGAGCTTTTGCTGGTCGCGGAACGGCTCGACCTGCCCGACAGCTACGAAGCCGAGCGCGAAGCCTTGCTCGACCTCTACGCCCCGGACGAGGGCTGGACCGAAGAACAGCTCTCGGCCTTCGCAGCCTCGGAGGCGCCCGCCCGGCTCAAGGACTTCCTGCCAAGGCTTCGCGACTTCGTCTGAGCGCCAGCGCACAGCCCCCGCCGGACCTCCACCCTTGCAGCGCCCGCGCACGCAATCTACATCATGGAAGAGAAACACCGCTGGGAGACAGAACTTCATGGCCATGGAAGGATCGGAAATCGAGGCGCTCATCCGTGAGACCTTTCCGAACGCAAAGATCACGATCACCGACCTTGCCGGCGACGGCAATCACTGGGCGGCGGAAGTGATCGAC
The DNA here is from genome assembly GCF_016774595.1 of Maritimibacter sp. Classification (NCBI taxonomy): domain Bacteria; kingdom Pseudomonadati; phylum Pseudomonadota; class Alphaproteobacteria; order Rhodobacterales; family Roseobacteraceae; genus Maritimibacter; species Maritimibacter sp. The sequence continues at coordinate 87,480 of NZ_JACBWT010000001.1, forward strand.
GAAAGCTTCAAGGGCATGAACCGGGTGCAGCAGCAGCGGGCCGTCTATGCCTCGCTCAAGGGCAAGATGGACGGGCCGAACGGCGACCTCCACGCGCTTGCGCTCACCACCAAGGCTCCCGCCTGAGACGCGCGACAAGGACAGACATCATGACCGCAGAAGACACCATCAAATCCACCGTCACCTCGAACGACGTGGTGCTCTACATGAAGGGCACCAAGGAAATGCCGCAATGCGGGTTCTCGTCCCGCGTTGCCGGGGTGCTCAACTTCATGGGCGTCGAATTCACCGACGTGAACGTGCTGGCCGACGACCAGATCCGTCAGGGCATCAAGGATTACTCGGACTGGCCGACGATCCCGCAGCTTTACGTGAAGGGCGAATTCGTCGGCGGCTGCGACATCATCACCGAGATGACGCTGTCGGGCGAGTTGGACAAGCTTTTCGACGACGAAGGCATCACCTACTCGAAAGAAGCCGCCGAAAAGATCCGCGAAGCGAACGGCTGACCGAAGACGAGACCCGTGAGTCGATGACGGGTCAAGGATGCCGCAGGCACCGCGCCCCGGCGCGGCTTGTCCTTGACGCGGCGGCGACTCGCTCCACACTCGACATCGCGCCTTGAGGGGCAGACCTGCTCCTCAAGCGCTTCCCCAGCAAAATCCACGACACATCCGCACGCGGAACGCGGGGGGCAAGAGCGCCCACCGCGCGTCTCTGCCGAAGGCGGAGACGCGCAAAACCTGCGCGCGGCCTGCCCGCGCACAGTTTGCTTCATTCGATCAGGTAACCGTGTTCAGCCGATCTTTTCGTCGACCTGCGCCGCGATGGCCTCGGCCCGTGCGGCGAGTTCGGCCAGCGTGTCGCGCACCGAGGCCGGGCCCTCGCCCGCGGCGGCCCGCGCTTCGATGAGTTCGGCCTCGAGCGCCGCGATCTTCTTTTCCGCCAGCCGCAGATTGTCTTCGAACCCGGCGGTCTTGTCGGCGAGCAGAAGCCCGGCCATCAGAAGCATCCGGCTTTCGGTCAGGTGCCGGATCTGGCTCACCATGACCTGCGCTTCGTTGTCCAGCATGGCGGCGGCGGATTTCAGGAAGTGCTCTTCGCCCTCGGCACAGGCCACTTCGAATTCGCGACCGCCCACGGTGATGTTCACGTCAGGCATCTCAGGCCCCTCCCGTCTCGGCTGCGTCGATCATCGCGTCCAGCTCGCCCAGAACCGAGTCGAGTTCGGCCCGATCCGCCGACTGCGCGGCCCGCAGCGCGTCGAGTTCCGCCATCATCGACTTGTTCACCAGATGCGGCTCCGCCACGCCCGCCGAAATCGCCTCGCGCAGGGCCGCGTTGTTGGACCTGAGTTCGGCATTGACCCGCGCCAGCCGCGCGACCGTCTCTTCCTGCGTGGCGAGAAGGCGCGTCAGGCGCTCCACCTCGCCCGCCAGCGTCTCGACCGTCGAATCCTGTTTCTCCCGGATCGACCGCACGCGGTCTTCGAGTTGCGCATTCGCCGTGCGTTCCTCGTCCAGTTGCGCGCGCAGGGCCAACACCTCGGCCGTGTCCCCTTCGCTTTCCGGCGCCGCCTGCCCGAGATAGTCGAGCCCCGACCCGATCCGGTCGAGCGCATTGGCGATGCGGGATTGAAGCTCGGAAATATCGCTCATGCTCCGCCTGTCCTTGTTTGTCCTGTTGGAGACTTTGCCTGCCCGCGTCCTGTCACGCAACCGTGCCGCGAATCGCGTATGGCCCAGCCTCGCCTCGATCCTATCGCAACGATTGGCCGATTGCGCCCCCTTTGGCGTCAACCACTTGGGATGCGCGCTTGATCTTGCCCCGAGGGCTGCTAAGAGAGCCGGACAGCGCTAACGACCAGCAAAGGATGGCCGACGTGGACATTCCCGCCCTTCGCGAAAAACACCCTGACCACTGGATGAAAGCCGCCGCTCTGCGGATGCTTGCCGTGGATGCCGTCCAGGCGGCGAACTCCGGTCACCCCGGCATGCCGATGGGCATGGCCGACGTGGCGACCGTGCTGTTCGAAAAGCACCTGAAATTCGATCCCTCGCGCCCCGACTGGCCCGACCGTGACCGTTTCGTCCTCTCGGCAGGCCACGGCTCGATGCTGATCTACGGTCTTCTGCACCTGACCGGCTATGCCGACATGACCATCGACGAGATCAAGAATTTCCGCCAGTGGGGCGCCAAGACCGCCGGTCACCCGGAATACGGCCACGCCAAGGGCATCGAAACGACGACCGGCCCGCTGGGTCAGGGTCTTTCGACCGCCGTGGGCATGGCGATGGCCGAAGAAATGCTGCGCGCACGCTTCGGCCGCAAGGTGCAGGATCACTACACCTACGTCATCGCCGGTGACGGCTGCCTCATGGAAGGCATCAGCCAGGAAGCCATCGGGCTTGCGGGCCGTCAGAAGCTGTCGAAGCTGATCGTGCTTTGGGACAACAACAACATCTCGATCGACGGCGAGATTTCGATGTCGGACATCACCGACCAGAAGGGCCGCTTCAAGGCTTCGGGCTGGCAGGTTCTCGCCTGCGACGGTCACGACCCCGAGGACATCGACCGCGCGCTGACCGAGGCGAAGAAGTCGAAGAAACCCACGCTGATCGACTGCAAGACCCACATCGGTTTCGGCTCGTCCAAGCAGGACAGCGCCAAGGCGCACGGCTCGCCGCTGGGGGATGATGAAATCGCGAAGCTGCGCGACACCTACGGCTGGCCGCATGCCGCCTTCGTCATCCCGAACGACGTGGCCGACCAGTGGAAAGCCATCGGCGAGCGCGGCGCAGCGGATCGGCGCGACTGGGAGGGCCGCGTCGCGGAGCTTTCCGAGCAGCGGCAAAAGGAAATCGCCCGCGTTTTCGCCCTCGAAGCGCCGAAGAAGCTGTCGGCCCGCATCAAGGCGCTGAAAAAGCAGATTTCCGAGGAAGCGCCGAAGGTCGCGACCCGCAAGTCGTCTGAAATGGTGCTCGAGGTCGTGAACCCGATCATGCCGGAGAACATCGGCGGCTCGGCGGACCTGACGGGCTCGAACAACACGCTCACCGCCGACCTCGGCATCTTCGACGAGAAGAACCGCAAGGGCCGCTACGTGCATTACGGCATCCGTGAACACGGCATGGCCGCCGCGATGAACGGTCTGGTCCTGCACGGCGGCATTCGGCCCTACGGCGGCACCTTCATGGCCTTCACCGATTACGCGCGCGGTGCGATCCGCCTGTCGTCGCTGATGGGCATTCCGGTGACCTACGTCATGACCCACGACTCGATCGGTCTGGGCGAAGACGGCCCGACCCACCAGCCGGTCGAACATCTGGCGATCTGGCGTGCGACGCCGAACACCTGGACCTTCCGGCCCTGCGACACGGTCGAGACCGCCGAGGCCTGGGAACTGGCGCTGACCTCACAGAACACGCCGTCCTGCATGGCGCTTTCGCGTCAGGGCCTGCCGACGCTGCGCACCGAGCACAAGAACTCCAACCTGACCGCCAAGGGCGCCTATGTGCTGGCCGAGGCCGAGGGCAAGCGTCAGGCGATCCTGATGGCCACGGGTTCGGAAGTCGAGATCGCGATGAAAGCGCGTGACCTCTTGCAAGAGGCTGGGATCGGAACCCGTGTGGTTTCAATGCCTTGCATGGAACTCTTCGCAGCGCAGGACGAAAGCTATCGTCGCAAGGTGCTGCCTGCCGGTCCCGTCCGCGTGGGCATCGAAGCTGCGCTGCGCGATTGCGGCTGGGACCGCTGGCTTCTGGGCGAGCGCGGGCGCGAAAACCGTCAGGCCTTCGTCGGGATGGAGGGCTTCGGTGCCTCCGCCCCCGCCCCCACGATCTACTCGGAAATGGGCATCACCGCCGAGAACGTGGTCGAGAAGGTCAAGGCGCTCATCGCCTGATCCGGCTCCGTTCAAAAGACGATCCAACGCCCCCGCAGTCCGCTGCGGGGGCGTTTTCGTTCACAGCACGCGCACGCCCGCAGGCTCACGCGATGGCAGGACCACGACATCCGCGCCGTGAACGGCCTTTTCCTGCAAATGGATCACGTCCTGATCGAGCATTCGGATGCAGCCGGACGACACCGCCTGCCCCAACTCGCGCGCCGAGGCATCGCCGTGGATGCGGTAGAGCGTATCGACCCCGTCATCGAACAGGTAAAGCGCCCGTGCGCCCATCGGGTTGCCCGGCCCCGGATCCATACCGCCCTTGCGCCATGAATATTGGGCAAGCTCCGGTTTCCGCTCGATCATCGCGTCCGGCACCTTCCAGCGCGGCCAGTCGCGCCAGAATTGAAGCCGCGCGGTGCCCGCCCACGCGAAGCCCGCCGCGCCGACACTGACGCCATAGCGCGTGGCGGTCTCGGGCGTGTCGACGAAGTAGAGCCGCGCCTCGTTCGGCTCGACCACGATGGTGCCGCGCGGGCGGTCGGGCCACGGGTTCGCGACCTCCTGCCGCCATAGCGACGGGTGAACGACGCCCGCCTCGACGGCTGGGATCGGATAGGGTTCGTCGGTGATCGGACCGTAGAAGTCCGGCAAGGGCGCGATGACGGGCTCGGGTGCCTCGAGGACGGTTTCGGGTCGCGCGCAGGCGGCAAGGCCAAGCGCCACGCTCCCCGTAAGGAACATGCGTCGGGTCAGCATGAAAATAACTCCGTAAGATTGGGTCAGAAGACGTGCAGGCGCACGTCGGCTTGGCAATCAGACGAAGCGAGGAGGGCCGGTATCGGGGGCGTCCGTGGGCCGGGCGGCGATGCGCGCGGTGTCGGGACGGATCAGGCACCGCTGGCTTTCGGGCGCAGAGACCTCGGTCTCGTCAGGCAGCGTGGCGTGAAAACAGGGCGCACCCGGCAAGGTCGCCGTCCGGCATTTGTGGGTCACCCCGCTCGCGCGGGCGACGGTGCTTTGCTGGTGACTGACGGCGACCGCCTGAACGGTCGCGACCTCGCCCGCCCCACGCGCCTCGGCCAGCCGCAGCGCCGCCCCCCATGGAAGGACGAGCACGACCATGAGCATCAATGCGATATGGCGGGCGAACGTCATGCCACTACTTTTCGCCTCAGTCCGTGCCTGTCCACCCGTCTGCGCGCGATTTTCACTCAGTTCACGGCTTTTTGCCCTGCCCCCGCGCAAGGCCCCATCCTGTGCTATGCTCGGGGAAAGACACCGCAGCGGGAACCACGATGCGCATTGCCGACAAGACCGAGACGAAGCTCGTCCTCTATGACGATCAGCGCGACAAGAAGGTCGGGCTGATCGCGGCGAGTGTCGTGCTCGCCGGCGGAGCGCTGGTCATGGCGTGGGAGGGGTTTTGGGAACCGCTCGCGGTGGTCGCCGCGCTTATCGTCGGGGCCTACCTCTACTGGCGGCGCACGCGCATGACCTCGACCTTCACGCTGGACCGGGAGGCCGACAGCGTCGATCTGGTGGTCACGGACCGCACCGGGACGAAAAACTGGCATTGGGCGCTCAGCGACGTCGAGACGGCGCAGATCAGCACCGTCGGCGCGCAGGGGACCGACACGGGCACCGCGCGGCCCAACCTGATCCTCAAGGACGGCACCCGCGTTCCGATGCGCCCCTACCACGCGGCAGGCGGCCAGAACTGGCACGCGGTGGCGGCGGTGAAGCTGTTTCTGGGCCAGGACCTCGACGATGCGCCCGTCGGATGGATCACACCGACCGCGTTCGACGAGTTCTTCAGCGAAGAGCTGAAGCGGCACTACAAGTGACGTGACGCCCTAGTGCGCTTCGGCCTTGTTGCCCGTCACGGCCCCGATCAGCGGGCCGACGATGCGCGTGGCGACCGGGATCAGGACCAGCCCCACAAGGAACCCGATCACCCCGTCCTGCGCTGCCGTGGCGATCCATTCGACCGCGCCGCGCCAGCCCTCCGACACCATCGCGCCCACCGCGACCGCGTTGTGATGAACGAAGTCGTAGGGCACATGCCAGCCCATCTCGTGCAGCCCGTGGACGATGATGTTGCCACCGACCCAGAGCATCGCGGCGGTGCCGACGATGGTCAGTGCCTTCATGAACTTGGGCATCCCCTTGACCAGCCCGCGCCCCAGCGCACGGGTCAGCCCAAGTCGGCCGTTCGACGCCATGGTCAGGCCAAGGTCGTCGGCCTTCACGATCAGCGCGACCGAGCCATAGACCGCAACGGTGATCCCGATGGCGACCACGGCAAGCGCGGCGGCCTCCATCCACACGTTCGACTCGGGCAGCGCAGAGAGTGCGATGGTCATGATCTCGGCCGACAGGATGAAGTCGGTCTTGATCGCGCCTTGCACCTTTTGCTGTTCCAGATGCGCCGGGTCCGGGTTTTCGTGCTGTTTCGGGTCGTGGACGATGTGTTCGCCGGGAAAAAGCGCGTGCCAGATCTTCTCGGCCCCCTCGAAGCACAGATAGGCCCCGCCCAGCATCAGCAGCGGCGGGATCGCCCACGGAGCGAAGTTCGCGAGCAGAAGCCCGACAGGCAGAAGGATCAGGAGCTTGTTGCGGATCGACCCCAACGCGATCTTCCCGACGATGGGCAATTCGCGGCTCGCGTCGAAGCCGGTCAGATACTTGGGCGTCACCGCGGCATCGTCGATCACCGCGCCCGCGGCCTTGGACCCCGCCTTGAAGGCCTGCGAGGCCACATCGTCCACCGACGAGGCCGCGATCTTCGCGATCCCCGCGACGTCGTCCAAGAGTGCCAGAAGTCCGCTCATACCGCCTCGCCCGTTGTCATTGCCCGGAAAACGTAGCGCCCGGACCCGAAACCGCAAGTCGCGAATCCCCCTCCGGGTTCCCGACCGATCCGCATACAATTGCATGCCGCGTTTGCGTTAACGGTTCCGCTAACGCCCTATCTGAGACATATGTTTTCGCTAACACGCTGGCGGATAACACGAATTTAGGTGGCCGGAACCGCCCCCCTCGCCTATATCAACCGCAGGCAACGGGCCCCTTCGGGCGCGAAGGATCAGGATCGAGTGCAAAGGGGATCAGACATGACCGTCACCGTCGGCATCAACGGCTTCGGGCGCATCGGGCGCTGCACGCTCTCTCATATCGCCCAGTCGGGCCGCAACGACATTCAGGTGGTGAAGGTCAACGCGACCGGCCCGCTCGAGACCGCCGCGCATCTTCTGAAATACGACAGCGTCCATGGACGTTACCCGGACGAGATCCGCATGAACGGCACGACGATGGACATTGGCCGTGGCCCGATGGAAATGATGTCGACCTACGACATGGACGAGCTCGACTGGTCCGGCTGCGACGTCGTGCTGGAGTGCACCGGCAACTTCAACGACGGCGAGAAGGCCAAGAAGCACATCGAACGCGGCGCGAAGAAGGTCCTGATCTCCGCCCCCGCCAAGAACGTGCAGAAAACCATCGTCTTCGGCGTGAACGACGAAACGCTGGCATCGAGCGACTACATGATTTCGAACGGGTCGTGCACCACCAACGGTCTCGCCCCGCTCGCCAAGGTGCTGAACGACGCGATCGGTATCGAACGCGGCGTGATGACCACGATCCACAGCTATACCGGCGACCAGCCGACGCTGGACCGCCGCCATTCCGACCTCTATCGCGCCCGCGCGGCGGCGATGGCGATGATCCCGACCACCACGGGTGCCGCCAAGGCGCTTGGCGAAGTCCTCCCCGAACTCGCCGGCAAACTGGACGGGACCGCGCTGCGGGTTCCGACGCCCAACGTCTCCTGCATCGACCTGACCTTCGAGGCCGGAAAGGACGTAACTGTCGAAGACGTGAACGAGGTCGTGCGCGCCGCAGCCGAAGGCAACATGAAGAAGGTTCTGGCCTACGATCCCGAGCCGAAGGTGTCGGTCGATTTCAACCACACCGAGTTCAGCTCGATCTTCGCACCCGACCAGACCCGCGTGGTGGGCCGCACGGTCCGCGTTCTGGCATGGTACGACAACGAATGGGGCTTCTCGGCGCGGATGGCCGACGTGGCCGCAACGATGGGCCAGCTCTGATCTGGCGCCTCCCCGCCTGACAAAAAAGCCCCGGTCCTGCGCCGGGGCTTTTTCGTTGTCCGCCCGCAAGTGGGACGCTCGCCCACCTCTCATCTCGCCTGCTCTTGGAAAATCCGATGGTCTCGTCGATAATGCTTCGATAGACCGCGCATTCCGGGGGGCGGGAACCCAGAGGGATCGGGGGCCGAGATGGCGAAGAAAAAGCTGCGATTGTTCCGGTGCAAGTGCAACCACGCGTTGCGCTATGGCACGTCGACCTGTTCGTACTGCTTTTCCCCGACACCGTGGCGCAACAGGATCTGGTTCCCCGTGCTCCCGGTCGCGCTCGTCGCCCTCGTGGTGCTGTACCTTTCGCCGCTTGGCTGACCGACGTCGGTTTTTTCTTGCCGCGCAACGCCCTTTCGGCAACAACCACAGCGATGACGAACCGCCTTGCCCTGATCCTGTTCCTGCTGATCGTCGGCTGCATCGTCGCGGATTTCACGCTGAACGACGGTGACGCGACCCTGTTCCTCGGCAAGGAAATGTTCGAATTTCTCGACTGGATCGCCTTCTGGCGGTGAATTTTCAGGCAGGTCGCCTGCCCCGCCCTTGACCTTTGGATTCAGATGTTGATGTTAGCGGTAACGGCGCGATAGCGTTCGCGTCACTGTGCCTGACCCCTGAGTCCCTTGTTCCGGACCGCCAAAATCGGGAGAATTCCATGACCGTCAAAGTCGCCATCAACGGTTTCGGCCGCATCGGCCGCAATGTCCTGCGCGCGCTCTACGAACAGGGCCGCACCGATATCGAATGCGTCGCGATCAACGACCTCGGCCCGGTCGAAACCAACGCTCACCTCCTTCAGTTCGACAGCGTGCACGGCAAGTTCCCGAACGAGGTCAAGGTCGCGGGCAACACCATCGACGCAGGCGCCGGCCCGATTGAGGTGACCGCGATCCGCGACCCGAAGGAGCTTCCGTGGGGCGACGTGGACGTGGTGCTTGAATGCACGGGCATCTTCACCGGCGACAAGGCCAAGGTGCATCTGGAGAACGGCGCATCGCGTGTGCTGGTCTCGGCCCCTTCGTCGGGTGCCGACAAGACCATCGTCTACGGCGTGAACCATGACACGCTGACCAAGGACGACCTGCATGTCTCGAACGCGTCCTGCACGACGAACTGCCTTGCCCCGGTGGCCAAGGTGCTGAACGACAGTTTCGGCATCAAGCGCGCGTTCATGACCACGATCCACAGCTACACCGGCGACCAGCCGACGCTGGACACGATGCACAAGGATCTCTACCGCGCCCGCGCAGCCGCGATGAGCATGATCCCGACCTCCACGGGTGCGGCCAAGGCGGTGGGGCTGGTTCTGCCCGAACTCAACGGCAAGCTCGACGGCGTGGCGATCCGGGTTCCGACCCCGAACGTCTCCTGCGTCGATCTGACGGCGGAACTGGACCGCGACGTGAGCGTGGAGGACATCAACGCGGCGATCATGGCGGCGGCGGACGGGCCGCTTAAGGGTGTGCTGGGTTACACCGACAAGCCGCTCGTCTCGGTCGATTTCAACCACAACCCCAACAGCTCCACCTTCGCGCTGGATCAGACCAAGGTGATGGACGGCAACTTCATCCGCATCCTGACCTGGTACGACAACGAGTGGGGGTTCTCGAACCGGATGCTCGACACCGCCGCGGAAATCGGCAAACGGCTGTAATTCACACGAAGTTTCGGCCCGGGTGCTGGACGTCCGGGCCGAACCTGCTATCCGGTCGGAAACCCGCGAACATCAGGACCGACCTTGCCCGACTTCTCCGTCATCCTTCAGGAATTCATCACGTTGTGGGTCGTCATCGACCCCATCGGCACCCTGCCCGTGTTCATCGCGGCGACCGCCGCCATTCCGGCGGCCAAACGGCGCGGCGTGGCGTTGCGCGCGGTGCTGGTGGCGTTCGTCGTGCTGCTCGCCTTCATCATCGTCGGGCAACTGGTGCTCGAAGGGCTGGGGCTGGACCTGCAATCGTTCCAGATCGCGGGCGGCATCGTGCTGTTCCTGTTCGCGTTGACCATGATTTTCGGCCCCGGCAAGCCGGAAGCGGAAATGGAAGGGGCCGATCTGGCGCGCAACGTGGCCGTGTTTCCGGTCGCCATGCCCTCCATCGCGTCGCCGGGTGCGATGCTGGCGGTGGTGATCCTGACCGACAACGACCGCTTTTCGGTCGCCCATCAGGTCATGACATCGGCGCTCATGGCGCTGGTGCTCGCGGTGACGCTGGTGATCCTTCTGGCCGCCGGTCCGATCATGCGCGTGATCGGCCAGACCGGCGCCGCCGTCATCAGCCGTGTCATGGGCATGATCCTTGCCGCCGTGGCCGTGGACGCGGTCTTGAACGGGCTGGTCGGGATCGGCGTCATCGAGGCGTTCTAGGCGACGTGGCGTCACACCCGCGAAACGGCGTTCCGCAGAACGACACCGCCCGCTAGGCTGGCCTGAGGGAGGCCCGCCATGGTTCAAGTCATCGTCATCATCCTCGCTCTCATAGGGGCCGCCATCGGCCTGTGGCTGCTGGGCCAGATGAAACGCACCCGCGTGCTTGCGGCACAGGCCGAGGCGGCGGTGCCGCCCGTGGGGAAATTCCTGACCATTTCGACCGGGCGGCTGCACTATACCGACACCGGGGGCGACGGGCGCCCCGTGATCCTGATACATGGTCTGGGCGGGCAGTTGCGCTCGCTGACCATGACACTTGCCGAACCGCTGTCGCGCGACTTTCGGGTGATCGCGCTGGATCGCCCCGGCATGGGCTATTCCGACCGACCCGAAAGCGCCTCGGCCCGGATCGACGATCAGGCGGGCTATGTCGAGGAACTGATCGACGCGCTGGGTCTGGAGAAGCCGATCCTCATGGGTCATTCGTTGGGCGGCGCGATTTCCTGCGCCACGGCGCTTCGCGCGCCCGACAAGATCGGCGGGTTGGCCTTGATCGCGCCGCTGCTGCGCCCGTCCGAGATGCAGGCGAAAAGTTTCGCGGCCTTGGGGATTACCAATCCAAGGATGCGGCGCTTCGTGGCGCATACGGTCGCGGTGCCGACGAGCGCCAAGAACGCCGACCTGACCCGGACTGAGATTTTCGGCCCCGACCCGATTCCCGATGGCTACACCGTCAAGGGAGGCGGGCTGCTGTCGCTGAGACCCAAGAGCTTCATCAACACGTCGCGCGACTATTGCGCCGTGGGCGAGATCATCGTCAAACAGTGGAAACGGTATGACGAGATAACCTGCCCCGTGCGCGTGCTCTATGGCACCGAGGACCGCATCCTCGACTATCGCAAGCAGGGTGTGGAAATGGCGGACCGCTATTCCCATTTCCAACTCGACCTGATCGAGGGCGCGGGCCATATGCTGCCGCTCACGCAGGTGGACAGGACGGTCGAGACGATCCGGGCGGTCGATCGCGCGATCTGATCCGGGTTGCACGTGGATCATGGCGGTTATCGCTAACCGTCATTTGTGCCGCAGCGCAGCATGCCTATCTTTCGGGTGAACGAAACACGCGAACAGGAGGCACCGATGACCGCCTATACCAAACTCAAGACCGCCCTCAGCCAGCACGCCAACTACCGCCGCACGCGCCGTGCCATCGCCGCACTGCCGCCGGAACTCGCCATCGAAGATCTCGGGCTGAACCCCTACGACGCCAAAAGCATCGCACGGCGTGCGGTCTACGGTTGATCAGCTCCGGCCAAGCTTCTGGTAAAGCCGCTGCTTCACGTCCGGCGTGACGAATTTCGACACGTCGCCGTCGAGCCGGGCGATCTCCTTGACCAGTTTCGAGGCGATCGCCTGATGCTTGAGGTCGGCCATCAGGAACACGGTCTCGATGCTGGCGTCGAGCGCGCGGTTCATACCGACCATCTGGTATTCGTATTCGAAATCGGTGACGGCACGCAGACCGCGCACGATGATCGAAGCGCTGACGTCATAGGCGCAGTTGATGAGCAGGTTCTCGAACGGGTGGGCCACGATCTCGGTCCCCGTCTGCTCGGACAGGGCCGCGCATTCGGCCTCGACCATCTCGACCCGCTCTTCCAGCGTGAACATCGGCCCCTTGTCGCGGTTGATCGCGACGCCGATCACCAGACGGTCGACGAGCGCGCAGGCCCGCTTGATGATGTCGATATGCCCGATGGTGATCGGGTCGAACGTCCCGGGGTAAAGTGCAACACGCATGATCGGCCTCCCTGTTCCGGTGGCACGCAACAATATTGCGCTGGGGAATGCAAGCCGGAAGCGGGCCAATCCGGCGCGGGTCGCCGCGAAGCGACCCGATCCTTTTCAAACGCGCCGACGAAACGCCGGTCCCGCCCCGGAAATCGCCCGGTCAGTAGCCCATAATCATCGATTTGAGGCTTTCGGCCTGCTGGCCCAATTCCTCGAGCCGGGCCTTGACCACGTCACCGATGGACACGAGGCCGACCATTTCGTCGCCATCCATCACCGGCATGTGGCGGAAGCGCCCCTCGGTCATCTTCTGAAGCACCGCGATGGCCCGGTCGCCCGGCACGCAACCAATGAGTTTCTCGGTCATGATCGCCGACACGGGATCGGTCAGGCAGCCGGTCCCCCGCGCACCGAGTTCCCGCACGATGTCACGTTCGGAGACGATGCCCTGCGGATGCACGCCATCCTCGGACACGATCACCGCACCCACCTTTTCCCGCGACAGGATCGCGGACGCGTCCGCAACGGACGTATCCTTGGTCACCGTCAGAACACCCTGATTGGCCTTGTCCTTGAGAATCTGGCTGACGAGCATGATTTCCTCCGTGCTGCGGTGTTGGCGCTAACTCCCTGATTTCAGGGTCCTACCGCCACGTCAGCTTGTCAAGTCAGACCTTCGAGCCGCGCCACTTCCGCCTTGAGACCGCTCATGAGCATATCGGCCACGCGGCTCATCCGTTCGATCCGCGCGTCCCCGGCGTGACGCACGAGATAGAAGCTGCGGGTCAACGACACCTCGTCGGTCAGAACCTTGCGCAGGTTACGGGCGAACGGCAGTGCGAAATCGTGCGCGATGCCCAGCCCGCCGCCTTCGCGCAGCATTCCAAGCTGAACCGAGACCGAATTGGAACCGAGCGTCACCCGGTCGGCCCCGATCTCGGACAGGTAGTCGAGTTCCTTGTCGAAGATCATGTCGGGGATATAGCCGACAATGGGCCGCCCTTCGAGGTCGGCCAGCGTTTCGACCGGCCCGTGTTCCTTGAGATACAGCCGCGCGGCAACGAGGTGCAGGTGATAGTCGGTGATCTTCTGCACCGTCAGTCGGCCCGTGGCGGGGGGCGAAACCGCGATGGCCAGATCGGCCTCCCGTTTCGACAGGTTGATGACGCGGGGCAGCGCGACGATCTGCAATTCGATCTCGGGATGCTCGGCGGCGATCTGGGCGCAGACCTGCGGCAGAAGGAAGTTCGCGCACCCATCCGGCGCGCCGATGCGCACCTGCCCCGACAGCCCCCCGGTGGTGCCCGCAAGCGCCTCGGCCCCGCGCGTGACGGCCTGTTCGGCCTCTTCGGCATGGGCCAGCAGGCGCTGCCCGGCGTCGGTCAGGCCGTAGCCCTGCGGCGACCGGGCGAAAAGCGGTGCGCCCACCACCTCCTCCAGCCGCGAAACGCGCCGTCCGACCGTGGCCGGGTCGCGTTTCAGCACCCTGCCCGCCGCTGACAGACTTTCCCCGCGCGCCACCGCCAGAAAGATGCGAAGATCGTCCCAGTCGAGATCCATGCCCACCCCTTGCAGAATTGCAATACGTTTTGAAATGTTGCCGCTTTGCGCCGCAAAATTGCAAGGATATTCTCGCGCCAGCTTTAGAGGAGGACTCTCATGTACGAAGTCGGAAACTGGATCAACGGTCAGAACGAGGCGTCGTCCTCTTCGCGCACCAGCGATATCTACAACCCCGCCACGGGTGAAATTCAGGGCAAGGTGAAGCTGTCGACGGCGGCCGAGCTCGACGCCGCCGTGGCGAAAGCCGCCGAAGCGCAGAAAGCCTGGGCCGCGACCAACCCGCAGCGCCGCGCCCGCGTGATGATGAAGTTCGCCGAACTCATCAACCGCGACATGGACAAGCTGGCCGAAAGCGTCAGCCGCGAACACGGCAAGACTCTGCCCGATGGCGCCGGCGACGTGCAGCGCGGCCTTGAAGTGATCGAGGTCTGCATGGGCGCGCCCAACCTGCTCAAGGGCGAGTTCATGGATTCCGGCGGCCCCGGCATCGACCTTTACTCCATGCGTCAGCCGCTGGGCGTGGTCGCGGGCATCACCCCGTTCAACTTCCCGGCCATGATCCCGCTGTGGAAGATGGGCCCCGCGCTCGTCTCCGGCAACGCGATGATCCTGAAACCGTCCGAGCGTTGCCCGACCACGTCGATGATGCTGGCCGAACTGCTCAAGGAAGCCGGGCTTCCCGATGGCGTGCTTCAGGTCGTGAACGGCGACAAGGAAGTGGTGGACGCGATCCTCGACAACGAGACCATTCAGGCGGTGGGCTTCGTGGGTTCCACCCCGATCGCGCAATACATCTACGGTCGCGCCGCCACCAACGGCAAGCGCGCCCAGTGCTTCGGCGGCGCCAAGAACCACATGATTATCATGCCCGACGCGGACCTCGACAAAGCCGCCGACGCGCTGGTGGGTGCCGGTTTCGGCGCGGCCGGCGAACGCTGCATGGCGATCTCGGTCGCGGTTCCGGTCGGCAAGGACACCGCCGACAAGCTGATCGAAAAGCTCACCCCCAAGGTCGAGGCGCTGAAAGTCGGCCCCTACACCTCGGACAAGGATGTGGACTACGGCCCCGTCATCACCGCGCAGGCGAAACAGCGGATCGAAAGCCTGATCGACTCGGGCGTGAACGATGGCGCGACGCTCGTCACCGACGGCCGCGACTTCAGCCTGCAAGGCTATGAGGACGGCTTCTATGTCGGCCCGACGCTCTTCGACAACGTCACCGAGGACATGGACATCTACAAGGAAGAGATCTTCGGCCCGGTGCTCTCGACCGTCCGCAAGGACAGCTACGAAGAGGCGCTCGATCTGGTGATGAAGAACCAGTACGGCAACGGCACGGCGATCTTCACCTCCGACGGCGACACGGCGCGCGATTTCGCAAGCCGCGTGAACGTCGGCATGGTCGGCATCAACTTCCCGATCCCGGTGCCGCTGTCCTACTTCACCTTCGGCGGCTGGAAGAAATCGGCCTTCGGTGACCTGAACCAGTACGGCCCCGATGCCTTCCGGTTCTACACCCGGACCAAGACGGTGACCGAGCGTTGGTTCTCGGGCATCAAGGAAGGCGGCGAATTCGCCTTCAAGGCAATGGACTGATCTGATACGAAAATGGGGGAGGCTTCGCGGCCTCCCCTTCCTTATTGTTTGCTTTTTTCCAGTGCATCCGTTTCCCCGAACGAACCCAACCGGGACACCCCAATCTGAATGAGCATATCGCTGGACCACTTTTCGGGGTCGGACGTCATCTTCGCGCGCTGCGCCGATTCAGTGACGGTCGAACAGGTTCTGGCCAACACGGCGATGCTGGCGAGCACGGAGTTCCGGTCGAGCCAGAAGGTCGTCGTCGATGCCCTTTCGGTGCGCGAAGTCGACCTTTCGGTGCGCGAATTCCGCGACTGCGTGGGCTTCATGAAGGCGACCATCCGCGAGCGCGGCCTTCCGCTCGACCTCTACATCGCGGCCCGTGGCACGATCACGTCGAATTTCATCCGCCTTTACGCGCTTTTCGCACCGCAGGACCGGCCGGTGAAAGTGTCGGCTTACGGAACCGTCGCCGCAGCCATCGAGGCGGCGAACGTCGATACCCAGAACCTGACGGGTTCCGTCCACATGCATCTTTACTGAATTCCACCTCACGTTGCGGTGAAACTCCGCCGGCTCTCAAACGCGTGAATTGCGTCGGCTGAATATCTTGCTAGCTCTCGGGGAAACACGAGACAGACATACAGGTAATCTCATGGCCTCCAAGATGACGCGCCGCGGCCTTCTCGCCGCAGCCTCCGCCCTTCCGCTCTGCACCCCTGCGCTGCTGCGCGCCCAGTCCGCCCCGCCGCAGGTAATGGGCGCGGATGACGAGACGGTGCAGGAGTTTTCGCGCCGCAACGCCTCGTCCTTCCGCACGATGGAGTGGCGCGATCATTTCGACAGCCTCGGCAAAGGCGCGATCGTCTGCGACACGACCTCGAAGGCCCTGCATTACTGGAACGCCGACGGATCTATCTACCGGCTCTATCCGACCTCGGTGCCGCGCACGGACGAACTGACCAAACGCGGCTATTCCGAGATCGTGCGCAAGAAAGTCGGCCCGACCTGGACGCCGACGGCGTCGCAGATGGAACGCTTCCCGGATTGGGAACCGATCGGTGCGGGCGATCCGGCCAACCCGCTGGGCACCCATGCCATGTATCTGGACTGGCCCGCCTATCTCATCCACGGCACCCACGACACGCGCAAGATCGGGCGCCGTTCGTCCGACGGCTGCATCGGCCTTTACAACGAGAAGATCGCGGAGCTTTACGAACTGACCGAGATCGGGACGCAGGTCAGACTGGTGTGACCTTTTCGGCGCGGTGACCTTTTGGCACCTTCCCTCACGCGTCAGGCACGTTAAGGTGAGGCCCGGCGGATCAGTTGACCGCCGGGACCGGACCGAGGATCGACGCGCATATGCCGGGAAGTTACCAGATCTTGCCTGAACGCGGGCTCGTCTACGTGCGCTACGAGGGTTTCGTGCGTCTTCAGGAAGCCCAGGACCTGTTCGCGGATTATCAGACCAAGCCCGACGCCCACCCCGGCCAGAAGCAACTCGTCGACCTCACCCATGTCGAGGATTTCGAACGGGACTTTCCGACCCTGATGGCCATGCAGGCCGAAAAGGCGGACACGTTTCTGTCCAAGGGTCACCAGTTTTTCATGGTCTTCGTCGCACCCACCGAAAAGGCGCAGGCGATGGGGCGCATCCTCGTCGCCCCGTGGAAGGGTGTGAACGGCGTCGTCACTTCCATGCAGTATGATGAGGCGGGCGCGCTGGCCATTCTGGGGCAGCCGGAAACCTCGATCGCGGACATGCTGCGCTCCACCGTGTGAGCCGTCCAAAGACGGCCTTCCTGAAACCCGCATATTAGTTTACCATTTGGTCAAGACGGGTCGAACCCGTCCGACGAGGTAAATCGAGGGGACGGGCGATGCCCGGTGGATACAGGATCCTGCCCGCACATGGGCTTGTTTACGTAGAATACGAAGGGTTCGCCACGCTGGCCGATGCGCGCGGGCTGTATGGTGCCTATATGGCCGACCCGGAGCGCAGGCCGGAGCAGAAGCAACTCATCAACCTCGCCCGTATCGACGACTGGGAGCGGGATCTGGTCGGACTGATGCAGTTTCAGGCCGACGCCGCCGCCGGCATTTATGTCGAGGAACGGTCAATGATGATGGTCATTCACGCGGCCCCCGGCCCGTCGATGAAACTGGCCCGGCATTTCGTCGACGCGTGGAGCGATGTCGCGGGCATGGTCGTCACGCTTCAGACCGACGAGGCCGCGGCCCTTTCGATCCTCGGCCTGCGCGAAGAAAGCATCGCCGAACTGCTTCATTCCGTCGCCTGAGCCGCGCTTGCGCCGCACGCGGGTTTTGCGCAGGCTGAACCCGCACAGGCGGAGGGCGCGCGATGGTCAAGGAAAACCCCAGCTTCAGCATCGGGATCGAAGAGGAATACCTGCTCGTCGACCGCGAGACCGGCGACCTGGCCGAAGCGCCCGAGGCATTGATGGAGGCCTGCAAGGCCGACCTCGACGAACAGGTGAGCCCCGAATTCCTGCAATGCCAGATCGAGATCGGCACGAATGTCTGCGCCGATGTCGGGCAGGCCCGCGAAGACCTGATACGCCTGCGAAGCGCGGTCGCCCGCCATGCCGCCGACCACGGTCTGGCCCCCATCGCGGCGGCCTGTCACCCGTTTTCCGACTGGAAGGAACAACACCACACCGACAAGGACCGCTACAACGACCTGCGCCGCGATCTGGGCGGCGTCGCCCGCAGGCTGCTGATCTGCGGGATGCACGTTCACGTGGGTATCCCCGATCAGGAAGATCGTATCGACGTGATGAACCAACTGTCCTACTTCCTGCCGCATCTTCTGGCGCTTTCGGCGTCTTCCCCGTTCTGGCAGGGCGAGGATACCGGACTTGCCTCCTACCGGCTGACGGTGTTCGACAACCTCCCCCGAACGGGTCTCCCGCCGCAACTGTGGAGCTGGGCCGAATTCCAGCGTTCGGTCGATGCCATCGTGGACCTCGGCCTGATCGAGGACGCGTCTAAGATCTGGTGGGATCTGCGCCCGTCCGCCAAGTTTCCGACCATCGAGGCGCGCATCTGCGACGTGTCGCCCAAGGTGGAAACGGCGCTGACGATCGCCGCCCTCGTCCAATGCCTCGCCCGGTTCCTGTGGCGGATGAAGGGGCGCAATCAACGCTGGCGGATCTACGACAACTTCCTGATCTCCGAGAACCGCTGGATGGCGCAACGCTATGGCGCGACCCGGGGGCTGATCGACTTCGGCCGGCGCGAGATCATTCCGGTCGCGCATCTGGTCGAGGAACTGATCGACCTGCTGGCGGAGGACGCAGAGGCATTGGGATGCACGGCGGAACTGGAAGGCGCGCGCGACATCATTCTCGGCGGGACATCCGCCGAACGGCAGCGCCGGGTCTTCACCGACGCGATCGAAGCGGACCTGTCACGGGACGAAGCCTTGCGGGAGGTCGTGAGGTCTTTGATCGCCGAATTTCACGACGGTTTGTGAGGCGCGCCAAGGGCGTTGCGCGCGAGGGGATCGTGCGTGCGTTAACCTTTTGATGGTCGGATGACTACTTATGGCATTGATATAAAACGCTTTCACGAGAACCAGAATACTAGAATCCTAGTATTCTGGTATCGCGCAGGACGATGCGAACAGGGACAGCAAACGCCCCTCACCCCACCCCTTGGCTTTGCAGAAACACAAACCCCCTTTGACCAATTCCCCCTTGTGCTTTGCACCCATGCTGCGCCACTCTGTTAAATGAACCAGCGTTCATTTCTGCTCGGGAGGAGAGAATGGATTTCGCGCTTTCAGAGGAACAGGAAGCCATCTTCGATATGTCCCACGGTTTCGGCCAGGAACATATCGCACCATACGCACAAGACTGGGAACGTCAGGGCACGATCCCGAAAGACCTCTGGCCCAAGGTGGCCGAGCTTGGTCTGGGCGGCATCTACGTCTCCGAGGAATACGGCGGCTCCGGTCTGAGCCGACTTGACGCGACCCTCGTGTTCGAGGCGCTCGCCATGTCCTGCCCCGCCGTCGGGTCGTTCCTGTCGATCCACAACATGTGCGGCGGCATGATCGACAAGTTCGGCACGGACGAGGACAAGGCGCGTTGGCTGCCCGCTCTCACCAGCATGGAAAAGGTGTTTTCCTACTGCCTGACCGAACCCGGCTCCGGCTCGGACGCCGCCGCGCTGCGCACGAAGGCGGAAAAGACCAACGAGGGCTGGAAGCTGAACGGAACCAAGGCTTTCATCTCGGGCGGCTCATACTCCGACGCCTATCTGACCATGGTGCGCACCGGCGACGACGGCCCCAAGGGCATCTCGGCGATGGTGATCGAAGACGGCGCGACGGGGCTGTCCTTCGGCGGTCTCGAGGACAAGATGGGGTGGAAAGCCCAACCCACCGCGCAGGTGCAGTTCGACGATTGCACCGTGCCGCACGAGAACCTGATGGGGGAAGAGGGGCGCGGCTTCGTCTATGCGATGGCCGGTCTCGACGGCGGGCGCCTCAACATCGCCGCCAGTGCCCTTGGCGGCGCCCAGAACGCGCTGAACCTGACATTGGCCTACATGGGCGAGCGTAAAGCGTTCGGCAAAACCATCGACCAATTTCAGGCGCTCCAGTTCCGCCTCGCCGACAACGAGATCAAGCTTCAGGCCGCCCGCACCTTCTTGCGGCAGGCGGCATGGAAGCTCGACAACAAGGCGCATGACGCGACCAAGTTCTGCGCCATGGCCAAGATGTTCGTCACCGACGTGGCCTTCGACGTGGCCAACGACTGTCTGCAACTGCATGGCGGCTACGGCTACCTCGCCGATTACGGGATCGAAAAAATCGTGCGCGACCTGCGCGTGCACCAGATCCTCGAAGGCACGAACGAGATCATGCGCCTGATCGTAAGCCGTCAGATGCTGGCGGATCGGGGCTGAGATGAGCGAAGTCTCGACCCGCATCATCGGCAAGGCCGGTCGCATCACGCTGACCCGCCCCAAGGCGCTCAATGCCCTGTCCTACCAGATGTGCCTCGACATCGAGGCCGCGCTGGATGCCTGGCGCGACGACGACACGGTCGAGATCGTGGTGATCGACGCCGAGGGCGACAAGGCGTTCTGCGCCGGCGGCGACATTCAGGCGATGTATGAGCATGGGCTGAAGGGCGATTACGACTACGGCCGCACGTTCTGGCGCGACGAATACCGGATGAACGCCAAGATCGCGGAATACCCGAAACCCATCGTCGCGCTGATGCAGGGCTTCGTCATGGGGGGCGGCGTCGGCGTGGGCGGTCACGCCGGCATCCGCGTGGTCTGCGAAACCTCGCAGGTCGCCATGCCCGAAACCGGCATCGGCCTCGCCCCGGACGTGGGCGGCACCTACCTGCTGTCGCGCGCGCCGGGCAAGCTGGGCGAATACCTCGGCGCCACGTCCCTGCGCATGAACGCGGGCGACGCGATCCATGCGGGCTTCGCCGATCACTATATCGAACGGGAATACTGGCTCGACCTCGTGTCGGAACTGGAAGAAACCGGAAACGCGGGCCTCGTGGCCACGATGGCCACGACGCCGCCGGAAAGCCCGCTGGCCCGCGCCCAGACCGAGATCGACAGGCTGTTCGACGGAACCCCCGCCGACATCGCCGCGAAATGCGACGCGGGCGACAGCGAAATCGCTCGGGCCTCGGCCAAGGCGATCCGGCGCGCCTCGCCCCTGTCGGTCTGCTGCACGCTTGCCAACATCACCCGCGCGCGCAACGCCGAGAGCGTGCGGCAGGTGCTGGCCTACGAGTTCGAATTCACCTATCGCGCGATGGAGCACGGGGATTTCCTCGAAGGCGTCCGGGCGCAGATCATCGACAAGGACCGCAACCCCACATGGCGCCACGCCAGCATCGAGGAGGTGCCCGAAGAGGACATCGCCCGTATGCGCGCGCCGCTGGGTGACGAAGCTTTGAGCATCTGAGGGAGGATGACATGAAGATCGGATTTATTGGCCTCGGCAACATGGGCGGACCGATGGCCGCCAACCTCGCCGCCGCCGGGCATGAGGTGACGGGCTTCGACCTCGCCGCCCCGATGCCCGAGGGCGTGACCAAGGCCGACACCGCGGCAGAGGCCGCGAAGGGCGCCGAAGTGGTCATCACCATGCTGCCCAACGGCAAGATCCTGCGCGCCGTGGCGGACGAGATCGTGCCGGCGATGGACAAGGGCTCGCTCTTTGCCGATTGCTCCACCGTCGACGTGGAAAGCGCGCGCGCCGTGGCCGATCAGGCGATGGCAGCCGGGCTTCTGGCGATCGACGCGCCGGTTTCGGGCGGGATCACGGGCGCGGCGAACGGCACGCTCACCTTCATGGCGGGCGGATCGGAAGAGGCGTTCGACAAGGTGAAACCCCTTCTCGACATCATGGGGCAAAAAGCCGTGCATTGCGGCCCGTCGGGCAACGGTCAAGCCGCCAAGATCTGTAACAACATGATCCTCGGCGCGACCATGATCGTCACTTGCGAGGCTTTTGCGCTGGCCGACAAACTGGGCCTCGACCGGCAGGCGATGTTCGATGTCGTCTCGACCTCGTCCGGCTACAGCTGGACGATGAACGCCTACACCCCTGCCCCCGGCATCGGCGCGACCAGCCCGGCCGACAACGGCTACAAGCCCGGCTTCGCGAGCGAACTGATGCTCAAGGACCTGCGCCTTGCCATGCAGGCCGCCGAGGCAGCGGATGCAGACACCCCCATGGGCGAAGCCGCGATGAAACTCTACGCGCAATTCGTCGAGAACGAAGGCGGCGAAGGCGCCGATTTCTCGGCCATGCTGCCCCGGTTCGAAAAGCGCGGACGCGGCTGACGTGTCCGGCTGGGTCGACGCGGCTCAGGAGCTTGCGGCGCTCGAGCCGCCGGCCCGGACCGCGCTCGCCCGGCTGAAACCGTTGGAGGTGCCCGAAGGCGCCGTTCTGTTCTCGCCGGGCGAAACGGTGAAAGGCTATGTCGTGGTCCTGACCGGCCATGTGGGTGTGCACCTCGTCGGCCCGAACGGCCGCGACATATTGCTTTACGAGGTCAAGCCCGGCGAAAGCTGCATCCAGTCGACGCTCGGCCTTTTGGGCGGCGACGATTACTCGGCCGAGGCGGTCGCGACGAATGCAACGCGCCTCGTCCTGATCCCGCGCCCGGTCTTTCTCGAACTGGTCGACAGCTCGCCCGCGTTTCGCAAGGTGGTGTTCGCCGCTTTTGCCGAGCGGATGCAGGCGATGATGCAACTGATCGAAACCATGTCGTTCCTCAGGGTCGAAGCGCGGCTGGCTGCCCTGCTCCTCGAACGGGCAGAGGACGGCGAAGTGGCGATGACGCAGGCCGCCATGGCCCGCGCGATCGGATCGGCGCGCGAGGTCGTGTCGCGTCGGCTCGACCGGATGGCCCGCGCCGGGATCATCGCGCATGAGCGGGGCCGCGTTCGGGTTCTGGACACATCCGCGCTGGAAAAACTGATCGACAGCCCCGCTGTGTGACCACGTCACATGCAATGTCCTGAAGGTGAGAGTAGACTCACTCCATCAGACACGCATGGACTGGAGGTCATCATGTTCAAGACCAACGAAAGCGGCATGGACCGCATCATTCGCGCCGTGATCGGCATCGCCGCGCTGGTGGTTTTCTTCCTCAATCAAGGCACGACGCTGGGTTGGGTCGCGCTCGTCGTGGCGGTGCTGGCCCTGTTCACCGCCGCCGTGGGCTGGTGCGCGCTTTACACCGTGTTCGGGATCAACACCTGCAAGATGAAGACCTGAGAGGCTTCGCTTCGGCTTGCGCCGGAGCGACCGATGCGAGGGGTGCTGCCCCGTCGCCATTGTCGCTCGCACCTATGGCGCTGAAATGGCGACCTCCCCGAGGTATTTTCGGACCGGAGAAGGTCAGACGCCGAGGGCGCGAAACACCTTCGGCAATTCTTCGGGGAGGTCTTCGGCAATGAGACCGGGGCCGAAGCTGAGGGCGGCTTCGGTGTGGAGCCAGGCGGCGGTTTCGGCCGCCGTCACGGGGGCGTAGCCGCGCGCCAGAAGTCCCGTGACCAGACCGGCGAGCACATCGCCCGACCCGGCCGTCGCCAGCCATGGGGCGGCGCGGTCGCAGCAGGCCGCGTTGATGGCCGCGTCACCCGTTTCATCCGCGATCACCGTGTCCGGGCCTTTGAAAAGCACCGTGCAGCCTGCGCGCTCGGCGGCGTCGCGCGCCGCGTCGACCTTGGAATAGGCCGGGCCGGCCGTAGCAGGCGCGTTCAGGCGGGCGGAGAGGTCGGGGAAAAGCCGCGCGAATTCGCCCGCGTGGGGCGTGAGCACGCATCCGTCGTGGAGCATCTTAAACAGGCCGCCGGGATCGTCCGCGAAGGCCGAAAGCGCATCGGCGTCCAGCACGACGCCGCCCATATCCCGATCCCGCGTCGCGTCCAGCGCCACCGGGACAAGGTCACGGGCGCGCGGCTGCCCCAACCCCGGCCCCAGACAGATCGCGTTGAGGCGCTTGTCTTGCAGCAGATCCGCAAGCGCCTCGCCCCCCTCGGCCTCGCGCAGCATGATCGCGGTCAGCTGGGCCGCGTTCTCGGCCATGGCATCGCGCGGTGCGGCCACGGTCACCAGCCCGGCCCCAACGCGCAGGGCAGCGCGGGCGGCGAGCCGGGCGGCCCCCGTGCGCCCGGCCGGCCCCGACAGGATCACCGCATGGCCGTGGCCGAACTTGTGGGAGGCCACGTCCTTTGCAAGCTCAAGCGCCTGAAGGCTGATATCCGGCCTGCCCAGAAGGTCGATATGGCGGACCGCCGCGAGGTCGAGGTGTTCGACCACGTTCCACGTCAGGTACGCGCGGGCGATGTCATCCTCGACCCCGATGGGGGCGACCACCAGCTTGTGCCGCGTGTGTGCTGCATGAGGCAGGAGCATATGCCCGACCTTCGCCGCGCCGAAAGTGACCGTCAAAGCGGGCAAATACGGCAGCTCGTCCCCCTGCTCGTCGCCGCCGATGACCCGACCGCTGTCGGCATCCACGCCGGAAGCGATGTCGACCGCCACGATGGGCGGGCGTGGGGGCGCCGCCGCGTTGGGGCGTGTCGCTGCGACCATCAGCGCGTTCAGCACTTCGACCGGAAGGGGGCGCGTGAGGCCCGTCCCGAACAGGGCATCGACGGTGACGGCCGCGTCCCTGAAGGTGGTATCGTCCAGCGCGGACAGCGGGGCGCAGCCGCCGATCCGGGTCCACCGCTCGTAATTCGTCCGCGCATCGGGCGGCAGTCTGGCCGGATCGCCGTAGGCGAAGACCGCGACCGACCAGCCCCGCGCCGCCAGAAGCCGCGCGACGACATAACCGTCGCCGCCGTTGTTGCCCGGGCCGCAGAGCACGACGGCACCGTGGGCCCCTATGGTAAGCTCCAGCCATGTCTCGCAAATCGCTTGGACGACGCCTTGCCCCGCCCGCTCCATCAGCGCGAGCCCGGTGACCTTGCCCGACGAGATCGCGGCCTGTTCGATGGCGCGCATTTGGGCGGCGGTCACGAGTTCCGACATGGTTTCTGCCCCAATTTTTCGCAAACCGCCCGAAAGTCGATCAGATTGCATAAATATTGTGCGAAGCGTCTGGAATCCGGCCCGCGCCCCTGCTACCGAAACCCTATCCAATTGTGGCCCCGGATGAGAAGTGGTCTGTGGGCCTCGAACCTGATTTCCGAGGGGGGACAGCCATGAAAAAGATCGAAGCCATCATCAAGCCGTTCAAGCTGGATGAGGTGAAGGAAGCACTCCAGGAAATCGGCGTGCAGGGCCTTTCCGTGATCGAAGTGAAGGGGTTCGGGCGGCAGAAAGGCCATACCGAGCTTTATCGCGGCGCCGAATACGTCGTCGATTTCCTGCCGAAGGTGAAGATCGAGGTCGTGCTTCCCGCCGATCAGGTCGACGCGGCGATCGAGGCGATCGTGGGCGCGGCCAAGACCGACAAGATCGGGGACGGCAAGATCTTTGTCTCGCCCGTCGAGCAGACCATCCGCATCCGCACCGGCGAAACGGGTCACGACGCGATCTGACGTCGCCCTCGCCGGACCGAAAATTCTCAACCGTATCAACTTAGGGGAAAGAGAAGCACAATGAGCAACAAAGACGTTCTCAAGCTTATCAAGGACGAAGATGTCGCCTATGTCGACATTCGCTTCACCGATCCGCGCGGCAAGATGCAGCACGTGACGGTGGTGGCCGATCTGGTCGACGAAGACTTCCTGGAAGAAGGCTTCATGTTCGACGGGTCGTCCGTGGCCGGCTGGAAGTCGATCGAAGCCTCGGACATGAAACTCATGCCCGATCCGGACTCGGTCTACATCGACCCGTTCTACGCCGAAAAGACTCTGGCCGTGCATTGCTCGATCGTCGAGCCCGACACCGGCGAACCCTATGAGCGCGACCCGCGCGGCACGGCGCAAAAGGCCGAAGCCTACCTGATCTCGTCGGGCATCGGCGACGCATCCTATTTCGGCCCGGAAGCGGAATTCTTCCTGTTCGACGACGTGCGCTATTCGGTGACCCCGAACAAAGTGGCCTATGAGGTCGACGCCGACGGCGCCGCCTGGAACACCGACACCGAGTTCGAGATGGGCAACCTCGGCCACCGTCCCGACTACAAGGGCGGCTATTTCCCGGTGAACCCGTCTGACGACAGCCAGGACATCCGCTCGGAAATGCTGACCACGATGAAGATGATCGGCATGAAGGTGGACAAGCACCACCACGAGGTCGCGACCTCGCAGCACGAGCTGGGCCTGATCTTCGGGTCGCTCACCAAGCAGGCCGACGAGCTTCAGAAATACAAGTACGTGATCCACAACGTGGCCCACGCCTATGGCCGCACCGCGACCTTCATGCCGAAGCCGATCAAGGGCGACAACGGCTCGGGTATGCACGTGAACATGTCGATCTGGAAAGACGGCAAGCCGCTTTTCGCGGGCGACAAGTATGCCGACCTGTCGGATGAGGCCCTGTGGTTCATCGGCGGCATCCTGAAGCACGCCAAGGCGCTCAACGCCTTCACCAACCCGTCGACCAACTCCTACAAGCGTCTGATCCCGGGCTTCGAAGCCCCGGTTCTGCGCGCCTACTCGGCCCGCAACCGTTCGGGCTGCGTGCGTATTCCGTGGACGGAAAGCCCGAAGGCCAAGCGTGTGGAAGCCCGCTTCCCCGATCCGGCGTCGAACCCGTATCTGTGCTTCGCGGCCCTGCTCATGGCCGGCCTCGACGGCATCAAGAACAAGATCGACCCGGGCCCCTCGTCCGACAAGAACCTCTACGATCTGCCGCCCGAAGAGCTGGCCGGTATCCCGACCGTCTGCGGCAGCCTGCGTGAAGCGCTCGAAAGCCTCGCCGAGGATTACGAGTTCCTGACCGCCGGCGACGTGTTCACCAAGGACCAGATCGACGGTTACATGGATCTGAAGTGGGAAGAAGTGTACGAATACGAGCACACCCCGCACCCGATCGAGTACAAGATGTACTACTCCTGCTAATCCCCTCTGGGATCAGCGAAAATTCAAGGGCGTCCCGGTCGGGGCGCCCTTTCCTTTTTATTGACCGGCCCTCAATTGTGTCGCGTTCGGCATGAAATGATACGAAATCGGCCCCAGTGTTTCCCCAACGTCGCCGCGGCCAAGGGTAAGGATAACCACCATCCGAAAGGATAATTCCAACGAACCACAGAGCAGAACCATGTTGAGCAACGCATTCTTCAAAACCCTGGACGCGCAGGATTTCCAGCGCGCGTTCTACGAGAGCCGCCTTGCGCTCGCCTTTCGCAGCACGCGGGAAGCGGGCGAATCCACCCGGACGCATATTCGGCGCTGGATCGACGGGAAATTCGTTTCCGTGCCCGTCTGACCTGCATCCGTTCCTCCAAATGTGACGAAACCGGGGTCTCGGCCCCGGTTTTTTCGCCTTTAGACGGTAAGGTTTCCCCAACCTGTGACGGAACTGGGGCGGCAACAATCCGTTTCCGCCCGGTTTCGGGCAAAGCACGACCACATGGCTGGAGGATAACCAACCTGTTCGAGAGAACATGGTCAGGAGGGCGACGCACCTCGCCACGGTAATCCCACAGGTCCGTGGCTGGCGCACCCTCATTCTTAGGGCGATCCGCACCCGGCGTGCTGGATCGCCCCTTTTTTTCAGCCCTCGCCCAAGGTGTATTCCGCCCAGACGCCCCAGTGGTCCGAGCCTAGTTTCGGCAAGGCGCGGGTCACGCCCCGTCCACCCGTGGCGAGGATGTTGTCGATCTGGACCCGCAAGACCCCCGCCACGGCATAGGTGACGACGGCCCGCCCGACGCGCTCGGCCCCGGCCGCCTGCGCGATGCGCTCGACACTCGCGGCCCAAGGCACGACGTTGAAGTCGCCAGCGATGATCTTGGGGCCGTCGAGCGCGGCAAGCTCGGGCACCATGCGATCCGCGTGGAAGGCGTTCATATAGGGCCACACCCAGCGCAGGTGGGTCGAAATCACCCAGACCGGCCCGGTCGGCCCCTCGACCTGAACGCCCGCCATCCGTGTGGCGCAAAAGGCGGTGTCGGCGACCGGCGGGTAAGCGGCAAAGACCGCGAGACCGATGGATTCTGGCGTGTCGCAGGCCACCCCCGCCGGATAGCGGTCGAAGAGGTTGTCGAGGATCAGGGCGCTGCTCCCCGCCGCCTCCTGCAAGGTCACGACCGTGGGACCGCGGGCGAGAATATCGTCCAGCACACGGCGCGGGTCGTCGTTGTGATAAAGCATGTTCTTTTGGTAGTGCCGCACCACGCCAGCACCCTCGCCCGGCGGAAACTGCCGACCGAACGGCAGAACCCCGGCCATGACGATCACGCCCAGCCCTAGCCCCAGATTGACCAGTCCCTGATTGCGCACCCCCGCCTGAAGCTGGAGCGCACCGACAAGCGCCAGCGCCCCCGCGACGTAAAGCCGAAAGACCGCAAAGGTATCGCCCACGGGGTGAAGGTCGCCGAGAAATCCGGCGAGCACGGCGACAAGCAATCCGCCCGCGACGATCCGCAGGGCCTTGGGTGAAAGCATCTTCATGCCCCTTCCATACGCATTGGCCTGAACGAGGTAAAACGCCAACACCCGGATGCCCGCGCGAAAGTGAAGCATTGGCAAACATCGCCTGCGCCTCCATCTCTGAACCATCACGACGGAGGGACAGGTATGACGACCGAAAAGTTCGAGTTCGAGGGCCATGACGGGTCGATGCTGGCCGCGCGGCTGGATCTTCCTCCGGGGCGCGTGCGGGCGACGGCCCTGTTCGCGCACTGTTTCACCTGCTCGAAAGACATCCTGCCCGCGCGCCGCATCGCGCAACGCCTGAATGCCGCCGGGATCGCGGTGCTCCGGTGCGACTTCACCGGGCTGGGGCACAGCGAGGGGGAGTTCTCGAACACCACCTTCACCTCGAACGTGGAAGACCTGACCAAGGCGGCACAGGCCCTTGCCGCCCGCGACCTTGCCCCCGCCCTGCTCATCGGACACTCGCTTGGGGGTGCCGCGGTGCTGAAAGCCGCCGGGCAGATCGGTGGGATCAAAGCGGTCGTCACCTTGGGCGCGCCGTTCGCGCCCGACCACGTCACCCACAACTTCGCCGACAAGCTGGACGAGATCACGCGCGACGGGTCGGCCGAGGTCAATCTGGGCGGGCGCACCTTCACCATCGGGCGCGACTTCGTCGAGGATATCCGGGCCGAGAGCCTGAAACCGGCGATCCGCGACCTGCACGCCGCGCTGCTCGTCATGCACGCACCGCGCGACGCCGTGGTGGGCATCGACAACGCGGAATCGATCTTCCGCGCCGCGAAACACCCGAAGAGTTTCGTGACATTGGACGACGCCGACCACCTGATCTCGCGCGGCGAAGATGCGGAATACGCGGCATCGGTCATCGCGGCATGGGCCGAACGCTATCTCGATCTTGGCAGCGCCGAAACGACCGAGGCGGTGCCCGAAGGCGTCCTCAGGGTGCGTGAAGCCGATGCCGAAGGGTTCTTGCAGGACGTAAGCCACGGGCCGCATCACCTTTACGCCGACGAGCCGGTGGATTTCGGCGGGACGAACCGGGGACTGTCGCCCTACGGCTTTCTGTCGGCGGGTCTGGGGGCCTGCACCTCGATGACGATCCGGATGTATGCGCGCCGCAAGGGCTGGCCGCTGAGAGACATTCAGGTCGACGTGACCCATGCCAAGGTTCACGCCAAGGACGCCGACCCCGACACCCCGCCGCAGAAGGTCGACGAATTCATCCGCAAGATCACGCTCACCGGCGATCTGGACGCAGAACAACGTCAGCGCCTGCTGGAAATCGCCGACAAATGCCCGGTCCACAAGACGCTGCATCAGGACAACCGGATCGTGACGGAGCTTACCCACGCGGCCTGACGGCTTTGCGCTTGACGCGGCCCGCGCGCGCGGACAAACCACGCCGCATGGGAACCGGACGTCTACAGATCGACCTCGATGCGATCGCCGCCAACTGGCGCGCGCTCGACGCGAAAACCGCCTCCACCGTGCAGACCGGCGCGGTGGTCAAGGCCGACGGATATGGCCTTGGCGTGGACCGTGTGGCCAAGACGCTGGCCGCCGCCGGCGCGCGCCGCTTCTTCGTCGCGGCCGCCGAGGAAGCCGCAGATGTGCGCGCCGCTCTCGGCCCCGGCCCGGCGATCTTCCTGTTGAACGGGCACATGGCGGGCGACGCGGACATGATCCGCGACCTGAACCTGATCCCGTTGCTGAGTTCGGTGGAACAACTGACCCGACATGTCGAAACCCTGCCCGGACAGAGCTTCGGCATCCAGCTCGACGCGGGCATGAACCGGCTGGGGATGGAGCCCGCCGAATGGGCCGCCGTGCGTGACATCGCGCTGACTGCCGGGCCGACGCTCATCATGTCGCACCTCGCCTGCGCCGACGAGCCGGAGCACGAGATGAACGCGATGCAGCTTCGCATGTTCACCGAAATGACCGAGGGCTGCGACGTGCCCCGTTCGCTCGCCGCGACCGGCGGCATCCTGCTTGGCCCAGACTACCACTTCGACCTCACCCGCCCCGGCATCGGGCTTTATGGCGCGCGGCCTTTCGAGGAGGCGACGCCCGTGGTCCACCTCGACCTGCCCGTGATCCAGACGCGCGAGATCGGGCGGGGCGAGACCGTGGGCTACGGCAACAGCTGGACCGCCGACGCGCCGACCCGCGTGGCTACCGTGTCGGGCGGTTACGCCGACGGGATCACCCGGCATCTGTCGAACAAAGGCGTGCTCTTCGACGGCGCGACCCCCTGCCCGATCCTTGGTCGGGTCTCGATGGATTCGATCGGCATCGACATCGGCCATCTGGACACCGTGCCCGAATGGCTGACGCTGATCGGCCCGCATCAGAGCGTCGATGACATCGCCGACACCACCGGCACCATCGGCTACGAAATCCTGACGCAACTCGGCCACCGCTACACCCGCGACTACACCCGAGGCCAGTCGTGACACGCGCCCTGCTGCCTCTGACCCTTCTGGGCCGGGCAGCACTTGGTATGCTGCGCCGCATCGGCTCGGTCACGCTGTTCTTCTTGAACGCCGTGATCCGGTTCCCCGCAACGCTGCGCTACCCCCGCGAACTGGCCCGCGCGTTCCTGCAAATCGGCTGGCTCTCGCTTCCTGTCGTCGGGCTCACCGCGGTGTTCACCGGCGCGGCGCTGGCGCTTCAGATCTACGCGGGCGGCTCGCGCATTTCGGCCGAGGCCGTGGTGCCCCAGATCGTCGCCATCGGAATCGTCCGTGAACTTGGCCCCGTCATGGTCGGCCTGATGATCGCGGCGCGCGTGACCTCGTCCATCGCCGCCGAACTGGCCACCATGAAAGTGTCCGAGCAGGTCGACGCGCTCACCACGCTGTCGACCGACCCGATGACCTACCTGACCGCGCCGCGCGTGCTGGCCGGGCTGGTCACGGTGCCGATCCTCGTGGGCCTCGGCGACATTCTGGGGCTCTTCGGCGGCTTCGTGGTCGCCACGCAGGGTCTGGGCTTCAACGGACCGTCCTACGTGACGACAAGCTGGAACTTCCTCGACCCCGTGGACATCGTGCTGTCGCTCACCAAGGGCGCGGTCTTCGGCGGTATCGCCGTGACGCTCGCCTGTCATGCGGGGCTGAATGCCGGGCGCGGCGCGCAGGGCGTGGGGCTTGCCACCAAATCCGCCGTGCAGGCCGCCGCGATCCTCGTGCTCGCCGCCAACGTCGCGTTGACCGGGCTGTTCTTCGGCCAATGATCGAGCTTCAGCATATCTCCAAGTCCTTCGGCACCAAGGAGGTGCTTAACGACATCTCGCTTGCGCTGGACAGCGGCACGAGCCTTGCGATCCTCGGACGTTCGGGCACAGGGAAATCGGTGCTGACACGGATCATTCTGGGCCTCATCACGCCGGACGCAGGCCGGATCCTGATCGACGGCCAGCCGATCAGCCGCCGCGTGCGGCGCGCTTTCCTCGAACAGACCGGGGTGCTTTTTCAGGCCTCGGCCCTCTTCGACAGCCTGACGGTGTGGGAAAACGTGGCGTTTCGCCTGCGCAACGGGCGCGCCCGCGTGAGCCGGGCCGAGGCGCGCGCGCGGGCCGAAGTCGCGCTGGGGCGCGTGGGGCTGGAACCCCGGGTGGCCGACCTCTTCCCCTCCGACCTGTCGGGGGGCATGCAAAAGCGTGTCGGGCTCGCCCGTGCGATCATCGGCACGCCGAAATACCTCTTTTTCGACGAGCCGAACTCCGGCCTCGACCCGGTGACCTCGACCGACATCGACGCGCTGATCCGCGAACTCGTCACCGATCTGGGGGCGACGGCGATCACGATCACACATGACATGGCGTCGATCCGCACCATCGCCGACGAGGTTCTGCTGCTCGACGCCGCCCGCGCCCGCTGGCACGGCAGGGTATCCGACCTTGCCAGCGCAGATGACCCGCTCTTGGCCCGGTTTCTCGCCCGCTAGGTCCGGTTTTTCGTCATTCGCGAAACCGCCAAGCAACTTTTTGCCGACGACCCGCGTTGACGGTGAAATGCGCATCAAGCCGGTGCGCGGACATACACCAAGCGAGGGGTGAAGACATGACCCGTTCCACAGGGCTCTTTCCGGCTGCCCAGACGCAGGCACAGGCACTTATCATGGGCGCGATCTGCGCCGTCACCGCCGGGTTGATCGTCGCGACAGCGGGCGCGGCGCTCGGCGTTTTTCCGTGGCTCGAACTTTACGCAGGATTCAACGGCGCGCCCGTCGCAAACGCCGGGATGATCGCCCAGATCGCCGTCACCGTGCTGTTCGTCCTCTTGTCGCTCTACCTTCCCGCCAACCGCCGGATCATGCAGCTTGAAACCAGCCATCGCCAGTTCAACCTATCGATGGATGACGTGATCCGCGCCTACCGTGCGAGCCACGAAGCCGACCGGGCCGGGGCGTTCAAGCTGCGTGGCGAATTCGACGCGGTGCGGGAGCGGATCAACCATATGCGCGAACATCCCGATCTGGGCGCGCTGGAGCCTCAGGTTCTCGAACTGGCCGCTCAGATGAGCCACACCTCGCGCGACATTGCCGAGGTCTATTCCGACGAGCGGGTCGAACGCGCGCGCACCTTCCTGCGTCAGCGGCAGGAAGAGATCGAGGCGTTTCAGGAAAACGTCGCGATGGCCAAGCGCACGACCGAGGAACTGCAACAGTGGCTTCAGCAGATCGAGACCGAGGAACATATCGTCGATGGTCAGGTGTCGGCCCTGAAAAAAGACCTCAAGGCGCTGCTCCCCGAGATCGGGTTGGACCTCGAAGACACGCGCACGACCCCGGCCCCGACCGTGGTGCCGATGACGCACAAATCGCAGCTTTCCTCGGGCCGGCCCGTGGTGCCGCAAAAGCCGGATCGCTGACACCGGCGACAATTGTCGAGAAACATGAAACAGTGGCGTCCATTCGGCGCCACTGTTTTTCATTGAGCCGCTTATCATCCCCCAACATTCTGTTTACGCTGGATTTTATTGGCGCAGCCTGCCTTGGGGGCTAGGTGGCGTTTCGCTTGGGGGTTAAAGGTATGAATTCCGTTACGGGGCTATTTTCGGCCGCGCAGCGACAGGTGCAGGTCATCGTCATGGTCCTGATCGCCGTCGCCGCGCTGGCGCTTGTCGTCGCCACGGCCGGGGCGTTTCTGGGCCAACTGCCCTGGGTCGAGATCTACGCGAGTTTCGGCGGCACGCAATTGGCCGACGCCGGGAAATACCTTCAGATCGGCCTCACGGTGCTTTTCGTGCTGCTTGCGTTCTACCTGCCTGCCAACCACCGGATCATGCAGCTTGAAAACAGCCACCGGAACTTCGCGATTTCGATGGAGGACGTGGCCCGTGCCTACCGCGCGAGCCACGAGGCCGACCGCAAGAAACTGTTCCGGATCGGCGGGGAGTTCGATTCGGTGCGCGAACGCATCCGGCATCTGCGCGACCACCCGGATCTGGGCGCGCTGGAGCCCGATATCCTCGACCTCGCCGCGCAGATGAGCCACACGTCCCGCGATCTCGCCAGCACCTATTCCGACGCCTCCGTCGAACGCGCCCGCGCGTTTCTGCGCCAGCGGCAGGAGGAGGTGGACAGGTTCCTCGAAAACATCGCGCTGGCGAAGAAAACGACCGAAGACCTGCGCCACTGGATGCAGCAGATCGAAACCGAAGAGCGGGTCGTGGACAAGCAACTGGCGGCGCTGGAGGCCGACCTGATGTCGCTTCTGCCCGAGCTGGGCTTCGAGGTGGACGACAAGGTCGAGGACCCCGACCAGATCGTCGTCCCCCTGCCCCAGAAAGCTCGCCAGCCCGTCACCCCGCGCCGCCCCTCGAAACCCGAGGTCTGAGCGCCTAGATCAATCCGATGGCGTGGCTTCGGTATCTCAACCTGTCCCTGATCGTGCTCTTCCCCCTCGCGTGGGTCGCCCCCCTGTTGCGAGCCGGGCTGAACCTGCCGCTCTTGGGGTTGAAGGAGGTGAGCGTCATCTCGGGCCTCGCGGCCCTTGTCGAGGAGGACCTGTTTCTCGCGCTCATCGTGTTCCTCTTCGCGATCGTGGCCCCGGCGGTGAAAGTGGTCGGCATGGCGCTGATCCAGTTCGGCAGGATCGGGGACCGCGCGAAACCGGTGTTCGGGTTTCTCGGCCGCCTCGCCATGGCCGACATTTTCCTGATGGCGCTTTACGTGGTCATCATCAAGGGCGTGGCGATGACGCGGGTCGAGGTGGGATGGGGGCTGTATCTGTTCACCTTCTGCGTGCTGGCCTCGTTGCTCGTCACGCTGATGGAGCGCAAGCGTGACTGAGTTTCGCGGCGGCTGACGCCGCCACGACCCGTGCGAGGGGCGCTGCCCCTCGCGCTCCCCGGGATATTTCGGACCGGAAAGTGGACGGTCGGGCGCTTGCCTCGCGGGGCGGCGCGAGGCACAAGGCGTCATGGCAAAATCCTCCGCGTCCTTCGTCTGTCAGAGCTGTGGTGCGTCCACGTCCAAGTGGTCGGGGCGCTGCGAATCCTGCGGCGAGTGGAACACCATTGTCGAAGAAAAGCCGTTGTCGGCGGGGCCTGCGTCCAAGTCACTCGGCGCCGCGCGCGGCCGGGCGGTGGCGCTGACCGATCTCGCCTCGACCGAGAGCCCGCCGCCGCGCACCGTCTCGGGTGTGGCGGAGTTCGACCGGGTTCTGGGGGGCGGGCTGGTGCCGGCGAGTGCGGTGCTGGTCGGCGGCGATCCGGGCATCGGGAAGTCGACGCTTCTGTTGCAGGCCGCCGCGCATTTCGCGCGCCAGGGGCTGAAGACGCTTTACGTGTCGGGCGAGGAAGCCAGCGCGCAGGTGCGGATGCGCGCCCAGCGGCTTGGGCTGGCCGATGCGCCCGTGAAACTCGCCGCCGAGACCAATCTGCGCGACATCCTGACCACGCTGGAGGAGGAGCGTCCCGGTCTGGCGATCATCGATTCGATCCAGACCATGTGGGCCGACAATGTCGACAGCGCGCCGGGCAGCGTAAGTCAGGTGCGCGCCGCCGCGCATGAGCTGGTCACCTTCGCCAAGCGGCGCGGCATGGCGGTCATCCTAGTGGGCCACGTCACCAAGGAAGGCCAGATCGCGGGCCCCCGTGTGGTCGAGCACATGGTGGACACCGTGCTGTATTTCGAGGGCGAGCGCGGGCATCAGTTCCGCATTTTGCGGGCCGTCAAGAATCGCTTCGGCCCGGCGGACGAGATCGGTGTGTTCGAGATGACGGGGGGCGGCTTGTCCGAGGTCGCCAACCCGTCGGCCCTGTTCCTGTCGGATCGTGAAGACCCGGCGCCGGGCGCGACCGTGTTCGCGGGCATCGAGGGCACGCGGCCGGTTCTGGTCGAGTTCCAGTGCCTCGTCGCGCCCTCGCCCCTCAGCCAGCCGCGCCGGAGCGTGCTGGGCTGGGACGGCGGACGGCTCGCCATGATCCTCGCCGTGCTCGAGGCGCGCTGCGGCATCCCCTTCGCCGGGCTCGACGTTTATCTGAACGTGGCCGGCGGGATGCGCGTGTCCGAACCGGCGGCCGATCTGGCCGTCGCCTGCGCACTGCTGTCGGCGCGCGAGGATGTTGCGATCCCGCGCGATACCGTCGTTTTCGGTGAAATCTCGCTGTCCGGGGCCTTACGCCCCGTCGGCCAGACCGAAAACAGGTTGAAAGAGGCGCAAAAACTTGGTTTCACAACGGCCATCGCGCCCGCACGATCCAAGGCCGGTGAAAAACCGGGGCTGGCGCTCAAGTCTTACGCGGACCTTGCCGGGTTTGTCGGGGATATGTTCGGCGCCGGATGAGCGCCACTTGTAGAGGGACGGATAGATGGACGGGTTCACGATTGTCGACGGTGTCGTCGCGCTGGTCATTCTCGTCTCGGCCATCCTCGCCTATTCCCGCGGCTTCGTGCGCGAGGGCATGGCCATCGTCGGCTGGGTCGCCGCCGCCGTCATCGCTTATCTCTTCGCGCCCCGTTTCGTGCCGCTCATCAAGGAAATCCCGGTTCTGCGCGACTTCATCGCCGACAGTTGCGAACTGTCCGTGATCGCGTCCTTCGCCGCCGTTCTGGCGCTTGCGCTGGTGGTCGTGTCGCTGTTCACACCGCTGTTTTCCAGCGTCATCCAGCGGTCGGCCCTGGGCGGTGCGGATCAGGCCCTTGGCTTCGTCTTCGGGGTTCTGCGCGGCATCCTCCTCGTCGCGATCGCGCTGATCGTCTACGACAACGTGGTGACCGCCGACACGGTGGCCGCGGTCGACAATTCGCGCACCGCCAAGGTGTTCGCGCGCACGACCGACAACCTCGACGAGCAGATCCCGGACGATGCACCGGGCTGGATCGTGGCCCGGTACGAGGAACTTGTGTCCACCTGCACCTCGGGCACGCCCTCGACCACGCCGACCGAGTAAGCCTCGCTTACATAATATCGTTACAAACCGCGAAGCGACCCGTGACACGGGCCAGCCCCTGCTCTATGCAGGGGCCATCCTGCCACCGGATTCGGACAAGCTGCTCATGTCTGCTGCTCGCCAGCCCGCCATGCCGCCCGCGCACCCCTTCGACTTTGACGCCATCCGCGCCTCCGGCGACGAGGACAAGCTGAAAGAGGAATGCGGCGTTTTCGGCGTCATCGGCCTCTCGGATGCGGCCAACTTCGTGGCCCTCGGGCTGCATGCCCTGCAACATCGCGGGCAAGAAGCGGGCGGTATCGTCGCCTATCACCCCGAACACGGGTTCAACTCGGCCCGCCGCTTCGGCTACGTGCGCGACAACTTCACCAAGCAATCGCTGATGGAAACGCTGCCGGGGCCGCTGTCGATCGGGCACGTGCGCTATTCCACCGCCGGGTCCAAGGGCGCGGCGATCCGCGACGTGCAGCCGTTCTTCGGCGAGTTTTCCATGGGCGGCGCCGCCATCGCGCACAACGGCAACATCACCAATGCCGAAGAGCTGAGGCGCGAACTGATCGAGCGCGGCTCGATCTTCCAGTCGTCGAGCGATTCCGAATGTATCATTCACCTGATGGCACGGTCCTTGCAGAAGCAGGCCGCAGAACGGCTAGAAGACGCGCTGCGCCGGGTCGAAGGCGCGTTCTCGGTCGTCGCCATGACGCGCACCAAGCTCATCGGTGTGCGTGACCCGCTAGGCGTGCGGCCCTTGGTGCTCGGCCAGTTGGGCGACGGCTGGGTGCTGTCGTCGGAGACCTGTGCGCTCGACATCATCGGCGCCAAGTTCGTGCGTGAAATCGAGCCGGGCGAGATGGTGGTCATCACCGACAAGGGCGTCGAAAGCCGCCAGCCGTTCCGCCCGCAGAAGTCGCGCTTCTGCATTTTCGAGCACGTCTATTTCTCGCGTCCCGATTCGATCATCGGCGGCCGCTCGGTCTATGAGACCCGCCGCCAGATCGGTGTTGAGCTTGCACGTGAGAACCCGGTCGATGCCGACCTCGTCTGCCCCGTGCCGGATTCGGGCACGCCCGCAGCCATCGGTTTCGCCGCCGAAAGCGGGATCGAGTTCGGACTGGGCATCACCCGCAATCAATACATGGGCCGGACCTTCATCGAACCGACCGAGCAGATCCGCAACATGGGCGTGCGGCTGAAGCTGAACGTGAACCGGGCGCTGATCGAGGGCAAACGCGTGATCCTCGTGGACGACTCGGTGGTGCGCGGCACGACGTCGCGCAAGATCAAGGACATGATCCTCGACGCGGGCGCGAAGGAGGTGCATTTCCGCATCGCCTCCCCGCCGACCGCATGGCCCTGCTTCTACGGCGTGGACACGCCGGAGCGCGACAAGCTGCTCGCCGCGAACATGAGCGAAGACGAGATGTGCGAACACCTTGGGGTGGACAGCCTCAGGTTCATCTCGCTCGACGGGCTGTATCGCGCCGTGGGTGTGGCCGCGGGTCGCGACCCCAAGTCCCCCGCCTATTGCGACGCCTGCTTCTCGGGTGAATACCCGGTGG
Organism: Maritimibacter sp.; assembly: GCF_016774595.1. NCBI lineage: Bacteria > Pseudomonadati > Pseudomonadota > Alphaproteobacteria > Rhodobacterales > Roseobacteraceae > Maritimibacter > Maritimibacter sp. The sequence continues at coordinate 125,873 of NZ_JACBWT010000001.1, forward strand.
CCCCGCGCGACATGCTCGCCAAGGGGTTCGAGCTCAAGACAGCGGCGGAATAACGCCGCTACAGGCCCGCCCAGGCTCGCAAAACAAGGCGATCGGCGTGTTTTTGCCGCATTGCAGCATATCCTTCGGCGCTTCCCGGCCCATGCCGGGCCACCCCCCTTTCCCCGGAAATGAACCTGTTGTTTACCGCCAGCCGCTAGTTTTGAGCGAGGCCCACTCCCTCGCGAAACCAGAGGTGACAAAATGGCAGAATCAGGCGCGTTCCCGGTGGGTAACGGGACAAGTCCGATCGTCTCGCAGAATGCGACGAAGCGTGACGAAATCAGGCTCGATCAGGTGCAACTGGTCGGGATCATGGGCAAGCCCGACGACATGACGGCGCTGTTTCGGATGACGCGGGGCAACATCCTGCGGGTCAAGACCGGCGACCAGAGCCAGATCGGCCGCATCTACGAGATTTCCGAGGCGGGCGTCGTGGTCACGCGGTCGAACGGCAATTCGATCTTCATTCCGCCGATCCCGGTCGGATGACGCTGGACGGATCATCTGCGCCGCCGCATGATCCGGCCATGACGGACCCTTTCGCGCCCTACCTTGCCCAACAGCCCGACGAGTTTCGCGCGGCGCTGGACGATTTGGCGAAGCGCATCGAAGCGCGGCTCCCAGCGGATGCCGAGCGCGTCATAAGCTACGCCATGCCCGGCTGGCGCGTGAAGGCCCCCAAGGGCACCAAGATGGCCGCCGGGATGGCGGGGTTCGCGAAACACATCGGCCTGTATCCCCACTGCGGGACCGTCGTGCCGAAGATCGCGGACCGCCTGCGCGCCGAGGGCATCGCGCATTCGAAATCCGGCATCACCTTTCGCCCCGACACGCCGCCCCCCGACTGGGCTCTGGATGAGATCATCCGGCGCAGGCTGGACGAAATCGGCTGAACCGTGGCACGGTGCGCCATGATTTTTCAGGTATCGCATTTGCGCCCGCTCGTTTTCTGTGCCGCGTTCGCCGCACCCGCTCTGGCCGCCGCGCAAGAGGTCGACATTTCGATGACCCCGACACCCTGGGGTTCGCAGGTGCTTCAGTCGGACGCGATCACCCCCATCGACAACGCGCTGCCCGGCCAGTGGCGCCTGATCCGGGTCGGCATGACCGACGGGGCGCGAACGCTGGTCGTTCCGGTCGTCGATGCGCAACTGACCATCGGCAGCGATGGCAGCTTCGCGATGGACTACGCCCCCGCCCGCCTGCCTGACGGCACCATGACCGAAAGCGTGCTGCTGGAACTGGACGGCGTGGAGCACGAAATCGCCCCGCCGCCCGACCTGTCCCTGCCGCATGGCTGCCCGGGCGAGGCGCAGTTCGCCGGTCGCGTCCCCGGCCTTCTGTCGGTCGCCTATGACGTGGACCTCGACACCTACGCGCCGACCGAGGCCGAGACCATGACCGAGGACGGCGACGTGAACCTCGATTTGGTCGACGACATCGGCACGATCCTTGGCGTGAACCTGCGCCTCAGGATGTCCACCGACCGCGAGGCGGCGGAGAAACCCACGATGACCTGCGCGGGCGCGGCCTCCAGCACGACCGTCACGGCCGGTCCGCCCTTCGGCTTCATCCCCGGCGAATACCCCTATGCGCTGAACAGCACGCACGACATCCTCGTGATCCAGATGCCCAGCCCGACGGGACCGATGACGACGTTCGTTTTCACGCCGCTCTGACCCGGCCCCGCGCCTCTGGACAGGCCGCGCAACGTCTGAGATACCGCGACCGACCCGAAGCGGAGTGAAACATGCCCGACAAGATCGCCCTCATCACCGGCGCCTCGCGCGGCCTTGGCGCGGCGCTGGCCGTCGAACTGGCCCCGACGCATCACATCGTGGCCGTGGCCCGCACCACCGGCGCGTTGGAAGAGGTCGACGACCGGATCAAGGCGGTCGGCGGCGAGGCGACGCTCGCCCCGATGGACATCACCAACGCCGACGCCATGGCACAGCTTTGCCGCGCGATCCACGACCGCTGGGGCAAGGTCGACGTCTGGGCGCATACCGCGATCGAGGCGCAGCAACTCATGCCCACCGATCACGTCGCGCTGGCGGAAAAGGACTGGGCCAAATCCGTCGCCGTCAACCTCGACGCCGTGGCACGCCTGATCGCCTACGTGGCCCCCCTTCTGGGCTCTGAGGGGACCGCCGCGTTCTTTCACGACGATCACGCGGGCGAGGCGTTCTTCGGCGCCTACGGTGCGACCAAGGCCGGGCAGATGGCGCTGGCGAAAAGCTGGCAGACCGAGACCGCCAAGATCGGGCCGAAGGTGCGCATTGTGACGCCCCGGCCGCTCGCCACCGCCATGCGCGCCCGTTTCCACCCCGGCGAGAACCGTGAAACGCTGGTCAGCCCGTGGGATGAGGCGAAACGGCTGTTGCCCGAACTCCTCGGCTGATCACAGGCCGTCCGGGCCGCTTGTGAGCCCCCACAGGCTCCCGTATTGAAAGGGAAAGCTGTGGGGTAAACATGCGCATTCTGGTCACCAACGACGACGGCATCAACGCACCGGGGCTGAAGGTGCTGGAGGCGATTGCCGCAGAGGTCGCAGGCCCCGATGGCGAGGTCTGGGTCGTCGCCCCTGCCTTCGAGCAATCCGGCGTCGGCCACTGCATCAGCTACTCGCGCCCCATGATGGTGGCCGAGCTTGGCCCGCGCCGGTTCGCGGCCGAAGGAAGCCCGGCCGATTGCGTGCTCGCAGGCATCGGGGACATCCTGCCCGAACCGCCGGATCTGGTGCTTTCGGGCGTGAACCGAGGCAACAACGCCGCCGAGAACGCGCTGTATTCCGGCACCATCGGCGGCGCGATGGAAGCCGCGCTTCAGGGCCTGCCCGCGATTGCGCTTTCGCAATTCATCGGGCCCGAGAACTACGCGCTCGACAACCTGTTCGAAGCGGCCGCCGCGCACGGGGCCGACACGGTCCGCACCCTGATCGAGCGTGCCCCTTGGCAGGAAACCGCCGACTACCGGCTGTTCTACAACGTGAATTTTCCGCCCGTTCCCGCCTCTGCCGTTCGGGGGATGCGAGCCGGCGCGCAGGGCTGGCGCGAGGATACGTTCTTCGGCACCGAGCCGACCACCTCGCCCTCGGGCCGCCGGTTCATCTGGATCAAGGGCGGGCCGCAGCACAAGCCGACGGCCCCCGGCACCGATGCCGCGCTGAACCTCGACGGCTACATTTCCGTCACGCCCATGCGCGCCGATCTGACAGCGCATGACGCCCTGTCCGAGTTGGAGCGCGCGCTGGCATGAGCGACCCGAACGACCCCATCGCCGCGCGGAAGATGCAGTTCCTGTTTCACCTGCGTTCGAAGGGCGTCACGAATACCCGTGTTTTGCAGGCGATGGAGGCCATCGACCGGGGCCTTTTCGTGCGCGGCGTCTTTGCCGACCGGGCCTATGAGGACATGCCGCTGCCCATCGCGAGCGGCCAGACGATCAGCCAGCCGTCCGTCGTCGGGATCATGACGCAGGCGCTGAACGTGCAGCCCCGAGACAAGGTGCTCGAGGTCGGCACAGGCTCCGGCTATCAGGCCGCGATCCTCGCCAAGCTTGCCCGCCGGGTCTATACCGTCGACCGCCACCGGGGCCTTGTCAAAGCCGCGCGCGAGGTGTTCGACGAGCTGGGCCTGCACACGATCACCGCGATCACCGGCGACGGTAGCTTCGGCCTGCCCGAACAGGCCCCCTTCGAACGCATCATCGTGACCGCCGCCGCCGAGGATCCTCCCGGGCCGCTCTTGGCTCAACTGGCCGTTGGCGGTATCATGGTCCTACCGGTGGGCCAGTCGGACCATGTGCAAAGCCTCATCAAAGTGACGCGGAGCGATGACGGGTTCGACTACGAAGAAATCCTGCCGGTGCGTTTCGTGCCGCTTGTGGAAGGTCTGGGACAAGACTAGAGCGGCCAGGGCAAACCCCGGGAACAGGGGTGAAAGAGACGAGGTCGGCAGTATGGATTTGGCGAACACGACGATGACGCGCGCGGTGCGGGGGCTTTTGCTTGGCGGGAGCCTTCTGGCGGTCGCGGCCTGCTCCGACGGCATGGGGCGGCCCTTGAACCTCGATTTCGACCTGCGGGGCATCGGCGGCAACAACTTCACCACGGCGGACGCGGCGCGCGAGGCCCGCGCGGCGGCCCGCCCGACGCCCGACGCACGCGGCATCATCTCGTACCCGACCTATCAGGTGGCCGTGGCCCGGCAGGGCGACACGCTCTCGGCGCTCGCCAGCCGTGTCGGTCTGCCCGAAGCGGAACTCGCCCGTTACAACGGGCTGAACGCAGGCGCGACCCTGCGCGCGGGCGAGGTCGTCGCCCTGCCCCGGCGCGTCGATGCCGGCAGCGTGGACGTGACCGCCGTGGCTGGTCAGGCGCTCGACCGGATCGGGCCGAACCAGCCGTCGAACAATTCTGGCACCACGAGTCAGCAGGGTGCGGAACCCCTGCGGCATCAGGTGGTGAGCGGCGAAACCGCCTATTCCATCGCGCGCCTTTATGGCGTGTCAGTGCGGTCGCTGGCCGAATGGAACGGGCTGGGCGGGGACCTGTCGGTGCGTCAGGGCCAATACCTGATGATTCCGCCCAAATCCGCCGAGACCGCCGCGCCCAACACCAATTCGGCCCCCGGTGTGGGCACGCCCACACCCTTGCCACCGTCCTCCAGCAACCCCCTGCCGGAAGGGTCGAACCGCACCGCATCGCAAGGGCCGGCCGACACCCCGGCCTCGCCCAACCTCGGGGCGCAGCGCACCTCGGGCGCGGCCATGTCGATGCCTGCGGATGGCCGGATCACGGGCGCCTACGTCAAGGGCAAGTCGGACGGGATCGACATCGCCGCCGCCGCCGGCAGCCCGGTGAAGGCCGCGCAGGGCGGGACGGTCGCGGCGATCACCCGCGACACCGATCAGGTGCCGATCCTCGTCATCCGGCACGAAGGCAACCTGCTGACGGTCTATGCCGGGATCGACAATATCTCGGTCGCCAAGGGCGCAACCGTGAGCCGGGGACAGACCATCGCGCAGATCCGCGCCTCGGACAGCCCCGCACTCCACTTCCAAGTCCGTCAGGGCACGTCGTCCGTCGATCCGATGCAATATCTGAATTAACGGTTTCGCCCGGCAAAGCCGGGCGACCCACCGGGGGGCGCTGCCCCCCGGACCCCCCGAGGTATTTTCGGACCAGAGAAGACCTATTCGTCGGCGCGTCCCTTGCCGAGATGCTTGCGCAACCGTGAGGGCGTCGATTTCGTCTTGTTCTTGTAGGGGTTCTTGTCGGCCTGCGACCGCATGTGCAGCCGGATCGGCGTGCCCGGCATGTCGAAATTCTCGCGCAACCCGTTCACGAGGTAGCGCGAATAGGCATCCGGCAGCTTTTCCGGGTTCGAACACATGACGACAAAGCCGGGCGGGCGCGTCTTCACCTGCGTCATGTAGCGCAGCTTGATCCGGCGGCCCGACGGCGCGGGCGGCGGGTGCTGGGCGATCATTTCGGCCAGCCAGTCGTTCAGTTTGGCGGTCGGGATGCGACGGTTCCAGACCTCGTGCGCGCGCATCACGGCGGCATGGAGCCGGTCCATACCGCGACCCGTCTTGGCGGAAATCGTCACCAGAGGCGCGCCGCGCAACTGTGGAAGCAGTTTCTCAAAACCGTCGCGCAGGTGCTTGAGTTTCTGTTGTTTTTCCGCCTCGACGTCCCACTTGTTCACGGCGACCACGACCGCGCGCCCCTCGCGCTCGGCCAGATCCGCGATGCGCAGATCCTGTTGTTCGAACGGGATCGCGGCGTCGAGCAGCACGACGACCACCTCGGCGAATTTCACCGCGCGCAAACCATCCGCGACCGACAGCTTTTCAAGCTTCTCCTGCACCTTGGCCTTTTTGCGCATCCCGGCGGTGTCGAAGATGCGGGTCGGCGTCCCTTCCCAGTCGAAGGCGAGCGAGATCGAGTCGCGGGTGATCCCGGCTTCGGGTCCGGTCAAAAGCCGTTCCTCACCGATCAGACGGTTGATGAGCGTCGATTTGCCCGCGTTGGGCCGACCGATCACGGCCACCTGCAAGGGCTTTTCGCGGGTCGGAATGCGCGGCGCGCCTTGGTCCACGTCCACGTCCGTTTCCGGTTCGGGCGACGGGCGCGATGCCATTTCTTCGGCTACGGGCGCAAGCGCGGCCGCCAGATCGCCCATCCCCTCGCCATGTTCGGCGGAAAGCGCGATGGGCTCACCCAGCCCCAAGCCCCAAGCCTCGATCATCCCGGCCTCGCCCGCTTTCCCTTCGGCCTTGTTGGCGGCAAGGATCACATGGGCGTTCTTCTTGCGCAGAATGTCGGCGAAAATCTCGTCCGTGGGCAGCACGCCCGCCCGCGCGTCGATCAGGAACAGGCAGGCATCGGCCATCTCGACCGCGCGCTCGGTCAGGCGGCGCATCCGCCCTTCGAGCGAGTCGTCGGTGGCATCCTCGAGCCCGGCCGTGTCGATCACGGTAAACCGCATCTCGCCCAGTCGCGCCTCGCCTTCGCGCAGATCGCGCGTGACGCCGGGCTGGTTGTCGACGAGCGCAAGGCGCTTGCCGACGAGCCGGTTGAACAGCGTGGATTTGCCGACGTTGGGGCGGCCAACGATGGCGAGGGTGAAGGTCATTTCAACTCTCCGGACGTGAAGGCGCCCGCATAGAGATTTCGCGCCCTCAACGCAAGGCCATCAGCGAGCCCTTTTCGCTGACGATATAAGCGATCCCGCCAACGATCACGGGGCGCGAGGCGGCTCCCGCGGGCAATTCGACGGCCCCGACGAGCGACCCGCTGGCCGGATCAAAGGCGCGCAGCATCTTGTCGCCCGACGCGACCCAGAGCCGACCACCGGCCAGCGTCGGCCCATAGCTCGGATAGATCGCCTTGAACCGGCGCGGTTTCTCGTTCTCGTAGCCCGGCAGCGGCACGCCCCAGACCCGTTTGCCGGTCGAGGCGTCGAGCCGCACGAGTTCGAGGTTGTCACCCACCATGAACAGCGAGCCGCCAGCCACGACCATCGGCCCGGTCGCCCCTTCGAGCGCGGTCCAGCGCAGCTGACCGTTGGTCGAGACGCCCACGCTGGCCCCGGCCACGGTGCCGGCGTAGATCATCGAACCGTTCACGACCGGCGCGCCGGTGATTTCCGACAAGATGTTATAGGCCTGACCGTTGCGCTTGCCCTTCACGGGCACGACCCAGCTCGGCTCGCCCTTGTTCGCATCGACGCCGACGAGGCTTTCAAGCGAGAACGGCATCACGATGGTGTTGCCCGAAACGGCGGGCGACGAGGCCCCGATCACGCCCGGCGCCTGCGGGGTGCCGGGAAGGCGCCAGACGAGTCGCCCGTTCGAGATATTGACTGCGTAGCCCACGTTCGCGGTCGACATGACATAGGCGGTGTTGCCCGAAACGGTCGGCGCGCCGGACCCCGGCGAGCCCAGATCCTGACGCCAGCGGACCGCGCCCGAGCCTGCGTCGATCGCGACGAGTTCACCGTATCCGGTCGAGGCCAGCACAAGCCCGTTGGCATAGGCCAGCCCGCCGCCCGACGCCTGCCCGGCCCGCTCGCCCGGCGGTGTCAGGTCCGAGGTCCAGAGCCGTTCGCCCCCCGTGGTGAGCGCGGCGACGGTGGACTGCGAATCCATGACGAAGACCTGCCCGCCCGCGATGACGGGTTCGGCGGTGATCTTGTACTTGCGGGTGCTGCCCTGTCCGAAATCGGTGTTGAAGATCACCTGCGGCGCAGAAGAAAAAGCCACATGCGGCACGTTGTTCTGGGCGTTCGCGGCGACCTGCGTCCACGATCCCAGCGAGCTCATCCCCGGCAGGGACACCGCGCGGGTGACGTTCGCCTCGGCCTCGGCCTGTTCGCGGACAAAGGCGGCGGCAGCGTCCTCGCCCACGATGGCCGGGTCCGGCGAATAGATGTTTTCGCGTTTGCCTTGAAAGATGACGTCCCTGTCGCAGGCGCTCAGGGCGCCGACGGCCCCCACCAGTGCCAGTGCGATCAAACCTTTGCGTGTCACGCGCGTGTCCCCCAAGATCTGCCCGTTCTTTTCGCGCACGCGGTCCGACCGCGCCCGCCCTGTCATTCCACCGTGCCGCCGAGCGCCACGATCAGTTGCGACGCCCGTTCGCGCAGGGAATCCCCTGCCTCGGCATCGTCCATCAATGCTTTCAGCCGCGCAAGGGCGGCCTCGGCGTCGCCCGCCTCGATCTCGGCCAGCGCCAGTTGTTCCTCGGCCAGCACCCGGAACGGGGCACCCGGCCCGAGCAGCGGATCGAGGGCGGCGACCTTTTCGTCCGCCGTCATCGGCGAGCCCGGCAGCATCACGCGTTTGAGCGTGGCGAGGTCGCGGTAGAGCGCGGGATAGCTCGTGTCGCTCTCGATCGCCGCCAGCAGTTCGTCGGCGCGCTCCGGCGCTTCGGCTTCCGCCGCCTTGATGAGCCCGATCACCGCAGCCGCATCCCCCTCGGCGGCGACACCGTCGAGGGCCGCCAGCCGGGCCTCGGCCCCGTCGGCATCCTGCGCGGCGAGAACCGCGTCGCCGGTCGCCTGCGCCTGACGTTGTTCGCGCGCTTTCAGGAATTCGTTCACGGCGGCCCCGCCGACGATGACGACGACCAGCAGAACGCCGACCCAGCCCCATTTGCGAAACAGCGCAAAGAGCTTGTCGCGACGAACCTCTTCGGTCACCTCGTCGATGAAACTATCGGGATTGCTCACGTGCTCGGCCCCCAGCGCCTTTTTGCGTCACTTTTGACCACTTCTTTACCGGAAAGGCGCGAGGTTTGCCAAGGGGCGCGGCAAAAGTGATCCAATATCTTGTCATATACGCATAGAGTGATGCCAAACCCTTGTTGCAAAGGGTGGTGCGGGCTATGTGAAACGAATTAACGACTTGGGACATGAGGACAGCATGAGACCCATTCCGATCCTGACGGCGCTGCTGACGGTCGCAGTGCTGTTCATGCTGGTCTTTCAGCGCGAAATGGTGCGCAATTTCGTCGGACTCGGCAGCGATGCCGAAGCCGCGGTCGAGGAAGACGCCCCCACCGAAGAGACCACTGACGCCTCCCGGATTTCGGTGATCGCCATGCGCTCGGCCGCGCAGGAGATCGACAGCGCCGTGGTGGTGCGGGGTGAGACCGAGGCGACGCGTTCGGTCACGCTGATGTCCGAAGCCTCGGGCCGGGTGATCGCCGCACCGGTCGCCAAGGGCGATGCGGTGGCGGAAGGGGACGTGCTTTGCAGCCTCGACCCCGGCACCCGCGAAGTCGCGCTGAAACAGGCGCAGGCGCAGTTGACCGAGGCGGAGCAGAACCTCAATGCCGCCGAAAAGCTGTCGGAGGGCGGGTTCGCCGCCGAAACGCGCGTTCTGTCCGCCCGTTCCGCGTTCGAGGCCGCGCAAAGCGGTGTCGAACAGGCCGAGGCCGCGCTTGACGACCTCGACATCCGCGCACCGTTCTCGGGCCTGATCGAGGACGACCCCGCCGAAATCGGCGCGCTTCTGCAACCCGGCAGCCCTTGCGCGACGGTCGTCCAGCTCGATCCCCTGAGACTCGTCGGCTACGTGGCCGAGCTTGACGTGAACCGCGTGTCGATGGGCGCCCCGGTCGGCGCGCGCCTTGCCACCGGCGATCAGGTGCAGGGCCGGATCACCTTCATCGGTCGCGCCGCCGACCCGGTCACGCGCACCTTCCGCGTCGAGGCGCAGGTGGCCAACCCCGATCTTGCGATCCGCGACGGCCAGACCGCCGAAATCCTGATTCAGTCCGCCGGGCGCACCGCGCACCTTCTGCCGCAATCCGCGCTCACCCTGAACGACGCGGGCGACCTTGGCGTGCGGGTGGTGGGCGACGGCGACGTGGCCCGCTTCATGCCCGTCGACCTCGTGCGCGATTCGACCGATGGGGTCTGGGTCGCGGGCCTGCCGGACGAGACGGCGGTGATCGTCGTCGGACAGGACTATGTGATCGACGGTGTCGCCATCGACCCGACCTATCGGGAGTCCGGCACATGAACGGCGTCGTCGACTGGGCGGCCTCACGGGCGAGGATGGTCCTCGCCTTCATCATCCTGTCGCTGACCGCCGGGATCGCCGCCTATGTCGGCCTGCCGAAAGAGGGCGAGCCGGACATCGAAATCCCGGCCCTGTTCGTCTCGGTTCCCTTCCCCGGCATTTCCGCCGAGGACAGCGAGAACCTGCTCGTGCGCCCGATGGAGCAGGAGCTGGCGGATATCGACGGTCTCAAGACCATGACCGGGACGGCGGCCGAGAATTATGCGGGCCTCGCGCTCGAATTCGAATTCGGCTGGGACCGCACCAAGGTCATCGCCGATGTGCGCGACGCGATGAACGCCGCCGAGGCGAAATTCCCGTCGGGGGCCGACAAATACTCGGTCAACGAAATCAACTTCTCGGAATTCCCGATTCTGGTGGTGAATTTCACCGGCGCGGTGCCGGAACGGATGCTCGTTCGACTGGCGCGCGAGGTGCAGGACGAGGTCGAGGGCATCGAACCCGTGCTCGAGGCGCAATTGACCGGCGCGCGCGACGAGATGATGGAAGTCCTGATCGACCCCCTGAAACTCGAAGCCTACAACGTGACGGCGGGCGAGCTCATTCAGGTCGTCACCAACAACAACCAGTTGATCGCGGCGGGCCAGATCACCACCCCCTCCGGCGCCACGTCGATCAAGATCCCGTCGTCCTTCGACGATGTGCAGGACATTTACGGCCTTCCAGTCAAGGTGAACGGCGACCGCGTGGTGACGCTGGGCGATCTGGCCGAAATCCGTCTGGCGTTCGAGGATCGCGCAGGCACGGCACGCTTCAACGGCGATACGACCGTTGCCCTACAGGTGGTCAAGCGCAAGGGCTTCAACCTGATCGACACCGTGGCCGAAGTGAAGGAGGTGGTCGAAGCCGCCACCGAGGAATGGCCCGACGAGCTGAAACAGGCGGTCGAGGTCCGGTATTCCAACGACCAGAGCCACGTCATTTCGTCTATGGTCAGCCAGCTTGAAGGCTCGGTCATCACCGCCATCGCGCTGGTGATGATCGTCGTGCTCGCCTCGCTCGGGATGCGCTCGGCGCTGCTTGTTGGTTTCGCGATCCCGACCTCGTTCCTTTTGACCTTCGCGCTCTTCGCGGTGCTGGGCGTGGCGATCAACAACATCGTCATGTTCGGCCTGATCCTCGCTGTGGGGATGCTGGTCGACGGGGCCATCGTCGTCGTCGAATATGCCGACAAACGCATCTCGGATGGCGTCGGCCCGATGTCGGCCTATACCGAGGCCGCCAAACGGATGTTCTGGCCGATCATCTCGTCCACCGCCACCACGCTCTGCGCCTTCCTGCCGATGCTCTTCTGGCCCGGCATCCCCGGCGAATTCATGGAGATGCTGCCGAAGACGCTGATCTACACGCTGACCGCGTCGCTGCTGGTTGCGCTGATCTACCTGCCCGTCATGGGCGGGGTTGCGGGCCGGTTGTCGCGCTCGCTCGAACGCGCCTCGCACGGGCTGCGGGGCTGGCCGTGGGTTGTGCGCGCCGCGCTGGTCCTCCCGGCCTTCGCGCTTCTGTTCGTGGCCGCACTTCAGATCGCCAATCCCGACTTCCTGTTCGGGCGGGGTTCGAACCCGTTGGATGGCGCCGTGGCCATGCTGCCCGGCATCGTGCTGTTCGTCGTCATGGCGCTGGTCACCACCATCCTGCTCGACGCGGCCAAACCCAAGCGCAAGCCGAAGAAGGTGACGGGCACCTACCGTCGCACCGGCTTCGGCGTCATCATCAACGCCATCGTCGGCAATCCGGTCATGCCCATCGTGACCATTCTGGGCGTCATGGCGCTCGTCGCCGGGATCGGCATGGATTACGGGCGCAACAATCAGGGCGTCGATTTCTTCGCCGACACCGCGCCGGAACAGGCCATCGTCTATGTCCGTGGGCGCGGCAACCTGTCGATCGAAGAGAAGGACGACATGGTGCGCCGGGTCGAAGAGGTCGTGCGCGCCGTGCCGGGGGTGAAGAACGCGTTTTCCTTCGCGGGCGAAGGCGGTCTGAACCAGAACACCGGCGGCGCGGCCGGCCCGCGCGACACCATCGGACAGGTCCAGATCGAAATCGCCACCTTCGAGGATCGCCCCTCCTACGATGTGGAGGACAAGCTTCTCGGGATCATCCCTTACACCCGCACGGTGCGGGACGCCGATTACGACGGCAAAGTCGTGGTCGAGCGGCTGAAACGCGATCTGGCCGGGCTCGAAGGCATCCCGACCGAGGTCGCGGGCATCGCCGGCGGCCCCGCCTCCACCAAGCCCGTGAACCTGCGCCTCAAGGGCGACGACTGGGACACGTTACTGGCCGCCACGGAAACCACCCGCCAGTTCTTCGAGGGTCTGACGGGTCTTGCGCAGGTCGAGGATACGCGCCCCCTGCCCGGCATCGACTGGCAGCTCAACATCGACGTGGAAGAGGCCGGACGCTACGGCACCGACGTCGCCACAGTGGGCGGCATGGTGCAACTCGTGACCACCGGGCTTCTGCTCGACACGATGCGCGTCGACGGCAATGACGAGGAGATCGAAATCCGGGTGCGATTCCCGGCCGAGGACCGCGTGCTGTCGACCCTCGACACGCTCAAGGTCCGCACCGCGCAGGGCCTCGTGCCACTGTCGAATTTCGTCACCCGCGAAGCGGTGCCGACCCTCGCCCAGATCGACCGGATCGACCAGTCCCGCTACTTCGACGTCAAGGCCGCCGTGGACCCCGGGCTGGTGGTGCTGACCGACCCCTCGGGCGACACCCGGACGCTTGCCGTGGCCGAGGCCGACCGGATCATCGCGAACGCCGCCAATCCGGACGACTTCCGAAAGACGCCCGTGACCTCGACCGAACGGATCGAACGGATCACCGAATGGCTCGAAGCGGGCAACCTTCCGACCGGCATCGACTATGAATGGGCCGGTGATTTCGCCGATCAATCGGAATCCACCGCGTTCCTGGGCAAAGCCTTCGCGGGCGCGCTGTTTCTGATGTTCATCATCCTCCTGGCCCAGTTCAACTCGTTCTACAACGCCGTCCTGGTGCTGTTGGCCGTGGTCCTGTCCACCGCGGGCGTGTTGTTCGGGATGCTGGTGATGGGCCAGTCCTTCTCGGTCATCATGACCGGCACCGGGGTCGTGGCGCTTGCGGGGATCGTTGTGAACAACAACATCGTGCTCATCGACACCTACCAGGAATACGCCCGCTACATGCCCCGGATCGAGGCGATCACCCGCACCGCCGAGGATCGCATCCGCCCGGTGCTGCTGACGACGATCACGACGATGGCGGGCCTCGCGCCGATGATGTTCGGCCTGTCGCTCGACTTCATCGGCGGGGGTTACTCGGTGAACGCCCCGACCGCGCTCTGGTGGGTGCAACTCGCCACCGCCGTGGTCTTCGGCCTCGGCATCGCGACGATTCTCACGCTGGTCTTCACCCCCTCCATGCTGGCCCTGCGCGTCTGGGTCGGCGTCGGCGCCTACCGCAGTGCAGCGGGCCTCAAGGCGATGACCTGGGGCCGCGGCTCACGCACCGCCCGCGACCTCGCGCTTCAGAAACAGGCGAAAAAGACCAGCGTGGACGAGTTCGTGTGGGATTTCGACACACCGGCCATCGAAGAGGACGAGGGCGAAGCGGAGCCAACCGCCGACGAACTCGACTACCTCCTCACCGCCCGCCGCTCGGCAGGCGACGGGATCGACGCGGACGTGGCCGAAGAGGCGGTCGAGGCCGAGGATGAACACGACGAATCCCGTCGAGGCCCGGACATCAGGGCCGCCGAATAACCCCGCCCCTCTTCTTCGTTTCGGAAATACTTCGGGAGGTCTGGAGGGCAGCGCCCTCCAGACGCGGCCTCGGCCGCGTCCCACCGCGACGACCCGCCAGCGGCGGGACGGCGCAAACCCTGCGCGGGCGCACGCCCGCACGATCAGGTCACGCCGCTTCGTCCTCTTCCTCGGCAAGCTGGCGCGCCCACATCGAGGCGTATTTGCCGCCCTTGGCCAGAAGCGCGTCGTGACGGCCTTCTTCGATCACCTCGCCGTCCTGCAAGACGACGATCCGGTCTGCATCGGCAATCGTGGAAAGCCGGTGCGCGATGGTGATGACGGTGCGCCCCACGCCCATGGCCTTCAGGCTCATCTGGATGTCGCGCTCGGTTTCGGTGTCCAGCGCGCTCGTCGCCTCGTCCAGAAGCAGGATCGGCGGGTTCTTGAGGAGTGTGCGCGCGATCCCCACCCGCTGCTTCTCGCCACCCGACAGCTTCAGCCCGCGCTCGCCCACCTGCGTGTCGTAGCCTTCGGGCAGGCTCATCACGAAGTCATGAATCTTGGCCGCCTTCGCCGCCTCCTCGATATCCGCGAACGTCGCACCATCGCGCCCGTAGGCGATGTTGTAACGGATCGTGTCGTTGAACAGCACGGTGTCCTGCGGCACCACGCCGATGGCGTCATGCACGCTTTCCTGCGTCACGTCGCGCAGGTCCTGCCCGTCGATGCGGATCGCGCCCCCGGTGACGTCGTAGAACCGGAACAGAAGCCGCCCGATGGTGGATTTGCCCGACCCCGACGGGCCGACGATGGCCACCGTCTCGCCCGCCTCGGCGGTGATCGTGACCCCGTGCAGGATGGGCCGCGCGGGATCGTAACCGAACTCGACCGCATCCAGCTCGACCTTGCCGCCCTTCATGTCCAGCGGCTTGGCCCCCGGCTTGTCCGTCACCTCGGCGGGCTGTTCGAGCAGGTCGAACATCTCGGCCATGTCCACCAGCGCCTGCCGGATCTCGCGATAGACCGAGCCGAGGAAGTTCAAAGGCATGGTGATCTGGATCATGTAGGCGTTGACCATGACGAAATCGCCGGTCGACAGCGTGCCGTTCTGCACCCCGATGGCCGCCATGACCATGACCGCGACCAGACCCGCCGTGATGATGAAGCTCTGGCCCGCGTTCAGGAACGCGAGCGACTGCGACGTCTTGATCGCGGCCCCCTCGTAGCCCTCCATCGCACCGTCGTAGCGCCGCGCCTCGCGCTTCTCGGCGCCAAAGTATTTCACGGTCTCGAAGTTCAGAAGGCTGTCGATCGCCTTTTGGTTCGCATCCGTATCCTGATCGTTCATCAGCTTGCGCAGCTTCACCCGCCACTCGGTCACGGCGAAGGTGAAGCGGATATAGACCGCGATGGTCGCCACGACGGCGGCCAGATACCAGACATCGAAGAGCACGAAGAAGATCACGCAGACCAGCCCCAGCTCGATGAATAGCGGGATGATGTTGAACAGAAGGAAGCGCAGCAGGAATTCCACGCCTTTGACGCCGCGCTCCATGATCCGGCTGAGGCCCCCGGTCTTGCGCGTGATGTGATAGCGCAGGGACAGCGCGTGGATGTGCTGAAACGTCTGAAGCGCCATCGACCGCAGCGCGCCCTGCGCCACTTTGGCGAACACGGCGTCGCGCAATTGCTGGAAGCCCACGGACAGGAACCGGGCGACACCATAGGCCACCGTCAGGCTCACCGCACCAAGCGCCAGCATCCAGGCCGCGCTGTCGCTCGCCTCGCCGGTCAACCCATCGACGGCGGCCTTGTAGAACAGCGGCGTCGCGACCGCGATCAGCTTGGCCCCGATCAGAAGCGACATGGCGACGACGACCCGCCATTGCGTGTCGCGGTCGCCCTTGGGCCAGAGGTAGGGAATAACGCGCTGGATCGTGCGTAGCCCGGTGCCCTCATGCGCCCCCGACGCCCGCGCATCGCTCACCGTCCGTTGTCCGCCACGTCTCATGCCGTTCCCTTTCCCTGAGGCCCTATCACCTAGGGTCTCGGACCGGAAAAGGCCAGTGGCCTAGTTGCCGCTCACATCGGCCGGAAGCTCGAACACCTGCCCCGGATAGATCAGGTCGGGGTCACGGATCTTGTCGCGGTTCGCCTCGAACACCTGCACGTAAAGGAGCCCGTCGCCGTAGCGTTCGCGCGAGATCGCCCAGAGGGTCGATCCCGGCTGCACGGTGATGGCCGAAATCATCGGCTCGGCTGCCGGAGCCTTTGGGTCGGTGTCCGCCGGGGGCATATCCGGCGCTGAGGCCGTGTCGGGCGCATCGCTGTCCATGGCCGCCGTGACGGTATCGCCCGCCTCAGGGGCATCCGGCGCGGCCTCCATCGGTGCCTCGGCGGCCTCCGGGGCGTCTCCTGCATTCGCGGGCGTCGCGGCTTCGCTTTCGACGCCGACCTCCGCTGCGGGCGTATCCGGCACGGCCGGAGCCTCGCCCGCCTGCGCCGTGTCTGCGGGCTCGGCGGGCATTGCGGGCGCCTCGTCTTCGACGACGGTCCCGGTGACCGCCGCAGCGGTTTCCGCAGGCTCAGGCGTCGGTTCCGGTTCGACCCCGGTCCCGTCCGCTGCCGCCATATCCTCGGTCGCAGGGGTCGGCGCAGGGTCCGCCATGTCCGCCTCGGCCATCTCGACCTCATCCTGCGCCGCAGCCTCGCCTTCCCGCGCCTCGCTCGCTCGGCCCAAAGCGGCGGCCAGCATCTCGCGGTCCTCACGTTTGAAAGGAGATTCGACGCGCGCCATGACGGTGCCGTCCTCGGCCACCTCGTCGACCCGCAGGGTGTAGATCCCCGCCTCGACGCTTTCGGGCAGGGTCATGCGCCACTGGCCGGCCGGACCGACAGGCACGTCGCCCACCAGCCCGTTGTCGAGATAGAGCCGGACGGTGCCGCCCGGCTGTCCGCGACCCGAAATCGTGACCTCGCCCGCGTCGTCATAGGCGATCGCGTCGAGCGACAGATCGGGCGCCGCGCCGTCCTGCAAGACGGTGATCCCGTCACGGTCGGCAAGCAGAACCCGTGGCGCCTCGGCCGCGGCGGTGACCTCGGGCGCTTCCGGCGCCGCGTCGGCCTCGGCCATGTCCGCGCTTTCGCCCGCTTCGGGCGCGTCCGGCGCGGAAACCTCCGGCGCTTGCGCGACCTCGGTCGGCGTTTCGACGGGTTCGGGCGCGGTTTCCGGCGCTTCGTCCATAACCTGCACCGCATCGGCCATGTCCACAGGGGCCGCATCTTCAGCCGCTTGCGCCATCTCCGTGCCCGCCTCGGCGGTCTCGGTTGGCGCGTCTGGAGCTATCGTGGCCTCGTCCGGTGCAACCTCGGTCGTCTCAGACGGCGCTACGCTCGCCGCTGGCCCGGTGTCCGCCTCTGCGACCTGAACCGGCAGGTCGCGCGGCTCGACGATCACGGATTTGTCCGACATCATGTCTTCGCCACCCAAGGCGGCCATCAGTTGCATGATGCGCGGCGTATCCGAGAGCGGGAGGTCGAACATGGCGACGAAATTGCCGCCCGCATCGGCGGTGACGGTCATCATCTTCTCGCCTTCGACCATGACGGTCACGTCCGAGCCAGGCGCGGCATGACCCGCGATCAGGGCCGATCCGTTCGGGTCGACCCGCACAACGTCGAATTCGGGCGGGGCCATCGCGGGCGTGTCGGTATCGGTCGCCTCTTCGGCACCCGCTTCGGGCGCGGTTTCCGCTGTCTCGTCCGTCTCGGGTTCAGGCTGCGGCTCGGCGTCGGGAAGCGCCGCCACCTCGCCCGCGCTTGCGTCGGGCTCCGATGCGCTTTCCGTCTCGGGCGCGCTTTCCAGGCTGTCCGCTTCGTCGGCCTCTGCCGCTTCGGCAGGCGCAGGCGTTTCCCCGGCCGTATCGGCTGGTTCATCCCCAGCGGCCTCGGCCGTCTCTCCGGTTGGCGTCTCCTCTGCCGCCTCGGGCAAGGCCGCGACCTCGGCGGGTGCCTCGGGCACCTCGGGATCGGACCGTGGGAAATCCCCGGTCGTCACGACAGCAGCCACGACTGCGACGCCTGCTGCAACCGCACCAAGCGCCCAGCCCAGCCAACCTCTCAGCAAGCTGATCATTCTTACCCTTTCGCCGTCCCCCAAACGCCCCGTATCCCCAAGGCTTGAGGGACATTAACAACGCGGTTATCACGGGTCAAAACACTTTCCCGAAAGGCTAACCCATGCCCGCGCCACAAGCTTCCGTCTGTGTCTTTTGCGGCTCACGCTTCGGGGCCAAGCCGGAGTACGAGGCCGAGGCGCGCGCCGTCGGCACCCTTCTGGCCTCGCGCAACTGGCAATTGGTCTACGGCGCCGGGGACGTGGGCCTCATGGGCACCGTCGCGCGGGCGGCGCAGGAGGCAGGCGGCGCGACCTTCGGCGTGATCCCCACGCACCTGCTGTCGATGGAAGTGGGCAAGCGCGACCTGACCAGTTTCGTCGTCACCGAGAACATGCACGAACGCAAGAAGGTCATGTTCATGAATTCGAACGCCGTCGTGGTCCTGCCCGGCGGGGCCGGATCGCTGGACGAGTTCTTCGAGGTGCTGACATGGCGCCAGTTGGGCCTGCACGACAAACCGCTGATCGTGCTGAACACGCAAGGGTATTGGGATCCGCTCATCGCGCTGATCAAGCATACCATCGATCAGGGGTTCGCGGATCGATCGCTCTTGGATTTCGTTCAGGTCGTGCCCGACGTCGAAACCCTCGCCGCGAGGCTGGACTCCGCCCTGTCCTGACGCAGGCTGACCCATGAGTAAAGCGCGAGCGCGACCCAGATGATCGGCAGCGCGATCATGTGCCAACGGGTAACGAGTTCGCCGAAAATCAGTGATGCCACAAGGAATTGTAGCGTGGGGTTGATGTATTCCATCAAGCCGAGCAGCCCGTATCCCAGCCGTCGCGCGGCGTAGGAGAACAGGATCAGCGGCGTGGCCGTCAGCACGCCCGAGAAAGCCAGCAGCAGGCTGTCGCGCAGGTCGTCACCGAACACGGCGAGGTTGCGGCCCGTGATCCCGGTCCAGCCGAACGCGTGGACCCCGACCAGCCACAGGACCGCCAGCGGCAGGAGGAGCGTGACCTCGGCCGTCACACTGGCCACCGGCCCGGCGTCCAGCCCTTTCTTCACGACGCCATAAAACCCGAACGTGGTCGCGAGGAGGAGAGATATCCAAGGCGCCGCCCCCAGCCCCCAGGTCAGGATCGCGACGGCGAGTGCGGCCATGACCACAGCGACCCCATGCCCGAACCGCAAGCGTTCGCGAAAGATGACCACGCCCAGAAGCACGGCGACGAGCGGAAAGATGTAATAGCCCAGCGATGCCCCCAAGGCCCGGCCGGTCTGAACCGAATAAATGAAGAAGAACCAGTTGGTCGAAATCATGACGGCGGCCAGCAGCACCTGCCAGACGCGCCGCGACCCGATAAGCCCGCGCAAGGCCCCAAGCCGCCCCTGCACCGCCAGAACGCCCGCGAAGAACACGAAGGACCACAGGGTGCGATGCGACAGCACCTCTTCCGGCGGCACATGCGCCAGAGCCTTGTAATAGATCGAGGACAAACCCCAGATCACGCAGGCACCCGCGATGGCCGCGATGCCTTTGCCCGTCTCGCTCATCCCTGTCCGCTCCTGCCGTTTCGGACCGGGGGTGGCAGAGGCGCGCGGCGGGGTCAAGGCCGCGCGCCTCGCCCGATCCGTCAGGCCGCTTCGAGGTCTTCCTTGACGATCTTCTCGATCTTGTCGAGCGGGTGGTTGGTCAGGGTCTTGTCGACCTCGCCCACGATCCGCTTGGTGACCTCCTGATGCAATTCGTCGCGCAGGGCGCCCAGCACCTGCGGCGAGGCGGCGATGACGATTTTCTCGAACTCGCCGCGATGCGCCTTCTTGTAAAGGATGTCCGCCAGTTGCGAGGCGAAGCGTTCCTTGGCGAGTTCGTGCCAGTCGGTGTCGTCCAGCGCCGAGCGTTGGCCCACCCCGGTGTCCTGCATCCGACCCGGGCGGTTGGCCGATTGTTCGCGGTCGGACGGGTTGTCCTGATGCTCTTCACGGGTCACCACCAGATGCGGATTTTCGGCATCCGCGACATTCTCGAGAAACAGGGCCTTTTCGCTGTCGGCGACCAGAACCCAAGTCCCGGTATCGATCTGTGCCATTGCATATCCTCCTTAAGTGTCAGTGATTTAGGAAGAAACGCCCGGAACTTGGCGGGGGTTCCCGCCTACTCGGCGACCCGGATCGCGGTGGCGGGCCGTCCATCCTCGGCCACCTCGGCCTGCACCCACGTCCGAAACGCGGCGATCATCGGCTCGTCCATGCGGGCTTCATCGCAGGCGACTGAATAGATCACGAAAGGCATTGTCACGGTGTCGAATAGTCGCATGAGCCGGCCCGAAGCCACCGTGTCGCGCACCATCATGTCATAGGCCAGCGCCACGCCGCCCCCCTGCTCCGCCGCCGTGGTGGCGAGTTCGCAATTGGGGAATTCCGGGCCTGCGGGCATCTGCGGTGGCGGGCTTCCGGCCAGTTCGAACCATTCCGCCCACATATCCATCGTCTCGTCATGCATGAGCGTGGCGCGCGCCAGATCGGCGGGTGTCTCGATCCCCAGCCGCGCCTTCAGATCGGGTCGGATCACGGGATAGCGGGCCGAGGCCATGAGCGGTTCCACCAGCACACCCGCGACCGGGGCATCAGCCCAATGGATCACGATATCAGCATCGTTCGTGGCGAAGTCCGTCGAGGGCGCCCCGACCGACACCCGCAGCCGCAGCCGGTCGGCATGGGCGAACCGCCCCATGCGCGGCACCATCCAGCGCGCGGCAAAGCCCGGCGTGCAAAGCACCCGCAGCACCTCGGGTTCGGCCCCGGCCCGCGCCGCCCGCGTGGCCCCGTCGATCCCGTCGAGCAGGGTTTCGAGCCGCCCCGCATAGGTCTCCCCCGTCAGGGTCAGGTGCATCGCGTTCCCGCGCCGCTCGAACAGCTTGGTATCGAGGAACTCCTCCAGCGCCCGAACCTGATGGCTGACCGCGGACGGCGACAGGCACAGCTCGTCCGCTGCGTCCTTGAAGCTCAAAAGCCGCGCGGCGGCCTCGAAGGCGCGCACGGCGGCGAAAGGGGGCAACTTGCGGCTCATCGCGCATGAATCCCGTTCATCGGCAGTTGAAGAACCGTCTTTTGCGACCGGTGCCTTCAGATCCTAGCATGATTTCAGGCTCACAACCAAATCCACGCTATCCGGAGTGATCTCATGCCCCTCCTGTCCAAAGCCGGCCCCTGGCTGGCAACGATCCCGCTTTGCCTGTCCCTGACCACGGCGCCCGTGTCCGCCGCCGAGCCGCCCGTCGTCGGCAGCGAAATTCTGGGGATGCTGGAGCACTGGCTGGATGCGAACACGGACCTGCCCGCGCGCCCCGATCTGCCGGAAATCAGGGTCGTGTCCGCGCAACAAGCGGCCCTGATCGCGGGTCTGCCGGGTCGCGGCCACGGCGCCACGCGCGGGCTTTACGATGCGCAGTCCGGAACGATCTATCTCGTCCACCCCTGGGCCGCCGACGATCCCGAAGACCTGTCCGTGCTCCTGCACGAACTCGTCCACCATCGTCAGGCCCCGCGCCATTTCTACTGCCCGGCCGCGCAGGAAGAGGGCGCCTATCGGGCGCAGTCGGCGTGGCTGGCCGAACTCGGTCTGAAAGCGGATGTGAACTGGATCGCCGTGATCCTCGATGCCGGGTGCACGCCACGAGACATCCACCCGGACTGACGAAAGGCCCCGCGCTCGCAGGGCCCTCCGCACTCAGGTCAGACCTTTTCCTTGTCGCCCGACCCGTTCTGATCCTGCGCAAGCGGCCGGGTGTTGCCCGCCGAGGTCTCGTCGACCCGCTTTTCTTCGTCACGGGTGCCGACCTTGCGCTGAAGGTTTCCGCCCGACGCGCCCTCCTGCGCCGTCTCATCCAGCTTCTCGGGCTTTCCGCCAAGGATCTCTTCGGTTTCGCTGTGCCCGTCTTTGGAGCGTTTGCGCTCGGCCATATCGTCCTCCTGTTTGCCGTTTCCCTAAAAAACGCCCGCAGGCCGCCGGCTGTTCCTTTGCGGCGGCGGACACGCCGAAAAAGGACGTCCAAGGCCAAAAGACCGCGACACTCGAAACCGCTGCCGCCGTGCCCTGCCCCCTGTGCGCCCAAGGACCAACCCACCGGAACACCCCCTCCGACCGAAGCTTGCTTCGGAGCCGCCGTCGCCTGAGACCCGCAGGACGGGCGGCGGACCGAACGCCAAGGAGAATCGCCGAGGGGCCCCGCCGCAGGTGGGGATACGGCTATTGTCCTTGGCGGGCGGGCCGGCGGCTGTCAGGCGCGGGATCGGGGGATGGCGGCTCCGGGGCTTGCTTTGGTGAGCCTGAGCCCCCACCGCATCGCTTCATCTGCCCCGCAGATGTGGCGATGAAAACAAAGCGGCCGCCCCTTGGGGCGGCCACGATATCACAACATTCGGGCGTGGGCTCACATGCGCGAGGCGACGTTTTCCCAGTTCACGAGGTTGTCGAGGAAGTTCGTCAGATAGGCCGGGCGCTTGTTGCGGAAGTCGATGTAGTAGGAATGCTCCCACACATCGCAGCCCAGAAGCGCGGTCTGACCGAAACACAGCGGGTTCACGCCGTTCTCGGTCTTGGTCACCTTGAGCGACCCGTCGGTATCCTTCACGAGCCAGGCCCAGCCGGAGCCGAACTGACCGGCGCCCGCGGCCGAGAAGTCTTCCTTGAACTTGTCGACCGAGCCGAAGGCTTCCGTGAGCGCCTTTTCCAGCTCGCCCGGCATCTTCTTTTCGCCCGGACCCATCATTTCCCAGAACTGGTTGTGGTTCCAGTACTGCGAGGCGTTGTTGAAGATACCGGATTGGGCGACCGCTTTCGGGTCATAGGTGCCCTTGATGATCTCTTCGACCGACTTGCCTTCCCACTCGGTGCCGGCAATCGCCTTGTTGCCGTTGTCGACATAGGCCTTGTGGTGGATGTCGTGGTGATACTCCATCGTCTCCTTCGACATGCCGAGATCGGCGAGCGCGTCGTGGGCGTAGGGAAGGTCGGGAAGTTCGAAAGCCATTGGGATATCCCCCTGTTCTTCTGGTGTCAGTTGCCGCTTAGATGGGCCTTGGTCGCGCCCGAGGTCAAGGGGCGCAGGCCGGGTTTCCGGGTTTGCGGCGAATAATGAGCGGCACACGGGATGTGCACGGAACCCGTCCGCGCGCGGGCGCGTTGTCGCTTTTGGGCTGGCGTCACGGCTATCGGGCCGCGACTTGGAAAACAAAAAGCGGGGCATTCCGGCCCCGCTTTCGGTCGCAACGTACTGGCCGCCTATGGGCTTACAGGTCGAGTTCCGATCCGGGCCGCGCCGCGTTCGACAAAAGGTCGAACACGTATTGCGCCTGACTGCGGAAGCACATGATTTCGAACGTCTCTGCATCCGTCATCCAGAACGCCCCGGCGACTTGGGCGAGCCGCGTGCGCCGGACCTGTCCCGGCGCGAAGCCGTCGAGCGGCGCGGGGGTGAGCTTGCGCAGCACCTGATCGGCCTTGTCCCCCTTCACCCGGAACACCGCGCGGGCGTCGGAGACTACGGCGACCAGCGCGTGATCGCCTTTGACGGCCCCCTGCACCTTCTCCGCCAGCCCCGGCGCGTCGGCATAGTCGCACAGCACCATCGCCTCGTCCGGCGACATCCACGCAAGCGACAGGTCGCCCTTGCTCGTCAGGCCCAGCGTGTCCGGCACCGCAAGCCCAAGCGCCTTTGCCATTTTCGCCAGCACCTCCGGCGCGCCACGCAGGGTAATCATTCCGCGCGGGCCGGTGTCGGAGACCTGCGCGAAGCCGTCGAAGGCCGCGCCATTCAGAACGGAAACCGCATCAGACATCGGCCTTGGCTCCTTCCTTGTCGTAAAAACAGGTCTCGACGATCTTCGCCTTGATGACCGTGCCGGTGCCGTCGAGCGTGGCGAAATCCACGACCTCGCCCATCCGGTCCGGCCCGTGCTGGATCAGTCCCATCGCGATCCCCTTGCGGATCGTGGGGGAGTAGTAGGTCGAGGTGACACGCCCGATCATGTTGCGCTGACCGTTGGCGTTCACGCCCTCGCCCACCGCATAGGCCCCATCGGGAATGACCGACCCGTCGAGCGTTTCGAGCCCCACGAGTCGCCAGCGATCCGGGCTTGCCATATACGACCGCTCCTGTGCGCGCTTGCCGAGATAGTCGGTCTTCTTCTTCGAGATGATCCAGCCCATGTTCAGGTCCTGCGGAATCACGGTCCCGTCGGTTTCGTCCCCGATCATCACGAACCCCTTCTCGGCCCGCATGATGTGCATGGCTTCCGTGCCGTAGGGCTGGATGCCATGCGCGGCCCCCGCCTCGGCCACCTTCGCCCAAAGTTCGGCCCCCCGGTTCGCAGGGACCGCGATTTCGTAGCTGAGTTCGCCGGTGAAGCTGATCCGGTAGACGCGCGCCGGGATGCCCGCGAGCGTTCCGTCGGCCCAAGTCATGAACGGCATCGCCTCTTTCGAGACGTCCATGCCGCCCAGAGCCTCAAGCACCTTGCGCGCCTTGGGGCCCGCGACGGCGACCTGCGCGTATTGCTCGGTCAGGTTGGCGGTATAGACCTTCCAATCCCACCATTCGCACTGAAGCCAGTCTTCCATGTGGCCGTGGATCCGATCCGCGCCGCCCGTGGTGGTGTGGCAGAGCCACGTCTGCTCGTCGATCCGCGCGACCACGCCGTCGTCGGTGACGAAGCCGTTTTCGGTGCACATCAGGCCGTAGCGGCATTTGCCCACGGGCAAGCTCGACATCACGTTCGTGTAGAGCATGTCGAGGAACTTGCCCGCATCGGGTCCGGTCACGAGGATCTTGCCAAGCGTCGAGGCGTCGAGCATCCCGACGTTTTCGCGGGTGTTCACGATCTCACGGTTCACCGCCTCCATGTCGGTCTCGCCCGTGCGCGCGAAACAGAAGGGGCGGCGCCAATGCCCCACAGGCTCCCACACCGCGCCGGCGGCGTCATGGGCCGAATGCATCGGCGTGCGGCGGATCGGCTGAAAGAGCTCGCCCCGTGCCTCGCCCGCAATGGCCCCCATGCTGATCGGCGTATAGGGCGGGCGGAACGTCGTCGTTCCGGTCTGCGGGATCGCCTGACCCAGCGCATCGGACAACACCGCCAGACCGTTGATGTTGCTCAGTTTCCCCTGATCCGTCGCCATGCCGAGCGTGGTGTAGCGTTTGGTGTGCTCGACGCTCGCATAGCCTTCGCGTGCGGCAAGCTGCACGTCCGACACTTTCACGTCGTTCTGGTAGTCGAGCCACATCTTCATCCGCTTGTCCGGGCCTGCCGCCGTCGGCATGATCCAGACCTGTTTGAGCGGCTGACGCTCGGTCTCTGGCGCTTTCGGGGCGGCTTTGCGCGTCAGCGTGCCACCTGCGGCCTTGGCCGCCTGACGCCCCGCTTCATGCCCGTCGGCCAGTGCCTCGGCCAGTCCCATGGCGCCCGAGGCGTTCCCGGCGGTCCGAACGAACCCCTGCCCGTCCGCGCCCAGCGGCGGGCGCGCGGGATCGGGTTTGAACATCGCCTCGGCGTCGTCCCAGGTCAGCTTGCCGCCGCAGTGCGACCACAGGTGCACCACAGGCGACCAGCCGCCCGACATGGCGACCGCATCGCATTCGATGGCGTCCGGCGTCGACTTGCCGTCGAGGTCGGCGACCATGACGCCGGTGACCTGTTTCTTGCCCTTCACCCCGACCACGGCCTTGCCATGCATCAGCTTGATCCCGGCCTTGCGCGCCCGGTCCGCGAGCGGCCCCACGAGGGTCGCGCGCACGTCGATGATCGCGGGCACCTCCAGCTTCGCCTCTTTCAGGGCGAGCGCGGTCAGGTAAGCGTCGTCGTTGTTCGTCACGATCACCGTGCGCCGCCCCGGCGCGACGCCCCAGTTCACCACGTAGTCGCGCACGGCAGAGGCCAGCATCACGCCCGGCACGTCGTTGCCGGGGAAAGACAGCGGGCGTTCGATCGCGCCGGTCGCGGTCACGATCTGCTTGGCGCGGATACGCCACAAGCGGTGTCGCGGGCGGTCGTCGCCCGGCGTCGTGTCGGCCACACGCTCATACCCCAGCACATAGCCGTGGTCATAGACGCCCGCACCCATCGTGCCGAGGCGCAGCGTCACATTTTCAGCGGTCTCAAGCTCTTGGACCGCGTTGTTCACCCACGTTTCCGGGTCGAGACCGTCGATCTGCCCGCCATCGACCGGGGCACGCCCGCCCCAATGGGCGGTCTGCTCCAGCAGCATGACCTTGGCGCCGCCCGCCGCAGCGGCCCGCGCGGCCGCGAGACCCGCCACACCGCCGCCGATCACCAGCACGTCGGTGTGGTGATAGACATGCTCATAGCGGTCCGCATCGGGTTCCTTCGGCACCTGACCCAGACCCGCCGACTGACGGATGAACGGCTCGAACAGGTGCTTCCACGCGAAACGCGGGAACATGAAGGTCTTGTAGTAGAACCCCGCCGGCAGGAACCGCGCGGCCAGATCGTTCACCGCGCCGATGTCGAACTCCAGCGACGGCCAGTGGTTCTGGCTGGTTGCGGTCAGACCGTCGAAAAGCGGTGTCGTCGTGGCGCGCTGGTTCGGCTCGAACCGCCCGCCTTCGCCAAGGTTCATGAGCGCATTCGGCTCTTCCACGCCCGACGCCACAACACCGCGCGGACGGTGATATTTGAAGCTTCGGCCCATCACGGACTGGCCCGATCCGAGCAGCGCCGAGGCGAGCGTGTCGCCCGCATAGCCCGTCATGGACTTGCCGTTGAAGGTGAAGCGCAGCTTTTTGGAACGGTCGATCAGCCGCCCCTTTCCGTCGAGACGATGGCTCATCCCCGACCCTCCCACTCCGGCAGGCGTTTCTTGATGGCGGCGACGATCTCTTTCGTCGGTTCCGGCGTCTGGGCCTTGTAGGTCCCGTAGACCTCCAGCGTCACAGTGTGGCGGGCCGCGAGGAACCATTTCCCGCAGCCATAGGCATGACGCCAACGCTCGAAATGCACGCCCTTGGGGTTCGCCCGGTCGAACAGATAGACCTCGAAAGCCTCGTCGCTGTCGCCCACGGTGGCACGCTTCAGATGCGCCTCGCCCCCCGGTGCCAGTTCGGTTTCGTCGGCCTCCACGCCGCAATAAGGACAGGTGAGGATCAGCATGTCGCACCTCCGGTCAGGGTGGCAGAGGTGCCACGCATGCGACCGGCCCGCACGCCAAAAGGCGGCAGGCCGGTCAGTCTGGTTGTGATGGTCGTGTTATTCGGCTGCGGGTTCGGCGCTTTCACCAAAGTCGCTGGTGGCACTGCCGATCCGGTTTTCCGCACCTTCGATTGCGCCGTTGTCCCCTGCGCCTTCGATGGTGACGTTGACCTGATCGCCCGCACCGGACGGGTCGCCCGCGAAGACGAACCATGCGATGACGGCGACGACGACGACAAGGATGCCGACGACGAAGGCCAGTCCGGTATTTCCACCGCCGGATTGCACGACGGTGTGGTCAGGGGGCGTGTCGCTCCGGTCTGCCATTTTCGATCTCCTGTGCAATTCTCAGTTGCACAGCCAACGCGCCGTCCGGCAGCGAGGTTCCAAGCCCCCGCCAAGTGAGGCATCACTCGCGTAACGCACGCGACCGGCACGGTTTTTTTGACTTTGGGATGCATGTTTCCAACCGTCCGCATCAGTGCGCCACCCCGGCGGCGACGGACTCGTCGATGAAGCGCCCCTCGCGGAAGCGATCCACGCCGAACTCGGCCGCGAGCGGCCCCGGCTCGCCCTTGGCCACAAGCTCGGCCATCGCCCAGCCCGAGCCGGGGATCGCCTTGAACCCGCCCGTGCCCCAGCCGCAGTTGACGAAGATGTTGCCCACCGGAGTTTTCGAGATGATGGGCGAACGGTCCCCGGTCATGTCCACGATCCCGCCCCACTGGCGCAGCATCTTGAGCCGCGAGATCATCGGGAAGGTTTCGACCAGCGCGCGCACGGTCTCTTCGATGTGGTGGAAGCTGCCGCGCTGGGTGTAGTTGTTGAACCCGTCGGTGCCGCCGCCGATCACCATCTCGCCCTTGTCGGACTGGCTCATGTAGCCGTGCACCGTGTTGGCCATGACGACCACGTCCATGCAGGGCTTGATCGGCTCCGACACCAGCGCCTGAAGCGCGACCGACTCGATCGGCAGGCGGAACCCGGCCATTTCGGCCAGATCCGAGGAATGCCCCGCGACGACCAGCGCCAGCTTGCCGCATTCGATCCGGCCCTTGGTGGTGTTCACCGCCTTGACCTGACCGCCCTCGGTCTCGACCCCCTGAACGGCGCAGTTCTGAATGATGTCCATCCCCATGCCCGCGCAGGCCCGCGCATAGCCCCAAGCCACCGCATCGTGACGCGCGGTTCCGCCGCGCGGCTGCCACAGCCCGCCCAGCACCGGATAGCGCGGGCCGTCGATGTTGATGATCGGCACAAGCTCCTTGACCTTCTCCGGCCCGATGAACGTCGTATCGACCCCCTGAAGCGCGTTCGCGTGAGCCGTGCGCTCGTACCCGCGCACCTCGTGATGGGTCTGGGCCAGCATGATGACGCCGCGCGGCGAGAACATGACGTTCATGTTCACGTCCTGGCTCATCGTCTCGTAAAGCGAGCGCGACTTTTCATAGATCGCCGCCGAGGGGTCTTGCAGATAGTTCGACCGGATGATCGTCGTGTTGCGGCCCGTGTTCCCGCCGCCGAGCCAGCCCTTTTCGATCACAGCCACATTGGTGATGCCGAAGTTCTTGCCCAAATAGAACGCGGTGGCGAGCCCGTGGCCCCCGGCCCCCACGATGACGACATCGTAGCGTTTCTTGGGTTCGGGATTGCCCCAGGCACGCTCCCACCCGGTGTGGTAGCGCAGCGCCTCACGCGCGATGGCAAAGGCCGAATATCGTTTCATGCGAATCCCCGACGTCGTGGTTCGCCCCGTTCATATCAACCCGACGATCCGCGCCAATGCGGCGAACGGCACCACCTGCACCAAATGCGACATCAACTTGTCGTCGGTTTCCGACACGCGATGTCGCAGGGGGTTTTGCAGGACACGGCAAATGGGTAGATGAGGGGGAACTTTTCGGGAGGGACCATGGGGTTCTGGATGCTGGCGGCGCTCGCCGCGATCTTCATCGTGCTCATTCTGGGCTACGCGCTGTTCGCGCCCGCCCGCACGACGGCCCGCGCCAGCGCGGAATTCGACATGGCGGTCTACCGCGACCAGCTCAAGGAACTCGACCGCGACGTGGCGCGCGGTGTCGTGTCCGAAGCGGATGCAGAGCGCACGAAGATCGAGATCTCGCGCCGTCTGCTGGAAGCCGACAAGGCCGCGCAGGCGCAAAGCGGCGCGGGCCGCGCGCCCCGCTCCGCCAGCATCGCCGCCGTCGCCGGGATCGCGGTGCTGCTGGTCGGGGGCGGCTGGTATCTCTATTCCGATCTGGGCGCGCCCGGTTACCCGGACCTGCCGCTGGACCTGCGAAAGAGCCTCGCCGCCGAAGCACGCGAAAACCGCCCGGACCAGAAAGCCGCCGAGGCCGAGATGCCCGCGTGGGAGGGCCCCGCCGCCGACGTGCCGCAGGATTACGTCGAACTCGTCGCCCAGTTGCGCACCGCCGTCGCGCGCCGCCCCGGCGATGTTCAGGGCCTCGCCCTGCTGGCCCAGCACGAGGCGCAGCTCGGCAACTACCGCGCCGCCCACAACGCGCAATGGTCTCTCATTCAGGCCAAGGGGGATGAGGCGACGGCGAACGACTATTCCGACCTCGCCGAGCTTCTGATCCTCGCCGCCGGTGGCTATGTCTCGCCCGAGGCGGAAACCGCCCTCTCGCGCGCACTCCAGATCGAACCGGGCAACAAGGTCGCGCGCTACTATTCGGGCCTGATGTTCGCCCAGAACGACCGCCCCGACCTCGCCTTCCGCATGTGGCGCGCCCTGCTCGAAAGCTCGGCGCCGGAAGATCCGTGGGTCGGCCCGATCCGCGAGCGCATCGAACTTCTCGCCTCGGCCGCGGGCGTCAACTACACCCTGCCCGAAAGCGAGGCGGCCCCCCGCGGCCCCTCGGCGCAGGACATCGAAAACGCCGCCGAAATGACCGAGGAAGAGCGGCAGGACATGATCCGGGGCATGGTCGCGGGCCTGTCCGACCGTCTGGCGACCGAGGGCGGCCCCGCCTCGGACTGGGCCCGCCTCATCCGGGCGCTCGGCGTGCTGGGCGACATGGAACAGGCGCAGGCGATCTGGGCCGAGGCGCAGGCGCGGTTCGAAGGTCAGCCCGGCGAACTCGACATCGTGCGCGCGGCGGCCCGTGACGCGGGGGTGGCCGAGTGATCTTCGACGACATCGCCGACTTCGCCGCCGCCCTGCCCGCGATGACGGCGCTCGCGGGCCTCGACTACGGAGACAAGACCATCGGCGTGGCGGTGTCCGACGGGATGCGCCAGGTGGCGACGCCGCTCGACACCATTCGGCGCGGCAAGAAATTCACGCAGGACGCCGAGGCGCTCATGGCGATCCTCGACGAACGCGCGATCTCCGGCCTCGTCCTCGGCCTGCCACGCAACATGGACGGCACCGAAGGCCCGCGTTGCCAGAAAACCCGCGCCTTCGCGCGCAACCTGTCGCGCCTGACCGACCGCCCGATCACCTTCTGGGACGAACGCCTCTCGACCGTGGCCGCCGAACGCGCCCTCCTCGAAGCCGACACCTCACGCGCCAAACGCTCCGGCGTGATCGACCATGTGGCCGCAGGCTACATCCTGCAAGGCGCGCTCGACCGCATGAGGCACCTGTGACCGACGACGTCTGGATCCGCGACGAGCCACTGTCGCCCTGCAACAAGGTCTGCCAGATCCATCCCGAAATGCGCATCTGCATCGGCTGCTACCGGACGATCAACGAGATCGCCACGTGGTCGCGCCTCACCGACATGGAACGCCGCGAGATCATGGAAACGCTGCCCAACCGCGCGCCCATGATCGCCAAACGCCGGGGCGGCCGCGCCCGCACCCGCTGACACGCGAAAAGGCGCGAACCCCACGGCCCGCGCCCCTCTTTCCGGTCCGGAGTATCCCGGGGGGTGCGGGGGGCTGGCCCCCCGCTTGGTCGGATGACGCCTAAGCGTCATTGGACATCAAAGATAATCCGCCCGCTGCAACCCGTATTTCGCCATCTTCTCGTTCAGCGTCCGGCGCGGCAGCGACAGCTCTTCCATGACCCCCACGATCGAGCCCTTGTGGCGGCGCATCGTGTTGTCGATGAGCATCCGCTCGAAGGCTTCGACGTATTCCTTGAGCGGCTTGCCCTCCGTCGTCACCACCGGCTGCACGTCGTCATGGTCGTTCATCAGAAGCGAGGCGATGGTGCCCGTGCCGCGACGGCTTTGCAGCACGGCGCGTTCGGCGATGTTGATGAGTTGACGGATGTTGCCCGGCCACGGGGCCTGCAACAGTTGCGCGGCCTCCTGTGCGGTGACGCTGGGCGCGGCGCAGCCGTATTCCTCGGCGAACTGGTCGGCGAAGCGCGTGAACAGCATCAGGATGTCCTCGCCGCGCTGGCGCAGCGGCGGCAGCGTGATCGTCATGGTCGCGAGGCGATAGAACAGGTCAGGGCGCAGCGCGTCCTCGCAGGTCTTGCCGGCTTCCTGAAGGTTCGACACCGCGATCACGCGGGTCTCGGGCGGGGTGCCCTGATCGTTGATCCAGCCCAGAAGCTTGGCCTGCAACCCGTCCGGCAGCGCCTCGATGTCCTCGAGCACCAGCGTCCCGCCGCGTGCCTCTTCGACGGCGGGCAGGCGCCCGCCCTCTTCCATCGGGCCGAAGATGCGGCGGCTGAGGTCGTCTTCGTCCTGCCCCGCACAGCGGATCACCACGAACTTGCGCCCGGCCTTGGCCCCGACCGCATGCAGCGCGTGGGCCACCAGCGTCTTGCCGGTGCCGGTTTCGCCGTCGATCAGGACGTGCCCGTCGGATTGGCCGAGGTCGAGAATGTCCTCACGCAGCCGCTCCATCAGCGGCGAGGCGCCCACGAGTTTCTTCATGATCGTGGTGCCGTCGCCCAGTTCGCGGCGCAGGATGCGGCTGTCGAGCGTCACCCGGCGCGACTGCGTGGCCTTTTTGGCGAGTTCCGTCATCCGGTCCGGGTTGAACGGCTTTTCGAGGAAATCGTAGGCACCCACCCGCATCGCTTCGACCGCCATCGGCACGTCACCGTGCCCCGTTATCATGATGACGGGAAGCGCCGAGTCGACGCTCATCAGTTTCTTCAGGAATTGCATTCCGTCCATGCCGGGCATCCGGATGTCGGAAATGACCACACCCGGGTAGTCGGTGCCGACGTTCTTCAGCGCCTCTTCGGCGGAGGGAAAGGTTTCGGTGTCGAACCCGGACAGTGCGAGCCATTGGCTGATTGACTGGCGCATATCCTGTTCGTCATCGACGATCGCGATTTTCATTGCCTGTGCCATTCTTGATGTACCCTCCGGCCCCCCTTTCGGGCCAATTCAGTACCGGACCTATCCCGTCCGGTCGTGCGCGTGTCGCTATTCTGCGGCTTCGACGCCCGATGATTTGTTTTTGGTCGCTTCCTTGTAGATAGGAAGTTCCACCTCGAATACAGCCCCCCCGGCGGTTCCGTTGCGCGCGGTCAGGCGCCCGCCGAAGTCGCCAACGATCCCCGACGAGATGGCGAGGCCAAGGCCCACGCCGTCCCCCGGTGCCTTGGTGGTGTAGAAAGGCTCGAACAGTTGATCGAGGTCTTCGACACCCGGCCCGTTATCACGCACGGAGATCACGACTTGTTCCCCGCCGGTGAGCAGAATGTCCACTTGCGGATCGTCCACCGACTTGGTTGCGTCGATGGCGTTGCGCAGCAGATTGATGAGAACCTGCTCCAGCCGCACGTTGTCGCCCATGATCATCACCGGCTCGCGCGGCACGTTGCGCGTGATGCGCACCTGACGGCGTTTGAGCTGCGGTTCCATCATCGACAGCGCCATCGACACCGACTGGCGCACATCCATCGGCTGAAACGCGTCGCCGCCCTTGCGGGCATAGGATTTGAGCTGTTTCGTAATCAGCCCCATCCGTTCGATCAGGTCGTCGATGCGCTGGAACGACGAAAGCGCCTCTTCGGGCCGCTTGCGTTGCAAAAGCAGCTTGGCCCCCGCGAGGTAGGTCTTCATCGCGGCGAGCGGCTGGTTGAGTTCATGGCTGACCGCCGCCGACATCTCGCCCAGAGCGGCCAGTTTCGAGGATTGCGCCAGCGTCTGCTCGGCGACCTGTAGGTTCTTCTCGGCCTTCTGCCGCTCGGCCACTTCGCGGCTCAGGGCGTCGTTCAGCTCGCGCAACTGCGCGCTTTCGCGCTGGAAAAACCGGCTCGCCGTCGTGGCGCGGCGACTGACGACGTAAAAACCGACCGTCAGCAGGATCGCGAAGCCCATGATTTCCAGCGCCAGAACGCCGTTCACCCGCTCGCGGACCGAGGCATAGGTGGTGAAGCTGGTCATCTGCCAGCCCTGGAACGGCACCCGGCTGGTCTGGCGGATCACGTCGTCGCCGGCGAAGAACGCCTCGGACGGCAGAGCCGCCCATTGCGCCGTGCGCTCCAACGCCCGTTCGATCGCGGTCGCGGGGGGCAGCGTGTTCATCGCATCGCCTTCCGGCAGCCCGCGCCAGCGCGGCTCCGTCGTCAGGATCACCCGGCCCTCGCTGTCGGTCACATAGA
The DNA here is from genome assembly GCF_016774595.1 of Maritimibacter sp. Lineage (NCBI taxonomy): Bacteria > Pseudomonadati > Pseudomonadota > Alphaproteobacteria > Rhodobacterales > Roseobacteraceae > Maritimibacter > Maritimibacter sp. The sequence goes on from NZ_JACBWT010000001.1 coordinate 159,616, forward strand.
CCGCATCGGAAATCCGCGCCCAGCTTTGCTCGAACTTGGCGAGATCCACGACGACGACGATGACGCCGATCAACTCGCCCCCGTTCAGGATCTTGCGCGCATAGGTGAAATCATAGCCCCCCGCCTCGGTCTGCGAGACGGTGAAGACGGTGTCGGACGACCGGAGCGCGTTCACGAAATAGGGCTGCGCGCGGTGGTTCGACCCCAACCTTTCTCGGTCGGTCGAGGCCACGGCACGCCCCGTCTGGTCGAGAAGCAGAAGCGATTGCGCCCCGATCTCGTCCCGAAACGAGATCAGGCGCTGCGAGGAATTGACGTAATCCTCTGAATTCAGGGCGGAAATGAACGCCGGGTCGCGCGACAGCAAGAGCGGCACGACCGAATTTCTCTGCAACTCGGAAATCAGGTTCCCGGTGTAGAGCGCCATGCGAAGCTCGGCCCGTGACCGGGTGCTTTCGGTGTAGCGTTGGGTGAGCCACTGGTTCGAAATCCACACGACTGCGATGGCCGCGGCGACGAACAGCACCAGCACCACGCGGCCCACAAGGCCGAATGCCGGAGAACGCGGGGGGCGGTGCCCCTCGCCGTTGGTGTCGTCGTTCGTCATGGATCGGTTTTACGCCCCGCGCGGCGTGCGCTCAAGTCAGGCGGTTTCGAGCGAGGCGGTGAGCGAGCGGAACATTGCCACCCCGTCGGTGCCGCCATGCTGCGCGTCCACGGCCCGTTCCGGGTGCGGCATCATGCCGAGCACGCGGCGGTTTTCCGACAGAACGCCCGCGATGTCGGCGGTGGACCCGTTCGGGTTTTGGTCGTAGGTGAAAGCGATCCGATCTTCGGCGCGCAGTTTCGCCAGCGTCTCGTCATCGACGGTATAATTGCCATCGTGATGGGCGACCGGGATCGAGATCATGTCACCCGCATTGTAGCCGCTGGTGAAATCCGACTGCGAAGTCTCGACACGCAGGTCGAGCGCCCGGCACACGAACTTGAGGTTCGCGTTGCGCATCAGGGCACCGGGCAGAAGGCCGGTTTCGGTCAGCACCTGAAAGCCGTTGCAGACACCCAGAACATAGCCGCCCCGTTCGGCGTGGGCCTTGAGCGAAGCCGTGATGGGCGAGCGGGCCGCGATGGCGCCGCAACGCAGGTAGTCACCGAAGGAAAAACCCCCCGGAACGCCCACGATATCGACGTCCCCGGGCAACGCGGTATCCTTGTGCCAGACCATCGTCACCTTGGCCCCGGCCCGTTCGAAGGCCACCGCCATGTCGCGGTCGCAGTTGGATCCGGGGAAGACGAGAACGGCGGCTTTCATGGTGGAAAATCCCTCTGGCGCGGTTGGTTTCGCTCATAGTCGCAGGCCCCCCGAGGGTCAAGCACAGGCGAAACGGTGCCTGAGTCTCATTTCGCAATTGCATGGCACGACCACCGCACATAACGTGTATCCGAAATCAGTATCTGGACGATCACTCCCACCATGACCGACAGGCCCCCGCTGCCGCCGACCCCGGCGCATAACGAGGAACGGCTGGCCGCGCTCGGCGCGCTCGGCCTGCTCGACACCCCTGCCGAGGCGGGGTTCGACAGCGTGACCGCCTTCATCTGCCGTGCGTTGGACGTCCCCACCTCGCTCGTGTCGCTGGTGGACCGGGACCGACAGTGGTTCAAGTCCGCCAAGGGGTTCGACGAGCCCGAGACCGCGCTGGAAAGCTCGGTCTGCGCCTATGTGGTGCTCGAGGACGACCTGCTGGAAATCCGCGACCTGACGCAAGACCCGAGGACCGCCCGCAATCCGCTGGTGGCCCAGTCGGACGGCATCAGGTTCTACGCCGGCGCCCCCCTGCGCCTGTCGGACGGTCAGGTCATGGGTGCGCTCTGCGCCATCGACGTCAAACCCCGCGAACTCACGGATATCCAACGCGAAACCCTGATCGTGCTGGCCGATCAGGTGGTCGCCCAGATGGAATTGAAGCAGGCGCTCGCCAATGCCGAGACGCTGCGCAAGGAAATCGATCACAGGGTGAAGAACTCGCTCCAGTCGATCTCGGCGCTGACCCGTATTCAGGCCCGCAAGGCCGAGGAACCAGCGGTCCGCGAGGCGCTGAAACAGGTGCAGGCGCGGGTCGAGATGGTCGCGGCCCTTCACGAACAGCTCTATCGCTCGTCGGCCACGCACGACGTCGATCTTGCCGATTTCGCAGGCAAGGTCGGCGCGATCCTGAACGGCACGAGCCCGCCGGAAATCGAGGTGCAGGTGGCTTTCGACCGCGTGCGCGTCGATCCCGAACAGGCGTCGGCCATCGGTGTGATCCTGAACGAATTTGCCTCGAACTCGATCAAGCACGCCTTTCCCGAAGGCCGCATGGGGCTTGTCCGGTTCTCCGGCAAACGCAAGGGCGGCTCGCTGGTGATCGACCTGTCGGATGACGGCGTCGGGATGGGCCCGATCTCACACACATCGGGCATCGGGCTGGCGGTGATCGAAGCCTCGGTCGCACAACTGGGCGGCGCATGGGAGCCTTTGCTCGACCGCACAGGCACCGCTGCCCGCCTGACCATTCCGCTTTGAGACCGGGGCGTAAGACCCTATGATCGCTGGCAAATCCTGAAAGGGGCCGCGCCGTGCAGATCACATCCTTTTCGACCGACCGCTACATCATCCGCCCGTGGCGCAGCGTGCTTTCGGACCCCGCCGCGCGCGCCGACCTCGAGGACGCTCTCGCGCGCATCCTGACACCCGAGGTGCTCGCCCACCTGCCGCCGTCCCTTACGCTCGGCCCCGGCGATCGTGTCGCGGATTGGATCGACGCGCGGGAGGCCGAAAGCGATGTCCTGACGGTCACCACCGCGCGGGACGGGGAATTGGTCGGTTTAGTCATTCTCGCCCAAGACCCGGACGCGGCCTTGCCGACCGTCCACCTCGGCTACCTCTTCGCGAAATCGGTCTGGGGTCGGGGTGCCGCGTCGGAGGTGGTTACGGGCCTTGTGCAATCTCTACGGGCCTCTGCCCCTGTCCGGCTGATCGGCGGCGTGGACCCGGCCAACCCGGCCTCGGCGCGGGTTTTGGAGAAGGCCGGATTTGCACGCGACCCGGCCCAGTCGTCCCAAGACAGCACGATCTACACGAAGGACTTGGCCTGACCCTTTCGGATCAGGCGCAACTTCGGCTCTGACTGGAAATCGGTGAAACGGGCCTCAGCCCATATGAACCTGATAGCTTTCGATCACGGTGTTGGCGAGCAGCTTTTCGCACATGTCCCGGATCGTGTCCTCGCTCGTGCCCTCGGCCACGTCCAGTTCGATCACCTTGCCCTGACGCACGCCTTCGACGCCCTCGAAGCCAAGGTTGCCCAGCGCGTGACGCACAGCCTCGCCCTGCGGGTCCAGAACACCGTTCTTCAGCATCACGTCGACGCGCACTTTCATCGCAGGTGTCCCTTTCAGTTGATAAGCGTGGGCTTGGTGGCGTGCGTCACATTGGTGGGCAGCACGCCCAGACGCTTGGCCACCTCGGTATAGGCGTCGGACAGGCTGCCCAGATCCTGACGGAACACGTCCTTGTCCAGCTTGCGGCCGGTTTCGATATCCCACAGGCGGCAGGAATCCGGGCTGATCTCGTCCGCCACGATCAGCCGCATGAAATCGCCGTCCCAGACGCGCCCGATCTCGATCTTGAAGTCGATCAGCTTGATCCCGACACCGTGCATGACACCGGCCATGAAGTCGTTGACCCTGAGCGCCAGCGCCACGATGTCATCCAGGTCCTGCTGGCTCGCCCAGCCGAAGGCGATGATATATTCTTCCGGCACCAACGGATCGCCCAGCGCGTCGTCCTTGTAGGAGAACTCGACGATGGGGCGCGGCAGCGCGGTGCCCTCCTCCAGACCCAGACGCTTGGCCATCGACCCTGCGGCAAAATTGCGCACGATCACTTCCAGCGGCACGATTTCGACCTGACGGATCAGTTGCTCGCGCATGTTGAGCCGCTTGATGAAGTGATTGGGCACCCCGATCGCGGTCAATCCGGTCATGAAGAACTCGGACAGGCGGTTGTTCAGCACACCCTTGCCCTCGATCACGTCCTTCTTCTGCGCGTTGAAGGCGGTCGCATCGTCCTTGAAATACTGGACGAGCGTCCCGGGTTCCGGGCCTTCGTAGAGAATCTTCGCCTTGCCCTCGTAGAGCTTCTTGCGTCGTGCCATGCGTGTGGGCCTTTTCCGGCAGCGGGCCAACTGCCCGCCATTTGTCGCGCTATAGTGCATCGGCCCCTGTCCCGCAAGGATGCGCAAGGCGCTATCCCGATCTCGCCCGCACGGCGCGCGCGCTCTGTGCACAGGGGTTGCGGGATGGGCGGCGAGCGGGCATATGAAAGGAAACAGGCCATATCTGGGACCACGGGAACATGACCACTTTCGACGACCGCGAAAACGCTTTCGAAAACAAGTACGCCCACGACGAAGAGATGAAGTTCAAGGCGGAAGCCCGCGCGAACAAGCTTCTCGCGATCTGGGCCGCGGGCCTGATGGGCAAGACCGGTGCGGACCTCGACGCCTACATCGCCGCCGTCATCAAGGCCGATTTCGAAGAAGCGGGTCATGAGGACGTGGTGCGCAAGGTCGCGGGCGATCTGGGCGACAAAAGCTCGGCCGACGAAGTGCGCGCGCAGCGGGTCGTGATGCTGGCCGAAGCCAAGTCGCAGTTGATGGGCGAGTCTTAAGTCCCTCACATTCCAAGAAGAATTTGCGGAAAGGCACCTCGTTTCGGGGTGCCTTTCTTGCATCATGTGACGTGACGAAACCGGGTTTTTGGAAACCTCGGGCCGGTGATCGCGTTGTAACTCCAACTGAGAATTGGAGTGAAACAATGCATACGGCTGGCCAGACAGTACATGTCGGCGGGGCGGCGCTACACGTCCAGACGATGGGCGATCCCGACGCCCGGCCGCTTCTCTTCCTTCATGGCGGGGGCGGGTCCCTCGCCGATTTCGAGGCGATCTTTCCTGCGCTCGACGAATTCCACTGCGTATTCGTGGATACACGCGGTCACGGTCGCTCGACCCTCGGGCGCGCGACCATGTCCTATCCGCGCCTCGCCGACGACATCGAAGCGGTGATCGACCACCTCGACCTCGACCGCCCGGTGGTGTTCGGCCACAGCGACGGCGGCACGGTCGCGCTGGAGCTCGCCTCGCGCGCACATACCGAGCTTGCGGGTATCATCACCCTCGGCGCGAACGCATGGCGCCCCAGCGACCGCGTGTTCGAGACCTTCTTGGGTCGTATCACCCCGACCCTCTGGCGTCACAGGTTCCCCGGCAGCGTCGAAGACTACGAGGCGATGAACCCGGACGGCAACTTCGACCGGTTCTTCACCCAGCTTTCGGGCATGTGGCGCAACGTGGCCGACGGGAACTATCCGGGCGAGCGCATCCGGCAGATCCGGTGCCCCGCGCTGATCCTTGGCGGTGAACACGACCACCTCGTATCGGTGGACGAGACCATCGAGATTTACCGCGCCATTCCCAACGCGCATCTCGGGGTCATTCCCTATGCGAGCCACATGATCCACGCCGAACAGCCGGATCACATCAGCCCGTTCATCTGCGACTTCATGCTGTTTCTGGACGACCGGGAGGCCCCGCAGGGCGGGGCCCTGATCCCGCAGACGCGTTAACCAGCTTGAACGAAATCGGGCCGGTTGCCCAATTTGCGCGCGATTTGAACTGTTAATCGCCCCTTATGGGGTCGGGTTCTAGTCTCGCCCCTCCGAACATGAGGGGTGAGGCATGAGGGGACACGACCGCGAACCGGGACACCGGACCGCCGCGCTGACGACGGATATACCACGGCTGGCCATGGGCCGTGTGCTGGCGCGCCAACTCGTGCCGCTTGGCGTCTTCGCCCTGCTCGCACTGGTCCTGCGCCACAGGATCGCGGAACTCGACATCGCGCACATCCGTTCGGCGCTCGCCACGGTCGGCCCGGTGCAATGGGCGCTCGGGCTTGGGCTGACCGCCGTCAGCTTCTGGGCCCTCGGGCGCTACGACGTGGTCGTCCATCGGCTGATCGGGCGCGATACGGAGCCGAAACGCGCCGCGATCACCGGGATGACGGCCATCGCGGTCGGTCAGACCGTCGGAATGGGCGCTCTCACCGGCACCTTCGTTCGCTGGCGGCTGTTGCCGGACCTCGGCCTTGGCGATGCCACACGCATTTCGGCCATCGTGACCGTCTCGTTCTTCGCGGCCTGGGCGGTGGTCACGGCCCTTACCGTGCTGACGTTCGGCGCGGCTCTGCCCCATTCCGGCCCGTTGGCCGGTCTCGTGCTCGCCGCTGCCCTCGCCCTCGCGCTTCTGTCCCTGTGGCGTCCCGGTCGCCTCGCCCGCTGGTCGCTGCCACCGCTGAAGGCGATGGGGCTGGTCTTTGGCTTCACCGCCATCGACACGCTCGCGGCGGGGGGCGTGCTGTGGGTCATGCTGCCAGACGGGGTGCAGGTCGCCCCCGGCACGCTCATCACTGCCTACCTGCTCGCGCTCGGTGCCGGGCTGGTCCTGACCACCCCCGGCGGGGTCGGCCCGTTCGAGGTCGCGCTGCTCGTCTTGCTGCCCACCGTGCCCGACGAGCCGCTTCTGGCGGCGGTTCTGGCCTATCGCGCGATCTACTACGCGGTTCCCGCGCTGATCGGCGGCGTTGTCCTCCTGCGTCGTCCCGACAGCGCCCCGGCCCCCGAACCGGCCCGCGCTGCCCTTGCCCCTGTCGATCCCGACCACCTTCCCCTCGTGGTCGAGGCCGCATTGGCGACCGCGCCGCGCGCCGAGGCGGCACTCCTTCGCCACGGTCGCTTCCAATTGCTCGCCAACGCCCGTCTTTGGCCTGCCGCTCTTGTCGCGCGGTCCGGTCAGTCGCTCATCATGCTGGGTGATCCCCTGACCCCGGATCGGCGCGCGGACGACGTGGTGTCGGACCTAACCGACCGCGCCCGCGCCACGCTGACCAGTCCTGTGATCTACAAATGCGGCGCAAGGCTTGCCGTTCTCGCCCGCAAGAAGGGTTGGGCGCTCCTCCCCGTCGCGCGCGAGGGTTGGGTCGATCCGGGCCGTTTCACGACCGATGGGCCAACGCGCCGCCAACTGAGGCGCAAGCTGCGCAAGGCCGAAGCCGCCGGGATCACGGTATCGGCCATCGCCCCCGGCGACCCGGTCCCGATCCCCTTCGACGAGATGGACGCGCTCGCCGCCCTGTGGTCCGCTGCGCGGGGCGGCGAGCGTGGGTTTTCCATGGGGGTCTGGAGCCCGGCCACGATGCGTAATGCCGCCATCTACATCGCGCGGGACGGGGCCGGGCGGATGCAGGGGTTCGTCACGGTCCACGCGAACCGGCGCGAACATACGCTCGACCTGATGCGGCAGGGCGAAGACGCGGTGGACGGATTGATGCACCTGCTCGTCACCCATGCCATCAAGGGCGCTGCCGTCGCGGGCGTGCCGCGCTTTTCCCTCGCCGCCGTGCCGACCGGCGACATCGCGGGCGAACCTGCGCTTTTCACCCGGCTGCGCGCCCTGCTCGACCATGCCACTGGTGCTGCGGGCCTGCGCCAGTTCAAGTCCGCTTTCGCCCCGGATTGGGAGACGCTCTACCTCGCCGCCCCCACGCGCACGGCCCTCGCCCTCGGCGCCCTCGACATCACGCGGGAGATTCTGCGCGACGCCTGAGCGCGCCGCGCCCCCCTTGGCATGGGTCCGCATTTCGTGGCACATCACGGCGAACCAAACGGACAAAGGCCCGGATCATGTCGCAGGACGCGCTTTCAACACTCCTTTCCGAACGCGACTGGCTGCTCGCCGACGGTGCCACCGGCACGACGCTTTTCAACATGGGTCTCACCTCGGGCGACGCGCCCGAGATGTGGAACGTGGACCACCCGGACCGCGTGCGCGCGCTCTATCAGGGGCCGGTCGATGCGGGCTCGGACATCTTCCTGACCAACAGCTTCGGCGGCACCGCGTCGCGCCTGAAGCTCCACAACGCACAGGATCGTGTGGGCGAACTCAACCGGATCGCCGCCGAACTGGGGCGCGAAGTGGCCGACAAAGCCGGACGCACCGTCATCGTCGCCGGGTCGATGGGACCGACGGGCGAGATCATGGAGCCGATGGGCCCGCTGTCCTTCGATGCCGCGGTCGAGATGTTCCACGAACAGGCCGAGGCGCTGAAGGCGGGCGGTGTCGACGTCCTGTGGGTCGAGACCATCTCCTCGCCCGACGAATACAAGGCCGCCGCACGGGCGGCCGCGCTGGCCGACATGCCGTGGTGCGGCACGATGAGCTTCGACACCGCCGGGCGCACCATGATGGGCGTGACCTCGGCCGCGATGGCCAAATTGGTCGAAACGCTGCCCAACCCGCCCATCGGCTTCGGTGCGAACTGCGGCGTGGGCGCGTCGGACCTGCTGCGCACGATCCTCGGCTTCAAACAGACCGGAACCGAGCGTCCGGTGATCGCCAAGGGCAACGCGGGCATCCCGAAATACGTCCATGGCCACATCCACTATGACGGCACGCCCGAACTCATGGCCGACTATGCCGTGATGGCCCGCGACTGCGGTGCCCGGATCATCGGCGGCTGCTGCGGCACGACGCCCGAGCACCTTGTCGCGATGCGCGAGGCGCTGGAAACCCGCGCGCCGGGCGCTGCGCCGGCCCTCGAACGGATTGCCGAGACCTTGGGCGCCTTCTCCTCGGCCTCGGACGGGACCGACGACAAAGGCCCCGCCCCGCGTGAACGGCGCGGCCGGCGCCGGGGCTGACCCTCAGGCGAACAGGTCGAGCTGATCGCCCGTTTTCGGCGGCACGCGAAACAGGTCGGTGCGCAGGTCCGGCAGGTGCTTGTTCAGCCCCAGCCGTTTCAGCGCGACCCGGAACCGCATGTCGAGCATTTCGGCATACGGCCCCTCGCCCCGCATCCGCCGCCCCCAATCGCTGATGTAGAGTCTGCCGTCGTGCATGTCGCGCAGGTGCCCCAGCACCCGGTTCGCCCGGTCCGGGTAGTGCTCGACGAGCCAGTCGTGAAACAGATCGGCCACTTCGCGCGGCAGGCGCAGCATGATCCAGCTTGCCGCCGTGGCCCCCGCATCGGCACTGGCCTCCATGATCCGCTCCATTTCGCTGTCCGACAGGCCGGGAATGACCGGCCCCAGCATCGCCCGCACCGGCACCCCGGCCTCGGACAAGGCCCGGATCGTGGCGAGACGCCGGGCGGGCGCCGGCACGCGCGGCTCCATCCGACGGGCGAGCTTCGGGTCCAGCGTCGTCACCGAAACGCCGACATGCACCAGCCCGTCACGGGCCATGTCGGACAGGATGTCGATGTCCCGTTCGATCAGCGTGCCCTTGGTCACGATCCCGACCGGATGGCGGAAATCGCGCAGCACCTCGAGCACCTCGCGCATCGCCCGGAACCTGCCCTCGATCGGTTGATAGGGGTCCGTGTTCGTGCCGATGGCGATGGTCGCGGGCTTGTAGGACTTGCGCGACAACTCCCGCGCCAGAACCGCCGCGATGCCGGGCCGCGCCACGAGCTGCGTTTCGAAATCCAGCCCCGGCGACAGGCCGAGCCAGGCATGACTGGGCCGCGCGAAACAGTAGATACAGCCATGTTCGCACCCCCGGTAAGGGTTCACCGAGCGATCGAAGGGCACATCGGGCGAGGAATTCCGTGTGATCGCCGAGCGCGGCGCTTCCAGCCTGACATCCGTGCGGATCGCCCGCTCCGGCTCCTGCCACCAGCCATCGTCGACCGCGACCCGCGCATGACGTTCGTAGCGCCCCGAGGCGTTGGTCGTGGCCGCCCGCCCCCGGCGCCGGTCAGGTTGAATCTGCGGTCTTTCTTCCATGATGAGAACATTAGTAGAACATTAATCCGCGCCTGCAAAGGTCGCTTCGATATTTCCAGATGTCGCAAATGGTCTGCACCGAACGGCGAAAATGGCGCATTCAGGCGGTAAATCTGCGCGAACCGCCTGAAAGGAAAGGCCTATGGCCGAGGAAGACGACGACATCATCCTGTCCGAACTCGACGACGAGGAACTCGTCGCTCAGATGATGGACGACCTCTATGACGGTCTCGCGGAAGAGATCAGCGAAGCGACCCATATTCTGCTGGACCGCGGGTGGGCGCCCTATGACGTCCTGACCAAGGCGCTTGTCGCGGGCATGACCATCGTCGGACACGATTTCCGCGATGGTATCCTGTTCGTCCCCGAAGTGCTGCTTGCCGCCAACGCGATGAAGGCTGGCATGGCGATCCTGAAGCCGCTTCTGGCCGAAACCGGCGCGCCCACCATCGGGCGCATGGTGATCGGGACGGTGAAGGGCGACATTCACGACATCGGCAAGAACCTCGTCTCGATGATGATGGAGGGCGCCGGGTTCGAGGTCGTCGATCTGGGTATCAACTGCGAAGCCGAGAAATACCTGAACGCGCTCGAAGCCGAAAAGGCCGACATCCTCGGCATGTCCGCGCTGCTGACCACCACCATGCCCTATATGAAAATCGTCATCGACGAGATGGTCGCGAAGGGCGTGCGCGAGGATTACATCATCCTCGTCGGAGGCGCGCCGCTGAACGAGGAATTCGGCAAGGCGATCGGGGCCGATGCCTACTGCCGTGACGCGGCGGTGGCCGTCGAAACCGCGAAACAGATGATGGCGCGCAAGCACAACCAGCCCAACGCGGGCTGAGTTTGGCCGACGATCTGCCACGAACCCCGCCGCCGGGTCTGGCAACCCGGCGCGGGCACGCTTAGGTTCAGGGTCTTCAAGGAGTGTCCTTCATGACCCCACGCCGCATTTTCCTGGCCCTCATGGCCCTCGCCACAGCGGGCCTTGCGATTTACGTGCTGGTCGAGGCGATCATCACCGATCACCTCACGCAGCAGGTGTTCTACGCCATTCTGCCCCTCGTCCTGTTGTTCTCCGTCGCCTGGAACGGGCTCACCAACAAACGCGACTGATCCGATGTATGGCCCCGCACTCGCCCTGATCCATGCCGAGGCCTTTTCCGACACCTTTCGCCCGGCCTTCGACTGGCTGACCGAACAGGTCTACGCCGGACCGCGACCCGCCCGCCTGTTCGATCTGGGCTGCGGCGATGGAGCTTGGCTCGATTTCGCCCGCTATCACGGCATCCCCGGTGCGGGTCTGGATGCCTCCGAGGCCTTCGTGCGCCTCGCCCTCGCCCGCAAACTCGCCGTCACGCTGGGCGATGCCGCGCGCCCGCTGGTTCCGCGGGGGACGAGCGCCATCACGGCCCTTGGCGAAGTGCTGGCCTATGCCCCTGCCGGGCTTGCGGGTGCGACACAGGCGGCGGCACAGGCGCTGCCCCCGCACGGTCTGCTCCTGTTCGACCTGATCGGCCCCGATGTCGAAGGCGGCGAAACCGAGCGGCACGGAAACGGCTGGACCATCGTGGCGAAGACCCGGATCGAGGGCGCCCGACTGATCCGCGACATCACCGTGACCACGCCGCAAGGCACGATCCAGGAAACCCACGAACAACAGATCTTCGACCCCGGAGCGGTCACCCGCCTCGTCGCCGATGCCGGGTTTTCCTGCGACCTTCTGGCAAGCTACGGTCCCTGCCCGCTTCTGCCCGGCCGCTTCGCCATCCTCGCGCGAAAACTTGCGTGATCCCGGCCCGACCCCCATCTTCTCGTCAAAGGAGATCGCCATGCCCCTCGACCGTTTCGTCCTGATCCTCGTCATCGTGATCGCCGCCGCAGGAGTCACCGTCTGGCTCGGCACAATGATCGCCGCCTCGGCGCAGCTCCCGGCAGGCTGGCTTTCGGTGATCCCCGTGGCCCTGATCGGCTATGTGGTCTGGCGCGTGATCTCGGACCGGCTGAACAATTCCGACGACGACCACTACGACAGGATCGAAAAATGATCGTGCTGACCACCGACACCTTTCCGGGGCGCGAGGTCGAACCGCTTGGCATGGTACGCGGCTCCACTGTGCGCGCCAAACACATCGGCTCCGACATCGTGGCGGGCCTGCGCAACCTCGTCGGCGGCGAGGTCAAGGAATACGCGGCGCTTCTGGCCGGCGCGCGGGAGCAGGCAATGGACAGGATGATCGCCGAGGCGCGCAGCCTCGGTGCCGATGCGATCATCGCGGCACGGCTCGAAACCTCGACCATCGCGCAGGCGGCGAGCGAAATCCTCGCCTATGGCACGGCGGTGAAATTCAGGTGATCCCCGACGACGCGGCGCTGACCGAAACCGGCCTGCCCCCGACCGGCGCGGGCCGCGTGCTCATCATCGGCTGCGGCGCGCTGGCGCGTGAAATTCTCGCCATCCTCCGCCTGAACCGCATGGATCATGTCGACCTGACCTGCCTGCCAGCGATCCTGCACAACCGGCCCGACCGGATCGCCCCGGCACTGGAAGCGGCCATAGCTGCCCATCGCAACACCTACGACCACCTGTTCGTCGCCTATGCCGACTGCGGAACCGGCGGGGCCGTGGCCGACCTCTGCGCACGCGAAGGGATCGGGATGATCGCAGGCCCGCATTGCTACAGCTTCTTCGAAGGCAACGCCGCCTTCGCGGCGCGCGGCGAGGTGACGGCGTTCTACCTGACCGATTTCCTCGCCCGCCAGTTCGACGCCTTCGTGACCAAACCTCTGGGCCTCGACCGTCACCCCCAACTACGCGACGCCTATTTCGGCAATTACGAAACGCTGGTCTATCTCGCCCAGACCGACGACGCCGCACTCGACGCAAAGGCCCGACAGGCCGCGAAAGACCTCGGCCTCGCCTACGAGCGCCGGTTCACCGGCTACGGCGACCTCGCAACCACGCTGTCGCGCCTCTGATCTTCTCTGTTTCGAAAATACTTTGGGAGGTCTGGAGGGCTAGCCCTCCAGAGGCGGCCCCGGCCGCCTGCCACCGCGACGGCCCGCCGCAGGCGGGACGGCGCAAAACCTGCGCGGGCGCCAGCCCGCACCGCTTGGGAGCAGGGGTCAGGCGGCTTCGACCGCCAGTTTGTTGATCCGCTGGATCATGGCCTTGAGCCCGTTCGAGCGTTGGGCCGACAGATGCTCCTCCAGCGAAAGCCGGCCGAGCTCGGCCTTGGCGTCGATCTTGGGCACGTCGGAAACGGCGACACCGTTGTAGAGCGCCGACAACACCGCGATGATCCCGCGCACGATCAGCGCATCGGAATCGCCCCGGAACCGGAATGTGCCGCCTTCGATCTCGGGCATCAGCCAGACCTGGCTCGCGCAGCCTTCGACCTTGGTCGCAGGCACCTTCAGCGCGTCTTCGAGCGGGTCCATGGCGCGGCCCAGATCGATGACATGGGCATACCGGTCTTCCCAGTCGTCGAGAAACTCGAAATCTTCCACGATGTTTTCGAATGCTTCGGTTGCCATCGGCCTCTCCTTTGCCCTCCACCTAGGCGCGCATGCCACAAAGGTCCAGCCCCTTGGGCGCGACATGACGATCCGGGTTTTCAAAGCGCGCGGATTCGGCTAACCCAAGGCAAGCACAGGGGGACGCACATGATTTTCCGCATCATCGGCGCATGTCTACTAGGGGTGGTTCTGACAGGGTGTTCCGGCGCCAGCCTGAACCCGCTCGACTGGTTCGGCCCCAAAGACGATATCGAACTGGTGACGCTCGAGCCGAAGGACGGCTGGGATGCGGTCGATTACGACTATCGCGGCCCCATCGCGCAGGTCACGCGGCTGAGTGTGGAGCGGGCCTCGGGCGGCTACATCATCCGCGCGGTCGGCAACCCGCCGCGCCTGGGATACTGGGAGGCCGAACTGGTCCCCGAGAACGACGAAGTGCCGGTGAAGGGCGTGATGACCTACAACTTCATGGTCGCCCCCCCGCCATGGGCCACCGCGACCTCGCGCCCGCAGGCCCGGCAGATTCACGTCGCGCATTACGTGTCGGACGTGAAACTCGGCGGCGCCCGGTCGATCCGCGTGGTCGGCGCGAACAACTCGGTCACCGCCCGGCCCTGATCGCGATAACGGAGCGGGCTGACGCCCGCACAGGGTTTGCGCCGTCCCGCCTGCGGCGGGTCGTCGCGATCGGGGAGGCCAGCCTCCCCCTTGCGCCGGAGGCGCAATTCACCCTCCGAGGTTTTCTAAAACAGAGAAGCCATCAGGTTTCGATGACCTGAACCGACTGGCCCTTCACGCCGAGCGCGAGTTCGCCGTCGCACAGGCGCAGGGCGTCCTTGCCGAACACCTCTGCCCGCCAACCCTTGAGCGCGGGAACCGAGCGTTTTCCGGCGGCGAGCAGGTCGAGGTCGGCGGCCGAGGCGATGAGCTTCTGGGCGACGCCGGTTTCTTCGCAGCGCGCTTTGAGGAGCACGCGCAGCAGATCGGCGAGCGCCGGGTTCACCTGCAACTTGTCGCGCCCGTCCTTTTCGACCTTCGGCAGATTTTCCTGCGGGCAGTCGAGACCGGCCTGCACCGCGGCGAGGATACCCTCGGCCACCTCGCCCTTGCGGGCTTCGCGCAAAAGCAGGCGGGAGCGGCCCAGTTCGCCCATGTCCTTGGGCTTGGTCGAGGCCAGTTCCATCAGCGCATCGTCCTTGTAGACGCGGCTGCGGGGGATGTTGCGCTCTTGCGCATAGGTCTCGCGAAAGCGGGCAAGCTCGCGCACGATGGCCAGAAACCGGGCCGAGTTGGTGCGGGTCTTGACCCGTTTCCATGCCTCGTCCGGGTCCACGGTATAGGTGTCGGGGTCGGTGAGGACCGAAAGCTCCTCCTTCACCCATTTTGCCCGGCCCGTCTCTTCGAGCTGGGCCTTGAGGAATTCGTAGATCACGCGCAGATGCGTGACGTCGCCGATGGCGTATTTCTTCTGCGCATCGGTCAGCGGACGGCGCGACCAGTCGGTGAAGCGCGAGGATTTGTCGAGCTGCGCCTTGGCGATCTTGCGCACCAGCGTCTCGTACCCGGCCTGATCGCCGAAGCCGCAGACCATCGCGGCCACCTGCGTATCGAAGAGCGGCGACGGGATCAGCCCCGCATCGACGTAGAAGATCTCGAGGTCCTGACGCGCGGCGTGGAACACCTTGACCACGCCTTCGTCGCGGAAAAGCTCGTAGAGCGGTTCGAGCGACAGGCCATCGGCCAGGGGATCGACCAGCACCGCGTCAACCTCGTCGTCGTCGCCCATCACGGCGAGCTGAACGAGGCAGAGTTTCGAGTAATAGGTCCGTTCCCGCAAAAATTCGGTATCGACGGTGACGTAGGGAAAGGTTGCAGCGCGGCGGCAGTAATCGGCAAGCGCTTCGGTCGTTGTAATCGTTTTCATTCTGCTTGTCTGTTTGGCGCGTCGCCCTCCCGTCTATCGGGAAATTTTCCCGATAGGAAGGGGTCAGGGCAAAACCACCTGGGTCCGGTCGCCCGTGGCGAAGCGGGCGAGCACGGCCGGGTAGAGCCGATGCTCCATCGGCAGCACGCGGGCGGCCAGATCGTCGGGCGTATCCCCCGGCAGGATCGGCACCCGGGCCTGACCGAGGATCGGCCCGCCGTCGAGTTCCGCCGTCACTTCGTGGACCGAGCAGCCCGCTTCGTCGTCCCCTGCCTCGATCGCCCGGGCATGGGTATCGAGGCCCTTGTATTTGGGCAGGAGCGACGGGTGAATGTTCAGCATCCGTCCGGCGTAGTGGTTGATGAAGGTCGGCGTCAGGATGCGCATGAACCCTGCGAGACAGATGATATCCGGCCGGGCCGCGTCCAGCGCTTCGATCAGGGCGGCCTCGAAAGCCTCGCGATCCCGACCGAACGGCTTGTGCTCGACGACCGCCGTCGCGATCCCCGTCGCCTGCGCCTTGGCGATCCCGCCTGCTGTGGCGACGTTCGACAGAACCAGAACAGGGCGCGCCGGATGGTCGCCCGTCATGCTATCCGCCAGCGCCACCATGTTCGAGCCGGAGCCGGAAATCAGGATGGCGACACGCTTCACACGATGGACCCCAAGAACTGAACGCCCTCGCCCAGCCCCATGCGGCCGATCTGAACCACCTCTTCCCCGGTCGCTTCGAGCGCCTCGGTCACCGCGCGCGCACTGGCCGCGTCGACGACAAGGATCATGCCGATCCCGCAGTTGAAGGTCTTGAGGATCTCGGACTGGCTCATCCCGCCGGTCTCGGCCAGCCATTTGAACACCGGCGGCAGGTCCCATGCGTCGAGGTCCACCATCGCCTGACCGCCCGCCGGTAGCACGCGCGGCAGGTTTTCGGTCAGACCGCCCCCGGTGATATGGGCGAGTGCATGGACGCCGCCCGCCCGGATCGCGGCGAGCGCCGGTTTGACATAAAGCTTGGTGGGGGCCAGCAGCGCCTCGCCCAGCGTGCCGTCGCCCCAAGGACAGTCGGCATCCCAGCCAAGGCCCGACACCTCGACCAGCTTACGCACGAGGCTGTAGCCGTTGGAATGCACGCCTGACGAGGTCAAGCCGAGCAGCACGTCGCCCTCGGACACGCCTTTGGGCAGGTCCGCGCCCCGCTCCATCGCGCCGACCGCGAAGCCCGCGAGGTCGAAATCGCCGTCGGCATACATGCCCGGCATTTCCGCCGTTTCCCCGCCGATCAGCGCGCAGCCGGATTGAAGGCAGCCCTCGGCGATGCCTTCGACGATGCGCGCCGCGTCATCGACCGCCAGCTTGCCGGTCGCGAAATAGTCGAGGAAAAACAGAGGCTCGGCACCTTGGCAGACGAGATCGTTCACGCACATGGCGACAAGGTCGATCCCGATCGTGTCCACGTTGCCGGTGTCGATCGCGATGCGCAGCTTTGTGCCCACGCCATCGGTGGCCGCGACGAGGATCGGGTCGGTGTAGCCCGCGCCCTTGAGGTCGAAGAGCGCGCCGAAACCGCCGAGCCCCGCCATCACGCCGGGGCGGTTCGTCCGTTTCGCCGCCGGTTTGATCCGCTCGACAAGCGCGTTGCCCGCGTCGATATCGACGCCCGCATCCGCATAGGTGATCCCGTTCTTCCCGTCCGTCATGGCAGCCCCCGTCTGGTTGCCTCGCGCCTAGCGCAGCGGCGCGGGAAAGGCAACGGCGCTTGACGCCCCGCGCCGCCCCGACTACTCAAATCGCCACGGTGGGCCTGTAGCTCAATTGGTTAGAGCAGAGCGCTCATAACGCTTTGGTTGCGGGTTCAAGTCCTGCCGGGCCTACCAGACACCTCCACCCTTCAGCGTTCGACGTGCCGCGCGAGTTTGTCGAGCGTCTGGCCGCCGAACTCGACCGCCCCGAATCCGATGACGATGCCGCGCCGTTCGGGCGTGGGATGCATCTGGCGCAGGGTCACGACGGTCTTGCCGTTGTCCTGTGCGTCGAATGTAACGAGCAGGCGGAACCGGTCGGGATCGTCGTCGGCATCGGTGCCGTGATCGGCCTCGATCAGCCGCGACGGCTCGATCCGAAGAAAGGTGATCCGGTTGGAAAACGCCGTGCCGTCCGGCGCGATCATGTCGAAGCGCCAGCGCCCACCGGGACGAATGTCGATCTCATGGGTGTCGAGCGTGAAGCCCTCCGGCCCGAACCACTGCACGATCTGCGCGGGATCGGCCCAGGCCGCGAACGCACGGTCGAGGCTGGCGGCCACCACGCGGGTCACGATGACCTCTTTGTCGAGCTGGGCCGCGGGCCACGCGGAAACGAAACCTTCAGTCATCCTCATTCTCCTGTTGTGTGCGGGCCAGATGCGCTTCGAACCGGTCGAACCGCGCCTCCCACTCCCGCCTTGCTTGTGCCAGCCAATCCTCCGCCGCCCTGAGCGCCTCGGCATTGAGCGAGACGTGGCGCGCCCTGCCCTTCCGCCGTGAGGTGATGAGACCCGCCTTTTCCAGCACGCCGAGGTGCTGGGTGAAGGACGGCAGCGCCATGTCGAAGGGCTGCGCGAGGTCGGAAACCGTCGCCGGCCCCGCACAGAGCCGCGCGATCACGGCCAGACGCGTGGGATCGGACAGCGCGGCGAAGGACGATTCGATGGAGCGAGCTTGATTAGGCATATGCCTAACTAAAGTCGGAGTCACGGTTAGGTCAACACCTAAGTTACGCCGCACTAGGGCCCGACCGCCCTGTTCTGACCTCCACCCTGCCCTGCCCGGCCATTGCCGACCGGGTTCGGGCATCGGGGCCTTGCCAAACGCCGGGTTGCGGGGTTTCGTGCCCGGCATGGAAATGCCCGCCGATATGCCCGCCCACGGGGTGATGGAAGTGATGGAACCCAGCCTGCGCCGGATCATCGCCCCGAACCCGTCGCCCATGACCTATTGGGGCACCAACACCTTCGTCCTCGGGGAAGGCGACGTCACCGTGGTCGATCCCGGTCCCGAACATGCGCCGCATCTGGAGGCGATTCTCGGCGGTCTCGCGCCCGGCGAACGCGTGGCCCGAATCCTCGTCACCCACAGCCACGTCGATCATTCGCCACTCGCGCGCGGTCTGTCGCAGGCGACAGGGGCGCCGGTGATCGCCTTCGGCTCATCGCTCGCCGGACGGTCGCAGGTCATGGCCGACCTCGTGGCGCAGGGGATGACATCGGGCGGCGAAGGCGTGGACGCGGATTTCGTGCCCGACGAAGAGATGGCGGACGGCGACAGGCTCGACCTCGGCAGCGGCCTGACGGTCGAGGCGATCTGGACCCCCGGCCATTTCTCGAACCACCTGAGTTTCGCCGTGGGCGACATCATCCTCGTCGGCGATCACGTCATGGCCTGGGCTTCGTCGCTGGTCTCGCCGCCCGACGGCGACCTGACGGCGTTCATGGCGTCCTGCGAACGCCTTATGGCCCGCGACGCGCGCATCTACTACCCCGCGCACGGCCCGGCCATCGACGACCCGCAAGCGCGCCTGCGCTGGCTCATCGAGCACCGCAAGGGCCGCGAAGCGAGCATTCTGGCCCAGCTCGCCACCGCACCCGCCACACCCGAGGCGCTCACCCGCGCGATCTACACCGACACGCCCCCCGCGCTCCTCCCCGCCGCCGAACGCAACGTCTTCGCCCACCTCATCGACCTCTGGACCCGCCAAAAGGTCACGGCCACCCCGACCCTGTCCCCGGGCGCGATGTTCACGCTGACGTAAGACGAAAATTTTGTGACGATTTCCTCTGGACGGGCCAAAACACCGTTGCTATATGCGCCCCCGTGTTCCGGCGTAGCTCAGCGGTAGAGCAGTTGACTGTTAATCAATTGGTCGTAGGTTCGATCCCTACCGCCGGAGCCAAAAATCCCTGATATCTCAGACTCTTGGCGACCTGCCTTGCCGGGCCGAGGCATATCTCGCCGCGCTCCGTCCCCATCCCATCGCAAGTCCGCCATACGCCCCCGGCGTTCACAATTGCGACCTCGCCCCAAGGGTAACTTTTCATCCCCGGCAAAACCCGTCAGGGTAACCGCATGTCTGCCGTGTCACACCCTGAGTCTCAGTTCGAGGATCTGGAGGGCCTTCTGGCCTGTCCGTCCTGCGACATGCTGTTGAACGACCGGAACGTGGCGGCGAACGAGATTGCGGCCTGCCCCCGGTGCCATACGGTGATCGAGGCGCCGCGCCCGCTTGCCATGACGCGGATCATCATGCTGTCGTTTGCGGCGCTCATCCTGCTGTTCGCGGCGCTGTTCTTTCCGTTTCTGGAACTTCAGGCCGCCGGGATGATGCGCCATACGACGCTGCTCGACACCATCGCCGCCTTTTCGGGCGGGCTGACCGCACCGCTCACGTTGCTGATGGGGGCGCTGATCGTGTTTCTGCCGCTCGTGCGCTTCGTGTCGCTGGTTTACGTGCTGGCGCCGATGGCCTTCGGCTGGGCGCCCCTGAAACACGCGATTCCGGTCTTTCGCCTGGTCGAGGCGCTCAGGCCGTGGGCGATGATCGAGATATTCATGGTCGGCGTGGCGGTGGCGCTGGTCAAGGTGGCGGGACTTGCGCATATCACCATCGGCCCGGCGTTCTGGGCCTTCGTCGCGTTGGTGATCGTCACCGTCTTCAAGGACAATTTCATGAGCAGGGTCACGGTGTGGAAAACGCTCGAAGCCAGACGCCCGTCCTGACCGCGCACGAGGCGGGGCTGATCGGCTGCACCAGTTGCGGCAAGGTCCACCGGACCGGAACCGACAGGTGCGCGCGGTGCGGGGCGACCCTGCATGCGCCCGACGGCAAGAGCCTGCAAAAGGTCTGGGCTTGGCTCGTCGCGGGGCTGGTGGTCTATGTGCCCGCCAACGTCTATCCGATGCTGCGGACGACGACGCTTGGCCAGACCACGGACAACACCATCGTCGGCGGCGCCCTCGACTTGGCCCGGCACGGCGATTACGGCGTCGCGTTGGTCGTGTTCATCGCTTCGATCGTGATCCCGATCGGCAAATTCGCCGCCATCGCCTATCTCGCGCTGGCGGTTTCGCGAAAGGTCCGTATGGGCCCGCACGCGCGCCATATCACCTTCGTGATCGTCGAGTTCATCGGCCGGTGGTCGATGATCGACGTCTTCGTCGTGGCCATTCTGGCGTCACTGGTGACGCTCGATTTCGCAGCGACCATCCGCCCCGGCATTGCGGCGATCAGTTTCGCCTTGTCGGTTGCATTTACCATGATTTCAGCGTTGAGTTTCGACCCAAGGCTGATTTGGGACACCAAATATAGATGATGAGTGAGCAACAACCCCAATATGAGTGATCGCGGACCCTCCGACCTCGAGATTGAGACCCGGACCCGTTCGGCGTGGCGGAACCTGTCGTGGGTCTGGCTCGTGCCGCTTGCCGCCCTTGCCGTGACGCTTGGCGTGGCGTGGAAAACATGGGCGGATCGCGGGCGGCCCATTGAAATCGTGTTCGAGAACGCAAGCGGCGTCGTCGCGGACGAAACCACCGTGCGCTACCGCGACGTGGTCATCGGGTCGGTCGAACGAGTCGGGTTCGTGGCCGATCTATCCTCTATCGTGGTCACGGTGCGGGTGGACCGCACCATCGCCGATTCGCTGCCCGAGAATGCGCGGTTCTGGGTCGTGCGGCCCGAGGTCTCGACCTCCGGCGTGACCGGTCTCACCACCGTGTTGTCCGGCGTCTATATCGAGGCGGCGTTCGAGCCGTCTCCGGGCGCGCAGGCGGAGCGGTTCGTGGGGCTGAAGCAGGCCCCGCTCGTCGCCCCCGGCACGGCGGGCACCACCATCACCCTGCGCACCGACGACGCGGCCCAACTGACCGCAGGCGCGCCGATCTTCCACAAGGGGATCGAGGTCGGGCGGATCGAACAGCCCGAGCTTCTGTTCACCCGCGACGGCGTGGTGTTCGACGCCTTCATCGAAGAACCCTACAACGAGCTTCTGAACTCGGCGACACGGTTCTGGCTGACCTCCGGCTTTTCGCTCAGCCTGGGCACCGGCGGTCTGGACCTGTCGGTGGGCTCTCTCGCCAACCTCGTGCGCGGCGGTCTGTCGTTCGACACGGTCTTTTCCGGCGGTGTGCCGGTGACCGAGGGTCAGGTGTTCGAACTTTACGAAAGCGAGGATGCCGCGCGGTCGAGCGCCTTCTCGAACCCGTTCGAAAACGCGGTCGAACTGGTGGTCGAATTCAAGGATTCGGTCAGTGGCCTGTCCGCCGGGTCGCCCGTGAACCTGCGCGGCGTGCGGATCGGCTCGGTCTCGGCCATCAACGCCATCGTGCGCGAGGGCGAGAACGGGCGCGAGGTGCGGCTGCGCGCCACCCTGTCGATCGACCCCAGCCGGCTCGGTCTGGGTGACGACGATGTGGAAGAGACGACGGTGATCGACTTCCTGTCCGAAGCGGTGCGCGAAGGTCTGCGCGCGCGGCTTGGATTCCAGAGCCTGTTCAGTCAGGCGCTCGTGGTCGAACTGGTGCGCGTGCCCGAGGCCGAGCCTGCCGCGCTCGTCCTCCTGCCCGACCTGCCGCCGCAGATCCCGTCGGTCCAGTCGGAACTGCCGAACCTTGGCGCAACGGCCGAGGGCCTTCTGGCCCGGATCGACAACCTTCCGGTCGAGGAGGTTCTGGATCAGGCCATCGCCACCATGGCGGCCATCGAAACCTTCGCGGCGGACGAGGGTCTGCGCGAAGCGCCCGATGCGCTCGTGTCGCTGCTGGACGACGCGCGCGGGCTGGTGGGGAGCGAGGACATTCAGGCGCTGCCGGGCGAAATCAACGCGGCCGTCAGCGATCTGCGCACCATCATCTCGACGATGGAACAGGCCGGCGCGGTCGATCAGGTTCTTTCGGCTTTCAAATCGGTCGACGATGCCGCCAATTCCGTCACGGCCTTCGCGGGCGACGTGAGCGGCGCGGCAGACGAGGTGACGGAGCTTATCAAGCGGTTGCAGGCGCTGACCGACAAGGCCAACGAGCTGGAACTGAACGAATTCCTGACCTCGGCGCGTGAACTCGTGGAAAGCGCGGACCGGCTGATCGACAGCGATGCCACCCGCGACCTGCCCGCTAGCCTGACGGCGGCGCTGGACGAGGCACGCGGGGCGCTGGCGGACCTGCGCGAAGGTGGCGCGGTCGAGAATATCAACGCCACGCTCGCCTCGGCGGGCGACGCTGCCGAAGCGGTCGAGGAAGCCGCCGGATCGCTGCCCGAGATCGCGAACCGGATCGACCTTCTCGTGAATGAAACCCGGTCGGTCGTGGCAAGCTACGGCACCAATTCCAACTTCAACCGCGAAACGCTCAATTCGCTGCGCGAGATCCAGAACGCCGCCGAGGCGTTGTCGAAACTCGCCCGTGCGCTCGAGCGCAATCCCAACTCAATCCTCTTCGGACGGTAGGTATATGTATCGGCTTCTCCCCCTCGTTCTCGTGCTTCTGGCGGCCTGTGGCAGCAATGGCCCGCGCTATCTGCTGGACCGGGCCCCTGTGGACGAGGCTGCCAAGACCCGCGTGAAGGCCGGAACGCTCGAGGTGATGGACGTATCGCTCCCCACCTATGCCGAGGATGCCGAGATCATGGTCGAGGATGGCAACGGCGCGCTGTCGCCGGTGAAAAACGCGCTCTGGGCCGATGATCCCGGCCGCGCGATCACGCAACTTCTGGTGGATCAGATCGGGCGCACCTCGACCGCGACGACCGCCGCCGAGCCTTGGCCGCTGGAAAGCCCGCCGCAGGCCGCCGTGCATGTTCGCGTGTCCGAAATGGTCGCGAGCGCCAGCGGGAGCTTCGATCTGCGCGGCCAGTTCGCAATTTCGTCCTATGGCTACGTGGTGCGCGAACGGATCGAACCCTTCGCCGTCTCGGTCCCGCTGGCCGACACCAAGCCCGGCACCATCGCCGCCGCGTCGAGCGCCGCGTTGCGCGAATTGTCCGCCGTGATTGTTCGTTCGCTCGCCCGCTAAGTCGCCTTGCCCGGCCGTGGCCCCGCGCGTAGGGTCGCCGGACCAGAGGAGGAAACGGGCATGGACGGCGCAGACCTGCGGTTCGACATCAACGAAATCGGCCGCGATTTCATCGACGACCCCTACCCCACGCTCGCCCGTCTGCGGCGCGAAAGCCCGGTGCATGAAAACGCAGACGGGTCGGTCTTTCTGACGCGTTATGCCGATGTTCAGAAGGTCTATCAAAGCCGCGACATGCTGTCGGACAAGACCGTGGAATTCGGCAAGAAGTTCGGGAAATGCCCGCTTCACACCCATCACACCACCTCGCTCGTCTTCAACGATCCGCCCAAGCATACCGTGGTGCGCAAGCTGCTCGCCGGTGCCTTCACTCCCCGCAAACTGGCCGAGTTCGACCCGCTGATCGACCGGATCGTGGACCGGCTGCTGGACCGGGTCGAAGATATGGGCAGCTTCGACATGATCGACGATTTCGCCAAGGTTCTCCCGACCGAGATCATCTCGTTCATGCTGGGGGTGCCCGAGGACATCCGGCCTCAGTTGCGCGGCTACTCGCTCGCGATCCTCGGCGCGCTCGACCCGGTGGTCCCGCAGGAGAGGCTGGATGCGGGCAATGCCGCCGTAACCGAGTTTTCGGCGGTCTTGAACGACCTGATCGACCGCCGCCGCGCCAACCCGGACGGCGCCGCCCAGGGCGAGGTGCTGGAGGCGCTTATCTTCGGCGAACACGACGGCGTGCGCCTGAGCCAGGACGAGCTGATCCAGAACTGCATCTTTCTGCTGAACGCCGGGCATGAGACGACCACCTCGCTTGTCGGGAACGCGGTCGGCACGCTTCTGGACAACCCCGGCGAGCATCGCCGCCTGATCGACGACCCCGACCTCATCACCACGGCCGTCGAGGAATTCCTGCGCGTGGAAAGCCCGCTTCAGATCGGGAACCGGCTGGCGGGCGACGACATCGAACTGACGGACCGCGTGCTGCCCAAGGGCACCTATGTCCACACCTCCATCGCGGCGGCGAACCGCGATCCCGCGCAATTCGACGACCCCGACCGCGTGGACCTTGGCCGCAAACCCAATCGCCAGATCGCCTTCATCACCGGCATCCACGTCTGCCTCGGCGCGACGCTTGCCCGGATCGAGGGGCGCATCGCCATCGGCAAGCTGGTGTCACGGTTCCCACGCCTCGCGCAGGCCGGGGAACGGGAACGGCTGCCGCTGGCGCGCTTTCGGGGCTTCACCCGCCTGCCCGTTTCGGTCAGGTAGGCGCCAAACCGCTGTCATCGCGGCATTTTCACAGGGTCGCTTTCACCGCTTGGGGAATCGTCGCATTGTTCCGGACGGGACATTCGGAGACCACCATGCACAGTTTCACGCGCCGCGCGGCCCTTGGTCTTGGCCTCATGGCCTTGGCGGGTTGTGCGCAGGTCGGGATTACCGCCGGCACGATGTCGCGCGGCAACCGAAAGGGTTTCACCCCCCCACTCTACCCGAACGAAACGCCTGAACTGCGCGCGCTCATCAACAAATGGGCCGACCACTACGAAATTCCCCGCGAACTGATCCACCGGCAGGCGATCCGTGAGAGCACGCATAATCCGGCGGCCCGCAATGGCCCTTACTACGGCCTGCTCCAGATCCACCCGCAGACGGCGCGCACCATGGGGCATCGCGGCCCGGCTTCGGATCTTCTGAAAGCCGATGTGAACCTGAAATACGCCGGCAAGTACCTGCGCGGCGCTTATCTCGTCTCCGGTGGCGACATCGACGGCGCGATGGGCTGGTATGCTCGGGGATATTACTACGAAGCCAAGCGCATGGGGCTGTTGGAGGAAACCGGCCTCAGAAGCTGAGGGGCGGTCAATCCCAGACGAAATCGGTACCGATGAGCGTGCCCGTCGCGTCGAAGGTGCGCGTCAGCGTATCCCAGTCCTGGCTGTCGCTGATGTCCTCGAACACGATCCGCTCACGTGTCCCGTCTTCTCGGAATGTCAGTGTCATCACGTCGCCATCGGCCTCGGTGAAGATGCGTTCGGATTTCACACCGTTCACATAGTTCAACATGCTGGTGCTGCCGTCGTCGTAGTCCACGGAAAGCTGAGACCGTGACCCATCCGGCCCGAACACCTGCCTGAAAACGCTCCAGTCTTCACTGTCGCTGATGTCCTGACGGACAATGCTCTGCCGGGTTCCGGTCGCGTCGAAGACTTGGGTGGTAATGTCACCGTCCGCCTCGGTCCGGACCCGTCCCGTGATGATGCCGTCGGTGTATTCGATCACCTCGCGCGTGCCGTCGGCCCACGTGATCTCACCCGAAACGGGCGCTCCGTCCGGGCCGTAGATCGTTGAGATGACCTGCCCCGACGGCTTCGAGACCGTCCGGTCCGACATCGTGCCGTCGACGAAATTATTCACGACATGGCGCCCATCGTCGAACAGTCGCTCCACGCGCTCCCGATTGCCCGAGGCATCGAAATCCACGGATTGCGAAGTCCAGACCTGCGTGTCGCTGCCGTCGTAGAACGTGAAGGAGTCGCATTCGCCGAAGGCATCGTAGGTTTCGGTCCGAATGTCGCCCGATGCATCTTCGGCCCGGCTGGCCACGATCCGCGCGTTCTCGAAGCTGAGGCGTAGCGAGCCGCCGGTGTCGAAGACGGTTTCGTAGGTCGTGACCGGATTGTCGAGGTCGAGCGCGCGGAAATCCGTCAGTGGGGTCCAGACCCCGCCTTGAGACAGATCGTTTTCCTCGAGGTTCAGGTCGTAGGGTTCGAGCCAGCCGAAGGATTCCGTGCGGAAATGATGGAAGCGACCGAGCAGCGTCAGGTTCTCGCCGTACACACCATGGCTGTCCTTGACGAAGAAGATCTTGCCCCTGTCGCCCGCGAACACGGAATCGCGCACGGTGATGTTATGGATCGTCCGCCAGTCCACGTTCTCGGGCGTGATCGTGCCATCGTAATCCGTGGTCGTCAGAACGATGTTGTTTCCGTGGTCATAGAACTCCGTGTTCTCGATCAAGATGTTCGTGTTCATCTGCTCGTCGAGAAGCGGCCTGTTCGCCTTGTAGGGCGTCTTGAAGTCCATCGCGGACACGCCGTTGCTGACGAAGAAGCTGTCGCGCACGACACTGTCGCGAAACCCGCCCGTCGTATCGATCCCGTCGCGCGCGTTGTCGATGAAAAGCGACGCCTCCACGGTCACGTTGCGGGTGCCGGTCGCGTCGCCCAAGGCGGTCTTGATCCCGTCGCCGAGCGCGTTCTGGAACACGCTGGATGTGATATTGGCCCCGTCGACGCCGCCCAGCCGCACCTGCCAATAGGCCCCGTCGAACACGGAGTCTTTGATGGTGATGTTGGTCGTCTGGTGAAAGGCGACGAACATTTCGATGTTGCCTTCGAACCGCGACCCCACGATCCGACTGTCGTCGCTATGCGCGCCTCTGAACCCGTGGATGTTGGAGATGACGCCTTCGGGTTCGGTGTCGATCCAGATCACGTCCAGATCCTTGAGCGTGTTTCGCGCGCCCAGATGGAAGGTGAACGGATACAGATCGTTGTCGTCACCGATCAGGAAATCGAGCGAGTCGTCCACGATCAATCGCGCGCCGTTCACCGCCGACAGGGTGAAGTCGTCGGGAAACTGGAGACTGTGCCACTTGAAGACGACCGAATCTTCCAACCGGAATTCGACACCACCGGACAAAAGGCCGCTGTCGATGATCTGCTGAAACCGGGTCGAGATGTCTTCGTCGGCCTGCCAGTTCAACTGGCGCGAGGTCACGACACCCCCCGCCGAGGGGCTGGTGTAGAGCTTCAATCCGTTGGAAAGTTCGACGTGGAAATCGGCGGCGGCGGTATCGGCGACGACATAATCATAGGCGCCGACCGTCAGCACGTCGTCCATGGAAAAGCCCGTGGACGGCAGCGATTCAAGATCCTTGAAGGCAGCAAAAGACATCGGCATCAACGCCTGTCCGAAAAAATGATGAAAACCCCAGTTCTCTCAAAGCTTATCGTGACCGCCGCGGTGCGGCAAGGCGAGCGTGTCGGGAGGGGTTAAAAACCGACCGGCGCAGCGTAACGCGCAGAGCCGTCAGGCCAGTTCCGCCATCGCCTCTTCGATCAGTCGCGCATCGGCGTCGGG
This sequence comes from Maritimibacter sp., assembly GCF_016774595.1. Lineage (NCBI taxonomy): Bacteria > Pseudomonadati > Pseudomonadota > Alphaproteobacteria > Rhodobacterales > Roseobacteraceae > Maritimibacter > Maritimibacter sp. Next base: position 187,135 of record NZ_JACBWT010000001.1, read on the forward strand.
CCTGTGTGCGTTTTCGGACAGAACACGCCGCCAGTGGCGCGCGCCCGGGCGGCCTGCGAACAGGCCGAGCATATGGCGCGTGACCTGCGAAAGCTTGCCGCCGTTCGACAGGTGCCGCTCGATATGCGGGATCATGGCCAAGGCGACCTCACCCGGATCGCGCATCGGGTCGGCGGCGCCGAAGATGCGGCTGTCGGCACTCAGGAGGATATCGGCCGGCTGCTGATAGGCCGCCCGCCCGATCATCACGCCGTCCATCCCCGCCGCCAGATGTTCGCGGGCCTGATCCAGTGACGTGATGCCGCCGTTGATCGACAGGTGAAGGTCGGGCCGCTCGGCCTTCATCCGGTGGACAAGCGGGTAGTCGAGCGGCGGAATATCGCGGTTTTCCTTGGGGCTCAGACCTTGCAGCCACGCCTTGCGGGCGTGGATCGTGAACCGGCGCACACCGGCGTCCGAGACGCGGTCGAGAAACTCGGGCAGCACCGCTTCCGCTTCCTGATCGTCGACGCCAATCCGGCATTTCACCGTGACCTCGACCGGGCCTGCCGCGCAGATCATCGCCGCCGTGCAGCGTGCGACGAGGTCCGGGTCTTTCATCAGCACCGCGCCGAAGGTGCCCGACTGAACCCGGTCCGAGGGGCAGCCGACGTTCAGGTTCACCTCGTCATACCCGCGATCCACCGCCATGCGGGTCGCCTCGGCCAGTTCCTCCGGGTCCGAGCCGCCCAGTTGCAGCGCGACGGGATGCTCCGAGGGGTCGAAATCCAGCAGATGCGTGGCCCCGCCCCGCACCAGCGCGGGCGCCGTCACCATCTCGGTATAAAGCAGCGTCTCGCGGCTCATCATCCGGTGGAACACGCGGCAATGGCTGTCGGTCCAGTCCATCATCGGGGCGACGGACAGGCGCGCGGCGCGGGAGAGATCGGGCGAAGGGGTGGTCATGGTCGTCATCCAAGTCTGAGCGCGTCCCTTATCAGGCGAAACCGTTCCCGGCAAACCTCGGCGCGTCGGTCCGGACGGAACGAAACCGGCCCCATCGTCGTTTCTGCCCCATAGCGACCAAGGACTGACCCAGATGTTTCGCCCGACGATCCCGGCCGCCTCGGACCCGGGGACCGATCCCATAACGACCCCGGACCCGCTTGGGCGGCCCGTCCGTCGGATGACCGTGTCCGCAACCCGGACGCAGCCCCATCTGGATTCCGGTCAGGCCAAACGCCCGAGCCGCCATCGGCGGCGCAAGCGGCGCAGGCTTGAAGGGCCGGACGCGATGCCCGTGCTGGTCGACCGCCTGATCGCACTGACCGAGGGGCGTGATCGCATCTCGCTCGACCTCATCGCGCGCACCATCGGCGCGCAGGGTCACGCGCCCCTGCTGCTGGTCGCGGCCGTGTTTATGGTCCTGCCCACCGGCCTTATCCCCGGTATCGGCGGCGCGCTCGGCCTGCTGGTCGCCATCGTCGGCCTTCAGATGATTACCAAGCGCGAGGGCGTGTTCCTGCCCGACTTCATCGGGAAGCGCGAACTGCCTGCCGACCAGGTGCGCGGTCTGGTCGAGCGGATCAGGCCCGGCGCGGAGTGGCTGCGCCACCGGCTGCGTATCCGGTGGGAGCTGTTGTCGCGCGGTCGCGCCTCGATGGTCCTGATCTCGCTGATCCTGATGGTGTCGGGCCTGTCGCTGCTCGTCATCGGCGCGATTCCCATCGCGACGCCGCTGATGGGCGTGCCGATCGGGCTGTTCGCCTTCGGCCTCTTCGCGCGCGACGGCGTTCTGGTCGCGCTGGGATACAGCTCGCTGGTGCTCGTCGTCGCTCTGGCCGTCTATATCCGAATGCAGACCGGCTGATCAGGCCTTGGCCTTCGCCGCGTCCAAAGCCTGCGCCAGCGCCTCGCGGTCGCCGATGTGGTTGGCGAGGATGAGGATCAGGCGGGCGTTGAAGGCATCGCTTTCCTCTTTCGTCAGCCTCTCATGCGCGGCGAGGAGATCGGCGTAGAAGTCATCGCCACCGGGGATGTTCGGGGTCAGGGTCAGATCGGCCATCGTCACACCTCCTGTCCGCTGGCGCGTTTCAACGCTTCGGCCACCGCTGCCGGATCGAAGGCGTCCCACCGGGCGACGACGTGCTGGTCGGGCCGGATCAGGTAGACGGCTGAACCGCCCGTCCCCACGAAACGTTCGCGGATCGCGCCGGTGGTGTCGTCTTCGGCGGTCAGCGCGACGCGATGCGCCGCGACCGGACCCGCCGCAACGGTGTCCGGCGCGTCGGCCTCGTATGTCAGAAGCGTGAACCGACCGCCGAGTTTGGCGAGCAGATAGCCGTTTCCGACCGGCGCATCGGGGCATGGCGCGCCCGGACGCGTGCGGGCGGGGCCGCCCGGCAGGGCATCGACGCCGTTCAAGGGCGATCCATCATGCACGCAAGGCACCGACAGGCGCCCGGAATTCACCAGGGGCCGCGCGAATTCGTAATGTTCGGACAGGTCCAGCACGGCATCCCGGAAGATCCGGCTGGTTTCGGACTTGGGCGTGATGAAATCGGTGGAGCGCGAGGAATTCAGGATATTCTCGTCCGCGCCCTGCACCCGTTCGACATCATAGGTGTCGAGGAAGCTTTCGGGCGCGGTCCCGTCGATCACCAGCTTGAGTTTCCAGCCGAGGTTGTCGACATCCTGAAGCCCGGAATTCGCGCCCCGCGCCCCGAAAGGCGACACCTGATGCGCGCTGTCACCTGCGAAAAGCACCCGGCCATGGCGGAACTCTTCCATCCGGCGACACTGGAACGTGTAGATCGACACCCACTCCAGCTCGAAGTCCACATCGTCGCCCAGCATCGCCTTGAGACGCGGGATCACGTTCTCGGGCTTTTTCTCTTCTTCCTTGTCGATGTCCCAGCCCAGTTGCAGGTCGATCCGCCACACCCCGTCGGGCTGCTTGTGCAGTAGCGCGGACTGCCCCCGGTTGAAGGGCGGATCGAACCAGAACCAGCGTTCGGTCGGAAAGTCGGCCTCCATCACCACGTCGGCGATGAGGAAGTTGTCCTCGAACACCCGGCCCACGAAATCCAGCCCCATCATCGAACGCACGGGCGACCCCGCCCCGTCGCAGGCGATGAGCCAGTCGGCCTCGAGCGGGTATGGCCCCTCGGGCGTCTCGACGGTCAGGGCCACATGGTCGCCCTTGTCCTCGACCGACGACACCCGGCTCCCGCCACGCAATTCGACCGGCGCGCCCTCGGCCTCGATCTCGCGCAGGCGATCCACGAGGAATTGCTCGAAGTAATACTGCTGAAGGTTGATGAAGGCCGGGAACTGGTGCCCCTCCTCCGGCAGGAGGTTGAAGTCATAGACCTTGCGTTCGTCGAAAAAGACCTTGCCCAGGTTCCAGACCACGCCCTTGTCGACCATCGGCTTGCCCGCGCCGAGACGGTCGAGAATCTCCAGCGGCCGCTTGGCGAAACAGATCGCGCGGGAGCCGAAGGACACCTTGTCGTTGTCGTCGAGGATGACCGCCTCGATCCCCTGCTGGGCCAGATCGAGCGCCATGGCGAGCCCAACGGGCCCAGCCCCCACGATCACCACCTTACGGCGGACGGGCGTTTCGGCGTCCTGATCCGCGTGGCGCGTGTAAGGATAGAGCGGCGTTTCGAAAATCGCGTTCATGGTCACCTCCTCCGTGGTCTCGCGGACCATAATCTCAATTCATTGCACTTGCAACGATATTGACGGCCCGGCCGTCACCCGTGATAGGCCTGCGCCAGTTCGGCACGGTCGTAATCCAGAAAGAATTCGTCCAGTTGCGGCGGTTCGATCCCGGCGTGGGACAGTTGCACATGCGCCTGCCCCCGGTGATGCACCTGATGCTGAACGAGATGCGGCAGGATCGCCCCCACCGCCTCCAACCGCGCGCCTTCGGGGCGGTGAGTCGTCACCTCCCGCGTAAGCGCCGCTTCGTCCAGTTTGGAACAGAAGCTCGCGAAGCGCATGTCGGCCTCGGCCTGAAGCTGGCCGAGCGCCTCCACGTCATTCACGGGGTCGCGGTCATAGACGGTCAGGCCCAGCCCGCCCTCTTCCAGCGCGTCGAGGTAGTAAAGATCCACCTCGTAGATGTGGTTCATCGTTTCCGCGAGGCTCGCGAAGAACCCCGGACGCGGCGCGGCGAACGCGCGCTCATCCAGCGCCCCGAGGGCTCCGAAGAGCACCCGGTTCGCATAGGCATTGTTCAGCGCGAAGCCGATCCAGGGGTTCGCAAAGGCCATCAGTCGCCCTGAAGATCGTTCCACATCTGCTGATCGCGCTCGGCGGTCCAGATGCGGGGCGTGTCGATGCCGCGCGCTTCGTCATAGGCGCGGCCCACGTTGAAAGGCAGGCAATGCTCATAGATCGCGTAGTCGGCGAATTTCGGGTCGCATTCGGCGCGGATCGCGTCCCACGTTTCCTTGAGCGTCCCGCCCCGTGCGGCCACCTTCAGGGCAGGCTTGAAGGTCGAGGTCACGAAATCGGCCGTGTTGTCGAGCGCGGCATTCACCATCTCACGCCCAACGAGCGCATCACCCCGCCCCGGCGCGATGGCGTCGAGGTCATAGGCCCGGATCGCGTCGAGCGTCGCGGGCCAGTCGGCCAGATGCCCGTCACCGCAATAACAGGCCGAGTGATATTCGACGATGTCGCCGGTGAACATGACGTTCTGATCCGGCACGTAGATCACCGCGTCGCCCGCCGTGTGGGCGCGGCCCAGATGCATGATCTCGACCTTCCGGCTGCCCAGATAAACGGTCATCTTGTCGTTGAAGGTCGTGGTGGGCCAAGTGAGGCCGGGGATTTCCTCATGCCCCTGAAACAGACGCGGGAAGCGGCCGAACTCGCTGTCCCAATCCTCCTGCCCGCGCTCGACGACCTGCGCGCGGGTGGTGTCGGTCATGATGACCTCACGCGCCCCATAGGCCGAGGCACCCAGCACGCGCACCGCGTGATAATGCGTCAGCACCAGATGGCTGATCGGCTTGTCCGTGACCGAGCGCACGCATTCGATCACCTTGCGCGCCAGACGCGGCGTCGCCTGCGCCTCGACGATCATGACGCTGTCGTCGCCGATGATGACGCCCGTGTTCGGATCACCCTCGGCGGTGAAGGCATAAAGCCCCTCGCCCACTTGCGTGAAGCTGATCTTCTTTTCTTCCATGTCGCCTTGCGACGCGAATGCCTTGGCCATGCGTGTTACTCCTTCGCCCAGTCGGGAATGTCGTTCGCGGGCAGGATCGTGCCCACGCAATCTCCGAACCCGATCGTGTATCCATCGCCCCGCGCATTGGCGCGCAGGGTCAGCGTATCTCCGTCTTCGAGGAAGCTGCGCTCCTCGCCCGTGTCCAGCTTCACCGGCTCCTGCCCGCTCCAGCTCAACTCCAGAAGCGACCCGCGGCTGTCTTTCGTCGGCCCCGAAATCGTGCCGGAGCCGAGCAGGTCGCCCACGTTCATCGGGCAGCCGCTCGTCGTGTGATGGCAAAGCTGCTGCGCGGCGGAATAGTAAAGCTGGTCGTAATTCGTCCGGCTGATCGTGGTCGCGGCCTTGCCTTCGGGGGCCAGCGCGACCTCGAGCGCGATGTCATAGGACATGGGGCCGGGTTCGCGCAGGTAGGGCAGCAGGTCGCGCTCCCGCTCCGGGGTCGAGGTGCGGAACGGCTCCAACGCCGCCTTGGTCACGATCCACGGGGAAATCGTCGTCGCGGTCGCCTTGGCCTGAAACGGCCCCAATGGCTGGTATTCCCACGCCTGAATGTCGCGCGCCGACCAGTCGTTCAGGATCACGTAGCCGAAGATCGCGTCGTCGGCCTGTTGCACCGAAATCATGTCGTCCGAGGCCCGGCCCACGATGGCGCCGAACTCAAGCTCCAGATCGAAGCGCTGCGAGGCGCCAAAGCGCGGCAGATCGTCGTTCGGGCCCTTCAACTGGCCCAGCGGGCGACGCACGTCAGTGCCAGAAACGACGACCGAGGACGCGCGCCCATTGTAGCCGATGGGGATCGACAGCCAGTTCGGCGGCAGCGCATTCTCCGGCCCGCGAAAAATGCTCCCCACGTTGAACGCATGGTTCTTGCCCGCGTAGAAATCGGTGTATTCCATCACCTCGAGCGGCAGGTGCATGGTCGCGTCCGCCTGCGCCACGAGGTAGTCCGCGAACGTCACGGCTTTCTCAGACCCTTCACCCAGCGACTCGATCAGCCAGACCCGGAACTCGGCCCAGACCTCGGCCCCCAACTCCATGAAATCGTTCCAGCTTTCGCAGTCGAACACCGGATGCTCACCGAGTGAGATATGCCCGTCTTCCTCAAGCCGCGTCACGTCGAGGATCATCTCGCCGATCGCCACGCCGCAGCGCCCCTCGTCGCTGCCCGCGACCGAGAACACGCCATATGGCAGGTTGTTCAGGGGAAACGGACAATCGGCAGAGTTCGCGCTCTCCACCCAGCTTCTCATCAATGCCAAAAGGCACCTCCATCGGGGCCACCGCCCTCTTCTTCGTTTCAAAAATACTTCGGGGGTGCGGGGGCTGGCCCCCGCCCGGTCGCCCGAAGCCTCGCTTCGGGCGAAACCTACTTGGTCCCCGGCGTCCCGTCGAACTTCTTCTCGAGACTGTCCCAGCAGTCGATGTAATCGTCCTGCAACGGCGCTTCCTTGCCCGCAAATTCCGTCAGGTGCTGCGGGAACCGGGTTTCGAACATGAAACTCATGGTGTTCTCGAGCTTATGAGGGCCGAGGTTCGAATTCGACGCGCCCTCGAAGGCGTCCCGGTCCGGCCCATGCGGCAGCATCATGTTGTGAAGCGACATGCCGCCGGGCACAAACCCGGTCAGCTTGGCGTCGTACTGGCCATGGATGTTGCCCATCAGCTCGGACATGATGTTCTTGTGATACCACGGCGGGCGGAACGTGTTCTCGGCCACCATCCAGCGGTCGCGGAACAGGACGAAGTCGATATTCGCCGTTCCCGGCACGCCCGAAGGCGCGGTCAGGACGGTGAAGATCGACGGGTCCGGGTGGTCGAACAGGATCGCACCGACGGGACAATATGTTTTGAGATCATACTTGTAGGGCGCGTAGTTGCCGTGCCACGCGACCACGTCGAGCGGGCTTTGCGCGATCTTGGTCTCGTGAAACTGCCCGCACCATTTGATCGTCAGGGTCGAAGCCACCTCCCGGTCTTCGAAGGCCGCCACGGGCGCCTTGAAGTCGCGCGGGTTGGCGAGTGCGTTGGCCCCGATGGGTCCACGGGCGGGAAGCTCGAACTTCTGGCCGTAGTTCTCGCAGACGAAGCCGCGGCACGGGCCGTCCAGAACCTCGACGCGGTAGACGAGGCCCCGCGGAAGGATCGCGATCTCCTGCGGCTCCACGTCGATCACGCCCAGTTCGGTGGCGAAACGCAGCCGCCCCTGCTGCGGCACCACCAAAAGCTCGCTGTCGGCGGAGTAGAAATACGCGTCCACCATCGATTTCGTGACGAGGTAGACATGGCTCGCCATCCCCACCTGCGTGTTCACGTCGCCCGCCGTCGTCATTGTGCGCATGCCGGTCAGCCATGTGAGGTCGCCCTCGGCCTGAACCGGGTCCCAGCGATACTGGCCCAGCGAGGTCACACCCTCGGGCACATGCGGCGCGGTTTTCCAATACGGCAGGTCGATGCGCTCATACCGCGCCGAATGCTTGACCGAAGGCCGGATGCGGTAGGTCCAGGTCCGCTCCGGCGGATGCGCGGTAAAGGCGGTGCCGGAAAGCTGCTCGCCATAGAGCCCGTAGTTGCATTTCTGCGGGCTGTTCATGCCCTGCGGCAAGGCACCCGGCAGCGCCTCGGTCTCAAAATCATTGCCGAAACCGGGCATGTAGCCCTCGGTCGTGCCGGCCCGGTCGGGCGCACGCACCATGCCTTTAGGTAGGTCGTGACGGGTCATTGCGGTCCTCCCGATTCCTGTTCGCTGCGGCACACCTATCAAATAATCGTTGCATACGCAACGACAGGGGCGCAAAGGTCCGATTGACAGCGGCGGCTTGCCGGGGTCCCTGTCGGATCATGCGCCTTTTCCTTGCCACCGCCCTCACCATGGTCGCTTTCGCGGCGAATTCCATCCTGAACCGCATGGCGCTGGCCGCCGTGTCCATCGACGCGGTGAGTTTCGGGGCGATCCGGTTGGCGTCGGGCGCGGTCATGCTGGCCCTGATCGTCGCGGTCACGCGCGGCGGGGTCCGGCTCACCCGCACAGGGCGCTGGGTCGGGGTCGCCGCCCTCCTCGCCTATGTCTTCGGCTTCTCGCTGGGTTATGTGTCCATCGACGCGGGCCTCGGCACCCTGATCCTGTTCGGCACCGTCCAGATCACCCTTTTCACCGCCGCGATCCGGGGCGGCGAAGCGGTCTCGACCAGACGCAAACTCGGCGCGGCCCTTGCGCTCTTCGGGCTCGGACTGGTCCTCTGGCCCTCCGGCGCGGTCGACATTTCCCTCGTGGCCGCCGCCGGGCTTGTCGTGGCCGGGATCGGCTGGGGGTTCTACACCCTGAACGGGCGGCGCACGACGGATGCGCTCGGCGCGACGATGACGAGTTTCGTGCTGGCCGCCCCGGTGGGCATCCTCCTCGCCCTCGCCCCGCTTCTGTTCGACCAGACCATGCTCGTCACCCGCTACGGCGTCGTGCTCGCCATTCTGTCGGGCGCGGTCACCTCCGGGCTGGGCTACGCCGTCTGGTATTCGGTGCTGCCGCATCTGGCGACCACCACGGCGGCCATCGCGCAAATCTCGGTCCCGATCATCGCGATGGCGGGCGGTATCCTGTTTCTGGGCGAACCGCTCACGCCCCTCTACCTCGCGGCCACCGTCCTCGTGATCGGCGGCGTCGCCCTGTCGCTCCGGCGCTGACCCCTTCTTCGGACCGAAAACACCCCGCAGCGGGGTGTGGGGAAGGCAGGCCTCCCCCACCCGGTCCGCGCGGGCGCAAGCCTGCGGCGAACCCCTCAGTTTCGCTTGCGGTCGTCCAGCCCCAGCCCCCGCCCGATGATCTCGCGCATGATCTCCGACGTGCCAGCATAGATCCGGCTGATCCGGGCGTCCCGGTACAAGCGGCTGATCTCGTACTCTTCCATATACCCCGCGCCGCCGTGAAGCTGGACGCATTCGTCCACCACGCGCCCCTCGACCTCGGAGGTGAAAAGCTTGGCTTCGGAGGCCATCTCGGCGGACAACTCGCCCTTCAGATGCTCGCGCACGCAATGATCCACCAATGCCTGCGCGGCGTCGATCTCGGTCCGCATCGAGGCCATCTTGAAGCGGGAGTTCTGGAAGGTGCCGATGGGTTTGCCGAAAGCGCGGCGTTCCATGATGAATTCCATCGTGATCTCGAACGCCCGCTCGGCACGCGCGACGAAGCCGACGGCCCCATTCAGCCGTTCCTCGGCAAGGTTCAGCATCATCGTCTTGAAGCCGCCCTTGGGGTCGCCCAGCACATTGGCCTTGGGCACTTTGACATCGTCGAAAAAAAGCTCGGCCGTGTCCTGACTTTCCAGCCCCATTTTCTTGAGGTTCCGGCCCCGCGAAAAGCCCTCCATCCCGTCCTCGACAAGGAACAGGCCGACCTCGTGGCTCGCATCCGGGTTGGTCTTGGCCGCGACGATGACCAGCCCGGCGAGGAACCCGTTGGAAATATAGGTCTTGGACCCGTTGAGCACCCAGTGATCGTCCATCTCGACCGCCCGCGTCTTGATCCCGGCAAGGTCCGACCCGGTGCCCGGTTCGGTCATGGCGATGGCGAGGATCGTGTCGCCGGAAACGATACCGGGCATGTAGCGGTCACGCTGTTCGTCGTTTGCGTAGTGCTGCATGTAAGGCCCGGCGATCCGGTTGTGCAGGCCAAGGAAGAACCCTGCCTCACGCGTCCCGATCTCTTCGATCAGGATCATGTCGTAGCGGAAGTCTTCAAGCCCGAGGCCGCCGTATTTCTCGTCGGCATACATGCACAGAAAGCCCTCTTCCCCCGCGCGCTTCCAGATCTCGCGGCTGACGCAGCCCTCTTCGCGCCATTTCTCGGAATTCGGAAAGACCTCTTTCTCGGCCCAGGCCCGAACGCTTTTGCGGAAAATTTCGTGCTCTTCGTCATAGATCGTGCGTTTCAGCATCGGACCCTCCGGCTGATTGGTTGATTTTCGGTTGTAAGGTCAATGTGTTGGCGGGGCGACTGGCGCCCCGCCGTGGGTCAGATCACTCGAGCGTCTGAACCAGAACCCATGAGCCGTTTTCGATGCGACTCACGAAGACTTCGTCGGCACCCACGTGGTCGTCGGCGGAATAGTCGACCCGGTTGCCCCCGATGGGGTCTTCGTAGTCGAGGCTCTCCATCGCCGCGATGAAGCTTTCATGGGTAAGGTCCGGCCCGGCCGCTTCCAGCGCCTTGACCATGGTGGTCGCCCCGCCATAGCCCAGCAGCGCCCCTGTCGAGGGGAAGTCTTCGCCGGTCGCTTCCTTGTAGGAGGCGATCCACTCCTGCACTTCCGGCTGCCCGGCCCGTGCTTCGAGGTCCTGCCAGCCCGCACCGGCATAGACGCCGCCCATGACGCCCTGCGCGGCAAGGCCCTTGGCGACGACGGTGTGGAAGCCCGCGCCCGACAGCATGAAGCGCACGTCCATGCCCAGCTTGTTCGCGGTGGTGATCGCGTTGATCTGCTGGCTCACGCCCAGTGCCATGCCGACCGTGTCGCAGCCCGATTCCTTGACCTTGCCCAGCGCGCCGGTGAAGTCGGATTCATCGGGCTTGTGGGCGATCTCGGCCCCCATTTCGATGGTTCCGGCCTCGGCCATTTCATGCACCGCCGCTTCGATTTCCTTGCCGAAGTCGGTGGGCAGGATCATCAGGCAGAACTTCGCGGCGCCCTCTTCGGCCACCATGTATTCCGCCGTCGCCTTGATCGCGTCGTAGTAGGACGAGGTGCCGGCGAATTTCCACGGTGCGGGCGGTTCGATCATCTGGCGCGCGGCCGTGATGGGCGAGACGTTGGGGATGCCCTTCGGCTCCATCAGCTGGAACATCGCCAAATTGTGCGGCGTCCCGAGGTTCAGGAGCATCGCGAACACTTCGTCACGGTTGATGAGCTTGTTGGCGGCCTGCGCGGCTTTGGGCACCTGATAGCCGTGATCCTCGACGATATAGGTGATCTTGCGCCCGTGGATGCCGCCGTTGGCGTTCACTTCCTCGAACACGAGGTTGGCGGCGGTCACGGCCGGAACCGAGAACGGGGCGAAGATGCCCGACAGGTCGTGCGCCCCGCCGATCTTGATCTCGTCGTCGGTCACGCCGGCGGTCTGCGCAAATGCGGCCCCCGGCACCGTCATGGCAGCAACGGCTGCCAAGGCTTTGACTTTATTCATGTCTTTCCTCCCTGTTTGAACTGTTGTCTTCAGTACATCTGGTCAATGAGCGCCGCGTGGCGTTCGTTGACGAAATTCCGCTTGAGCTTCATCGTCGGCGTCAATTCCTCGTCCTCCGCCGTCAGAAGGATGTCGATCAGTCGGAAATCCTTGATTTGTTCGACCTGTGCGAACTGCTTGTTGGTGTCCGCCACGACCTGCCCGATCAGATCGCGCACCTCCTGCGCGCGGGTGAGCGAGGCGAAGTCCGAGAACGGGATCTGGCGGTCCTGCGCGAATTTTTCGACATTCTCCTGATCGATCATGATGAGGCAGGTCAGGTATTTGCGCCGATCCCCGATCACCACGGCGTCCGAGATGTAGGGGCTGAACTTGAGCTTCGACTCGATCTCGGCGGGCGTGATGTTCTTGCCCCCAGCGGTGATGATGATGTCCTTCATCCGGCCCGTGATGGTGAGCGTGCCGTCATTGCCGATGCGCCCGATGTCGCCCGTATGCAGCCAGCCGTCGTCGTCGATGGTCTCGGCGGTCTTTTCCGGCTTCTTCCAGTAGCCCCCGAAAACGCATGGCCCGCCCACCAGCAATTCGCCCGTGTCGGCCAAGCGAAGCTCGACACCCGGAAGCGGTTTTCCGACCGTGCCGATGGCGTTGTCGTCCACCGTGTTCACGGTCGCGACGCCCCCCGTCTCGGTCATGCCGAAGCCTTCGACCAGCGGCACGCCCAGCGCCCAGAACCAGTCGATGAGATCGGGCGAAATGGGTGCAGCACCTGAGGTAACGCGCCGGGCGTTGCCCAGCCCCAGCATCCGGCGCAGGTTCCTGAGCACCGTGACCTGCGCCAGCCAATGCGCCGCTGTCAGCCCCATGCCGGGCTTGTCCGCCTTCGAATAGCGGTGCCCGATGGCCATCGCAGCGTCGAAGGCGCGTGCGCCGATGGGTCCGGCTTCCGAGCGCATGATGGTCACGCGGGAATAGATCTTTTCCCAGATGCGCGGCACGCCCGCGAAAGTATCGGGCGCGACCTCCTGCAAGTTCTCGAACACCGTCTCGGGGCTTTCGGCAAAATTCACCGTGCAGCCGTTGGCGATGGGCGCATCGACCGAGACGAGCCGTTCGAGGACGTGACAGAGCGGCAGGAAGCAAAGCTGATTGTCGGTCTCGTGAAAGTCGAGCATCTGCTCGCCCGCCACAAGCTGATAGACCATGTTGCGGTGCGTGAGGATCGCGCCCTTGGGCGGCCCGGTGGTGCCCGAGGTATAGATCAGCATCCGGGGGTCTTCGGGCTTCACCGCGTCGAGTGCCGTCTCGAACCGGTTCGGGTCGGCGGCCTTGCCCCCCATCTCGATCAATTCGTCGAGGAACATGACCTTGTCGTTTCGGAACGTCGCAAGCCCCTCGCGGTCGAACACGATCACATGCTCGATCCCCGGCATGTCGCCGCGCGCCTGAAGCCATTTGTCGAGCTGCTCGTCATTCTCGACGAACAGCACCCGCGCGCCGGAGTCCCCAGCGAGATAGGCAAGCTGGCCCGCGCTGTCGGTCGTATAGACCCCGGACGGGATCGCACCGATCGCGGCGGCGGCGATGTCGCAATAGATCCACTCGCGCCGGTCTTCGGCGAGGATCAGAACCGGCTCGCCCTTGGCCACGCCGAGGTCCATGAGTGCGAGGCCGATCTTCTTCGTGGTCTCGTAATAGTCGCGCCACGAATAGCTTTTCCAGATGCCCAGTTCTTTCTCGCGGTGGCAGGTCCGGTCGCCATACTTCGCGCAGCGGTCCGCCCAGAGCTTGACGATGGTGTCGAAGCCCTCGAATGCGATGGGGTCGCCCGTCTTGATCCGGCTCATCTCCATGTCTTGCGCCTCTTCCAGCGTTTCTGCCCGCGCTCGGTTTCCTCGGTGCGCCCGAGGTAGAATTCCTGAATGTCGTCCGAGGCCTTGAGCTGTTCGCACGGCCCGGTCATCACGATCCGGCCCATTTCGAGGACATAGCCCCGATGCGCGGTTTCCAGTGCGATATGCGCGTTCTGTTCGACGAGGAGCATGGTCACGCCCTCCTCGGCATTGAGCCGCGCGATGATCCCGAAAATCTCCTGCGTCAGAAGCGGCGAGAGGCCAAGCGACGGCTCGTCCAGCATCATGAGCTTGGGTTCGGCCATGAGGCCCCGCCCGATGGCGAGCATCTGTTGCTGCCCGCCGGACAGGAACCCGGCGGCCTGACGCCTGCGCTCCTTGAGGATCGGGAAATAGGTGTAGACGAGGTCGAGATCGTTCGACAGGTCGCCCCGGCGGGTGAAAGCGCCCAGTTTCAGGTTCTCTTCGATGGAGAGATACGGGAACACCTCGCGCCCCTCCGGAACGAGGCTGATGCCCTTGGACACCACGCGGTCGGGGTCGAGTCCGGCGATGGCGTCGCCCATGAAGGTGATCTGACCTTTTTCGGGATCCATGAGGCCCGCGATGGTCTTCATCAGCGTGGTTTTCCCGGCCCCGTTGGCGCCGAGGATGGTGACGATCTCGCCCTGCTCGACGTCGATGGAGACCCCGCGCAGGGCCATGATCGCGCCGTAGAAGGTCTCTAAGTTGCGGACGGACAGAACGGTCATGCAGACGCCTCCGTTCTTGGCAATCCGACGCCAAGTGTTGGCCCGTGGCGACCAGCCACGGGCCGCGCCCGACCCGCCCCACGGGCGGGCGCGTTGGCGGTGTACCGCGCGCACGCGCGACATTCGGGCTTTTGAGATAAAGCGCCGACCACAATCGGGGCAAAGCGCCCACCCACGGGCCGGGCGCGTCCCTTATTGAGTTGTATCCCCATCATGCCGCATCCCCCACAGCGGTTCCCAGATAGGCGGCCTGCACGTCCGGGTGCGCCTGCACCTCCTGCGGCGTGCCCATCGCCAATGGTTTGCCGTTGGCCACGGCCAGCACCCGGTCGGACACCTGATTGACGAGGCTCATGTCGTGCTCGACCATCAGAACCGTCAGCCCCATGTCGCGGCGCATGTCCTCGATCCAATACGCCACGTCCTGCGTTTCCTCGACCGACAGACCGCTCGCAGGTTCATCCAGCAAGATCAGCTTCGGCCCCAAGGCCAGCGCCCGCCCGATCTCGACCACCTTGCGCACGCCGTAAGGAAGACCTGCGATCATCTTGTTCCGGTAGGCTTCGAGTTCGAGAAACTCGATCACCTCCTCGACCCGATGGCGATGCTCACGCTCCTCGCGCCGGACCTTTGGCAGAAACAGGATGTCCTGCACGAAGTTGGTCGACTTGTGCGTGTGCCGGCCCATGAGCAGGTTCGCCAGCACCGTCGAGTGATCGAACAACTCGATGTTCTGGAACGTGCGCGCGATGCCAAGCTGCGCGATGTCATGCGCCTTCAGCCCGGTGATGTCCTGCCCGTCGAAGCGGATGGTGCCGCGCGTGGGTTCGTAGATGCGCGAGATCAGGTTGAAGATCGTGGACTTCCCCGCCCCGTTCGGCCCGATGATCGCGAAGACCTCGCCGGGATCGACCGAAAAGGACACGCCGTCCACCGCCTTCACACCGCCGAAGTGAACGGCCAGATTGTTGACGTCGAGCAGGCTCATTTCATCCGCTCCGTTTTCAGATAGCTCTTCTGGCGGCGGAACATGTCACGCCGGGCGAGCGGGAAAATCTCGAACCAGACCCGGATCTTGAGCCAGCGGCCATAAAGCCCGGTCGGCTCGAAGATGATGAACAGGATCAGGATCACCGCGAAGATCATCGTGTCGAGGCCGGGAACCGACCCGAGGTCGATACCGAAATTCGCGTTCAACCCGTCGCGTGCGATGGCGATGGCCTGCGGCACGGCGGTAATCAGGATCGCGCCGAGGAACGCGCCTTGGATGAAGCCGAGCCCCCCGATGGTCACGACGAGCAGCAGGTTGATCGAGATGAAGATCGAGAAAAGCTCGTAGTTGTAGAACCCGATGTAGTGCCCCATCAGCGCACCCGCCAAACCCGTCACGCCGGTCGACAGGCCGAAGGCCAGCGACTTGGTTCGCGTGACGTTGATCCCCAGCGCCCGCGCGCTGACTTCGCTGTCCCTCACGGCAAGGAAGGATCGGCCGGTCGGGCTGCGCATGAGGTTCGCATACCCCCAAGCGACCAGCGCGACGACACCGAGGATCAACCAGTAGAAGTTCTGAAGCGCGCCGTAGCGGTCAAAACTGATCCCGAAAATTTGGATGGAGGGCGCCATGATCCCGCCGACGCCGCCGGTGATCGGCTCCAGCATGATGACCATCTCTTCGACGATTACGAAGACCGCGAGGGTGGCGATCGCAAGATAGATGCCCGACATGCGCACCGCCGGAATGGCGATGATCGCGCCGAAGATGCCGGTGATGAGGCCCGCAATCGGGAAACTCAGCAGAAACGGCAGGCCCGCGTTCATCAGCGCCGAGTCGGCATAGGCCCCGATGGCAAGGAATGCGGCGTGGCCGAGGCTCACCTGCCCCGTATGTCCCACGGCGACCATCAGGCCCATGCCCGCCAGAGCCCAGATCAGGGTGTTGGTCGCCTCGGCGAGGTAGTAATCGCCCACAAGGAACGGCAGCACGATCATGATCCCCGCCAGAACCGCGATCTTGGCGCGGCTCCAGCCATGTTCGTGCAGGTCGATGTCGCGGTCGTAGCTTTTCTTGAACACGATGCGCATGGATCAGACCTTCTTCATCTGGATCTGCGCGAACAGCCCGCCGGGGCGCGTGACCAGCACGACGAGCATGATGATGTAAGGCGACATCTTGGCCAGTTCACCGGGCGCATAGCGGCCCGCGATGGGTTCGACCACGCCGATGATGAGACCGCCCAAAAGCGCGCCGGGCAGCGAGCCGAGGCCGCCGATGACCGCCGCCGCGAAAGCCTTGATCCCGAGCAGCCCGATGTTAGGGTCGATCGCGCCCTTGGTCGCGTAGAGCACGCCCGCCACGGTCGCGACGACGCCGGAGAGGCCCCAGATCAGGCTGTTCACCCGCATCACCGGCACGCCGACGATATAGGCCGCCATCTGGTTCTGGCTCGCCGCCTGCGCCGCCAACCCGATCTTGGTGAACGCGAAGAACGCCCAGAGCGCCAGCGTCAGCGCGATGGTCACACCGATGGTCACGAGGTCGGCAAGGCCCACGACGATCCCGCCGGGGTACAGGTTGCGCCCCGCGAAGGGCGTTTCCAGCACCAATGGCGAGTAGCCCCAGATCGACCCGGCGACGAAGCGGAACACGAAGCCCATGGCGATGGTCAGGATGACGAGCGCGAATTGCGGCTGGCCGAAGATGCGGCGCACCACCACCCGCTCGACCCCGTAGCCGACGCCGAACATGACGACCATGGCGAGGATCATGGCGACCCCGAAGGGCAGACCCATCTGATCCGAATTGCCAAAGCCCAGCGCCACGAAGGCGCCCAGCATCATCATGTCGCCTTGGGCGAAGTTCACGCCTTCGCTGGCCTTGTAGATGAGCACGAAACCGAGGGCGACGAGGCCGTAGATACAGCCGTTGGCCAACCCTCCGATAATAAGCTGCAAAAGCTCCATCAGCGAAGCCCGGACGCAATCGCGCCCCTCATGCAGTCCTTCATGGCCGTCTCCTCCCATCGGCAATGAACGCTGTTGACACGATTTAAACACTCGTGTTCAATTTCAGTCAACAACGTTTTTCGAGGGACAGCCGGAAAAATGAACACCGCCACGCTGCGCATCCATCAGGCCGCCATGCGGATCTTCGCCGTGGAAGGCGGAACCACCGTGGCCGTGAGCGATCTGGCCCGCGAAGCAGGTCTGTCGCGCGGTACGATCTACAATAACCTCGATGACCCGCAGAGCCTGTTCACATCGGTGTGTGAAACCGTGGCCGCCGAATTCCGCGACTCGATAAAGGTCGCGACGGACCACATGGACGACCCGGCCGAGAAAGTGTCGGCCTCGATTCGCCTCTGCGTGCGGCGCGTTCACGACGACCCGCATTGGGGCCGCTTCATCGCGCGCTACGCGATGATGGAGCCGAGCCTTGGCAGCTTCTGGGCCGAAATGCCCGCCGAAGAGTTGCGGCGCGGCCTGATTTCGGGCCGATTCACCTTTCACCGCGATCAGGTCGCCTCGATCACCGCCACGGCGGGGGGCGCGACATTCGGCGCGATGAGCCTTGTCCTCGACGGGCGGCGGACCTGGCGACAGGCCGGTTCCGACACCGCCGAGGTCATTCTACGTGGCGTCGGTATTGACCGGGCCGAAGCAAGAGACATCACTCAAACGGAACTGGACCCCCTGCCCCGACTGGCCGTGTTCGACGCGGCCTGAACCGGGCGGGATACTGGGAGGAGAGACCTATGGCTGAAACGGCCTATATCTACGATGCGATTCGCACGCCGCGCTCCAAGGGCAAGGCGGACGGCACTTTGCATGAGGTGAAGCCCATTCACCTCGTCACCACGCTTCTGAACGAGATGACGGCGCGCCACGATTTCGACACCGGGCTGGTGGACGACGTGATGCTGGGCTGCGTGGCCCCGGTCATGGAACAGGGCGCGGTGCTGCCCAAGATCGCGCTGCAAAAGGCGGGCTGGGACGAGAAAGTTCCGGGCGCGCAGCTCAACCGTTTCTGTGCGAGTGGTTTGGACACGTTCAACACGGCGGCGGCGAAAGTCGCTTCGGGCTGGGAAGATCTGGTCTGCGCAGGCGGGTTCGAATCGATGTCCCGCGTCCCGATGGGGGCAGACGGCGGCCCCTTTGCCGAAGACCCGGAAACCGCGCTCGACACCGGGTTCGTGCCACAGGGCATCGGGGCCGACCTGATCGCCACCATCGAAGGGTGGAGCCGCGACGACGTCGACGCCTTCGCGCTGGAAAGCCAGAAGCGCGCGGCGCACGCCCGCGACAGCGGCTGGTTCGACCGCTCGGTCGTGCCGGTGCGCGACGAGAACGGGCTGATCGTGCTTGAAAAGGACGACTTCATCAAACCCGACACCGACATGCAGAAGCTGGGCAGCCTGCGCGCCTCGTTCGAGGGGCCGGGCAAGATGGGTTTCGACGCCGTGGCGCTGTCGAAATACCCCGAGGTCGAGCGCATCAACCACGTCCACACCCCCGGCAACTCGTCGGGCATCGTGGACGGTGCTTCGCTGGTGATGGTCGGGAACGAGAAGATCGGCAAGGACATCGGGCTGGACCCGCGCGGCCGCGTGCTCGCCATCGCCCTGACGGCGACGGACCCGACCATCATGCTGACCGGCCCCGGCCCCGCGTCGAAAAAGGCGCTCGCCAAGGCGGGGCTGACCATGGACGACATCGACCTTGTCGAGATCAACGAAGCCTTCGCCTCGGTCGCGCTGCGCCTGCAACGCGATCTGGACGTGCCGGACGAGAAACTCAACGTCGTGGGCGGTGCCATCGCCATGGGTCACCCGCTTGGCGCGACCGGCGGCTGTCTGGTCTCGACCATGCTGGACGAGCTGGAACGGCGGAACCTGAAGCGCGCGCTCATCACGATGTGCGTGGGCGGCGGCATGGGCATCGCGTCCATCATCGAACGGCTCTGAGGGGGGAAAGACATGGAAGATTTCATCTACGAAAAAGACGCCGACGGTATCGTCACCGTGACCATGGACATGCAGGGTCAGGGCGCGAACACGATGAACGCGCGGTTCGAGCCGGGGATGCGCGACCTCTGCGACAAGCTGGAGGCCGAAGAGGGTCTGACCGGCGTGGTTTTCGCCAGCGCCAAATCCACCTTCTTCGCGGGCGGCGACCTCAAGGACATTCTGGCGACGATGGAAGCGGGGCAGCGTGAATTCGAGTTGATCGAGAACTCCAAGGCTACATATCGGCGGCTTGAAAAGCTGCCGGTCCCGGTCGTGGCCGCGATCAACGGGGCCGCGCTTGGCGGCGGGTATGAGCTGTGCCTGTCGTGCAATCGCCGCGTCGTGGTGGACGACCCCAAGGCCATCGTCGGTCTGCCCGAGGTGACCCTTGGCCTCCTGCCCGGCGCGGGCGGCGTCGTCCGCATGACCGCCAAGCTGGGGCTGGAAACCGCCCTGCCGCTGCTGCTGGAGGGCCGTCAGGTCAAACCGCAAGAGGCGCTCAAGATCGGCATGGTGGACGAAATCGTCGCGACCCGTGACGACTTGATCCCCGCTGCCAAGGCGTGGATCAAGGCCAACCCCGACAGCCATACCCAGCCGTGGGACCAAAAGGGCTTTCGCTATCCCGGCGGCGACGCGCTGCACCCGCGCATCCGGCAGACCATGATCGGCGCGTCGGCCATGCTGTATCAAAAGACACGCGGGTTGCTGCCGGCGCCCGAAAAGATCCTCGACGTGGCCGTGACCTCGATGAAGATGAACTTCGACGCGGCGCTTCGGATGGAGACGCGGCGGTTCATCGGGCTGATGGCGTCGAAGGAATCGAAAGCGGCGATCAGCACCTTCTTCTTCGGCATGAACGCGATCAAGTCGGGCAAGGTCCGCCCCGAAGGGGATCGTTGGAAAGCGACATCCGCCGCCGTATTGGGCGCGGGCATGATGGGGTCCGGCATCGCCTATGCCCATGCCAAACGCGGGCTGAAAACCCGGCTGAAAGACACCGAAATGGCCAATGCCGAAAAGGGCAAGGGCTATTCCGAAAAGCTCTGGGACAAGGCCATTGGACGTGGGCGTATGGACGAAGACGCGAAAAACGCGCTTCTTTCACAAATCGAACCCGCGACGGAAAACGCCGCTCCCGGCAGCGTGGACATCATCATCGAAGCGGTGTTCGAAGACATCGACCTCAAGGACAAGGTGATCGCGGACACCTGGCCGATGCTGTCGGAGGATGGGATCTACGGCTCGAACACCTCGACCCTGCCGATTTCGATCCTCGCAGAAAGCTGCCCCGAGCCCGAGCGGTTCATCGGCCTCCACTTCTTCTCGCCCGTCGACAAGATGAAGGTGGTCGAGATCATCATGGGCGAAAAGACCAGCCAGGACACGCTGCGCAAGGCCTATGACTACGTCCAGCAGATCGGCTACATGCCCATCGTCGTGAACGACAGCCGCGGGTTCTTCACGTCCCGCGTGTTCGGCACCTTCATGGACGAGGGCTGCCAGCTTCTCGTGGACGGGATGAAACCGTCCGCCATCGAACGCGCCGCGTGGCTCGCCGGGATGCCGGTCGGCCCGCTTCAGGTGTTCGACGAGGTGTCGCTGATCCTCAGCCAGAAAGTCCGCAAGACGCATGAGGCGCTGGACAAGCGGCTGGGGGTCGAAAGCAACTTCGGCCACCACAACACCGCCACCACCGCCGTCACCGATCCGATGATCGAGATGGGGCGCGGCGGGCGTCAGTACGGCGGCGGGTTCTACGACTACGACGGCGAGGGCAATCGCACGCTGTGGGACGGTCTGGGCCAGTTCGCCAAGGGCAACGCCGACATTTCGATCGAGGACGCCATCGACCGCATCCTTTACCGTCAGGCCATCGAAACCCTGCGCTGCCTCGACGAAGGCGTGCTAATGACCGAAGTCGAGGCGAACCTCGGCGGGATCATGGCCATCGGCTTCCCGCATCACACGGGCGGCGCGATCCAGTTCATCAAGGGTGAGGGCATCGACAGGTTCAAGGCGCGGGCCAAAGAACTCGCCGACAAATACGGCGACCGCTTCGCCGTGCCCGATGCCATGTACGACCGCCTGCGCGAGACCGAGGCCAAGGCGGCATGAGCGGACCCCTCAAAGGTCTGAGCGTCGTCGAAATGCAAGGGCTTGGCCCCGCCCCCCTGGCGGGCCAGTTCCTTGCCGACCTTGGTGCGGAAGTGGTGCTCGTCACCCGCAAATCCGGCCCCGTCGACAAGACCGACATCAACAACCGGGGCAAACGCTCTGTCGCGCTGAACCTCAAATCGCCCGAAGGCGTCGCAGCGGCGCTTGCGCTGATCGAAGCGGCGGACGTGCTGATCGAGGGCTTCCGCCCCGGCGTGATGGAGCGCATGGGACTGGGGCCCGAGGCATGTCACGCGGTGAACCCCCGGCTCGTCTTTGCCCGCATGACCGGCTGGGGTCAGGACGGCCCGCTCGCGATGACGGCGGGGCACGACATCAACTATCTTGGCCTGACCGGCTTCCTCCACGCGACCGGCGAGGCCGACCGGAGCCCGCCCCCGCCCCTCAACATCGGGGCGGATTACGGTGGCGGGACCATGTTCCTTCTGTTCGGGATCATGGCCGCGCTTTACGAACGCCAGACCTCGGGCAAGGGTCAGGTGGTCGACGCCGCGATGGTCGACGGGGCGAGCGCGATGATGGCGCTGATACACACGTTCATCGCGCGCGGTCACTGGAGCGAGGACCGGCAGGCCAACCTCTTGGACGGCGGCGCGCCGTTCTACCGGACCTATGAATGCGCGGACGGCAAGTTCATGGCCGTTGGGCCGCTCGAACCTCAGTTCCATGCGGAGCTGGTCAGGCTCGCGGGGCTGCCCGAGGATCACCTCGCCACGCAGATGTCGGCCAAAGACTGGCCCGACCGGCGCGACGCCTATGCCGGGGTGTTCAGGCAGAAAACGCGCGACGAATGGGCCGCGATCTTCGACGGGTCCGACGCCTGCGTGACACCCGTGATGACGTGGTCCGAGGCCCCGACGCATCCCCACATGGCCGCGCGCGGCACCTTCACCGAAGTCGGCGGCGTGACGCAGGCGGCGCCCGCCCCACGCTTCAGCCGCTCGACGCCCGACAACGTGGCCGCGCCCCCGGCCCCCGGCTCGGACACCGACGCGGTGCTGCGCGGGCTGGGCTACGACGACGCCGAGATTGCGCGGTTGCGCGACGCTGGCGTTCTGACCTGAGAGGACCAGATGACCGAACCGATCCTGTATGAAACCGACGGGCCCATCGCCCGCATCACCTTCAACCGCCCCGACGCGTTCAACGCGATGGACCCCGGCCTGCGTGCGGGCTTTCGCGAGGCGATCCTGAAGGTGCACGAGGACGACGCGGTGCGCGCGATCATCGTGTCGGGCAACGGGCGTGGCTTTTGCTCCGGCACCGACCTGAAAGAAGGGCTGTCGCGCCACACCGGCATGTTCCTCGAACAGGAATACCGTCCGATCCTCGCCATGATCGCCACCTCGCCCAAGATCTGGATTTCGCAGGTCCATGGCTCGGCAGCGGGCATCGGCGCGGCGGTCGCGATGAACTGCGACATGATGGTGATGGCGGAAACCGCCAACATCTACATGGCCTTCGCCGCGATCAACCTGATCCCGGATGGCGGCAATACGTGGCTTCTGCACCGGGGTCTGGGCTACAAGCGCGCGCTTCAGGCGATCCTCGAGGGGCGTAAGATCCCCGCAGGCGAAGCGGTCGAACTGGGCCTCGCCAACGCGGTGCACCCGGACGACGATCTGGCGGCTGAGACCACGGCGCTCGCCACCCGGATCGCCGCCGGTCCGCCGCTGGCCACCGCCGCCGCCAAGCGGTTGCTCAGGTCGATGGACGGCATGTCCTATGCCGACGCCATCGGGGCCGAGGCGACCGAGCAGACGGCCCTCGCCGCCGCCGCCGACACGCGCGAGGGCGTCGCGGCATTCTTCGAGAAACGCAAACCGAACTTCACAGGCACCTGACATGACCCTTCCCGCGATCTTCGACACCATGCGCCTGCCCTTGATCGGCGCGCCCATGTTCATCTGTTCCGGCCCGGAACTGGTCATCGCCCAGTGCAAGGCGGGGATCGTCGGCACCTTTCCGGCGCTCAATGCCCGTGAAAAGGACGGGGAACCGATCCAGCTCGAGGAATGGCTCACGCGGATCAAGACGGAACTGGCCGATTATGACGCGGTCCACCCCGATACGCCTTCGGCCCCCTTCGGCGTGAACCTGATCGCGCATCGGACGAACGAGCGGCTGCAACGGGACGTGGAGATCCTGATGAAGCACGAGGTGCCGATCTGGATCACCTCGCTCGGCGCACGACCCGAGATCAACGAAGCCGCGCATTCGGTCGGCGCGGTCGTGCTGCACGACGTCATCAACGTGAAATTCGCCCACAAGGCCATCGAGAAAGGGG
Source organism: Maritimibacter sp. (assembly GCF_016774595.1). Lineage (NCBI taxonomy): Bacteria > Pseudomonadati > Pseudomonadota > Alphaproteobacteria > Rhodobacterales > Roseobacteraceae > Maritimibacter > Maritimibacter sp. The sequence goes on from NZ_JACBWT010000001.1 coordinate 210,609, forward strand.
CCGACGGCCTGATCGCCGTGGCGGCGGGCGCAGGGGGACATGCGGGCACATGGTCGCCCTTCGCGCTGGTGCAGGAAATCCGCGAATGGTTCGACGGGCCGCTTTTTCTGTCCGGTGCACAGGCGACCGGCGACGCTGTGCTCGCAGCCCTCGCGATGGGGGCGGACGGCGGATACGCGGGCTCGATGTTCATCGCCACCGAAGAGGCCAACGCCCCCGACGGCTACAAGCAGATGATCTGCGACAGCGGGGCCGAAGACATTCTTTACACCGACCACTTTACCGGCGTGAACGGCAACTACCTGATCCCGTCGATCACGGCGGCGGGGATGGACCCGGCGGCGCTTGGCGGCGAGAAAGGCGATGTCTCAAAAGTCGCGGCAGGCGAGAAATCAAAGGCCTGGCGCGATATCTGGGGCGCTGGTCAGGGGATCGGCGCGATCCGCGACGTGCCGCCCGCCGCCCAGGTCGTCGCACGTCTGGAACGGGAGTTCGCGGCAGCCAAGGCGCGGCTCGACGGGTTGGTCAAACCGGCGTAGGGCGCGACGGCGCGGCGTGCTCAGTCGCGATGCGCCTGAACATAGTCCACGAGCGCCCGGGTCGAGCCGTCCTTCGACCCGGCGTCCTCGTCCCCGGCCAGAACCGGGGCCAGCGCGACCGCCAGTTCCTTGCCCAGTTCCACGCCCCACTGGTCGTAGGAATTGATGCCGAGGATCACGCCCTCGACGAACACGCGATGTTCGTAGAGCGCGATGATACGGCCCAGCACACGCGGCGTCAGAAGCGGATAGATCAGCGTCGTCGAGGGGCGATTGCCGGGGAACACCCGATGGCGCGCCTGACGCTCCTGCTCGGCCCCGGACAGGCCCTTTTCGGCCATCAGTTCCATGGCCACGTCCAGCGACCGGCCCTGCATCAACGCTTCGGACTGCGCAAGGCAGTTGGCGACGAGCAGCGCGTGTTGATGCGCAAGCTCCGGCTCGTGCCCTCTGGCCGCGACAAGAAACTCGCACGGCACCACTTCGGTCCCTTGATGGATGAGCTGATAGAACGCATGCTGACCATTCGTCCCCGGCTCGCCCCAGACCACAGGGCCCGAGACCACCTCAAGCCCTGTGCCATCCATCGCGACCGACTTCCCGTTGCTCTCCATCTCTAGCTGCTGGAGATAGGCCGGAAGGCGGGAAAGCCGCTGGTCGTACGGCAGAACCGCCCGTGTCGGATAGCCACAGACCTGACGATGCCAGATGCCCACGAGGGCGAGCATGAGCGGCAGGTTATCCGCCCCCTCGGCTTCGCGGAAATGCAAGTCCATGTCGTGTCCGCCGGCAAGGAATTCACGGAACCGTTTGGCCCCCACGGCGATCATCAGGCCAAGGCCCACGGGCCCCCAGATCGAATACCGCCCGCCGACCCAATCCTCGAACCCGAAGACGCGCGAAGGGTCGATGCCCCATTTCGTCGTCTTGTCCACGGCCGAAGACAGCGCCGCCAGATGACGGCCCACCGCCTGCTCGCCGATCGCGCGTTTCAGCCAGCTTCGCGCGGTTTCGGCGTTCGTCATGGTTTCGATGGTGGTGAAGGTCTTCGAGGCGACGATCACCAGCGTCGTGTCCGGGTCGAGATCGGCAAGCGTGTCGTGAATATGCGCGCCATCCACGTTCGACACGTAATGCACGCGCGGCCCGTCGTGATACGGGGCAAGCGCCAGCGTGGCCATCGCGGGGCCAAGGTCGGAGCCGCCGATCCCGATGTTCACGATATCGGTGAAGCGCCCGCCGTTCACGGGCCGCACCTTGCCGGTGCGCAGGCCCTCGGCGAATTCCTCCATCCGGTTGAGCGTGTCGTGAACGCCCGGCAGGACTTCCACCCCGTCGACGGTCGCGCCGTGCGGGCCGGGATCGCGCAGAGCGGTGTGGAGCACCGCCCGCCCCTCGGTCTCGTTGATCTTCTCGCCCGCGAACATCGCCTCGCGCCGGTGCGCGACACCCGCCTGATCGGCCAGCGTGAGCAGCAGATCGCGGGCTTCGGCGTCGATGGTGGTCTTGGAATAGTCGAACAGCATGTCGTCCATGCGGACGGAAAAGCCGGAGGCGCGCGCCGGATCCTGCAACAGATCTGCGATCGTCACGCTTCCTTGCATCGCGCGATGCGATTTCAGCGATGTCCAGGACATTCCCCACCTCATGTGTCCGCCGTCCGCCCGTTCGGTCCGGCTGGTTATGGTTGCCTCATCCTCGGCAGGCTAACGCCTATTCCGCCCAGTGAACAACCATCCCTTTGAGCACGGATTTGACGGGTGCCGCCATCACATCCTTGGTTTTCGACGCTTTTTCAAGCGCCTCGCGCTTGGCCGCGCCGGTGATGACGAGGTGTTTCGACATTGCACCATTCAAGACCCGCGCCGTCAGCGTCATCCGGGGTTCGGGCGCCCCATCGGCACGCATGGGCAACACGGCGGGCGCTTTGAGGGAAAGCCCCTCCGCCAGCCGGTCGGCACCGGGAAACAGGCTCGCCGTATGCATGTCGGCCCCCATGCCGAGCAGCACGACGGAAAGCGGCAGGGCCGCCTCGACCCCGGCCGACAACCTGTCGAGCGAGTCCTCCGGGGTCGCGGTCTCGCCGTATAGGGGGATCAGATGGGCCGCGGCGGCCTGATCGCGAAACAGCCGGTCATGCAGAAGCCGCGTGTTCGAGCGGTCGCTTCCCATCGGCACCCAACGCTCGTCCGTCAGCATCACATCGACCCGGTCCCAGTCGAGATGCAGGGCCGAAAGCGTGTCGAAGATCGGCCCCGGCGTGGTGCCCCCCGGCACGGCGAGCGAGGCGCGATCCTCATGCGCCAAGGTGCCCCGCAGTTCCGACGCGATTCGGTCCGCGAGGTCCATCATCATCAACTCGCGGTCCGGGTATTCCTTGAGTTCGTAGGTCATGCGCGCAGCTCCCGCCATCGTCGTCCGTCGCGGTGCATGAGGATGAGGGCTTCTTCCGGCCCTGTCGACCCCGGCTCGTAAGGAAACGGCCGGTCTTCGCGTTCCGTCCAGCCGTCGATGATCGGGTCGGTCCAGGCCCAGGCCGCTTCCACCTCGTCCCCGCGCATGAACAGCGTCTGGTTGCCCCGGATCACGTCCATGATAAGGCGTTCATAGGCGTCGGGCACATCCGCCGCCTCTTCGCCCAGCGCCTCGGCGAAGGTCATGTCGAGCGGCACGTCGATCAGCCGCATCCCCCCCGGCCCCGGTTCCTTGATGGTCACGGTCAGGTCCATGCCCTCGTTCGGCTGAAGCCGGATCGTCAGTTCGTTGGCGCTTTGCCCGGTGTCCTCTTCGAAGATCGAATGCGGCGGCTCCTTGAAGCGCACGACAATCTCGGACACGCGCGCTTTCATCTTCTTCCCGGTGCGCAGGTAGAACGGCGTGCCGTTCCAACGCCAGTTCGCGATCCTGATCTTCATCGCGACATAACTTTCGGTCAGCGACTCGGGGTTCTCGACGTCCTTCAGGTAGCTTTCGCTTTTCGATTTGTATTGCCCGCGCACGATTTCGGAGTGCTCCACCGGCTCCAGCGCCCGGATCACCTTGAGCTTCTCGTCGCGCACGGCGTCGGGATCGTATTTCGACGGCGGCTCCATCGCGGTCAGACACAGAAGCTGCATCAGGTGGTTCTGCACCATGTCCCGCATGGCGCCCGAGCGGTCGTAATATTCGCCGCGCCCGCCGACCCCCACGGTCTCGGCCACGGTGATCTGGATATGATCGACGTATTGCGCGTTCCACAGCGGTTCGAACAGCATGTTGCCGAAGCGCACCGCCATCAGGTTCTGAACCGTCTCTTTTCCAAGGTAGTGGTCGATGCGGTAGATCTGCGTCTCGTCGAAATGTTCGGCCAGCGTGGCGTTGAGCGCCCGAGCCGACTCCCGGTCGTGACCGAAGGGTTTCTCGACCACGATGCGCGCGGCATCGTCGGCGATCTTGTATTTGTGTAGGCGTTCGGCAATGGCACCGAAAAGGCTCGGTCCCACGGAAAAGTAATAGGCCTTGACCACGTCGGCGCGCATCGTCTTGGCCAGATCTTTCCACCCGTCGGTCCCGGTGGCATCGACCGCGACATAGGACAGCTTCTCAAGAAACGCCGATACCATCTTGGGATCGTTTCGTTTTCCCGAGAACTCCTTGATCGCGTCGCGCACGAAATCGCGATACCCGGCTTCGTCCATCTCGGAGCGCGCCGCGCCGATGATCCGCGCCTCGTCCGGCATCTGACCATCGAAAAACCGGCGATAGAGCCCCGGCAATATCTTACGGCGGGCAAGATCGCCGGTGCCGCCGAAAATGACGAGGTCGAAAGGGTCGACCGGAATGACGCGCGATACCATCTGTGTCTCCGTTCCGGTCCGTCGGCCCCGCCGCAGACCCGATTGTTAGCGCTAACCCAACTGCGCCCGGTTGATAGCCTCCCTATGGCGGCGAGTCTAGCACTGTTGGCACACATCACAACTGCGTCACGCGCTGCGCCTGCGACCTTTTTCTTTCAGACGCGATGGTTTAGCCAAAATGAAAGGAAAGGTATCGGAATGGATCAACGCGTGCCGCTAGCCAATCAGGGCAAGTTCGAAGACCCCAAGGTGACGGCGGACGGCAGCCCGCGGGCCACTGTGGCGCTGACCCATCCCGAAACGCTCTGGTTCAACACCGGAACGCTCTGCAACATCACCTGCGAGGGCTGCTACATCGAAAGCTCGCCCACCAACGATGCGCTGGCCTATATGACCCGGGGCGAGGTCGCAGGATACCTCGACCAGATCAAGGCGCGTGGATGGCCGGTGACCGAGATCGGCTTTACCGGCGGCGAGCCGTTCATGAACCCCGATTTCCCCGCCATGATGCGCGACGCCCTGTCGGCGGGCTACGAGGTGCTGGTGCTGACCAACGCGATGGCCCCGATGATACGGCCCCTCGTACGCACGAAACTCGCCCAGCTTCTCAAGGGGTTCGCAGGCCGGATCACCTTGCGCGTGTCGATGGATCACTGGACCGCCGAGGGCCATGACGCGGTGCGCGGCAAGGGCAGCTTCGCCGCGACGCTCAAGGGGCTCGACTGGCTGCGCGACGAGGGCGCGACCATCGCGATTGCGGGCCGCGCACGCTGGCAGGAAAGCGAAGCCGAGGCGCGCGCAGGCTACGGCGCCCTGTTCGCCGAACACGGATACCCTGTGGATGCCGAAAACCCCGGCCAGCTCGTCATTTTCCCGGAAATGGACGTGACGGTCGAAGTGCCGGAGATCACCACGGCCTGCTGGGGCATCCTCGACAAGTCGCCGCGCGACGTCATGTGCGCCTCGTCCCGCATGGTGGTGAAACGCAAAGGACAGCACCCGTCGGTCGTGTCCTGCACGCTCCTGCCCTATGAACAGGCCTTCGACCTTGGCCCGACACTGGCGGACGCCGAGCGCCCGGTCGCGTTGAACCATCCCCATTGCGCGAAATTCTGCGTTCTGGGCGGGGCCTCCTGCTCGGCCTGAGCGGCCTTCACCCGATCCTAACCAATCCCTGCTATCCCGACCCGAACCGGTGTACTGGGGGTCGTGGCCTTGGCCGACAATGTAACCTGGTCGAGTCTGTTTCTGGGAACATTGCCGGACATGGACTACGACGAACTGTTCGTGGGGATGGAGAATACCTCTCCGCTCCTCACGACGTTCGGCGGCGGGCCGGGAAATTCGCTTTACCAGAACATCGTCACGATCGAGACCGACGCGGGCGCTTTCGACGACGTGGTCAGCACCGACACGCCCTGGACGGGCGACGTGATCCACTACGACCTCGGATCAGGCTTGGTCACCACCAAGATCGACAGTATCGCCAGCCTGAACGGCACCGTCACTTTCAACGACGGGGCGACATGGACCTCAGAACTTCTGGTGGTTCAGGACACCGCCGGAAACGCCTTTTTGCTGGTGCGCGACACCCAGCCGGAACTGGCAAGTCAGGGGATCGAAAGCGTAACCTTCACCTCCGTCAATTCGACCAGCTTCGACGGGGTCATTCAACACTCGAAAGACGATCTGGATTTCGTCTGCCTGACCGCGGGCGCGATGGTCGCGACGCCGGATGGCCCGGTGCGCACCGACCGCCTGCGCCGGGGGGACGCGGTTCTGACGCTCGACAGCGGGCCGCAGCCCATCCGCTGGATCGGGAAACGGCGCTTTCGGTTCGATCCGCGCCCCCATCCGGGGCAGCCGGTGCAGATCGCCAAAGGCGCCTTCGGTCCGGGCCTGCCGACCCGCGATCTGATCCTGTCGCCCAACCACCGCGTCCTCATGCAGACCACGCCCTGCCATGCGCTGCACGACCCGCTCGGCGCCCTTGCGCCCGCCAAAGCGCTCACCCGTCTGCCGCGCGTCCGGCGCCTGACCGGGCGACGTGAGATCACCTATTTCAACCTGCTCCTGCCACGGCACGAGGTCATCATCGCGGACGGGATCGCGGTCGAAAGCCTGTTTCCGGGGCCGGAAGCCTTTGCGAGCCTCGATGGCACCGAACGCGCGGACTGGATGCGCATCGGCGCCCTTTGCGGCCGCGTCACCGGCACGCCGCCCGCCCGCCTGATGCTCACGACGGCCGAGACGCGCGCGGCCCTCGGCACAGGTCAGCTTCATCCGCCTGCTACGGCCCCCGTGCCGCTGACGTGGTCGGGCGCGCGCCACCGCCCCCGCGCCCTGCCCGCGCATCTGGCAAAACGGGCCTGATCCCGGCTTTGGAGTGCCCCGAAGCCCCCGCTCAAACGAAAGCGCGCGCCCGTGGGCGCGCACCGTTCGATCCCTCGATCCCTGACCGTCACGCCTCCAGTTCGGCGTCCCAGTACAGGAAATCCATCCAGCTTTCATGCAGATAGCCGGGCGGGAACTTGCGCCCCATGTTGCGCAACTCCTCGGCCCCCGGCTGGCGCGGCGGCTTGCGCAACGACAGGCCCGACTGATGCAGGTGCTTGGACCCCTTGCGCAGGTTGCATTTGGAACAGGCCGCGACCACGTTTTCCCAACTCGTCACCCCGCCCCGCGCCCGCGGCACCACGTGATCGAAGGTCAGATCGCCCTTCGATCCGCAGTACTGGCAGCGGAATTCGTCCCGCAGAAAAAGATTGAAGCGCGTGAAAGCCACGCGCTTCTGGGGTTTGACGTAATCTTTCAGAACGACGACCGAGGGGATCCTGATCTCCATACTCGGGCTTCGGACCACCTCGTCGTATTCGGCGATGATGTTCACCCGGTCGAGGAAGGCCGCCTTGATCGCCTCCTGCCAGGGCCATAAGGACAGGGGGTAGTAGGAAAGCGGGCGGAAGTCCGCGTTCAACACGAGCGCCGGATGCGACCTCGGGTTGCTGTGTTCTCGTACGAAATGTGTCCTGAAATCGCCGTCCATCGGAGTGACTCCGCCCTCGCCCTGTGCCTCGCTCGCAGGGCGGGGAACCCGCCCCGTCTGTTTCTAATCTAGGACTATATATGGGTCAGAACCCCTGACAAGCCCCACGATCTGGGCGCAGCTTGTCGGACATACGTGTCAGACTTGTGACGAATCGAACATCCGCGAATGTTCGCCCTACGTTCTCCCTGCTGAGGCCCGTTGAGGACCGCGCGACCGCGGAAAACGGTTCCGCTCCACTCGTCGCCCACCGCCTTACGCTAGGTGCCTCCATGCCATCGTGACAAGCGAGACCGAGACGCGCTTCGACCGCCCGCACCCCGCCGATCTCGCGACCTTACTCTCTGAAATAAATGGATTTTTCAGACACGCTAGGTGGCGGGAGCGCCTTTGCATCCTGCACTCCCGCCTTTTCCTTCATTGACGTCCGCACCAAGGGTCATCCCCGTCTGAGCACCTCGCCTGTGACCGGAGGCTACAGCCGGAACGCGCATCACCGCACCGCTGGCAGACTTGCGCCGGTCCCCCTGCAAAGCGCGGCATTCCCGTCACGCTCACCCGATCCGACCCTGCCGAACGCGCCGACGATGTGGGCGAAACGGCCCTACCCAGCCGACGGGGCGATTCCCAGCCGATCGGCCATGAAGGACAGCGCGACCGACAGCCCGTCGGGGGCGATCCCGTGCCCGGTGCCCTTCTGGATGTGGCCGTAGACGTTGAAGCCCGCGTCGTTCAGCACCTGGCCGGCCTCCTGAAAATGCGCGACCGGCACCATCTCGTCCGCATCGCCGTGGACCAGCAACACGGGCGGACGCACCTTGACGTGCTCGCCGTAGGTCTCGGGCTGAAGGATGCGACCGGAAAAGGCCACGATCCCCGCGATCTCGGTGTCGCGCTGCGGGATCACTTTCAGCGACATCATCGTGCCCTGACTGAACCCATAGACGATCAGGCGGTCGGGCGTGATCCCCTCCTGCGCCATCACCATGTCGAGGAAGGCGTCGATATCCTCATGCGCCAGGTCCGCCCCGGCCCGCGCGGCCTCTTCCGACGAACCGTCGAGCCACGGGATCGGGAACCACTGAAAACCGAACGGGTTGCCCGCGCATTTCTCAGGCGCGTCGGGCGCATAGAACGCGGTGTCGGGCATGTGATCGGACAACGGATCGGCCAGTCCCAGAAGATCCGCCCCGTCCGCGCCGTAGCCATGCAGGAACACGACCACCGATTTCGTCTCCCCCGATTTGGCCGGTCGGCTCTTGTACTGCAACTCGCGTGCCATCAACGCACCCCTTCCCTGTTCTTCGCCACCCGGTAATAGGCCCAGAGCAGCCGGGCCGCAACGCCACGCCACGGCGACCAGTCCCGCGCAATCTCGCGCATCGCCTTTTCGCGCGGGCGCTCCGGCAGGTCGAATAGGATGCGCGCGGCCTCCTGCAAGGCCAGATCGCCATGGGCGAACACATCGGCCCGGCCGAGCGAGAACATGGCGTAGATTTCGGCGGTCCAGTGCCCGATGCCCGGCACGGCGACCAAGGTCGCGATCACCTCGTCATCCGGCAGATGCGCGAGCGCGTCATAGTCGATCCCGGCCTCGGCCAGCGCACGGGCATAGCGCATCTTGGGGCGCGACAGGCCGACGGCGCGCAGGTCGTCCTCGCTGGCGCGGGCCACCGCCTCGGGCGTCGTCAGCCCCGCAGCCTCGACCCGCGCCCAGATCGCGGCGGCGGAGGCGGTCGAAACCTGCTGGCTTACAATGGCCGACAGAAGCTGGTCGAAGCCCTGCGGTTTGCGCCGAAGCGGCAGTTCGCCGGTCTCGGCCAGCGCCCGCGCGAACCGTGGGTCATACTCGGCCAGCCATGCCGCGCCTTCGGCCACGTCCTCGGGCCCGTGGATGATCCGCCCGACGCTCACAGCCGTTCGATCCAGTCGAGCGCGGTTTCGACGCTCTCCGCCTTTTCTCCGGGCGGTTGCGGCGGGCGGTCGATCAGCACGACCGGAAGGCCAAGCGCGCGCGCGGCCTCCAGCTTGGCCCAGCCGCCGCGCCCGCCCGCGTTCTTGGTCACGAGCAGATCGACGCCCTCGTCGCGCAGGAACTCCACCTCGTCCTCGACCGAAAACGGTGGCCGCCCCCGGCGCCATGCGCCGTTCTCCCACGGAAACGGCCCCTCCGGCGCGTCGATCACCCGGCAGAGCACGCGGGCGGCGGGCAGCGGGCCGATCGCGGCGAGCGACCCCGGACCCGTGGCGAGGAACACGGTCATGTTCGCGGCGACCTTGGCGGCGACCCCAGCTTCGTCCGCCACGAAGGTCCAATCATCCGCCCCGGTCACCGCCCAGCCGGGACGCAGAACCTGAAGATACGGAACGCCGAGCGCGGCGCAGATCGAGTGCGTGCGAAAGGAAATCCGGTGCGCGAACGGATGCGTCGCGTCGATCACCGCGTCGAAGCCCCCCTCTGCCATGAAATCCTGCTGGCCCTGCCGCCCGCCGAACCCTCCGACCCGAACCTCGCTATCCAGCGGCAAAGGTGCGCGGGTGGCCCCGGCGAGCGAGGCGGTGAGGTCGATCCGCCCGTCGCGCCCGAGCCTGAGCGCGATCTGGCGCGCCTCATAGGTGCCTGCAAGGAGGAGGATTTTCATCTCGGCGGTCTCGGTCTTTCGTTCGGTGAGGCGGGCGTGCCCCCGGTCGCGGCGACTATAGGCACCAGACCCGACAAGGAAACCCGCCGCTTCTCATCATGCGTCACGGGGTGCATAACGCGCGCATGAGCGACTCGACACCCCTTCCCCCCGGCGATTGGCCCGACATGCAGCCCGGCTGGGTCTGGTTGTGCGGCGCGGGTCCGGGCGATCCGGGTCTGCTGACGCTCCATGCCCTGAATGCGCTCAGGCAGGCCGACGTGATCGTGCATGACGCGCTGGTGGACGACCGCATCCTCGGCTGGGCGGGACCAGCGGCCGAATTGATCTATGCGGGCAAGCGGGGCGGCAAGCCATCGGCCAAGCAAAAGGACATCTCGCTGCAACTGGTCGACCTCGCCCGCGCGGGCAAGAAGGTTTTGCGCCTCAAGGGCGGCGATCCCTTTGTCTTCGGGCGCGGCGGCGAGGAAGGGCAGACGTTGGTGCAGCACAACGTCCCGATCCGCATCATTCCGGGCATTTCGGCGGGGATCGGCGGGCTGGCCTACGCCGGCATCCCGGTCACGCATCGCGATGTGAACCAAGCGGTCACCTTCGTCACCGGGCATGACCGCACCGGGAACGCGAGCGGCGTGGACTGGGCGAGTGTCGCCAAAGGGTCGGGCGTCATCGTGATCTACATGGGGATGAAGCACCTTGCCGCCATCGCCGCCGACCTCATCGCCGCCGGGCGCGGACCGGAGGAGCCGGTGGCGATCGTGGCGCAGGCGACCCTACCCGACCAGCAGGTTCTCGAAACCACCCTCGCCACCTGCGCGGCGGATGCCCGCGACAGCGGGATCGGCGCCCCCGCCGTGATCTGCGTGGGGCGCGCGGCGCTTCTGCGGCAGGCGCTGGACTGGCAATCGCTTGCGATGGGTCGCCCGATGCGCAACCTCGACCCGCTCGCCATCGGGCGCCCGGTGGAGGACGGATGAGCGGCAAGGGTCTGATCCTCGCCGCACCGACCTCGGGCAGCGGCAAGACGACCGTGACGCTCGGCATCCTGCGTGCCCTCAGCCAGCGCGGCGTCGCGGTCCGGGGGGCCAAATCCGGCCCGGATTACATCGACCCCCGGTTTCACGAGGCCGCCTGCGGGCAGGTGTCGGTCAACCTCGACGCCTGGGCGATGCCGAAACATCAGATCCGGTCGCTGGCCAAGGGTGACGGCCTGCTCATCGTCGAGGGGGCGATGGGTCTGTTCGACGGCGCGCCGCCCGATGGCGACGGGGCGACCGCAGACCTCGCCCGCATCATCGGATTGCCTGTCGTGCTGGTGGTGAACGCGGCCAGCATGTCGCATTCGGTCGCCGCGCTTGTGCGCGGGTTCGCGAGCCATGACCCCGAGGTCCGCGTCTCCGGCGTGATCCTGAACAACGTCGGCTCCCCCCGGCACGAGGCGATGCTGCGCCGCGCCCTGTCGCCGCTCGGTCTTCCGGTGCTGGGGGCTTTGCCGCGTGATCCGAACCTCGCCCTGCCCGACCGACACCTTGGGTTGGTGCAGGCCGCCGAACACCCGGACCTGACCGGGTTTCTCGACCGCGCCGCCGACGCGGTGCGCGCGCGCCTCGACTTGGACGCGCTGGTGGCGCTGGCCCGCGACATGGCCACCGCTCCGCCGCGCGCAGCGCCCGCCGCGCCGAAACGCATCGCCATCGCACGCGACGCGGCCTTCAGCTTCGCCTATCCGCACCAACTGGCGGCATGGAACCGCGCGGGCAGCAAGATCCTCCCTTTCTCCCCGCTCGCGGACGAGGCCGTGCCGGAGGCGGATTTCGTCTATCTTCCCGGCGGATACCCCGAATTGCACGCAGGCCGGATCGCATCGAACACGACCTTCCTGAACAGTCTGCGCGACGCCGCCAGCACCACCGACATCTACGGCGAATGCGGCGGCTACATGGTGCTGGGCGAAACGCTGACCGACGCGGACGGCACGGTTCACAGGATGGCCGGGCTTCTGGGTGTCGCCACATCCTTTGCCCAACGCAAGCTTCACCTTGGCTACCGGCGCCTGACCAGCCACTGGTCCGCCCTGCCCGGCACGCATATGGCGCATGAGTTTCATTACGCCACCACGCTCGCCGCCGACGGCGCGCCCCTGTTCGACGCGCAGGATGCCGAGGGGGCCACGCTGCCCGCCATGGGCCTGATCCAAGGGCGCGTCGCCGGGTCGTTCGCCCATATCATCGCATGACCCCTTTTCTGCGGCCCGCAGAACATATAAGCGATCTTGCATGACTGACGCGACCTATTCCCAGACCGACGACCGCAAGGCCAAGCGCAACGTGGCGATCCTCGTCATCGCGCAGGCGCTCCTTGGCGCGCAGATGCCGATGATCTTCACCGTCGGCGGGCTGGCGGGTCAGTCGCTTGCCCCGAACCCCTGTTTCGCGACGCTGGCGATCTCGGCCATCGTGCTGGTGTCGATGCTCTCGGCCAACCCGATGAGTTGGATCATGCAACGCTTCGGCCGCCGCGCCGGGTTCTGGACCGGCACATTGGGCGGAACCATCGGCGCCGCGATTGCCGCCTATGGCCTGAGTCAGGCGAGCTTCACCCTGTTCATCGTCGGCTCGGCTTTCACCGGCATGTATATGTCCGCGCAGGGTTTTTACCGGTTCGCCGCCGCCGACACGGCATCGGACAGCTTCCGGCCCAAGGCGATCTCATACGTCATGGCGGGCGGCCTCGTCTCGGCGATCATCGGGCCGCAACTGGTCAAGGCCACCGTGGACGTCAGCGTCATTCCCTTCCTCGGGGTATATGCCGCCATCGTCGCGATCAACGTGGTCGGCTCGCTCCTCTTCCTCGCGCTCGACATCCCGAAACCGCCGGTGCCCAGCCACGATGCCCCGCGCGGACGCACGACGTGGGAGATGCTGACGACCCCGACCATCACCGTGGCGATCATCGTCGCCATGGTCAGCTATTCGCTCATGAACCTCGTCATGACCTCGACCCCGCTCGCGGTGGTGGGCTGCGGTTTCGAAAGCTCGACCGCCGCCGACGTGGTGTCGGCCCACGTCCTCGCCATGTTCATCCCGTCCTTCTTCACCGGCCACCTGATCGCGCGCTTCGGCGTTCGCAAGATCATGGCGACCGGCCTCGTCATTCTCGCCGCGGCGGGCGTCGTGGGGCTACAGGGCGTGGAACTCGAAAACTTCTTCATCGCGCTCGTGCTTTTGGGCATCGGTTGGAACTTCGGCTTCATCGGCGCCACCACCATGCTCGCGGGCGCGCACCAAGCGCATGAGCGGGGCCGCATTCAGGGCATGAACGACATGATCGTGTTCGGTGGCGTCACGCTCGCCTCGCTGGCCTCGGGCGGTCTCATGAACTGTTCGGGCGGCACCCCGCAGGACGGCTGGACCGCCGTGAACCTTGCCATGGTGCCGTTCCTGGCGCTCGCCGGTGCGGCGCTGATCTGGCTGGTGCTGCGACCGAATGAGGACTGACCCCCCGTTTGGGGGATACGCCCGGACCGGGAGTCGGGACTAAAACCCTCACATCTAACGAGGGATTTATCCATGAATACCAAACCGATGCTGCGCGCTGGCCTGACGCTCTGCGCCGCTTTCGCCCTGTCCGGCTGCCTCAAGGGCACCGGATTGCAGGGGTCTTTGGCCGAAGTGGTCTATGACTCGATCACCGAGGTCGGCGAGTTCGAGAACGAGACCACGACCATGCCCACCTCCGGCACGGCCAGCTACACCGGATCGGCCCTGATCCAGATGGCCGACAGCGCGACGGATGCGAACCAACGCGTCATGGCGGGCGAAGCGACACTCGACGCGCGCTTCAGCGCGGCTGGCGGAGCGGTCAGCGGAACGCTTCAGAACTTCGTCGGGGCCAAGGACGTGGACATGCAGGCGTTCAACGCGGCGATCTACACCGGCACGGTGGCGGACATCGAAACCCAACTCGCCGATTTCTCGCCGGTCGACGGCACGATCGACGTGACCGCCGACACCTCGACGGGCGAGCGTTTCACCGTCGGGTTTTCCGGCACCCTCACGCAGGACGGCGACACGATCGAGGTCGGCGGCACCGGCGCGGGCCAGTTCGTCGGCGCGGATGCGGACGGGGTGAAGGTCTATGGCGGCACCACGCTCAACGGGTTCGGCACGCAATCGACGCTGAGCGAGAACGGCAGCGCGCAGGAAGGCCAGATCTACATCAACGCGACCAAGTAGGCGTCACCATCGCCCACGCAGGGTCTTCCACAAGAACCGACCCCGCCGGGCGAATTCGCTTTCCGAAAGCCGGCCTTCGATGATCGCATCGGGGTCGGCTTTCGCCCGTTTCAGGATCGCGCCCGCCCGGCTCGCGGCCCGCGCGGCCGGGGTCGCCTTGCCGAAGTCGTGCCCCCTGACCGACCTGAGGTCGGCCAGCGCCACGTCGATCATTTCGGGATAGAACCCGGCGTCGAAGGCCCGCCAGCCGTGGGCCAGCAGCTCCGGCTGCGCTTCGAGCCACGCGGCCAGCCCCTGCACCCGGCCCAACACCCGCGCCTCGGCCTCGTCCGTGCGCCCGAGCGCCGCGACCGAGGCGAACATGAGCGACCCGGCACCCGCGTTGATGTAATCCCACAGGTCGGCGGGGGCGACGAAAGGCTCCCGCGCGATGTCGGCACGCCGCGCGTCGATCATCGCACGCAGCGGGGCCAGCGGGATCGCGCGGGCATGGATCGCAGCGCCCAGCGGTGCCACCACCTCATGCGCCCGCGGGGTCTTGCCCTGTTCGATTTCGTCCAGCACGTCGCGCCAGAACTGTAGCCGCATTTCCGCGATCAACGGCTCCTGCGTCAGCCACGGGGCACGCGCGATTTCGAGGTTGAAGGCGTAAAGCGGAAACAGCACCTCGCGGTCCGGCACCGGCGCGCTCATCGCAGCCACAAGCCGATCCGGGTCGCCGCGCTCGACGATCTCTGCGCATTCCTGAACGGTCATTCAGCGACCTCGCGGCGTGGATCCTGCCCGATATGAACGACGCCCCTGTTCACGCCGGACGCACGCCGTCATCCAGAAGTTTCCAGACCAGCGCATCGAGGAGGGCGGCGAAGCTCGCGTCGACGATGTTCGACGACACGCCCACCGTGGACCACCGCTTCTCGCCGTCGGTGAAGTCGATGATGACGCGCGTGACCGCCTCGATCCCGCCTTGGGTGATGCGCACCTTGAAGTCGGTCAGTTTCACCGGCTCGATCGACGCCTGATACGGGCCGAGGTCGGCCTGCAACGCCAGCCAGATCGCATTGACCGGGCCATCGTCCGACATTTCCTGCGGGTGCTCGTTCTTGAAGAACGAGGTTTTTTCGACCCCGTCCGGATAGCGCACCGTCACCATCGCCTCGGATTCCACGACGATGCGGCCCTTCGCGTTGCGCCGACGCTCGGAAATCACGCGGTAGCGTTCCACGTCGAAGTAATTGGGCAAGGTGCCGAGGATGCCGCGCGCAACGAGTTCGAACGACGCTTCCGCGCTGTCATAGGCATAACCCTGATCCTCGCGCTCCTTCACGGCGTCGAGGATTTCCGACAGGTGCGGATCGCCCTTTTCAAGCGTGATTCCAACGGCTTGCAGCCGCGCCCTCAGGTTCGATTGCCCGGCCTGATTGGACATCGGCACGACGCGCTCGTTGCCCACGAGCGCCGGGTCGATGTGTTCATAGGTCGTCGGGTCTTTCAGGATCGCGCTGGCGTGCAGCCCCGCCTTGTGCACGAAGGCCGATCCGCCCACGTAAGGCGCGCTTTTGGTCGGCACTCGGTTCAGAATGTCGTCCAACTGCCGCGACACGCGGGTGAGCGAGATCAGCGCCTCCTGCGGGACCCCGATCTCGTAGGCGGACTTGTAGGGTTCTTTGAGCATCAGGGTGGGAATGATCGTGATGAGGTTCGCGTTCCCACATCGTTCGCCCAGCCCGTTGAGTGTGCCTTGAATTTGCCGCGCGCCCGCATCGACGGCGGCGAGCGAATTGGCGACGGCGTTGCCGGTGTCGTTGTGGGTGTGGATGCCCAGATGATCGCCGGGGATGCCCGCGTCGATCACCGCCCGCGTGATCGCTTCGATTTCTTTCGGGAGCGTGCCGCCATTGGTGTCGCACAACACGACCCAACGCGCTCCCGCCTCATGGGCCGCCAAGACGCAGGACAACGCATAGTCGGGGTTCGCCTTGTAGCCGTCGAAGAAGTGCTCGGCATCGAACAGCGGCTCGCGGTTCTCGCGCTTCAGATAGGCGACGCTCGCCGAGATGTTTTCGAGGTTCTCCTCCAGCGTGATTCCGAGCGCGGTGGTCACGTGGAAATCGTGGGTCTTGCCGACGAGGCAGACGGCGGGCGTCTCGGCCTGCATCACCTGCGCCAGCACGTCGTCGTTCTCCGCTGACCGCCCCGCCCGTTTGGTCATCCCGAAGGCGGTGAAGGTCGCGCGGGTCTGGGGCCGGACGTGAAAGAACTCGCTGTCGGTCGGGTTCGCACCGGGCCAGCCGCCCTCGATATAGTCGATGCCCAATTCGTCGAGAGACTTGGCGATGGCCATTTTTTCCGGCGTCGAGAACTGCACGCCCTGCGTCTGCTGCCCGTCGCGCAGCGTGGTGTCGAAGAGGTAGAGACGTTCAGTCATGAGCCTGTCCTTTGAACTGACAATCGACGGAAGCGCGTTGTCTGGAAACGGTCGAGCGGCGCACCCGCCCGGAACAGCCGCGCACGCGGCCCGGGCAGCGCACGGCCGCCCCGACGGCCGGGCGCTTCGTTGCCATTAGCGCGCGGCCTGAGGTTCGATGAGGCGTTGAGATAAACGGGCGACCACGGGCGGCAGATGCGCCCACCCGCGGCCATGCGCTGCCCTCTGCCGGGAAGACCGTTACCATCACAGCCCTTCCAGCTTGGCTCGGTCGAATCCGGCTCCGGGCACAAGTTCTATCCCAGCCTTGGACATGCGCACTTCGACACCCGCCGCAATCAAAGCTGACTTCATCGCGTCCACCTGCGAGAAGTCCTTAGTATCCATCGCCCCGATGCGCAGTTGAGTGAGCTTTGCCTCCAACTCTGAAAGCCTTTCCTGTTCTCCCTCTCGAATAAGATCGAGCATTTCAGTGTCGATAGTTTTCAGCCCCAAGAAGTCGAGACCGCCCAACAGCCCCTCAATGTCTCCAATGTTTGCCAACTTATGGAGCACAGAAATCGCCTCGGGAGTATTGAGATCGTTTGCGACCGCATCGACGACTGCCTTTGGCACCGCTCCCGGCTTGTTGGAGCCTCGCATCCGGTGCCACTTGCCGAGTGTCGCCTCCGCCTCCTCCCGCTTCTTCTCGGTCCAGTCCATCGGCTTGCGGTAATGCGTGCCGAGGAACACGAAGCGGATCACCTCGCCCGGCACGCCCTGTTCCAGCAGATCATGCACGGTGAAGAAGTTGCCCAGCGACTTGGACATCTTCTTGCCCTCGACCTGAAGCATCTCGTTGTGGAGCCAGACATTCGCGAACCCGGCCCCCGCGTGGGCGCATTTCGACTGGGCGATCTCGTTCTCGTGGTGGGGAAACATCAGGTCGTTGCCGCCGCCGTGGATGTCGAAGTTCTCTCCCAGCAGTTCATAAGACATGGCCGAGCATTCGATATGCCAGCCGGGCCGACCCCGGCCCCACGGGCTGTCCCACCCCGGTTCGCCCTCCTTGGCGGGCTTCCACAGCACGAAGTCCATCGGGTTGCGCTTATAGGGCGCGACCTCGACCCGCGCGCCGGCAATCATGTCGTCGACCGAGCGGCCCGAGAGCTTGCCGTAATCGTCGTAGCTGTCGACCGCGAAGAGCACATGACCCTCGGCGGCATAAGCGTGGCCGCTGTCGATCAGCCCCTCGATCATCGTCACCATATCATCGATATGCTGCGTCGCGCGGGGCATCGCGGTCGGCTCCAACGCCCCCAGCGCGGCCATGTCGTCCAGATACCATTGCGTCGTTTCCGACGTGATCTGGTCGATCTCCTTGCCGTCGCGGTTGGCGCGTTCGATGATCTTGTCATCGACGTCGGTGAAGTTGCGCACGTAGGTCACGTGGTTCGGCCCGTAGACCTCCCGCAAGAGCCGATAGAGCACGTCGAACACCACCACCGGGCGCGCGTTGCCCAGATGGGCGCGGTCGTAGACGGTCGGCCCGCAGACGTACATCCGCACGTTGTCCGGGTCGATGGGCGTGAACACCTCTTTCGACCGGGTGGCGGTGTTGTGAAACTTGATCTCTACCATGGCGTCCTCGCGCGCACTTCTCCCGCGGCGGACCTAGCAGCTTCGATCTGGATGAGGAATAGAAGAACGGCCCGCCTGACGATGTCAGCAGGTAATGCAGCAAATGATGATGTTGCGGTTGGCGTTCATATGCGCTGGATAGCAGGCTTCGCGCGGTGTGCCAAGCGTGTTAGCCTCGCCCCCATGTCGCGTGAACTGGTCAACGAGATCTGCAAGGGCTTCGCCGGGGCCGAAGTATCGGACCCGTGGGGCGGCGGACATGACGCGTGGAAGGTGGGCGACAAGATGTTCGCCTGCATCGGCGCGATGGGCACCGGGGTCGCGGTGAAATGCCCCGATGTGGAAACGGCGGACATGCTCAAGGATGCGGGCGTCGCGCAAAAGGCCGCGTATTTTCATAAATCATGGGTGCTTCTGCCATTCGGCGCGACCAGCGAGGAGGAGTTTCGC
The DNA here is from genome assembly GCF_016774595.1 of Maritimibacter sp. Classification (NCBI taxonomy): domain Bacteria; kingdom Pseudomonadati; phylum Pseudomonadota; class Alphaproteobacteria; order Rhodobacterales; family Roseobacteraceae; genus Maritimibacter; species Maritimibacter sp. The sequence goes on from NZ_JACBWT010000001.1 coordinate 229,405, forward strand.
CACCGCCTTGCCGTGTCCTATGACACGATCCGCGCGAAGCTGCCGAAAAAGGTGCAGGCCGCTCTGGCGTAAGCCCTCACGCCTCGGCGGCGTTGGTCTTGACCGCAAGCTGGCCCTTGCCCCAAAGCTGGACGACCTTCCACATCACGACCGGGATGCCCAGCGTGGCCGCGACCAGAGCGAGGCCGCCGAGGATGCGAAACACCTCGCCGTCCCCGACCGAGCCGAGCATCTGCATGAGCGACGAAAAGGCGGCAACGGGAAAGGTGAAGGCCCCCCAAAGCGGTGAGAACCCGGAGGCGAGCAGCCAGCGCGGACGGGCGAGCAAGGCCACGAGGATGAGGATGGCGAGCACGCCCAGCCCCAGCGCCAGCGTGTGATAGCCGAGAAGCAGCGCGACGGAGCCGAGCACGCTTGCAGGGGCCAGATGGATCGCGAGGAGCGGGCGCAGCGGCGCAGACACGTCGCGGCGGGCGAACTGTGACAGCGACGTGCCCCAGATCGCGGCGGCGATGGCGAGCGAGACCCAGAACACCACCGTCGACCACAGATTCCAGCCCAGCGGCACGCCCGCGATGGGGCTGATGATGAACCCCACGAACGTCAGGTGCCAAACGGGGGTGACCACCCGCCCCTCGGCAGGCCCCGTCAACAGTCCGCGCACGACCAGCAACAGCAGAACGGCATGGAGGCCGACGGCAAGGGTGAGGACGACGGCGGCGAGCGTTTCGTTCAGCGCGATCAGGCCCAGCGCCATCAGCATCCCCGACAGCGACATCGCGGCCAGTCCGGCACGTCCGGGCAGAACCCGCAGATCCTCGACCACCACACTGGGACGACGCATCACCTTGGCGCCGTATGCCACCAGCAGGAAGAGGTAGAGCAGCGTCACCGCGCCGAACAGCAATTCGGCCGGCCAGTAGGGCATCGCGAAAGCGTCCGCCGCGCGACGCCACGCGACAGCCAGACCGAAAAGGCCGAAGACCGGCGGGAAAAGCGCGGGCGGGGTGCGGCGCCAGAGGCCGGGTTTCTTGGGCGGGACACCGAAATTGGGCGGTTGCATCGGGCTACTCCTTGCTTCGGTTCCTATGCGCCCCGGCGGGCGGCATCGCCATGCGCCGGGGTGTCGCGCCCTAGCCCATCAGCGCCTTGCGCAGCATGTTGAGCGCGACGAGCAACAGGAATACCCCGAACACCCGCTTGAGCGGCTTCGGGTCCATCGCATGTGCAAGCTTCACGCCCAGCGGTGCGGTCAGCGTGGTCATCGCGATCACGACGAGGAAGGCGGGCAGGTTCACCGCGCCGATGGTATAGGGCGGCGCGCCCGCCACATCGACGAACAGAAAGGCGATGACAGACGGCACCGCGATGATAAGGCCAAAACCCGCCGCCGTCGCCACCGCGCGATGGATCGCCACGCCATGCAGCGACATGATCGGCACCCCGAAGCTGCCGCCGCCGATCCCCATGAGGACCGAGAGAAAGCCGACCAGAGGCGACAGGATCGACCGCCCGACCAGTCCCGGCATCCGGTCCGCGATCTGCCATTCGGACTTGAAAAACAGCATGTAGAACGCGACGAGGATGGCGATGGTGCCGAAGATCACCTGTAGCGTGGGCGTGCGCAGACCGGAGGCGACGAGCACGCCGATCACGGCCCCGATCATGATCCCCGGCGCCCAGGCCCTGAGGATCGGCCATTCCACCGCGCCTTTCTTGTTGTGCGAAGACACCGAGCGGATCGAGGTCACGATGATCGTGGACAGCGACGTGGCAAGGCAGACCTGCATCAGTTCCGGCCCGTCGTATCCCAATCCGGCGAAGGCATAATAGAAGGCGGGGACCAGAACGATGCCGCCGCCCACGCCCAGGAGCCCGGCAAGGATACCCGCGACCGCCCCGATCACGAGAAGCAGACCGCCCATCAACGCCAGTGTCGCAATATCCATTCCCGTCCCCTTCTTTCGCCTTCCCTTAGCCCAACGGCGCGTGGCGCGCCACTGGCAGGTTTTGGCGGGGTGGGACAGGCAAAGGGGCGAAGAGGTGTCCCCCTTCGCCCCTCATGGCGTGGTGCGGCCTCACTCCGCCGCCAGCTTGGGTTTCAACCCGTCCACCGGCCCCAACGCCTTCATCGCCCCGTATTGCGACAGGAACACCTGTCCCGTCAGGTCGTCGAGGAAATGGGTCTTCTGCAACCGGTCCATCACTGGCCCCTTCACCTCGGACAGGTGCAACCTGATCCCCATGTCGTCCATCCGGCGATTGAGTTCCTCGAGGCTTTCGAGCGCCGACAGGTCGATCACGTTCACCGCCGAGCACATGAGCACCACGTGCTTCACGGGCTGGCCCTTGGCGAGCCGGTCGAGGATGTAGTCCTCGATATAGCGGGCGTTGGCGAAATAGAGGTTTTCGTCCAGACGCAGGCTCAGAAGCTCCGGGTGGGTCAGCACGTGGTGGCGGTCGATGTTGCGGAAATGCTCGGTTCCCGGCACCAGCCCCACCTCCGCGATATGCGGGCGCGAGGTCTTGTAAAGGAACAGCACGATCGACAGCACGACGCCCGAGGACACGCCGAGCTCGACCCCGAAGGTAAGCGTCAGCAGGATCGTCGCGGCGACGGCGGCGAAATCGGCCTTGGAGTATTTCCACGTCCGCTTGAGGATACCGAAATCGACAAGGCTCAGGACAGCGACGATGATCGTGGCGGCCAGCGTGGCGGTCGGCAGGAAGTAAAGCAGCGGCGTGAGAAGCAGCGCGGCCAGCGCGATCCCCACGGCGGTGAACGCCCCGGCGGCGGGCGTCTCGGCCCCGGCGTCGAAGTTCACGACCGAACGCGCGAAACCGCCCGTGACCGGATAACCGCCCGACAGCGAGGCCGCGATGTTCGATGCGCCCAGACCGACGAGTTCCTGATCCGGCGTGATCCGCTGGCGGCGCTTGGCGGCGAGCGTCTGGGCGACCGAGATCGACTCCACGAAGCCGATGATCGAGATCAGGATCGCCGGGCCGATCAACTGGCCGACGAGATCGAGGTTGAAGCTCGGGAACGTCAGCGGCGGCAGGCCCTGCGGCACGTCACCCACGATGGACACCCCGTGACCCGCGAAATCGAAGGCGAACGACAGAAGCGTCGTCACGGCCACGGCGGCCACCGGCCCGGCCTTGGCGAGAATATCCGCAAGGCGCGGCTTCAGCCCCAGCGTGATGAGGAGCGGCTTCATCCCCTTGCGCACCCAGAACAGGAACGCGATGGAGGCCGCGCCGACCGCGAAGGTGATAAGGTTCGTCTGACCCACATGGCTGATAAGCGTCGCGAGCCGGTCGAACAGCGCCTCGCCATGCGACGGCACGCCGAGGATGTGCTTCATCTGCGAGGTCGCGATGAGCAGACCCGAGGCGGTGATGAACCCGGCGATGACCGGATGCGACAGGAAGTTGGCGAGGAAGCCCAGCCGGAACACGCCCATCACCGTCAGGATGAGACCGGACAGGAAGGCCAGCGTGATCGCGGCGGCGGCGTATTCGGCGGGTGTGGCGAGGCCCAGCTTGCCGATGGCGGCAGCCGTCATCAGCGACACGACCGCGACCGGGCCGACGGCCAGCGCCCGCGACGTGCCGAAGATGGCATAGGCCACCAGCGGCAGGATCGAGGCGTAAAGCCCCATCTCGGGCGGCAGACCCGCGAGCAGCGCATAGGCGAGCGACTGCGGGATCAGCATGATCGTGACGATCAGGGCGGCCACGAAGTCCGACAGGAACGTGTCCTTCGAATACTCCGAACCCCAATCGAGAATAGGAAAGAAACGCCGGATCGATGCCGCCCGGCTTTTGGATGCGAGACGCGCCATGCGCTGCCCCCCTTTTTTTCGGAAACCCGGTGCGGCGGGGCCGGTCGATCCGGCCCCTGCCCGGTCAGGCCCGCGCCTTGGCGGCCTGATAGATCAGCTGACAGCGCGTGCCGCTGCGGCAATAGGCGAAAAGCTGGTCGTTCTCGTCCATCGCCGCGGCGAACCCTTCGGCTGCGCTTTCGGCTTCCGGCCGGCTTTGCACCGGCAGGAAATAGGTCTTGAGACCGGCCTCTTTGGCAGCCGCCTCGATCTCGGCCCATGTCGGCTGGCCCGGATCCTCACCATCCGGGCGGTTGCACATCAGGCCAGTGTAGCCCTGCGCCGCGATCTCGGCCACGTCCGTGACGGCGATCTGCGGCGATACGGTCACCTTGTCGTCGAGCTTGTTCATATGCATCGCGCGGTTCTCCTCATGTCCCGATCAGAGCTTGTTGACGGGCACTTTGAAGAAAACGTCGCCCTGCTCGTCCTTGGGGGGCATCTGGCCAGCCCGCATGTTCACTTGCAAGGACGGAATGATGAGGCGCGGCATGTCGAGCTGCGCATCGCGCTCGGTGCGGAACTTGACGAAGTCCTCCTTCGACTTGCCGCCACCGACGTGGATGTTGTGCTCTTTCTCGGCAGCGACCGAGGTTTCCCACTCGATATCGCGGCCGTTCGGACCGTAGTCGTGGCACATGAACAGACGGGTTTCGTCCGGCAGGGCCAGTACTTTCTGGATCGAGTCGTAAAGGACACCGGCATCGCCGCCCGGGAAATCGGCACGGGCCGACCCGCCGTCGGGCATGAACAGCGTGTCACCGACAAAGGCCGCGTCGCCCACCACATGCGTCATGCAGGCGGGCGTGTGGCCCGGCGTGTGCATCGCGAAGGCGGTCAGGCCGCCGATCTGGTAGGTGTCGCCTTCTTTGAAAAGGCGGTCGAACTGCGAGCCGTCACGCTGGAACTCGGTCCCCTCGTTGAAGACCTTGCCGAACACGTCCTGCACCACGACGATATTCTCGCCGATGCCGATCTTGCCGCCGACCTTGCTCTGGATATAGGGCGCGGCGGACAGGTGGTCGGCGTGAACGTGGGTTTCGATCAGCCATTCGACGTCGAGGCCCTGATCCTGCACATAGGCGATGATCTCGTCGGCGTTGTCATAGGTGATGCGCCCTGCGGCATAGTCGATGTCCATGACGCTGTCGACGATCGCACAGGCGTTCGAGTTCGGATCTTTCACCACGTAGGAAATCGTGTTCGTCGCCGGATCGAAGAACGCTTTCACGTCCGGTTTGACCGAGGTGTCCACGGGATAGCTCTGGGTCATGTCCTTCATAACTCCCTCCAGAATTGACCGGGGGAGCCATGCCCAGCCCCGGCGGGTCCAGTTTGCCCTGAATACGCGTTCGATGCACGCATTCAAGCCGTTGAAGATGAGATAGGCGGGCCTGAGCGATGCGTAAACCCCTCACATTCGTTTTTTTGAATTTATTTTTCTGGGGCGCATGTTTTGCGGCCCGATTGCACCGGCTTGGCCAAGGTCCGGCGCACGAAAAAGGCCGCGCCCGGCGGACGCGGCCTTTCGTCTGGTCTGTGTGGACCCGTCAGGCGGCCTGAGCGGCGGCCTTGCGGTTCGCGGTCATCTTCATCGCGCCCTTGGCGATCAGCACGCCGCCGATGAGCGATGCGGTGAAGATCAGCACGTCGGGGTTCAGCGTCGAGAGCACCGGGATCGACGCACCGGGGCAGAACCCTGCGATCCCCCAGCCGATCCCGAACACCGCCGACCCGGCGACGAGCTTGGTGTCGATGGTCCGGTTCGTCGGCACGCTGAACGCGCTCGCGAACATCGGTTTGCCACGCTTGAACAGGAACCAGTAACCGGGCGCGGTCACGGCCAGCGCGCCGCCCATGACGAGGATCAGGGACGGATCCCACGCCCCCGCGACGTCGAAGAAGTTCTGAACCTTGGCCGGGTTCGCCATGCCCCCGATGGACACGCCGAGGCCGAAGAGCAGGCCGGAAATGTAGACAAGCAGCTTTTCCATGGGTCAGCCTCCGATCACGTGGCGCAGGATGTAGACGGTGATGCCGGCGGTCAGCATGAAGCTGATCGTGGCGGTGATGGAACGCGGGGAGAGCCGCGCAACGCCGCAGACCCCGTGACCCGAGGTGCAGCCCGAGCCATAGGTCACGCCCACACCCACGATGATGCCGCCGACGATCATCATCCAGCGGTTCACGGGCACTTCGATGGTCGGGAAGCTTCCTGTCGCCAGAAGGATCGCGATGGGGGCCGAGATCATGCCGAGGATCATCACCGCTCGCCACGCCCAGTCGGACGAGGACGAGGGCGTCATGAACCCCGCCAGAATGCCGGTCGCACCGAGCACGTTGCCGCGCACGGCCATGAGCAGCACGGTGCCCAGTCCGATCAGTAGTCCCCCGATGAGAGAGGCCCAGGGGGTAAAGGCCGTTTCGATGACTTCCATGTTCGCCTCACTCGTTCATGTCGTCTTGAAGGGTCTAGCTATTCGGCCAGCCCGCGGTTCGCAAGTAAACATTCAAAAAAATGATTATTTTGTGGTTTTGGCCGCCAAGACGGAACGTTGTCCCGTCAGTAAGCGGGCAGAAACCAAAACTGTTCCACATCAGGCCAAGGAAAACCCCCGGCCTGAGAACAGTGTTCCGCCAGCACCCAGTCGCGTCAGTTGCCCAATGCGTCCTGAACGATGCTGTCGAGCAGGGCCTGAACCTCCTGCATCGGACCTTCGGGGTAGTTGCGGTAACCGATCATCACCTCGCCCTCGCGTTCGGCAACAAAGATGCCGTAGGGGCAATGGGCGATGTTCATCGGATCGGCTTCCATCACCTTGCGGCTCACCACCGCCGAGCAGAACAGGTAGACGTCCGCCTCTTCGAACAGCACAACGTCCGAGCCGACGTCGACCGCCGTGCGCGCGAGCATTTCGCCGGTGTGCGAGGTGTAGTCGATGACCAGCCCCTGCCCCACGATGGCGTTCTCGACGGCGAAGGCCGCATCGTCGAAGCTGCCGTCATAGGTATAGGTCGTCGCCTGACCGCCCGCGTGGCTTTCGGCCTGCGCTGCGGTGGCGGCAAAGACGGCGGCGATGGCCGCGATCAGAATGCGTTTCATGGGGTCCTCCCGCTGTGTGGCGGGCCGGCATGATGCCAGCCCGCGCCATACATTCGATTATCCGAATATATCAGAGGTGATACCGGCATACCAGCCAATACTTTCCTCGTAGGTCGCCTTTCGCAGCGCCGCGTCTTCGCCGGTCTGGCTGATGAAGCTGTCGGTCGAGGCGATCTTTTCCTCGGTCGCCTCGTAGCTTGCGCCGACCTTGACCCCGTCGTCGGGCGCGATGAGCGACCAGCAGGTGTTCGAGAACTTGGCGGGGAACATCCGGCTGTCGGTCAGGGCCGCGCGCACGGCCATCGCCGCCACCTTGGCCTGACTGTTGGCGGAAAAGCCCGACTTGGGCATGTCGCCCTGCGCGCAGGCATCGCCCAGCACATGCACGTTCTCGTCGATCCGGCTTTGCATCGTGGCCCCGTCCACCGGCGCCCAATTGCCGTCGTTCAGCCCGGCCCGCTCGCAGATCACGCCCGCTTTCATCGCGGGGATCACGTTGCACACGTCGACGTTCTCGACCGCCCCGTCGATGTCGATGGTCATCGCATCCGGGTCCACCGAGACGTTGTTGCCGCCGAAGTCCGGTCCGATCCGCTCGATCATGCCGGAGTAGTGCGTGTTCCACCCTTCTTCGAAGAGGCCCTGCTTCGAGAACTTCTCTTTCGGGTCCGCGACGAGGATCTTGGCCGTCGGGTTCATCTGGGTGAGCATGTGGGCGACCATCGAAATCCGCTCATACGGCCCCGGCGGGCAGCGATAAGGGTTCGGCGGGGCGATCATGGCGAAGGTGCCGCCCTCGGGCATGGCTTCGATCTGCGCTTTCAGAAGCTCGGTCTGGCTCCCGGCCTTGTAGGCATGGGGCATCTTGTTCTGCTGGCTCACATCCCATCCGGGCACCGCGCCGTCGATGAAGTCGATCCCCGGCGACAGGACCAGTCGGTCGTACATCAGCGTATCGCCACTGGCGAGCGTGACGGTCTTGGCATCCCGGTCCACGCCCACGGCATAGTCGTGCACCACGTTCACCCCCGCCGAGACGATGTTGCCGTAGTCATGGGCAAGGCTTTCCATCGTGCGGAAGCCGCCCAGATAGAGGTTCGAGAAGAAGCAGGTGTAATAGACCCGCGTCGGTTCGACCAAGGTGATGTCGAGCGCATCGCCCGCGTCCTTGGCCAGATAGCGCGCCACCGTGGCACCGCCTGCCCCGCCACCCACGACGACGACCTTGGGCTTGCCTCCGTGGCTCGCGGCATAGACATGCGGCGCGGCCAATGTCGCAGCGGCGGCGCCCGCCGTGGCGCCCATGAAAGTCCGTCTGTTCAATGCCATTTTCGTTCTCCTCCCTGAAAACGAGGGCTATTCGAGCCCTCCGAAATACGCCGCCAGTGCGGCAATCTCTTCGTTCGACAGCCGACCCGCCATCATCTGCATGACGGGATGCGGCCTGAATTTTTCCTTGTAGGCGTGCATCGCGACCACGAAATCCTCCTCCGGCCAGCCGACGATCGCCGGAATCCCGTCGTTGTCGCCGTCGAGCTGGTGACAGGTCGTGCATTCCGAGGCGAGGTATTCGCCGTATTCGGGGTCACCGACGATGGCGAGGATCTCGTCCGACAGGTCGACCTCACGCGGGGTGGCGGTCGGCGCGGCTTCGGGGATGTCACGCGGCTTGTCGGAATACTGGCGCAGGAAGGCGAGCAGATCGGCGCGCTCGTCCGCGTCCTTCACCCCCGGAAAGTTCATGCGCGTGTCCGAGGCGAAGGCCTTGGGGTTCTCGATATAGGCGTCCAGCGTGTCGAAATCCCACACCAGCCCGTCGTTGCCCATGCGGGTCAGACCATCGGAATAGCGAAAGCCATCGACCGACGCCGCCGCGCGCCCGAATATGCCGTTCAGCTGCGGGCCGGTCCGGTTGAACGCCTCGGGCCCGACCATGTGGCAGGCCCGGCATTTGCGATAGATTTTCGCCCCGTCCTCGGCATCGCCGAATTCGTTGGCTTGCGCGCCCGTCGCGATGAGGATCGCGGTCGCCGCGCCGAAAAGAGACAATCGTTTCATCACGATCTCAGCTTACTCTGCGACACTTGATCGCACAACGCTTTTCGCATGAATTCAATGTCGTAAGTGTCTGTTTTTAAATCGCAATATGAAATTAAATGACGGTCGCCGCCGCACGACACTCCGTGCAACGCCGACCGTCGGGAGGATACATCCGACCTATTCGAAGGTCGAGAGATACGCGATCACCGCGTCGATATCTTCCTGATCCTTGAGGCCCACGAAGGACATCTTGGTCCCCTTGATGAAGTCACGCGGCTTGGTCAGGAATTCCGTCATCGCAGCCTGATCCCAGACCAGACCACCCGCCGCCGCATCCTGAAGGCCGCTCGAATATTTGAAGCCCTCCACGGCACCGGCGGGGTGGCCGATGATCCCGTTCAGCATCGGCCCGGTGCCGTTCTTGGCACCCTCGCCGACCTTGTGGCAGGCCTTGCACTTCTTGAAGACGTTTTCACCCGCCGCCACCAGTTCCGGGTCGGGTTCGGCCATCGCGGGGGTTGCGGCCTCCTCTGCCGGGGCTTCGGTTTCGGCCGCGGCCACCTCGACCGGCGCCTCCTCCGACGCCTCCTGAACCGAGGCTTCTTCCTCGGTCTCCGGCGTCACGTCGAGCACCGTGGCCCGCATCGTGATTTCGACGCTGTCCTTGCAGTTCTCGTAACAAGCGTTGGCTTCGGTGAACTGCGTGTATTCCGTCTCGGCCCTGTCATCGATGATGAACCCGTCCGCATTGGGCATCTCGACATCCATGAACGTCTCTTTCGACAACACGAAATCGTCGTCCACGAGGAAGTTGGAATACAGGATATAGGCCGTGATCGCATATGTGTCGTCGTAGGACAGCGTCTGCGCCGCACCGAAGGGCATGGACCGATGCACATAGTCGAACACCGTCGACAGATAGGGCCAGTAGCTGCCCACGGTCTTGACCGGATCGTCGTTGGCCAGCGTATCATCGCCGCCTGCGAGCTTGGGCCAGTTGCCCGCCCCTTCGGCGAATTCGCCATGACAGGCCGCACAGTTGTCCGAGAACAGGATCTCGCCGTCCTCGACCGATCCCGACCCTTCGGGCAGGTTCGAGCCGTCCGGGGAAATGTCGACGTTCCACGCCGCGATTTCTTCCGGCAACGCTTCGCGCCCAAGGCCGTAGACGTCCGCGACGGCGGGCGCGGCGATCAGGGTGGCCAGCGCCGTTCCCGCGATAAACTTAGGAAACTTCGACATTTTCTGCGCTCCCGTCGGTATTCACATGCCAGGTCTGGATGCAGTTGTTGTGGTAGACCGAGTTCAGCCCGCGCACGTCGCGCAATTGCGCCTTGGTGGGCTGGACATAGCCGGTTTCGTCATGGGCGCGGCTTTGCAGAAGCATCTCGGAGCCGTCCCAGTCGATGTCGAGGTAGAAGCGCGTGAGTGCCATCTTCTCGCCGGGCTTGGCGAGGCGGGCTTTCTGCCAGTTCGCGCCACCGTCGATCGAAACGTCGACACCGGTGATCGCGCCGTGACCGGACCATGCCAGCCCGGTGATGACCAGCGGGCCGGGGCCGTGGGTGATCGGCGACTGCGGGCTTGGGCTGGTCACGACCGATTTGGCGTCCATGACCCATGTCCACTTGCGCGATGTGCCGTCGGCCAGCGTGTCGGTGTATTTGGATGTCTCTTCGCGGCTTTCCACCGCGTGATCGGTGATCTCGATCCGGCGCAGCCACTTGACCCACATGTTGCCTTCCCAACCCGGCACCACGAGCCGGACGGGATAGCCGTGTTCCTTGCGCAGCGCCTCGCCGTTGGCCTTGAAGGCCACCAGCACGTCGTCGAGCGCCTTTTCCATCGGAATCGAGCGGCCATTGGACGAGGCATCGGCCCCTTCCACGTAAACCCACTTGTCAGCCAGATCGCCGGCGGCATCCATCCCGGCCTCTTCCAGAAGCTTGCGCAGCGGCACGCCGGAATATTCCATGTTGTGAATCATACCGTGGGTGAACTGCGCACCATTGAGCTGCGCCCCCGCCCATTCCATGCCCGTGTTCGCCGCGCATTCGCAGAAATAGACGTGGTTTTCGCGCGGGAAGCGTTCGAGATCGGCATAGGTGAAGACGAGCGGCTTATCGACCAGCCCGTTTATCATCAGCCGGTAGTCTTCCTTGCGCAGTTCGATGGCGCCCGAATGGTGACGCTCGAACGCGCAGCCCTGCGGGGTGATCGTGCCGTCGAGCGCGTGGATCGGAGTGAAGTTGATCGAGCTGATCGGGTCGGCGGTCAGCCACGGCACGTTGCGCCGCACCACATCCGCCTCAAACTCGATCGGCATTCCATAGGGCGTGGCATCCACGCCGTCGCCCAGACCGCTCGCCCAGTCCTGCACTTCGGTGATGAGGGGGTCGGCCCCCTCGGCCCGCGCCGTGCCGGCCGCCAAGAGCGCGCCACCGGCGGCGGCGCTGCTCATGAGGAACCCACGACGTGAGGTTTTCAGATCGTCCATCGACATCTCGCCTCCTATCCGCGTCTTATCCCTGCACCACTTCGACCGAGGTATTCGGGTCGAGCGTCACGGTGCCCAGTTTCCTGATGTGGCTTTCCACCACGTCCCAGATCGGCGGGCCTTCGGTGCCCTCGTTCACGCTTGCCCAGCCCGCGACCTGATAGGTCTTGGCGGGGTCAATCGCTTCGCCGGTCTTGAGAAGCGTCATTTCGGTGATCCGGCTGCCCTGCGGCTTGGTGATGTCGATGCGGTAGCCCATGCCACCGATGCGCACCATGTCGCCGCCCTGCTGGTAATAGGGGTCCGGGTTGAAAAGGTTATCCGCCACGTCCTCCAGGATCGTGTGGATGAATTCCCCCGTCATTTCCGTGCGATAGGCGTTCGGGTAGGTCATCGACGTGACGTTCCAGATATCTTCGCGCGTGATGCTGTCGCCGGGCAGAAGGCTCGGCCCCCAGCGCACGCCGGGCGACATGGCGATGTCCGCCTCGCGCTCGGAAATCAGCGCATCGCAGATCAGATCGTCCCACGAGCCGTTGAAGTTGCCGCGCCGGTAAAGTTCGGTATCGGTGGTGCCGATCACCTCTTCCAGGTTCGCCAGATAGGGCGCGCGCTGTTCGTCGATCAGCGCAGTCATTTCGGCGTCGGCTTCGATCACGTCCGAGAAGATCGGGATCAGCTTGTGCCGGAACCCCATCATCTGCCCGTCGCGCAAGTCGAGGTCCACGCGGCTCACGAATTTGCCGTTCGACCCCGAGGCGATGATGATGGTATCCCCGACGACGACCGGCTCGGGCAGCGCGTCATGGGTGTGGCCCGACAGGATCACGTCGATGCCCTGCACCCGGCCCGCCATCTTCTTGTCCACGTCGAAGCCGTTGTGGCTGAGGCAAACGACAAGCTCGGCCCCCGCCGCGCGCACCTCGTCCACCATCTCCTGCATCCGCTCGTCACGAATGCCGAAGGAGTATTCGGGGAACATCCAGCCGGGGTTGGCGATGGGCATGTAGGGGAAGGCTTGACCGATCACACCGATCTTCACGCCGCCCGCTTCCATCATCTTGTAGCTTTCGAAGCTTTCGGCGGGCTCGTCCCATTCGGCATCGAAAATGTTCTGACCAAGCGCGGCGAAGGGCAGCCCTTCGATCAACTCGCGCACGCGGTCCGAGCCGAGCGTGAATTCCCAGTGGAACGTCATCGCATCGGGGGCCAGCGCGTTCATCACGTTGACCATGTCCTGCCCCTCGGTCTGGTAGCAGGTGTAGGAGCCGTGCCAAGTGTCGCCGCCGTCGAGCAGCAGCGCATCGGGCCGCGCGGCGCGGATCGACTTGACCACGGTGGCCACGCGGTCGAGCCCGCCGACCTTGCCATACTCGCGGCCCAGCGCCGAAAAATCGTTGTAGGTCAAGGCATAAGCCGACGGGCTTCCATCGGCCACGCCGTAGCGCGCCTTGAACTCGGCGCCCGTGATATGCGGCACCTGCCCCTTGTTCTCACCGACGCCGAGGTTGATCTCGGGTTCGCGGAAGTAGATCGGCTTCATCTGCGCGTGGATGTCGGTGACGTGGATCAGCGTGACGTTCCCGAACGTGTCGAAATCGAGAAGCTGGTCCTGCGTCAGGGTCTGCTGCGCGGCAAGGCGCGCCCAGTTCCCGAAGCCCGAGGCACCGACCAGCGCACTGGCGGCCATGCCCACTTGCAGGAAATCGCGGCGAGAAATCATTGGGTTCTCCGTTGGCTTCCGTCTGCGACCTTGGTCGTATGCTAAAAACGGAATATATTTAGGTAGACAAAACCCCGCGCGAGACCGGCCCGCGCGGGGTCTGAGGTTTAGTTGCGGACGGCCGGACCTTCGACCGACAGACCGTTGGCGCGCGATGCGACGTACAGTTCCAGCGCGATGAACTCCGGCGAACCCGGGCTGTAGGTTTCCGCCCGCGTGTCACGCACGCAGCCCTTGAACCGGCTCTGAACGCCCACCAGCTTGGTGTCCTTCAGACGGTAGGTCGGGAACCCGTTGACCATCCCCATGCTGAGGTGGTCGGCGCGGATCATGTTGCCGTAGTTCTGCTCGTGGCAGGTCGCGCAGGACAGGTCGAGCTGGCCGGTGCGGGTGTAGTAGAGCTCTTTGCCCTGCTCCCACGTCGACTGGGCCGGACCGTCGATCGCGACGTTCATCGGCATCCCGCGGCTGACCGAGGACAACAGACCTTCCATCGCGAGCGCGTCGGAGGCGTCCACCTTCCACGGTTCGGCCCCCATGCGGTTTTCGCGACAGTCGTTCACCTGCATTTGCAGCGTGTAGACTTCGCCCGCGGCCTCGTTCCACTTCGGATAGACCGGCTTCACGCCTGCCATATCCTCGGCCGCCCCGTGGCAATCCATGCAGGATTTGCCTTCGGAGCCGTCGGCGGTGGCCCAGATCTCAAGCGCGTCTTCGACCGCCAGCATCGCCGGGTTGTCGAAGTCGTCCATCTGCATGGCCTGAGTCGTGTCGTCCCGGAAGCGCCAGCCCGACATGATCTCGTCCAGCGCACCGTCCAGATGGGCCGGTGCCGCCGTCTTGGTGACGATCTCGATCTCGCCGTTGATGACCAGCTCCGCGTCCTCGTCGGCCATTGCCGCCCCCGCGCCGAACGCGAGAGCAGCCGCCGCGATACCTGTAAGCAGTTTCGCTTTCATTATGTCTCCTCCCTGCGTGCCGGTTTCAGGCAACTTCGATGGCTTGCGTGTCTTCGTAGACGTCGCCGTCGTCGTCGTACCACGTGAACTTGAACTCGCCGGTCGCATCCACCTTGGCTTCGAATTCGAAGTAGGGGTTGGTCGAGATCGCCGGTTCCAGCGTCACGTCGACGACCATGTTTCCGTTCAGTTCGCAGGTGAAACGGTTGATGATCGAGCGCGGAATGACGTTGCCGTCGCTATCCTTGCGCTGGCCCGATTCCATCGGGTGACTGATGAGGGTCTTGAGCGTCACAACTTCGCCCGCCGCAGCGGTCTTGGGAGATTTGACGCGGGGTTTAACACCAGATGCCATTGTTTTTACTCCTTGATCCGCTGATTAGCCGCCACAGCCGCCGATGGTGACCTTCACGGTCTTGGCGGTCTGGATGAAGCTGCCGTCTTCCATCTGCGCGATGGCGATGACGTCCTGCGTGCCGGCGAGCCGGATGCGGGTCGAGGCCGACTGGCTGCCCGCCGCAGGGCCGAAGTTGAAGGTGGCCACGCCCGGCGTCGGGTTGCCCGCCGCCAGAATGCGGATCGCGACCGCACCCGGAGCGGCGACCGTCACCGGAACCGTGTTGCCGTTTTCGGCGATTTCCGGCGCGTCGAGGCTGATGTCGCCTTCGCCCACGTCGGCCCCGCCGGTGAATGCCGCGATGGCGTCTTCCGCCGCCGCGAATGCGCGCATCGGCAGCATGGCGACGGCAGTCGCGCCGAGGCCCCAGGCCAGTGCATCACGTCGTGTGAGTTTCATGTGTCTCTCCTGATTAGTCTGTCCGCCGCCCGGCTCACTCGGTGAGTGTCTTCAGGTAGGCGACCACATCTTCGACCTCTTGCGCGGTAAGAAGCGGCGTCACCGGCTCTCCTTCCGGCCAGGCTTTGCCGGTGAAGGCATCGCCGAGGCGTGTGAACCCGTCGGTCTTGTAGAACGCGGGCATCACCGTGCCGTCGAACGCCATCTTGGCATTGACGACCAGCCCGCGAAGCTCGGCCTCGCTCCAGCGATCGCCGGCCCCGTCGAGCACCGGCCCGACCTCGCCGTGGAACGGCACGTCGGCATAGGCCTCGGCCGCATGGCACGAGATGCAGTTGCCCGCAGATTTGTTGGTCATGATTTCGCGACCTTTTTCCGGGTCGCCCGGCACGCCGGTCAGCGACTCGGCCACTTCGTAGCCGTCGAACGACACGTTCTCGGGAGCCGTCTCTTCGGCGAAAGCCGCCCCGGTCCCCATCGCGAACGCGGCGAGCGCGATCATTGTCCGCTTCATGATTCCTCCCATCACGATTTGTGAATACGACTGTATGCCACCTGCGACAACTTGCCAATCACAAATTCTTCTTTGTGAATGATTTCGTTAACAAGGCACTGATGTCGCGCATTATTTTTGAAGTGAGACTCGATTAATCCGACAAAGCCGTTCCATTGGCCTGTTCGGCATTGAAACGCTCGTAATGGTATTTCTGGAAGTTTTCGTCGCCCTTGTAGCCCTCTTCCAGCACCCAATCGAGCAGATGGTCGGTGGTCGACTTGCCGAAGGCCCCCGGCATCACGACGACCGCCGCCTCGCGCCCGGTCGTGCCCTCGGCCACCTCGGCTTCCGGCGGGAAGAACATCATGGTGGGCGTGAACATCACCCCCCATTTCAGCGCCATTTCCTTTTCCGACAGCGCCTCGCCGTCGAAGTCGGTCACCTCGACATCGCCGAACATGTTCATCTGGATCACGTAATAGTCGTCCATCAGCTTGTCGTGGATCGCCTGAACCGGAAACACCTCCTCATGCATCTTGCGGCAGTAGACGCAGCCGCGCTGTTCCCAGATCACCAAAAGGCGTTTGCCCTCGGCCTCGGCATCGGCAAGATCTTCGGACATATCCTTGAACGTCTCGTGCATCCACTCGGCCTTGTGCAGCCCGTCGTCGCCCATCGTGGCGGCGAAGGCGGGAAGCGCCAGAAACACGGCGGAGGCGATGGTCGTCAGAAAGCGCATTGTCAGATCTCCCGTCAGCCCATGTTCGAAAACACGGGGAAGGTTTCGATAAGCCAGTTCGAGATCGTGTTGACCGATCCCGTGGCGATGAGCACGGCGAAGAGGATGAGCATGACGCCCATGACCTTTTCCACGTATGGCATGTATTTGCGGTTGCGCGCCATGAAGGCGAGGAACGGCTTGGCGAAGACCGCCGCGATGACGAAAGGCGCGGTCATGCCGAGGCCGAAGGTGATAAGCAGGCTTCCCCCCTGCCACAGGCTGTCCTTCATCGCGGCGATCATCAGGATCGAGGCCAGCACCGGCCCCACGCAGGCCGTCCAGCCGAAGCCAAAGGCCAGACCCATGACATAGGCCCCGACGATGGTGGACGGGTCCGCCTTGGACTGCATCCGCGCCTCGCGCATCAGGAACGGGATACGGATGACATGCAGGAAATGCAGGCCGAAGACGAAGATGACGGCGGCCGCGATCCAGCTTAACTCCTGCCTCCACTGGGCGAAGGCCTGCCCGGCGGCCGTGGCGCCCAGGCCCAAAAGCCCGAAGATCGTGGTCACGCCAAGCGCGAAGAACAGCGCCGAGACGACGAGACGACGCTGCGCACCGGGCTGGATGTCGCCCTCGCCCGTCAACTGCGCCATCGAGATCCCGGCCATGTAACTCAGGTAGAATGGCACCATGGGCAGAATGCAGGGCGTGAAGAACGCCACCAGTCCCGCCAATGCGGCCCCGCCATAGGAAATGTCACCGAACATAGAACCTCCCACGCGACCGTTCCGTTCTTGAACAAATCGCATAAACGAATTATGTTTTTTGAAATCGTCTGGTCAACTCGGAAATTTCGATGCGTGCTCTGGCCGCCCTTTTCGCGATCTTCGCCGCCCTGCCCGCTTTGGCGGCCGACCTCGTCATGGTCGAACAGCCCGGCTGCGCCTATTGCCGCCAATGGGATGCCGAGTTGTCCGAGATCTACCCCAAGACCCCCGAAGGACAGACTGCGCCGCTGGTGCGCGTGCAGCTGGTCGATGTGCAAAAGGGACGCACGGAGTTCGACTTCGCCCGCCCGGTGAACTTCACGCCGACCTTCGTGCTGGTCGAGGACGGTGCCGAACTGGCCCGGATCGAGGGCTATCCGGGCGAAGATTTCTTCTGGGGCCTGCTCGGGATGATGCTGAAAGCGCAGATCGGTTTCGATCCGGCAACACAGGCGGATGGTTGAACGCAGGCTCGAACGTTAATATTTGCATGGATAGACCCGATGGATTTAACTTCTAGCGAAACGATCAACAATCAGGACCCGATGATGGCCCTTCCCGTAATCACACCTGATATGTCCGACGAGGACATGGACAAGATGATTACGTCCGCCTGCGACGCCTCAGCCTTTCTCAAGGCGATCAGCCACGAAGGCCGGCTCATGATCCTGTGCCATCTGGTGACCGGCGAAAAATCCGTGACCGAGCTCGAGGAACTCCTGTCGGCCCGTCAGGCTGCGGTGAGCCAGCAACTCGCCCGGCTCCGGCTCGAAGGATTGGTGACACCGCGCCGTGACGGCAAGGCGATCTATTACTCCCTCGCCGACGACCGGCCCCGGCGCGTTCTGGAAGTCATCTACGACATGTTCTGCTCGGTCGATCAGGGCAAGTCGAAGGCCGCCGAGTAACCCGTCACTGCGCCGCAGCGACGGATTTGCTTGCAAACCCACCACCACATTCGATTGAATGAAGACGTCGGGGAGGAACCGCCCCCGGCTCTGGGAGGACTGCGGTTCGCGGGAGGCACCACATGCTCGAACTGCTGGGCGAATCCAACGTCGCCGCCCTCGTCGGTCTGGTCGGCGGTATCATGCTCGGCCTTGCCGCCCGGCTAGGGCGCTTCTGCACGCTGGGCGCGATCGAGGACATGCTTTATGCCGGCTCGACGGTCAGAATGCGGATGTGGGGCATCGCGATCGGCACGGCCATCGCGGGCAGCTTCGCGCTCATGCAGATGGGTCTGCTCGATGCCCGCGCGGCCAGTTACCTCCAGTTCGGCTGGGTGCCGTGGGCCTCGGTCGTCGGCGGTCTGGTGTTCGGCTATGGCATGGCGCTGGCCGGCAACTGCGGCTTCGGGGCGCTCGCCCGCCTCGGCGGCGGTGACCTCAGGTCTTTCGTCATCGTGCTGGTCATGGGGCTTGCCGCCTATGTCGCCATATCCGGCCCCCTCGCCAACCTGCGCGTCCTCGCCTTCCCCGTCCGCCCCCTCGACCCGGGCGAGACCGTGCCGGGGATCGCACATTACATCGAACACCTCACCGGACTGTCCGCGCCGACCTTCGGCATCGCGCTCGGCCTGATCGTCATCGCGGCGATGTTCACCTCGCCCGAGATGCGCAAGGCCCGGATGAAGGCCGTCTGGTCGGTCGTCGCCGGCCTCGCCGTCGTCGTCGGCTGGGGCGGGACGCAATGGATCGCCAACACGGGCTTCGCCGCGATTCCCGTGGAAAGCCACACCTATTCCGCGCCTCTGGGCGACACGATCCTGTATCTCATGACCGCCTCGGGCACTTCGCTCAATTTCGGCGTGGGCAGCGTGGCGGGCGTGCTCGCGGGTGCCTTCATCGGCTCGGCCCTCAAAGGCCATTTCCGGTGGGAGGCCTGCGAAGACCCGCGCGAACTCAAGCGTCAGATCGGCGGGGCGGTGCTGATGGGCTTCGGCGCGGTGATCGCGTTCGGCTGTTCCATCGGTCAAGGCCTGTCGGGTTTTTCCGTGCTCTACGTCGGCGCCCCCGTCACCTTCCTCGCCATCATGGCCGGGGCCGCGTTCGGCCTGCGCCAGTTGATCTCGGGCTTTCAGCCGGCGGAATAGAACCGGCCTTCAATCCGGTCCGTATCTCGCATAGGGTCGCGACGAACGCGAGCAGGTGAGATATGATCGACAGCTTCATTCCCGCGCCGGACACCCAACGGCAGATGCGCGAGGCGCTTGGCCTGTTCGCGACCGGCGTCACGGTCGTCACCTGCATGACGCCGCGTGGACCGATGGGGATCACCGTCAACAGCTTCACCAGCGTTTCGATGGACCCGCCGCTGATCCTGTGGTGCCCGGCAAAGGCATCGCGCCGTCACGACGCCATGGCCTCGGCCTCGAATTTCGCGCTGCATATCATGGGCGAGGATCAGGACGAGGTCGCGCTTGGCTTCACAAGGACCGCCGAGGCCTTCGACGGGTTCGACTGGATCACCTCGGACAAGGACGTGCCGCTGATCGAAAACTGCCCGGCCCGGTTTGAATGCCACATCCGCGACCGGATCGACGCGGGCGACCACACCGTCATCATCGGCCATGTCGACCGCGTGACCACCACGCCCGCCACCCCCCGCGTCTTCATGGCGGGGAACTGGGGCAACTTCCTGCATCAGGACTAGCGGATCAGCACGGACCCGCGCTGATATTCGCCACGCTCCTCGCTCCCATCCGGGAACGACACCTCGACCGTCACGCTTTGCACCGATCCGAGCGGATAGGTGAGATAGGGCAGGATGTCCTCGGAATACAACGCATTGGGCGACGCCTCGTCCTCGTGACACGGCTCGTGTTCGAGCGCGCCCAGCCGTTCGCCGTTCACCGAGAACCGGATGCGGTCGACCCCGCAGCGCCAGGCCAGCAGGTTGGTGAAATACAAGAGATCGCGCCCGTCGTATTCACGCACCGCCACCCAGTTCGCCTTGGTCATCGACAGGATCTGCTTGGCATCCTGCGCCGCCGCGGGCACGAGGCCCGCCACCACCGTCGCCGTGGCCAGCGCCACCGTCCTGAGCTTTCTCATCTGCCTGTCGCCCTCGCTGTTTTTCGGGTCTCTCACGCCCCGGCCCCGATGGACGCTTTTGCCGCGTCCGGCCTGAGCCTATAGTGGCAGAAAATCCGGGACCGGGCAAAGACAGGCGACAGTTCATGGCGAAAGCGGCGAAAAAAAGCAGCGGTGTGCCGCACCCGTTCAACGTGCTGGTCATCGGACAGGCGGGACGGGTCGGATACGAGGCGCTTTTGTTCGCGGCCTCCCTGCGCAAACACGATCCCGACTTCCCCGGACGCCTGATCGTGGCCGAACCGCAGCCCGGCCCGCTCTGGCCCGACGACCCGCGCCTGTCGGGCGACCAGCGCACGGCGCTCGAAGAACAGGGCGCCGAAATCGTTCCGTTCGAAAGCGTCCATTTCGGCGCATCCTATCCGAACGGCAACAAGATCGAAGGTCTGGCGGCCCTGCCCGCTGGCGAGCCCTTCGTCTTTTTCGACAGCGACACGGTGGTCACCGGCCCGCTGTCGCGGGTGCCCTTCGACTTCGCCCGCCCCTCGGCCTCAATGAACCGCGAAGGCACGTGGCCGCAGATCGAACTGTATGGCCCCGGTTACACGGAAACTTGGAAATCGCTCTACGACCGCTTCGGGTTGGACTTCGAAAGCTCGCTCGACCTCTCGGAGCCGGACGAATACTGGGGCCGATACCTGTATTTCAACGCAGGCTGGTTCTTCGGGGCCGATCCCGCCGTCTTCCGCGACCGCTACCTCGACATCGCACTCACCATCCGCGACGACGCGCCCGAGGCGCTGGTGTGTCAGGAGATCTATCCCTGGCTCGACCAGATCGCCCTGCCCCTCGTCATACATGAGATGGGGGGCGGGCGTCCGGGGCCGGAGCTTGCCGGGCTGGACGGCGACATCACCTGCCACTGGCGCGTCCTGCCGCTAGCCTATGCCCGCGAGTCGGACGCGACGATCACGGCGCTGGAGACCGCGGCCGCCCCCAACAAGGTCAAGAAAGTCCTGAAAAACCATGAGCCTATGCTGCGCATGATCTATCAGGGGCGCGGTCACAAGGTGCGCGGGATGTTCGACCGTGACGACTTGCCGCCGATGGAAAAAATGATCCGCAACCAGATCAAACGCGAAGGGTTCTGGATGCGGTGACCGCTAGAACGGGGTCGCGCCCAGCTCGTCCGCCCAGTGCGCGATCCGGTCCTTCACAAGCGTCTCGCGCGCCATGTCGGAAAGGTCGTCGTCCAACCGCTCGACCACCTCGACCGTGACGGTCCCCTCCTCACGAAACGCCGCCTGCATCCCGGCGGGCGCGCCGTTGGCGCCGCCCGTGCGCAGCGTGAACGACAACCGCCGTTCCAGCGCGGCGGCATCGGACACCGCCTTGACCCACGTCGCCGCACCGATGCGGACGATGCAGATCGCCCAATCCGCCTTGCGCTCGCTCCACGCCGCCTTCGCCGCTCGTTTTTGATCCTTCGACACCGCCATCTTGCCACCTTTTTACCCGGATGTTATTCACGTCCCATAATTTTATCCGGGTGTAAATAGATGATCGAAGAAACCTTCACCGCCTTTCAGGGCACAAAACGCCTCGCGTCAGGCACGCGCGGCGCGCTCGAAACCGACCTTGCCCCGCTCGGCCCGCATCCCGAAGGATTGCTGGTGTTCTCAGACCTGACCGGGCGGGAAACCGACCTGAACCTGTCAGGCACGCCCGCACCTGCCCCGCGCGGCAGGCCGAAGATGGGTGTCAAGGCGCGCGAGATCACGCTGCTGCCGCGCCATTGGGACTGGCTGGCGGGCCAGCGCGGCGGCGCGTCCGCCGCCCTGCGGCGTATCGTGGACGACGCCATGAACGCGGCCCCGACGGATGACCCGCGCGCACCCGACCGCGCCTACCGGTTCCTGTCCGCCATAGCGGGAAACCTGCCACGGTTCGAAGAGGCGATCCGCGCGCTCTACGCGGGCGACATGCGCGGCTTCGCGGACGCGATGGACGGCTGGCCCGACGACCTGCGCGACCATGCTCTCACCCTCGCCGGGGCCGGTCCGCAGAACGCCTGACCCGTGCGTCAGGTCGCGAAAACCCCGGCCATGTCGGCATATCCCTTGATCTCGATGGGGTTCCCGGCCGGATCGCGGAAGAACATCGTCCACTGTTCGCCCGGCTCACCCTCGAACCGCACCGACGGCGGGATGATCCAATTGGTGCCCGCCGCCTCGAGCCGGTCCGCCAGCGCGCGCCAGTCGTCCAGTGCCAGCACGAGGCCCAGATGCGGCATCGGCACCATGTGCTCGCCCACCTTCCCGGTGTTCGTCGTCGCGAAGGGTGTGCCGCGATGAAGGCTCAACTGATGGCCGAAGAAATCGAAATCGACCCATGTCTCGGTCGAGCGCCCCTCAGTGCAGCCCAGAACTCCGCCATAGAACCCCCGCGCGTCCTCCAGATCGGTGACATGGATCGCCAGATGAAACGGTGTGAGCATGAGCCCCTCCTCGGATTGCGCGAATTGAATGTGTCTGCCCAACGGCTTAGCGCAATTGATGGATGGGGAAAATCCCCGTAGCGTCGTCGCGGACAGTTACGGGAGGACATTATGTCAGACGCACAGATGAACGGATTCGACACGCTTCAGGTCCACGCGGGCACCGCCCCGGACCCGGCCACCGGCGCACGGCAGGTGCCGATCTACCAGACCACATCCTACGTGTTCAAAGACGCCGACCATGCCGCGCGGCTCTTCAACCTCGAAGAAGTCGGCTACATCTATTCCCGCCTCACGAACCCCACCGTCGGTGCGCTTGCCGACCGGATCGTGGCGCTCGAAGGCGGCGCGGGCGGGGTCTGCACCTCGTCGGGTCACGCGGCGCAGATCATGGCGCTCTACCCACTCATGGCGCCGGGAAAGAACATCGTGGCCTCGACGCGCCTTTATGGCGGCACCTACACGCAGTTCACGCAAGTGTTCAAACGCTTCGGCTGGTCCTGCACCTTCGTCGATTTCGACGATCCGGCGGCGATCGAGGCCGCCATCGACGACGACACCCGCGCGATCTTTTGCGAATCGCTGGCGAACCCGGTGGGCTACCCCATCGATCTGGAGGCCGTGGCGAAGGTGGCCGACAAGGCCGGCCTGCCGCTGGTCGTCGACAACACCTCGGCCACGCCCTATCTGTGCCGCCCCATCGACCACGGCGCGACGCTGGTGGTGCATTCGACCACGAAATACCTCACCGGCAACGGCACGGTGACCGGCGGTGCCATCGTGGATTCGGGCAAGTTCGACTGGTCGGCCTCCGGCAAGTTCCCGTCGCTCTCGGAACCCGAACCGGCCTATCACGGCGTGAATTTCCACGGCGCTCTGGGCGCGATGGCCTTCACCTTCCACTCCATCGCCATCGGTCTGCGCGATCTGGGCATGACGATGAACCCGCAGGCCGCGCATTACACCCTGATGGGCATCGAAACCCTGTCGCTCAGGATGCGCAAGCATGTCGAGAACGCGCAGAAGGTGGCCGAATGGCTCGAAGCGCACGACAAGGTCGACAAAGTGAACTACGCGGGCCTGAAATCCTCGCCCGCGCATGAGGTCGGCAAGCGCATCTTCCCGCGCGGCACCGGGGCGCTGTTCACCGTGGCGCTCAAGGGCGGTTACGAGGATTGCGTGAAACTGGTGTCGAACCTCAAGCTTTTCAGCCACGTGGCGAACCTTGGCGACACCCGTTCGCTCATCATCCACTCGGCGTCGACCACCCACCGCCAGCTGACCGACGAGCAGCGCGAGGCGGCAGGGGCCGGTAACAACGTGGTGCGTCTGTCCATCGGGATCGAAGACGCCGACGACATCATCGCCGACCTCGATCAGGCCCTCGCCGCCCTGTGAAAAACCAAGCGCGCCCAGACCCTTGGGCGCGCCTCTTAACCTATCACGCAAAACGTCTTTCCGGTCTCGAAATATCCTCGGGGGCTCGGGGGCAGACAGCCCCCGAAGCCTCGCGTGGCTTGAACGCAAACTGAAAATGCGTGCGCGTCAGCGCACTCCTTCAGACGACACTCACTCGTCCAGCAGAACCGCCGAGACCGGGGCGAAGTTCACCGATTGCGCCCGGTTGCCCAGTGACCATTCCAAGAGCGCCTGGATCGACTCGGGCCGCACCCGCGCCACGGCGATCACGCCTTCGTCGTTGCGCGCCCGGAATGCCACGTTGTCCAGAAACCGGCGCATCACGTCACCGGCCTGCCCGTCCCCGTCGAGATCGCGGAAGATCTGGCCCGCCGGCACGTCCTCGCTCACCGCGACCTTGTGGCCGGTGTTCAGCCCCTCGGGATAGGTGACGAGGCCAAGGCCCCGTTCGTCGAGGTTCGTCACCACCTGCGCGGCGGCGTCGCCCAACCCCTGAAACCCGGCCTCGGGCGGGAACATCACCGCGACGATGTCGGTCATCAGCGGATCGTAGGCCTGAAAGGTCACGTCCACGTCCATCGCGGTGGCAAGTTCGGGCAGCGGCACGATCAGCACCACCTCGGCCCCGTTGGCCCGGTAGAACGCAATCGCCTCAGCCGCGTCGGGGGACGAGGCATCGACGGCGACCGACATCGGGAACGGCATGACGGCAAGGTCGCCCACGTCCGCGCGCCCCGGTCCCATATCCATCAGAAGCACCGCCATTTCAGGCAGTTCCGCGATCCCGTCATAAGGCACCGCATTGCGCCGGATCGCGGGTTGCGGCCCGGCATCGACGGCGGCCTCGTCGGCGGCGCTTTCCCCGATGGTGGGTAGGCGGCCGGTCACGACCGGCCCGGAGGGCGCGGGTTCTTCGAGCGTGTCGTCTTCCAGCGGCGGCGGGTCGAACACGCTCGCCCCTTCGGCGCGCACGGTGTCGTTGCCGGTCTCCGGCATCGCCACGTCAGGCTCGGTCGGGTTGGACGGCGCGACCACCATGGGCAGTTGCGCCACCTCGGTGTCCGTCGCCTCCGGCGCATCGGCTTCGGGGGCCTCGGCCAGATCTTCGTCCGGCGCGTCCGGCACCGCAGGGTCAGGTGCGGCCTCGCTCACGGTCTCCGGCTCGGCCTCGACCATCGGCTCGGGGTCCATGGCAGGCTCGGCTTCCGCCGCCGCCTCGTCCCGCTCCATCTCTTCTTCGCTGGGTCGCGGAGTGGGTTCGACCATGATCGGGTCCGCTTCCGGCGCCTGCGTCTCACTACTGGCCGTGACCGCAGGCGTCGCAGACTCCGTCTCGGTCGCATCGGCAGTTTCCGCCTCAGGCTCCTGCCCGTCGGGTGCGCTCTCGTCAGGTTCGACAGGCTCAGGCGTCTCGCTGGCGACCGGCGCTTCGGCGACCGGCCCCGGTTCACCCATCTCGACCGGCTCGATCACCAGTGCCGCCGTCGCAACGCCAACCGCCGCCACGACCACGCCGGCAAACACCCCCGAAACCATTCCGTTCGCCAATTCTGCCTCCAGTCTCGCGCACGATCCGAAGCCGTGCGATCCGTCTTGCGCCCGGCCGCCCTTGACCCCCGCGCCCGGCTCTGACCATGTATACCGCGACCAAGCTTCAGTGAAAGCCCCAAGGCAAGCCCATGATCCTGCTCATCGATAATTACGACAGCTTCACCTACAACCTCGTCCATTACTTCGGCGAATTGGGTGCCGAGATCAAAGTCGTGCGCAACGACGCGGTGAACGTGCAGGAGGCGATGGCGATGCGCCCCGAGGCGATCATCCTGTCGCCCGGCCCCTGCGACCCGGATCAGGCGGGTATCTGTCTGCCGCTCACGCTGGCCGCCGCCGAGGCGAAGCTGCCGCTGATGGGCGTCTGCCTTGGCCACCAGACCATCGGTCAGGCCTTCGGCGGCAAGGTCGTGCGCCACTCCGAGATCGTGCACGGCAAGCTGGGCGAAATCCATCACGAGGGCGCGGGCGTCTTTTCCGGCCTGCCCTCGCCCCTCAAGGGCACACGCTATCACTCGCTCGTCGTGGAACGCGACAGCCTTCCCGACAGCCTTGAAATCACCGCGTGGCTCGAAGACGGCACCATCATGGGCCTGCGCCACAAGAGCCTGCCCATCGAAGGCGTCCAGTTCCACCCCGAAAGCATCCGGTCCGAACATGGCCACGCCATGATCCGCACCTTCCTGAATTCCGTGAAAGTCCCTGCATGAGCGATGCGATCAAGCCGTTGATCGGGGCCGCCGCCGAGCGTGCCCTGACCCGTGACGAGGCCGAGGCGGCCTTCAACATCATCATGACGGGCGAGGCGACGCCGGGCCAGATCGGCGGGCTTCTGATGGCCATGCGCACGCGCGGCGAAACCGTCGACGAATACGCCGCCGCCGCCGCCGTGATGCGCGCCAAGATGAACAAGGTGCGCGCGCCCGAAGGCGCCATCGACATCGTCGGCACCGGGGGCGACGGCAAGGGCACGCTGAACATCTCGACCGCCACCGCCTTCGTGGTCGCGGGCGCGGGCGTGCCAGTAGCCAAGCACGGAAACCGCAACCTGTCGTCGAAATCCGGGTCCGCCGACGCGCTCGGCGCGATGGGCGTGAACGTCATGGTCGGCCCCAAGGTGGTCGAGGCGGCGCTGGCCGAAACCGGCATCGCTTTCATGATGGCCCCCCTGCACCACCCGGCCATGGCCCATGTCGGCCCGATCCGCGCCGAGCTTGGCACCCGCACCATGTTCAACATTCTGGGCCCGCTCACCAATCCGGCGGGCGTCACCCGGCAGCTGACAGGCGCGTTTTCCAAGGCGATGATCCGTCCGATGGCCGAAGTGCTGCAAACGCTGGGCTCCGAGAAGGCGTGGCTCGTCCACGGCGGCGACGGCACTGATGAGCTGTCCATCGCGGGCGTGTCCTGGCTCGCCGCCCTCGAAGACGGCACGATCACCGAACGCGAGGTGCATCCCGAAGACGCGGGCCTTTCCGTTCACCCGTTCGAAGACATCCTCGGCGGCACGCCCGAAGAGAACGGCAAGGCCTTCGCGGCACTTCTGTCCGGGGCCGAAGGGGCCTATCGCGACGCGGTGCTTCTGAACGCCGCCGCAGGCCTCGTGGTCGCGGACAAGGCGGCGAACCTGCCGGAAGGCGTTGAAATCGCACGCGAGTCCATCGATTCCGGTGCCGCCAAGGCAAAGATCGAAGCCCTCGCCGCCGTCACCCAGAAAGCCGCATGATCCTGAACCCGAACATGGCCGCGACCCGCCCCTCGCCGGTGGTCGAGGCGAAGCGATGGATTGCGGGCAAGACGTTTTCGCCTGATCTGCCGCTCCTGAACGTCAGTCAGGCCGCCCCCGTCGACCCGCCGCCCCTCGCCCTGCGCGAAGCGATGGCGGATGTGGCCCTCACCCTGCCCGCAGCCCATGTCTACGGCCCCGTGCTGGGCCTGCCCGCCCTGCGCGAGGCCCTCGCCGCCCGCTTTTCGCAGGCCTACGGCGGCCCGATCACACCCGGCAACGTAGCGATCACGCAGGGCTGCAATCAGGCGTTCTGCGCGGCCCTTTCGACCCTCGCCGGCCCCGGCGACGAGGTGATCCTGCCGACCCCGTGGTATTTCAATCATCAGATGTGGCTCTCCCTGTCCGGCGTGCGGACCGTGCCGCTGCCGACGGGCGACGAGCTTCTCCCCACCGTGGCCGAGGCCGAGGCGCGCCTCACCGACCGCACCCGCGCCATCGTGCTGGTCACGCCGAACAACCCGGCGGGGGTCGAGTATCCGGCCGACCTCGTCCACGCCTTCGCCGACCTCGCCCGCACCAACGGCCTGGCCCTGATCCTCGATGAAACCTACCGTGACTTCGACAGCCGCCCCTCCGCGCCGCACGACCTCTTCTCCGACCCGGCATGGTCGGACACGCTGATCCAGCTCTACTCCTTTTCCAAGGCCTACCGCCTGACCGGACACCGCGTCGGCGCGCTCGTGGCCAGCCCAGAACGCCTCGTCTCGGTCGAGAAATTCCTCGACACGGTCGCGATCTGCCCCAGCCAGCTCGGCCAGCACGCCGCCCTCTGGGGCCTGATGAACCTCGACCAGTGGCTCGCCGGCGAACGTGCGGAAATCCTCGCACGACGTGGCGCGATCGAAGAAGGCTTTGCTAAACTGCCGGACTGGCACCTCTCCGGCGCGGGCGCCTATTTCGCCTATGTCCGCCACCCGTTCAAAGAGCCCAGCGGCACCCTCGCCCGCCGTATGGTCGACGACATCGCCGTCCTCGCCCTCCCCGGCTCGATGTTCACGCCCGAAGGCGACCCGTCTGGCGCCGCGCACCTGCGCATCGCCTTCGCGAATATCGACACCACCGGGATCGCGACCCTGATGGATCGCCTCGCAACCCTGTCCTGATCTTCTTCGGTCTCCAAATACCTCGGGAGGTCCGGAGGGCTGGCCCTCCGGACGCGGCCCCCGGCCGCGTTCCACCGCGACGGCCCGGCGAAAGCCGGGGCGGCGCAAATCCTGCGCGGGCGCCGGCCCGCCCGATTCCGCACGGCCCTCCAAACGCCCAAAACCCCTGTTGGCATTCCCCAATCGCACCGTTACAACCCACTGACCCAACCGGAGGCAAACGGGCATGTTCTCGAACATTTCGCGCTTTTTCGTCTGGATCATCATGGCGCTCGTCATGGTCGGACTGATCGGCTTCGGCTCGGTCAATTTCGGCGGTTCAGGACAGTCGATCGGCAAGGTCGGCGACACCGAAATCGACGCCTCCGCCTACTTCCGCGAACTCAACGCCGAATTTCAGGGCTGGCAGCAGCAGACCGGCCAGAACCTCACCATGGCCGAGGCGCAGGAAATCGGTCTCGACCAGCGCGTTCTGTCGCGCGTGATCGCGATCACGGCGGTCGAGAACGAAACCGACCGTCTGGGGCTGTCGGTGGGCGATCAGAACCTCGCCTCCCGCGTGACCGAGATTCCGGCGTTCCAAGGCCCGAACGGCCAATTCGACCGCGACACCTACGACTTCGTCCTCGAACAATCCGGCCTGACCGCCCGCGAGTTCGAAGAGACGCTGCGGCTCGAAGTGGCGCGCACCATCCTTGCCGGCGCCGTAACCAGCGATCTGGAAATGCCCGATGTCTATACCGACACGCTGTTCGGCTGGGCGCGCGAAACCCGCGACTTCACATGGGCCCCGGTGACCCGCTCGGCGCTCGAAGAGCCGCTGCCGGAACCGACCGAGGCCGATCTCGAAGCCTATTACGAGGCGAACCCGGACGATTTCACCACGCCGGAAACCCGCCAGATCACCTATGGCTGGCTCAAGCCCGAGGACGTGCTGGACGAGATTCCGATGGACGACACCCAGCTTCAGGCCCTCTACGACCAGCGCATCGACGAATTTCAAGTGCCCGAACGCCGCCTCGTCGAACGCCTCGTGTTCGGCTCGGCGGATGAGGCCCAGGCCGCCGCGGACCGGATCGAAGCGGGCGAGACGACCTTCGACCAGGAGGTTCAGGCGCGTGGCCTTTCGCTGTCCGACGTGGATATGGGCGACGTGACCCGCCGCGCCCTCGGTCAGGCGGGCGAGCCGATTTTCGCGCTCGAAGAGCCCGGCGTCGTCGGCCCCATCGAAACCGACCTCGGCCCCGCCCTGTTCCGTATGAACGCGATCCTTTCTGCGCAGGAAACCAGCTTCGAAGAGGTGCGCGATCAGCTGTTCGAGGAATATGCGGCCGATGCCGCGCGCCGCCTCGTGCGCACCCGCGCGACCGAGATCGACGAGATGATGGCCGGGGGCGCGACGCTCGAGGAACTCGCGGACGATGACCTCATCACCGTCGACACCATCGGCTATTTCGACGGGAACCAGGACGGCATCGCCGCCTACGCCCCGTTCCGCGAAGCGGCCTCCGAGGCCAGCGAAAGCGACTTCCCCGAGGTCACGGAACTGGAAGACGGCTCGGTCTTCGCGCTGCGGCTCGACGAGATCACGCCGCCCGCGCTCCAGCCGCTCGACGAGGTGCGCGACGCGGTCGTGGCGGGCTGGGAAGCGCAGACGCTGACCGAGGCGCTGGTCGCCCGCGCCGAAGCCCTGATCCCGCAATTCGAAAGCGGCGCCGAAGCCCCCTCCACCGTCGGACTGACCGAGGTGCTGGAAGAGGACATCGCGCGCACCAGCTTCATTCAGGGCACGCCGTCCACGATGATCGAAACCGCCTTCGAGATGGAAGAAGGCACGTGGCAGGTCGTCTCGGGCGATGGTCAGGTCGTGGTCCTCGGCCTCACCGACGTCAACGCGCCCGATCAGGACAGCGCCGAGGCACAGGAAATCAAGACCACCTTCGGTGCCCGCGTGTCGCAACAGATCGCCGCCGACGTGCAGGATGCCTTCGCCGCCGCACTGGAAGCGGATGCGGGCGTCACGCTGGATCAGGCGATGATAAACGCCGTCCACGCCAACTTCCCGTGAGCTGACCGATGGCCCTGATCCCGTCCTTCGACGCCTTCGAGGCTGGCTGGAACGCTGGCGCGAACCAGATCGTCTATACCCGCCTCGCCGCCGACCTCGACACCCCCGTCTCGCTCATGCTGAAGCTGACCGAGGCACGCACCGACAGCTTCATGCTGGAATCGGTGACGGGCGGCGAAGTGCGCGGGCGCTATTCGATCATCGGGATGAAGCCGGACCTCGTGTGGCAGTGCGACGGGACCAAGGCCCGGATCAACCGTCAGGCCCGCTTCGACCCCGACGCGTTTCAGGACGTGGCCGACGATCCCCTGACTTCGCTGCGCGCCGTGCTGGCCGAAAGCAAGATCGACTTGCCCGACGACCTGCCCGCCGCCTCGGCGGGCCTCTTCGGCTATTTGGGCTACGACATGATCCGGCTGGTCGAGCACCTGCCGAACGTGAACCCCGACCCCATCGGCCTGCCCGATGCGGTGATGATTCGCCCCTCGGTCGTGGCGGTTCTGGACGGTGTGAAGGGCGAGGTGATCCTCGTCTCGCCCGTGTTCCAATCGTCGGGCCTGTCGGCCCGCGCCGCCTATGCGCAAGCCGCCGAGCGGGTGCAGGACGCGCTGCGCGACCTCGAACGCCAACCCGCGACGACCCACGATCTGGGCGAGACCGCCGACATCGGCGAGCCTGTGTCGAACTTCGCCCATGACGAATACCTCGCGGCGGTCGAAACGGCCAAGGAATACATCCGCGCAGGCGACATCTTTCAGGTCGTCCCCTCGCAACGCTGGACGCAGGATTTCCCCCTGCCCCCCTTCGCGCTCTACCGCTCGCTTCGCCGCATGAACCCCTCGCCCTTCATGTTCTTCTTCAACTTCGGCGGCTTTCAGGTCATCGGCGCCAGCCCGGAAATCCTCGTCCGCGTGTTCGGGCGCGAGGTGACGATCCGTCCGATCGCAGGCACCCGGCCCCGCGGCGCCACCCCGGAAGAGGACAAGGCGCTGGAGGAAGACCTGCTCGCCGATCAAAAGGAACTGGCCGAACACCTCATGCTGCTCGATCTGGGGCGCAACGACGTGGGCCGGGTCGCCAAGATCGGCACCGTGCGCCCGACCGAGGAATTCATCGTTGAACGCTACAGCCACGTCATGCACATCGTCTCGAACGTGGTGGGCGAACTCAGCGAAGACCACGATGCGCTCTCGGCCTTCCTTGCCGGGATGCCCGCGGGCACCGTCTCCGGCGCGCCGAAAGTGCGCGCGATGGAAATCATCGACGAGCTCGAGCCGGAAAAGCGCGGCGTCTACGGCGGCGGCGTGGGCTATTTCTCGGCGATGGGCGACATGGATATGTGCATCGCGCTGCGCACCGCCGTCCTGAAGGACCGCAAGCTCTATATCCAATCCGGCGGCGGCGTGGTCTACGACAGCGACCCGGAAGCCGAGTTTCAGGAAACCGTGAACAAGTCCAAAGCCATCGCCCGCGCGGCTGCCGAGGCCGGCCTGTTCACCCGCGGCGGCAACAGCTGACACCGCCCGCCCCGTCTTTCCGGTCCCGAAATATCCCCGGGGGAGGTCTGGAGGGGGCAGGCAGCCCCCTCCAGCGGGTCGACCGGGCGCAAGCCCGGTCGAAAACTCACTCCACAGGCACCGCCATGATCTTGCCGCCCTGCAAGAACGGCACCAGCACCATCTGGCCCATCATGCCGATGTCGCCCGCCCCGGTCTCGGTCGTGGTCAGCGTTTCCAGCCCCGCCCCGTCATAGGCGACGATCTCGCCCGTCGGGTTGTCCGAATAGATCAGCTTGCCGCCGATCTCCACGATCCCGTCGATGGCCCCGGTTTCCTCGGCGCCCGGCAGCGTGGTGACGTCGGCGCTGTCGTAGGTCACGGCGTAAAGCTGCCCCTTCCCCTCGATCCGGCCCTGATCCATCAGCCATTCCTTCCCCATCGAACCGACGACCAGCCGGTCCTCCTGCGCCCAGATCCCGTTGGGCAAGTCCAAGGAGCCTGCGGGAACGAAGGCTTCGGCGCTTCCGTCCATCACGCGAAACACCGCCCCGCCGAACATATCGGTGACATAGACCGCGCCATCCGGCCCGATCGCCACATCGTTGGGAAACATCGCACCTTCGAGCGTGATGGTCTCGTCCACCGTCCCGCTCGCGATATCCACGACATGCAGCCCCATCGCATCCGCGACGTAGAGCTTGCCGTCCATCGAGGCCATGCCCTTGGGGTCCATCAGCCCCGTGACCCAGTCCTTCTGCTTCATTTCACCGTCCGGCGTGACCAGCGACAGATACCCGTCCATCTGCCCGTCCGGCCCGAAGGTCGCGATGTTCGACACGACGATCTGGTCCGACCCGGCCTCGTAATAGGCCGACTCGGGCGTTTCGAACCCCTCGAGCGTCCAGCCGCCCCCGTGGCTCGCGGCCATGGCCGCGCCCGCGCATCCGATACCGATGGTTGCAATGACATACTTCATGGAATCCTCCCGTGATCTCCGCGCTCACGCTGCGCCCATCGCGGGCGCCTGCCTACCAATATCAGATATAGACGGCGGCAATCCGCCTCCGTCACCGGGCGGACCACGGCGCGGGAACACCCCTGAAGGAGGATTGGAGGCGGCAGACAGCCCGCCGCCGGGTCGTCCGGCGAAGCTTAGCGCGCGGCGTCGATCGCGGGTCGGATGACCGTGTCGGGGATCGCCCCGGTGATCGGCCCGGCGAAGCGTTTGACGATCACGCCGTCGCCATCGACCACGAAGGTTTCCGGCACACCGTAAAGGCCCCAGTCGATCCCGGTGCGCCCGCTTTCGTCCGATACGACCGCAGTAAAGGGATTGCCTAGGTCATCCAGAAACTTGCGCCCGTTCACGGGCTCGTCCTTGTAGTTGATGCCATAGATCGGGATGCCTTCCTCGGCGAAGGCCATGAGGTATTCGTGCTCGGCCCGGCACGGCGCGCACCAACTGGCCCAGAAGTTCACCAGCTTCACCTCGCCATCGGCCAGCTCTTCCACCGTGAAGCCGGGCTCACCGGGGAACTCGGCCACCGTCAGCGCGGGCACCGGCCCGCCTTCGCGGGTGGATGCCAACTGATCGTCGCCCCGGTTCATGCCGAAGTAGAACATCAGCGCCAGCCCGGCGAAGACCACCGGCGGCAGGATCATGAGGGGTTTCATGTCAGGCTCCCTTGCGCCGCGCCTCGGCGGCTTCGAGCTTCTTTTTCACGCGTGCGGACTGCCACCAGCTGACCGCGATGACCAGCGCCACGAGCAGGATCGTCGCGGCCCATGAGGTCAGGATCGCGCCCGCGTATTTTCCCAGATCAGGCATCCGACATCCTCTCCCGCATCTCCAGCGCGTGAATGCGCCGCTTGCGCACCTCGGTCCGTGTGCGCACCAAGAGAAGCGCGATAAACAACAGAACAAAGCCCGTCAGGCAGATCACCAGCGGCTGCCAGTAGACGTCCGAGACGTTCTCTTCCTTGTCGAGCGACAGGGACGCCCCCTGATGCAGGCCCTGATTCCAGAAGTTCACCGCATATCGGCTGAGAAGCGCGAAGACGCTGCCCACGATAGCCAGAACGCTGGTCAGGTCGGCGGCGGTGTCCGGGTCTTCGATCGCGGCCCAAAGCGCCATGTAGCCGAGGTAGAACAGGAACAGCACGAGGAACGAGGTCAGGCGCGGATCCCACGCCCAGTAGGTGCCCCACATCGGCTCGCCCCAGATCGCCCCGGTGAGAAGCGCGATGATCGTCATGACGACGCCCACGAGGGCGGCGGCCTTGGCGGCCAGCGCGCTGACATGATGGCGGCGGATGAGCCAGATGAGCGAGGCCACAAGCATCATCACCCAGATGTTGATCGCCATCATCGCGCTTGGCACGTGGACGTAGATGATCTTGACCGACGAGCCGAAATTCACCGCCTCGGGCGTGAAGAAAAAGCCCCAGATCAGCCCGACCGCCAGCGTGAGGATCGTCAGCCCGATCACCCAAGGCAGCGCCTTGCCGGACAGGGCCATGAACTTGACCGGGTTGGCCCAGGCCCAAAGCCAGTTCCACCCGTCTCTCGCCTGTTTCGTGCGCACGTTATCCATGCGAATTGTCCTATGTGTCATGGGCCAATCGGGCAAGAAAAACCCGTGTCCCTCACCGCAGATTGATACGCAATGCCGCAGCCGCCGCGAAAGGGAGGAGCGCGATGCTCCCCGCCGTGATCCCCGCGACCATCAGAAGCGGCGTCGAGGCGTCGAAGCCTCCGATCCCGCGCGCCGCCGCCTCGGCCCCGAAGATCAGCGTGGGCACGTAAAGCGGCAGGACGAGCAGCGACAGGAGCAACCCGCCCCGTTTCAGCCCCACGGTCAGCGCCGCGCCGAACGCCCCGATCATGCTGAGTGCGGGCGTGCCGATCAGAAGCGTGACGAACATCCACCACGCCCCGCCCTCGGGCATCGACATCAGCCCGCCGAAAACAGGCGCGGCCAGCGTGAGGGGCAGACCCGTCACCAGCCAGTGCGCGACCGCCTTCATCACCACCGCCCCCTCCATCGGGAGCGGCGCGGTGGCGAGCAGGTCGAGCGATCCGTCCTCGAAATCAAGCTGGAAGATGCGGTCGAGCGACAGAAGGCAGGCCAGCAGGGCGCCGACCCACAGGATACCCGGCGCGATCCGCCCGAGGATCTCGGCCTCCGGCCCCACGCCGAAGGGGACGAGCACCGTGACGATCAGGAAGAACGCAAGCCCAAGGCCGAAACCGCCCCCGGCCCGCACCGACAGGCGCAGATCGCGGATGAGAAGCGCGATCACAGGAACGCCTCGTCGAACGAACCGGGTTCCGCCGCGCGGGTCGGATCGGCCTTGAACGGCGTCACGTCGAAAATCCCGGCTTCGAGCCCAAGGTCGATGTGGGTCGCGATCAGGGCCGCCCCACCGCCCGCAACATGCTCACGCACGCAGGTCGCGAAGAGCGCGACCGAGGCGGTGTCGAGCGACACCGTGGGTTCATCCAGAAGCCAGATCGGCCGCCCGGTGACGAGAAGCCGCGCCAGACCCAGCCGCCGTTTCTGCCCCGCAGACAGGTTCGCGGCAGGCCGGTCGCGCAGCCCCAGAAGGTTCATCCGGGTCAGCGCGTCCTCGATATCGCCGGTGGCATAGACGCTGGCCCAGAAGGCAAGGTTCTCGGCCACCGAAAGCTGTGCCTTCAACCCATCCGCATGGGCGCCATAGGCAATCGCTTCGGGCGGCAGGCTGACCTCACCGGCCACGGCGGGCTGCAATCCGGCCAGTGTGCGTAGAAGCGTGGTCTTGCCCGACCCGTTCGGCCCACGCAGGACCAGCACCTCGCCCGCCCCGAGCGTGAAGCCCAGCCCCTCCAGCACCGGCACGCCACCGCGCGCCACCGTGAGGTCGCGGACGACGAGCTCCATCAGACGGGCAACACCGCAAGCGCCACGCGTCGGCCTTCGGACAGCGTGATGTTGTAGGTCCGGCAGGCGGCCGGGGTGGCCATCGCCTCGACCCCAATCCCGGCGGCCTCGAGGGCGCTTTGCATGTCCTTGGGCGCGAAGGCCATCTCCGGCCCCATGCCCAGAAACAGCACGTCGACATCGGCGGCGAGCGCGATGAGCGCGTCGACATCGTCCAACCCGCCCCAGCTCACCGCGCGCTTTCCCGTGGCCAGCATCGGCCCCCGGATCACGTCGCCCGCGACCCGGAAGAACCCCGGCCCGTAGCTTTCGACCGGCATGGCCTGACCATATGTGATTTCGTGCATCTGCATGGCCGTTTCCTAACCCGTTCGCGCAGCCGGGAAAAGACCCACCGCAGGCGACGCGGAAACCGATGCCCCGAACCCTGCGCGCACCGCTGAAAAACGCCCGATCAGTCGAAGAGCGGCAGGCCGGTGACGATGGCCAGCCCGATCACACCATAGGCGACGGCGCGAAACCCGCGCTCGGCCTCGGGGCGGAACGCCCATTGCCCAAGCGCGATGCCGAGCGCATAGGGCACCGCCAGCACCGTGGCCAGCGTGACCTCGGCCCAGCCGACCAGCCCACGCGCCAGCAGGTTCACGATGATGCCGATATCGAGACAGGCGAGAAACAGGATCGTATTGGCGCGCACCTTGGCCGCGCCTGAGGGGCCGGCGAGATAAAACAGGATCACCGGCGGCCCGGTCAGCCCCGTGGTGCCACCCAGCACACCGGCGGCCGCGCCGATGGCGCCCAGACCGGGCCAGCGCACCCGCCCGCCGAACCGCCAGCCGGAAACGAGCGCCGCAAGCGTCACGGTCGCCACCACCGCGACGGTCCAGCGCAAGACCTCGCGGTCGAGCCATGTCAGCATCCAGACGCCGAGGGGCGCGGCCGCCACGGCTGCAAGGGCCAGAACGCCGACTTCGCCCTTGTCCGCCTCGCGAAACGCACGCGGCACGATCAGCACCCAGGTCACGACGCCCGTGATCGTCACGACGACGATCGCGGTCGACACCGGAAGGAAGATCGCGCCCACAGGCATGAAGATCAGCGCCGTGCCGAAGCCCGAGAACCCGCGCACGACACCCGCGAACACGAATGTCACCGCCAGCCACACGAGACCCGGTGTGGCCAGCGCCTGTTCGATCACCTCAGGTCTCGGAGTTGCCGAACTGCGTGCCCGCTTCGGCGTCGGGCTTGGTCCAGTCCCGCTTTACCCCTAGGCGGAGCAGGATGGCCGAGGCCACGAAGACCGAGGAATAGGTGCCGACCACGACGCCCCAGATCATCGCGAAGACGAAGTTGCGGATCACGTCGCCGCCCAGCACGAAAAGCGCGATCAGTGCGATCAGCGTGGTGACCGAGGTCATCATCGTCCGGCTCAGGGTTTCGTTGATCGACAGGTTCAGTACTTCCTTCAGGTCGAGCTTCTTGAAGCGCCGCAGATTCTCGCGCACCCGGTCGAAGACGACCACCGTATCGTTCAGCGAATAGCCGACGATGGTCAGCAGGGCCGCGATGATCGGCAGGCCGAACTGGATCTGGAACAGCGAAAACACCCCGATGGTCAGCGTCACGTCATGGATGAGCGCGGCGACCGCGCCCAGCGAGAACTGCCATTCGAACCTGAGCCAGATATAGATCAGCACCGTCGCCATAGCGGCGGCCACCGCTTCGATGGCGGTCCAGATCAACTCGCCCGACACCTTCGGCCCCACGCTTTCCACGCTGGGGAAAGTGATGTTCGGGTCGTAGGCCGTCAGCGCGTCTTCGACCGCCTGAATGGTCTCGACCGAAATCGCCTCGTCCCCGTCCTGCGACTGGATACGCACCATCGCGACGTTCTCGTCCGGCCCGAAAGACGGATCGAACACCTCGGAAATCGCAACATCGCCAAGCCCCAGCGGAGCGATGGCGTCGCGATAGGCGCCGACATCGACGGCCTCGGTGCTTTGCGTGCGGATCGACGTGCCGCCCCGGAAATCGATGCCGAAGTTCAGACCGAAGACCAGAAAGGCCACGATGGATATGACCATGAGCGCGCCGGACAGCCCGAGCGAGAGCCACGAGCGCGAGAAGAAATCGACATTCGTTTCCTTCGGAACCAGAGACAAACGCATCTCAGACCTCCAGCGTTTTCGGACGACGGCGTTCGAACCAGATCACGACCATCAGGCGCGTCACGAAGATCGCGGTGAAGACCGATGTAATCAGGCCGAGGCCAAGGGTGACGGCGAAGCCGCGAACCGGACCGGAGCCCATGATGAACAGGATGCCCGCGGTCAGGAACGTGGTGATGTTGGCGTCGATGATGGCCGACAGCGCCTTTTCATACCCGAGGTCGATGGCACGCGCAGGCCCGCGTTTGTTCTTAAGCTCCTCGCGGATCCGCTCGAACACCAGCACGTTCGCGTCGACCGCCATACCGATGGTCAGCACGATCCCGGCGATGCCGGGCAACGTCAGCGTCGCGCCGATGGCGGAGAGCAGGCCGAAGAGCATGGCGACGTTCAGGATGAGCGCCACGTTGGCGATCATGCCGAACCAGCCGTAACTCAGCGCCATGAAGACGAGGACACCCGCGAACGCGACGAGCGAGGCGATCTCACCCGCCGCGATGCTGTCGGCGCCCAGTTCCGGCCCGATGGTCCGTTCTTCGAGGAACGTCATCTCGGCGGGCAAGGCGCCGGCGCGCAGGAGCACGGCAAGATTGGTCGATTCCTCGACCGTGAAATTCCCGGTGATGATGCCGGAGCCGCCCGGAATGTGTTCGTTGATGCGCGGGGCCGAAATGACCTCGCTGTCCAGCACGATGGCGAAGGGGCTGCCCACGTTCTCGGCGGTATAGTCCCCGAACAGGCGCGCGCCATGCGGATTGAACCGGAAGTTGACGGCGGGCCGCCCGTTGGTGTCGAAACTCGGCTGTGCATCGACGAGGTCTTCGCCGGTCACGACCGGCACGTCTTCGAGCACGTAGTAAACGCCCTCTTCGTCCACCGACGGATAAAGCACGTTGTTCGGCCCCGGAGCCTGATCGGGGTTCGTCGTGCGGCTGACGACCGGCTGGAAGGTGAGCTGCGCGGTGGTGCCGATCAGCGCCTTGAGCTCATCGGCGGACCCCAGACCCGGCACCTGAATGAGGATGCGATCCTCGCCCTGCCGCTGGATCGTCGGCTCGCGGGTGCCGACCTCGTCGACCCGGCGGCGAATGATCTCAAGCGATTGCTGGATGGTGCGGTCGTCAGTGGCCAGTTTCTCGGCCTCGGACAGGGCCACGACGATCTCGTCGCCCTCGACATCGACCGTGAAGTTGGTCGACCCGGTGCCGGTGATCGTCACGACCGGCGTCGCCAGCGCGCGCACGAGCTGGGCGGCATCGTCGATATGCGTCGTATCCCCGATCTTGACCCGAAGCGTCCCGTCCTCGGTCGGCACCCGGCGGATAGTGCCCACGATGTCGCGCGCGTCGCGCAGGACCGGGAACACCTCCTGCCAGATCGAATCCATCCGCTGCTTGTAGACGTCTTCGACCTGCACTTCGGCCAAGAGATGCGCCCCGCCCCGAAGGTCCAGACCGAGATTGACGAGGTTCGACGGCAGCCAACCCGGCCAGGCGCTGCGATCTGCGGCGAGTTCCGGCGTCGCTTCGCCGCCCGCCTGTTCGATCGCCGTGACCGCGTCGTTATGGGTCTCGACCCGCGGATAGAACAGGTTCGGCATGGCATAGGCCAGCCCCGTCACCACCACGAGGATGATGACGACCCGCTTGAAGATGGAGATATTCAGCATCTGGCCCCTGCCCTGCCGGTCATGTTGCGTGTGGTTTCAGCGCGATCAGCTCTTGGCGCTTTTCGGCTCGGCCGCCGGTTCGGTCTTGGACACGACCTGAAGGATCGCGGCCTTGGTCACGCGGACCTTGACGCCCTCGGCGATCTCGACCTCGACCTCTTCGCCTTCCTTGACCTTCGACACCTTGCCGATGATCCCGCCCTGCGTGACCACCTGATCGCCCCGGCGCAGCGCCTCGCGCATCTTCTGGTCTTCCTTCACCTTCTTCTGCTGCGGCCGGATCAGGAAGAAATACATGATGCCGAACACCAGCACCATCGGGATGAGCATGGAGTTCATGAGGCCCCCGGCGGGGGCGGCGGCCTGCGCGAATGCGGGCGAAACGAGCATAGATTGGTCCCTTGTCTGTTGGGCGGATCGGCCCTGTCATAGGCGGGACCGTTCGGCCCCTTTTGGCTGGCGCGGACCCTATATGGGCGTCCGGGTGATGGCAAGCAATGGGCGGGCGCGCGCAAAGGTCCGAACCGCGACCGGGCCGTCGGCGGCGACAGGCCCATTCCGTCTGGCATCGTCACACCGTCCCGGCTAGGCTTTCGCCAATTCCAGACCACCAGATTTCCAAGGGAGACGCCCGATGCAATGCCATGAAGTTGATTATGAAATTTTCGGTGACGACATGCAGATCGTCGAAGTGGAACTCGACCCGGCCGAGACCGTCATCGCCGAGGCGGGCGCCATGAACTACATGGACGAAGGCATCGGGTTTGAGACCCGCATGGGCGACGGCGCGCGCCCTTCGGGCGGCATCATGGATTCGCTTCTGAACGTGGGCAAACGCGTGCTGACCGGCGAGTCGATCTTCATGACCCACTTCACCAACAACGGTCAGGGCAAGAAGCGCGTAGCCTTCGCGGCACCTTATCCCGGCAAGATCATCCCGGTGGACATGGCCGAGATGGGGGGCGAACTCATCTGTCAGAAAGACGCCTTCCTCTGCGCGGCCTTCGGCACCACGACCGACATCGTGTTTCAACGCAAGCTGGGCGCGGGCTTTTTCGGGGGCGAAGGCTTCATCCTCCAGCGCCTGAACGGCGACGGCATGGCTTTCATCCACGTCGGCGGCACCGTCATCAAACGCGAGCTGGCCCCGGGCGAGGTTCTGCGCGTCGATACCGGGTGTCTGGCCGCCATGACCGGCAGCGTGAACTACGACATCGAACGCGCGGGCAACCTCAAGTCGATGATCTTCGGCGGCGAAGGCATCTTCCTCGCCACCCTGCGCGGGCCGGGCACCGTCTATCTCCAGTCCTTGCCATTCTCCCGCCTCGCCGACCGCGTCCTACGCGCCGCCGGTCCGGGCCTCGGCAACAAGAAGGGCGAAGGCTCGGTGCTGGGCGGTCTGGGGGATATGTTCGGGGATCGGTGAGGGCAGAGATCGCAACCCGTCACGGCTGCGGCCCTGCACCGGACTCACATGGGGTTCATATGAATGGCGCATGGACATGCCATGCGCCAGACACGGGTTGACGGGGTATCCGCCCCTTACCGTGCCGAGGCGATATCCGCGCCCTGCCGCAAATTCCGCAGCTTCTTCCACGTCACCTCCGGGTCGATCTTGCCGTAGCCTGCGAAGGTGCCGAAGCCGCAATCGGTGGAGGCGATCACGCGGTCTTCGCCCACGATGTCGATGAACCGGCCAAGACGCTGCGCCACCAGTTCGGGGTGCTCGACGTAGTTGGAACAGGTGTCGATCACGCCCGGCGCAAGCACCTTGTCGTCGGGAATGTCGGCATCGCGCCAGACGGTCCATTCGTGTTCGTGACAAGGGTTCGCGCTTTCGAACAGGATGGTCGAGGGGTTCGCCGACAGCACCACGTCGATCACTTTTTCCAGTGGAATATCATGGTCATGCGGGCCTTCGTAGTTGCCCCAGCACAGGTGCATCCGCATCCTGTCCTTCGGCAAACCTTCCGTCGCGGCGTTCAGCGCCTCGACATTGGCGGCGGCAACTTTCACGAACTCGTCCTGGCTCATATCCTGATACCCGGTGTGGGCCGACATGGCGAGGTCGGGGCAGTCGAACTGGATGTCGAAGCCCGCATCCAGAATAGCCTCGTATTCGGGGCGCATGGCCGCCGCCAGATCGGCCAGATAGGCCTCGTGCGACGGGTAATACTTGTTCACCTGAAACGCGGTGATGAGCCCCGGCGAAGCGGCGTTCATGAAGGCGCGGCCCGTGTCGGCCTCGGCCCCCAGCGCCTCCTTGAACCGCCGGATATCATCCAGCGCCGGTTGCAGGTTCACCAGTTTCACTTCACCGATGCAGGACGCCCGCGTGAATTCCTGCGACCCCATGATGGCGCTGAGTTTCTTGGCCAGATTCGGATGCGCCGCCAGATCCTTGGCCGGTTTGCGGTCGATGTGTCCGCCGAAGCCCGACAAGCGTTCCTGCATATAGGTCGAATAGCCGACTTTGCCCAACTCGCCGTCCGACACGATCGAAACGCCCGCCTCGCGCTGATGGCGGATCGCGTCGCGAATGGCCTCTTCCACCGTCGCCTCGAATGCCGCGGCATCGTATGCCTCGCCCTTGTCCTTGGCGATGAGCAGCGCCGACAGCGCGTCACCACGCGGCAGGCTTCCGACATGGGTGGTTTCGATGGTCATGGTCTGGCTCCGTCCCTGTTCTGATCGTGCCGACACACCAGACCACCGCGACGGGGGAAAAACAACCGGATACGCGCCGGGCGCGCGCCTCTAGGCGTCCCTATCCGCGCCCGCCTTCGCCGCCGCGGATTTGGACGCTCGCGCCGCCGCCTCCTGCCGCGCCTCGCGCCGTTTCGCGAACTGTCGCATCGCGTCGTATCCCATCGCGGCGACCCCCCGCGGATTATAGGGATAGATGCGCACGGCGACGGTATCGATGGCCTTGTCGGTCCAGTTCTTCTTGTATTCCAGAAGGTGTCCCTGCATCTCGATCCGCTGGATGCCACGCCCCGCGAGATGCCCGATCAGGTAGTATTGCATGAGCGCACCGGGGCCGTATTTGGCAACGGCTTCGTCATATCCGATCTTGTAGGCCCAGAAGACGTTGTCGCGGATCTCGCCGATGCTCATGGCGATCGCCTTGCCGTCGAGCCGGAGGAAGGCGACGTGCAGACGCCCCTCGCCCGCCACCACCTTGGCATAGTCCCGGAAAAAGGCCTGTTGCCGATGGTCGTGGGTCAGGGCCGTGCCGGTGCGTTCCTTCCAGCTTTTCGCCTCGACCGCGACCGCGGTGTCCAGCAGACCGTCCACCGCCCCGGTCGCGGGTTCGAGGAAATCGACCGTCACCTCGCCCAGTTCCCGCATCCGCCGCTCGTTGCGCCGGATCGACTGCCGCATGTTGCGGCGCAGGTTGTTGGTGGGTTCGGACCAGCTTTCATCGAGGTCGAGCCAGGGGGCCGCCGGAATGACCTTGGTCCGCACCACGACCTTGGCCTTGCCCTGTGCCGCCTTCTGCACCTCACCGATGAACGGGTCTTCGACGGGGTAATAGCCCAGATCGGCCGGTTTCCCGAGGCCGATGAGGCCCTTGGCGAGTGCCGGCAGAACGCTGTCATCGCGACGCGGGACCGAAAGGCCGCCATCGTCATTCGCGACGAAGTGATGCCGCTGCACGAAGCCCTTGTCGACCGTCATGGCGAGCAGCGCCTTGGGTTCGCTCAGGGGCCCGACCACCACGACCGTGAGCGCGCCGATCCGGCTGTAATGCGCCGCCATCGCCTTGGCCCAGGCGAAGAGCAGCTTCGGGCTGCGCCACGGCGCTGACAGGACGCCATCCCACGCTTCGGGCGTGACCTCGGACTGGGTGACGATGTGAACCTGCTCGGATACCATTTACTGCGCTTTCGTCGGGGCTTCGTTACCGGACCCGCGCACATATGCACGCCGGACCGGACCTTTCCATGGAAAAATTAAGGTGAACATGGGCACGCCCAAAAGGCCGGGGGTATCCCGGTGCGCGCGGCGACCGGCCCCTCTCCCACCCGGCCCGCCGCGAAACCGCATCCCGGCGAGCGGTGTTCGGCGCGACACCTTGGGGCACATCTCCGAGGCGTGGCGACTGCGGCCCTCCCAGCGGTGCTTTCGCCCTTTGCGTCCCGCCACGGCTTCGGGCATAACCACGCCGAACGCAGACAAGGACCGCCCAAGATGCACGACATTCGCACCATCCGCGACAATCCCGAAGCTTTCGACGCCGCCATGACGCGTCGCGGGTTGTCCGGCGTGTCGGCCGAGGTTCTGGCCATCGACGAGGCGCGCCGGGCCGCGATCCTGAAAGCCGAGACCGAGCAGGCCGAGGCCAACAAGGCGGCCAAGGCAATCGGGGCCGCGAAAGCCTCCGGCGACGAGGCGGAATTCGAACGCCTGCGCGCGGAAGTGGCTGAAAAGAAAAAGCATATCGCGGCGCTGAACGACGAAGCGAAGGCCAAGGACGAAGAGTTGACCCAGCTTCTCATGACCCTGCCCAACGTCATCGCGGACGACGTGCCGGACGGGGCAGACGAGGACGACAACGTCGAGATTCGGCGCTGGGGCACGCCGCGTGTGTTCGATTTCGCGCCCAAGGAGCACTATGACCTTGCCGCCGTTCAGGACGGGCTGGATTTCGAGACCGCCGCCAAACTCTCCGGCTCGCGCTTCGTGGTGCTCTCGGGCGCGGTGGCGCGGCTTCACCGGGCGCTGGCGCAGTTCATGCTCGACACGCATGTCGAAGAGAACGGGCTGACCGAAACGATCACGCCCGTCCTCGTGCGCGAAGAGATGATGTATGGCACCGGGCAACTGCCGAAATTCGGT
Organism: Maritimibacter sp.; assembly: GCF_016774595.1. Taxonomy (NCBI): domain Bacteria; kingdom Pseudomonadati; phylum Pseudomonadota; class Alphaproteobacteria; order Rhodobacterales; family Roseobacteraceae; genus Maritimibacter; species Maritimibacter sp. Next base: position 273,960 of record NZ_JACBWT010000001.1, read on the forward strand.
GAGGACAGCTACAAGACCACGAACGGCTGGTGGCTGATCCCGACCGCCGAGGTGACGCTGACCAACATCGTGAACGGCGCGACGATTTCGGCCGATTACCTGCCGCGCCGCTACGTGGCGCATACCCAGTGCTTCCGATCGGAAGCGGGCAGCGCGGGCAAGGACACGGCGGGGATGCTGCGTCAGCACCAGTTCGAGAAGGTCGAGATGGTGTCGGTGACGAAACCTGAGGACAGCGAGGCCGAGCACGAGCGCATGACGCGCTGCGCCGAGGATATTCTGGAGCGGCTTGGACTGCCCTACCGTACCGTGAAGCTCTGCACCGGCGACATCGGCTTCGGTGCCCGGCGCACGCACGACATCGAAGTGTGGCTGCCCGGTCAGAACACCTATCGCGAGATTTCCTCGGTCTCGACAACGGGCGATTTCCAGGCGCGGCGGATGAACGCGCGGTTCCGGCCCGAAGCCGGGGCCAAACCCGAATACGTGCATACGCTGAATGGTTCGGGGCTGGCCGTCGGGCGCTGCCTGATCGCGGTGCTGGAGAACGGGCAGGAAGCGGACGGGTCGGTCACGCTGCCGGGCGTTCTGCACCCCTATCTCGGCGGCAAGACCCGGATCACCGCCGAGGGCGCTCTGGCCTGATTTCGAATTTCGCTTGCGCGAAATCCGACCGATGCGGGGGGCCAGCCCCCGTCGCCATTGTCGCTCGGACCAATGGCGCGACACTGGCGACCCCTCCGAAGTATTTTCGGACCAGAGAAGGGGCGAAACCTGCCCTGAAACGAGAAGCGGCGCCCCGAGAGACGCCGCTTTTTCTTTTTGTGTCTGGCTTATTCCGCTGGGGTCGGTGCCGCCGCCATCTGCCTTTCCTTCGGGAACGGGACCAGTTGGTCGGTCTCTTCGTCCCACAGTTTCAGCGTGAACGCATGGAGCGCCTCGCGGAAGGAAATGCGCCGGAGCGGGAAGATATCTTCAAGCTCCCGGTGCGCCTGCCGCAGTTTGTAGCAGGGGATCGAGGCGTTCAGGTGGTGGATGTCGTGCTTGGTGATGTTCGCCACGGCCTCATCGAACCACGTCCCGAAGGACAGGCAGGAGGCGCCCTGAAGTGCGGCTTGGTCGAAGCTCAGGTCAGGGCGGCGATCCCAATAGGTATCCTCGAAGTTGTGCTGAAGATAGACGAGGAACACGCCAAGACACCCGGCGATGAACACCGACAGCCAGATCGTGAGCACGCCGGTCCAGCCCGCGAGCAGGTAGACGAGGCCCCACCACGCGAACAGCACGATGTTGTGGATCAGCACCGATTTCGGCGCGACCTTCATCGTGTTCTTCGGGAACCGCCAGACGAGGAAATAGGTGTAGAAGGCGCCGAGCGGGATCAGCACGAAGGGGTTGCGGTAGAGGCGGTAGTATAGCCGCTTCCAGAACCCCGCTTCGTTCCATTCACGCACGGTCATGGTGAAAATCTCGCCCGCCTCGCGGTGTTCGAGGTTGCCGATCTGGCGGTGATGCTCATCGTGGTTGTATTGCATCGTGTAGAATTCGGCCAATGTGAACGGCGACACGGCGTGGCCCGCCAGCACGTTCCAGCGTTTCTTCGAGAAGAAGCTGAGATGGCCGAAATCGTGCTCGAGCACGTAAAGCCGCCCCGACGACACGGCCACGACGACCACCAGCGGGGCATAGAGCCACCACAGCCCGAGGTTCGCGGCCTGAATCGCCAGATAGAGCGAGCCGAAGTAGACCAGAAAGTTCGTGCCGAGGCTGAAGAACGCAAGCGCGTCGTTCTTCTCGTTATAGGCGCGGGACGCCTGTCGGACGGTCAGATCATCCATGATGATTCCCCAAAGTCATTAAGACCGCTGGCAGTGGCTGCGGTCTAACCCATTACGCCAGAGGTTATATTTCGGTTCACGATTTGCAAGGCACAGGTGGTGAGTAAACGATCACTGTGGCAGTTTGACGCCCACTCGCCCGGCCAGATCGAGAAAGAACTGCCAAGCGACCCGGCCTGAGCGCCCGCCGCGCGTCGCCTGCCATTCGATCGCCTGTGCGCGCAGATCATCGTCGTCGATGGTGACCCCGTGTGCATCGCAATAGCCGCGGATCATGGCGAGGTATTCGTCCTGCGAACAGGGGTGAAAGCCCAGCCAAAGGCCGAAGCGGTCCGAGAGCGAGACCTTCTCCTCGGTCGCCTCGGACGGGCTGATCGCCGTGGAGCGTTCGTTTTCGATCATGTCGCGGGGCATGAGGTGGCGGCGGTTCGACGTGGCGTAGAGCACCACATTCTCGGGCCGCCCCTCGATCCCGCCGTCGAGCACGGCCTTGAGGCTCTTGTAATGCTCGTCGTCATGGCTGAACGACAGGTCGTCGCAGAACAGGATAAAGCGGTGATCGCTACCGCGAAGATGGGCAAGCAGGCGCCCGACACTCGGCAGATCCTCGCGCTGCAACTCGACGATCTTCACCGGGTTGTCCACATTGACTGCGGCATGCACCGCTTTGACGAGAGACGATTTTCCCATGCCGCGCGCGCCCCAGAGAAGCGCATTGTTCGCAGGCAGACCGCGCGCGAACTGCTGCGTATTGGCGAGAAGCGTGTCGCGGGCGCGGTCGACCCCGATCAGAAGGGCGATGTCGACGCGGTTGACCCGCGCGACGGGGACCAGCCGATCCGGGTCGGTGTGCCAGACGAAGGCGTCGGCCCCGTCGAAATCGGGCGCGGCCAGCGGGGCTGGCGCGATCCGTTCCAACGCCTCGGCGATGCGGGTGAGCGCCTCGTCCGTCATCAGTCCTTGTTGACCGCGCCGGGGTCGTCGTCCGCCTTGGCCGTGCCGTCTTCTTCGTCGAACTCGGCGATAAGCGGGTCGTCCGCCTCTTCATCGTCATCCTCGAACCACAGACCTTCAGCCTGAAGCTTTTCCTTGCGCTGCTTTTCGACCCGCTTCACGAGCTGGATCGAAATTTCGTAAAGGCCGTAGACCACGACGAACAGGATCACCTGCGTGATGACGTCCGGCGGGGTGACGAGGGCGGCGAGCACCAGAATGCCGACCACCGCGTATTTGCGCATCGAGCGCAGGCCCTTGGACGACACCAGTCCCGCCTTGCCCATCAGCGTAAGCAGCACGGGAAGCTGGAAGCACAGCCCGAAGGCGACGATGAACTTGATCGTGAGCTTGAGGTATTCCTGCGCCGACCCCTGAAAGGCGACGCCCGCCGTCGTGTTGGTGATGTCGCCATCGCTCGTGAGTGTGCCGTCCTGCTGGAATCCCAGGAAGAAGTCGAAGGCCAGCGGCGTGACCACGTAGAACGCGAAGGCCGCGCCGAGGAAGAACATGACCGGAGAGGCGAACAGGAACGGCAGAAAGGCCGATTTTTCGTTCTTGTAAAGGCCCGGCGCCACGAAGCGCCACATCTGGTAGGAGATGATCGGGAAGGACAGGACGAGCCCACCCAAAAGCGAGATCGACACGGCGAGGAAGAAGCCCTCTTGCAGCTTGATGAGGATCAGGCCGCAGTCATCCCCGGCAGCAGACTGCGCTTCGCACAGCGGTTGCGTCAGGAAGTTGAACACTGGGTTCCAGACGGTGAAACAGATCACCATCGCCACGATGAAGGCGAGGACGGAATAGATCAGACGGGTGCGCAGTTCGGCCAGATGCTCGATCAGCGGGGCCGAGCTGGCCTCCATCTCGTCGGTGTCGCTCATTCAGAGGCAGCCTTCTTGGCGGGTGCTTTGCGCGGCGTCGTCTTTTTCGCCGGGGCCTTGGCCGCGGGCTTCGCGGCCGAAGTTTTCGCAGGCGTCGATTTCGCGGTGGGCTTTTTCGCCGGGGTCTTGGGTGTCGTGCTCTTGGCCGTCGTCGCGGATTTCGCGGTGGCCGTCTTGACCGCAGGTTTTTTCGCGGCCGGCTTCTTCGCAGCCGGCGACTTGGCGGGCGCGGCCTTGGTCGTCTTGCGCGCGGTCGTCGTCTTGGCCGCGGATTTCTTGGCCGGGGCTTTCTTCGCGGCCGGCTTCGCCTCGCCCTCCGCCTCGGCCTCTTTCGCGGCCTTTTCGGCGTCGAGTTTGGCCTGACCCGCCTTGCGTGTCGCTTCGCGGATCTTGGCCACGTCGGCCTCACGCTCAGGGTCCACGATCTTGGGGCTGTCGTCCTTGGCCTTGCCCGAAGGCTTCATCGGGTCCCATTTCTCGAAATTCGAGGCCGCTTCGGTCAGCTTGTCCATTCCGAATTTCTTGGGATTGGCCGCGGCCTTGAGCCCGTCGGCCGCGTCTTTCATCCCCGACTGGTCAGCCGCGTCGTTCATCGCGCGCGTGAATTCGCGCCCCAAGGCACGTGCCTTGGCGGTGAAACGGCCTAGCGTGCGAAACATGCCGGGGAGGTCTTTCGGCCCCACCACGATCAGCGCGACGATGCCGATCAGCAAGAGCTCGGTCATACCGATGTCGAGCATGGACTGTGCCCTTTGTCAGACGGGAAGAATGAGGCTCAGGCCTTGTCTTTCTCGCCCTCGGGCGTCACGTCGCGCGCGCTGTCAGCTTTCTCGTTCTCGATCTCGGCCTTGCCGTCGTCGATGCCTTTCTTGAACGAGGTGATGCCTTTGCCCACTTCGCCCATCAGCGACGAGATCTTGCCGCGACCGAAAAGCACGAGCACCACGACCGCGATCAGGATGAGGCCCGGAAGCCCGATGTTGTTCAGCATTGGAAGTCTCCCTTTCGGGGCGCTCATCTCCCGCGCCCCTTGCGTTCACCGTATTTATTGGTTTGCCCGAAAAGATCAAACCCCCAAAGGGGCCGCATGAGCAATAAAATGCACGGGATCGTTACCGCTGCGCGGATTTGCCGCCTGCCGGGAACACGAAACAGCGATCCCGGCGGATCGCGACCCAGAGCGTCGTGCCCGGTTTCGGCAGGAACACGTTCGGAACGGTCGCCTTGAGGGTCGAGGCATCCTCCATCACGAAATCGACGATGGATTCGGTGCCGACGAACCGCGCGCGCGCGACCGTGGCGGGGGCCCAGACGCCGTGGTCCGGGGTGGGCGAAGGCCCCTGCCCGCCCCGGTCGAAGTCGATTCTCAGGTGCTGGGGCCGGATCACGATCTCGACCTCCGCCCCGTCCGGGTAACCGGGGGCGAGGAACTGGCCGAACGCGGTGTGGGTCAAGGCCCCCTTCACCACGCCCTTGATGACGTTCACGTCCGAGAAGAACGCCGCCGCCTCGCGGTCGACCGGCGCGTTGTAGATGTTGTAGGGTGCGCCACGCTGCACGATCCGGCCCCGGCGCATGAGCGCGATCTCGTCGGCCATACGCATCGCCTCTTCCGGCTCGTGGGTGACGAGCAGAACCGCCGTCCCTTCGTCCTTCAGAACCGCAAGCGTTTCGTCGCGAATCCCGTCGCGCAGCCGGTTGTCGAGACCCGAGAACGGCTCGTCCATCAGCATGATCTTGGGGCGCGGGGCCAGCGCGCGGGCAAGTGCGACGCGCTGCTGCTCGCCGCCCGACAGTTCATGCGGGAAATTGTCGACATAGCGGTGCAGCCCGACCTTTTCGAGCAGTTCCCGCACCCTGAGACGCTTCTCGGTCCGCGTCCCCGACAGGCCGAAGGCCACGTTGTCGCCGACCGACAAATGCGGAAACAGGGCGAAATCCTGAAACATCAGGCCGGTGCCGCGCGCTTCGGGCGGGACGAGCACGCCGCCCCCGGCGATCAGCTTGCCGTCCATCCTGATCTCGCCCTCGTCGGCGCGTTCGACCCCGGCGATGATCCTGAGCGTGGTGGACTTGCCGCAGCCCGACGGCCCCAGAAGGCATGTCACCTGCCCCGGCATCACCGTGAGCGACACGTCGTCCACGACCGGACGCCCGCCGAACCGGCGGGTGATGCTGGTGATTTCGAGCCGGGGTGCCTCGGTCAAAGTGAGCCTCTTATATCCGATGAAAACCATCGGACTTACAGGCAGATAGCAGGCGGCGCGGCCAGCGGCAAGCGGACCGCCCCCGGTGAAAGGGGCGGCCACTGGTCGCAGGGCGTCCTCACATCGTGAGGTTCACCTCGCCGCCATCGGCAAGCAGGTTCTGGCCGGTGATGAACGCGGCCTGGGTCGAGCACAGGAACGCGCAGGCCGCGCCGAATTCGTCCTGCGTGCCGTCGCGCCCCATGACGCTGCCCGCAATCCGCTTGGCGCGCGCCTCGTCGAAGCTGATGCCCTGCGCCTTGGCGGCGTTTTCGTCCAGCGACTTCACCCGGTCGGTGTCGTGCATACCGGGCAGAAGGTTGTTCATCGTCACGCCGGACTTGGCGATCTGGCGCGAGGTTCCGGCGACATAGCCGGTCAGGCCCGCGCGGGCCGAGTTGGACAGGCCGAGCGGCGCCAGCGGCGCACGCACGGCGCGCGAGGTGATGTTGACCACGCGGCCCCAGCCCCGCTCCATCATCCCCGGCACCAGCGCCTTGATGAGCGCGATGGGCGTCAGCATGTTGGCATCCAGCGCCTTGATGAAATCGTCGCGGTCCCAGTCGGTCCAGACGCCCGGCGGCGGGCCGCCCGCGTTGTTGACGAGAATGTCGATCTGCCCGGCGGCCTCCAGCACCTTGGCCCGGCCTTCCTCGGTCGTGATGTCGGCCGCCACGGCGATCACCTCGACCCCGTACTGGTCGCGGATCTCCTGCGCCGTTTGCTCCAGCACTTCGGCGGTGCGGCTGTTGATGACGAGGTTCACGCCCTCACCGGCCAGCGCCTCGGCGCAGCCGCGCCCAAGACCCTTGGAACTCGCGCAGACCAGCGCCCGTTTACCCTTGATACCGAAATCCATGTGACCCTCCGTCTGTTTGAGGCTTTGGCTAGCACCGCGCGCGCGATTCGCCCATGCCCACGGCACCGCGCCAAATCCGCCGCGTTGCGCCATCTGTTTACCAAACAGCGACAATTCACCTGCCTTTCAAGGCCAAAGCGGTGCGAAAACAAGGATTTGTTGACCAAAGCTGTGTCTTGGCCCTAACTTCAAGTCTGGCGGTGGGGGCGCGCCAGGAATGTTGCGGGGGCGAATTGCCCGCCGGGGAAGCTGCCATGTCGAAAGACCTCTACGATCACCTGCCGGTCCGGCAATTGATGGTCTATCCGTCACGCGCGTTCCGTGTGACCCACGGGGTCAATGAGGGCGACGCGCTGACCGATGCCGCGGACCTCGTTCCCGACGATTCCTACGAACTTGCGGCGGATGCCGCACCCGTTCACCTGTCGCTTGCGATGGCCGGGGACGGGCCCTGCACGCTGGGCGAAGCCACCTCGGTCGGCACCCCCGGAGCGCCCGTTTTCATCGACAGTCTCGTGACCTATATGTCGCCCGACGGCGAAACGGTCGAGGCGCTGATCCTCGTCGAAGTCGAGGGGGAAAGCGGCACGATCGCCGAGGTCTATCTGCACCCGCTCGCCCCGCTCGCCCCGCGCACGCCCTACACGCTCGTCACCATCGACCGCGAAAACGGGCGGCAGCGTCTGGCCGAGGCCGCCACCGTTTCCTTTACGCGCGGCACGCATATCACCATGGCCAACGGGCGGCAGGTTCCGGTCGAGGATCTGAAACCCGGCGACCGCGTGCTGACCCGCGATTCCGGCGCGCAGGAGGTGCGTTGGGTCGGGATGCAGACGGTGCGGGCCGAAGGAGCTTTCGCCCCGATCCGCATTGCCGCCGGGGCGCTCCATAACGTGAACGACCTGATCGTCAGCCCGAACCACCGCCTGTTCATCTACCAGCGCATCTCGGCGCTTGGCGTGGGTCGGCGCGAGCTTCTGGTGAAGGCCGGGTTGCTGGTCAACGGCACGACCGTGACGCAGACGCCGGGCGGGTTCGTGGATTACGTTCAGGTGCTCTTCGACCAGCACGAGATCATCTATGCCGAAGGGATCGCGTCCGAGAGCCTGTTCGCCGACACCGTGACGCGCGCCACCCTGCCCGATGCGGTGGCCGAGCGTCTGTCGGCCCTGCCGCCGAAACAGGCCGCGCTCGACGCCTTCGAATTGCGCGAGAAAGACTTGCTCAGACGCGGCGACGCGGTCGAAGTGTTGCGGCGGATATCGTCGAACTGAACGAAGAACGGCGACCCCGAGGGGCCGCCGCTTCGTTTCCCGTCGTGTCGAGCGGCCTTACTGAACCGCGTCGACCTCGATCGTGGACCCGGTCGTCGGGTTCACCCCGTCGCGGGTCATGTTGAAGGTAGCGCCTTCGGTCAGCTGAACGGCCGCGGCGTCAGTGCCCCGGAATTCCCCGATCACGTTGCCGGACACGGCGAAATCGCTGCCGTCCATGCGCACGGTTCCCGACGAGTTCGCGGCGACGGCGGAGCCTGCGATGACACCACCCGTGATCGCGACGTCGCCCGAGGCGCTCTTGGCCGCGCTGATGATGTCGTCCGGCACGTTGCCGTTCTCGACTTGGGTGCGCTGTGCGTCGGTCAGCACGAGGCCCGAGAAGTTGTCGAGCGTTCCGACCATCGTGCCGCCCGTCGACGTGAAGGTCGCGGTCAGTTCGGCGTCGCCCAGAAGCACGACGTTGTCGTTGGAGCCGTAATCGGCACCGATCACGGTGTTGCCTTCGTAAACAGCGAACCCGCTGGTCGGCATGGTCGTGGTGGTGGACAGTGCGTCGACCTGGTCTTTCACTTCGGCGAAGTTCTGCGCCTGAGTCAGCACCGAAAGCGCGGCACAGCCGGACAGGGCGACAGCCGCCGTGCCCATGAGGAATGCAGTACGAATGAGTTTCATGATGTCCCCTTCTGGTTGTTGAATTGCCGTAACGCTAGCCGAGCACGCGAACCGGTCAATCCAAAACGACAGGGATGGATCAAATGGCCACAGGTCGTGGCATTTGGGTTTTTCCTGCGTCGGAAACGCAAGATATGGGGGCCGGCCTAGTGGCGCCGGAGCGCACGGATCAATTCGGCCTTGGTCATGTCGGAGCGGCCGTCGATGCCGATCTCTTTCGCCCGGTCATACAGCTCGTCTTTCGTCCAATCCTCATAGGCCGCAGCCTTGCCGCCCTTCTTCGACGGCTGCATGTCGTCGTTCGCACGGGCATTGGCGATACGGGCGGCCTTTTCCTTGCTCGCGCCATCGTCACGCAAGGCCTGATAGGTTTCGTCGTCCTTGATGCTGGGTCCGTGATCGCGGGTCATGGGCACTCTCCTTTTGACAGGAGAACGCCTGAACCCGCGCCGCGTTCCCGGCGTCACTCGGCTTCGAGTTCGGCCTGAAAGATCGAGCGTTGCAGCGCCGTGCCGTTCTTGGTCACGCGGAAGCTGTCGGTTTCGTCCAGCGCGATGCCCTGCGCGTCCGAGCCGCGGAACGTCCCGGCGACGTCGCCGGACACGTCATAGGCATCGCTGCTGGTCTGGGCCGTGCCGGAGGTTTCGACGACGATGTCGGCCCCGCCGATGGTGCCCGCCAGTTCGATCGTCCCGGTCGCGGCCTTGCCCGATTTGAGGATCGTGCTGATCTTGGCCCGCCCCGCCCTCAGGTCCGCGATTTCGGTGTCGGTCAGTTCGCTGACCATCATGTCGGTGATTTCGCCCTCGACCGTGAGCCGGTCGAAATCGGCGGTCAGGGAAATCGGGGCGCTGATGACCACGTTGTTCGTGTCGTCGACCATGCCGCCGAAGCCGGTCTGCCCGGTATAGATCGCCGTGCCGGAGCGTGCCGCGATGTCGGCTGCCGCACTGGCGCCGAGCGAGTCGTTCACGTCTTCGATCCGGTTGAATTCGGTCGCCCGGTCGTAAAGCTCCAGCGCCTGTTTGGTCGCGGTGCATCCCGAAGCCCCCGCGATCAGGACCACAAGCGCGCCTGCACGAATGATGCGTTCCATGACTGCCTCTTTAGTTCTGCTCTTGTTGAACGAAATTGTTCGTTTCTTTCGTTTCGCTGTGTACGAACTAGTGGGGGAATCTGGCTGAAATGCGGAATTGGTGCGGCATTTGAAACAATCGGTACAAAAAACGCGGATGTCGCCCGGAGCATGACGCGCTGAAAGCCCCATTGTTTGCGCGAGGGGCCAAGGATATATCCCGCCCCATGCTGGACGCCGCCACACCCAACCGCCCGAACCTGCCCGCCGAAATCGCTCGGCGGCGCACCTTCGCCATCATCTCGCATCCCGATGCGGGCAAGACGACGCTGACCGAGAAATTCCTTCTCTATGGCGGCGCGATTCAGATGGCCGGACAGGTACGTGCAAAAGGCGAGGCGCGGCGCACGCGCTCGGACTTCATGCAGATGGAAAAGGACCGGGGCATCTCGGTCTCGGCCTCGGCGATGTCCTTCGACTTCGGCAAATTCCGCTTCAATCTGGTCGACACCCCCGGCCACTCTGACTTTTCCGAGGACACCTATCGCACGCTCACCGCGGTCGATGCGGCGGTCATGGTGATCGACGGGGCCAAGGGCGTGGAAAGCCAGACCCAGAAGCTGTTCGAGGTCTGCCGGATGCGCGACCTGCCGATCCTGACCTTCTGTAACAAGATGGACCGGGAAAGCCGCGACACGTTCGAGATCATCGACGAAATTCAGGAAATGCTGGCGATCCACGTGACGCCCGCCTCGTGGCCCATCGGTGTGGGCCGCGATTTCCTCGGCTGTTACGACATGCTGCACAACCGGCTGGAGCTGATGGACCGGGCCGACCGCAACAAGGTGGCCGAGTCGATCAAGATAGACGGGTTGGACGATCCGAAACTCGCCGAACTCGTCCCCGCTCATCTGCTCGAGAAGTTGCGCGAAGAGGTCGAGATGGCGCGCGAGCTGCTGCCCGCGATGGACCCGGCCGAGGTCATGGCGGGTCAGATGACGCCGATCTGGTTCGGCTCCGCCATCAACTCGTTCGGGGTCAAGGAACTGATGGACGGGATCGCGGAATACGGGCCCGAGCCGCAGCCGCAGTCCGCCGAGCCGCGCCAGATCGCGCCGGAAGAGGACAAGGTCGCGGGCTTCGTCTTCAAGGTGCAGGCGAACATGGACGCCAAGCACCGCGACCGCGTGGCCTTCGTGCGCATGGCCTCGGGCCATTTCAAGCGCGGCATGAAGCTGATGCATGTGCGGTCCAAGAAACCGATGGCGATTTCGAACCCGGTGATGTTCTTGGCCTCCGACCGCGAGTTGGCGGAAGAGGCTTGGGCGGGCGACATCATCGGTATCCCGAACCACGGGCAGCTGCGCATCGGTGACACGCTGACCGAGGGTGAGGCGCTGCGCGTCACCGGCATCCCGTCCTTTGCGCCGGAATTGCTGCAAGGCGTCCGGGCGACCGACCCGATGAAAGCCAAGCACCTCGAAAAGGCCCTGATGCAGTTCGCGGAAGAAGGCGCGGCCAAGGTGTTCAAACCGATGATCGGCTCCGGCTTCATCGTCGGTGTCGTCGGCCAGCTTCAGTTCGAGGTGCTCGCAAGCCGGATCGAGCTGGAATACGGCATCCCGGTCCGCTTCGAAGCGACGCAGTTCAAATCCGCCCGTTGGTTCTCGGGGCCAAAAGCGGCACAGGACAAGCTGGTCGAGGCGAACAAACAGCACATCGGGTATGACAACGACGGTGACCCAGTCTTCCTGACGCGCCTGCAATGGGACATCGACCGGGTCGAACGGGACTATCCCGAGTTGACCCTGACCGCGACGAAGGAATTGCATGGGGAGTGACCTCCCCGCCCAGTGCCGGGAGGCTTGGATACCAAAGCCGGAGGGAACGTGCCGCTTCAGAACCGCGTGATGCCGGACGGCAGGATCGTCGTGGACCCCGCGCGGGGCTGCTTCACGGGGAACCGGGGTATCCTCACCTTCGACGACGCCGGGAGGCTGGGCGCACGGCGCTGGTCGCACCACGCGTGGATCATCTGCGCGTTGGAGCACCCGCGCGGGCGCTATCACGGGCCGCAGCCGCAGAACGCCTGGACGCCCCTGTTCTTTCTGGACGAAGCGGTGGCGCTCGCCGCCGGGCATCGGCCTTGCGGCTACTGCCGGCGCGACGCCTTCGACGCGTTCCGCAGGGCGTCGGGCATCGACCGCGCACCGCAGATCGACCGGGCTTTGCACCGGGCGCGGGTCCGGCGTGACCGCACGCAGATCACCCATGTCGCGCAAGCGAGCACCCTGCCCGACGGGGCCTTCATCCGCCATGAGGGCGCGCCGTGGATCGTGCAGGGCGGTTTCATTCGGCGCTTCACCCCCGGCGGCTACCGCGACCGCGCCACGCGCCCGCGCGGCGAGGTCACCGTGCTGACCCCCGCCCCCACCGTCGCCGCGCTTGCGGGCGGGTATGTCCCGGCGCTCGATCCAAGCCTGTCGGCCCCCTAACGCTCCAGCGCGCCGTCCCAGTCGAACACCACGACCCCCGTCGTCTCGCGCGCGTCCAGTTTGCGGTAGAGCGCGCGCGCCGCGGCGTTGTCCTCTTCCGTGGCGAGCCAGATGCCCTCGCAGCCATAGGCGCGCGCCCAGTCGATCAATGCTTCGACCAGCCGGGTGGCGATGCCCCTTTTGCGGAACCCTTCGTTCACCCCGACCTCGTTCACGAACAGCATCGGCGGCTTGTCGGGGTGCAGAAGCACCGTCGCGCTGGCGAACCCGATCATCCGGTCGCCGTCGAGGGCGCCGATGATCGCCGTGTCGGGCGCGTCCAGAAAGGCGCGGGCCTGATCCGGCCGGGCCGGATGATCGAAGGCGTCGCTGGATAGGATCGCCTCGATATCGACCGGCCCCAGCCGGCGCACGTCTATATCGTCGTCCATGCAACCTCCGTCCTTTGCCCGACGTTACTTCGGACAGGCGCGTTCGCAAATCCACCTCTCGCCTTGTCGCCCTCAATCACGTAGGCCTGCACAGATGACAGCCATTGACCGCCATTTCATCGCCGACGCCCTCGGCGTGACAGACGACAGCCTTCCCGAAGGCGACCTGCCGCTCGACAGGTTCGGTGCGCGTTACCTCGGCTTCCTGCGCGCGACCTATGAAACCGAGGCTTTCGACGCTCACCCCGACTACTGGACCGATCTCCTGCTCGAAGCCCTGATCCAGCGAAAACCGGGCCTCGCGCTCGATGCGATCTGCGCGGTGCTTGCGGCCTGCGACGACCCCGAGGATCTCGAGATCGTGGCGGCAGGCCCACTACAGGAACTGATGGACAGTCATGGCACCGACCTCCTGACCGAAATCGACGACCGCGCAAACCGTGCGCCACGGTTCCGGCTGGCCCTGTCGATGCTCTGGGCCGAAGGCGGCGGGCCCGCGATGCTGAAGGCCCGCATCCGCGCGGTGGCTGCCGAGCCCGAAGCCGTCGACAACGACGAGCTGCCCCCGGCGGTCGGGCTCACCTGACCCGGCGGAAAGCCGCCCGCCCGGAAATTCGGCGTTGCCCCAGGACCGCGCCACCCTAAGGTGCTGGCAACAGACCTTTCGTGAGGCCCCCATGCGCTCCACCAGCCTGCTCACTCTCGCAGCGTTCGCCGTTCCGACCACGCCGCTTTGGGCCAATGACGACCCTTGGGCGCTGCTGGCCGCAATCGAGGTGGACGAGGTCATTTCGGACACGAGCTACACGGTCAAAAAGACCTACCCGGACGCCATCCGTAACGGTGCGCAGGAGTTCCGCATCACGGGCTATGCCGTCCCGATGTTTCCGGGCGTCGCGGGCCGCGATCTGCTGTTGGTGTCGGATATGGGCGACTGCCCGTTCTGCGGCCAGCCCGACCATGGCGCATCGCTCCAGATCCAGCTGGACGAGGACGTGCTGATCGAAGAAGGCCAGCGCATTTCCGTCATCGGCGCGCTCGAACTGGTCGACGACCCGAGACGTGGCAGGCGGCGATCCTGCGCGGGGCACGGATCGCCGACCTGTGAGGCGCGAGATCACTCGATCTCGGCATCCATCGTGATTTCACAATCCAGAAGCTGACTGATCGGGCAGCCCTGCTCGGCCATTTTCGCGGCCTCCATCACCTTGTCCTTGTCGCCCGGCGCCTTGATCTTCACGTCCAGATGCGCCTTCACGACCTTCGGGCCGTCGCTCATGTCGAGGTGAATGGTCGACGTCGTTTCGATCTTGTCGGGCACGATGTCGCTCTCGCCCAGAATGTTGGACAGGGCCATCGAGAAACAGGCGGCATGGGCCGCGCCGATCAGTTCCTCGGGGTTGGTGCCCGGCTCATCCCCGAAGCGTTTGTTGAATCCGTATTGCACCGCGTTCAACACGCCGCTTTGCGTCGAAACCGTGCCGGTGCCGTCCTGAAGCCCGCCGCTCCACTCTGCGGATCCGTGTTTCTTAATCATGGCTGTCTTCCTTTTTCCTCTTTTGTCATCCTGAACCAACGTGATCGCACGCGCGGCTGTTCCCGACACGAGCCTTTCTTGACCTTTCATGCGCGGACGCGTAGAGAACCGCCCAAAGGATGCCCGGCAATCCGGTCGGGCGGGCCGCGCGGAGAGAAGCGGCCAGACAGCCGCCAACTCACGCGAAGGACCCGTCATTGACAAAATTCTCCGATCTGAACCTTAGCCCGAAAGTTCTCAAAGCCGTCGAAGAGGCTGGCTATGAGACCCCCACCCCGATTCAGGCCGGCGCCATTCCGCCCGCGCTCGAAGGGCGTGACGTGCTGGGGATCGCCCAGACCGGGACGGGCAAAACCGCCTCGTTCACCCTGCCGATGATTACCATGCTGGCCCGTGGCCGCGCCCGTGCGCGCATGCCCCGGTCGCTGGTGCTGTGCCCGACCCGGGAACTCGCCGCGCAGGTCGCCGAAAACTTCGACACCTACGCCAAGCATGTGAAACTGACCAAGGCGCTCCTGATCGGCGGCGTGAGCTTCAAGGAACAGGACCAGCTGATCGACCGCGGCGTCGACGTGCTGATCGCCACGCCCGGCCGCCTGCTCGACCATTTCGAGCGCGGCAAGCTGCTTTTGACCGGCGTGCAGGTCATGGTGGTGGACGAAGCCGACCGGATGCTCGACATGGGGTTCATCCCCGACATCGAACGCATCTTCGGCCTCGTGCCCTTCACCCGTCAGACGCTGTTTTTCTCCGCCACGATGGCCTCCGAGATCGAGCGCATCACCAATACCTTCCTGTCCAACCCGGCCCGCGTCGAAGTGGCGCGTCAGGCGACCACCGGCGAGAACATCGCGCAGGAAGTCTGCAAGTTCAAAGCCTCGCGCCGTGACCGCGCGGCCACCGAAAAGCGTAGGCTGCTGCGTGCGCTGATCGACCGCGAGGGCGAGGCCTGCACCAACGCCATCATCTTCTGCAACCGCAAGATGGACGTGGACGTGGTGGCCAAGAGCCTCAAGAAATACGGCTACGACGCGGCCCCGATCCACGGCGATCTGGACCAGTCCAAGCGGATGGAGACGTTGCAGGGCTTTCGCGACGGCACCCTGCGCTTCCTCGTCGCCTCCGACGTGGCCGCCCGCGGCCTCGACGTGCCCGCCGTCAGCCACGTGTTCAACTTCGACGTGCCGGGCCATGCCGAGGACTACGTTCACCGGATCGGCCGCACGGGCCGCGCCGGGCGCAAGGGCAAGGCCGTGATGATCTGCGAGCCGCGCGACGAAAAGAACCTCGACGCGGTGGAACGCCTGATCGAAAAGGAAATCCCGCGCATCGAAAGCCCGCTGGGCGACGCTCCGGTGGAAGAGACCCCGAAGCCCGAGAAGAAATCCGCGCGATC
Organism: Maritimibacter sp.; assembly: GCF_016774595.1. Taxonomy (NCBI): domain Bacteria; kingdom Pseudomonadati; phylum Pseudomonadota; class Alphaproteobacteria; order Rhodobacterales; family Roseobacteraceae; genus Maritimibacter; species Maritimibacter sp. The sequence goes on from NZ_JACBWT010000001.1 coordinate 289,663, forward strand.
AAAACCGTCGGACAAGCCCGCGCGCGAAGACAAACCGGCCCGTGACGACAAACCGGCCCGCGACGACGCACCCGCCAAGTCGGAAGAGGCATCCAAATCCCGGTCCGACACCCGTTCGCGCGGGAAGCCCTCGGGCCGTGGCGGCCGCCGCGACGACGCCCCGACGGGCATGGGCGACCACCTGCCCGACTTCATCGCCAAGAGCTTCGAAGAACGCCGGTCCTGACGCGCAGGGGTTGACCCCTGCCCGGCACGGCCCCATGTTGAAGGTGAGCGCAACGCTCATCTCCCAACATCATTGGAAAACCTATGCTGACAGATCGTTTTGAAAACGCTCTGAGCCTCGCCGCGCGTCTGCACCGCACGCAGACCCGCAAAGGCTCGGGCATCCCCTATATCTCTCACCTCATGGCTGTCTCGGCCCTCGTCATCGAATACGGCGGGGACGAGGATCAGGCGATCGCGGGCCTTCTGCACGACGCGGTCGAGGATCAGGGCGGGCAGGACACCGCCGACATGATCCGCGCCACCTATGGCGCTCGCGTGGCCGACATCGTGCTCGCCTGTTCCGACTCGGTCCAGCAGGACAAGGAGGACTGGCAGTGGCGCAAGGATCGCTACATCGCCTCGCTCGCCACCAAGGGCGAGGACGCGCTGCTCGTCACCAGTTGCGACAAGCTGCACAACGCCACCGCCATCTTGACCGATCTTCGCGAACAGGGCCCCGGCGTATTCGACCGGTTCACCGCGAAACGCACGGGCACGCTGTGGTACTACCGCCAACTGGCCGACCGGTTGACCGAGATCCGCCCCGGCCCGCTGTCCGACAGGCTGGCCGAGACCGTCGCGGCGCTCGAAGCGGCGGCCTGAGCGAAACCGCTCGCCAAGGTCGAAGCCGCGCGTATAGTCTGGGTATCGTTAACCCATTTCCCGGACCACACCCATGCCGCGCCCTCTGCCCCTCCACGCCATCCTCGCCGTGGCGACGACCCTTTGCGCAACCGCCGCCACCGCCGACCCCTATGTCATCAAGGGCTCCTGCAAGCTCGTCGTCGACGGCACGACCTATCTCGACATGCGAGACGGCACCTGTCCGATCTGGATGGAGAACGACGGCACCGGGCGCTTCTGGATCAACACCGACCGTGACGTCTATCTGGGCAACTACTTCGCCGAAGTCAGCCCGGCAGGCGACGGCACCGCACAGGCCCACTGGAACGGCACCCCCGGCGCGACCCATGCGCAGGGCTACCTCGGCGACGACCTGACCATGGGCGCGGGCGGCTGCTGGACGGGCAAACGCGTCACCGTCTGCGCCGCGCGCTAAGTCCCTCTTCTCTGTTTCAAGAAACCTCGGGGGTGGGCCTCATTTGCCTGCAAATGAGGCCAAGGGGGCTGGCCCCCTACCGCGACGGCCCGCCGAAGGCGGGGCGGCGCAAAACCTGCGCGGGGCCCTGGCCCCGCACCGCTTGCCGACCCTACTCTTCCAGACGCGAGATGACGACCGTGACCTCGGCCTTCTTGCCGATCTCGTCCTGCGTCACTTTGCGCGCAATGCGGCGCAGCTCTTCTTCCAGCTTGTCGTCATCCGCCAGCGTCTTGCGGCCCGCACGACCCAGGAACTGACCCAGATCCTCTTCCAGCACATCGACCAGCGGCGCACGGCTCTCGCCGACTTCGGGCAGACCCATGACCTCGACCCACGGATCGCCGAGGGCCGCGTCGTCCTCGATGATCGCGTTGACGATGACATGACCGTTCAACGCCATGCGGATGCGGTCGCGCACGATCCCGTCCAGCGCCCCGATGATGACCTTGCCGTCCAGATACACCCGGTCCGCCTCGATATGTTCGACCACATGCGGCGTGGCCCCGGTCAGATCGACCATCGCGCCGTTCACCGCCACGATCGACTGGAACCCGTTCGCCTTGGCGAGTTTCGCGTGTTCGCGCAGGTGGCGGTGTTCGCCGTGCATCGGCACTACGGTCTCGGCCCCCACGATCCGGTGCATCCGCTCCAGATCGGGGCGGTTGGCGTGGCCCGAGACGTGATAGCGGTCGTCATCCGCCACGATATCCACGCCCATTTCGGAAAAGGCGTTCAGAATGCGGATCACGCCGCGTTCGTTCCCTGGAATGGTCTTGGAGGAAAACAGGAACGTGTCGCCCTCTTTCATCTCCAGCCCCAGATACTTGCCCCGGCTCAACTGCGCGGTGGCCGCCCGCCGCTCGCCCTGCGACCCGGTCACGATCAGCATCAGGCTCTCGCGCGGGATGTCGCGGGCGTCTTCCGGCGTCACCGTCTCGGGGAAATCCGTAAGCACGCCGGTGTCGACCGAGGCTTCGATCATGCGGCGCATGGCACGGCCCAGAAGACAGACCGACCGGCCGGCGGCCTGCCCGGCCTCTGCAAGCGTCTTCACCCGCGCCACGTTGGAGGCAAAGGTCGTCGCCACCACCATATGCGGCGCATCCGCGACCAGCTTGGTGATCTCGGGGCCAAGCTCGGCCTCGGACCGGCCGGGTTTGGGCGAGAACACGTTGGTCGAGTCGCACATGAAGGCCCGCACGCGGCCCCCCGTCGCCTCGCGCCAGATCGCCTCGTCGAAGGCTTCGCCGACGCCCGGTTCGAGGTCGATCTTGAAGTCGCCGGAATGCGCGATCCGTCCCGCAGGCGTGTCGATCACCAGCCCCGCGCTTTCGGGGATCGAATGGCTGATCGGCACGAAGGCCACCTTGAACGGCCCGACCTCGATCTTTTCCGGATAGGCCGCGGCTGTGATGACCTCGTCCGGGTCCTGCCCCGCCTCTTCCATCTTACGACGCGCGTGATGCGCGGTGAAGGCGCGGGCATAGACCGGCACGCGCAGTTCCGACCATAGCCGCCCGATGGCGCCCACGTGATCCTCATGCGCATGGGTGATGAAGATCGCCTCCAGCCGGTCGCGATTCTCGACCAGCCAAGACACGTCCGCCATGATGAGGTCGACGCCCGGCGTCGTCTCCATATCCGGAAAGGTGACGCCGAGGTCCACGAGGATCAGGCGTTCCTTGCCCGGCGCGCCGTAGCCGTAGACATAGGCGTTCATCCCGATCTCGCCCGCGCCGCCGAGGGGCAGGTAGATCAAACGGTTCTTGCTCATAGGGTACCCTGCTCTCTGTTGTGTTCGTAGATCACCTTGAGACCATGCATGGTCAGGTTGTCCTCGAACCGGTCGAACACGGGCGCGTGGGACTGGAACAGAGGGGCGAGGCCCCCGGTCCCGATCACCTTCATCTCGCGGTCGCGTTCTTCCATGATCCTGCTGGAGATTTCCTTGATGAGGCCGACATAGCCCCAGAAGATCCCCGATTGCATACAGGCCACCGTATTGGTGCCGATGACCTTGTCGGGGTGCGTGATATCCACGTGCGGCAACGCGGCAGCGGCCATGTGCAGCGCCTCGAGCGACAGGTTCACACCCGGCGCGATGACCCCGCCGATATAGGCCCCGTCGCTGTCGGCCACGTCGAAGGTCGTCGCGGTGCCGAAATCCACGATGATGAGGTCGCCGCCATACTGGGTGTAACCCGCGACGGTGTTGACCAGACGGTCGGGGCCGACCTGCGTGCCCGCATCGACCCGCACGTCGATGGGCAGCAGGCAGTCGGGCCGCCCGACCACAAGCGGGCGCAGGTTGAAGAAGCGGTCGGTGAAGACGCGCAGGTTGAACACCACGCGCGGCACCGTGGACGAGATGATGACGCCCTCGACCTTGGGGTCGATCCCGTGGTGCTTCACGAGGGTCGAGAACCAGACCCAATAGGCATCTGCGGTGCGCTGGTGCGCGGTCGAGGTGCGCAGGGTGCAAAGCACCTCGTCCCCCTGCCACAGCGTGAACACGGTATTGGTGTTGCCACAGTCGATGGTGAGCAGCATCGGCGCCTCCCGGCAGTCAGAAAAACACATCCCCCGCCGCGATGGCGCGTTCGCCTTTGGGCGTGGATAAGACAAGATGACCCGCTTCGTCCACCGTGCGGAATGTGCCGGTGATCTCGTCGCCCGGCAAGCGCGCGGTCACGGTCTCTCCGATGCGGGCGGCACGGGCGAGCCATGCGGTGCGGATCGGCGCGAAGCCGTATTGGCGCAACTGCGCCTCCCACCGGGCGAAAGCCGGTGCCAGAGCCTCGAGAAAATCGTCGGGGGTCACCGACAACCCGGTTTCACCCATGAGCGACACCGGCGCCAGCGCACCGGGTTCCAGCGCACAGGGGTCCGGGGCCGAGGCGAGGTTCACGCCGATCCCGATGACGAGTCCGGTCAGGTGCCCCCGCTCGGTCAGGCTTTCGAGCAATATCCCGGCAAGTTTGCTGCCGTTCAGAAGCACGTCATTCGGCCATTTGAGCGCGAAGGCTTCGGGCCGTCCGGTAAGCGTCGTCAGCGCCTCGTCCAGCGCAAGCGCGGTGGTGAACGAGCGCAGCGCGGCGGACGCGGGGTCGGTCAGATTCGGCAGGACCAGAGTGCCCGCGAAATTGCCGGCGGGGTTCGACCATGGCCGACCGCGCCGCCCACGTGCGGCGGTCTGGTGCGTCGCGGTGATCCATGTCGGCCCCGACATTTCGCCCACACGCGCCCGCGCCTCGTCCAATGTCGAGGTCACCTCGCCCAAGGGCAGGTAGCCGTAGCCGTGGGGCCAGTCTCCGCTCACACTCAGGTCTCCGGATAAAGACGGGGCCCGTGGGTCACTTCCCACAGGCCCCGGATATTGCGATCAGGCAATGCCGGCTCAGTTGACCAGCGCCTGCGCGGCCTGCGCGGCGGCGGTTTCGATGCCGAAGAGGTTCACGACCCCCAGCACCATGATCGCCGCCGACCCCATGAGCGCGACCCAGGCCGCGGGCGACATCGGCGCCTGCGCCTGCCCTTCGGTCTGGCCGAAATACATGAAATAGACGATGCGCAGATAGTAGAACGCCGAGATGACCGAGGCGATGACGCCCCCGATGGCCAGCCACGTCAGGCCCGCGTCCACGGCGGCCTGAAGCACGTAGAGCTTCCCGAAGAACCCGACCATGGGCGGCACGCCCGCAAGCGAGAACAACAGAACCAGCATCGCCAGAGCCTTGAGCGGCTCGCCCTTGGCGAATTGGTTCAGCGATGCGATTTCCGTGACCGGCTTTCCGTCCCGCTCCATCGACATGATGAAGGCGAAGGTGCCGACGTTCATGGTCAGGTAGATCGCCATGTAGACCAGCATCGCCTGCACGCCAAGCGCGGTGCCCGCCGACAGGCCCATGAGCGCGAAGCCCATGTGGGAGATCGACGAATAGGCCATCAGGCGTTTGATGTTGGTCTGGCCGATGGCGGCCACCGCCCCCAGCGCCATCGACAGGATCGCCATGAGCGAGATGATCTGCTGCCAGTCGCCGACCGCGCCGCCGAAGGCGTCGAACAGCACACGGGCGAAGAGGCCCATGGCAGCCAGCTTCGGCGCGGTGGCGAAGAAGGCGGTGACGGGTGTCGGCGCGCCTTCGTAGACGTCCGGCGTCCACATATGGAACGGCACAGCCGAGATCTTGAACGCAAGACCCGCCGAGACGAACACCAGACCGATGAGAAGGCCGAGGCTGATCTCGCCGCCCGTCGCCGCGCCGATGATGCCCGAGAACAGCGTCGTGCCGGCATAGCCATAGGTGAGCGACGCGCCATAGAGCAAAAGGCCCGAGGACAGCGCGCCCAGCACGAAGTATTTCATGCCCGCTTCCGTCGATTTCACGCTGTCGCGGTTCATCGCCGCGACCACGTAGAGCGCGAGCGATTGCAGCTCGAGACCGAGGTATAGCGACATGAGGTCGCCCGCCGAGACCATCATCATCATACCGACCGTCGCGAGCGCGATGAGAAGCGGATATTCGAAGCGGCCCAGCCCGCGCCGCGCCACGGCTTCCTGCCCGGACAGAAGCACCGCCGCCCCGGCGATCAGGATCGCGACCTTGGCGAAGCGGGCATAGGCATCGGACAGGAACATGCCGCCGAAGGCCTGCGTCGACCCGGCGCTGCCGGTCCCGATCCAGAGCGCCAGAACCGCCATGAGACCGGCGGTCAGCCATGTGATCGGGCCGGTGAGGTTGTCCTTGCCGGTATAGACCGCGCCGACGAGCGCCAGCATCGCGTAAACCGCGAGGATCAGTTCCGGCAGGATGGTTTGAAGATCGGTTGCCATACTCTCACGTCCTCAATGCGCTGCTGCCTGAGCCACTTCCGTGGCGGCGTCGTCCACCGCGGGAAGCGCGGCTTCGTAGTGGTTCAGAAGGTTTTCGACCGAGGGGCCGATGATGTCGGTGACGAGACTCGGGTAGACGCCGAGCAGAAGGGTCATCGCGACGAGCGGCGCGAAGATCCATTTCTCGCGGCGGCTCATGTCGCTGATCGCCTTGAGGCTTTCCTTGATGAGATCGCCCATGACCACGCGGCGGTAAAGCCAAAGCGCATAGGCCGCCGACAGGATCACGCCGGAGGTCGCAACGGCGGCGACCCAGGTGTTAGCCTGGAACATGCCGACAAGCGTCAGGAATTCACCGACGAAGCCCGAGGTGCCCGGAAGGCCCACGTTCGCCATAGTGAAGAACATGAACACCAGCGCATAGGCCGGCATCCGGTTCACGAGGCCGCCGTAAGCGTCGATCTCACGCGTGTGCATCCGGTCGTAGATCACGCCGACGCACAGGAAGAGCGCGCCCGAGATGAAGCCGTGCGAGATCATCTGGAAAATCGCGCCGTCGATCCCCTGCTGGTTGGCCGCGAAGATACCCGCGGTGACATAGCCCATATGCGCGACGGAGGAATAAGCGATCAGCTTCTTCATATCCTCCTGCACCAGCGCGACGAGCGAGGTGTAGACGATCGCGATGGCCGACAGCCAAAGCACGAAGGTCGCCATCACGTCGGAGCCGACCGGGAACATCGGCAGGCTGAACCGGAGGAAACCGTAGCCGCCCATCTTCAGAAGGATCGCCGCCAGCACGACCGAGCCCGCCGTTGGCGCCTGAACGTGCGCGTCGGGCAGCCATGTGTGCACCGGCCACATCGGCATCTTCACCGCGAAGCTCGCGAAGAAGGCGACGAACAGCAGCGTCTGCGCCCCGCCCGTCACGGTGATGCCGAGCACGCGCATGGTGGTGGAATCGAAGGCGTGGTTCAGCAGGGTCGGGATGTCGGTCGTCCCGGCCTCCATGAACATATAGACCATCGCGACCAGCATCAGGACGGACCCGAGGAAGGTGTAGAGGAAGAACTTGAACGCGGCGTAGATCCGGTTCTTGCCGCCCCAGATGCCGATGATGAGGAACATCGGAATGAGGCCCGCCTCGAAGAACAGGTAGAACAGCACGAGGTCCAGCGCCATGAACACGCCCAGCATGAGCGTTTCAAGCACGAGGAAGGCGATCATGTATTCCTTCACCCGCGTCGTCACGTTCCAGCAGGCCGCGATGGTGAGCGGCATCAGGAAGGTGGTCAGCATGACGAAGAGCACGCTGATCCCGTCGACGCCCATCTTGTACTGAAGCCCCATGAGCCAGTCGGCTTCCTCCACGAACTGAAAGCCCGTGTCGGACGGGTCGAAGCCGAAGAGCACGCCGAGCGAGATCAGGAAGGTCGCCGTGGTCGCGGCAAGTGCCAGCCATTTCGCGTTGCGTTGGGCCGCCGGATCGTCTCCGCGCAGGAACAGCGCGAGGATGAGGGCTGCCACCAGCGGCAGGAAGGTAATGATCGAAAGCAGGTTGTTCATCAGTTCGCACCGCCGGTCAGCGTCATGAGTGTCACGAAGGCGACGATGCCGAGCACCATCGCGAAGGCGTAGGTGAACAGGTAGCCCGACTGCCAGCGGCCCGCGAGCTTGGTGAAGAAGGGAATGATCCCCATCGACACGCCGTTGATCGCCCCGTCGATGGTCGCCCCGTCACCGCGCTTCCACAGGAAGCGGCCGATGGCCTTGGCGGGCCGCACGAAGAGGAAGTCGTAGATCTCGTCGAAATACCACTTGTTCAGCAGGAACTGGTAGAGATGCGGCTGCGTCGCGGCGAGCCGTTTCGGCAGCGACGGGTTCACGATGTAGAACCAGTATGCCGTGGCCAGACCGAGCAGCATCGCGATGAAGGGCGAGACCTTGACCCACGTGGGCACATGGTGCGCGTCGTCGATCACCGTGTTGTCGGGACCGAAGTAGACGGCCCCATGCGGTGCGGCGTGGCTGTCGGCCATGGCGTGATCCGTCGCCTCGTCGCCATGCGCGGCGTCATCCGTCGCGGCCTCTTCGCCGTGGTCGCCGGCTGCGGCTTCTTCGCCGTGCTCGGTGGCTTCCGCGTGATGCTCCGGCAGGCCGAAGAAGGCGTTCATCCGGTCGTGGTCGTAGAAGAACGAGTTGTAGAACACCATGCCCGAGAACACCGCGCCGATGGCGAGCACGCCGAGCGGGATCGTCATGACCGCCGGGCTTTCATGCGCGTGGTCATGGGTGTGCTTGTCGCCGCGCGGCTTGCCCCAGAAGGTCAGGAACATGAGCCGCCACGAGTAGAAGCTGGTGAACAGCGCCGCGATGACGAGCAGCCAGAAGGCGATGCCACCGTCCGTGCCCGCAAAGGCCACCTCGATGATCGCGTCTTTCGACAGGAAGCCCGCGAAGCCGATGGCGGTCAGCGGGATGCCGACGCCGGTGATGGCGAGCGTGCCGATTAGCATGGCCCAGAACGTGAGCGGCAGCTTGGTGCGCAGCCCGCCGTAGTTCCGCATGTCCTGCTCATGGTGCATCCCGTGGATGACCGAGCCTGCGCCAAGGAACAGCATCGCCTTGAAGAAGGCGTGGGTCAGCAGGTGGAACATGGCCACCGGATAGGCGCCGACGCCCGCCGCCACGAACATGTAGCCGAGCTGCGAACAGGTCGAATAGGCGATCACCCGTTTGATGTCGTTCTGCACAAGGCCCACGGTCGCCGCGAAGAAGGCGGTGAAGGCCCCGATATAGACGATGAAGTTGGTCGCGGCGGGCGCGTATTCCATTACCGGCGACATGCGGCAGACGAGGAAGACGCCCGCGGTCACCATGGTCGCGGCGTGGATGAGCGCCGACACCGGGGTCGGACCTTCCATCGCGTCCGGCAGCCATGTGTGCAGGAACAGCTGCGCCGATTTCCCCATCGCGCCGACGAAGAGCAGGAAGGCGATGAGATTGGCCGCGTTCCAATCGCGCCAAAGGAAGGTGATCGAGGTTTCGGCAAGGCCCGGCGCGGCGGCGAAGACCTCGTCGAAACGGATGCTATCGGTCAGGAAGAACAGCCCGAAGATGCCGAGCGCGAAGCCGAAGTCGCCCACGCGGTTGACCACAAAGGCCTTGATCGCCGCAGCGTTGGCGCTTGGCTTGCGATAATAGAACCCGATCAGAAGGTACGAGGCGACGCCGACGCCCTCCCACCCGAAGAACATCTGGAGCAGGTTGTCCGAGGTCACCAGCATCAGCATCGCGAAGGTGAAGAAGCTGAGATAGGCGAAGAACCGGGGGCGATAGCTTTCGCCCTCGAACTGCGGATCATGCGCCATGTAGCCCATGGAATACAGGTGCACGAGCGACGAGACCGTGGTGACCACGATCAGCATGATCGAGGTCAGGCGGTCGAGCCGGATCGACCAGTCGGTGCTGAGCGTCCCGCTTTCGACCCAGCGCAGGATCTGCACATGCTCGGTGTTCGCCGGGTCATGGGTCAGGAACACGATCCACGACAGAAGGGCCGCGAGGAACAGAAGCCCGGTCGTCAGAACCTGAGCGCCCTTGTCCCCGATGATCCGGTGGCCGAAGCCCGCGATGATGGCGCCGATCAGCGGCGCGAAGAGGATGATCGTGACCATGAGCGTCAGCCTTTCATCACGTTGACGTCTTCGACCGCGATGGTGCCGCGGTTACGGAAGAACGAGACCAGAATGGCAAGGCCGATGGCGGCTTCTGCCGCGGCGACCGTCAGGACGAACAGCGTGAAGACTTGCCCGACCATGTCCCCGAGGTAAGAGGAAAAGGCGACGAGGTTGATGTTGACCGAGAGCAGCATCAACTCGATCGACATGAGCAGGATGATGACGTTCTTACGGTTCAGGAAAAGACCGAAGATGCCGATGACGAAGAGTGCCCCCGCCAGTCCCAGGTAATGTTCAAGTCCAACCATCTTGTCCCTCTGGGCCTTTGCCCTTGGTTTGTCTTCGTTCGGGCCCCCTGCGGGGTCCATTCTCTTGCCGGGGCGCCGCCCTATTGTGCCGCGCAGACGCAGCCCTTGCTGCTGAACGGCGTCGTCTGCGCCTCGAGCCCCATGGAGCGCATGAGGCTTGCCAGTTCCGTCAGGTCGTAATCCGCGTTGTTCGGGTTCAGCCCCGCCGCAAAGTCGCGTGCCGGGTATTCCGCGCCGCCGGGGTCCGTGGCCTCGACCGCCATGTCCATGCTGCACACGGCGATAATCGCCCGCGCGCCGTCTTCGGCGTAGACGACATGCGCGCTGATCCGTTCGACGGAGGTGTACGTGCTGCCCCCATCCGTGCAGGACGCCGCCTGCGCGCCGGTGGCCGCCAGTGTCAGCATCAGGGCCGCGATATGGGTCAGCCGCGCCATGTTCAGAACCCCAGCTTGCACACGCAAGCCCCCTTGTCGAAGTTGACCACCTTGGCCTGCCACCCGGATTCCCGCGTGAACTTGGCAAGGTCGTCCAGCGTGTAGCGTTCGGCCGATGCCGACATGCCTTGGGCGAGATCGTAGAGCACGCCGTATTCGGTGCCGACGCGGGTCGCCTCGACCGCGCGGCCCGCCGTGCAGGCGATGACGTATTCCGTTTCGGCCCCCGACCCGGCCACGCGCAGGGCGTGGATCAGGCCGCCACCGAAAATGCTGCTCAGATGCCATTCGTATCCGCCTGCCGAACAGGACGGCATCGGCGGCGCTTCGGCCACTGCGGCGACGGGCGCCCCGGCCAGCGCGAAGGATATGAGCGCGGCGCGGATCAAAGCCCCTGCCCCGGCTTCACGTCGACAAGCTCCAGCGCCTTGGCCGGATCGCGGTACATCTGGGCGAGCACGTCCTGCCGCTTGATGTCCTTGCGGTGGCGCAGGGTCAGGACGATGGCGCCGATCATGGCGACCAGCAGGACCAGCCCGGACAGTTGGAACAGAAGGAAATAATCGTCGTAGATCAGCTGACCCAGTGCGGCGGTATTCTCGACTTCGGTCATGTCCGGCGTGACCGCGCGGCGTGCGGCTTCGGCCCCGTCCGCGAACTGCCAGGTGCCATAGATCATGCCCATCTGCATGAGCAGCACGACCGCGATCAGCAGCGCGAGCGGCATGTATTTCGCCATGCCCGCCTTCAGCTCCGCGAAATCCACGTCCAGCATCATGACCACGAACAGGAACAGCACGGCGACCGCGCCGACGTAGACGATCATCAGAAGCATGGCGAGGAATTCGGCCCCCAGCACAACGAACAGCCCCGCCGACCCGATGAAGGCCATGATGAGCCACAGCACGGAGTGGACCGGGTTGCGGGCCAGAACGGTGAACAGCCCGCCCACCAGCGTCGTGACCGCGAAGGCGTAGAATGCGAAATCGGCGACGGTCATGCGTCCCCCTCCTCGTCGTCTTTCTGCGCGTCATAGACCTCCTGGGCCAGTTCGAGCGCGTGGTTCATCGCCGGAAGTCCACCCAGCATCGACATCTGGTAGATGACTTCCCCAATTTCTTTCTGCGTGGCGCCCGCCTCCATCAGGTGACGCACCGTGTATTTGATCTGGCTGTCCTGCGTCGCCCCCGTGGCGACCAGACCGCCCAGAAGGACCATCAGCCGGGTCTTCGCGTCCAGCCCGTCGGGATTGAACGAATTGCCGAACATCGCCTCCATCCAGTCGCGGGGCATGGTCGGCCAGAGCTTGTCGAACCCTTCGGGCGTGAAATCCTCGAGCATCGGATTGAAGGCTTTGAGCATCGCCGTGCCCTGCTCCATCATCCGCGCGTATGTCTTGGTGAAATCGCTCATCGGAGCCTCCGCCGCAAATCGTTCATGGCCGCGACCCAGTCGGACTGGGCGTCGCTGTCCATCCACACCTCGTGAAGCTCGGAGTTCTCCGAAATCAACCGATCCAGCGCCGACGTGGCGCGGGACTTTATGCTTTCCATGGCCCGGACGTCGGACCCGTGGGCGTTGAGCAGGTCCAGACGGTCCTGCGACATCCCCGACGGAAACGCGCCATGCGCCACGGCCACGACTTCCGCCGCCGCCCGCGCCGCCGCGCCCTGATCCATGTCGAGGTAGTCGGTCACGGGCGTCCCGGCGGCGGTGTCGAGCGCGGACGCGACGGCACCGGCCCCGGAGGCGCGATAGCCCTCCAGCCAGTCCATCGAGGCGTCATCCTCGAACAAATTTGCACCGCTCGCGCCCATGCGCCGCCGCCCCCTTACCGATAGGGCGCGTCGAGTTCGAGATTGCGCGCAATCTCGGCTTCCCAACGCTCGCCGTTGTCCAGAAGCTTGTCCTTGTCGTAGAACAGCTCCTCGCGGGTTTCGGTCGCGAATTCGAAGTTCGGACCCTCGACGATGGCGTCCACCGGGCAGGCTTCCTGACAGAAGCCGCAGTAGATGCATTTCGTCATGTCGATATCGTAGCGCGTGGTGCGGCGGCTGCCGTCCTCACGCGGTTCGGCGTCGATTGTGATGGCCTGCGCCGGGCAGATCGCCTCGCACAGCTTGCAGGCGATGCAGCGTTCTTCGCCGTTGGGATAGCGGCGCAGCGCGTGTTCGCCACGGAACCGGGGGGAAAGCGGCCCCTTTTCATGCGGGTAGTTCAGCGTCGCCTTGGGCTTGAAGAAATACTTGATGCCCAGCTGGAACCCTTTGATCCAGTCGGTCAGCAGAAAGTATTTGGCGGCGCGGGTGTAGTCGATGTTAGCCATGCGTCAGCCTCCCACGGTCCAGCGCGCGTAGGTGCCCCAGAACGCGCCGTATTGAGCAAAGAAGGCCACCAGAACGACCCAGATCAGCGACAGGGGCAGGAACACTTTCCAGCCGATCCGCATAAGCTGGTCGTAGCGGTAGCGCGGGGTGATCGCCTTCACCATCGCGAAGATCGTGAAGAAGAAGAAGATCTTGAGGATGAGCCAGAGCGCTCCGTCCGGGATCGCCTCGATGGGCGACAGCCAGCCCCCGAAGAACAGGATCGAGACGAGCGTGCACATCAGCACGATGGCCACGTATTCCCCGATCATGAACAGAAGGAACGGGGTGGAGGAGTATTCCACCTGATAGCCCGCAACGAGTTCCGATTCCGCTTCCGGCAGATCGAAGGGCGGGCGGTTGGTTTCCGCCATGGCCGAGATCAGGAACAGGAACACCATCGGGAAGTGTGGCAGCCAGTACCAGCTAAAGAGCCCCGCCCCGTCCTGCGCGCGCACGATGTCACCGAAGTTCATCGACCCGGTCGAGATGATGACGCCGATGATGATGAGGCCGATGGAGACCTCGTAGGAAATCATCTGCGCGGCGGAGCGGAGCGAGCCGAGGAACGGGTATTTGGAGTTCGACGCCCAGCCGCCCATAATGACGCCGTACACCTCGAGCGAAGAGACGGCGAAAACGAACAGGATCGCGACGTTCACATCCGCCAGAACCCAGCGGTCGTTGAACGGGATCACGGCCCAGGCCACCATGGCGAGCACGAAGGACAGCATCGGGGCGAGGAAGAAGACGAACTTGTCCGCCCCCGCCGGCACCACGATTTCCTTGAGCACATACTTCAGGAAGTCCGCGAAGCTTTGCAGCAGGCCGAAAGCGCCCACCACGTTCGGGCCGCGGCGCATCTGAACCGCCGCCCAGACCTTGCGGTCGTAGTAGAGCAGGAAGGCCAGCGCGACCAGAAGCGGCACCACGATCAGGAGCACCTGCCCCACGATCGTCAGCGCAATCCCCAGATTGGTCGTCGTGAAAAATTCGTACATCTGTCGCCTCAGATCGTCGGTATTCCGTTTTCCTTGCAAGCCGCGACCGCCACTTCGGCGTCGATCTTGGCCAACCCATCGGGAAGCGCATCGGAGATCACGTAAGTCGCGTCCCCTTCCCACACTTCGCCGCGTTTATCCACCGCAGTTCGCACGTGACGCGCAAATCCGTATCCCCGGATCAACGCATATTGCGAGGCGGCGCATTGGGCATAGTCCGCAACATCCTGATTGTTGCGGGCCCCCTTCATCTTGACGTCGAAGGCGACGAGGTCGCCGTCGAGCAGCCTTGTCCCGATATCGAGGTATTCCGGCTGATACGGCGTGGTCGCCGCCTGCGCGCTCGCCACGGCACGGCTGACCTCCACCTGTTCGGAACAGGCGGTCAGCGCGGCCAGAGCCAGCGTGCCATATGCGATGGTGCGGATCACTCGGCGGCCACCTTTTGCGACCCGCGTGCCTTAGCGTTCGCGGACAGTTCGGCCATCACCGCCGACGCCCGCGCGATGGGGTTCGTCAGGTAGTGATCCGCGACGATCGGACGGAACGACGCCTTACCGAGTTTCCCAAGCGCCAGCGGTTGCCAGTCGTTCTCGGCCACCACGTCGACCGCGCCCAGATGCGGCACCGCTTCCACCATGGCGCGGCGTAGGCCGGCCTGCGTGTCCCACGGCTGCGTGGCCCCCAGTTCGGCGGACAGCGCACGCAGGACGGCCCAGTTTTCCTTGGCCTGACCCGGCGGGAAGGCGGCGCGCAGCGCCAGTTGCGGGCGGCCTTCGGTGTTCACGAACAGGCCCGACTCTTCGGTGTAGGCAGCCGAGGGCAGGATGATGTCGGCACGGTGCGCCCCACGGTCGCCGTGGCTGCCCATGTAGATCACGGTCGCGCCCGCGTCGATTTCGACCTCGTCCGCGCCCATGTTGAAGATGACCTCGGCCCCCTCGGTCGCGGCCTTGATGCCACCCTCGGTGGTCGCGCCCACGTCCATTGCGCCGACCCGGCCCGCAGCGGTGTGCAGGACCAGCAGTTTGCCGTTGGTGTTCTCAGCGAGCTTCATGGCGTGCGACAGAACCGCCTCGCCGTCCGCCTCGTTCAGTGCGCCCATGCCCACGATCACAAGCGTGTTCTTGGCCTTGGTCGCGTCCGAAATGGTCTTGGACGACAGTTCCTCGACGGCCACGCGGTCGTCGCCGACCTGCACGTAGTCATAGGTCAGGTCCACACCCGGCACGCCGACATAGCCGACCGTCGCGCCGCGCAGCCACGCCTTGCGGATACGCGCGTTCAGAACCGGCGCCTCGTCACGCGGGTTGGTGCCGATGAGTTGGATCATCTCGGCACTGTCGATGTCTTCGATCGTCGCGGTGCCGACATAGGCCGAGCGGTTGCCGGCGGGCAGCTTGGCCCCGTCCACACGGCATTCGACCGTGCCGCCCTGCCCCTCGATGAGTTGCTTGAGGCTGAAGGCCGCTTCGGTCGAGGCGAGATCGCCGATCAGACCCGTGACCTTCTTGCCCTTCATGGCCTCGGCCGCCGCCGACAGCGCCTCGGGCCATTCGACCGGGGTGAGTTTGCCGTTCTTGCGCACATAGGGCTTGTCGAGCCGCTGGCGGCGCAGACCGTCCCACACGAAGCGGGTCTTGTCGGAAATCCACTCTTCGTTCACGCCGTCATGGTTGCGCGGCAGGATGCGCATGACTTCGCGCCCCTTGGTGTCGACCCGGATGTTCGACCCGAGCGCATCCATCACGTCGATGGTTTCGGTCTTGGTCAGCTCCCACGGACGGGCCTGATATGCATAGGGCTTCGACGTCAGCGCGCCCACCGGGCACAGGTCGATGATGTTGCCCTGAAGGTTCGAATCCAGCGTTTCGTTCAGGTAACTGGTGATCTCGGCATCCTCGCCGCGCCCCGTCTGACCCATCTGGTGAATGCCCGCGACCTCGGTCGTGAAACGCACGCAGCGGGTGCAGGAAATGCAGCGGGTCATCTGGGTCGACACCAGCGGGCCGAGGTCCAGATCCTCGGTCGCGCGCTTGGGTTCGCGGTAGCGCGAGAAGTCGACGCCATACGCCATCGCCTGATCCTGAAGGTCGCATTCGCCGCCCTGATCGCAGATCGGGCAGTCGAGCGGGTGGTTGATGAGCAGGAACTCCATCACCCCTTCGCGGGCCTTCTTGACCATCGGGCTGTTGGTCTTGACGACCGGCGGCTGGCCTTCCGGCCCCGGACGCAGGTCTTTCACCTGCATCGCGCAGGAGGCGGCGGGTTTGGGCGGGCCGCCCACGACCTCGACCAGACACATGCGGCAGTTGCCCGCGATCGACAGGCGCTCGTGATAGCAGAACCGGGGAATTTCGATCCCGGCTTCCTCGCAGGCCTGGATCAGGGTCATCGCCCCGTCCACCTCGACCTCGTTCCCGTCGATGACGATTTTCTTCAGATCGCTCATGCGTCTCTCACTCATCCTGCCGGGCTGCCCCGGCGCTTGTCATTTCCCGTTCGGCCCTAGTCGCAGATTTCCGAGAAGATCACCTTCCCGTCCTCCACCACGACCCCGTCGCCGAAGATCGTGTCACGCCGGAACTGCGGGTTCTCGGCGCAATAGGCCTTGGCGACGCCGCGCGCCGCCAGAATGTCGTCTTCGGTCAGCGGCGTGCCGTCGGCCCGCCCGACCGTGATCTGCGGCGCACCGGCATCGGCCCCCGCATTGCCCATGGCATCGCGCCACAACCCGTGGCTGCGATATTCGACCGTGTAATCCGCCCCGCCCGAGGTGAAGCGGTCCACGTCCTGCGCCGCCGAGCCGATGGCCTCCGCCGGGCGCTCCGGCGCCGCCCGCGCCGACACACGGTTCAGCATCCCGCAGCCCGACAACGCCATGGCGGCGATCAGCATTGCGATATGCGATACCCGGATCATTCCGCCGCCACCCCCGCGCAGGATTTGGTTTCGTGAAGCGTCGCCTCTTTCAGCCACGCCCAGCCAAAGGCCGCGTCGCTGTCGCCATCGCGCTTGCGCGCCTCGAGCCGGTCCAGCGCCTCGTCGAGCGTGGGCTGGTGACCAATCGGCACCCACCACATCACGAAGTGCTGGTCGGTCATCAGTTCGAACCACTCGGCGCGGCGGTCGTAGAATTGCTTGTGCACCGTGTTGAACACGAAATGCTCAAGGCTTTCGACGTTCTCCCACACCGTCAGGTTCGACACGAAGCGCGGGTCGCCGCCGATCTTGGCCTCGGTGTTACCGGTCCCCGGCTCGCCCGAGCCTTCCATCATCCACACGAAGCCCGGCATCCGCTTGCCCATGCCGTTCGCACGGTCGAGCGCGCTCATGAACTCGGCGACACGCGGATCTTCGGTGTCGGCGACGAGACGCCCCACGTTCAACTCGGCCAGATGCAGACCTTCACGCGTCATGCCGCACCTCCCGCCATTGTCGCAGGCGCGGAACCGAGACCCCCGGTGCCGCGTTTGAGCGGAAAGGAGGACCATCCCATGTCCGACAAAGTCAAACCGACCGATCTTGAGAAAGGCGCGGAAATCGCCGAGGACCAGACCGAGAAATTCATCGAAACCGGCGACGCGGGCCGCGAGAAAACCGAAGAGACCTCGGACGACATCTCCGAAGGTATGCCGAAAACGGACCGCGAGAACATCGATAAGGTGACGAATACCGACTGACGCGCAGGACGATGGGCCGCGCGGTTTTCCCGCCCGGTCCCTCGCCGCATCGGCCCGTTATGCGCCACCCGCATCACGCCGTTACTCCGCCGCCACCGCTGCCGAGATACGGCCCGACTTCTGCGCCTTGATGCGGTCCTCGATCTCTTCGCGGAAGTTGCGGATCAGGCCTTGAATGGGCCATGCCGCCGCATCGCCAAGCGCGCAGATCGTGTGGCCCTCGACCTGCTTGGTCACATCGAACAGCATGTCGATCTCTTCCAACTCGGCCTCGCCGCGCACCAGACGGTCCATGACGCGCATCATCCAGCCGGTGCCTTCGCGGCAGGGCGTGCACTGGCCGCAGCTTTCGTGCTTGTAGAACTTGGACAGCCGCCAGATCGCTTTCACGATGTCGGTCGACTTGTCCATCACGATCACCGCCGCGGTGCCGAGGCCCGAGCCGAGCTCGCCGCGCAGGTAGTCGAAGTCCATCACGGCGTCTTTCATCTTCTCGCCACGCACGCAGGGCACGGACGACCCGCCGGGGATGACCGCGAGCAGGTTGTCCCAGCCGCCGCGAATGCCGCCGCAATGCGTTTCGATCAGTTCCTCGAACGAGATCGACATCGCCTCTTCGACGACGCAGGGGTTGTTCACGTGACCGGACACGGCGAAAAGCTTGGTGCCTTCGTTGTTCTTGCGGCCGAAGCTCGCGAACCATTCCGGCCCGCGCCGCAGGATGGTCGGGACCACCGCGATGCTTTCGACGTTGTTCACCGTGGTCGGGCAGCCGTAAAGACCCGCGCCTGCCGGGAACGGCGGCTTCATGCGCGGCATCCCCTTTTTGCCTTCCAGCGACTCGAGCAGCGCGGTTTCCTCGCCGCAGATATAGGCGCCTGCCCCGTGGTGCAGGTAGAGGTCGAAGTCCCAGCCGGAGCCAGCCGCGTTCTTGCCGAGGAGCCCCGCGTCATAAGCCTCGTCGATGGCCGTTTGCAGCGCCTCGCGCTCGCGGATGTATTCGCCGCGAATGTAGATGTAGCAGGCATGCGCGTTCATCGCGAAAGACGCGATCAGGCACCCCTCGATCAGCGTGTGCGGATCGTGGCGCATGATCTCGCGGTCCTTGCAGGTGCCCGGCTCGGATTCGTCGGCGTTGACGACGAGATAGGCGGGGCGCCCGTCCGACTCTTTCGGCATGAAAGACCACTTGAGACCCGTGGGGAAGCCCGCGCCGCCCCGGCCCCGAAGACCCGAGGCTTTCATCTGGTCGACGATCCAGTCACGCCCCTTTTGGATGATGCCGGCGGTCCCGTCCCAATGGCCACGCATCTGCGCGCCCTTCAAGGTCCGGTCGTGCATCCCGTAGAGGTTGGTGAAGATCCGATCCTGATCTTTCAGCATGCCTGTCTATCCTTTGGTGTTGCGACCATCCAGCAAAAGCCGGATGGCCACGATCAGTCCGAATGCGAAGCCCGCCATGGCGGCAAGCCCGATGAGGCCGAGCACACGGTTCGACCAGCCGAGGGTTTCCCCAAGCCATGTCAGCCCCATGAAGCCGAGGGCGGACGCGAGGATCGCGACAGTGGCCAGCCGCCCCTGCCGTTTGCGTTCCAGTCCGTCCTCACCCGTGCTCATCGCGTGCACCTGGCCTTACTTCTTCTTGTTCTCGTCGTAGAGCCCCGATGAGGACGCCCGTTTCGAGAATTCCGTTTGTTCGCCCGAGGCGAGTTGTCTGGCCTGCGTGATCCAGTCGTCGCGCTTGATGCGGCCCCGGAACGACAGCTTGTCGTCCATCACCGCGATGTCGGCATCGGTCCACTGGGCGATCTGGTCGTAGTGGTAGACGCCCGCATCATGCAGCTTCTTCTCGATCCCCGGCCCCACGCCCTTGATGAGCTTGAGGTCGTCGGCCACGCCGCCCTTGGGTCCGTCGAGCAATTCCGGGCCTTCGCCCGCCGCCACGGGGGCTGCCGCCGGTTTCGCGGTTTCGGCCTTGGAGGTCTTGGCGGTCTTGGTCTTGGCCACCGGTTTCGCCGCAGGCTTTTTCTCGTATTTCCAGTCGCCCTTCTTGGCTTCCAGCTCACGCTGACCCGGAAGCGCGGTGGACGGCTTGATGATCGGGTCCGGCGAAGGCTCGGCCTCCTGCGCGTCTGCGGGCGCAGCGGTTTCGTCCGCCACCGTCTCGGTCCCCGGTGCATCCTCGGCGGCTTGCGCTTTGGCCGAAGCCTTTTCGGCAGGCGCGGGCTTGGCCGCCGCCGCGTCCATGTCGCCGGTGCCTGCGGAACTCGCCGCTGCCGCCGCCGGTTCGGTGGTCGATGTCGCCGCCGCACTGGCAGGCGCACTGGTCCCCATGCCGGAGGACGCCGGAACGTCCGAACAGAACAGCCGTTGCAGGATCAGCGCCACGGCCACCGCGACCACGAGGCCCACGATGATCGCCACGATCCACGGGCTGTTGATGAGCAGAAGCACCACGAGGCCAAGCAGCCCCCCGACGATCCAGCAGGTATTGCGGCACGAAAACAGGCCGCCGTCGTTATTTGCCATTTCCCAATTCCCTGTTGCAGTTGAGGGTTTCACCCATAGCAACGGACCCGCGGTCTTGTGCCGCAGACTTTCGTCTTATGTCCCCTGCCAACCTCATGCTTGAACCGACGCCTCAGTAGACGTCGCCTTTCTTCACTTTCTTCGAGAATTCGGTTTCGCCACCTTCGGCGAGTGTCTTGGCCTGTTCGACCCAGTTGTCGCGGCTGACGCGGCCCTTGAACCCTTCGAGGTTCTGGTCGACCCAGGCGATTTCTTCGCCCGACCACTTGGCGATCTGGTCGTAGTGATAGAACCCCATGCCGTTCAGCATGGTTTCGAGCTTGGGACCGACGCCCTTGATCGCCTTCAGATCGTCGGCGCCCGACTTGAGCGGCGCTTTCATCGTGCGGGGCTTCGTGCCCGGGCCGGATGCGGGCGTTCCGGTCGCGCCCGGCGCGTCCGATCCGGCGGTCATGGCCGGAGCATCCGTTTTCGAGGGCGCGTCGCCCCCCTTGGCCGCTTTCGCGTCGTCCGCCTTGCCGGTCGTCGTCTTGGCCGCACCCGCGTCGGTCGTCTCGGCGGGCTTGCCGGTGGCCTTGGCCTTGGGCTTGGCGGTCTCGTTCGCGTCGGACATGGCCGCCTGGGCATCCCCCGGCGACTTGACCGTCTTGCGTGCCTTGACGGCGACCTTGCGGCCTTCGCCCTGCCACGGCGCGGTGAGCGGCACCTCGGTCCCGTCGATGCGCTTGAGCGTGTCGCCGATGTCCGTCGCCAGCGCGACCGACGCGTTCGCGGGGTTCTTGTTCGCCTCATGGTCCTTGAGGCTCGTCAGCCCACCCGCAGGTTCGGAGGCATAACGCCCGTTCTGCGGACCCGGCACAGGCACCTCGCCCGCACCCATGCGGTCGATCAGGTCACCGAAGCTCTCGGTCGTCAGATCCTCGTAATAATCCTTGCCGATCTGGGCCATGGGCGCATTCGCGCAGGAGCCGAGGCATTCGACCTCTTCCCACGAAAACTTGCCGTCCGCCGAAAGTTCATGCGGGTTCGGCGCGATCTTTTCCTTGCAGACCGCGATCAGGTCTTCGGCGCCCATAATCATGCAGGAGGTCGTCCCGCAGATCTGAAAATGCGCAACGGACCCAACCGGTTGCAGCTGGAACATGAAGTAGAAGGTCGCGACTTCCAGCGCGCGAATGTATTCCATGCCGAGCATGTCGGCCACGCCCTCGATCGCGGGCTTGGTCAGCCAGCCTTCCTGCTCCTGCGCGCGCCACAGGAGCGGGATGATGGCGGACGCCTGCCGCCCTTCCGGGTATTTGGTCATCTGCGCTTCCGCCCAGGCCTGATTGTCAGGCGTGAAGGCGAAAGACGCGGGCTGTTCGTGGTGCAGACGGCGCAGCATTAGGTGCACTTCTCCGTTTTATGCAGGGTGTAGGTTCCGCTCTCCCGGTCATGCGAGAAGGTTCCGGACTCGCCTGCGTTCGCGATCATGATATTCCGCGTCCAGCTATCGACGCCTTCGTCCGTCAGGACCGCTATGATTTCCTCTTCGCTCGCCATGCAATCCTTGGCTTCCATCATCTCGAAAACGGCCGGCCACGGGTTCGACGCATCAGCGACCCCGATGGCTGGCACGGTCCAGACGAGTATGGCCAAGGCGAAACGCATCAGCGGTCGACCTCTCCGAAAACGATATCCATGGTGCCGATGATGGCGGCGACGTCGGCCAGTTGGTGCCCGCTCGCGACGTGATCCATCGATTGCAGGTGCAGATAGCCGGGGGCGCGCAGCTTGGCGCGGTAGGGTTTGTTGGTGCCGTCGGACACGAGGTAGACGCCGAATTCGCCCTTGGGCGCTTCCACCGCGCAATAGACCTCGCCCGCCGGGACGTGGAAGCCCTCGGTGTAGAGCTTGAAGTGATGGATGAGCGCCTCCATCGAGGTCTTCATGTCGGCGCGCTTGGGCGGCGTCAGCTTGCCACGGGCCAGCACGTCGCCCTGCCCTTCGGGTGCCCGCAGCTTTTCGATGGCCTGAAGCATGATCTTCACGCTCTCGCGCATCTCGGCCATACGGACGAGGTAGCGGTCGTAGCAGTCGCCGTTCTTGCCGATGCAGACCTTGAAGTCGAACTCGTCATAGCACTCGTAAGGCTGCGAGCGGCGCAGATCCCATGCAAAGCCGGACCCGCGCACCATGACGCCGGAATAGCCCCAGTCGAGGATCTCTTCCTCGGTGATGACGCCGATGTCGACGTTGCGCTGCTTGAACACCCGGTTCTCGGTCAGCAGCCCGTCGATGTCGTCGAGCACGGCCGGGAATTCGTGGCACCAGGCTTCGATATCGTCGATCAGCTTCGGTGGCAGATCCTGATGCACGCCGCCGGGGCGAAAATAGGCCGCGTGTAGGCGCGCGCCCGAGGCACGCTCGTAGAAGATCATGAGCTTTTCACGCTCTTCGAAACCCCAAAGCGGCGGGGTCAGCGCGCCCACGTCCATCGCCTGCGTCGTGACATTCAGCAGGTGGTTGAGGATGCGCCCGATCTCGGAATACAGCACCCGGATGAGCGAGGCGCGGCGCGGCACTTCGACACCGCAGAGCTTTTCGATCACGAGGCACCAGGCATGTTCCTGGTTCATCGTGCCGACATAGTCGAGCCGATCGAAATACGGCAGGTTCTGAAGGTAGGTCCGGCTTTCCATCAGCTTCTCGGTGCCGCGGTGAAGCAGCCCGATATGCGGGTCGCAGCGTTCCACGATCTCGCCGTCCAGTTCCAGAACCAGACGCAGCACGCCGTGCGCGGCCGGGTGCTGAGGCCCGAAGTTGATGTTGAAGTTGCGGATCTGCTGTTCGCCGGTCTCGGCGTCCTGAAATCCCTTGGAGCCGTCCATCATGCCGCCACCATTCTTTCCTGCCACTCCACGGGCACCGCGCCCATGTAGCGTTCGATGAAGTTGTATTGCGGTTTCAGCGCGGATTGCAGCCGCGCCCGCCGCGCGGGGTCGAGCCCCGCTTCGGGTGAGCCATGCACCCGCTTGCCGAAATCGGCCGGGATCATCTCGATCCCAAGGAAATCGCACATCTTCTCAAGCGCCTCTTCGGTGAAGAGACGTTCGTAAAGCTCGACGTGAAGCCGGTCCTGAGGCACCGCTTGCATCAGCCGCTTGACCGTGCGGCGGTAGTTCGACCGGCGCGCGACGTTCTCTTCCCCGCCGGACAGGTAACCGTCGACCATCGAGGTCGCCGCGGCTTCGTCCCCGCCCGCGTTCATGCGGAAATGCGACCAGAGCCGATCCACGGGCTCGCGCAGCAGGTAAAGGAATTTCACGTTCTCATGGCTCTTGGCCATCTCGGCGAACCACTCAGGCCCAAGCAGCGCGTAGCCGGGCGAGAAATCCCCCACCAGCTTGGCGTCGCGCAGCCCGGCCCCGATGAAGCCGAGATAGGCTTTGTCGTCGCGGGTCTTGCCGTCGAAGGTGACGAGCCATTCCTCGATATCCGCCATGCTTTGCAGCTGATAGGCGTGGATATCCTCATCCCGCGTCACCGCATGGCGCGCGGCGATCTCGCCCTTCCGCCGTGCAAGCTCGCCACGATAGAATTCGCCCGCGCCCATCGCGACCGAATTCCAGTAGTTCAGCTCCTTCACGGTCGGGAAATAGGTCTCCGGGTGGTTGTAGAGGTAATCGAACAACCAACTGGTCCCGGCCTTGGCCGCGCCGACGCAGTATATGAGGGTCTGGGTGCTCACGTCAGCCTTTGGCCCCGTCCGCCTTCTCGTCGCCCGGCAGCACGTATTCCGCGCCTTCCCACGGCGACATGAAGTCGAACTGGCGGTATTCCTGAACCAGCGACACCGGCTCGTAGACCACGCGCTTCTCGACCTCGTCGTAGCGCACTTCGGTAAAGCCGGTCGTCGGGAAATCCTTGCGCAGCGGGTGGCCGCGGAAACCGTAGTCGGTCAGGATGCGGCGCAGGTCGGGGTGGCCCTTGAAGATGATCCCGAACATATCGAAGATCTCGCGCTCGAACCAGTTGGCGGCCGGATAGACGGTCACGATGGACGGCACCATCTCGCGCTCCTCGACCGCCGCCTTCACGCGGATGCGGTGGTTCTGGTACATCGACAGGAAGTGATAGACCACGTCGAACCGCGCCTCGCGCTCCGGGTAGTCGACCGCCGTGATGTCCACCAGCGTCGAGAACCGGCAACCCCGGTCGGTCTTGAGGAATTCGACAAAGCCGATCAGCGCCTCGGGCCGCACGGTGACGGTCAGTTCGCCAAAGGCGACCTCCCACCCCACGACCACGTCCATCTGCTTGACTTCGATCAGCGCGCCCAGCTCGTTCAGTGCGTCGTCTGCCATCGTTACCTCACGATCGTGCCGGTGCGGCGGATTTTGCGTTGAAGCTGAAGGATGCCGTAAACCAGCGCCTCGGCGGAGGGCGGACAGCCGGGAACGTAGACGTCCACGGGCACCACGCGGTCACAGCCCCGCACCACCGAATAGGAGTAGTGATAATACCCGCCGCCGTTCGCGCAGGACCCCATCGAGATCACATAACGCGGCTCGGGCATCTGGTCGTAGACCTTGCGCAGCGCCGGGGCCATCTTGTTGGTGAGCGTGCCCGCGACGATCATCAGGTCCGACTGGCGCGGCGAGGCGCGCGGCGCGGTCCCGTAACGCTCAAGGTCATAACGCGGCATGGACGATTGCATCATCTCGACCGCGCAGCAGGCCAGACCGAAGGTCATCCAGTGGAGCGAGCCGGTGCGCGCCCAGTTGATGATGTCGTCGGTCGTGGTCAGCAGGAAACCCTTGTCCTGCAACTCGTCCGACAGCTGGCGCGTCGCGACTTCGCGATCGCCGCCCGCGGTGTTGGCGCCGGTCATCACTCCCATTCGAGTGCTCCCTTCTTCCATTCATAGGCAAAGCCGATGGTCAGGACCGCAAGGAACACCATCATCGACCAGAACCCGATCATCCCGACATCCTTGAAGGCCACCGCCCAGGGAAACAGGAATGCGATCTCGAGGTCGAAAATGATGAACAGGATCGAGACGAGGTAAAACCGCACATCGAATTTCATCCGCGCGTCGTCGAAGGCGTTGAACCCGCATTCGTAGGCCGACACCTTTTCCGGGTCCGGGTGACGGACCGCGAGCACGGCAGCCGCAAGCACGAGGACGAGGCCAAGGCCGACGGCAACGGCGAGGAAAATCACGATGGGGAGGTATTCACGAAGAAGGTCTTCCACGTTGGCTCCTTTGTTCGGGCCGTTTCAGATGAACGGGAACCCGCGACAGTTTGGCTCAATTCGGGGTCTACTCTCAACACCGGAGAGGGTCAACCGAGCCACCCCCTGTTTCGGGCAATTTGAACAAGGGGTTCCACGCGCTTCTGCGACGCGGCAAAGCGCATTGTATACCGTTGTTTACAAGGATGGAACGCGGTTTTCCGCGCCGCACAAAAGGTGTGCTATTCAATCATCTTTGAACGAAGTTCAGGAACCGGCCCGGCCCGATGCCGACTCAGGCCGAAACCGCGACGTAAACCGCGCAAAGAAACATGACCACGGTGACCGGCCCCCAGAGCAGGCGCTCCGGGCGTGACGGGGTCACGTTGTTCATCAGCGTCGACAGTCCCGTGATCGCCACGACGGCCCAGATCAGCCAGCCGGGACCGACAGGGGCAAGCAGCCCCCCGGCGCCTGACACGAGCCGCGCGAACAGAACCATGAGACCGCCCTGAACCACGGCCCCGACCCGCAGCGGCACGGGCATCCTGCCGGGCCACCGCCCCCCCATGGCGAGATGCCCCCAGGGCGCGCCGAGCGCCAGCGCGAATTGGAACAGGCAGACGATCAGGGCGAGGACGCTGAACACCAGCGCGGCGATTTCAACCAGCGTCATTGCGTCATCCATCCCGCTTTGCGTTTCTCGAAGAAGGCTCCGATCCCTTCCTGCGCCTCGGCCCCTTCCCAGCAGTCGACCAGCGCGCGGATCGTGTCGTCGATGATGTCGTCGGTGATCGGCGGTCCCAGTCGGCGCGCCAATCGCTTGGCCGCCGCGACGGCGCCCGGTGCACAGGTGAGATAGGGCACGACCTCTTCCTCGACCGCCGCATCCAGCGCACCCTCGGGCACGGCATGGGCGACGATGCCCAATCGCTGCGCCTCGGCCGCGCCGAACACGCGCCCGTTCATGAACACGCGCCTCGCCATCGCTTCGCCGATCCGGGCCAGCACATAGGGGCCGATGGTGGCCGGGATCAGACCCAGCCGCGTTTCGGTCAGACCGAACTTGGCATGATCCGCCGCGATCGCCACGTCGCAGACGCTGCACATGCCGATCCCGCCGCCGAACGCTTGCCCCTGCACCCGGCCGATCAGCGGTTTCGGCATTTCGTTCAACGCCTTGAGCATGAGCGCCAGCTTGCGCGCCTCGATGAACCGGGTCTCGGGATCGGCGGCGAACTGATCGCGCATCCATCCCAGATCGCCACCGGCACAAAAGCTTTTTCCCGCGCCGGTCAGCACCACCACCCGCACGCCGTCATCCGCGCCAAGCGCCTGCGCCGCTTCCGTCAGCTCGCGGATCATCGTGGCGGACAAAGCATTGTGCTTGTCGGCCCGATCCAGCGTCAGCGTCGCCACACCCCGCCCGTCGGTCGTGATCGAAATCGTTTCGTACATGTCTACCCCCGCATCGCCTTGGCCATGTCGCCCGCACGTCCCAGAACCTCCCGGTCCAGCCCGGTGGAGAGGCCCAGCGCCGTCAGCCGGTCGTGCACTTTCTCCGTCGCCACGTTGCCCTTGGCACCGGGCGCATAGGGGCAGCCGCCCAGCCCGCCGACCGCCGCGTCGAATACGCGCAGGCCCAGTTCCAGCGACATCTCGATATTGTCGAGCGCCCGGCCGCCCGTATCGTGGTAATGCCCGGCAAGGCGCCAGGCCGGAACGCGGTCCAGCACCGCGATCAGCATATCGCGGATGGTCTCGGGCGTGCCCTGTCCGATGGTGTCGCCGAGCGATACTTCGTAGCAGCCCATCGCCATCAGCTCCCCCGCGACAGCGGCGACCGCATCCGGCGCGACCCGGCCATCATAAGGGCAATCCGTCACGCAGGAGACGTATCCGCGGACTTTCACTTTACGAACCAAAGCGGCCTCGACGACCGGCAAAAATCGCTCAAGGCTTTCAGCAATCGAACAATTAATATTCGCCTGACTGAAACCCTCGCTGGCTGAGCCGAAAATCGCGATCTCGTCCGCCCCGGCCTCCATCGCCCGTTCGAAACCCTTCAGATTCGGCGTCAAAGCCATGTAGGACACGCCTTCGGCGCGGGTGATCCCGGCCAGCACCTCGGCGCTGTCGGCCATCTGCGGCACCCATTTGGGGCTGACGAAACTCGCCACCTCGATCCGCCGGAAGCCCGCGCCGGACAGGGTATCGACAAGCGCCACCTTGCGATCCGTGGGGATCAGGGTCTTTTCGTTCTGAAGCCCGTCGCGCGGCCCCATCTCGACCAGTTCGACGCTATCCAACGGGCACCTCGTAGAAATCCTGCTTGTAGATCGTATCCGGCCCCTGCGCCGCGAACGCCGTCTGATAGGCCGGACGGGCGGCGAGCCGTTTCTGATAGGCGGCGAGCGTCGGGAATTTCTCGGCATGGACATAGTGAAACGCGGCTTCGATCCCAAACCCGAACATCACATCGACCGCCGAAAACCCCGAGGCGAGCAGGTAATCCTGCGCCTCGACCCGTTTCGCCACGGGCTTCAGCGCCTTGGCCAACCGCCGGGTTTCCAGCCCGATCACGGTGGGCGACCGCATCGCCGGATCAGGCAGGAACACCTGCTGAAGGTTGAGGTTCTGGATGCAGGTCGCGACCGTTTCGGCATAGTGCAGCCAGACGAGGAATTCGGCACGTTCCGCATCGCCCGGCAGACGGCCCAGCCCGTGCTCGGGCCGCGTCTCGCACAGGTATTCCACGATCGCGCCGGATTCGATCAGCGTCATCCCGTCGATCTCGAGCGCCGGAACGCGCCCCGCCGGGTTCACGAGGTGAAAGTCGTCTGTGCCGAGGCTGCCGTCGCCGATGCGGTAGTTCTCCACCTCCGGCTCCAGCCCCATCTCGGCAAGCAGCCAATGCACCCGGAACGACCGGCTGCCCGGAACGGCGTGCAAACGGATCATGCGGCGGCCTCCTCTTCCGGTTCCAGCGCGATGAGGGCGGCATGGGCCTCCACCTGCGCGCCTTCGGCGGCCAGCACCTCGCCCACCACACCGTCGCGCGGCGCGGTCAGCGTGTGCTCCATCTTCATCGCTTCCATGATCGCCATCTTCTGCCCGGCCTCGACCCGGTCGCCGGGCGCGACGAAGACCGCCTTCACCAGCCCCGGCATCGGCGCTTCGACCACATCGCCGCCCGCCGCGTCCGCCGACAGGATGGCCAGCGGGTCCGGCACGCGGAAGCCAAGCCCGGCGCCCGAGAACACCGTGACGAGGTCTCCGGTGATCGCCACCTCGGGCGCAGGCGCGCCGCCGATCCGCCAGCCGGAGGGGCCTCGCACCGCTTCGACCACGGTGTCGCCCACGATCACCCGCGCCGCATCCGGGCCGGACAATTCGATCACGGGCGACAGCACGTCGCCGTCATGGTCGAGCAGGATGGTCCGCCGAATGGGCGCCCAGAGCGTGAAGCCGCTCACGGGTTCGGCGTCGCCCATCAGACCCGCCCCCGCGAGGGTGGCAAGCGCGATGTCCTGGGCAGTGGCCGCCGGGGTCTTGGTCAGCATCGCCAGATCGCGGTCGATCAGGCCGGTATCGACCTCGCCCGCCGCGAACCCGTCATGCGCGCAGAGCGCCGAGAGGAACCCAAGGTTCGTGACCGTGCCCGCCACCTGCGTTTCGGCCAGCGCCCGCCGCATCTTGCCCAGCGCGATATCGCGGGTCGGGCCGTGGGTGACGATCTTGGCGATCATCGGATCGTAGAACGGGCTGATCTCGTCCCCCGTCCGCACCCCGGTCTCGGCCCGGCATCCATCGGCAAAGGCAAGATGCGCCAGCCGCCCGGTGGCCGGCAGGAAGCCCGCAGGCACATCCTCGGCATATAGCCGCGCCTCGAAGGCATGGCCGCGAAGCGGAATGTCGGTTTGCCCCAGCGGCAGAGGCTCGCCCGAAGCGACCCGCAACTGCCATTCGACAAGGTCTATGCCCGTGACCTCTTCGGTCACCGGGTGCTCGACCTGAAGCCGCGTGTTCATCTCCATGAACCAGAACCCGTCGGGTCTGAGCCCGTCCGAGCC
This sequence comes from Maritimibacter sp., assembly GCF_016774595.1. Lineage (NCBI taxonomy): Bacteria > Pseudomonadati > Pseudomonadota > Alphaproteobacteria > Rhodobacterales > Roseobacteraceae > Maritimibacter > Maritimibacter sp. The sequence goes on from NZ_JACBWT010000001.1 coordinate 319,160, forward strand.
GTCGACGATGAACTCGACCGTTCCCGCCCCGGCATAACCGATCGCTTCGGCGGCGCGCACCGCCGCCTCGCCCATCGCCGCGCGCATCTCCTGCGTCATCCCCGGCGCGGGCGCTTCTTCGATCACCTTCTGGTGGCGGCGCTGGAGCGAACAGTCGCGCTCGTAAAGATGCACCGCCTCGGTCCCGTCTCCGAAGACCTGCACCTCGATATGGCGCGGGCTGGTCACGAACTTCTCGATCAGCACGTCCGGGTTGCCGAAGGCGGTCTTGGCCTCGGACCGGGCCGAGGCGAGCGCATCGGCAAAGTCGCCCGCACGTTCGACCAGCCGCATCCCCTTACCGCCGCCGCCCGCCACGGCCTTGATGAGCACCGGGTAGCCGATCTTGTCGGCCTCATTCGCCAGCAGGTCGTCGGACTGGTCCGCGCCGTGATACCCCGGCACCACGGGCACCCCGGCCTCTTCCATCAGCTTCTTCGCGGCATCCTTCAGCCCCATCGCCCGGATCGCCTTGGCGGAGGGGCCGATGAAGGTCAGGCCGGCCGCCTCGACCGCCTCCACGAAATCGGGGTTCTCCGACAGAAACCCGTATCCGGGGTGAATGCCCGTGGCCCCCGTCTCCTTGGCCGCCGCGATGATCGCCTCGCCGCGCAGGTAACTCTCGGCGGGTTGCGGGCCGCCGATATGCACCGCCTCGTCCGCCATCGCCACGTGACGCGCGGATCGGTCGGCGTCGGAATAGACCGCAACCGTGGCCACGCCCAGTCTGCGGGCCGTGTCGATCACCCGACAGGCAATCTCACCCCGGTTCGCGATCAGGATTTTCTTGAACATCACCCCTCCTTCCGGGCTGTCGTGATGAAAGCGCCGGCGAGATCCCGACGCGCATGGTCGACAAATCCCGCCGCCTGCAAGGGCTGCGCATAATTCTGCCCCTCGGGCACCCATTCGGTATCGAAGACTTCGCCGCCGATGACGATACGCCCACCGGGCCTGAGCAGGCGGAACGCTTCCACCAGCCCGGCGTCGCGGTCTTCGAAATGGTCGATCACGTTTATCATCGTCACCACGTCGAAGGCCGCGTCCTCGAACCCGGTCGCCTCGCCCGGCGCCACCCGCAGGTCCGCCGTGGGGCAGCGACCGCGCGCGATTTCGACCATGCGCGGGGTGGGGTCCACCCCGGCGAGCCGTCCGGCGAGGGGCGCGATGGCGGCCAAGGCCGCGCCGCCCCCGCAACCGATGTCGATCACGTCCGACCCCTTCGCGATCCCGGCGGCGTCGACAACGGCGAAGATGCTCGGATCGTCGCCATAGGCGTCGACGTAGCTTTGCGCCTTTTCATCGTCCCATGCGCTCATGCCCGGTCCTCCATCGCCCGGCGATGCGCCGCCGCGCTGTCCTCGGAAAAGCAGCACAGCACGATCCGCTCCGGCGCGCCGGTCCAAGCCGACACCTCGCGCATGGCGATCCGGGCCGCCTGATCCGCCGGGTAGCCATAGACGCCGGTCGAGATGGCCGGAAAGGCGATGATGTCACAGCCGCTTTCGCGCGCCAGACGAAGGCTTTCGCGGTAGCACGCGGCGAGTAGGTCCGGCTCGCCCCGGTCCCCGCCATGCCAGACCGGGCCGACCGTATGGATCACGTGACGGGCGGGCAGGTCATAGCCCCCGGTGATCCGCGCCTCGCCCGTCGGGCAGCCGCCGATCTTGCGGCATTCGTCCAGCAGCCCCGGCCCCGCCGCCCGGTGAATGGCCCCGTCCACACCGCCCCCGCCCAGAAGCGTTTCGTTCGCGGCGTTCACGATGGCGTCCACCTCCAGCGTGGTGATGTCGGCGGTGATGATCTCGACCGGCACGGCGTCACATCCTGAACACGCCGAAGCGCGTTTCCTCGATGGGTGCGTTCAGCGCGGCGAGAAGCGACAGATACAGAACCTCGCGGGTTTTGCGCGGGTCCACGATGCCGTCGTCCCACAGCCGGGCCGAGGCATAGAGCGGGTGCGACTGACGCTCGAACATCTCGATGGTGGGGCGCTTGAATTCGGCCTCGTCCTCGGCCGACCAATCACCGCCGCCGCGTTCGATGGCGTCGCGTTTGACCGTGGCCAGCACGCCCGCCGCCTGTTCGCCGCCCATGACGGAAATCCGGCTATTGGGCCATGTCCACAGGAAGCGTGGCTGATAGGCCCGGCCCGCCATGCCGTAGTTGCCCGCCCCGAAAGACCCGCCGACGAGCATGGTGACCTTGGGCACGTTCGTCGTCGCGACCGCCGTGACCATCTTGGCCCCGTGGCGCGCGATCCCTTCGTTCTCATACTTCCGGCCCACCATGAAGCCCGTGATGTTTTGCAGGAAAATCAGTGGGATGCGGCGTTGTGAGCAAAGCTCGACGAAATGCGCGCCCTTCTGCGCGGCCTCGGAAAAGAGCACGCCGTTGTTCGCGATGAGCCCCACGGGGCAGCCCAAGATATGTGCGAACCCCGTCACCAGCGTCTCGCCGAAGCGCGGTTTGAACTCGTCGAAGCGTGATCCGTCGACCACCCGCGCGATCACCTCGCGGATGTCGTAGGGCGTGCGCAGGTCGCCCGGCACCACGCCGAGGATTTCGTCCGGGTCATAGGCCGGATCTTCCGCCGCCTGCCAGCGCACGGTGTCGGGCCGCGTCCGGTTCAGGCTCTCGACCGCCCGGCGGGCGAGGGCGAGCGCATGGGCGTCATCCTCGGCCAGATAGTCCGCCACACCGGAGAGGCGCGTGTGAACGTCGCCGCCGCCAAGATCTTCGGCCGTCACGACTTCGCCGGTCGCGGCCTTCACCAGCGGCGGCCCGGCAAGGAAAATGGTCCCCTGATCCTTCACGATGATCGTCACGTCGCTCATCGCGGGCACATAAGCCCCGCCTGCTGTGCAGGAGCCCATGACGACCGCGATCTGGGGAATGCCCTTTGCGCTCATCTGCGCCTGATTGTAGAAAATCCGCCCGAAATGGTCGCGATCCGGGAACACCTCGTCCTGATTGGGCAGGTTCGCGCCCCCGCTGTCGACAAGGTAGAGGCACGGCAGATTGCATTCCTGCGCGATCTCCTGCGCGCGCAGGTGTTTCTTGACCGTCATCGGATAATACGTGCCGCCCTTCACGGTGGCATCGTTGGCGATCACCATCACCTCCTGCCCGTGGACCCGACCGATGCCCGCGATCACGCCCGCCGCCGGGGCCGCGCCGTCATACATGCCATGCGCCGCCGTCGCGCCCACTTCGAGGAAGGGCGACCCGGCGTCGAGCAGATTGGCCACCCGGTCGCGCGGCAGCATCTTGCCGCGGGAAAGGTGTCGCTCGCGTGCCTTGTCGCCGCCTCCGGCAGCAGCCAGCGCCGCCGCGTCGGCCACCGTGCCCAGCATCTCCAGGTGCGCGGCGCGATTGGCCTGAAAGCTCTCGGACCCCGTCATGGCTTGGGATTGCAGTTTCATGTCGTCTCCTCCTGCGACGGGTGCGGCGCACCGCGCCCGTGCATCTCGTTCATCGTCTCGACCGCCACGCCGTGTGTGCCGAACCCCTTGGCCCGGTCGTTGGGTGTCAGATTGCGCATGTCATCGCCCCTCGGGCCGGGGCCGGGGTCGGATCGCGGGCGGGCGGCGCGCCCAGCCGCTTTCGACCGCCGACGGAACCTCCCCCGCCCAGCGCGCGATCTGCCAGGCGAGCACGGCGATCCTCAACCGGTTGTTCGCTTCGTTCGCACCGCACCAGACCTCCATGATCTCCGGCATCCCGTCGCAATCCGGCCCGGCCGAGGTGCCGTTGGCCAGCAGATAGGTCTTGTCGTAGAGCGCCTCGACCCACGCCTTGCCATCGACCGCACCGGCCGGAGGCAGCTCGGCCAGCACGGCACCCGTCATCGCGTCCTGCTCGGCCGCCAGATCGCGCTGGCACGGCAGCGGCGCGTCGGACCGGTCGCACAGAACGATACCGCCCCCGCCGCAGGTATAGACCTGCCCCACGTCCCAAAGCCCGCCCTCGACCGCGTCGATGTCGATCGAGCGGTTCACGATCAGCTTCTGTTCGTAGCGATCCATGAAAACATCCATACAGGTCTGGAAGTCCGGGATCGGCGGCTGATCCTGAGCAAGCGCCGCATCCGCCGCGAACAGGGCAAGGAACAAGACGGCACCTTTCATCCGCCGCTCCCCCCTGCCCGGCGGCCCACCAGAGCGCCGTACATATCGGTGACATAGGCGACCTTGTCGTCCCCCTGCCCGCATTCGATCACGTATCCCTGCCCCTCGGGCCAGCCTGCGCAATGCAGATCGTCGCGCCCGGTTTCGCGGGCATAGACCGACGCCCAGTCCGCCACGATCGACGACGGGTCGGGCGGCCCCATTCCGGCCACCCGGTATCCCAGCACAGCCGACAGGCCACACAGGGCGACGAGCGTGACGATGTGAGCCTTGCGGATCAATGGAACTCCAACTCGTTGCGCAGCGAAAGCGCGCGCTCGGCGGTCATCTGCATCAGGCAGCCCGCTTCGGCCGGACCGCCCCCCGTGCCGCCGCCCCATTTCGACCGTTCGAAAGCGCAGGCCGCGTCGCGCCAGGGAATCCACGCCCGCTGCGCGTCGCGCAGGGCGTCGGACGTGCTCACGGGCATCTCGTTGACCTTGTCGTCATTGGCCAGACGTTCGCGCAGCGGCCCGTAGAGTGCGTTCAATTCGGCATCCCAGTCCTCATACTCCGCCCAGATGCAGGCCCCCGTGCCCACCGTCGAATAGCCGCCTTCGGTGTCTTCCATGCAGCGGTTGGCCGAGGTGCCGACGCATTGCAGTTTCTCGAACCAGTCGTCGGTCGCCGCGATGCAGTCCTGCGAATGGGCGAAGTCATAGGTCAGGTCCTGCGCGACCGCAGGCGTGGCCAGAAGGCAAAGCGAGGCAATGAGGAAACGCATCATGAACTCCTTGAAAAACCGGGGATTCGACCCCGTATCCCGAGGTTAGCGCATCTTCGCCATCAGTTCGCGGCCCACGAGCATCCGCCGGATCTCGGACGTGCCCGCGCCGATCTCCATGAGCTTGGCATCGCGGAAAATACGGCTCACCGGCGTTTCGTTCATGAACCCCATGCCGCCCATCGCCTGCACCGCCTGATGCGCGACCGTCATGGCCTCTTCGCTGGCGTAGAGCACGCAGGCCGCCGCGTCCTGCCGCGTGACCTCGCCCCGGTCGCAGGCCTTGGCGACCTCGTAGACGTAAGCGCGGGCCGAGTTCATCTTGGTGTACATATCGGCGATCTTGCCCTGCATGAGCTGGAAATCCCCGATGGACTGGCCGAATTGCTTGCGCTCGACCATGTAGGGCATGACCTCGTCCAGACAGGCCGCCATGATCCCGGTCCCGATGCCCGACAGCACGACACGCTCGTAGTCGAGCCCGGACATGAGCACTTTGGCCCCCTTGCCCTCTTCGCCAAGAATGTTCTCGAACGGCACGTCGACATCCTCGAAGAACAACTGCGCGGTGTTCGACCCGCGCATCCCGAGCTTGTCGAAATGCGGGCTGGCCGAAAACCCCTTCATGTCCTTCTCGACGATGAAGGCGGTGATCCCCTTCGAGCCTGCGTCGGGATCGGTCTTGGCATAGACGACCAGCGTGTCGGCATCCGGCCCGTTGGTGATCCAGAATTTCGAGCCGTTCAGCGTGAAATACCCGTTCTTCTTCTCAGCCCGAAGCTGCATCGACACCACGTCGGACCCCGCCCCCGGCTCCGACATGGCGAGCGCGCCGACATGGTCACCGGAAATGAGCCCCGGCAGATACCGGCGCTTCTGCTCTTCGGTCCCGTTCAGCTTGATCTGGTTCACGCACAGGTTGGAATGCGCGCCGTAGGACAGGGACACACTGGCCGAGGCCCGTGCGATCTCTTCGACCGCGACGGTATGAGCGAGGTAGCCCATGCCGGCCCCCCCGTATTCCTCGGAAACGGTGATCCCCAGCAGACCCAGGTCGCCCATCTCTTTCCAAAGGTGCGCCGGGAAGTCGTTCGTCTGGTCGATATCGGCCGCCAGCGGCTTGATCCGGTCCTGTGCGAACCGGTGCACCATGTCGCGAAGCTGCGCGATATCCTCGCCCAGATCGAAATTCATCGACGCCATGAACATGGCCGCCCCTCCCATTTATTGAACACTTGTTCATTTCTAGTCACGAGAGGCGAGTCGGGTCAAGCGGTGACGCATCCGATGTTTCGCCGCCCGGCTGCGCCGGACGCCGACCCATGCGAGAGGGCCAGCCCTCTCGCGCTCTCCCGGGATATTTCGGACCGGAAAGGAATTGTTAAGGTTAATGGCCTACGGTTGATTCACGGTACAGGCTGGGAAGCCGATGGCCGTGACCGGAAAGCCCCCGGGCATCCCCCGGGGGTGGACCCGTCCTCTTTCCGGTCCCAAATATCCCGGGAGGTCCGGAGGGCTGGCCCTCCGGATCCGGCGTCAGCCGGATTGATGGACCGCCGAGACCTCGGCTCGGATGATCCGCGCGATCTGAGCGCAGTCGTCGAGTGAGAAGGTGAGCGGAAGCCTCAGGTCGAGAATCCCGCGCAACACGCGGTCGGAGGCCGGCATCGGCGCGGACGGCGCATATCGCCAGCTGTCGTAGCGCGAGGTGAAGCCGACAGGCTCGGCCGCCCCGAACCATTTGAGCTCGACGCCCTTCCCCGCGCAACGCGACACGACATCCGTGATTTTCGCCCCGTCCCAATCGAGCAACAGGAACTGGAACGAGGACATGACGTAGTCTTCCGCCTCCGGCCGCTCCACGATGGTCAGACCGGGAGTTTCGCGAAGCCCGTCCTCGACCACGCGATACCGTTCGTTCCAGCGGGCGCATCGAGCGTCCAGATCGGCGAGTTGCGGGCGCAGGATCGCGGCGCGCAGATTGTCCATCCGGCCCGACACGTTGGGCGTGTCGTATTTCACCCGCTCGAAGACCTCGGGCCCCGGCGCGGCGAGGTGGCGTCCGTAGAGCATGTAGCTGCCAGACAGCATGACCGCGCGGGCCGCGATGTCTTCGTCGTCGGTGATGAGCAAGCCGCCCTCGCCGGAGTTCATGTGCTTGTAGGTCTGGGTCGAATAGCAGCCGATATGACCCGAACGTCCGGACAGCACGCCGTTCCAACGCGCGCCCATGGTGTGCGCGCAGTCCTCGATCACGGTCAGGCCATGGGCCTCGGCCAATGCCATGAGCGCGTCCATGTCAGCGAGATGCCCCCGCATGTGGGAAAGCATGAGCACGTCGGACTGGCCCGCTTTCGCCGCAAGATCCTCGAGGTCGATGACGAGGCTTTCGGTCACGCCGACGAAGACCGGGACCGCGCCGACCGATGCGATGGCGCCGGGCACCGGGGCCAGCGTGAAAGCGTTGGTCAGAACCCGGTCGCCGGGCTTCACCCCCACGGCCCGCAGCGCGGTGGCCAGCGCGTAGCCGCCCGACGCCACGGCGAGGCAGTATTTCGCCCCCGACCAGTCCGCGAATTCGCGTTCGAGCAGCGCGACCTGGCTCTCCTCCCCCGGTGCCGTGTTGTAGCGGTGCAGCCGGCCCGACCGCATGACGGCGACCGCCGCGTCGATCGCCGTTTCCGGGATCGGCTCCTGCTGGGTGAAATTGCCTTTGAAGGTCTTGCTCATGGCCCGGACATTGCGCGGGGTCTGCGGTGGGGTCAACTGCCCTCAGCCGATCAGGCGCGCGACTTCGCGGTCGAGATCGTCATAGTGATCGAGTAGCCCCTCTGGCGCGAGATCGGCGACACCCCGCCCCGACGGCCCGAAGGTGATGAGGAGCGAGGGCACCCCCGCCGCGCGCGAGGTTTCGCGATCCGTCACGGTGTCGCCCACAAGAAGCGATCGCGTCACTTCGCCGCCAGCCTGTTCGACCGCCGCCACGAAGGGGGCCGCGTCCGGTTTCTTGACCGGCAGCGTATCCGCGCCGATGAGCGAGGCGAAGAGGCTGCGCACGCCGAGGCGGGTGAGCAGCGTTTCAGCGAGCCCCTCCGGCTTGTTCGTGCAGATGCCGACCGCATAGCCGCCGGCCCGAAGCCGTTCGACGGCGGCCACCGCGCCGGGATACATCACCGTGTGGTTGTCGATGTTCTCGCCATACCATTCGAGCAGATAGGGGTAATCCCGTTCCACCTCGGCCGCGCCCAGCCCAAGCCGGTCATAGCCCAGTGTCAGCATCGCGCGCCCGCCGCGAAAGGCCGTGGCTGCATCCGCCACGGGGTCGAGCAGATCGCCATGGCCCGCGCGCGAAAAACAGGCGTTGGCGGCGCAGATCAGGTCACGCGACGTATCGGCGAGCGTTCCGTCCAGATCGAAAATCACCGTTTTCATGCCAAAGCCCCGCTCTTTCAGACGCACCCATTGCGTGATACGCGCCGAGGGGTAAAACGAGGTGACAGAGAAGAAAAGAGCAGACGCATGGCCACCGCCCTCATCATCCTCGCTGCCGGACAGGGCAAGCGCATGAATTCCGACCTGCCGAAGGTGCTGCATGAGTTGGGCGGCGCGCCGCTGTTCGCCCATGCGCTGTCCGCCGGATCGGCGCTCGCCCCGGATCGGATCGTGCTGGTCGCTGGCAACGGGGCCGAGGCCGTTTCGGCCGCCGCCACCATGCTCGACGACGAGATCGAAGTGGTGTTGCAGGAGGATCGGCTTGGCACGGGTCACGCCGTGGATCAGGCCCGCGCCGCACTTGCCGGGTTCGACGGGGACGCCATCGTCCTTTACGGCGACACGCCTTTCATCACGCCCGAGACCCTTGAAGCGATGATCGCCGCACGGCGGGGTGGCGCGGATGTGGTCATCCTCGGGTTCGAGGCGGCCGACCCCAAACGGTACGGCCGCCTTGTGATGGACGGTCAGGAGTTGCGCCGGATCGTGGAGTACAACGACGCGAGCGACGAGGAACGCGCGATCACCCTGTGCAACTCCGGCGTGGTCGCGGCGGATTGCGCCACGCTCTTCGACCTGATCTCGGGGCTGTCGAACGAGAATGCGGCGGGCGAATACTACCTCACCGACATTGTCGAGGTCGCGCGCGAAAAAGGCCTGCGTGCCGAAGCCGTGACCTGCCCGGAGGCCGAGACGCTCGGCATCAACAGCCGCGAGGAACTGGCGGCCGCCGAAGCCCAGCTTCAAGCGATCAAGCGGGCCGAAGCCTTCGAGAACGGGGTCACGCTGGTCGCCCCCGACACCGTGTTCTTCGCCCATGACACCTTCATCGGACGCGACGCCGTGATCGAACCCAACGTGGTGTTCGGCCCCGACGTGACCATCGAATCCGGGGCGCGGATCAAGGCGTTCAGCCATCTTGAAGGCTGCCATGTCAGCGCGGGGGCCGTCGTCGGCCCCTTCGCCCGTCTGCGCCCCGGCGCGGAACTGGCGGAAAAGGCCAAGGTCGGCAATTTCGTCGAGATCAAGAACGCGCAGATCGCCGAGAGCGCCAAGGTCAACCATCTGTCCTATATCGGGGACGCCACCGTCGGCGAGGCCGCGAACATCGGCGCGGGCACGATCACCTGCAACTATGACGGCGTGTTCAAGCATCGGACCGAAATCGGCCCCCGCGCCTTCATCGGGTCGGACACCATGCTCGTGGCCCCGGTGCGTGTGGGCGCGGACGCCATGACCGCCACCGGCACTGTCGTCACCCGCGACATCGAAGACGGGGCGATGGGCGTGGGGCGTGCACGGATGGAGGTGAAGCCGGGCTTCGCCGTGAAACTCTTTGAAAAACTTCGCGCCCGGAAGGCCGCAAAAAAAGGTCATTAAGCATGTGTGGTATTGTCGGCGTCCTTGGCACGCACGAGGTTTCCCCCATCATCGTCGAGGCGCTCCGGCGGCTTGAATACCGTGGTTACGACAGCGCGGGGATCGCGACCATTCAGGAGGGCGGCGTGCTCGACCGTCGCCGCGCCGTGGGCAAGCTCGTGAACCTGTCGGATGAACTCGTCCACAATCCCCTCCCCGGCAAGGCGGGCATCGGCCACACCCGCTGGGCGACCCACGGCGGCGTGACCGTGCCGAACGCGCATCCGCACAAGGCGGGACGTGTGGCGCTGGTCCACAACGGGATCATCGAAAACTTCGCCACTTTCCGTGCCGAGCTCGAGGCGGGCGGATATGCCTGCGAAAGCCAGACCGACACCGAAACCGTGGCCGGGCTGGTCAACGTCCTGATGGATCAGGGCAAGACGCCCGTGGAAGCGGTGCGCGCGGTGCTGCCGCGACTGGAAGGGGCCTATTCGCTCCTGTTCCTGTTCGAGGGCGAGGACGACCTGATGATCGCCGCCCGCAAGAACTCGCCTCTGGCCATCGGGCATGGCGACGGCGAGATGTATGTGGGGTCCGACGCCATCGCGCTCGCCTCGGTGACCGACCGCGTCACCTATCTGGAGGAAGGCGACTGGGCCGTCATCACCCGCGCGGGCGCGACGATCTATGACGAGGCCGGGAAACTGGCCAACCGCGAGGTTCGCAAGGTCGCGCTCAGCGCCACCCGGATCGAAAAGGCGGGCTACAAACACTTCATGATGAAGGAGATCGCCGAGCAGCCGACCGTGGTGGACGCGGTGTTCGACGCCTATCTCACCCCGGACGGCGACGCGATCACGATGGACCTGCCCGGCGTCGACTTCACCAAGGTCAGCCGCGTCTCTATCGTCGCCTGTGGCACCGCCTATTACGCGGGCCTCGTCGCGAAATACTGGTTCGAACGCTACGCCCGCCTGCCCGTCGACCTCGACGTGGCCAGCGAGTTTCGGTATCGCGAGCCGCCGTTCCCCGATGGCACGTTGTCGGTCTTCGTCAGCCAGTCGGGCGAAACCGCCGATACGCTGGCCGCGCTTAGATATTCCGACGGGAAAGCCGCCAAGATCGTCAGCCTCGTGAACAGCCCCGAAAGCTCGATCGCGCGCGAAAGCGATGTGGCGGTGGCGATCCACGCGGGCGTCGAGGTGTCGGTGGCCTCAACCAAGGCCTTCACCGCGATGCTCGCGACCTTCGTGGTCATGGTGCTGAAGGCCGCCGTCGAGCGGGGCGAGATGGACGCGGACACGCTGGCCGAACGGTTGACGGACCTGCGCAAACTGCCGGGGCTGATGAGCCACGCGATCTCCATCGACGGGGAGTTGAGCAAGGCGGCGCGCAAGGTGGCCCAAGCCCATGACGTACTCTTCCTCGGGCGTGGGCAGATGTTCCCGCTGGCCCTTGAAGGCGCACTGAAACTCAAGGAAATCAGCTACCTGCACGCCGAAGGTTATGCATCGGGTGAACTCAAACACGGCCCCATCGCGCTGGTCGACAAGGAAACGCCCACCGTGGTTCTGGCCCCCCATGACGGGCTGTTCGAGAAGACCGTGTCGAACATGCAGGAGGTCATGGCGCGGGGTGGCCGGGTGCTCTTGATTTCGGACGCGCGCGCCATCGCTCAGGCGGGCACCGGCGTCTGGCGCACGATCACGATGCCCGACGCGCCGGAACTGATCCAGCCGATCCTCTACGCGATCCCGGCGCAGCTCCTTGCCTATCACGCCGCCATCGCCAAGGGGACGGACGTTGACCAGCCCAGAAACCTCGCCAAATCGGTGACGGTGGAGTGACCTGCGGGGAGTGAGCCATGGCCAAGCAGTTCGACCGGATCGAAGACGCCCATAAGCGGTTCATCGAAGATCAGCACATCTATTTCGTGGGCTCGGCGGCGCGCGAAGGGCGCGTCAACGTCTCGCCCAAGGGGATGGATTCCTTGCGCATCATGGGGCCGAACCGGATCGTCTGGCTGAACCTCACCGGATCGGGGAACGAAACCGCCGGGCATCTGCGCGACGTGAACCGCATGACGCTCATGTGGTGCAGCTTCACCACCCGCCCCCTGATCCTGCGCTGCTATGGCACCGCCGAAACCGTGCATCCGCGCGACGCGGGATGGGACGACCTGTATGCGCTGTTCGACGACCACGCGGGCGCGCGGCAAATCTACGACATGACGGTCGATCTGGTGCAGACCTCCTGCGGCTATGCGGTGCCGTTCTTCGACAATCCGCGTGAACGCGACACGCTGACCAAGTGGTCGGACGACAAGGGCGCGGACGGGATCGCGGCCTACTGGGAGGAAAAGAACCGCTCCACCATCGACGGTGCGGACACGGGACTGTTCGAATGACGCTGGACGAGGCGCTTGCCGATCTGCGCGCCCGGATCGAACCGGGCCGCGCCGAAGGGGCCGCCGCCTATCACAAGGTGGAGCGCGAATACCTTGGCGTGACCAACCCGGCGATCAACGAGATCACGACGGGCTGGCGCCGGACCCTCACCGTCGACGAACGCGTGACGCTGGCCGATGCGCTCTGGCGGACCGACATCTACGAGGCGCGACTGGCCGCCGCCAAACTGTTGACGCAGGCCCGGATCAAGGGCGACGACCCGGTGTGGGCGCTGATCGTGTCCTGGGTGCCGGATTTCGACAGCTGGGCGATTGCCGACCATGTGTGCATGGCGGGGCAGAAACGGCTGGTGGCCGATCCGACGCGTGTGGACACGGTCGAGGGCTGGACCACCTCCGACCATATGTGGACGCGCCGCGCCGCGCTCGTCATCACCCTGCCGTGGACCAAGCAGAACCACCCCAAGCCCGAAGACCTCGCCATCCGCGACCGGGTTCTGGGCTGGGCGGCGACCTATGTCGACGACCGCGAGTGGTTCATCCAGAAGGCCGTCGCATGGTGGCTGCGCGACCTGTCCAAGCACGACCCCGACCGCACCCGCGCCTTCCTCGACGCTCATGGCGACCGGATGAAGGCATTCGCGCGCAAGGAAGCCGGGAAATACCTCGCTTGACAGTTGTCGTTGCAACGAACTCCGCCTAACGTCCGCGAAAATCAGATTTGGAGGATCGAATGACTGACCTGACACCCCCGTTCCGCGCCGATCACGTCGGATCGCTTCTGCGCCCCAAAGCCATTCAGGCCGCCCGCAAGAAGCATTTCGAAGAGGGCAGCCTGTCGGCGGACGAGCTGAAGGCGGTCGAGGATGCCGAGATCCCCGCGCTCATCAAGATGCAGGAAGAGGTGGGGCTGAAGGCCGTGACCGACGGCGAAGCGCGTCGCTCGTTCTGGCACTACGATTTCATGGGGATGCTGACGGGCCTCGACCTCGACGAACGGGACGAGGGCGTGCAGTTCGCGGGCGTCAAGCTGCGCCCGATCTTCCCGACGATCACACAGAAGCTGGACTTCCCCGACGATCACCCGATGCTGGACCACTTCAAATTCGTGGCCGCGAACACCAAGGTCGTGCCGAAAATCTCGATCCCCGGCCCGTCCTGCTGCCACTTCCGCACCGCGCCCGAGGACATCCATCCCGAGGAATACAAAGACCCCGAAGTGCTGATGGCGGACATCGCCGCGACCTACAAGAAAGCGGTGACCAAGTTCTACGAGGCCGGGTGTCGTTACCTTCAGATGGACGACATCTTCTTCGCCTATCTCTGCGACCCCAAGCACCGGGCCGAGAAACAGGCCAACGGGCAAGACCCCGACTGGCTGATCCAGAAATACAGCTGGATGATGCGCGAGGCGATCAAGGACCGGCCCGCCGACATGACCATCGGGATGCATATGTGCCGGGGCAACTTCCGCTCGACCCATGCGGCCGAAGGTGCCTATGACCTCGCCGCCGAAGCGATTTTCGACACCGGCGTCGACATCTTCTTCATGGAATACGACACCGACCGCGCGGGCGGGCTGGAGCCTCTGGGCCTGTTGCCCAAGGGCAAGCAGCGCATCCTGCCCGGCTTCGTCACCACCAAGACGCCCGAGCTGGAAGAGATGGACTGGCTCAAGTCCAAGTTCGACGAGGCGTCGAAATACGTCGATATCGACCAGCTCGGCATCGCGCCCCAGTGCGGCTTCGCCTCGACCGAAGAAGGCAATGCCGTGACCGAGGACGACCAGCGCCGCAAGCTGGAGCTGATCGTGCGCTGCGCCGAAGAGATCTGGGGCGGCGTCTGAGGCCGAACGCACCCAAACATTCAAATAAGACCAAACGTGTCGCCGCGCCCCCGGGTGCGGCGACATTGTTTTGACGGGGCGGCAACGGCGCGGGCAGCTGTTTTCCCCGCAATCGCCGGTCGGAACAGCGTTCTTTCAGACCGACGATCCCGGCCGGTTTTTTCCTTGTTCGGCGCATTTTCTCCGGCCAAAGGGAACAATCATTCCAGATCGGGGGAAGCGCGATGTTCGAAAGCCTTGGATTTGAAACGCTCACCGCACCGCAGGTCGCCGTGATGTTCGGCGCCCTTGTCGGGGTTTTGTTCGGCGTGCTGGCCGAGCGCACGAAGTTCTGCTTCCGACGCGCCGTCGTGGGGCAGGATCGCCGCGCCGCCGCCGGGGTCTGGTTCATGGCGCTGGCGAGCGCGCTGATCGGCACGCAGGCCGCCGTGGCCGCCGGGCTGATCGCGTTCGACGATCACCGCTTCATGACGGGCGATCTGCCGATCCTCGCCATCCTCATAGGGGGTGCCCTGTTCGGGGCGGGCATGGTGCTGGCCCGTGGCTGCGCGTCGCGCCTGACCGTGCTGGGGGGCACCGGCAACCTGCGCGCGCTGTTCGTGATCCTCGTCTTCGCGGTCGTGGCACATGCCACGCTGAAGGGCGTTCTGGCCCCGATCCGCACGTCGCTGGGTTCTGTCACCCTGCCCTTGGGCGACGCGGTCAGCCTTGCCGCCCTGCCCGGTGGTGCGCTGTTGTGGTCCGCCGTGATCGCGGTGGCGGCGTTGGCCGTGGCCCTGCGGTCCGGCAACCGCCCCGGCACGCTTTTGCTGGCCGCGCTTCTGGGTCTGCTCGTTCCGCTTGCCTGGGTGGGCACGGGATACGTGCTCTATGACGATTTCGACCCGATCGCGATGGAAAGCTTGTCGTTCACCTCGCCCGCAACCGAGGCGCTGTTCTTCACCATCGCCTCGACCTCGATCCCGGCGGGTTTCGGCACGGCGCTGATCGGTGGCGTCCTTGTCGGTGCCCTGCTCGCGTCGCTCGTGTTCCGCAGCTTCAAATGGCAGAGCTTCACCTCCCCCCGCGAAACCGGGCGCTACGCTTCCGGCGCGGCGCTCATGGGGATCGGGGGCGTGCTGGCGGGCGGCTGCACCGTGGGTGCGGGCCTGTCGGGCGTGCCGACCCTGTCGCTCGCGGCGATCCTCGCCCTCGTGGCCATCGCGGGCGGCGCCCTCGTCGCCTCCCGCGCGCTGGGAGAGGCCGCCCCGCGCGGTCTGGCCGTGCCCGCCGAATGACCCTGCCGAGCGGCTGATCCTAGTGCGGGATCAGCCGTTTTCGCACCGTCCGGCCCGCAAGCCAGACCAGCAGCACGACGGGGATGACCAGCCCGGCGGTCCACCACACCTTGTCCACGTGCAGCGCACTGGCGACGGGGGCGGTCAGATAACCCAAAAGACTGACCGCATAATAGCTGATCGCGACCACCGACAGCCCTTCGACCGTCTCTTGCAGCCGTAGCTGCAAGTCGGCCCGCCGATCCATCGATTCCAGCAGCGCCTTGTTCTCGGCCGAGCGTTCCACATCGACCTTGGTGCGCAGCAGGTCACCGGCGCGGATCGCGCGTTCGGCCATATCATGCAACTGCCGCTCGACCGCCTTCACGGTGCGCATCGCCGGATCGTAGCGGCGGGTCATGAATTCGCGAAAGGTCTGACGCCCGTCCCAGCGTTCCTCGCGCAGCACTTCGATCCGCTGGTTCACGATCGCCTCGTAGGCCGCCGTCGCCCCGAACCGGAACGAGGTTTCGGCGTTCAGACGTTCCAGATCGGCCGAAATGCCGAGAAGCTTCTGCAACCGGGCCTCGGAGGCGGTCGTCTCGCTCCCCATGTCCGCGACGAGACGCGACAGCTCGTCGCCCATTTCGCCCAGCCGCCCCTGTATCGCGCGCGCTCGGGCCAGCCCCAGCATGGACATCTGCTTGTATGTCTCGATCTCGCAGATCCGCTGCACGATCCGCCCGATCCGGCGCGGCGAACAGTCGTCTCCGGCGAAGAGCGCGAACCGCGCATGTCCGCCTTCGTCGATGCGGAAATCCCCCGCCATGATGCCCGCTTGGTCGAGCACATGGGTCGCCGCCATGCTTTCGGGCACGAACCACCTGTCGATCTTCGCCCGAATCTCGTCGTCCGAAGGCATCCGCTCCACCCGGATCAGGGCCGAGGTCATGCGCACGCCCGGCGCTTCGGCCAGCCAGTCTTCGGGAAACACACCGAAATTCTTGCCGTCGAAGGGCGTATCGGAATTGCCGTCACCGAAGATCGTGTAGGTCACGAATTCCGTGTGGCTTTCCCACTTCAGCCGATATTTGCCCAGATCGCCGAAGAAATGGTTGGCCCCCGGCTTGGGGTGCGCCGTGCCGTAGCGGTCGAGCAGATCGGTCAGATGCGCCACGTCTGCCGACCGATCCCGCCCCGCCGCGTTCTCGGGCCGTTTGATGGCGAGGTAGACGGCAAAGCACGGTGCGTCGAGGGTGGGGAACGGGCGGGCATGCAGCTCGTTCGCCAGCGCATAGCGCAGCGGATGGTCTTCGATGGTGGCCATGTCCCGGTCCCGTTCGTCGCGTTTCGTTTCACGAGGTTACGCGAAGTCAGGGCACCGATACAGTGGTCGATTGTCGCGCTGGGGTGGCGGCGAATGCGCCACCCCGGCCAAGGGCTTAGAGGACCACGACGTCCAGCGGCGGGAAGCCGTTGAAGCCGACCGACGAGTAGGACGAGGTATAGGCACCCGCGTTGCGGATGATCGCACGGTCGCCCGATTTCAGCGTCATCGGCAGCATGATCGGACGCTTTTCGTACAGCACGTCGGCGCTGTCGCAGGACGGACCGGCAAGGATGCAGGGCCCCATCTCGTCGAAATCGCGCGGCGTGGCGATCTGGTAACGGATCGCTTCGCCTTCGGTCTCGGCAAGGCCCGAGAAGCGGCCGATGTCGAGGTAGACCCAGCGGTGCATGTCGTCGTCGGATTTCTTCGACACCAGCAGCACTTCGGCAATGATCGCGCCGCACTCGGCGACAAGGCCACGACCCGGCTCGGCCATCACACGCTCGACCATGCCGAAACGCTCGGTGACGAGTTCCATCACGCGGGCCGAATAGGCTGCGGGCGCGTCGATCGCTTCGCCGTAGAAGGCCGGGAAGCCGCCGCCGATGTTCAGGAGGTCGAGGTCGAAGCCTTCGGCCACGGCGCGGTGCCAGATCTCGGCCACGGCGTCGAGGACACCGATCCACATTTCGGCGCGTTTGGTCTGCGAACCCACGTGGAACGACAGGCCGACGGGTTTGAGGCCCAGTTCGACCGCATAGGCCATGAGCGCGATCGCTTTCTCGCCACGGCAGCCGAATTTGCGGCTGAGCGGCCAGTCGGCCTGGCTGTTTTCCACGATCATGCGGATGTAGACTTCGGCGCCCGGCGCGTGCTCGGCGATCTTCTCAAGCTCTTCTTCCGCGTCGGCGGCGAAGAGGGTCACACCGGCGTGCCAGGCGAACGCGATGTCGTTCACCTTTTTCACGGTGTTGCCGAAGGAAATGTCCGCCGGGTCCGCACCTTGGCTGAGGCACAGCTCGATCTCGGCGCGCGAGGCCGCATCGAAATGCGAGCCGATGTTCACGAGGCGCTCGATGATTTCGCGGGTCGGGTTCGCTTTCACCGCGTAGTGAATGTTGGCGCGGCCCAGACCCTGCTTGAGCTGATGGTACTGGAATTCGACACGGTCCACGTCGAGGACGAGCGTCGGACGGTCCACGGACATCGACTGAACAGCGGATTCGAGACGGGTGATCGGGGCGAAATCGCCCTGTGCAACGTAGGTCATGTCTATCTCCAATAGACAGGGGTGCAGTACCCCAAGGTTCCAAGTGGAGACGTTACCGTCGCTGCATAAACGCGTGCCGATCCATCCTCGCAGCCCCTTTTGGCGGGGGGGCGCTCATATGGTCTGCCGGTCGTGGCCAGAGGCGCGTGCGTTGGCGTCTTGAATTGCGCATTTGGGGCATGTGTTGAGTCGTTGCAAGAGTTTTTGAATCCGTGGGTGAAATTTTTTGAAAACCCGCTTATGCGGAACACATGGCGAGATTGATCCTGTTCAACAAACCCTTCGACGTGCTGTCGCAATTCACCGACACCAAGTCCCCCTCTCCGCGCGCGACGCTGTCGGATTACATTGATGTGCCAAAGGTTTACCCGGCAGGACGGCTTGACCGCGACAGCGAGGGGCTTTTGCTTCTGACCGATGACGGACGGTTGCAGGCGCGCATTTCGTCGCCCAAGTCGCGCACCCCGAAAACCTATCTCGCGCAGGTCGAAGGGGCACCGACCGACGCCGACCTCGACCCGTTGCGCAAGGGTGTGACGTTGAAAGACGGTCTCACCCGCCCCGCCGAGGTGCATCTGATCGACCCGCCGGACCTGTGGGAGCGCGATCCGCCCGTCCGCTATCGAAAAAGCGTGCCGGATCGCTGGATCGAGCTCACCATCACCGAGGGGCGCAACCGGCAGGTCCGGCGCATGACCGCCGCCGTGGGTTTTCCCACTCTCCGGCTCGTGCGTTGGCGCGTGGGCGACTGGTCGGTCGAGGGAATCGCACCCGGCACGTGGCGCGACGCGCGCTAGGCCGGGATACCGACCCTATCCTTTGGCACAGGTCGCGGGCCACATTGGTGCCGCGTTCGACCCGTCCGGTCCCAAGGATGCCATGGACGGGTTATCCTGCCCCTTTTTCGTCACCAATCGCCGAGAAATGGCCCAATCCCAGCGTGATCGCACCCTATTCCGGCCTGAAACCGGGGGTAATCCCTACCCCAAGTCGTCTTCTGCCCGACGATACCAGTTCATCAGATCGAGACGTTTAGAATGCTGCTCAAATCCGCGATAACGAACTTCCTCAAAGACGAAACCGGCGCCATCACGGTCGATTTCGTGGTGTTCTGGGGGGGCTCCATGCTGATGGCCTATACCGTCGTCGGCGACGTGTCGCATGGCGTGATCCGCGCCGCCGACGGCATCTCGGGCGCGCTGGAGGAAATCGCGGCGACCAACCTGTCGCTCGAAGAAATCACCGGCATCGCCACGACCGCAGCACCCAACCAGACCGGGAACGACGACGACCCGTCCGACGACGACGAGACCGGGACCGAGGACACGGTGTCCAACGAAACCGGAGGCTCCGACAGCGGCAACGACGGTGGCACGGGCAACCCGGGCAACGACAAGGATGTCGGGAATGCCGGTGAAAACCCGAACGGGCGTGACGACTGGGGATCGGGGTCCAATGGGATGAGCGATTCCGGTTCGAACGGCAATTCCGGGAACAACGGGAATTCGGGAAACAACGGCAATAACGGTAACAACGGCAACAACGGGAACAACGGCAACCACAACGGGTGGAACGACTGATACCCGACAGGCGCAGGCGGACGGATCGGGCCGCCCGCGCGGCAGACCGGCCTCCGCGTCAATCATCTGGTAACAGCTGTGACGCGGCGGTCCCAAAAGAACCTTTCATCGCGCCGGTTCGGGCCACGACGCGACCGCATTGACCACATAACTTTTATTTCGGACGACACATTATGACTGGATTGAAAACCGATGCGTTTGAAAACTTTTTTCGGCAGCGATGCAGGTGCTGTCACCGTTGACTGGCTTGTTCTCACCGCCGCCGTATTCGGCCTTGCGACCGGGGTGATCTTCGCCTTCGACCAGAGCGTCACCGGACTCGCCGACGCGGTTGACGACACGATGGTCGAAATCGCCGACAACGATTTCTCCCTCGAAACATTCGGGCAGGAGGACGAGGCGGACGGCGCCAGCGAACTGGACTGAACCGCCCGGCCCCGAAACGAAAAAGGCCCCGCAGATCGCGGGGCCTTTTCCTTGTCTTGCGACCGGATCAGTCGAGCAGCGACAAGAGGCTCGTGACCGAATCCTTGGCGTCGCCGTAGAACATCCTCGTGTTGTCCTTGTAGAACAGCGGGTTCTCGATGCCCGAATAGCCGGTGCCCTGCCCGCGCTTCGACACGAACACGTCCTTGGCCTTCCAGACCTCCAGCACCGGCATCCCGGCGATGGGCGAGTTCGGATCTTCCTGCGCCGCCGGGTTCACGATGTCGTTCGACCCGATGACGATGACCACGTCGGTCGAGGGGAAGTCGTCGTTGATCTCTTCCATCTCGAGCACGATGTCGTACGGCACCTTGGCCTCGGCCAGCAGCACGTTCATGTGGCCCGGAAGACGCCCGGCGACGGGGTGGATGGCGAAACGCACCTCTTTCCCCTGCCCGCGCAGCTTCTTGGTCAGGTCGCTGACCGCATTCTGCGCCTGCGCCACGGCCATGCCGTAGCCCGGCACGATCACGATGCTGTCGGCATCCTTGAGCGCCTGCGCGACACCTTCGGCATCGATCGGCTTCTGCTCGCCCTCGATCTCCATCTGCTCGCCCGCCGGGCCGCCGAAGCCGCCCAGAATGACCGAGATGAAGGACCGGTTCATCGCCTTACACATGATGTAGGACAGGATCGCACCGGAGGAGCCGACAAGCGCGCCGACCACGATCAGAAGGTCGTTGCCCAGCGAGAAGCCGATGGCCGCCGCCGCCCAGCCCGAATACGAGTTGAGCATCGAGACCACGACGGGCATGTCCGCGCCGCCGATCCCCATGATGAGGTGGTAGCCGATGAAAAGCGCCATGACGGTCATGATTGCGAGCGGCAGGAACGCACCCGAGCCCACGTACCAGATCAGCGCGATGAGCGAGATGATGGCGGCGCCCGCGTTCAGAACGTGGCCACCGGGCAGCTTTTTCGCCGCCGAGGTCACTTTGCCCGCAAGTTTGCCATAGGCGATCACCGACCCGGTGAAGGTCACGGCCCCGATGAAGATCCCAAGGAACAGTTCGACCTTGAGGATGTTCAGCTCGGCCTGGCTTTTCTTGGCGATCAGTTCCCCGAACGTGCCCAGCCCCTGCTCATGCAGCCAGACTTTCATCCCTTCGGCGTTGAGCGAGGTGGGGGCCGACGCCATGATCTCGGCCACGCGGCCCATTTCAAGATGCGCGTTGTAGCCCACGAACACGGCCGCCAGACCGACGAGCGAGTGCATCGCGGCCACGAGTTGCGGCATCTCGGTCATCTGGACGCGCTTGGCGACGTAGAAGCCGATGATCCCGCCCGCCGCGACGAGCACGACCGACAGAAGCCACAGGCCTGTGCCCGGCCCGATGAGCGTTGCGAAAACCGCCAGCGCCATGCCGACGATGCCGTACCAGACAGCCCGTTTGGCGCTTTCCTGGCCCGAAAGCCCGCCCAGCGACAGGATGAAGAGGACGGCTGCGACCACATAGGCCGCGGTGGTGAATCCGAATTCCATAAGTCCGTCTCCCCCTTACGATTTCTGGAACATGGCGAGCATGCGCCGGGTGACGAGGAAACCGCCGAAGATGTTGATCCCGGCCATGAAGACCGACACGGCCGCCAGCAGGATCACGAGGAAGCTCCCCGATCCGATCTGCATGAGCGCGCCGAGGATGATGATCGACGAAATGGCGTTGGTGACGGCCATCAGCGGCGTGTGCAGCGAGTGGCTGACGTTCCAGATGACCTGGAAGCCGACGAAGACCGACAGTACGAACACGATGAAGTGCTGCATGAAGCTGGCGGGCGCGAAGAGACCTGCGAGCAGGATCAGGCCACCGCCCACGACCAGAAGGGTCGCCTGCGTCTTGGTCTGCTGCTTGAAGGCCGCGATTTCCTGCGCACGCTTCTCTTCCGCCGTCAGTTCCTTGGGCGGCGGCGCCTTTTTCTGGGCCGCGATGGCCTGCACTTTCGGCGGCGGCGGCGGGAAGGTGATCTCGCCCGCATGGGTCACGGTGGACCCGCGGATGACGTCATCCTCCATGTTGACGTTGATCTTGCCGTCCTTGTCGGGCGTCAGATCGGTCATCATGTGCCGGATGTTGTTCGCGTAGAGCGTGGACGACTGGGTCGCCATGCGGCTCGGGAAATCGGTGTAGCCGATGATCGTCACGCCGTTGGGCGTCACCACCTTCTCGTCCATCACCGTGCCTTCGGCGTTCCCGCCCTTTTCGGCGGCGAGGTCGACGATGACCGAACCCGGCTTCATCGAGTCGATCATGTCCTTCAGCCAAAGCTTCGGCGCTTCCCGGTTCGGGATGAGCGCCGTCGTGATGACGATGTCCATGTCGGGGGCCAGTTCGCGGAATTTGGCAAGCTGGGCCTCGCGGAACTCCGGCGACGATACGGCGGCGTAGCCACCTGTCGCGGCGCCGTCGGCCTGCTCTTCCTCGAAGTCGAGATAAACGAACTCGGCGCCCATCGACTCGACCTGCTCGGCCACTTCGGGCCGCACGTCGAAGGCGAAGGTCTGCGCACCCAGCGAGGTCGAAGTGCCGATCGCGGCAAGCCCGGCCACGCCGGCACCGATGACGAGCACTTTCGCCGGGGGCACCTTGCCCGCCGCCGTCACCTGCCCGGTGAAAAACCGACCGAAGTTGTTGCCCGCCTCGATCACGGCACGGTAGCCCGCGATGTTGGCCATCGACGACAGCGCGTCCATCTTCTGCGCGCGGCTGATGCGCGGCACCATTTCCATCGCGATGACGGTCGCGCCCTTGGACTTGGCCAGTTCCAGTCCCTCTTCGTTCCCACCGGGGTTGAAGAAGGTGATGAGCGTCTTGTCCTTGGTCAGGCGCTTGAGTTCCGTATCGGTCGGAATGCGCACCTTGGCGATGATGTCGGCCTCTTTCCACAGGCTCGCGGCGGTCTTGACCACCTTCACGCCCGCGGCTTCGTAATCCGCATCGTTGAACCCGGCTTTTTCGCCGGCCTTGGTTTCGATGAGGCAGTCATACCCCAGCTTCTGCAACATGCCCGCCGATTCCGGCGTCATGGCAACGCGGTTTTCCCCCGCGATGGTTTCCTTTGGAACCCCTATCTTCACGGTACTTTCCTTCTCCCACTCACGCCGCGGGTGTTTCCCCCGCAGTCTCAAGAAAATTTCCTATACGCTACGATTCCGGATTGCGACCGAAACCGTAGGGTTTGCGACTTTATG
The DNA here is from genome assembly GCF_016774595.1 of Maritimibacter sp. Lineage (NCBI taxonomy): Bacteria > Pseudomonadati > Pseudomonadota > Alphaproteobacteria > Rhodobacterales > Roseobacteraceae > Maritimibacter > Maritimibacter sp. Next base: position 342,308 of record NZ_JACBWT010000001.1, read on the forward strand.
TTCTCCTAGCGTGCTTGCCCCTGCGTCACAACCATCGGCCCACGCGGTCCATCCAGTCCCGCGCCTCGTCGCCAAAGGCTTCGATCAGGCCCCGCTCCTCGCCCCGGATGAACCTGTGCGAGATGAAGGCGGCGAAGATCGGGACGAGGATCAGCGCGAGTGGCACGTCGAGATGCAGGATCACGCCTGCAAGCACCAGCGCGTCGCCGAGGTAGATCGGGTTGCGCGTCACTCGGTAGATGCCGGATCGCAGAAAGGCCGAGGGCACGCGGCGCGGAACGAAGCTCGTTCGCCCGCGCAGAAACTCCACGAGCGCCAAGGCCATCAGCCCCAGGCCAGCCACGACAAGGGCATCGCCCAGATAGCGCACCCAGCCCGGTCCGAACGTGCCGCCGGGAACCAGCCGGTCCAGCCCGAACGACGCGGCGATCGCCACGATCAGCCAGAAGGGCGGTATGTCGAGCCACTTGAGCAGCAGAATCTCTCGCGCAACATAATTTCATCAGACACCGTTTATTGAGGAACAATCTTGCCGACGCAACCCCTCGCAGGTGCAGCATTTCCGTAACGTAGCGATTGCGCCGCAGCGTCACAGGCGTAGCGTGACCACAAACGCGGGAGGAACCATGAACGAACTGACGGGAAAACATGCGCTTGTTACGGGCGGCGGCACGGGCATCGGTCTGGCCATCGCGACATCGCTGGCGGGCGCCGGGGCCGACGTGACCATCACCGGACGCCGGATCGAGGTTCTGGAGGACGCGGCCAAGGCGCATCCGAACCTGCATCCGGGCGTGATGGACGTGTCGGACGAGGCCGACGTCAAATCGGCGGTCGCCAAGGCGCGCGAGGCGCGTGGGCCGATCACCATCTGCGTCGCGAACGCGGGGATTGCCGAGGGGCGCAAGCTTACCAAGACCTCGACCGAGATGTGGCGCAAGGTGATGGCGGTGAACCTCGACGGGGTGTTCTACACGCTGCGCGAGGTGGTGCCGGACATGGAGCGCGAGGATTGGGGCCGTGTCGTCGCGATCTCGTCCATCGCGGGCCTCAAGGGGCTGAAGGGCGCGGGCGCCTATTCCACCTCGAAACACGGGGTCATCGGCCTGATCCGGTCGTTTTCGGAAGATTTCATGGGATCGGGGCTTACGTTCAACGCGATCTGCCCGGCCTATGTCGATACCGCCATCGTCACCCGCAACGTGGATGCGATCTCGGAAAAGATCGGCGGCGACCGCGAGGCGGCGCTGGCCATGATGCGCGATCTCAACCGCCACAAGCGCCTGATCCAACCCGAAGAGGTCGCGGCGGCCGCCATGTGGCTGGTCGGCGCGGGATCGGAAAGCGTGAACGGCCAGACCATCGAGATCGCCGGCGGTCAGATGTAGCGGTCAGGGCCGCAGCGACCGTCCGATGAGCCGCGCGAGGCGGTCGAGGTCGGCGCGCAGCACGGCATAGCTGCGCGCGGCCATGACGACCCCGTGAAGCGCGTTCAGGATCGTGCGGGCGGCATCCTCCGCCGTTCCATAATCCTCGAGCGTCACATTGCCTGCTGCCTGCGCCCGTGCGAGCCAGTCCGAAATCACCGCGATCAGCTTGGCGTCGCCCTCGGCCACCACGCCGGCGGCGGCGGTGGTCTTGAGGTCGATAAGTTCCTCGCCATGCGGTGAATCCATCAGCATGTCGTAAGGCGGCGCGACCTTGGCCGCGAATGCGCCCCTGAGCGCATCGACCGGATCGCCCGCGCTGTGCAGAACCTCCGCCATCGCGCCCGCGACCTGCTCGAAGTAAAGCTCGACACCCGTGGCGAAGATGTCTTCCTTGTTGCGGAAATGCAGATAGAGCGCCGCGCGCGACATGCCCGCCCGCTTGGCGATCTCGTCCATCGACACCCGGCGAAAGCCGTATTGGGCGAACGCCGCCATCGCAGCGGTGAGGATCACCTGCTGTTTGTCATCCGACTGCCCAATTCGTCCCGTATCAACCTGCATGAGAGCCTTCTGACACTTTGGACAAAATCTGTCAATTGACGTGCTGACATTTTTCGTGCATTTTGTCAGAAGCAATGGCGCGCGAACAGCCAGTCACGGGAGAGACCAGCCATGAGTTACAAGATCACCGTCAACGGAACGTCGCACGACGTCGACCTGCCGGGCGAGGTGCCGCTTCTGTGGGTCCTGCGCGACGAGCTGGGCCTGACGGGCACCAAGTTCGGCTGCGGTGTCGCGGCCTGCGGGGCCTGCACGGTTCAGGTCGACGGTATCGCCCAGCGGTCCTGCCAACTGCCGCTCGAAGCGGTCGAGGGCGAGGTGACCACGATCGAAGGCGTCGGCACGCCGGACAATCTGGCCGCCATTCAGCAGGCCTGGGTCGACAACAACGTCGCGCAATGCGGCTATTGCCAGTCCGGACAGATCATGCAGGCCGCCGCCCTGCTCGCCGACATTCCGAACCCGACCGATCAGGACATTGACGACGCCATGCAGGGCAACCTCTGCCGCTGCGGCACCTATCCGAAAATCCGCGCCGCGATCCATGACGCGGCCAAAGCGATGCAGGAGGCCTGATATGTCCCGTCTCGGAAAAATCACCCGCCGCGTCTTCCTCGTCGGCGCCGTTGCCGTGACCGGCGGCGTGGCCGTCGGCGCCTATGCGATCACGCGCGATCCCGAAAACCCGCTCGACCCGTCCGAGGGCGCGTCGCTCAACTCCTACGTCATCATCGACAAAGACGGCGTGACGGTCATCGTGCCGCGCGCCGAGATGGGGCAAGGCGTCCAGACCTCGCTCGCCGCGCTGGTGGCCGAGGAGCTTGAAGTGCCGATGAGCATGGTGCGCGTCGAACATGGCCCCCCCGCCAAGGCCTATGCCAACTCCAAGTTCATCCTGCCGCGCAGCTATGACAGCGAACCGCCGGGTAAGCTGGTCAACACGGTGATGGAAGCGATGCCCCGCATGATGGGGATGCAGATCACCGGCGGCTCGATGAGCGCCGTGGACGCGTGGGAAAAGAACCGGATCGCAGGGGCCGCCGCGCGCGAGATGCTGATTTCCGCCGCCGCCGAGAAACTGGGCGTGGGCCGCGATCAGCTGCGCGCCGAAAACGGGGCCATCGTGGCGACCGACGGCACCGCCCTTCCTTACGCGGAGCTTGCCGAAGCCGCCGCCGCCATCACGCCGCCGGACAATCCGCCGCTGAAAGACCCCAAGGATTTCAAGCTGGTGGGCAACGCGCTCCCACGCCTGGACCAGCCCGCCAAAGTGACGGGCACCGCGCCCTTCGCCATCGACACGCGGGCCGAGGGGATGAAGTTCGCCACCGTCAAGATGACGCCCCGGATCGAAGGCGAAATGATCTCGTTCGACGCGAGCGAGGCCGAAGGGATGCCGGGGGTCGAGAAGATCATCGACCTTGGCGACGGCGTCGCGGTGGTGGCCAACAACACCTGGCTCGCCATGCAGGCCGCTGAAGCGATCACGTTTGAATGGGGCGAAGCGCCCTATGGCGCGACCACGGACGAGGTTTTCGCAGACCTTGAAGCCGCCTTCGACGGCGAGGTGAACTCGACCCCGCACGACCACGGCGAAATCACCGAGTCCGACGACGATGTGGTGGCCGAGTATCGCGCGCCCTTCCTGTCGCACGCGCCGATGGAGCCGATGAACGCCACCGCGCTCTTCACCGGCGACGCGCTGGAACTCTGGGCGGGCATTCAAGGCCCGATCATCACCCAGCAGCAGACGGCCAAGGCCGTGGGGCTGAAACAGGATCAGGTCACGGTCCACACCACGATCATGGGCGGCAGCTTCGGCCGTCGCGGCTTCAACGACTTCGCCATCTACGCCGCGAAGGTCGCGAAAGAGATGCCCGGCACCCCGGTCAACGTCACGTGGTCGCGTGAAGAGGACATGCGGCACGACTTCTACCGCCCCGGCGCGATCGGCCGGATGCGGGCGCGTTTGAACGGCGACAAGGTCGAGATGTTCAAAGCCGACCTCGCCGCCGGGTCCGTCATGCGCGCGACGATGAAGGCGTTCATTGGGATCGACCGCCCGATGGCCGACCCGATGGTGACCGAAGGCGTGGCCGAACAGCCCTATGGCTTCGACAACGTGCTGATCCGGGGCTACGTGCCCGAGCGGTCCCCGCGCGTCGGCTTCTGGCGCTCGGTCGGCAATTCGCAGAACGCGTTCTTCATGGAAAGCTTCATCGACGAACTGGCCCACAAGGCGGGCGTCGATCCGGTGGCTTTCCGCCTTGCGCATATGGAGGGCGTGGACGCCGAGACGGTCGAAGTCGTCAAGACCGTGGCCGACATGGCGAACTGGACGGGCAAGACACCTGCGGGCAAAGGGCGCGGCATCGCCGTCACCTATTCCTTCGGGACGCCCGTGGCCGAGATCGTCGAAGTGTCCGACGTGGACGGCGCGGTCAAGATCGACAAGGTCTGGATCGCCGCCGATCTGGGCAAGATCATCGACCCCGGCAACGTCGAGGCCCAGCTTATCTCGGGCGCGATCTATGGCCTGTCCGCCGCGATCCATGACGAGATCACATTCGAAGACGGCATGGTCGTCGAAGGCAACTTCTGGGATCACGACGCGCTTCGCATGAACGCGACGCCGGAATTCGAGGTCAAGGCCCTTGCCTTGGGCGGTGCGGTCGGTGGCGTCGGCGAACCCGGCACGCCCCCGGCGGCCCCCGCCCTCGCGAATGCGATCTTCGACCTGAACGGCACGCGCCTGCGCAAAATGCCCTTCCGTCACGAGGTCGACTTCTACGCCTAAGGCGCGCAAATGAGACTGCGCCCTGTTGCATAAACGCACGGAATTCCGCCTCATGGCGGAATTCCTTACCTGCCCGAAAAGATTGACGCTACGTCAATCATCGGAATGAATGAACCAGTTCGTTACAAATCACTTCAGCACGACCGGATCATAACCGGCGGCATCGAGGCAGAGTGGTTCAGGTGTGATGGCGTATTGGTCAGCCATTGATCGTTGCAGGTATTCGCTGGCGGGTTTTGCCGGCCTCCCCTACGTCCGACCCTTCGCCTCGCCCCGCTCCGGGTGTGAGGCGCGATCATGGCCACGATGAATTCAGGCCTCGGCGGGCCAGCGGGCTACGGAGAGAACGTCTTTTCCTCCACCTCCAAGACCACGGGCAACAACGACGACGGGTCGGTCTATGTAGATACCTCGTCCGTCTTCGGCGACGGCATCGACTTTTTCGGAATCACCTATTCCGGCCTTTACGTCAACTCGAACGGCAACATCACCTTCGGGGCCGCCAACACCGCCTATCAGACCTCGAACCTCGCGGGCACCTCGTCGCGCATGATCGCGCCCTTCTGGGGCGACGTGAACATCAATTCGGGCGGTGAGATCTACTGGGATCTCGACGCCGCCGCAGGCACCGTGACGATCACGTGGGACGGGGTCGCGCCCTACAACGGCTCCGGCGCGAACTCGTTCCAGATCGTGCTGACCGACATCGGCGGCGGCAATTTCACGGTAGAATTCATCTACGAAGACATCCAGTGGACGACCGGCTACAGCCAGGTCGCCCAGGCGGGCATCACGGATGGGGGGGCGAACGACTTCATCCTCCCAGGCTCCGGCAATGCCACCACGATGTCGAACTACGAAACCTACGACTTCGGCACCAACGACCCAAACGGCACCACCGACTTCTTCTTCGTGAACGGCCAGCCCGTCTTCGGCGACGGTGTGGTCGAGGGCACGTCGGGTGCCGATACGATCGACGCCGCCTATTACGGCGACCCGGACGGCGACCTGATCGATGACGGCGACGGCACCGGGCCTGCGGGCAACGAAGACCTGATCTACGGCTTCGACGGCGACGACAACATCTTCGCGGGCGACGGCGACGATACGATCTACGGCGGTGACGGGACCGACAACATCTTCGGCGAGGATGGCGACGACACGATCTATGGCGACAACGGCCCGGTCGGCGTGACGGAAGACCTGAATTGGTCCGCGCAGGGCGCGGATGGCGCCAGCATCGCGGGCGGCTTCACCCAGACCACCGGAACCATGGATGTGAACGTCTCGTTCTCGGCCGATGGCAACAACGCCGTGTTCGAAGTCGCGACCGCCGAAACGAACTACGTGGCCGGGGGCGAGCCCTTCGCCCCCAATTCATCGGCCTATGTCTACGGCAATGGCGACGGACCCACGGGAACCGTCACCATCGACTTCGCCGCCGTCCCCGGCTCCGGCATGTCGGACGAGGTGCAGAACGTCGCCTTCCGCCTGAACGACATCGACAGCTACGCGGGCAACCACATCGACGTGCTGACCGTGAACGCCTATGACGAAAACGGCGATCCGGTCGCCGTGACCCTGACGGCGGCGGGCAACGACAGCGTTTCCGGCAACACCGTCACCGCAGGCGGCACGCTCGACAATCCGCAGGATGCCCAAGGCTCGGTGCTGGTCGAGATCGACGGGCCGGTGGCGTGGTTCGAGGTCATCTACGTAAACGCCCTGACCGGCACGCACGGCATCAACATCACCGACGTGTCCTTCGACACGATCCCTGCCTCCGGGACCGCCGACAACATCTTCGGGGGGCTCGGCGACGACACGATCCACGGCGAGGCGGGCGACGACGTGATCTGGGGCGACGAAGGGTCGGACATCCTTTTCGGCGGCGCGGGCGACGACACGATCTGGGCCGGTGCGGGCGACACGGTCACCGGCGGCGCGGGCGACGACATGATTTGGCTGGACGCCGCCAACGCGTTGGGCGGACCGGGCGCGGTCATCGACATCATCGGCAGCGAAGACGGCGAAACCGGCGGCGACACGCTCAACTTCGCCGGGCTGATCGACTGGGGCACGATCAGCTACACCGACGCGGAAAGCGGCTCGGCCACGCTGTCCGACGGCACCACCGTGACCTTCTCGAACATCGAGAACCTCATCATCTGCTTCACCGGCGGCACCGCCATCGACACGCCCTCCGGCCCCTGCCCGGTCGAGCACCTCAGACCCGGCGATCTGGTCCTGACCCGCGATCGCGGCCCGCAGCCGATCCGCTGGATCGGGCTCCGCACGGTGCCCGGCACCGGTACCTTCGCCCCGATCCGCTTCGAACGCGGCGCCTTCGGCAACGTCGCGCCCCTGATGGTCTCCCCCCAGCATCGCATGGTGTATTCCGGCAGCCGCGCGAACCTCTATTTCGACACGCCGGAAGTCATGGTTCCCGCCAAACACCTTGTCGACCAGCGCCTGATCCGGCAGGTCGAGGTGCCCACGGTCACCTATTTCCACATCATGCTGGACAGGCACGAGGTGCTCTGGGGCAACGGCGCCCCGTCCGAAAGCTTCCACCCCGGCGCGCTGGGTCTGGACGCCCTCGCCGCCGAGGCGCGCGAGGAGCTTCTGACCCTCTTCCCCGACCTGCGCGCCGATCCGGCGGTTTACGGCAAGACCGCGCGCCGCGTTCTCAAACGCTTCGAGGCGCGGCTTCTGGCGGCCTAGGCAACACGCCCGCCGTCAAAATCGGTTGCCCGCGCGCCGCAGCGCGTGCGAATGCCGGATCAAGATCACGAAACGAAAAGCCCTGGTCCCGCGTCAGACCGCTTTCAGCACCGGCTGCGGCCGCTTGCCATCCGCCCAGGCGCGCGCGGCCACGCCGAACGCCTCGAACAGCGGGCGCGAGACCGGATCGTTGGCCGCGTTGTATTCCGGGTGCCATTGCACGGCGAGCGTGAAGCCGGGCGCATCCTTGATGTAGATCGCTTCCGGCGTGCCGTCGTCGGCATGGCCGTCGATCACCACCCGCGCGCCGGGCGTCTTGATGCCCTGCCCGTGCAGCGTGTTCGTCATGACCTTCGCCGCACCCATCAACTGATGAAACACACCGCCCTCGGTGAAGGTGACGGCATGGCGGATCGCGAACTTCTCTTCCAGCGTGCCGTCCGGGGGCATCCGGTGGTTCATCCGGCCCGGAAGATCGCGGATCTCCGGGTAGAGCGAGCCACCCATGGCCACGTTGACCTCCTGAAACCCGCGACAGACACCCAGAAACGGCTGCCCCGCCTCGACGCAGGCCCGCACGAGCGGCAGGGTGATCGCATCGCGATTGCGGTCGAACGCGCCATGCGCGGCGGTCTCTTCCTCGCCGTATTCCTCCGGGTGCACGTTCGGACGCCCGCCGGTCAGCAGGAAGCCGTCGAAGGTCTCCAGCAATTCCTCGACGCTGACCAGCGCCGGATCGGCCGGGATGAGGAGCGGTATGCCCCCCGAAACCTCGGCCACCGCCGTCGAATTCATGATCCCCCCAAGGTGAATGGGGAAGCTCTCGTTCAAAAGGCCTTGGTTGCCGATGATGCCGATCTTGGGCCGGGTCATGTTGGTCCTGTTCGCGTTTGATGCAAACCTAGCCTTTTGGACCCAGCAGGAAAAGAGGCGGATCGCCGCGCCGCCGCAGAGCGGCTGTGCACGCCACCTGCGTCACATGCTGGCGAGGAAGTCGTGGAACGCCGCATCGAAGGCCGCAGGCTGTTCGAGATAGGGCGAATGCCCGCAATCCGCGAGCACGACACGCTCCACCCGACCGCCGCCCGCCTCATAGGCCGCGAGCGCCGCCTCGGTCTGCGCGATCATCGGCTGCGGCGGGAACACGTCGGCCCCCGGCCAGCCCGGCACCGCGCCGACGCTGCCCAGCGTGCCGAGATCGAAGAGCGACCCGTCCGCGACCACCTGATCGTCCGCGCCCCTCAGCCACAGGATCGGCACCGTCGCCCCCGACTTGGTGAAGCCCAGCGGATCGGCCTGATGGATCGGGGCCAGCGCGTTGATCGGCCCCAGCTTGCCCGGCGCGACGCCCGGCCAGTTGTCGGACGTCACCATGTCGCCCGGATAGTCGGCCTCGCCCACATGCTGCGCCAGTGCCGAGGTGAGGATGTCCTCGATCCGCTCCGGCACGAAAGGCGGCTTCCACACGAAGGCGTTGAGCACGTTGCGCATGTGGTTCGGCGTCTCGTCGCCCCGGTCCTGCGCCTTCATCAGCGCGATCAGGTCCGGGTTCACCGCCCCGCCGCCCGAGCCTGCGTTGTCGGGGAAACAGGGTGTGCCGTCCAGCTTGCAGCCGCCGAAGCCCTCCGGTGCGCCAGGGCAGACCTGGGTGAGCGACAGCACGCGCCCCGGATGATCGGCCAGCATCTGCCAGAGCACCGCACCACCCAGGCTATGCCCCACCATATGCGCGCCCGTCACCCCGAGCGCATCCATCAGCGCCGCGAGATCGTCCGCGAAATCGCGCATCCCCCGCGTCGCATCCACCTTGGCCGCCGGGTCCGCCTCGCCATAGGCCCGCAGGTCCGGGGCGATGGCGCGGTAGCCCTCGGGCAGACGCAGCATGGTCTCTTCCCACCATGTCGCCGCCGACAGGTTCCCGTGCACGAAGATCACCGGCACGCCATCCTCGGGCCCGGCGAGGAGCACGCGGGTCTCCAAACGGTCGCTCGCCACGCGGCGCGCCTCGGTGATGGTCGGGATCTGGGTCATGGCGTCTCTCCTCCTGATGTGGCGACACAGTCCTGCGCGGCGGCGCGAACCGCAACTCCGCAAAAACACGTAGGACGGCGGTTGCCTGCCGGCGCGCGGCGCGGCACGCTCCTCGCGAACGCAACGGAGGCCCCCATGAAAATCACCCGCGCAGGCGAAACCCCGTCCCGCATCGGTCCCGCCGACTGGTTTACCGGCCGCGTGCGCATGGACCCGCTCTTCACCGCCGAAGACCCGGGCCGCGCCGGCGGCACACTGGTCACTTTCGAACCGGGCGCGCGCACCGCGTGGCACACCCACCCGGCGGGCCAGACCATCGTCGTCACGCAAGGTGTCGGGCGCGCCCAGCGCGCGGGCGGTCCCGTGGAAATCATCCGCCCCGGCGATGTCGTCCGCTTCGAGGCGGGGGAAAAGCACTGGCACGGCGCCGGACCCGACACGGGGATGAGCCATATCGCGGTTCAGGAAACCGTCGGAGGGAGTGCCGTGACCTGGCTCGAACATGTCAGCGACGCCGACTACGCGGGCTGACCCGGTCCTTCTCTGGTCTCCAAACACCTCGGGGGTGGTCATGTTTGCCCGGCAAACATGACCTTGGGGGCAGCGCCCCCGACCGCCGCGCCCTCAGGCGCGGCTTGCAAAGCGTGCGAGGCGCCTGCGCCTCGCACTCCGCCAGATCGCCTCAGCCGGTCAGCGACGCCTTCAACTCCCGCCGTCTGCGGTGCAGCACCGGCTCGGTATAGCCGGAGGGCTGGATGCGCCCCTTGAAGACGAGGTCGCAGGCCGCCTGAAACGCGATCCCGTCGAAATCCGGCGCCATCGGGCGATAAAGCGGATCGCCCGCGTTCTGACGATCCACGACACCGGCCATCTTGCGCATCGCCGACATCACTTCGCCCTGACTGACCACGCCGTGATGCAGCCAGTTCGCCAACGCCTGCGACGAGATCCGGCAGGTCGCACGGTCCTCCATCAGGCCGACGTCGTGAATATCGGGCACCTTGGAGCAGCCGACACCCTGATCGATCCATCGCACCACGTAGCCCAAAATGCCCTGCGCGTTGTTCTCGATCTCTTCGCGAATGTCCTCGTCCGACCAATTCTGACCGTCGGCCACCGGAATGGTCAGCAGCTCGTCCAGCGTGCCGCGCGCGCCGCCCGCCGCGATCTCGTCCTGCACGGCGGCCACGTTCACCTTGTGGTAATGCGTGGCGTGCAGGGTCGCGGCGGTGGGCGACGGCACCCAGGCGCAGTTGGCGCCCGCTTTCGGATGGCCGATCTTGGCCTCCAGCATGTCCGCCATCCGGTCCGGCATGGCCCACATGCCCTTGCCGATCTGCGCCTTGCCCTTCAACCCGCAGGCCAGCCCGATATCGACGTTGCGTTCCTCATAGGCCCGGATCCAGTCGGTGTTCTTCATCTCGCCCTTGCGGATCATCGGCCCCGCTTCCATCGCGGTGTGGATTTCGTCCCCGGTCCGGTCGAGAAAGCCGGTGTTGATGAAGGCCACGCGGTGTTTCGCGGCGCGGATACAGGCTTTGAGGTTCACGCTCGTGCGCCGTTCCTCGTCCATGATGCCGAGCTTCACGGTGTATCGCGGCAGGCCGAGCACCTCTTCGACGCGGGTGAACAGTTCGTCCGCGAAAGCCACCTCTTCCGGCCCATGCATCTTGGGCTTCACCACGTAGAACGATCCGTGGGACGAATTCGCCTTGCGCTCCAGATCGTGCATCGAGGCGAGGGTCGTCATCATGGCGTCCATGATGCCCTCGAAAATCTCGTCCCCGTTCGCGTCCAGAATGGCCGGGTTCGTCATCAGGTGGCCGACGTTGCGCACGAGCATCAGCGCCCGGCCCTTCAGCTTCAGCGTTCCCCCATCGGGCGTGGTGTAGCTGCTGTCGGGGTTGAGCGCCCGAGTGAAGGTTTCGCCGCCCTTGGTGACCTCCTCCTTCAGCGTGCCTTTCATCAGGCCCAGCCAGTTGTCATAGGCCAGCGCCTTGTCCTCGGCATCGACGCAGGCGACCGAGTCCTCGCAATCCATGATCGCGGACATGGCGCTTTCCAGCCAGATGTCGGAAATCCCAGCCGGGTCCTGCTTGCCCACGTCCGACGTCGGATCGACGAGGATTTCCAGATGCATCCCGTTCACGCGCAGGATCACCTGAAGGTCGCACAGCTCGCTCGAATATCCGACGAACTGGGCCGGGTCGGCCAAGCCGGTCTCGCCCATGGCACCGTTCACGAGAAGCATCCGGTTCTTCACTTCGAGCGACGTGACATCGGCCCACGATCCGCCCGCGAGCGGCGCCACATCGTCGAGATGCGCCTTGACCCATGCGATCACCCGTGCGCCGCGTTCGGGGTCATACCCCTTGCCCGTGGGCAGGTCGCCCAGCGCGTCGGTGCCGTAAAGCGCGTCGTAAAGCGACCCCCAGCGCGCATTGGCCGCGTTCAGGGCATAGCGCGCATTGGTGATCGGCACCACGAGCTGCGGCCCGGCGATCGTCGCGATCTCGGGGTCCACATTGGCGGTTTCGACCCGGAAATCATCGCCTTCAGGCAGCAGATAGCCGATCTCTTCCAGAAAGGCGCGGTAGGCCTGCGGATCGAAGGCTTCACCCCTGTGGGTAACGTGCCACGCGTCGATTTTGCCCTGAAGCTGTTCCCGCTTGTCCAGAAGCGCCCGGTTCTTCGGCGTCAGATCCTCGACGATCTTGGCGAATCCGCGCCAGAAGTCGTCGACCTTGACCCCGGTGCCCGGCAAGGCCCGCGCCTCGACGAACAACGCGATTTCCGGTGCGATTTTCAGACCGAATTGCTGCACCCGCCGTTCCATGGCGCCTCCTGACGAATTGAGTTCGGGGTTGGGCCATAGCCCTTTGCCACCAATAGGAAAAAAGTTTCCTATAGGCAACAAGCGGTCGGAAAAGGCTTGAAAAAAAGGCGTCGCCCCGGCCAAGGGGAAGCCTCGGGCCGGGGCGACAGGTCGTTTGCGTGCTGCGCCCGTTATTCCACGGGCGTGCCCGTCGCGTCGGTCGTCTCCTCGCTCGCCGCCGCGGGCGCATCGGCGCGGTCGATGGTCGCGTAAGTGATCGCGGCCCCCATGATGAGACCGATCAGAACCGCCAACGCGATGCCGACAAGGGCCGGCGCGTGGCGGCGTTCTTCGCGTTCGAGGCTGGTATCGGGTGCAGACATCTGAAGTTCTCCATTATTTCTGGTAAGGCGGCCAGCGTCCCTCACGGCCCTTGTCCGGCGGACCTGTCCGCGCACTGGTTAACGCTCTGATCGTGCAAGCGGCCTAGGGGGTAAGGGACCGCGTCCCGGCGTTCAGGCTTTCCTCCGGCAACACGATCAGATCGGTGTCGCTGGCTTCGAGCCAGGCATAGGTCGCGACCGCTCCACCGAGCACGAGCGCACTTGCGTAGAGCATGGGTTTGAGGCGGTCCGCCGGGCTATGCGGTGCATCGCTTTCCGGTCTGACACTTTGCATCGGCATGGTCTTGTCCTCCGGGACAATGGGCTCATGGCGGCACGTGGTTGTGACCCGCCTCTTGGGGGACTAACGTCGCCCCGACGCAAACTGTTCAAATCCTCCCGAAAAGGTGAGCCATGAAAGACGCGAGCCCGCAGACGATCTACCTGACCGACTACACCCCGCCGACCTATCTGGTGGATCAGGTCGACCTGACGTTCCGGCTGTCCCCGAACGCCACCCGCGTGATCTCCCGCATCGCGTTCCGCCCCAACCCGGACGCGGTGTCGAAGCGGTTTTTCCTGCATGGCGAGGAGCTTACGCCTATAAGTTCAAGCATCGACGGAGCCCCGGTGACGCCGCGCGAGGTCGAGGGCGGCATCGAGGTCGACGTGCCGGACGCGCCCTTCGTGTGGGAGGCCGAGGTCGAAATCGCCCCCGCCGCCAACACCGCGCTCGAGGGGCTTTACATGTCCAACGGCATGTATTGCACCCAGTGCGAGGCCGAGGGGTTCCGCAAGATCACGTGGTATCCCGACCGTCCCGACGTCATGGCCCCGTTCAAGGTGCGCATCGAGGGCGACGAGCCGGTGATGCTGTCGAACGGCAACCCCACCGGGTCCGGCGACGGCTGGACCGAATGGACCGATCCGTGGCCCAAGCCCGCCTATCTCTTCGCGCTGGTCGCAGGCGATCTGGTCGCGCGTGAGGACAGCTTCACCACCATGTCCGGCAAGCACGTTGACCTGAAGCTCTGGGTTCGTCCGGGGGATGAGGGCAAGACGGCCTTCGGGATGGAGGCGCTCAAGAAGTCGATGAAGTGGGACGAGGATGTCTATGGCCGCGAATACGACCTCGACATTTTCCAGATCGTCGCCGTCAGCGATTTCAACATGGGCGCGATGGAGAACAAGGGGCTGAACATCTTCAACACCTCCGCCGTGCTCTGTTCGCCCGAAACCTCGACCGACGCGAATTTCGAGCGGATCGAGGCGATCATCGCGCATGAATATTTCCACAACTGGACCGGCAACCGCATCACCTGCCGCGACTGGTTCCAGCTCTCGCTGAAAGAAGGGCTGACGGTGTTCCGGGATCAATCCTTCTCGGCCGACATGCGGTCCCCGTCCGTCTGCCGGATCTCCGACGTGCTGTCTCTGCGCGGGCGGCAATTCCGTGAGGACAACGGGCCGCTCGCCCATCAGGTCCAGCCCGACAGCTTCGTCGAAATCAACAACTTCTACACCTCGACGATCTACGAAAAGGGCGCCGAGGTCATTCGGATGCTCAAGACGCTCGTGGGCGACGAAGGCTACAAAAAGGCGCTCGACCTCTATTTCGACCGCCACGATGGGCAGGCCTGCACCATCGACGACTGGCTCACGGTGTTTCAGGATGCGACCGGGCGCGATCTCGGCCAGTTCAAACGCTGGTACAAGCAGGCGGGCACGCCGCGTCTGCGGGTGAGCGAGGATTGGAACGACGGCACCTATCAACTGACCTTCACGCAAACGACCCCGCCCACACCCGGTCAGGAGGTGAAGGAACCCTTCGTCATCCCCATCGCGGTCGGTCTCATCGGCCCGAACGGGGACGAAGTGGTCGGGACGCAGGTGCTTGAGATGACCGAAGGCACCCAGACCTTCACCTTCGAGGGTCTCGCCGCCAAACCCGTTCCCTCGATCCTGCGCGGCTTCTCGGCCCCCGTGATCCTCGAGCGCGAGACGAGCGCGCAGGAACGCGCCTTCCTGCTCGCCAACGACACGGACGAGTTCAACCGGTGGGAAGCGGGACGTTCGCTCGCCAAGGAAGTGCTCACGGCCCTCATCACCGGCAAGGAGGCACCGCAGGCGATCTATTTCGACGCCCTCGCCTCGGTCCTGCGCGAGGATCACACCGACCCCGACTTCCGCGCCCTCGCCCTCGCCATTCCGAGCGCGGACGACATGGCGCAGACGTTGTTCGATTCCGGCGTCACCCCGGACCCGGACGTGATCCACGACGCGACCGAAACGCTCAAGCAATCGCGCGCCGAATATTTTCAGGACATGCTGCCCCGGCTCTTGTCGGAAATGACGGTGACCGAACCTTTCGCACCGACCCATGAACAGGCGGGCAAGCGGGCGCTGGGGCATGGCATCCTGCAAATGCTCACCCGCCTCGACGGCAGCAAAGCGGCACAGGCGCTGTTCGACCGGGCCGACAACATGACCCTTTCGCTGGGCGCACTGGCCTGCCTCCTGAATGCGGGCAAGGCCGACGCGGCGCTGGCCACGTTCCGCGACAAGTGGCAGGACGACGCGCTCGTCATGGACAAGTGGTTCATGCTTCAGGTGGCCCATGCCGACCCCGACAAGGCGGCAGAGACCGTGACGAGACTGACGCAAGACCCGGCCTTCACCATGAAGAACCCGAACCGCTTCCGCTCGGTCTTCGGTGCCTTCGCGGGTCATCCGGCGGGCTTTCACCAAAAGGACGGGTCGGGCTACCGCCTGCTCGCCGACTGGCTCATCAAGCTCGATCCGATCAATCCGCAGATCACCGCCCGCATGTCTGGCGCGTTCGAGACATGGAAACGGTACGATGGCGACCGCCAGAGCCTGATCGCGGATCAGCTCGACCGTATTCTCGCCACGCCCGGCCTCAGCCGGGACACGACCGAGATGATAAGCCGGATCCGGGGGGCCTGACGCGATGCGGATGCTCCGGTCCCTGTTCGGCCGGACCGCACAGCCGGACAAACCGGACAAGGTGGTCATCTACCGGCCCGTCTCGGCGGTCGGGATCGGGCATCTGCTGTTTTCGTCGGCGGTCTACGGCGCGCTCGCCCGGCAGAACGGCGCGCGCTTTATCGTGACGGCGAAGGGAACCGTGTTCGACAAGGGCGACGACGGGGCCGACTTTTTCTCGAATTACCTCGTCCCGGCCTGGTCCGACGATTTCGACGTTTCGCTCGGCCATGCGCCAATTCACGCGGCCCTGGCTGGTGACGCGCACCCGCCGGCCTCCGCCGCCATCGTCGGGCGCAAGGACGCGATCCAGCGCCCCGGGCGCGAGTTTCCGGACCTCAAGACGGCGGATTTCATCGACCGATGGGACGATGACGCGATGACGCCAAGGGCGCTCGCCCCCTATGCCCTTCTTTATGTGGACTCGGTCGTGCCGGAGCGGGAACCGACCCGGTCCCTGCCCAGCATCGCGCCGATCTTCGCCCCGCATCCGCGCATCGTCGAACTCGCCAAAGCCGCCGTGCCGCACGACGCCTATGTCGCCGTGCACCTGCGCCACGGCAATGGCGAGCATCTGCACGGGCGCACCGAAGGGACCGACGCGGCCTTCGGCACCTACCTCGAAACGGTGGCCGCGCTCGCCCGCGACCGGGCCAGCGCCGCCGGGATCGGCCAGACGGTCTGTCTGAGCGACAATTTCGAGACCGCGCAAAAGCTGGCCGACCTGACAGGCGGCACGGCCCTGTCGCCCGACGACCTGCCCGACCGCGCGCATCGCGAATTTCTGAGCGAAAGCGAAAACGACGACGTGCGCGCGGCCCGGCTGACCCGGTTGCTGGTCGATCTGACGATCCTCGGGCGCGCGACGCACATCGTCGGGGGGCATTCGCTGTTCTGCCATGCCGCCGCGCTCTGGGGCGATCCGGGCCGCCTGACGCTGGTCAATCCCGACGGCAGCACCGCCGGGTTCGGGGAGCTTCCCGGCCCATGACCGACCCGTTCCGTCACCACCCCGGTCTGCGCGACCAGATCCGTCCGGCGGAGGAGTCGTTCTTTCGCGACCTCGACGTGGACGAGATCCACAGGCACGTTCTGGCCACGGGCGGCGACCCCGACTGGCGCACGCCCGATGACCTGCGCGAAGCGAACCGTCGGGCGGTGCTTGAGGGGCATCTGGACGACGACATCTGGGTCTTCGCCTACGGCTCGCTGATGTGGGACCCCGCGATGATCTTTGCCGAAGTGCGCCGCGCCCATGCGCCTGACTTCGCGCGCACCTTCTGCATGTGGGATGACGGCGGGCGCGGCTCGCCCCAACAACCCGGCCTGATGCTGGGCATCGATGCGGGCGCGGGCTGCGACGGGCTGGTCTTTCGGATCGAACGTGACCGGATCGAGCACGAGACCTTCGTGCTGTTCCGGCGCGAGATGATCGCGGAGGGCTACGTGCCGACATGGTCGAAGATGTCCACCGATCACGGCCCGGTCGAGGCCCTGTCGTTCGTCGCCGACCACGCGGCAGAGAATATCCGCCCCGGTATCCCGCTGGACGAGCAGGCCCGCATGATCGCCGTCGCCGAGGGTCTTCTGGGCACCAACTTCGCCTATCTCGACAACATGCACGCGCATTTGTCGGCGCTGAACGTGTCCGATCCCTATGTCGACGACCTGTTCGCCCGCGTCACGGCGCTACGCGGCGGCTGAACATGAAAATGCACGACCACCCGTCGGGGTGGCCGTGCACTTCGCAACGCGACGAGGCGTGCCTTGTCAGCCCGAAACGCTTTCGGACAGGAAACCCTTGAACGCCTCCCACGACGCCGTGTCGGCGCGTTCCTGATAGCGGTCGGAGCCGAAGACGGTGAAGGCGTGCGGCGCGTTCGAGTAGACCTCGATCGTATAGGTGTTGCCCGCGGCCTCCATCTCGGTCGCGAAGCCCGCGACGTCCTCCATCGTGATCGACGTATCGGCGCCACCGTGGAACACCATGATCGGCGGCTCGTCGCCATCCCACGACTGGCCCTCAGGCGTGCCGAGACCGCCGTGGAACGTCGCGAACCCGTTCGCCATGTCCGCCATGTCGCTGCGCGCCATTTCAAGCGTCACGGCCCCGCCGAAGCAGTAGCCGGCGACGACCATGCCCTGCGCGTCCGACTGCGCGCGGGCCTGCGCCACGCCCGCCTCGATCAAGCTGCGCATCCGGTCGCGGTCCTGATACAGCGCGCCCGTGGCCGCGATGCGGTGATCCATCGTCTCGGTCGGGGTGTCGTTGCCGAACATATCCAGCGCGAAGGCGTCGTAGCCCATCTCGGCCAGCATGTCGGCGCGCTGCCGTTCGTAATCGGTCATGCCGTCCCAATCGTGGACGATCAGGACGAGGCCCTTGGGCGCATCGGCGGCGGCGAAATAGCCCGTGAAGGTCTCACCATCGACCGTGTATTCGACATCTTCGGCAACGGCGGGCGCGGCCAGCATGGCGGCGGCGAGTGTGAGTGAAACGAAACGCATATGTCCTCCACATATTTGAGTGTTCTGCGGAGCATACGCGCGGGGCGCGCGATATGGATCACTTCCGGGGCAGCGCGGACGGTCGAAACGCCTGCAGGCAGCCGTCCGAACGAAAAGGGCGCCCACCCGTTTCAGGTGAGCGCCCGACTTCACTGCCCGATTATTCGGGGATCAGCTCGCGCAATAGTTCTGAGCGCGGGTCCAGTTGATCATGTCTTCGCGTTTCACGCGGGTGTGGAACGGGCCCCAGTCGGCGGCCACGCCGCGCATACCGGCGCTCACCACACCGTCGCGGGCCACGGTCTTGTTCATGATACGCACGGCACAGGACAGGTTCAGATTGCCGTCCTTCAGCGCCTCGCCCGACCGGGCCTCGCAGCCGTAGAGCCGCGCGGTCGACGGTGCGATCTGCACCAGACCGAACCAGCGGCCGCCGCCACCGACGGCGGACTGGCGCCAGGTGCTTTCATGCTTGGCCAGCGTCGACAGAAGCCCGGTCCAGAACGCCTTGCGTCCGTCCAGGTTCGCGGTGCGGTATCCGGGGCACCAGGTGTCGATGTCACCCGGAATGATCGCGGTCAGGTTGGTGCCATGGCTCTCCAACGCATTCATGGTGGTCGCGGTCCACGCAGCACCATTCGGCGAATGGTCCCAGCGCATCGTCAGTTCGACATCGGCGTTGCTCTTCGACGAGAACACTTCTTCGATGTTCATTTCGGCGCAACCCGTGAGTGCGAGTGCGGCCAGCCCTCCCATGAGTACGGTCTTCAGTCCCATGTAACTTTCCGTCCATTGTTTCGGCTCCCGCGAGAAACGCGATTTGGGCGGTTCCAGCAATCCGGGTTCCATGACTGCACGGGAAATGGGCAGAATCCCGCCGCTCCACTTGTGGAAGACCCCCAGATATGGGGATTTCGCCACAATCGACCCCTAAACTGACCCCTTCGATTTCACGGACGGTTTACCTTTGCGCGAGCGCGGCGAACCGCGCAGACCCCCGATTCTCTCCGAGTCCCGGCGCGCGCGGCCCCCCTTTACCGGCGCTGCGGCAAGCCGAACTTGTCTCCGCCCCGCCCCTGTCCTAGAAGGCGTCGATAGACCGATTTAGGAGCCTGCAATGCTCGACCATCTTGCCTTCGAGACCCCGAAACCCACCGTCATCGCCGGTGCGCGCGAGGACTGGGAACTCGTCATCGGGATGGAGGTGCACGCGCAGGTGTCGTCCAAGGCCAAGCTGTTCTCGGGCGCCTCCACGCAATTCGGCGCGGAACCCAACGCAAACGTCGCCTTCGTTGATGCCGCCATGCCGGGTATGCTGCCGGTCATCAACGAGTTCTGCGTCGAACAGGCGGTGCGCACGGGTCTGGGCCTTAAGGCCGAAATCAACCTGTTCTCCGCTTTCGACCGCAAGAACTACTTCTACCCCGACCTGCCGCAGGGCTACCAGATTTCGCAGCTTTACCACCCGATCGTGGGCGAGGGCGAAATCATCGTGGACATGGGGCCGGGCATCGCCCGCCGCGTGCGCATCGAGCGCATCCATCTGGAACAGGACGCGGGCAAGTCGATTCACGACATGGACCCCTCGATGTCCTTCGTGGACCTGAACCGCACCGGCGTCGCGCTGATGGAGATCGTCAGCCGCCCCGACATCCGCGGCCCGGAAGAGGCGGCGGCCTATGTCACCAAGCTGCGCCAGATCTTGCGCTACTTGGGCACCTGCGACGGCAACATGCAGAACGGCAATCTGCGGGCCGACGTGAACGTGTCGGTCTGCCGCCCCGGTCAATATGAAAAATACATGGAAACGCAGGACTTCAGCCATCTCGGCACGCGCTGCGAGATCAAGAACATGAACTCCATGCGCTTCATTCAGGCCGCCATCGACTATGAGGCGCGCCGCCAGATCGCCATTGTCGAGGACGGGGGCGAGGTCGTGCAGGAAACCCGGCTGTACGATCCCGACAAGAACGAAACCCGCTCCATGCGGTCCAAGGAAGAGGCGCATGATTACCGCTACTTCCCCTGCCCCGACCTTCTGCCGCTCGAGATCGAACAGGCCTGGGTCGACGGGATCAAAGCCACGCTTCCCGAGCTGCCGGACGAGAAAAAGGCGCGGTTCGTCAAGGACTTCGGCCTGTCCGAATACGATGCGGGCGTGCTGACGGCGGACACCACCAACGCAAGCTTCTTCGAAGAGGTCGTCGCGACCGCCGGTGACGGCAAGGGCGCGGCCAACTGGGTCATCAACGAGTTATTCGGCCGCCTGAAGAAAGACGACCGCGACATCGCCGACAGCCCGATCAGCCCGGCCCGCCTTGGCCAGATCGTCGCGCTCATCAAGAAGGGCGACATTTCCGGCAAGATCGGCAAGGACGTGTTCGAGATCGCCTACACGCAGGATCGCGACCCGGAAGAGATCGTGGAAACCGAAGGCATGAAGCAGGTCACCGACACCGGCGCCATCGAAACGGCGGTGGACGAGGTGATCGCGGCCAACCCCGATCAGGTCGAAAAGGCCAAGCAGAACCCGAAACTCGCAGGCTGGTTCGTGGGTCAGGTGATGAAAGCCACGGGCGGCAAGGCCAACCCCAAGGCGGTGAACGAGATCGTGGCGGCCAAGCTGGGGCTGTGACCCCGGCCTAGCCCGCCGAAATTCCGAGCAAGATCAAAAGCTTCGCGCGCAGTCCGACACCCAGCGTGGCGTCGTAGCCGAGCCATGCCACCGCGACGAGGATCGTCCAGAACAGGCTGCACAGCGAGCCGACGAGGAAGTATTCCGCGAAGGTCTTGTCGTTCAGTTCCTTGAACCGCGACACGGATTTCAGCGCGATCACGGCGGCGAGGATTTCCCACCGCTGGATCAGCACGCCGCCCGCCATGATGAGCCGTTCGAGCGACCCGATCACCCGGCCTGCGCGGGCCGTGTCGGCCTCGCCCTCCGGTGTCGCGGGCGCGTCCGCCGCCACGGGTTTCAGCCCCGTCAATCTCAGAAGCAAGCGACAGGCAAGGTTTCCGCCCCAGCTCAACAAGACCAGCGCGACGAGCGAATAGGCCGCCCCGTGCAGGATGTCGATCATGCCGTGCCCTCCCCGTCGATGGCGTCCAGCGCGGCCTCGACCGCCGCCCATTGCATCGTGTAGGCGTCATAGTCGCCCGCGCTGCGCACCTTATAGACCGAATGCACCGTCACGCCACGCCGCCCGGCGATTTCCTCGACCGTTTGCCCGTCGAGCAGCGCCTCGATGTCTTCGCGTTGCCGGTCTGTCCAGTCGCGTTCGATGACGGCAAGGCCCGCACCGATGGCCTCCAGCAACCGTTCGGTCATCGCGTCCTCCATCAGGGTGAAGCGATAGGTCAGCCCCGGTTTCTTCTCGTCCAGTGTCTCGCGCGCCCGTGCCAGCCCCGGCCCCATCATGTTCCACGCCTTTTCGCGGTTCACCGGAGTCTCGATCCGCGCTTGCCCGATGACGAAACGGCAGTCGATCCCCTTGGCCATGAGCGTGATGCGCAGGTGGCGCGCTAGCCGCGCGGCTTCGGCCAGCGACCCGAGCAGCCCCTGAAACTCGTCCCCAAGCGTGATGGTCAGAGGCGAAACGATGGCGTCCGCGGCCCGCGCATTCGCGGCCTCGACGGCCGCGTTGAAGGCGGCGTGAAGCGCCTCCGGTGCGGGCGCGGCTTCGCTGCGCACCAGATCGCCCATCACCACGGCATATATGTCGGCGTCGTTTTCCATAATTGGGTCAATTCTGCAATGTAACCAATTTTGGGTCAATAATGAAATTGACCCGGTTTCGGACCACGCGCGGGCCGCGCCGCCCGACCGATCCATCCCCGGCGGTTCACCGTAACAGCTACACGCAACGACGAGAGCAGATCCTTGGCCCGCACCCTCTCCCCCACCCGCGATTACTGGCGCGTCGGTTTTCTGGCCATGGCGCTCGCCACGGCGTCGATCCCGATCTACATCCATCTGCCCAGCTTCGCGGCGTCGCGCCTGGGCCTGACCCTCGGGCAGGTCGGCACCATCCTGCTTGCGATCCGCATGGTCGACTTCCTGCAAGACCCGCTTCTGGGCTGGATGACCGACCGCTATTCGCACCGCATCGCACGGCTGGCGAGCGCGGGGCTGATCGCCCTTTCGGTCGGCAGCCTCATGGTCTTCGCCATCGCGCCCATCGGCCCCGTGGCGCTTTGGCTGGTCGTCGGGCTGCTCGTCACCTTCACCGGCTACAGCCTCGGCACCATCCTGCTTTACGGCCAGAGCGCGACCTTCGCCGCGAACGCCACCCCGAACGAGCAACTCAACCTGTCGGGCGTGCGCGAAATGGGGGTGCTGATCGGCGTCACGCTCGGCGCGGCGGGCCCGACGCTGCTTGCCGGGTTCTCGGACGCCGATCAGGGCTATGCTCCCTTCGGCATCGCCATCGCGCTCCTCGCCCTCGCCGCCCTTCTCGTCTCGGCCCCGCTTTGGGCCAAGGCACAACCAAAAAGCATGCGCCTCGACTGGTCCGGTATCATCGGGTCGGGCGCAGGCTGGCTCCTCGCGCTCGCCTTCGTCAACAACCTGCCGGTCGCCGTCACTTCGACCCTGTTCCTGTTCTTCGTCGAGGATCGGCTGGCGCTGCCCGCCATGGCCGGCCCTTTCCTCATCCTCTTCTTCGTGGCCGCAGGTGTCAGCGCCCCGTTCTGGAGCCGCATCACGCAACGCCTCGGCGCGCGCCGGGTGCTGCCCGTGTCCATGACGCTGGCCATCGTCAGTTTCATCGGCGCGTTCCTGTTGCCCGAAGGCGCGACGGCGGCCTTCGCGCTCATCTGTCTGGCCTCCGGTGTCGCGCTGGGCGCGGACATGGTGATCCTGTCCGCGCTCTTCGCCGCCAACCTGCAACGCGCGGGGCGGCAGGCGGGTCAGGCGTTCGGGCTGTGGAACTTCTCGACCAAGGCCACGCTCGCCATCGCCGCCGGGGTCGTTCTGCCGTTCCTGCAAAGCGCGGGCTACGAGCCGGGTGAGACGAACAGCGCCGACGCGCTCGCCGCGCTCAATATGAGCTACGCGCTTTTGCCCTGTGCGCTCAAGATCCTCGCCATCGCGCTGGTCCTCATCATGCCCGGACGCATCCTCGACACCCGCAGTTAACGCGCGAGCTCCGGGTGCGCGTAGGCCTCGGGATAGGGCATCGGCGCGAACGGCCCAAGCGGCACGGTGCGGTTCCACGAGCGACCGAAATAGCCCTGACGGCAATGGGTTAGCGACCCGGCCTCGGCCACGCCCGGAAGAGCGTGAACCCGGCACAGCCAGCGCCACAGATGCGGATAGTCGAGGATGCGCGCACCGTTCAGTTTCATCCGCAGGTAATAGACCGGATCGTGCCGAAACAGCGTCGGGAAAAGCCGCAGATCGGCCTCGGTGAACCGATCGCCCGTCAGGAACGCGCGCCCGTCCGACAGCCGCGCGTCGAGCGTCGCCAGCATGTCGAAATAAGCCCTGAACGCCTCGGCATAGACCGCCTGATCCGACGAAAACCCGGCCTTGTAGGCCCCGTTGTTGATCGCGGCGTATATGTCGGCATTCAGCCCGTCGATCTCATCCGCCAGACCCTTGGGATAAAGGTCCGGCGCATCCGATGCGCCGAGCGGCCCGGCCTGCGCGTTCAACATGCGCAGGATCTCGGCGCTCTCGTTGTTCACGATCCGGCCCGCCCGCTTGTCGTAGAGCAGCGGCAGCGACTGCTCCTCGGACCCTTCGGCGCGGTAGATGTCCTTGGCCAGCCGCAGACCCCGCCCGGTCGCAGTCTCGGCCGTGCATTCCGGAAGCGTCGCCCCCGTCAGGCTCGCCACCCGGCGCGGCGCGAACTCCCACAGGCCACCGCCGTCGGGATCATCCTCCTCGGTCCGGTTGGGAAAGGCCACGTCCATGCTGATCGCGCCGGTCAGGCCCAGAACGCTGCGCGCCAGCACGACCCGGTGACACCATGGGCAGTTGAGCGCGACGAACAGATGATAGCGACCGGGTTCGGCCGGAAACGCCGCATCGCCGATGGCATGGCGAAATCCGCTGACCCCGCGCACGAATTCGCCCCCGGCCCGGCGCTCGGCAGCGCCCGACTGGTCCTCTTCGACCGAATTGTCCGTGATCCTGCCGCCCGAGATAACGCGCCTACCGCCCGAACAGGCGACCCAGAAGGCCCTTGCGCTCACGCGGGGCGTTCATCGCGACATAGGTTTCGCCGCCGCCCGTCAGCCCCTCGACATTGGCGAGAGGCGTGGGCTGCGTCACCAGCGATGGGTCACGTTTTTCGTAAAACGCGTTCCCGCCCGCCGAGGCGACGTAATGCATGTTGTTGTAGTTCGCGCGGTAATACTGCGCGTGGAAGAAGCGGGCGTTGGCGACATTGGGGTGCCGTTCGCCGCCAAGCACGGATGAGGCCGCCTCGGACACCCGCGCGACCGAGGCTTCCTCGGTCATCTTCTTGGTCATCACCCCCGGCGCGAACTGGCCCCGCTGGCCGACCACGCCACAGACATCGTTCGGAAACGCGTCGGACGCGACCCGGTTCATCACCACGCTGCCGACCGCCACCATGCCGTCCCGGCTCGACCGGTTCGACTCGAAATACATCGCGCGCGCCATGCATTCGTGGTCTTTCGTGCTGAAAGACGTGGTGTTGCGCTTGGCGCATCCCGAAACGGTCGCCGCCGCGACCACCAACGCCACCGTTCCCGTCCACCGGATCACACGCATGGAGAAACCTTCGTCACTGTCCCTTTGGCGCGAAGAATACCCATCCGGGGGCCTGAAAATCAAGGCTGGGATGCCTTTCGCGCGGCTCGGTCACCCCGCCGGGCACGATCCCGCCTATCGGTATTCGTCCTCGATCAGACCCCGGCGATAGGCCGACTGCTGCGCGATCATCCAGTGCGGGTATTCCAACGGCAGCTCCGTCACCTTCCCCAGCGCATCCAGATCGTCGGCGCTCAGCTCGACATCCACCGCGCCGAGGTTGTCAGTCAATTGCTCCACCCGCTTGGCCCCGACCAGAACGCTGGTCACCACCGGCTGATGCAACAGCCACGCAAGCGCGACCTGCGCGACGGTGCAGCCCTTGGCCTTGGCGATCCCGCGCATGACCTCGATCGCGTCATAGGCGCGGTCCTTGTCGATGGGGGGAAAGTCGAAACTGGCCCGCCGACCCTCCGCCGTCTTGCCGTCCCGGTTGAACTTGCCCGACAGGAACCCGCCCGCCAGCGGGCTCCACACCATGAGCCCCACGTTCATCGCCTGAAGCGCGGGCACGATTTCCCGCTCCAGATCGCGCCCAGCCAGCGTGTAATAGGCCTGAAGCGACACGATGGGCGCGAGCCTGCGCGCCTCGGCCACCCCCACGGCCTGCGCGATCTGCCAGGCCGCCCAATTCGACACGCCGACATAGCGCACATGCCCATGCCGCACGAGCGTATCCAGCGCCTCCAACGTCTCCTCGACCGGGGTCGCCGGATCGACGCCATGCAGCTGGTATAGGTCGATATGGTCCATCTGAAGCCGTCCGAGGCTCGCCTTGACCTGATCGAGGATATGGCCCCGCGACGCCCCGCGCGCATTCGGCCCTTCGCCCATCTGGCCATGCACCTTGGTGGCGATCACCACCTCCTCGCGCGGCACGCCGAGGCTGCGGATCGCCTGCCCGAGGATTTCTTCGGACCGGCCCCCGGCATAGACATTGGCGGTGTCATAGAAATTCACCCCCGCTTCATGCGCGGTCCTGACCAGCGCATCGGCCTCGTTCTGACCGAGCTGTCCGATCTGGCCCCACATATCGTTGGACCCGCCGAAGGTCATGGTGCCGAGACACAGCTCGGAAACGAAAAGGCCGCTGTGGCCAAGCCGGCGATACCGCATGGGGTTTCCTTTCACGGATGGAACGCCCCAACATTGCACGCCCCGGCCCCGGAATTGCAACGCCGTCCGGCCCGCCAAACCGGGCTACCGCCTTCGGACCACTCGGATCGCGGGGGCGCGGGAGGTCCGGCCCCCGCGCCCCCGCCGCTCGAATCAGTCCCGCCCGGCCCGCAGGATCGCGTCCGCCAGCCCCTCGGGATCGGTGAAACAGGCCTCGTGCGAGCCGCCGGTGGTCACCAGCCGGAACAGTCCCAGCTTTTCCGACAGACGCGGGTGCCACGGCATCGAATGCGGCAGCGCCGTATCCTCGACGCAGAGCACGTAGGACTTGCCGATCTCCATCTCGGCCGGGTTCTTCGAAAGCGAGATCGCGTCGGTGAAGGTGGCATAGGGATGCGGGTTCAGCATCGCGAAGGTCTCTTCCGCCCGCGCGAGATCCGCATCGTTGATGAACGCTTCGCGCCAGATCGGTAAGGGCAGCATCACGGTGTTGTCCGCGCTGGCCTGCGACACCCCATCGAACAGCGCCACGTAATGCGGCGGCACCATGTCGTTCAGGCATTCGCCGTCGTTCGGCACGAAGGCGTTCCAGTAGACCAGCCGCCGAAGCCGCTCCGGCACCCGGTCCGCCACCCCGGTGATGACCATCCCGCCATAGCTGTGACCCAAAAGCACGACATCGCGCAGGTCGTGCTCGTCGAGATAGGCCACGATCGACCCGATCGCCGCGTCCAGCCCCACGTCCTTGGACCCTCCGGGCAGGTTCCCGGCGATCGTCGGCAGATGCACCTCGTGCCCCGCCGCGCGGATCGGGGCCGCCACCGGCTCCAGCAGATCGCCCGTGTGCCATGCCCCGTGAACCAAAACATAAACCGCCATATCGTCCTCCCTTGATGATCCGGGCGGCGCTTGCGTCGCAGCCCCGTTCGGCGCAGCATGACCCTACGTGGGAGGAGGAACCACGACCATGGACACACGCGACGAAACCTGTGCCACAGGCGACGGACCGCGCCGGTGGGACTGGCGCGACGTCGGCGCGCGCGACGCCTTCGCTTATTACCGCGAAGGGGTCTGCGCGGCCTTCATGCCGCTCGCCGCCGAACTGGGGCGCGACCGGCACGCGGGCTTCCGCTTCGCCATCGCCTCGCACGACGTGGGCGGCGCCGTTCTGAACCATGTCCGCGCCACCTCCCACACGGTGACCAAGGGCGCGCGGGAGCTCGCCGCGTCGCCCGCCGAATGCTATTACCTCAACCTGCAACTCACCGGCGTCTGCCGGATCCGTCAGAACGGTGGCGAAATCGCGCTCCAGCGCGGCGATCTCGGTCTGTTCACCTCCGAGGCGATGGAGCTACGTCATGACGAGGCCCCCGACCTCGCCGTCGCCTCGCTCATGGTGCCGAAACCGGCGCTGGACGCCCGGTTGTCCGAGCGCCGCACGCGCTTCGACGGGCGGCCAAAGGCCCTGTCGCTGAACCCCGCTCTCGGCGCACTGGCGGCGGACAGCGCGGCCGCCCTGCTCGCGGCCCTCACGCAAGGCGCGCCCGCGCGCGCCGAACGGCTGCAAGCGATCCTGCTCGACCTGACCGTCGAGGCGATGACACCGGACGATGCTGCCCCGGCCACCCGCGCCGCCACGCACCGCGCCCGCATCCTCACCGCCCTGCGCCGCCGCGCCTGCGACCCCGATTTCGACCTCGCCGCCTGTGCCGATGCCACCGCGATCACCCCCCGCGCGATCCAGCGCGCTCTCGCGCAGACCGGTGATACGTTCTCGGATCTGCTCACCGACACCCGGCTCGCCACAGCGCGCCGCCTGCTCGCCGATCCGGCGCGCGCTCACCTGCCGATCGCGACGCTTGCCGCCGACGCGGGCTTTCGCGACCCGTCCCATTTCGGCCGCCTCTTCGCGACCCGCATGGGCACCAGCCCCGGTGCTTGGCGCAAAACGCAGACGACCCGCCACTGACCCGTCTCTTCTTCGTTTCCGGAAACCTCGGGGGTGGGCTTCATTTGCGGGCAAATGAAGCCTAGGGGGCTGGCCCCCTCACCGCTTCAAATCGCGCGCGATTTGAAGCTCATGACGCGCGGGCGGCCCCGCCGCCCGCTCCGCTCGCTCAGTCTGACACCTTCTTCACGAAGGCGGACTTCAGGCCCATCTGCCCGATCCCCGGCATCTTGCAGTCGATGTCGTGATCGCCCACCACCAGCCGGATGCCGCGCACCTTTGTCCCGACCTTCACGACCGCGGACGACCCCTTTACCTTCAAGTCCTTGATGACCGTCACGGTGTCGCCATCCGCCAGCACGTTGCCCACGCTGTCGCGCACCACCGCTTCGGCCTCGGGCGTCCATTCGTGGCCGCATTCGGGGCAGACGAGCAGCGCGTCCATCTCATAGGTAAAGGTCGAGGCGCAGTCGGGGCACGGGGGCAGGTGATCGGTCATGCGCCCGCCTACCCTGCCCGCCGACCCGGCGCCAGTGCGAATTGGACCATCCGGTTCATCCCGGCCGCATGTCCCCGGTCTCGATGAACCGCTGGTGCCAGCTCAGGCTCTCGGACGGAAGCTGCGGGGTCTGCAACCCATAGGCCCCGGCCCGCGCCCGATCGTAGTAATCTTGCAAGCCGTCGCGGTAGTCGGGATGCGCGCAATTCGCGATGATCGCCTCGGCGCGCTTCTTGGGCGAAAGCCCCCTCAGGTCCGCCAGTCCCTGCTCGGTCACGATCACCTGCACGTCCTGGGTGATGTGATCCACGTGGCTCGCCTGCGGCACGATGGTCGAGATTTTGCCGCCCTTCGCGGTCGAGGGGCTGACGAAGAACGACAGGTAGGCGTTGCGCGCGAAATCCCCGCTGCCGCCGATCCCGTTCATGATCCGGCTGCCCATCACCAGTGTCGAGTTGATGTTGCCGTAGATATCCGCCTCGATCATCCCGTTCATGCTGATGACGCCCAGCCGCCGGATGACCTCGGGGTGATTGGAAATCTCGGTCGTGCGCAGGATCACCTTGTCGCGGTATTCGTCGAGGTTGTCCCAAAACCGCTTGGCGCCCTCAGGACTGAGCGATAGCGCCGTCGTCGAACAACTCAACAGCTTGCCGCTGTCTAACAGGTCCATCATCCCGTCCTGCAACACTTCCGTATAGGCGCGCATCCCCTCGAAACGGCTCATCCGCAGCCCGTCGAGCACGGCGTTGGCCACGTTCCCCACGCCCGATTGCAGCGGCAAAAGCCCCTCGCCCATCCGGCCCGCCTTCACCTCGTGCTCCAGAAAGTCGACGATCAGCCCGGCGATGGCGCGCGAGCCGTCGTCGATCGGCGTGAACGGCGTGTTGCGGTCCGGCAGGTCGGTCAGGACGATGCCCGCCACCTTCGCCGGGTCGCATCGGAACGTGGTCTGCCCGATCCGGTCGTCCGCATGGGTCATCGGGATCGGCACCCGGTTGGGCGGCAGCGCCGTGCCGTAGTAGATGTCGTGCATCCCCTCGAGCCGCATGTCGTGCCACGCATTCACCTCGAGGATCACCTTGTCCGCGCAGTCGATCCAGGTCTTGTTGTTGCCCACGCTGGTCGCGGGGATGAGCGCGCCGTCCTCCTTGATCCCCGTCACTTCGATCACGGCGACATCGAGCTTTCCGAAGAACCCTTCCCACACCATCGGCGCGACGTGGCTGAGGTGCATGTCGAGATAGTCGATCTCGCCCCGGTTGATCTTTTCGCGCCCCACGGGGTCCGAGTTGTAGGGCAGACGATATTCCACCGCATCGGCCCGACTGAGCGCGCCGTCGAGTTCCGGCCCCGTGCTCGCCCCGGTCCAGAGCTTGATGCGAAACGCCTCTCCCGCCGCGTGGACCGCGTCGATCCGCGCGGCGAGCGCGGGCGGGATGGCCTTGGGATAGCCCGAGCCGGTGAAGCCCGACATCCCCACCGTATCGCCGGGGCGTATGAGCGCCGCCGCCTCGTCCGCAGACATGACCCTGTCTCGCAGGCCTCGATGCCCGATCCGTTCCATCGCCGTCACGTGTTTCTCCTTGTTCGCGCTTACCAAAGGTCTCGCGCAGCCTGCCCCGAACCATGCAGCGGGGCCGTGACCTGAATCAAAGGCCGGCCTGTGCATGGTGCAGTTTACGTTTCGTCACGAAAGGAGACACTACTTAGGCGCCAGAGGTCGAACGGCCCGGACACAGCCCACAAGGCACCCGCCGCCCCCGCTTCACGCACCGACCCCACGTTCCCCTTGCGCTCAGACCCCGGCCCCCTAGGCTCACCCGAAACCGGGACAGGAGGGACACATGGGCACGCCGCATATATCCGAAATCAAGACCATCAAGCCGGAATGGATCGACTACAACGGTCACCTCAACATGGCGTTCTACAACGTGTTGTTCGACAATGCGGCGGATGATTTCTATCCCGAGATCGGCTTCGGACCCGAGTATCTGAGCGAGCGGAATTTCACGACCTATACGGCCGAATTCCACATCTGTTACCTGCGCGAATTGCACCTCGACGCCAAGGTTCGGGTCCATAGCTGGCTGCTCGACTTCGACGAGAAACGCTTTCACACCTATCAGGAAATCCACCACGAAGACGGCTGGATCGCGGCCACCGGCGAGGCGTTGGGTCTGCATATCGACATGAGCGGGCCGAAGGTGGCGCCGATGCCGCCCGACGTCTACGAACGCCTTGAAAAGTTTCACGAAAAGCACAGCGCCGACCCCTGGCCGGAACGCGCCGGTCGCGGCATCGGGATCAAGCGGAAAGGGTAGTTTTCCGCCGCAAACCGCGCAGGCGCGGAACCTCGCTTGGACTTTCCCGTTCCGAATCTGCTACGTGGGCGCAGGTTCAGTGGAGACATGCCTTGCAACGCTATGAATACAACGTCGTCCCCGCCCCCAGAAAAGGCAAGAAAGCCAGAGGGATAAAGGGCGCCGAGGCCCGGTTCGCCCATGCGCTCGCCGAATGCATGAACGAAATGGCCGCCGACGGCTGGGAATACCTGCGCACCGACACCCTGCCGTCCGAAGAACGCGCCGGGATCACGGGTCGCGCCACGGTGTTTCAGAACATGCTGGTGTTCCGTCGCGCCGTCAGCGCCGAAGCGGCGGGTATCGGGCGCCGGCTGGACGAGATGTCGGGCGAAGCGATTCCGCGTCTCCCGTCCGCGACCGAAGCCAACACGGTGGCCGAAGCCGCCGAGGGTGCGGCCCTTATCGACAAGATCGAAAAGGTCGAGGACAGTTCAGAGGCGTCCGAGGACAATAAAGACGCGACCCCACCGATCACCGCTGCCTGATTAGCCGGAAATCTCCAGCGCGAGCGCATGGATCTTGGCCATCAGGTCAGGCCCCAGCGCGGCGTGCACCGCGCGGTGACGCGCCACGCGCGACTGGTCGGCAAAGGCATCGGCCTCGATCTTCACCCTGAAATGGCTTTCGCCCGATCCGTCGTCACCGGCGTGGCCCGCATGGCGGTGGCTTTCGTTGATGACCTCGAGCGTGCGGGGCTGAAACGCCGCCTCGAGCGCCGTTCGGATTTCGTCTTCGCGCGCCATGATCCCTCCTACCGTCGTAAACACGACATCGTCAGACAAGTTTTTCAGCGGACCACCGCCTTTTTGCCGCTGGTCCCTTCTCATGAGACGAAAATCATCTAAACTCCCTTGTCCGAGTCGAAAAGAGTGGGTTCATGGATAAGAGCAGCGATCCTTTCGGTTTTGACATTTCGGTGTCGGCCTCGAAGAAAAAGAAGACGCGCGGCAAGCGTGGCATGTCTGGTGCGTTCGAAACCTCGACGCGCGTGTGCGAGCATCCGGGATGCGAGGAACAGGGTCAGTACCGTGCCCCGCGCAGCCCGGATCACCTCGACGAATACCTGTGGTTCTGCAAGGACCACGTGCGCGAGTACAATCTGAAATGGAATTTCTTCAACGGCGCGACCGAAGAGGAAATGGACGAACAGGCCAACAAGGACCGGGTGTGGGAGCGTGAGACGCAATCCTTCCGCTCGGCTGCCGAACAGCGCGCCTGGTCGCGCTTGGGCGTGGACGACCCGCATCAGGTGCTGGGGGCCAACGCGACCCAGAACCCCGGCAAGGCGGCCAGCGGCACGCGGCGTCTGCCGCCCACGGAACGCCGTGCGATCGAGATTCTCGATGCCAAGGACAACTGGACCAAGGCCGAGGTGCGCAAAGCCTACAAGGCGCTCATCAAGGTGCTTCACCCCGATATGAACGGCGGCGACCGCAGCCAGGAAGAGCAATTGCAGGAAGTCGTCTGGGCCTGGGACCAGATCAAGGAAAGCCGCAACTTCAAGTAAGGTCCGGCGCGGCAGGCTGGCTACAACACCCCTTCCGTTTCGATATGCACCACCTCGCCGCAATGCTTGCAATGCACCGCGTCGGGGTCATGCAGGAGCAGACCGCAGTTGGAACATTCGCACCGCACTTTGGCGGGCCGGAACAGGGCGGTCGCAAGGCGCAGGAACAGCGTGATCCCCACGATCATCACCAGCACGGCGAGCATCCGCCCGGCCGTGCCGTCGAGCGTGATGTCACCGAAGCCCGTCGTCGTCAGGGTCGTGACGGTGAAGTAGAGTGCGTCGGCGTAATTTCCGATCTGCGGGTTCTGGGGATATTGCGTGGCATAGATCAGGCCCGTCATCACGAACAGGAACACGATCAGGTTCACGGTCGCCAGAAGCACCTGTTCGTGTTCCTTGAAGAACGCGAAGTCCTGCCGCAGGCGGGCGGTGAGTTGGTAGGTGTGCAAAAGCCTGAGCGTACGCAGGATGCGCAGGAACCCGAAGCCTTCGCCCGCAATCGGTGCGAGAAAGCTGACCATCGCCACGATATCGGTCCAGGTCGAGATGCGGCGGAAATGCTGCCACTTGTTTCGGGCCGCGATCACATGGGCCACGAAGTCGGCAAGGATGACGACGCCGATCACCATGTCGATGGTCTCGATGATGCGGCCATGGTCGAAAAACGACGTCACGATCACGAACAGGATCGTCGCGATGTCGAACGCCAGCAGGCCATAGCGGAACCGGTGCGCGCGGTCGCTCGTGCCCTCGTAAAGTTCGCGAAGTCTGGCCTGCATCGACGCCCCTTTCCGCACCGATCAAATCAGCGCAGGCGGGCGGTGGCAAGGTCGGGGGTCGGGTGCGGCGGACCGGGGGACGGGACAGACATATCGGCCCGCCGCTGGGACCGCGCCAACTGGGTCGGCACGGCCCGTTTCAGGCCCGTCACGAGGACGGGGCGAATGTCAGGCTGACGCCATTCAGACAATGCCGCTTTCCGGTCGGTTCTGGCCCATCGTCGAAGATGTGCCCCAGATGCGACCCGCAGCGTGAACAGTGGCACTCGGTCCGAACCGCAAAGAGCTTGCGGTCGTCCTTGGTGCCGATCGCGCCCGGCAGGTTGTCGTAAAAGCTCGGCCAGCCCGTGCCGCTCTCGAACTTCGTCTCGGACGAATAAAGCGGCTGGTCACAACCTTTGCAGTGGAAGATGCCCGCGCGGCTCTCGTCGTTCAGCGGCGAGGTGAAGGCGCGTTCCGTCCCTTCCTCGCGCATCACGCGAAACTCGGCGTCGGTGAGCATGGCGCGCCATTCGTCCTCGCTGCGCGTCACCTCGTAGGTCACGCCCGCCTTGCCGGCGAGCGCCGGGGTGGCCATCACGGCCAGTGCGGTTGTCAGGAATGAGCGGCGTTTCATGGGTCCTCTCCAATGGTTGTGCGCGTTTCGGGCAGACAGGGGGCGCAACTGCTGCCATGCGCCCCCTGCCCTCTGCTCGATGCCCCCGGATTACATCGCGGGCAGAAGAACTTCGTCGATCACGTGGATGACGCCGTTCGACTGGTCGACATCGGCGATGGTGACGGTCGCAGTGCGGCCGCGCTCGTCTTCGAGCATGATCGTGTCGCCGTCATAGGTGGCTTGCAGGGTGCAGCCGCCGACGGTCGGAACCGGGTGGGTACCGCCATCGTCATCGACCATGCCCTTGATCGCGTCGGCCATCGCATCGGCCGCGACCACGTGGCAGGTCAGCACCTTGGTCAGCATGTCCTTGTTCTCGGGCTTGAGCAGGTTCTCGACCGTGCCCGCCTGAAGGTTCTCGAAGGCCGCGTTGGTCGGCGCGAACACGGTGAACGGACCGGGGCCGGACAGCGTTTCGACAAGGCCGGCGGCCTGAACAGCGGCGACCAGCGTCGTGTGATCCGCCGAATTCACCGCGTTCTCGACGATGGTCTTGTCCGCAAACATCGGCGCGCCGCCGACCATCGGGTTCTCGGCGGCGAAGGCGCCACCGGCGGTCACGGCAAGTGCGGCCGTCGCGGTCAGGATCTTGGTACGAAGCATGTGTTTTCTCCCTATGTGTCTGTGTGTCCCGGTCCATGTTGGCCGGGATTACTGAAAGCCACGGAACGGCGCGGGAGAGAGTTTCAGGGTCCAGAAATTTTTTTGTCGATTTTTTCCGAAACGCCCGGTTTTCCCCGGTGTTCAGGGCGTTCGTGGCGCGCCGCCAAAACGAAAAAGGGGGCCGTCGGCCCCCCTGTTCCGTGTCGTTGCGGCGACGTCAGAGCGTCTCGACCGCCCCGGTCGCGATCACCGGACCTGTCGGCGCACCCGTGGGCGAGCCGCCCGGCGGTTCGACCGAAATGGCCAGCACCGCACCATCGAGTTGCGCGGCGATGTCCTGAGACACCGGAAGGCGCGCGGGGGCGGCATCGGGCAGCACACCCATGGAGACGGGCGCATTGTCCCCCGCGATCAGCCATAGCTCGCGCACGGTGCCCGCATCGGGCGCGCCGCTTTCGGGCCGGACGAACAATTCGTTCGTCTCGCCGTCAAAACCGGCCGCGAAGATGAGCGTGCCGTCATCGCCCGCCAGATCGATGTGATAAACCGGGTTCGCAGGCGGCTGCACCCCGGTGACCACCGGGAAGAACACCAGCATGACCGCCAGCGCGGCGGCGAGAAGCCCGGGAATACCCGCGAGCATCCATCGCGGACCGCGCGCCCCGGCGAAAAGCCGTCTGTCGATCCCGCGCCAGACCTTCGCGGGCGGCGGCACCGCTTCGACCTCGTCGGCGAGGCCCGCGAAATCCTCCTGCCACGACAGGACGAGCGCGGCGAGCCGTGGCTCGCGGGTGAGCCGCGCCTTGAAGGCGGCGGCCTCGTCCATCGACATCAACCCGAGCACGTATTCACCGGCTAGGGCGCGGTCGTCTTCTGGCAGTTCGGTCTCGGTCATCCTTCGAGACATTCCCTCAGTTTTATCAGGCTGCGGCGCAGCCAGGTTCGCATCGTGTTCAACGGCACGTCGAAGTGCCGGGCGAGATCCGCGTAGGAGTCGCCGTCGAGATAGGCGCGGCGCACAGCGTTCGCGCGGTCCGGCTCGAGCGTGTCGAAACACGCCTCGACCCGTCGCGCTTCGGACGCGGCGACAGCCTGTGCCTCAGGCCCCGGCCCCTTGTCCGGCATGAAGGCGAGCGCATCGTCACCCTCGGTGCTCTTGCGCGCGCGCAGCCGGTCGATCGCGTGGTTTCGCGCGATCGTGATAAGCCAGGTCATGGGGCTTGCACCCCCTGTGGCGTAGCGTTTCGCGCCCTTCCAGACCTTGACGTAGATCTCTTGCAGCGCGTCTTCGGCTTCGCCCCTGTCCTTCAACACACGCAAGGTGACGCCGAAAAGTTTCGCCGAAGTATGGTCATAGAGATTTTGGAAAGCGGCCCGATCACCAAGGGCACAACGCGCGATCCATGTATCTATCTCGTCGCGTGTCGCCATGCTGCCCCTTCTACTCTGGAAACTACCTTACGCAAATTCCCCCTCCACGCAATCAAATGGGGCGTTCGGCCCCTTTTCCTCGCCCGTCATTCCTTTATGGTGCCGCTTCAGACGAAATGACCGGGCAAAGGACCTCCGATGGCTGACGGAACCACTGACATCAACGCGAAACCGACCGAAGATGTTTCGGTGCGCGAGGTGTTCGGCATCGACACCGACATGAAGGTCAGGGCCTTCGCCGACCGGTCCGACCGGGTGCCGGAGCTGGATTCGACCTACAAGTTCGATCCCGACACGACGCTCGCGATCCTCGCGGGCTTCTCGCACAACCGCCGTGTGATGATCCAAGGCTACCACGGCACGGGCAAATCGACGCATATCGAACAGGTCGCCGCGCGGCTGAACTGGCCGACGGTGCGCGTGAACCTCGACAGCCACATCAGCCGGATCGACCTGATCGGCAAGGATGCGATCAAACTGAAGGACGGTAAGCAGGTCACCGAGTTCCACGAGGGCATCCTGCCTTGGGCGCTGCGCAACCCCGTCGCCATCGTGTTCGACGAATACGACGCGGGCCGCGCCGACGTGATGTTCGTGATCCAGCGCGTGCTGGAACATGACGGCAAGCTGACGCTTCTCGACCAGAACGAGATCATCACGCCGAACAAATTCTTCCGCCTGTTCGCCACGTCGAACACCGTAGGCTTGGGCGATACGACCGGGCTGTATCATGGCGTTCAACAGATCAACCAGGCGCAGATGGACCGCTGGTCGCTGGTCGCGACCCTGAACTACCTGCGCCACGACGCCGAGGCGGCCATCGTTCTGGCCAAGGCCCCGCATTACAACACCGAAAAGGGCCGCAAGCAGGTGGGCCAGATGGTGACCGTCGCGGACCTGACCCGCACGGCGTTCATGAATGGCGATCTGTCCACGGTGATGAGCCCGCGGACCGTCATCAACTGGGCGCAGAACGCCGAGATTTTCCGCGATGTGGGCTATGCCTTCCGCCTGACGTTCCTCAACAAATGCGACGAGCTTGAGCGGCAGACGGTGGCCGAGTTCTACCAGCGGTGTTTTGACGAGGAATTGCCGGAAAGCGCCGCCAACGTGGCGATCGTCTGACCGGGCGGCCCAAATAGGGGGGCGGCCGGGTGCTGGGTTAGTTGAGGATGGAAGAGTGACCGACGGAGTGCCCGAAACGACCCAAGCGGTCGCCACGCCCGCATCGCCGAAGCCGGACGATACACCCGACACCGAAAAGCTGCCGATCCGGTTGGTCATGACCAAGGGCGGCATGTTCCGGGCGGTCTCGACCGCCGGGCACCTGTTGCACCTCGCCGAACAGGATGGTCACGA
The DNA here is from genome assembly GCF_016774595.1 of Maritimibacter sp. Classification (NCBI taxonomy): domain Bacteria; kingdom Pseudomonadati; phylum Pseudomonadota; class Alphaproteobacteria; order Rhodobacterales; family Roseobacteraceae; genus Maritimibacter; species Maritimibacter sp. The sequence continues at coordinate 379,613 of NZ_JACBWT010000001.1, forward strand.
TGTCGTCGTGCGCTGGCCCGAGAGCGTCTACAAAGACCCCGAGATGCGGGGCGACCCGTGGGAGTATTTCTTCGAGCCGCCGATGACCGACTATGCGGGGCCGATCGGGAAGCTCACCGGCATCAATTCGCTGTATCCGGGCACCGTCACCTCGACCGAGCACATCTTTTCGCCGCGCATGTTTCGCGGAATCGCCGAGTCGCAGGATCTGCCCAAGGACCGGCATCTGGGCCACAGCATCCTGACCAAGTTCATCCGTCCGAAAGCCTATGTCCGCGCCATGGCCGACGATTTCCAGACGGCATTCCTGAACCGGCCCTTCGTGGGCCTGCACCTGCGCGGACCGGGGCGTCTGCACGGTGGCGCCGATGTGATGCGCGACCTGCTCCAACCCGGTGAGCCGATCCCTTACAAGTTCTACTTCAAGGCCGTGCGCCGGGCGCTTCGGCAGAACCGGCGAGCGCTGGTATTTGCCTGCTCCGACTCGCAGGACGTGATCGACCGCGTGCGGCGGGAATTCGGAAAGCGCGTCGTGACCTATCCCTCGACACGGTCGCGTTTCGGGGAAATGCACGAAAGCCACCCCGAGAACGAAGGCGCGGTGTACTCGCCGTTCAAACTGGGCCTCGACGTGCTGGTCGAGGCCATGCTGCTCGCCCGCGCGCGCCACTTCGTGCACGGCAATTCGAACGTGTCGAACTACGTTCTCTGTGCCGCACCGGACATGCCGAGCACCTTTGTCTATGAGCCGATCATGGGCAAATACAAGGAACGGATGCGCGCCGAGCTGGCCCAGCAAAAGCAGGCCGCCAAGGGCTGAGCCGCCTGCCCTTTCGCGCGAGGACGGCGGCAGGGAGTGATCGGCCGCGCACGGATCACGCGGTTGTCCCGCCGCCCCGTCGGTTTCTGCGTGTCCTGTGCGCAACAGGACTTTGACCATTCGATCAAAAGAAACCCACCGAAACCAAATCCTTATGAGTCGCGTTGCGTTCGTAACGTTAGGCGCGCGCGGGAAATTTATCATTCTTTCAGAAATGCGTGCTTGATTGGCACATATTTTCTGGAAAGCTCAAAACATGAGCAGAATGAAAACAATATTGCAGGCCGGTCTTGCGACCCTGCTGCTCCCTTCGGCTCTCACCGCCGGCACCAGCGATCTGGTTCGGCAGTTCGCCTCCTGCACCGGACGGTTCTCTGCACAGATGGAGTTTCAATGGCTCCTCGGCGATCCCGCAGCGGACCGAACGCAGGCGGAACGCGCCGCCATGATCTCGCTTCTCGAAGCGGTGGTGCCACCGGAAGACCGTCGTTTGGCGCTTGCCACGAGGATCGAGGCGAAACATGCCCAGAACGTCCTTCTGACCCGAGCGCATTTCAACGCCGACAGCGCGGATGCGGCTTGGGCGACGGAGCGGGCGGCGGTCGAGATCGGGAGTTGTCGGGCCCTGATCCTGTCCTAGGGCCCTGCGCCGGATGCGAAAGACCCGCCACAACGGGCGGGTCTTAGGTCGTTCTCGTCAGGATGCCTGACCTCAGGCCGCTTTCGCCTGATCTTCGGCGCGGGCCGCCATGGTGGCGTTCGCCCACCACGCCAGATCGTCGAACATCGCGGTCGCGGAGGGTGCAAGCACCTCGTCCACCTCGGACATCGGGCCGTCCTGCCCCATCGGGTGAACCTTCATCAACTCGCCACCGCCAAGGTGCACGGCGTGCCGGATCGGCGCCATCTGAAGCTCGACACCGATGCCGCGCAGATGCTCGACCGCGCGCGCCGCGCCGACGCCACCGTAGCCCATCGCGGCCATCGGCTTGTGCACCCATTCGACATAGGCCTGATCGAGCGCGTTCTTCAGCGCGCCGGTGATCGAGTGGTTGTATTCGGCGACGAGGAAGATGTAGCCGTCGAATTCAGCGATTTTCTTCTGCCATTTCAGGACGTTCGGGTCTTGCGACGGCGCCCACATGTTCGACGCGACCTCGTTGAAGAGCGGCAGGTCATAGTCGCGCAGGTCGACGAGTTCGACGTCGATATCGGTGCGGGCCTGAGCCTTTTCCAGAAGCCAAGCGGCGGGTTTGTCGGCGAAACGCGTCTCGCGCGTCGAACCGATGATGAGGGCGATACGGGGTTTGGTCATGATCTCTCTCCAGAGGATGATGTCTGTTCTGACCTCAATCTGATCGCACAGTGACCCCCTTTCAATCGGTGGATTGGTGCGCAGATGCGCAGACTCTGTGCGACGTCAGGCAATCGCATCGCACGGCGCGTCACGGCTTGCCCCCGCCCTGACCCGGTGATTTAACTCTGCCATGGCCAAGAGTTCCGACAACCCCGCCGACCCGTTCAAAAAGGCCCTCGCCGAGGCGACCAAGGTGATGGCGGACGACCATGATCTTCAGGTGACCTATTCGGTCGACCCGTCGGGCACGTCGGGCGATACGATGCGCCTGCCGCAGGTCACCCGCCGCATGTCGCGCGACGAGGTTCTGCTGGCGCGGGGCACCGCCGATGCGCTCGCCATGCGTCACAAGTTCCACGACACCGCGACCCACGCCCGCTATGCGCCATCGGGCGATATGGCGCGCGCGATCTACGAGGCGATGGAAACCGCCCGGTGCGAGGCGATGGGCGCGCGCGTCATGCCCGGCACGGCGTCGAATATCGACCACAAGATCGCGGATGACGCGATGAAACGCGGCTACGTGGGGATCACGCAGCAGACCGACGCCCCGCTGGCAGAGGCCGCCGGGTATTTCGTGCGCAACGCTGCCACGGGCCGTGATCTGCCGCTGGGCGCGTCCAACGTGCTCGACCTCTGGCGCGACTTCATCGAAGGTCAGGCGGGCGACACCTTCGAAGACCTTCAGGACAAGCTGAACGATCAGTCGACATTCGCCAAGTTCACGCGACAGGTGATCGACGATCTGGGCTACGGCGACCAGTTGGGCGATGACCCCGACGACAACATGGACGACGACTCGGACGATCAGGCCGAGGAAGACGAAGACCAGCAGGATCAAGAAGAAGGGCAGGACGAAAGCACGGAAGAGGACGAGTCCGGTGCGACGCCCGAACAGGAGCAGGAGCAGCAGCAGGACGAAAGTCAGGCTCAGGTCTCGATGGACGAGCTGTCGGACGAGGAAATGGGCGAAGAGGCCGAACTGCCCGACGCCGATGCCCCGCACGAACCGCCGCCCCCGCCCCCGGCCTCCGAAGCCGACCCGAACTACAAGGTGTTCTTTTCGGACCATGACGAGGAAATCTCGGCCGAGGATCTGGCCGAACCTGCCGAACTGGAACGCCTGCGCGCCTATCTCGACCAGCAACTCGAACCGCTGAAAGGCGCGGTCGGACGGCTGGCCAACAAGCTGCAACGCAGACTTCAGGCCCAGCAGAACCGGTCGTGGGAATTCGACAAGGAAGAGGGCGTGCTGGACGCCGGGCGCCTTGCGCGCGTCGTCGCGAACCCGACCACGCCGCTGTCGTTCAAGATCGAAAAGGACATGGAGTTCCGCGACACGGTCGTGACGCTGCTTCTGGATAACTCCGGCTCGATGCGCGGTCGCCCGATCTCGATCGCCGCGATCTGTGCCGACGTGCTCGCCCGAACGCTGGAACGCTGTGACGTGAAGGTCGAGATTCTCGGCTTCACCACCCGCGCGTGGAAGGGCGGCCAGAGCCGCGAAAAATGGCTGGCCGACGGGCGTCCGCAGGCCCCCGGACGTCTGAACGACCTGCGCCACATCATCTACAAATCCGCCGACGCCCCGATGCGGCGCACCCGCACGAACCTTGGCCTCATGATGAAAGAGGGCCTCCTGAAAGAGAATATCGACGGCGAGGCTCTGGAATGGGCGCACAAGCGGCTGGTGGGCCGCCCCGAGGCGCGCAAGATCCTCATGGTGATCTCGGACGGTGCGCCCGTGGACGACTCGACGCTTTCGGTGAACCCCGCGAATTACCTCGAAAAGCACCTTCGCGACGTGATCGCGATGGTCGAGAAGAAGAAATTCGTCGAACTGCTCGCCATCGGGATCGGCCATGACGTGACGCGCTATTACGACCGGGCGGTGACCATCACCGATGTCGAACAGCTCGCGGGGGCGATGACCGAACAGCTCGCCGCGCTCTTCGACAGCGACCCCCGCGCCCGTGCGCGGATCATGGGCATTCGGAAAGCCTCCTGATGTTTCAGACCTTCGAGACTTCGTCAGACCCGACCAAAGGCGCGGCCCGGCTGGAGCGGCTGCGCGCCGAGATGGCCGCGGACGGGCTGGACGGGTTCTTCGTCCCGCGCGCCGACGCCTATCAGGGCGAATACGTGGCCGATTGCGACGCACGGCTCGCGTGGCTGACCGGGTTCACCGGCTCGGCCGGGTTCTGCATCGCCCTTGGCGATCAGGCGGGCGTCTTCGTCGACGGGCGCTACCGCAATCAGGTGCGTGGACAGGTCGATCTTGCCGCCTATACCCCCGTCGACTGGCCCGAAGTGAAGCCGGGCGTCTGGCTGGCCGAGCGGCTGGACAAAGGGGCCAGGGTCGGGTTCGACCCGTGGCTGCACACGGCGGGCGAAATCGAGGCCATCGAAAAGGCGCTGCGCGGCAAAGGCATCGAATTGGTCCAGACCGACAACCTCGTCGACCGGATATGGGAGGATCGTCCGGCCCCACCCGCCGAACCGATCTTCGACCAACCGATCGAGTTCGCGGGCAAAACCACCGTCGAAAAACTCGCCGCCGTGGTCGAGACGCTGAAATCCGAGGGCCAGCAGGCCGCGGTTCTGAGCGCACCGGATTCGATTTGTTGGCTTCTGAACATCCGCGGCGCCGACATTCCGCGCGTGCCCGTGATGCAGGCTTTCGCCATCGTGACCGACGAGGGGCGCTGCCTTGTCTTCACCGAACCCACCCGCCCGCTGGACGGGATCGCGCCCTTCGGCGACGAAGTGGCGTTCACGGATATCGCGGAATTCGCCGAGGCCCTTTGCGACCTCATCGGCCCGGTGCGCGTCGATAAGGCGACCGCACCCATCGCCGTGTCGCGCATTCTCGACGCCGAAGGCATCGCGGTGGATTGGGGCCAAGACCCCTGCGCCCTGCCCAAAGCCCGCAAGAACCCGGCCGAGCTTGAGGGCGCCCGCGCGGCCCATCTGCGCGATGCCGCCGCTTTGGTCGAGTTCCTGACGTGGTATGACGCCACCGCGCCGCTTGGCGGGCTGACCGAAATCGACCTCGTGACCGAACTGGAAACCCAGCGCCGGGCGTCCAACGAATTGCGCGACATCTCGTTCGATACGATCTGCGGGTCCGGGCCGAACGGCGCGATCATGCATTACCGCGTGACGCGGGAGTCGAACCGGACGCTGGAAACCGGCGACCTCGTCGTGCTCGACAGCGGCGCGCAATATGTGGACGGCACGACCGACATCACCCGCACCCTGCCCGTGGGCGACGTGGGGGACGACGAGCGCGCGGCCTTCACCCGTGTTCTCAAGGGGATGATCGCGATTTCCCGTGCGCGCTTCCCGCGCGGTGTGGCGGGCGCACATCTGGATGCGCTGGCGCGCTATCCGCTTTGGCTCGCGCATCAGGATTTCAACCACGGCACCGGACATGGCGTCGGGTCTTATCTCTCGGTCCACGAAGGCCCGCAGCGGCTGTCGCGCGTCTCGGACGTGCCGTTCGAACCGGGGATGATCCTGTCGAACGAGCCGGGCTATTACCGCGACGGCGCCTTCGGCATCCGCATCGAAAACCTGATCGCAGTCACCGAAGCTCAGCCCCTGCCCGGCGGCGACGATCGCGATTTCCTCGCCTTCGAAACGCTGACTTTCGTGCCCATCGACCGCCGCCTGATCCTGACCGATATGCTGGACGCCGGCGAACGCGCTTGGCTCGACGCCTATCACAAGACCTGCCTCGAAAAACTCTCGGGCCGCGTTTCGGCCCCCGCGCACCTTTGGCTGACCAAGGCCTGTGCGCCACTTTGACACAGAACATTCATGCAAAACCTGCTAGGCTCCGCCCGGCAGGGACAGGGAGACGCGCATGGCCGACCACATCAAGATCCGCAAAGCCACCGGGAAGTGGGTTGTGCGTGCCGGCGGCGCCGTGCTGGGCGAAACCCAGAACGCGCTCGAACTGATCGAGGGCGACTATGCCCCGGTGATCTACTTCCCACGCGAAGACATCGCCATGTCCTTCCTCGACGCGTCGGACACCAAGACGCATTGCCCGTGGAAGGGCGACGCGTCCTATTATTCGATCCCGACGAAATCGACCGTCATCAAGGACGCGGCATGGTCCTATGAGAACCCGAAGGACGACATGGCCCAGATCAAGGGCTACCTCGCCTTCTACACCGACCGGGTCACTGTCGAGGAACTCTGAACTGTCTGCGGTGTGGGCCTAAGCCCCGCGTGCCGGACGGATACCCGCGCCCGAACGCCTGATCGAGTGGGCGACCCGAGGCCCGCGCGCTCACGAATGTTCTTCGATCGCCGCGTCCGACAGCTTCTTGTTGAACGCCTTCAGCGCGTCCACGTGATGCAGCGCACCCCAGAGTTCCGGCCCCTCGCCTTCGCCTGTGATCGTCACCACGGGGATGAAGGGCGTGCCGGTCTTCTCGAAAATCGGCATCGCCGCGTCGAGCGTCGCGTTGCCGTCGATATAGACCCCATCCTCGATCAGCTCCCAACAGGCGTCCTCGCCCGCCGCGCGCGGGTCTTCCTTCTTGCGCATCACGCTCGCCACCCGAAGCGTCGCCAAGAGCCACGCCTCTGGCCCGGCGGCGAGTTTCACGCCCCGTCGCGCCAGTTGCGTGAGGAAGAAAGACATATCGACGAGCCGGGTCGAAATCGCGGTCGAGATCGACACCGCGACCATGACGGCCAGCCCGGTCTGCCAGTCGCCCGTCAATTCGAACACGATAAGCGTGGTCGAGATCGGCGCGCCCAGAACCGCCGCCGCGACAGCCCCCATCCCGGCGAGCGCGTAAAGCGTTTCGCTTCCCGACACTTCGGGGAACACGGCCGTCGCGATCAATCCATAGGCCAGGCCGGTCAGCGCCCCCACCATCAGCGCCGGGGAGAACACGCCGCCGCCCATGCGCCCCGCCATCGTGATCGACACGGCCACAACCTTGAGCACGGTAAAGACCACGGCTTCGTGCAGGAGCAGTTCCCCCGTCAGAGCGCGCGACGTCGTCTCATACCCCACGCCGATGATGTGCGGGAACGCGATGGCGATTCCCCCCAGCATCAACCCTGCGATGGCCGGGCGCAGAACACGCGGCAGGTTGATGCGTTTCTGAAGCCAATTGCCGAAGTCGTCGGACAGGAAAATCGCGCGCATCAGGGCGACCGCGACCACACCGGCCACCACGCCCAGCAGCAGGAACGCGGGCAATTCGACATAGAACGCCAGCCCGCCCTTTTGCGGCAGGACGAACTCGGTCACGCCGCCGAATTCGAGCCGGTTGATGACCGTCCCCGCCACCGACGCGATGGCGATGGGCGCGAAGGCATGGACGGCGAAGTGACGCAGAACGACCTCCAGCGCGAACAGCGCCCCCGCGATGGGCGCGTTGAAGCTGGCCGAAACCGCAGCGGCGACCGCACATCCGAGGATCTCGCGCGCCGTGACCCCGCTCGCCTCGATCCGGACCGAAACCCAGGTGGCCATGACGGCGGCAAGGTGAACGACAGGCCCTTCGCGCCCCGACGACCCGCCCGCCGAGAGCGTGATGAACGAGGCGAGGGCCGAGCCGAGGCCTGCGCGTTTCTCGACCCGCCCTTCCCACATGGCCGCACCCTCGATCACGTCCGCGACCGAGCGCACGCGCCCGTCGTTGGTCGTCCAGTTCAGGATGAAACCGACGATCAGCCCCCCGGCGGCGGGCAGGACGAGGATCAGAAACCACGGCAGGGTTTCCGCGAAACTGTGCAGATGCGCCACGTCATCGGTGCCATAAAGGAAGGCCTGCAATCGTTCGATGCCAAGACGGAAGAACAAGGCGGCGAACCCGGCCGCGATCCCGATGATGAGCGCGATGACCCAGAACTGCGCCTGCCCCGGCCCCTTTTCGCGGATCAGTGCGAGTGAGCGGGCGCGGTAATCATTGGCGGCGGAGAATTGCCGCTTTACCGCTTTTCTCAACGACACTGTGTTTCCATCCTCGCCCCCGCCTTTTTTTCATTTGGGCGTTTCTATAACTTGGGCCGGACTTCAATGGGGGTAAGGGCATGGCCTTCGATGCCGCATTTTCCGAGCTTGCGACCGTTCTAGGGGATCGCTTGAGCCGGTCCAAGTCCGATCTGGACGCTCATGGCGGCTCCGAGACGCATTTCGCGCTCGCCCCGCCCGATGCCGTCGCCTATCCGCAATCCACCGAAGACGTGTCGCGCATCCTGTCGATCTGCCATGCGCATGGCGTGCCGGTGATCGCCTATGGCGCCGGCACCTCTCTCGAAGGGCATACGAGCGCGATCCGGGGCGGCGTGACATTGGATTTTTCACGGATGGCGGACATCCTGACGATCAATCAGGGCGACATGGACGTGGTCGTGCAACCGGGCCTCACACGTGAGGAACTGAACCGCGAGTTGCGCGCCACGGGCCTGTTCTTCTCGGTCGATCCCGGCGCCAACGCGAGCGTCGGGGGCATGGCCGCCACGCGGGCCTCCGGCACCACCACCGTGCGCTATGGGACCATGCGCGACAACGTGCTCGCGCTCGAGGTCGTGCTGGCGGACGGGCGCGTGATCCGAACCGGCACGCGGGCGCGCAAATCGTCGTCCGGCTATGACCTGACGGGCCTGTTTCTGGGGTCCGAAGGGACGCTGGGGATCATCACCGAACTCACCCTGCGCCTGAACGGGCAACCGGAGGCGATTTCGGCGGGCATCTGCGCTTTCGACCGGATGAACGATGCGGTCGAGGCGGTCGTGGCGGTAATCCAGATGGGTCTTCCGCTGGCCCGGATCGAGTTTCTGGATGCCGATGCCGTGCGTGCCGTGAACGCCTATTCCGGGAGCGAGGTGCGCGAGACGCCGCATCTGTTCGTCGAATTCCACGGCTCGCAGGCAAGTGTCGCCGAGGACGCCGAACGGTTCGGCGAAATCGTCGCGGATTTCGGGGCCTCGGGGGTCGAGGTCGCGACCAAGCCCGAGGATCGCTCGGCGCTCTGGACGATGCGTCACCATGCCTATTGGGCCTGTCTGGGCCTGAAACCCGGCGCGACCGCCGTCGTCACCGATGTCTGCGTGCCGATCTCGCATCTTGCGCAGGCGGTCGAGGAAACGCAGGCCGATATCGCCGCTTCGATCATCGACGGCCCGATCCTGGGCCATGTCGGGGACGGGAACTTCCATGCCATCCTGCTCGTTGACCCGGCCCAACCCGCCGAACTGGAAGCGGCCAAATCGCTGGCCGCCCGGATGAACGAAAGGGCGCTACGCCTTGGCGGGACCGTGACCGGCGAGCACGGGATCGGGAAGGGCAAGCTTGCGTATATGGAGGCGCAGCACGGCGACGCATGGGACGTGATGACAGACATCAAGACCGCGCTGGACCCGAAGGGCATCCTGAACCCGGGCAAGGTGGTTCGCGGCTGACGACCGACCGCATCAAGTGGATCTGGGACGGCACGCTCGACTGGGCGCATCGCCGTTTGCCGCCCGGCGTGCGTCTGTTGTTCGGGGTGCTTCTGATGATCGGTGGCGTCTTCGGCTTTCTGCCCGTTCTGGGGTTCTGGATGATCCCCTTGGGCGCGGCCGTTGCGTGGTTCGACGTCAAACCGATCTGGCACTGGGTCACCCGGCGCAATCGCGAGTGAAAGGAAGATTGCACTTTTCGAACATCCACAGCCGGAAAAGTTCGAAATGTGAAAGCTTCAGATCAGTAATCGAACATTTTAGCCCAAAAGGCTCTTGGCGGCGGCGCGCGCCTCTTCGGTGATGACATCGCCCGAGATCATGCGCGCGATTTCATCCACACGATCGCCGGCATCCAGCGGCGTGACCCGCGAGAGCGTCACGTCGCCCTCGACGGCCTTCGCCACCCGCCAGTGATGGGCACCAAGGGCCGCGACCTGCGGGGAATGGGTCACGACAAGCACCTGACCGCCCTCGTCGGCAAGGCGTTTCAACCGCCGTCCGACCGCATCGGCCGTCGCCCCGCCAACGCCCCTGTCGATCTCGTCGAAGATCATGGTCAGCCCCTCGGCCTCTTTCGTGAGGCACACCTTCAGCGCCAGCAGAAAGCGGCTCAATTCGCCGCCGGATGCGATCTTGTTCAGCGGGCCGGACGGCGCGCCGGGGTTGGTCGCGACCGTGAAGGTCACGGCATCGCGCCCCTCAGGGCCGGGGTCCGTCTCCGAAATCTCGGTCGTGAACACCGCGCGTTCCATCTTGAGCGGCGCGAGTTCTGCCGACATGGCGGCATCCAGACGTGTCGCGGCCTCGGCCCGTGCGTCGCTGAGTGCCCCTGCGGCCGTGTCATAGGCCGCGCGGGCGACGGACAGCGCCTTGCGCAGGTCGGCTATGTCGCCCTCGCCCTTGTCCAGCGCGGCCAGTTTGTCGCGGATCTCGCCCGCGAAGGCCCCAAGATCGTCCGGCGCGACCGCGTGCTTGCGCGCGAGCGCCCGGATCGCGAACAGCCGTTCTTCGACCCGCTCCAATTCACCGGGATCGAAGGCGAGCGCGTCGAGCGCCTGTTCCACCCCCTGCGTCGCCTCGCCCAGTTCCACGAGCGCGCGGTTCAGCGCCTCGATCGCGGGATCGAGCGCCTCGCCCGCCTTGTCGGCCACGCCTTCAAGCCAGCGCAGGGCGTCGCCCATGCGGCCCTCGGCCCCCTCGCCCGGCCCGAGCGCCTCGGCGGCGCGTGTCACATCCTCGCCGATCCGCTGGCCTGCCTGCATCATGCGGCGACGCGCGTCGAGGTCCGCATCCTCGCCGGGTTGGGGGTCAAGCTTTTCCAGCTCGCCCGCCGCGTGGCGCAGAAAGTCCTCTTCCTCCCGCGCCGCCGCCAGCCGGGCCTCGGACGCCGACAAAGCCTTGCCCGCATCCGACAACGCCCGCCACGCGGCCCGGACCTCGGCCACCTGCGCGTCCAACCCGCCGAATTGGTCGAGCAGAAGCCGGTGGGTGCGCGGGTTGAGCAGGCCCTTGTCGTCCTGCTGGCCGTGAAGCTCCACCAGCGTATCGGACAGCGCCCGCAGCACGTCGCCAGAGGCGCGGCGGTCGTTGATCCACGCGCTTTTGGTTCCGCCCGTCCGGTTCACACGTCGCAGGATCAACTCGTCGGAGCGCGGAATCCCCGCCTCGTCCAGCACCGCGTGGGCCGCGTGATCGTCAGGCAGGGCGAAGACCGCCGTCACCTCGCCCTCGTCCGCGCCCTGCCGCACCAGATCGGCACGCCCGCGCCAGCCGAGTACGAAGCCGAGACTGTCGAGAAGGATGGATTTGCCCGCCCCGGTCTCACCGGTCAACACGTTCAGACCCGGCCGGAACTCAAGCTCCAGCCGGTCGATGATAAGCATGTCCCGGATGTCGAGGCTGACGAGCATAGGCGGTTGGGGCTAGAGCCACTCACCCCTGACCATCTGGCGGTAGATCGCGGAGAGCCAGTTGTTGCCCTTGGACTGCGGTTTCAGCCCGTTCTTGGTCAGCAGGTTGTAGCTGTCCTGATACCATTCGGTCGACTGGTAGTTGTAGCCGAGGATCGCGCCCGCCGTTTCCGCCTCGTCCGACAGACCGAGCGAAACGTAGCTTTCCACCAGTCGGTGCAGCGCCTCGGGCGTCTGGGTCGTGGTCTGGAACTGCTCCACCACCACGCGGAACCGGTTCACGGCAGCGGCGTAATGCTTGCGCTTGAGGTAGTAGCGGCCGATTTCCATCTCTTTCGCGGCGAGATGGTCATAGGCAAGGTCGAACTTGAGGATCGCGGAACGCGCGTATTCCGTGTCCGGATACAGTTCGATCACGTCGCGCAGGGCTTGCAGCGCCTGATAGGTCAGGCCCTGATCGCGCCCCACGTCTTCGATCTGGTCGTAGTAGCTGAGGGCGAGAAGATAGGTCGCATACCCTGCGTCCTCATCCCCCGGATAGAAGTCGACGAACCGCTGCGCGGCGGCGCGGGCCAGTTCGTATTCGCCATCCTTATGGTGCGCGAAGGCCTGCATGATGAGGGCGCGCTTGGCGAGTTGGGTGTAAGGGTAAACCCGCTCGACTTCGCCGAACCACTTGGCGGCTTCGTCGTAATCGTTGTTTTCGAGATCGTATTCGGCGCGGGCATAGATCTGCTCGGCCGTGTAATCCTCGATCGGTTTCGTTTCGCGGTCGTCCCCGAAGAGGTTGCTGAACGCCGTGCCCAGGCCCGTGCCCGAACAACCGGCCAGCGTGACAACCAGCGCCAGTGTGGTCGCGCCCTTGAGGAGCCGTGCCACCGTCCTGCCCTGTCGCTGTTCGTGCATATCCCCCGCCTACCCCATCGCAACTGATTCACCGGATTGCAGATCCCGGTCTCGCGTTGGGACTTTTCCTAGCACATAAATTTTCCGGGCAAAATGGTTTGGCGGCGAAAAACACCCGATGTGGTCAAAGTTATCCACAGGGTCTCCAGATATTGTATCCGGGTTCAGGTGTTGCGTGAAGCTGCGCCCTCAACCTTAAGCCATGAAACGAAAAAGGCCGACCCGAAGGCCGGCCCCTTTGCGAGGTATCCTGATGCTCAGTTGGCCTGACGGCGCAGGAAGGCGGGGATTTCCACCCGTTCCTGATCCGGGTCGGCCTGCTGCTCGGGCTCACGCGCCGGGCGGGCCTGCGGCTCATGGCGCGGTTCCTGTTGCGAGGCTTGCTCGGCACCCCCGGTCATCCGGTTGATGAGCGAGTTGATCCCGAAGCGCGGACGATCGCCCCCACCACCCTGCGGCGGCTGCGGTGCGGCCCGGCCTTCGCCGCTGCGCGAGCGGGTCACGGCCGCTTCGAGCCGTGCGAGCGTATCGGCCGAAGGCTGACCGGGCTGCGGCGACTTGGGTGCCACGAACTGCGACACGCCTTCTTGCGGACGGGCCTGCGGGCGCGGCTGCGGCGCGGGCTGCGGAGCCGGTTCGGCGCGCTGCGAGGATTGGAACACGGGGGCCGGCACATCGTCGCCAGCCTCTTCGGCCGGGAAGATGTTCTCGACCTGCTCTTCCGCGGCTGCGGCGGTCGGGTCGATCTCTTCGTCGAAGAACGACGCCTGCGGTTCGTTGCCGTCGGTCGAGTATTCGCTGGAATAGTCCTGCTCATACCCCTGATCGGCGGCGGTTTCCGGCTGGCCGTGCTGGAAGCTCGGCGCGTCGTGGCCGAAGGAATGCTCGACCTCGGCCGGAGAATGCAGCGGCTCGGCCAGCGAGCGGCGCGGCAGCGGAATGTCGGCGTGGGATTCGGTGGCGTCGATGCCGGTGGCGACCACGGAGACGCGCATCTGGCCTTCCATGTCCGTGTCCAGCGTGGAGCCAACGATGATGTTGGCGTCCGGGTCCACCTCTTCACGGATACGGTTCGCCGCTTCGTCGAGTTCGAAGAGCGTCAGGTCGTAGCCGCCGGTGATGTTGATGAGAACGCCCCGGGCACCCTTGAGGCTGATCTCGTCGAGCAGCGGGTTCGCTATAGCCTTTTCGGCCGCCTGAATGGCGCGATCATCGCCCTCGGCTTCGCCGGTGCCCATCATGGCTTTGCCCATCTCGTCCATCACCGCGCGCACGTCGGCGAAGTCGAGGTTGATGAGACCCGGACGCACCATGAGGTCGGTCACGCCCTTGACGCCCTGATAAAGCACGTCGTCGGCCATCGAGAAGGCTTCGGTGAACGTGGTCTTTTCGTTGGCGAGGCGGAACAGGTTCTGGTTCGGAATGATGATGAGCGTGTCGACCATCTTTTGCAGCGCGTCCACGCCGTCCTCGGCCTGACGCATCCGCTTGGCGCCTTCGAACTGGAACGGCTTGGTCACGACGCCGACGGTCAGAACGCCAAGCTCACGCGCGGCCTGCGCGATGATCGGGGCCGCGCCGGTGCCGGTGCCGCCGCCCATCCCGGCGGTGATGAAGCACATATGCGCGCCTGCGAGGTGATCGACGATCTGTTCGATCGACTCTTCCGCCGCCGCTGCGCCGACCGTGGCCCGCGCGCCCGCGCCGAGACCCTCGGTCACCTTCACGCCCATCTGGATGCGGGCCTGCGATTTCGACTGTGCCAGCGCCTGTGCGTCGGTATTCGCCACGACGAATTCGACCCCTTCCAGCGCCTTGTCGATCATGTTGTTGACCGCATTGCCGCCAGCGCCACCGACGCCAAATACGGTGATGCGGGGCTTGAGGTCGTCCTGACCCGGCATGGTGAGGTTCAATGTCATGATCTTTCCGCCTGTCCTTTTCGACTTGTCGTCCTGAGACCTGTCTTATCCGTTGGCCTGTCCAGTTCAGTCCCGGTTTTGGCCGGGCTCTTTCCGATCTGTGCCGGTTATCTGCCTATTTCCCATCAGCTTAACCGTATCCATGACACAGGTCACGCAAAAAACACAAAAAAGCCCCTAAATCCGGTGGATTACCGGGCTTTAGCGGCGAGATTTCGCGTCTCGGGGCATATCTGGTGTCTTGTCGACGGACTCACCCCCGGTCCACGCCCCACCGCTCGTGCGACTGCACCATTGGTGGGCGCGGCAATCAAGGGGATTCCGTGGAAGGCGGCGGTAACTCGCCTGACCCTCAGGGGCTTTCGTAGGGGTCCGGCCTCCTCACCAGTTGTCCTTGAACCATTTGACCGCCCAGCGGAGCGAGCGGGCCGGATAGCTTTCGGCGGGAATGTCGAAATCCCACCATTCGTCCTGCGGCGAGGCCGCGAACAGGCACAGGCCCACGGCGCTGGCGAAGGCCGCGCCGGTCGCGGCCTGCGGCAGCCCCTGCACCCTGAGCGGGCGCCCGATGCGCACCTGCTGGCCCAGGATACGCGGTGCGAGGGTGTCGAGGCCGGGGATCTGGCTCGCCCCGCCCGTCAGCACGATCTGCTGGCTGGGCAGATGATCGAACCCGGCGGCATCCAGACGCGCACGCACCTCTTCGAGAATTTCCTCGACCCGCGGCTTCATGATGCCGATGAGTTCCGACCGGCTCACGGTGCGCCGGTCGTGCTCCCAATCGCCGGTGTCGCCGCCGATCTCGATCATCTCGCGGTCGTCCATGCCGGTGGCGAAAACGCCGCCATAGAAGGTCTTGATCCGCTCGGCGGTCGCCATCGGGATCTGAAGCCCCTTGGAGATATCCGAGGTCACGTGATCGCCGCCCAGCCGCACGCTGTCGGCGTAGATCATGTGTTTCTTCATGAAGATCGACACCCCGGTCGACCCGCCGCCCATATCGATGCAGGCCGCCCCAAGCTCCTGCTCGTCCTCGACCAGCGAGGCGAGGCCGGCGGTGTAGCTGGACGAGGCCAGCCCGGCGAGCTCCAGATCGCAGCGTTTGATGCAATAGGCCACATTGCGCACCGTGGCCGCGTCGATGGTCAGCAGGTGCATGTCGACGGCGAGCGTCTTGCCGACCTGTTCGCGCGGGTCGGAGAGGCCCGAGCGGTGGTCGAGCGCGAAGTTCACCGGCTGGGCATGGATCACCTCCCGCCCCTCGCCGAAATCCGGCACGTCGCAGGAGGCCATGACGCGGGCGATATCGTCCTCGGTGACGGCGGTGCCCGCCACGTCCACCTCGCCCGCCACGCCGTAGCTGCGGGGATTGGCGCCCGAGAAGGTGACGATCACGTGGTCGACCCGCATGTTGGCCATCTTCTGCGCGGCCTGAATGGCGGTGCGGATCGCGCGTTCGGTTTCCTGCATCGCGTCGATCTCGCCGAAGCGGACCCCGCGCGAGCGGGTCGTGGCGGCGCCGATCACGCGGAAGCCCGACTGTCCGGCCAGCGATCCGACCCCGTCGTTCGCCGCGACCCTGTCGTTGCCGTCGAACCTGAGCACGAGACATCCGATCTTCGACGTCCCGATGTCGAGGATCGCGATCACGCCGCGCTGCATCGCGGTCTTTCGCATGGCGCGCATGGCACGCTGCTGTTCGTAGAGCTCCGTCATTTATCGTTCTCCGTTGTCGAGGCTCCGGATGCGTCGAAGCTCCTCGACCGCTGGCTGGGTCATGCGAAGCGTCGGACGCGCGGGGTTGCGCATGTCGATATGGGTCAGGTCACGCGCCAGAACGTCCTGCGCTTCGTCGAGCGCGAGCACCTGTTCCAGCGCGGCGATGGGGGCGATTTCCGGCAGCATGATGCGCTGATCGGGTTCGAGCACGAGGTCCCAGCGCCGTTCGCCCACCCGGACGAGGCCGCGCAGGCGGGGCGCGATGGGGCCTGCCGCCTCAAGGATGCCCCGCGCCTCGGCGACCGCCGCGCCCGCGCCGGGGCCGACGATAAGCGGCAGATCGGGGCGCGACCCGCGATCCTTGAGCGAGGCGACGCGGTGGCCGGTGGCGTCCAGCATGTCGATCCCGCTCGCATGGCGCCAGATGATGACCGGCGTCCGCTCGGTCACCGCGACCTCGAGCACCCCGCCGGGACGGATGCGCAGGGCCACGTCCTGCACCACGTCGAAGGCGGAGATCTGGGCCTGAAGGGCTTCGAGATCGAGGTCGAAAGAGGACACCGGGAACTCGACCGCCACGATGTCGCGGATCGCGTGGTCGAGCACGGGCGAGGCCCCCTCGACCGCCATGAGCTTCACCGCAAACTCGGGGCGCGTTTCGACCGAACGGCGGATTTCGCTGACGGTCTCGACGATGGCGAAGCGGTTGGTGGGGTTCGAGATGTACCAGCCCGCCGCGAACAGCAGGATGAAGCTCGGCAGACCGACCCGCAGCATCGCGCGGTAGACCGGGGTCAGCCAGATGCGATGAATGCGATAGGCCCAGCGCGACGGCGCCGGATCACGTTTCACCGATTGCGTGTGCGTCGCGCCCCGGTTCGCGATCAGCGATTGCATGAGGCGTCCTCCACCATCCAGCGCACGAGCGCGCCGAAGGTGATCCCAACGGTCGCCGCCTGTTCGGGCGTCAGCGACGTGGGCGTCATCCCCGGCTGGGTGTTCTGTTCGAGCAGGATCAGACCGTCGAGCCCTTTGTCCTCATCCCAGCGGAAATCGGACCGCGACACGCCACGACATCCCAGCGCGTCATGGGCGCGCACGGCATAGTCCAGACAGGCCGCCGTGATCTGGTCGGGCAACTTGGCCGGCACCTCGTGGCGCGACCCGCCGGGCTTGTATTTGGCGTCGTAGTCATACCACCCGTCGGTCACGATCTCGGTCACGGCCAGCGCGCGGTCGCCCATGACGGTGACGGTCAGTTCGCGACCGGGCACGTATTTTTCCACCATCAGCGTGTCGGGCATGTCGACGGCCAGTTTCGGCGGCGTGTTCGCCCCCTCGGCCACGATATAGACCCCCACGGACGACCCTTCGTTATAGGGCTTCACCACATAGGGCGGCTCCATCACGTGACGCCCCTCGATCTCGTCCTTGCTGGCCAGACGGCTTTCGGCGATGGGCAGCCCGGCCTGGCTGAACACCTCTTTCGAGCGCTCCTTGTCCATGGCGAGGGCCGAGGACAGGACGCCGGAATGGGTGTAGGGAATCCTGAGCCATTCGAGCAGGCCCTGAACCCGGCCATCTTCGCCGAACTGGCCATGCAGGGCGTTGAAAACGACGTCGGGGGCGATCTCGGACAGGCGCGCGCAAAGGTCGGGGCCGGCATCCAGCTCGACCACCTCGTATCCTTCACCCCGCAGCGCGGCGGCACATTCACGCCCTGAACTGAGCGACACCTCCCGCTCTGCGGAAGGACCACCCTTCAATACCACGACTTTGGGGCTTTGCCTGCTCGCACTGCCCAAGGTCTGCCTCTCGTGACGGTCTTTTGCGACCGTTCTGATCTGCTTTTATTTAGAAGCGGGTTCTCCGACCCGCATGATTTCCCACTCTAGCGTCAGGCCGCTGGTTTCGTAAACCTTTTTCCGAACCTCTTCTCCCAAAGATTCAAGGTCCTGCGCGGTGGCCCCGCCGGTGTTGGTCAGGAAATTCGAGTGTTTCATGTTCATTTGCGCACCGCCGATCACGGCCCCGCGCATCCCGGCGTCGTCGATCACCTTCCACGCCTTCAACTCGTGCGTGTCGTCTTCGCGTCCCGTCGAGGAAAAGCCCGCCGGATTACGGAACGTCGAGCCTGCGGTGCGGTCCTTGCTCGGCTGGGTTTCGTCGCGTTTGGCAAGCTGCGCCTCCATCCGCGCGGCAAGCTCCTCCGGCGCGCCCTCGCCGCCGCGAAGCGTGGCCGAGGTCAGGATCATGCCCTCGGGCACGTCGCTCTGGCGGTAGCGGAAGTTCAGATCCTCGGACGCGAGCGTCACCACCTCGCCCGACCGGGTGATAGCACGCGCCGACCGGAACACGTCCGCCGTGTAGCTGCCGTAGCATCCCGCGTTCATGCGCACCGCACCGCCGATCGTGCCGGGGATCGTGCGCAGGAAGGTCAGGTCGACGCCCGCCTCGGCCGCCTTGCGCGCCACATGCGCGTCAAGCGCGGCGGCGCCTGCGATCACCGTGGTGCCCTGGATGTCGATCCCGTTGAAACCGCGGCCAAGGCGCACCACCACGCCGCGAATACCGCCATCGCGCACGATCAGGTTCGAGCCGACGCCCATGGGAAACACCGGAACGGACGGGTCGAGGTCGCGCAGAAAGGCGGCGAGGTCGTCTTCGTCCGCTGGCTGGAACAGCCAATCCGCAGGTCCGCCCACGCGCATCCATGTGAGCGAGGCGAGGTCGCGGTTTTCGGTCAGGGTGCCGCGGGTTTCGGGAAGCGTACGTGTCATGGCCACCGGGTAGCGCGCGGATCAGGCCGGGGCAAGGTTTCGCATTGCGCTTTGGCGCAATCCGGCCCGTGTGGGGGCAGCGCCATAGCCGCTCGGACCAATGGCACGAAACCGGCGATCCCCGCCCCCGCGAGGGTTTCGCCCCCGGTCAGATGTGGTCGGGGATTTCCAGCTTTTCGCCGCGCATCATGGCCGGGATCGCCTTGAACCCGTTGCGAAACAGCGAAACGAAGGCGAAGACGCCGACGGCCGTCCAGATCCAGCCGTTCTGGTAGCCGATCCAGCCCAGAAGCGCGAAGGCGGACAGGCCGAGGATCGCACCGGGGATGATCTGCTGCCGGATCGGCAGGAACGCGATCAGCGAGGCAGCGAGCACCCAGAGGCATCCGGAGATCAGGGAAACGGTCATGGCAGGGCTCCTGTCGAATTCATGCGATCCGGGCAGTCTGTTCGCGGAACCGGGCAAAACTGGGGCGATAGCGGGCCAATGTTTCGGCCCCCACTCAGGGCAGAAACGCCTGCACGTTGGCCACGAAAAGCGCGAGCGCGCCGAGGATGCCAAGCCACGGCACGATCACCGGCACCGAGAACGGTGACGGGGTTTTCTGCCGCTTCACCCCGATCAGGGCGGCGTTCACGATGGTAAAGACGACGAGCAGGGCGAGGGTCGTGTATTCGGCAAGAAGCGCGACCGGCAGCATGGCCGCCGCCGCGATGGTGGCCGCACCCGTGACGATGGTGGCGAGAACCGGGGTGCCGAACCGGGGATTGGCCCGGTGAAAGATCGCAAGGCCGCGCGAGCGTCGCCCGAGACCGAAGAACACGCGCGATGCCATGACCACTTGCGCGAGCACGCCGTTCAGCGCCGCCGCGACGGCGATGGAGGACAAAAAGACGGCGTGCTGCCCGGTGGCGGCGGTCCAGACCAGTGCAAGGGGGCGCTCGGACCCCGACAGAGCCTCGAGCGGGACGGCGCGGACGGCGGCGAGCGTGACGAGGGCGTAGAGCACCGAAGTGATCGCAAGCGACCACAGGATCGCGCGCGGCATCTGGCGCGCAGGCTCACGCGCCTCTTCGGCCATGTTCACTAGGTCGTCGAAACCGAGAAAGGCGAAAAACGCGAAGATCGACGCGGCCATGACCCCCGGCAGATGGATCGCCGTCGGCGCGGCCCAGTCCGATGTCGGGGCCGCCGTGAACCCTGCCCAGACGACCAGTGCGAGGCCCCCGACCTCGACCGCCGTCAGGATCGCCGCGAAGGACAGGCTTTCGACCACGCCGAGCACGGCGATCAGTGTCAGCAGCCCGCCGAGCGCGACGATGGCCATGAGCGGATCGACCGGCACAAGCGCGGTGAGGTATCCGACCCCGCCGCGCAGGACCGCCGCGCCGCCGATGATCCCTGCGGCGATGTTGATGAGGCCGACCAGCACCGCGAGCCAATGGGCGCGCAGACCATACTCGACATAGGCGCTGTCGCCCGCGGCTTCGGGAATGCGCGACGACAGCTCGGCGAAGGACAGTGCCGAAGGCACGGCGACGATCCCGGCCAGCAGAAACGCGAGCGGCGCCCAGACCCCGGCCTCGCCCGCCGCATGGCCGACCAGCACGTAGATGCCGGCGCCGACCATGATGCCGACCCCGTAGGCCGTCAGAAGCCCGGTGCCCAATCGTTTGGGAAGAGTGTCCGTCGTGTCCGTCATCGCCAGACGACGATGCCGTCAGCGTCTTTCGGGGGCAAGTCAGCCGATGGACAGGTGCAGGCCGATTGTGTCGTCCTTGAAGCCCAGCTTGCGATAAAAACCTTCGGCATTCAGGGACTTGGGCGAAAGCAGCGATATATCCGCGCAGTTCTTGGACTTGGCCTTGTCGATCGCCTTTTGCATGACGGCGGCGGCGAAACCACGGGCGCGGAAATCGGGAAGCGTCACCACGTTCTCGATCCGCGCAAGGGGACGGCCGCCGAAGGTCAGATTCGGCAGGATCGACAGCATCGCGGTCGATACGATCCGCCCTTCGCATTCCGCACCGAACAGCGAGGTGCCCGGCATGGCGAGGATTTCATAAAGGATCGCCTCGCCTTCGGCCCCGTCCGGCACGGGTTTGCCGCCGCTGTAATGCGTCAGAAGCTCGTGCAGGTCGGGAAAATCGTAGCGCGACAGTTCCCGCACGCGGGGCTTGGCCTCGATCGTCATGGCATCCTCCCTGATGTGGCGCGCAGGGTCCGCTTTTCGCAAAGCCGGGTCAAGGTCTGGCGGTCAATGCCCGAAGCTGTTGGCGTCCAGCATGTCCGGGTCGGGGCGGTCGAGCCCGCTCAATGCCGCCATGTCCGACTCGGTCAGGGCGAAGCCGAAAACGTCGAGGTTCTGGGCCTGCCGCTCTGGGTCCGCCGACTTCGGGGCTGGAACGAAGCCCGACTGGACCTGCCAGCGCAGCACGATCTGTGCCGCTGTCTTGCCATGCGCCTCGGCGATCCGGGTGATCGCGGGGTCCGCGAGCATCTCGCCCGCGCGACCGATGGGCGACCAGCTTTCGGTCACGATCCCCTTTTGGGCATGGATCGCCGTGATGTCGGGACGCAGGTGATAGGGGTCGAGCTGGATCTGGTTCACATGCGGCACGAAGCCCGCCGCGAAAAGGTCGTTCAGGTGATGCGGCAGGAAGTTCGAGGTGCCGATGGCACGCACGAGGCCCGCGTCGAGGAGCCTCGTCAGCCCCTCGAAAGCCTCGACATATGTGCCTTGGTCCGGGTTCGGCCAGTGGATCAGGAACAGGTCGATGTAGTCCAGACCGAGCCGTTCGAGGCTCGCCTCGCAGGCCCGCCGCGCCCCGTCGACGCTGTGCCATTGCTTGTTCATCTTGGTGGTGAGGAAGACCTCGTCGCGCGCGACGCCCGCATCGCGGATGCCCTGCCCGACGCCGGTTTCGTTCTTGTAGTTCTCGGCCGTGTCGATCAGGCGGTAGCCGGTCTCGATGGCCGTCGCGACGGCTTTCGCGGCTTCGGCATCGGTCATCGGCCATGTGCCAAGGCCCAGTTGCGGCATCTCGACACCGTTGGCGAGCGTGACGGTGGGGGCTGGGTCGATACGGGTCATGCGAAACTCCGAAAATTGTGGGCGGTCGTATGCTGTCATTGCGGGGGCGGACCGGGGGCCGCGCCGCTGCACAGGGGCTAGGCGGGAACCTTCGTAAGCTTGGCCTCCAGCCCCCGCGCCCATGTGCTGATCGTCCCGGCCCCGAGGCAGACGACGATATCGCCCGGCTCGGCCTCGGCCCGCACGAGGGCGGCGAGATCTTCTTCGGTATCGACCGCATAGGCATGGCGGTGGCCGTGGGCGGTGAGCCCCCGGACCAGATCGTCACGGGTCGCGCCGGGGATCGGATCTTCGCCCGCCGCGTAGACTTCGGAAATGCCGACCACATCGGCCTCGTTGAAACAGGTGCAGAAGTCGTCGAACAGGCTGTGCAGGCGCGAATAACGGTGCGGCTGGTGCACGGCGATCACCCGGCCCTTCACGGCTTGGCGCGCGGCTTTCAGAACGGCGGCGATTTCGACCGGGTGGTGGCCGTAGTCGTCGATGATCGGAACGTCGTTCCACATGCCGACGCGGGTAAACCGGCGGTTGACGCCCCCGAACTTGGCCAGCGCCTCGCGGATTTCGGCGAATTTCATGCCGAGGTGACGCGACACCGCGACGGCGGCGAGCGCGTTGGACACGTTGTGATCGCCCGGCATCGGTAGGGTGCAGCCGTCAATCCGCCCGTCGGGCAGCACGATGTCGAAATGCGCGATCCCGGCGTCATAGGTCAGGTTCACCGCCCGCACGTCGGCCTGCGCGTTGAAGCCGAAGGTCACGACGCGCCGGTCGGTGATCTTGCCCACCAGCGTCTGCACGTCGGCGTCGTCGGTGCAGCACACGGCCAGACCGTAGAACGGGATGTTCGACACGAAGTCGTAAAACCCCTTGTGCAGCGCCTCTTCGGTGCCCCAGTGATCCATATGTTCGGGGTCGATGTTCGTGACGATGGCGATGGTCGCGGGCAGGCGGTTGAAGGTGCCGTCGCTTTCGTCCGCCTCGACCACCATCCACTCGCCCTGCCCCATCCGGGCGTTCGAGCCGTAGGCGTGGATGATACCGCCGTTGATGACGGTCGGGTCGATGCCGCCCGCCACCAGCAGTTCCGCGACCAGCGTCGTGGTCGTCGTCTTGCCGTGAGTGCCCGCCACCGCGATGTTCGACTTGAGCCGCATGAGTTCGGCCAGCATCTCGGCCCGGCGCACGACAGGCAGACCACGGGCGCGCGCGGTGTCGAGTTCCGGGTTGCCCGGCTTGATGGCGGAGGAAATCACGACGACCTCGGCGTTTTCGAGGTTCTCGGCACGCTGACCGATGAAAATCTCGGCGCCCAGCGAGGCGAGGCGTTCGGTGATCGGCGAGGCTTTCAGGTCGGAGCCCTGCACCCGGTAGCCGTGGTTCAGAAGCACTTCGGCGATGCCCGACATGCCGATTCCGCCGATCCCGACGAAGTGGATCGCCCCCATCTCGGTGGGGAGTTTCGTCGCCGCTGCGTTCATCGCCTGTCCCTTTCTCGTTGTGCGCGGCGGCGTTCAGGCCGCCTGTGTCCGGACAGAACCCTGCCCGTCAGCCAGCAGTTCCACCAACCGCGCGAGGCTCTCGGCAGCCTCGGGTTTGCCCGTCGACAGACTGGCCCGCGCCATCTGCATGGCCGCCTCGGGATTGTCCAGCACGCTGGCCACCTGTTCCGACAACATGGCGGGTTCCAGCTTGCTTTCCGGGATACGGATCGCGCCGCCCGCGTCGACCAGACCCTGCGCGTTGGCGGTCTGGTGGTCGCCGGTGGCGAACGGATAGGGGATCAGGATCGCGGGGCGCCCGATGACCGAAATGTCGGCGACCGAGGAGGCGCCGGAGCGGCTGATGACAAGCTGGCTTTCCGCGATCCGGCGCGGAACGTCGGAAAAGAACGGCTGCACTTCGGCGCGGATACCCTGCGCGTCGTAGAAGTCGCGCACCCGCGCCTCGTCCTCTTCGCGCGCCTGATGCGAAACAGTGAGTTGTTCGCGGATATGATCGGGGAGCGCGGCGAGCGCGGCGGGCACGTTGTCCGACAATGCGCGCGCACCTTGCGAGCCGCCGATGACCAGCACAGACATCGGGTAATCGCCGGGCGGGATATAGCCCGCCCCCGCGCGTTCCAGCACCGCCCCGCGCACCGGGTTCCCGACATGGACGGCTTCGACGCCCTCGGGGATCGGCCGGGTCGGCCAGGTTCCGCAGGCGAGCACGTTCACGCGTTTCGAGAAGATCGCGTTGACCTTGCCCATCACCCCGTTCTGCTCGTGAATCATGCGCGGCACACGAAGAACCGTGGCCGCCGCAAGTGCAGGAATACTGGGGTATCCGCCGAATCCGACCACCACATCGGGCCGATCCGTAAGTGTACGTACCAAAGCCCCCAGAATGCCGCCCACGACGCGGAACGGCACGGCGAGTTTCGCCAAGGCCCCGCCGCGTGCGAAGGTGGCCGAGGCACGCTCTTCGATCTGCACCGCATCGGGGAATCCGCCCGCGTAGCGCGCGCCCCGTGCATCCGTTGAAAGTTTCACACGCCACCCGCGCGCCAGCATGGTTTCGGCCAGTGCCTGCGCGGGGAACATATGTCCGCCCGTCCCGCCCGCTGCGATCACCAGCAGCGGTGTCTTGTCCGTCATCCGTGGCCTCTCTGCCTGAGGAAGTCTTCGATCTTGCCCTGGGGGCGGGTCCGCGTGAATGCGATCAGCATCCCTGCGGCGATCCCCGTCGCGATCAGCGACGAGCCCCCGTAGCTCACGAAAGGTAGCGTCATGCCCTTTGCGGGCAAGAGGCGGACGGCCACACCCATGTTGATGAGCGCCTGAACGCCGAACATGGCCGCCAGACCGGTGCCCGCGAGCCGGATGAAGGGGTCGCGTTCGTTGATGAGACGCAGGAACGAGCGGACGACGACGGTGGCATAGAGCGCGATGATGAGCATGACGAGGACGAGGCCGTATTCCTCGGCGGCGACGGCGATGATGAAATCGGTATGCGCGTCGGGCAGCGACCATTTCACCTGCCCCTCACCCACGCCGACACCGAAGAACCCGCCTTCGCGGATCGCGTTGGTGGCATAGCCAAGCTGGGTGGTCGGATCGACCTCGGGGTTTAGGAACCCGTCGATCCGGCGCGCGAAGTGCTGCGAGTTTTCGTAGAACACGAAGCCTGCGGCGACCACCACGGCTGCCGCCCCGACGATCAGGATGTAGGGCGCACCGGCGAGGAAATACATGACCCCCCAGCCGAACAGGATCAGCGCGGACTGGCCGAAGTCAGGCTGCATCGCCAGAAAGCCCACGATGACGAGCGTCAGGACCAGCGACATGGTCTTGCCCGGCGGGCCCTGAATTTCCTGACTGGCCGACATGAGCCATGCGATCACCACGACATAGACCGGCTTCATGAATTCCGACGGCTGGAACGAGGCGAAGCCCAGCGAATACCAGCGCACCGCGCCCTTGCCGAAATCGGTGCCGAAGAACGGCAGCGCCACGATGGCGGCGAAGGCCGCGAGAAACCCGAGCACACCCAGCCGCCGCACCATCTGCGGCGACATCATGGTGGTCGCGAACATCACGATGAAGGCGAGAAAGCCGAACATGAGCTGTCGTTCGACGTAATAGAACGGGTCCAGCCCGTTGCGCTGCGCCAGCGGCGGCGAGGCCGCGAGGCCCAGCAGAATGCCGATCGCGAACAGCAAGAGAATGCAGGAAACCGACCATTTGTCGATCGTACGCCACCAGCGGGGAAGGATCGGATCCTTCGCCTGACGTGGTGCGACGCCATAAACCATCTCGGTCATGATGAACCGCCCGATACTGCCTCAAGGTGCCCGGTTTTCCGGGTCTGTCGTCACTCTAGCGCCAAAAGCCTGTGCTGCATAGGTCCGGCGCGCGCGCGAACGGCTCAAAATGGCGGCTGCTTTGCCCGCCGCGATGCCGCGCGGTTCATGCCCAGCTTGCGTTCGCGCCAGATGATGAGGATGCCCGCCGCGATCACGATGGCGGCCCCGAGCAGCGTCGTGTGCGTTGGCACCTCGTCGAAGAAGATCATGCCAAGGGCCGTGGCGAAGAAGATCGAGGCATAGTCGAAGGGGGCGATCACGCTGGCGGGGGCATAGCGGTAGGACGACGACAGCATCCCCTGCCCGACCCCGCCGACAAGCCCGGTCAGGATGAGCAGCGCGGCATCCATGCCACCGGGGATGACCCAGCCGAACGGCAGCGTGAGAAGCGCGTAGAGGGTCGATGAGAACGAGAAATACAGCGCGACCGTGGCCGGACGCTCGGTCGCCACCAACCGGCGCACCTGCACCTGCGCAAGGGCCGCCGCGACGGCGGATACGATCATGATGAGCGCGCCGAGGGATTCGGCCCCGCCCGCCTCGCCAAACCCGCTCAGCCGTGGATAGAGCACGACCAGCACCCCGACGAGGCCGATCAGAACCGCCGACATGCGAAAGAGCCGGATCCGCTCGCCCAAAAGGATGGCCGCCAGAATGGTGATGAACAAGGGCGTCGCGTATTGCAGCGCCGTCACCTCGGGCAGCGGCAGGAGCGTAAGCGCGGTGAACATCAGGCCCATCGCGGTCGTGCCGATGAAACCGCGCCACATATGCCCGAAGGGCCGCGACGTGCGCACCCCTTCGTGCAACTGGCCGACATAGGCCAGCCAGCCGATCATGATCGGAATGGCGAAGAACGAACGGAAGAACACGACCTCGCCGGTCGGCACGCGCCCCTCGGTGCCCTTGATGAGCGCGCCCATGATCGTGAAGCACAGCACCGCACCGATCTTGAGCGAAATCCCGAAGCCGGTTCGTTGCCGTTCTTCAGTCAAGCGCGGCTTTCACGCGGGCGATGAAATCCTCGCCCCGCTTTTCGAAACTGTCGTACTGATCGAAACTCGCCGCCGCCGGGGCGAGCAGCACGGTGTCGCCGGACTGCGCGTCGGCCATGGCGGCGGCGACGGCGGCCTCCATCGTCGTGCAGACCTGCGCCTCCACCGCGCCGAGGTCACGCGCGAAGGCTTCCGCCTCGCGCCCGATGACATAGGCTTTGGCGACGTTGGGAAGGCCCTCGGCCAGCCCCGACAGGCCGCCCTCTTTCTGAAGGCCGCCGACGATCCAACGGATGTTCCTGAAGGCGAGCAGCGCCATCAGGGCGGCATCCACATTGGTCGCCTTGGAGTCGTTCACGTAGCGCACGCCCCCCGCCTCGGCCACCAGTTGCGAACGGTGCGGCAGGCCCGCGAAGGAATGGAACGCCTGTTCGATGACCTTGGGCGACAGACCCAGCGTGCGGCAGACCGCATAGGCACAGCAGGCATTCTGATGGTTATGCGTGCCCGGCAAGCTCGCGATGGTGCGCAGGTCGATGGACCCGACCTGCTTGCCCTTGCGCGTCTCCGACAGGAACCCCTTGCGGGCATAGACCAGCCAGCCCGGCCCGGTGAGCTTCTCGTCGACCGACACGCGGATCACCCGGTCGTCGCCCGGCCCCATCGCCAGTTGACCGGCGAGGAACAGCCCCTCCGGCTCGTCCACGCCGACCACGGCGCGGTCCGGTCCGCCCTCGGCGAACAGGCGGCGTTTGGCGGCGAAGTAGCCCCCCGGCCCGCCATGACGGTCAAGATGGTCCGGCGACAGGTTCGTGAACACCGCAACGTCGGGGGTCAGGGCGCGCGCAAGATCGGTCTGATAGCTGGACAGTTCCAGCACGATCACCTCGCCGTCGATCGGCGGTTCAATGTCGAGCACCCCGCGCCCGATGTTGCCCGCAAGCTGCGCGGGTTTCCCGGCCACGTTCAGGATGTGATGGATCAGCGCCGAGGTCGTGGATTTCCCGTTCGATCCGGTGACGGCGACCACGCGCGGCGGCTGGTCCATCTCGTCCCAGGCGCCCGACCCGAGCGAGCGGAAGAACAGCCCGATGTCGTTATCGACCGGGATGCCTGCCTTGTAGGCCCGCGCGATGTGTTTGTTCGTCTCGGGATACAGATGCGGGATACCGGGGCTGGTGATGAGCGCGGCGACACCTTCGAACGCCTCGCGGCGGCCGAGATCGTGCAGGGTCAGCCCCGCCGCTTCGGCCCGCGCCCGCGCCTCGGCCCCGTCGTCCCAACACAACGGGATCGCCCCCCCAGCCGCCAGCGCCCGCGCGGTGGCGAGCCCGGATCGGCCAAGGCCCAGCACGGCGACCTTTTCGCCTTCGTATCCGTGGACGGGGATCATGGAACGCTCCTTCGTGACGCGATCTTGGTAACGCGGCCCGAGAGGGTTGACCAGTGGCCCCGACCGCCACGTAGGTTTTCGCGAAAATTCGCAACGATGTTCCCGGAAATTCCACATTTCAGCCGTCTGGGAACCAATCTTTTTCGCAACACTCAGAGGCGTATTTTGTGTTTCCAGTGCTGCGGAGTGACGAATGGGTGCGAGCAATACGCCGCTTTACGATCTCGTCGAGCTGTCGAGCCTCGGCGAAAACCGGACCTTCACCACGGCTCCGGGCGGTGACGGCGACATCATCGGTTACGTCGACAACGCGACCTATACCGACGACGAGAACAACAACTCCGCCACCCAGATCACGGAGATCAACGAAACGCAGGACGCCGATGCCGGACGGCTGTTCATCGACGGCGTCGAGTATTCTATCCAGATCGTTACGCCTTCGAGCACGTCGAACCCGGTCACCGTCACATACGACGGTGGCGCGACACGGAACCTCGTCGGTGACGACGGCACCTCGCAGGTCGCGTTCATCGTGGCCACGCCTCTCGGCGGTGGCAGCGACCGCTATTTCATGGCGTTCGACGACGGCGCCGGGGATATGCCGGGCATCACGTCGGTCCAGACCCGAGGGCTCGACTGGGACCCGGCGGGCGACGACGTCAAGATCGACCTCGATCAGAACAACAACGTCGCGGTGTGCTTCGCGGCCGGCACGTCCATCGACACGCCCACCGGCCCGTGCCCCGTCGAAACCATCGCGGTGGGCGATCTGGTCGTCACGCTGGATCATGGTCCGCGGCCCGTCCTCTGGGTCGGGCACAAGACGCTCCCACTCGACAACGCCATGCGGCGCAAACGCAATGCGCCGGTGCGGTTCAAGCGCGGCGCGTTCGGCACCGGAATGCCCGAGCGCGACCTGATCGTGTCGCCGCATCACCGCATGTTCGTGGCCTCGCGCATCGCCGGTCGCATGTTCGGCTGCACCGAAATCCTCGTCCCGGCCAAGAAACTCGTCGGGCTTCCGGGCGTGGACCGGCTCAAGGGCGTGGCCGAGGTGACTTATTGCCATCTCTTCCTCGGAACACATGAGATCGTCCGTGCCGATGGAGCCTATGCCGAAACGCTTCTGATCGAAGCCGAGGCGCGTGATGTGTTGGAGCAGACCGCGCAGGACGCGCTCCTCCTCCTTGGAGACGGGGTGTCACGGCCCGCGCGCCCGATCATAGAAAAAGGTCCGCTCGTCAAGGAACTAATCCGGCGGCATCAGAAGAACCTGAAGCCCCTGGTCGATACCGGATTGGTCGAGCCGCACGCGGACGCGATGCGAACCGCCCCGCCCCTGCGTCTGGTCTCCTAGCGCAGCTTCAGCGTCGCCAGCCCCACCAGCGCGAGGATCAGCGAGATGATCCAGAACCGGATGACGATCTGGGGTTCGGCCCAGCCGCGTTTTTCGAAATGGTGATGGATCGGCGCCATCAGGAACACCCGTTTGCCGGTGCGCTTGAAATAGAGCACCTGAATGATGACCGAAAGCGCCTCGACCACGAAGAGGCCGCCGACGATGCCAAGCACCAGTTCGTGCTTCATCGACACGGCGATGGCCCCAAGCGCGCCACCGAGCGCGAGCGATCCGGTGTCGCCCATGAAGACCGCGGCGGGCGGCGCGTTGTACCACAGAAAGCCCAGTCCGCCGCCGATCAGCCCCGCCGCGAAGACCAGCAACTCCCCGGTGCCGGGCACGTAGTGCACGTCGAGATACTCAGTGAAATCGACCCGGCCCACGGCATAGGCGATGGCCCCCAGCGTGCCCGCAGCGATCATCACCGGCATGATCGCCAGCCCGTCCAGACCGTCGGTCAGGTTCACGGCATTGGCCGCGCCGACCATGACGAAGGCCGCCACCGGCAGGAAGAACAGGCCGAGGTTCAGAAGCAGATCCTTGAACACCGGAAAGGCAAGCTGGCCGGTCAGTTCCGCCGGATGCAGCGTCATGATGACGTAGGACGCCGCCAGCGCAATGATCCCTTCAAGCGTCAGGCGCAACTTGCCCGACAGGCCCGAATAATTGTCGTTCTTGGCGATCTTGGAATAGTCGTCGGCGAACCCGATCAGCCCGTAACTCAGCGTCACGCCGAGCACGACGAGTACGAAACCGTTGTCGAGCCGCGCCCAGAGCAGCGTCGAGACCGTGATCGCGCCGAGAATAAGCGCCCCGCCCATCGTTGGCGTCCCGGCCTTGGTCAGCACATGCCCCTCGGGCCCGTCCGCGCGGATCGGCTGGCCGTTTTTCTGACGGCGTTTCAACAGGTTGATGAGCGGGCGACCGAACAGGAATCCGAAGATCAGCGCCGTGAAGAACGCCGCGCCCGCGCGAAACGTGATGTAGCGAAACAGGTTGAAAAAGTCGCCACCGTCGGACAGTTCGGCCAACCAGTAAAGCATGTCTCGCGTCCCTTGTTCTTAAGCGTCTTGCGGATGGCCCAGTTTTCGGATGGCGTCAACCACGCGCGAGACGCGGCTGCCCTTCGAGCCCTTCACCAGCAGAACATCGCCGGCGTCGATGAGGTTGTGGGCTTCGGCGGCCAGATCCTCGGCCTTTTCAGACCAGCGCCCCTGTTTTTCGGCGGGCAGCGCCGCCCAGAGGTGATGCATCAGCGGCCCGGCGCAATGCACCTGATCGACCGCGTCGAGGTGGTCGAGGTCGGCAAGGCCCGCGTGAAGCGCGGCCTCGTCCGGCCCCAGTTCCAGCATATCGCCCAGCACGGCGACCCGCCGACCGCGCGCGATGCGGCCGTGTCCGTGGGCGGGCTTGGTGGCGGCCAGCACCTCGAGCGCGGCGGCCATCGACGTGGGGTTCGCGTTGAAGGCATCGTCGATCAGCGTGACTCCTTCGCGCTCGACCGGGTCGAGTTGGACGAATTCACGGGTGCCGCGCCCGGCGGGCGGGGTCCAGAAGGTCAGATCGCGGGCGGCCAGCGTCACGTCTCCTCCCAGCGCACGCACCGCGCCGAGCACCGCCACCGCGTTCATCGCGAAGTGGCGCCCCGGCGTGGCGAGACGCACCAAATGCGTGACCTCGCCCACCTCGATCTGGGCCACGGTCGCGGTGTCTGTCAGGTCGAGGTGGGTGAGTTGCAGCGTATTGGCCGCGCCCAGCCCGAAAGTCTCGACCCGGCCCGCGCGCTTGTCGGCCTCGGCCAGAAGGATCGTGGTGGTGTCGATCTCACCCGGCAGGATCGCGACACCCGCAGGCTCCAACCCCTCGAAGATCGCGGCCTTTTCCCGTGCGATGCCTTCGACATTCTCGAACGCTTCCAGGTGGACGGCGGCGACGGTGGTGATGAGCGCGACATGCGGGCGGGCCAGGCGGGTCAGCGGCGCGATCTCGCCGGGATGGTTCATCCCGATCTCGATCACGGCGAAATCCGTCTCGCGCGGCATCCGGGCCAGCGTCAGCGGCACGCCCCAGTGGTTGTTGTAGCTCGCTTCGGCCGCATGACAGCGGGCCTGACGGTCAAGCACGGTGGCCAGCATTTCCTTGGTCGAGGTCTTGCCGACCGACCCGGTGATCGCCACCACCCGCGCCTGCGTGCGCGCCCGTCCAGCCGCACCCAGACGTTCGAGCGCGGGCAGCACGTCGTCCACCACCAGCAGAGGATCGGTGGTGCGCACGCCCTCGGGGATGCGCGAGACCATCGCGGCCCCTGCCCCCTTGGCGAGTGCATCCTTCACGAAGTCATGCCCGTCGCGCACGTCCGCCAGCGCCACGAACAGGTCGCCGGGCTGCAAAGTCCGGGTGTCGATCGAAACCCCAGACACGGTCCAGTCGGTCGTGGCATTGCCCCCGGTGGCGGCAGCCGCCTCGGCGGCGGTCCACAGGTTCATGCGAGACGCCCTTCCAACGCCGCGACGGCCACGCTGGCCTGTTCGGCATCGTCGAAGGGCAACACGTCGTCACCGACGATCTGCCCGGTCTCGTGTCCCTTGCCCGCGATCAGAAGCGCGTCGCCGGGGTCGAGCATGTCGACGCCGCGCAGGATCGCCTCGGCCCGGTCGCCGTATTCGTTGGCGTCGGGGCAGCCCTCCAGCACCATCGCCCGGATCGCGGCCGGGTCTTCGGTGCGGGGATTGTCGTCGGTGACGATCACCACATCGGCATAATCCGCCGCCGCCTTGCCCATCAGCTTGCGCTTCGTGGTGTCCCGGTCGCCGCCCGCGCCGAACACGACCACGAGCTTGCCCATGACATGCGGGCGCAGGGCTTCGAGCGCGGTGGCGAGTGCGTCGGGTGTATGCGCGTAGTCCACGAAGATCGCGGCACCGTTGTCGCGCTTGGCGGCCAGTTGCATCCGGCCCCGGACCGTGGTGAGCGCCGGGAAAGTGGCGAACACCTCATCCGGGTCGCTGCCCGACGCGATGGCGAGGCCCGCGGCGACAAGCACGTTTTCCGCCTGAAACCCGCCGATCAGGTCAAGCTGCACGGTCTGCGGGCGCCCGTTGTAGAGAAAGCGGATCTGCTGGCCGGTCATGTGATAGCGTTGCGAGGTCAATTGCAGGGTGCAATCCTCGGTCCGCCCGATGGATATGACCTCCTGCCCGCGCTCCTGCGCGATCTCTTCCAACTCGCGACCGCGCGGGTCGTCGACGTTCAGCACCGCCACACCGTCATCGGGCAGCACCCGGTTGAACAGCCGGGCCTTGGCGCGGAAGTAGTCATCGAAACTGGCGTGGTAGTCGAGGTGATCCTGCGTGAAATTCGTGAACCCCGCTGCCGCCAGATGCACGCCTTCGAGCCGTCGCTGGTCGAGCCCGTGGGAGGATGCCTCCATCGCCGCGTGCGTAACCCCGGCCCCGGACATCTCGGCCAGCAGGCGGTGCAGCGTGATCGGTTCCGGCGTGGTGTGGGGCGACGGCGCGGCAAAGGCGCCTTCGACCCCGGTGGTGCCGATGTTGGCGGCCATCAGGCCCAGTTCCGTCCAGATCTGGCGCGTGAAGCTCGCGACCGAGGTCTTGCCGTTGGTGCCGGTGACGGCGACCATCACTTCGGGCTGCGCCCCGAACCAGAGGGCCGCGGCATAGGCCAACGCGGCGCGCGGGTCTTCGGTCACGATAAGCGCGGCCTTGGACGCGGCCAGTTCGTCGGCGGCGATCCGCGCGCCTTCGCGGTCGGTCAGGATCGCGCCGGCTTCCATGCGCAGGGCGTATTGGATGAATTCCCCGCCGTGCAGCTTGGACCCCGGCAGCGCGGCAAAAAGATGCCCCGGCTTGACGGTCCGGCTGTCTACGGAAAGCCCTGTGATTTCAACGTCCTGCCCACCCTTGGCCCGAAGACCGAGTGCCGAGAGCGGTAGCGTTTTCTGCGGTGCCATGATCCCCCCGGATGCGGCGTCAGTTCGCCGTGAGTGTTACACCCAACGGGCCGGGCTGTTCAATCTCGGGCTTGAGACCCAGAAGCGGCGCGACGCGGCGTATGATCTCGGCGGCGACCGGAACGGCGGTGAAGCCCGCCGTGCGCCGCGCCTCGTTCAGGATCGTCACCACCGGCTCGTCCAGCGTGACGATCAGGATGTATTTCGGATCGTTCGTGGGAAACACGCTGGCGAAGGTCGCGATGACCTTGTCGTCGTAATAGCCCCCGCGCGGCTTGGGCTTGTCGGCGGTCCCGGTCTTGCCGCCGACCTGATAGCCCGCGACCTCGGCAAAGGACGCCGTGCCGTGGTCGGACGCCACCACCTGCCGCAGCATGTCGCGCGCGACCGCCGATGTCCGTTCGCTCACCACGCGCGGGCCGGGCGCGACCGGCCCGGTGCGCACCAGCGTCGGCGTGACGCGCGTGCCGCCGTTCAGAAGCGAGGCATAGGCGGTGGCAAGGTGGAGCGGCGAGGCCGACAGGCCGTGACCGTAGGAGATCGTCATGGTCGACAGTTCCGACCAGTTCGAGGGCAGCAAGGGCTGGCTCCCCGACGCTTCGGTCAACTGGATCGCGGTCGGCTTGGTGAAGCCCAGTCGGTCGAGGAATTCGCGCTGGTTCGCGGCCCCGATCTGTTGGGCAAGCCGCGCCGTTCCGATGTTCGAACTGCGCACGATCACGTCACTGACCGTCAGTTCCGCACCGTAGTCGTGGAAATCATTGATCCGGTGCTTGCCCCACCTGATCGGCCCGCGCGTGTTGATCATGGTGTTCGGGTTCACCAGACCCATCTCGAGCGCCTGAGCGGCCGCGAAGATCTTGAAGGTCGAGCCGAGTTCATAAACGCCCTGTACCGCCCGGTTGAAAAGCGGGCTTTCGGAGGGGTCGAACCCCGTCGTCAGCGGGCTGGGGCGGTCGTTCGGGTCGAAATCGGGCAGCGAGGCGAGCGAGATGATCTCGCCGGTATGCGCGTCCATCAGGATCGCCGCCGCGCCCTTGGCATTCATCACGGTCATACCGCCCGCCAGCACACGCTCCACCGCCGCCTGAATGGTCAGGTCGAGCGTCAGCATCAGCGGCTCGCCCGCGCGGGCCGGGTCGGACAGACGGTCGTTGAACGCGCTTTCGATGCCCGCGACGCCGATCAGTTCGGCGGCCTGCACCGCCTGTTCGCCATAACGTGCGCCGCCCATGACATGCGCGGCGACCGGGCCGTTCGGGTAGAGGCGCATCTCGCGCGGGCCGAACAGCAGCCCCGGCTCGCCGATGTCGTGCACCGCCTGCTTCTGCTCCGGGCTGATCTGCGGCTTGATCCACAGGAATTTGCGCGGCCCGGTGAAAAGCGCGAGCAGCTTGTCCTCTTCCAGATCGGGAAAAATTCTGGCCAGTTCCGCCGCCGCGTGCGCGGGCTCGACCATATTAGGCGGCTCGGCATACAGCGCGTGGGTGACGAAATTCGTCGCCATCAGCCGGCCCTGCCGGTCGACGATATCGGCGCGGGTCTGCGAAATCTGCGCGCCCGGCGCATAGGCGCGCGGTTCGGACGGGACCGAGGACGAAAGCATCCCCATCCTCACCCCAACGGTCACGAAGGCGCAAAAGAACATCGCGGCCAGCACCAAAAGGCGGCCTTCGGCCCGCAGCCGGGCCCGGTCGCGCATTTCCTCATGCCGACGCTGCTTGTTCTCGCGCTCGATGGCATCGGGATCGCCGCCGTGCGCGCGGGCTTCGAGGATGCGCGCCAAGGGGCGCAGCGGCACGCGGGTCATGGGAAATCCTCCCCCTCGGGCGAGGGATCGATGGTGCCGACGAGGTTGCCCTGCACGTCGATCGAATCGTCCGAGGACAGGAAGGGGAACGCGTCTTCCTGCGGATAGGCGATCTGATCGACCTTGCCGAACTGCTCCGGCATCAGGGGCAGAAGCCCAAGGCGGTCATAGTTCATCTCGGCCAGATCGCGCAGGCGGTCTGGCCGGTTGAGATAGGCCCATTCGGCCCGCAGAACGACCAGCTTTTCGCGCATCTGCCCGATTTCGCGTTGCAGATCTTCGACCTCGTCCAGCGCGTGCTGGGTCTTGTAGTTCTCGACATAGGCCCAATAGCCCAGACCCATGACGGCCAGTGTGGCAAGGACGTAGAAAGCGGAACGCATCATGTCTCAGCCTCGGAACGCGGGCGCAGGAAGGCCCAGTTTGGAACGGTCGGTGCGCTCGGCGGGCGCGTCGGTGCGGGTCGCGACACGCAGCCGCGACGAGCGCGCGCGGGGGTTTTCGGCCAGCTCCTCCTCATCCGGCGCGATGGCGCGGCGCGGCGTCAGGTCGAAGCGCGGGGTGTGATCCTCGGCGGCGGGCGCATAACGCGAACCGCCCCCACCCGTGGAGGCGGCGAGTTGCAGGAAGCGTTTCACGACCCGGTCTTCGAGCGAATGAAAGGTGACGACGGCCAGCTTGCCGCCGGGCTTCAACGCGCGCTCGGCAGCCTCCAGCCCCTCGGCCAGTTGCCCGAATTCGTCGTTCACCGCGATGCGGATGGCCTGAAAGCTGCGGGTCGCCGGATGGCTTTGACCCGGCTTCGGGCGAGGCAGGCATTTCTCAACGGTTTCCGCAAGTTGCGCGGTGGTCTTGAAGCTTTCCGCCTCGCGCGCGCGGACGATCTGACGGGCGATGCGGCGCGAGGCGCGCTCTTCCCCGTAATGATAGAGAATGTCGGCGAGCTCTTCTTCCGACGCCTCGTTCACGAGGTCCGCGGCGGTCGGCCCCTCTTGGCTCATGCGCATGTCGAGCGGCCCGTCGCGCATGAAGGAGAATCCGCGCTCCGCGAGGTCGAGTTGCATCGAGGAGACGCCAAGGTCGAGCACGACACCGTCGACCGGGTCGCCCGCGATTTCGTCCATGTCCGAAAACGTGCCCCGCTCCAGCCGGATACGTCCGTCGTAGTCCGCCAGCCAGCCCTCGGCCATCTCATGCGCCAGCGGGTCGCGGTCGATGCCGATCACGGTCTCCGCCCCCGCTTCGACCAGCCCGCGCGCATAACTCCCCGCCCCGAAGGTGCCGTCGATCCAGACACCCGACACCGGCGCGACCGTTTCGAGCAGAGGTCTGAGGAGGACCGGGATATGCGGGCTGGGTCTGGCGGCGGCAGCGACCATCATAGATCGATCCCGTCGAGAAGCTCGGCCACATCCATGTCGGGCGGCAGCTCTTCGAGCGCCGAAGTCTGATCCTCGGCGAACTCGGCGAACTTGTCGGGATGCCAGATCTGGAAAGTGTCGCCCGCGGCCACGAACTCGGCCTCGCCGGTCAGGCCGATCCGGTCGCGCAGCTTCTGCGACAGAACGATCCGGCCCGTGTCGTCGACCGACATCTTCTGCGAGCCCTGGAAGTAGACGAATTCAAGGATCTTGCGGTTCTTCGACCCGCGCGGCATCGCCTTGATCTTGGTGATGACCTCGTCCATCGCCTCGACCGTGAAACATTCGAGGTAATCGCGGCGCGTGTCACCGAAAACGATATAGAACTGAGGGGGAAGACCTTCGGTCCAGTTGGGATCGCAGTCGGACAGGACCGAACGGAAACCGGACGGGATCGAGACCCGCCCTTTCGCGTCAACCTTGTGACGCCCACCGTTCAGAAACACTTCGGCCACTGTCCGCGGCTCCTATCTGCCCTTCGCCGTCTTCGTCCGCCAGAAACGAAAACGACGGATTGAGCTGCTGCCACTGCCCAATCCGCCGCCCTCGTCCCATCTCTGGGTTCGCCCGATCGCGTGCGCCACCTGGGGGGATGTCTGCTCGCGTACGCGTCGGATCTCTCAATTCCGAAGAGGCGGGGTGCCTGTATGAAACCTGACTTGGGAGATGTTTCAGGGGTTCTTTGTCGCCCCGTTATGTTCCCGTCTCTTCGATGAGTTAGGGATGCCATGGGATTACATGGGAAACAACCCCTTTTTATGGAACCACGCCACCAGATGTTGTTTCGCGGACCTGCGAAACGCAAGATTTCGTAGATCAAAGAGAGAACAAAACCCCGGATTTAGCGAGTTCACGAAAGCGCGAACACCAAATGTAGTCAGGGCGATTTTTTTGAGATTTTTTCGGGTTTTTCCGCGTCCCGCACCACGAAATCCCGGGAACCGGCAGTCTGATGCCGAGAATTCAGCCTCGAATCAAGGGTGAATCGGCCAAAAATTGCAGAAATCGAACATCCCACGTCGGTGATTTGGCGTGAGTACCATGAAATCCCGTCCGACCTGCCGATTTCAGCATCGGGACCATGAAATACCATGGCCGGGCCAGTCAGCCCTCGTAGGCGGCCCTGAGTGCGGCGATGTCGATCTTGGTCATGCCCATCATCGCCTCGGTGGCGCGGCGTGCGCCTTCGGGGTCAGGTCCACCGACATAACGCGGAAGGTCCTTGGGCACGATCTGCCAACTGATGCCGAACCTGTCCACGCACCAGGCGCAGCGGCTTTCCGCCCCGCCATCCGACGTGAGCGCGGCCCAGAGGCGGTCGGTTTCATCCTGATCTTCGGTGGTGACCGCGATCGACGCCGCCGGGCTGGCCGTGAACGTCGGCCCGCCGTTCAGCGCCTGATAGGGCACGCCCGCGAGATGGAAATTCACCATGAGCGGCGCGCCGGATTGCGTGCGACCCATTTCGCCCGTCACGTCGGAGCCGGGAATGAGCGAGACATAAAAGGCCGCGGCCTCATGGCCGTTGCCGTCATACCAAAGGCAGGTCCGGACTTTCGACATGCGCGCCTCCCCCAGATAGGGAACCCGCCCCGACCCGTCCGGTCAACCGATTCCGCGCTGGATCAGGTCCGCCGCTAAGGCGCGATAGGCCTCGCCCACCGCACCTTCGGTCAGGGCGACGGGCTTGCCCGCATCCCCGGCCAGCCGCACGTCGAGCGACAGGGGCAGCTGGGCCAGAAGCGGCGCGCCGATCTTCTGCGCCTCATTAGCGACCCCGCCTTCGCCGAACAGATGCGCCTCGTGCCCGCAGTTCGGACAGACGTAAGAGGACATATTCTCGATCAGCCCCAGAATCGGGACGCTCACCTTGCCGAACATGTCGATGGCCTTGTGCGCGTCCAGAAGCGCCACGTCCTGCGGCGTCGAAACGACGAGCGCACCGGTCATCACCACCTTCTGCGCGAGCGTCAGTTGCACGTCGCCGGTGCCGGGCGGCAAATCGACGATCAGAACGTCGAGATCGCCCCAGTTCACCTGAAACGCGAATTGCTGAAGCGTGCCCATCAGCATCGGGCCGCGCCAGACGACCGCCTGATCGGGGTCGACGATGGCGCCGACCGACATGACCTTGACCCCGTGGGCGACCAGCGGGTCGAGTTGTTTGCCATCCGACGACGTCGGCTTTTCCGTCACACCCATCATGAGCGCCTGCGAGGGGCCGAGAATATCCGCGTCCAGCAAGCCGACCTTTCGCCCGGCCGCGGCAAGCGCGACGGCGAGGTTCGACGAAACCGTGGATTTGCCGACGCCCCCCTTGCCCGACGCCACGGCGATCACGCGCTTGACGCCCGCAATCGCCTGTGGCCCGGCCTGCGGGGTCGGGTGGCCGCCGACGCGCAGGTTCGGCGCTTCTTTCTTGGGCTGCGGCCGCGCCCCGCCATGGGCGGTGAGAATCACGGTCACCTTCTCGACCCCGTCGAGCGCGGCGATGGCCGATTCCGCCGCCTTGCGCTGGGGTTCCATCGCCCCCGCCGCTTCGGGACTGGGCGCTTCGATGATGAAACTGACGTGCCCGCCGTCGATGGTGAGGGCCCGGATCATGTCCCGGGACGCCAGATCGCCCTTGTCCGGCATGGAAACGGTGGCAAGAACCGACATCACCCGATCACGTGTGAGCGCCATCATTTTCTCCTTATACAGTCGGGGCAT
Source organism: Maritimibacter sp. (assembly GCF_016774595.1). NCBI lineage: Bacteria > Pseudomonadati > Pseudomonadota > Alphaproteobacteria > Rhodobacterales > Roseobacteraceae > Maritimibacter > Maritimibacter sp. The sequence continues at coordinate 419,145 of NZ_JACBWT010000001.1, forward strand.
AGATGCCCATTCTGCCCTGTTTCTCAAGGGGGCACCCCTGCCCGGCCCGTAATCCCCCCATCTTTACCTAGGGTTAACTGAGTAGGTCAGTCTTACGTATGCAATTGCTGCATAGCGGCATTGACCATTCGCCGGATTGTGCAGGTGCAGCAAATACCCCAAATTCAACTCAACGCAGCGAGGCATACAGCTTCGCCAGACAGACGGCGCCGGAGCAGCGGCGCAGACGAAAGAAAGAGACGACGACAATGGCATACGCAACTGACATCCGCCACGCTGACCACGGCCTTCTCGACCGCGTGTCCTCGCTTTTCAAAGCCTTCGGCGAAGCCCGCGCCCAGCGCAAGGTGTATCGCACCACGCTGAACGAACTTCAGGCGCTCGACGGTCGCGACCTCGCAGACCTCGGCATCAGCCGCGCCGAAATCCCGTTCCTGGCCCGCGAAGCGGCCTACGGAAAGAAATAACGAGTTTCGAGGGAACCTCTTCCTCCTCCCTGAGGTTTCCCCGATGACCCGGCCAGCGTCTTCCTCCTCCCTGACGCGCCCGGGTCCCCAATACGGACCTTCCCACCTCCTCCCGGGAAGTTCTGGATCGCCGGTGGCGCCCACCTCCTCCCGGGTGCCACCGGCTAACAGATCGGACGCCCCTCTCCTCCTCCCTGGGGCAACCGTAGCCTGAAGACCTCTTCCTCCTCCCTGAGGTTGACGGGCACACATACGGGGGCAACCCCGACCGAAGCAAACGGCCTCTCCTCCTCCCTGAGGCCAATTGCCAAAAGAACGGTGGCGCTCACCTCCTCCCGAGCGTCACCGTTTCTTTTATCCGGGGGTGTCTTTTTCCGATCAGGCCGGTTCGCAGGCGTCGAGCGCGCCGAAATAGGCGCGGGCATGGCCCACATCCATGAACGGGCGGGCGGATTTCGTGTGCTGGATGCCACGAACCGTGTCGAGGTCCGGGTATTGCGCACGCGGATCGGTTTCGCCCGCATCCAGAATTTTGCGTGTTTCCTGACCGAGATAGAGCGACTCGCAGGCCAGCCCTTCGGCGAAGATCACCTCATGCTGGTCGAAAAGCGTGTTTTGTAATAATCGACCATGCCGCCCTCGTCCCGGCTGATGCCCGGACGACCGTCCAGAGCCTTGGCGGCGACGAGCACCTGGGCGCGACCGAGGGCCTGCTTCATCTTCTGATCGCGCAGCACGACACGGTGGTTGGGCGACAGGCGAAGCGTCTTGTGCGGGCCCATCGCCCCGGCTTCGAACTTGATCGGCGCCGCGTCGCCCGTGGCGCGCGTGCGGCTGTGACCGACCCAGCGCACCTCTTGATAGCCGTGGTCGAGGGTCGCGACCCGGTCGCCCACCGCGATCTCGTCGATACGGACCAGTCCGCGATCGGTTTCGATCCGGGTTTCGGCGGCGAAACAGACATAGCCATAGGTCGAAGGGTGCTGATCCGTGTTCCAGAACATCGGATGCTTGCCGTCGGCCTGCGTGTTTGCATACCACTCGTGCACGTTCAGGTCGGGGGTCCAGAGGACCTGCGTCGCATTGCCGTCGGTGTCGGTGCCTTCAAAGACCACGGCACCCTGATTGGCGGTGCCCCACTTCAGGTCCGAGCGCACGACCTCGGCGTTGTACATCGTATGTGCACCGTCGCCGTCGTTCCAGGTCAGCGTATGCGTCTCGCCCAGTTCGAACAGATACGGGTCGAAATCCAGAAGCGGCGTGTAGATGACCAGATCGGTCATGTCGGTGAGGGGAAGGTCGAAATCCGACTCGTCCCCGCTCGAATTAATGTTCGAGCCGGTTGCTTTCGCAATCTCTGTGTTGACAGCCCTAATCGTGGCCATTGGCAGCTCGACGCCTTCTGGCGCCCCTTTTGATAATCGTTCTCGATCCCACACGACGCATCCCCCGATGCCGTGCGTGGGTATGGATTACCGGTAGGTTTGGGAGAATCTGGGACTGAAAAGGGTCGCGGGCGGCTTTTTGGTAAGGCAAACCTGACCATATGCGTCGAAGTCGTCACAAAAGCCGTGAAGGGTGACGAAAACCGTACCCTCAGTCTTGGAATGGGGCGAAAGGGCCGCATTTCGGCCGCTTTGTCACAAGTCCTAACGGTGGAAAGCCTGACGGTCGCCGGGGGCGCGTGGCGCGATTCTCAGAACGGGACGTCGTCGCCCGCGCGATCGGCCGGAACGATGAACTTCGCGACGACCTTTTTCGATCCGGCGTGCTCGAATTCGATGTCGAGCTTGTCGCCCTCGATCCCCATGACATAGCCGTAGCCGAATTTCTGGTGGAACACCCGGTCGCCCTGCGTAAAGGACGACACGGCGGTCGCGTTGATCGTCAGATTGCGGGATTCATTGGGCGAGTGCATGTGACGCTCGGCCCCGCGCGCCTGCATCCGCTTCCAGCCCGGCGAGTTGTAAGCATCTGCGCGCGCTGCCTTTTCTTCCAGAGACGAGCCGGAGCCGAAGCTCGCCGTCGCGCCGTAGCCGCCGCCGTACAGGCCCGGTGGCGTCAGCACCTCGACATGATCTTCGGGCAGTTCGTCGATGAAACGCGAGGGCATCTGGCTTTGCCATTGCCCGAAGACGCGGCGGTTCGCGGCGAAGGAAATCGTGCACAGTTCCTCGGCCCGTGTGATGCCGACATAGGCCAGCCGCCGCTCCTCCTCCAGCCCCTTGAGACCGGTCTCATCCATCGAGCGTTGCGACGGGAACAGCCCGTCCTCCCACCCCGGCAGGAACACGGCGGGGTATTCCAACCCCTTCGCGGCGTGGAGCGTCATGATCGTGACCTTCTCTTCCTCCTCGCCCGACGAATTGTCCATGATGAGCGCGACGTGTTCGAGAAAGCCCTGAAGATTGTCGAATTCCTCCAGCGCCTTGACCAGTTCCTTGAGGTTTTCGAGCCGACCGGGCGCTTCGGGCGTCTTGTCGTTCTGCCACATCTCGGTGTAGCCGGATTCCTCCAGGATCATCTCGGCCAGTTCGACGTGGGTATCCGCCTCGTCACGCACCTGACTATGCCAGCGGAAGATGCCGGACACGAGGTCGGCAAGCCCCTTGCCGCCCTTCCCCTTGATCTCGCCCTGCTCGACACAGACGCCCGCCGCATCGACCAGCGGAATGTTCCGGCTGCGGGCGATGCGCTGGATCGTCTGCACCGCCTTGTCGCCCAAGCCCCGGCGCGGGGTGTTCACGATCCGCTCGAACGCCAGATCGTCGTCCGGGCTGACGGCGAGCCGGAAATAGGCCATGGCATCGCGGATCTCCATCCGCTCGTAAAAGCGGGGGCCGCCGATGACCCGGTAGGGAAGACCGATGGTGAGGAACCGATCCTCGAAGGCGCGCATCTGGTGCGAGGCGCGCACGAGGATGGCGATTTCGTTAAGATTGAAACGGTCGAAGGGGCTGGCGAGTACCGACTTGTACATGTTCTCTGCGAAAGGTTCATCTTTCAGGAGATGGAGCACTAGATTTCGGGTTTTCAAATCGCGGTATGCTCGCCCACTCTCGAACGCCCTACGGACGAATTCTTGCCGAGTTATCCGCCCAAGACCCGCTTTCGCCCTACGTTCCAACTCTTGTGAAAAATCACGGGATCGCGGATTGAACCGGTTCTGAGCCTCGTATGATCGACCTTTATGGTGATCTACAATTGCCTCACTAACCCACCGAGCTTCTTCTTCTCCGTCCCAATGCCCTATGAGACGGACCCTGTGGCCTTCGGGTCCCATCATGAACAGACTCTTGCCAAGCCGCTCCGCATTCCCCGCGATGACCGCATTCGCCGCATCGAGAATATGGCCGGTCGAGCGGTAGTTCTGCTCAAGCCGGATCACCTTGGCGCCGGGAAAATCCTTTTCGAACCGCAGGATGTTGCCCACCTCGGCCCCGCGCCAGCCATAGATCGACTGGTCGTCGTCGCCCACGCAACAGATGTTCCGATGTCCCTGCGCCAAGAGCCGAAGCCACAGATACTGCGCGACGTTCGTGTCCTGATACTCGTCCACGAGGATGTAGCGGCACCAGCGTTGATACTGCGCCAGCACGTCCTCATGCTCACGAAAGATCGTGACCATGTGGAGCAGCAGGTCGCCGAAATCGACGGCGTTCAGCGTCTTCAGCCGGGCCTGATAGGCGGCGTAAAGCTCGCCGCCCCGGTTGTTGAACAGCGCATGATCCGCCGCCGGGATCTTGTCCGGCGTGATCGCCCGGTTCTTCCAGTTGTCGATGATCCCGGCCAGAAGCCGCGCGGGCCAGCGTTTTTCGTCGATATTCTCGGCGGCGATGAGTTGCTTCATCAGCCGGATCTGGTCGTCCGTGTCGAGAATGGTGAAGTTCGACTTCAGACCCACAAGTTCCGCATGACGGCGCAGGAGTTTCACGCAGATCGCGTGGAAGGTGCCCAGCCACGGCATCCCCTCGACCGCCTCGCCCAGATGGCGGCCCACGCGGTCCTTCATCTCGCGCGCGGCCTTGTTGGTGAAGGTCACGGCTAGGATTTCGTTCGGCCGGGCGGTGTGCGTGTTCAGCAGATGCGCGATCCGCGCGGTCAGCGCCTTGGTCTTGCCGGTCCCCGCGCCCGCGAGCATGAGGACAGGCCCGTCGAGCGCCTCGACCGCCTCGCGCTGCGCCGGGTTCAGTTCGTCCAGATAGGGCGACGGGCGCGCGGCCATGGCCATCTGGCTCAGGCTTGGGCGGGGTCCGGACATGGCTGGGGAGTCGTCATGGCTGCTCATGGCCGTGAGCCTATCTCAGCCTCAGAGCGAGGAAAAGGTGTTCAGGGTATGTTCTTCCCGCGTAGGCGGTCAGAAGGTCATGGAGAACTGCGCACCGATCCCGGACGACGACACGATCGGCGTGAAGGTCGTGTTCAGCCCGCCGCGCCGTTCGGCGTAGTTGTTCAGGATCGACTGGCCGATCACCGTTCCGATCAGGGCGCCCGCCGCCATGTCGCTGACCCAGTGGTTGTGGCTGCGGATGTTCGAGGCCAGCAGCGCCCCCGCCACGACATAGGGCACCCATGAATTATCGTAGACCCCGGAATAGACCCGCGCGACCGAGAAATAGGCGGTGTAGTGGAAGCTGGGGAACGAGGTGCCAAAGTTCGAGGGCGTCAGCGACACGGGCACGGCATTGCCCCAGTTATAGGGGTTCGGACTGCGCCCGCTGCGGTCGATGACGTCGACCGGCCCGCCGTAGGACGACAGATCGCGCGACGGGCGGACCCGCCCGAACACGGGTTTCAAAAGCACCTGCGACACGAGATAGGAATAGGCGACGGCCTTGGTCGACAAGAGCGCCGCCACCTGCGCGCGTTCGTCGTTGAAGGCGATGCCATAGGCGTAGGTCGCGCCGATCCCCGCGACCAGATACTGATCTTCGACGGACAGGAACCGCAGAGGGCTCGTGCGTGTGCGCGGCACGATGGGCGGCAGGTTGAAGCCCGCGAACAGCGGTTCGACGTTGTCCTTGTAATAGGACGTGATGGCATAGTCGTTCGCCGCCAGCACACCGACGCCCAGCGCCGCCGCCCCGAACAGAAGCGGCTCGCGGAACGGAAACAGGCCGATGTCGGCCAGATCGTTCGCCACCCCTTCGACCCCGCCGATGGACTGGCCGAAGGTGCGCCCGGCCTTCTGGAACCGGTTTTCCCCCGTGTCGATGAACGCCGAGGACGGGATACCGTTGATGTAGTAGCCGCCGTGAAAGCTGGGAATGTGGTTTCCGAAGTGGAACACGTTCTGCGACCGTGCCGGCTGCGCGATCCAGAGCGCGACGAAGACCAGAGCGAAGATCAGTTTCGGAAGACAGACGCCGAACAGGCGCAGCGGACGAAAGAACATGACAATTCCTGTGGCGTTCGTTGGCCGCACTCTGTGCAACCTCTGCCGCCCGTGCAATTGTTCGCGCGCGCCAAGGCGCAAAGCGATCTCAACTGTTGTCAATCGGTCGCTTGTTTCCCTCGTGATCGAGCCCGACGAAGGTGAAGATGCCCTCGGTCACCTTCTCGTTCGTCTTGCCCTGCCCGCGCACGACCCAGGCGTCCAGCCGGACCGCGACCGATGTGGTGCCGACCCGCGCCACTTCGCCATAGATGCACAGAATGTCACCGATCTTGACCGGGCGGATGAACTTCATGGCCTCGACGGCCACGGTGGCGACCCGGCCCGACGCCCTCTCGCCCGCGATGATGCCGCCCGCGATGTCCATCTGGCTCAGAACCCAGCCGCCGAAGATGTCGCCCGCGCTGTTGACATCGGCGGGCATGGCGACGGTGCGCAGAACGGCGTGGCCCTCGGGCATGATCTCGGACATGGCGATCTCCTTTTGTGAGGGCCACCCTATAGCGGCGGGCCCGCAGAGCAAGTCGTCCATTTACATCGCCCGACGCCGCTCATAGGGTTTTTTTGATCAAAAAGACAAAACCCGACAGGAGGTCCCCGTGGACGGCTATACCGACAACGACATTTCCCATGTGGTCGAGGCCGACAAGGCGCATGTCTGGCACCACCTCGTCCAGCACAAACCGTTCGAGACGGGCGAGCCGCGTATCATCGTCGAAGGCAAGGGCATTCGCGTCTGGGACCAGCACGGGCGCGAGTTCATCGATGCCGTTTCGGGTGCGGTCTGGACCGTGAACGTCGGCTACGGGCGTGAAACCATCGCCGATGCCGTGCGCGAACAGCTTGTGAAAATGAACTATTTCGCGGGCGCCGCCGGGACGATCCCGGGCGCCATTTTCGCCGAAAAGCTGATCGAGAAAATGCCGGGGATGAGCCGGGTCTACTACTGCAACTCCGGTTCCGAAGCGAACGAGAAGGCGTTCAAGATGGTGCGCCAGATCGCGCACAAACGCTATGGCGGCAAGAAGACCAAGATCCTCTACCGCGACCGCGACTATCACGGCGGCACCATCGGCACGATGAGCGCGGGCGGTCAGGACGAGCGTGTGATGCAATACGGACCGCTCACGCCCGATTTCGTGCGCGTGCCGCATTGTATGGAATACCGCGCCGCCGATCAGGGATGGGGGGATCTCTCGGGCGAGGCATACGGACATAAGGCCGCCGACGCGATCGAAGAGGTGATCCTGCGCGAAGGCCCGGACACCGTGGGGGCGCTCTGCCTCGAGCCGATCACGGCGGGCGGCGGCGTCATCACCCCGCCCCCCGGCTACTGGGACCGGGTGCAGGAGATCTGCCGCAAATACGACGTGCTCCTGCATATCGACGAGGTGGTCTGCGGCATGGGCCGGACCGGCAAATGGTTCGGCTACCAGCATTACGGGATCGAACCGGATTTCGTGACGATGGCGAAGGGCGTGGCCTCGGGGTACGCCGCAATCGCCTGCTGCGTCACCACCGAAAAGGTGTTCGACCTGTTCAAGTCCGACCCTTCCGACCCGCTCGACCATTTCCGCGACATCTCGACCTTCGGAGGCTGCACCGGCGGCCCGGCGGCGGCGCTGGAAAACATGCGGATCATCGAGGACGAAGGGCTGGTTGAGAACGCCGAAAAGATGGGCGAGCGGCTGATTGCCAACCTCAAGGCCCTCGAAGCGAAACACGAGGTGATCGGCGACGTGCGCGGACTAGGCCTGTTTCAGGGCCTGGAGCTGGTTCGGGACCGGGGCACGAAAGAGCCGGTGAGCGAGGCCGACATCGGCAAGGTCGTCGCGGGCTGCGCCGAGCGCGGTGTCATCATCGGGGCGTCCAACCGGTCTGTTCCGGGCCTGAACAACGTCCTGTGCTTCTCGCCCGCCCTGATCGCCACGCCCGCCGATATCGACGCGATCACGGAAGCGGTGGACGGCGCTCTGACCGCCGTCTTCGGCTAGGTGCGGGCGGTTCGAAACCCCTATCGTGGCGCGGGGCTGGATCACCCGGCCCTCGCCGACATTCCCTTTCCGCTGGACGATGCCGACCCGGCCTTGGCCCGTGTGGCGCGCTGCCCGCGCCACCGGATAACGCCGCTTCTGCCAAGCGCGGACCTTGCCGATGCGGCCGGTGTGGCGCGCGTCTTCGTCAAGGATGAACGCGCGCGCATGGGGCTGGGCAGCTTCAAGGCGTTGGGCGCGGCGCATGTCATCGCCTGCGATGCCGCCGAAGGGCGGGCCGCGGGGCGCACATACGTGGCCGCCAGCGCGGGAAATCACGGTCTGTCGGTGGCCGCCGGGGCCGCCGCGTTCGGCGCGACGTCACGCATCTATCTGGCGGACACAGTGCCCGAAAGCTTCGCGGAACGCCTTCGCGCCGAGGGGGCCGAGGTGCGGCGCGCCGGGGCGACCTATGAGGAAAGCATGGCGACGGCCGAGGCCGAGGCGGCGGACGAGGGCCTTACGCTTCTGTCGGACAGCTCATGGCCGGGCTACACCGAAATGCCCAGAACCCTAATGGAGGGTTACCTGATCCTCATGGCCGAGGCCGCCAGCCAATTGCCGGAGTCGCCCAGCCACATCCTGCTACAGGCCGGCGTCGGCGGTCTGGCGGGCGCGGCGGCGGCACATGCGCGGCGCATCTGGGGCGATGACCCCGTGATCCTGGTCGTCGAGCCTGAGGCCGCCCCGGCGCTGATCGGCTCCATCGAGGCGGGCGCGCCCACCGAAAGCCAAGGGCCGGTGTCGATCATGGGGCGGCTCGACTGCAAGATGCCCTCGCTCATCGCGTTGAAGGGCCTTGCCCGCGACGCGGACTGGTTCGTGACGATCACCGAAAGCGAGGCGCAGGCCGGATGCGACCTGGTCGAGGCGGCGGGATTGCCCTCGACCCCGTCCGGCGCGGCTGGCCTTGCCGCGCTGGTCGCGGGCCTGCCGGATGAGGTCGGGACCACCCAGAAAGCCAGTATACTTACCATCCTGTCGGAAACAGCATGACCCACCCGCGCGGCTTCCCCGAAACCGAGTATTCCGAACGGCTGACGAATATCCAGTCGCGCATGGCCGAACACGACCTTTCGGCGCTGCTTCTGACCACCGAACCCGAGGTGCGATACCTCACCGGGTTTCTCACGCGGTTCTGGGAAAGCCCCACCCGCCCCTGGTTCCTCGTGGTCCCGGCCTCCGGCAAGCCCATCGCGGTGATCCCGGAAATCGGGGCGCATCTGATGCGGCAAACCTGGATCGACGACATCCGGACCTGGGTGTCGCCGGATTATACCGACGACGGCGTTTCCCTTCTGGCCGACACATTGGCCGAGGTCGCCCCGAAACGCGGCAGGATCGGCGTGCCGTCCGGCCCGGAAACGCATCTGCGTATGCCGCTTCAGGACTGGACGACGCTGCGCGACCGCCTGCCCGACCGGGTGTTCTGTGACGATGCCGCGATCCTTCGTTCGGCGCGGATGGTCAAATCCAAGGCCGAGATCGCCAAGATCAGGTGGACCTGCGGGATCGCCGAGGCCGCATTCGCGCGGGTGAACGACATCGCCGGTGCGGGCATTCCCCTGTCCACCGTCTTTCGTTCGTTCCAGTCGCTCCTGCTCGACGAAGGCGCGGATTGGGTGCCCTATCTGGCTGGCGCGGCCGCGCCGGGCGGCTATGGCGACGTGATCTCGCCCGCCACCAACGCACCGCTCGAAGAGGGCTGCGTCCTGATGCTCGATACGGGCGCGGTGTGGGACGGGTATTTCTGCGACTTCGACAGGAATTTCTCGATTGGCGCGCCATCGGACGACGTGCAAAGCGCCCATGCCCGCCTGATCGACGCGACCCATGCCGGGTTCGAAGCCGCCCGACCGGGCGCGACACCCGCCGAGGTCTATGCCGCGATGAACCTGGTCCTGACCGGCGGCGACACCTCCGTGAAGGGCCGGTTGGGCCACGGGCTTGGGATGCAACTCACCGAACCCCCGTCGCTCATCCCCGCCGACCACACGCCGCTCGTCCCCGGCATGGTGCTGACGCTGGAACCCGTGGTCGAAACGCAGACGGGCATCATGGTTCACGAGGAAAACATCGTCGTCACCGAGGATGGCGCGGACTGGCTGACCATGCCGGTCGGCCACGCGATACCACAGGTCGACCCATGAGTTTCCGGGTCTTCCCATACGAGCCGGTCGAGGTGTTTCCGACCCAGCTTGGCCTGATCGTCCTGCAATCCGACGAAACCGTGGAGCAGGATTTCCGCAGGCTGTTCGGGCCGGAGGTCGAACTGCAATTCACCCGCATCCGGTCGGGCGCGGACGTGACGCCCGAGACGCTGGCGGCGATGGAGGGCGATCTGGGGGCGAGTGCCGAGCTTCTCTGCCCATGGACCCGCTTCGCAGCGGTCGGTTATGGCTGCACATCCGGCACGGCCCAGATCGGGCGCGCGCAGGTGGCCGCCCTCGTCTCGGGCGGGGCACAGACGCGGGCCGTCACCGAACCCGTCTCGGCGCTTCTCGCCGCCTGCGCGGCGCTTGGGGTCCGGCGCATCGCCTTTCTGTCGCCCTACCTTGCGGAAGTGTCGGATCGGATCTGCAAGGTGCTCGCAGAAGGGGGTGTCGAGACACCTCTGTTCGGAAGTTTCAACGTGTCGACCGAAGCCAAGGTCGCCCGGATCGCGCCGGCGTCGATCATAGCCGCCGCCGAACGGCTGGTCGAACCCGGCGGCGTCGACGCGCTGTTCATGTCCTGCACGAACCTTCGCACGCTCGGGATCATCGACGACCTCGAAACCCGGCTTTCCATGCCCGTCTTGTCGTCGAACCTCGTCCTTGCGTGGCACATGGCGCGGCTGTCGGATGTGGCGCTGGCCCCCGGCACACCGGGTCGGCTGGCGCGGCTCTGATCCGAAACCCGCGCTTTCGTCGCAAAACCCGGACAGTCCCGCCCACATTTCACCGCATTTTCCATTTATGCCGACGTGGAAACAGTGGTTCTTTCAAGTGGCATTGGGGCTGAGATGGAACAAGTCGGCGCAGGTCAAGTCAAACCGTTCACGCTTCCGCGCATCGCCGCGCAGCCGATGGACCGGCTTGGCCTCGTCACGCTGCTGTCGTCGATCTATTTCTTCCAGATCTGGGGCCTGACAATGGGCGGCACGCCCCTGCCCGCCGCGATCCACGCGGTGTTCATGGGCTTGAGCGTCGCAGGCATAGTCATGCCGCGTCTGTGGGGCATCCTCGCGATCAACGCCTTCGCGTGGAGCGCGACCTACATCCTCAATTCGCCCGTGGCGTCGAACAACCAGACGACCTCGTTCGCGTTCTCGCTCGTCGTTCTGGGTGCGCTCTTCTACCTGCGCCCCACCGGGCCGGAGGGGCGCGAGGCGTTCTTTCACCGCATCGCCTCGGCGGGGCGACTGATCCTGCCGGCGATGTATTTCTTCGGCATCTACCACAAGATCAACATCGACTTCCTCGACCCGGCGGTGAGCTGCGCGGTCGTGCTGTACAAGGCGCTGACCACGGGTGTCGGGCTGGGCGACTGGGGGTTCGGGCACTATGGCGCGATCTACGCGACCTTCATCATCGAAGGCATCGCCATGGTCGCCCTGTTCATTCCGCGGCTCAAGACCATCGGCATCCTGATCGGCGTCCCGTTCCACATCATCATCGGTTTCACCGGATATGCCTATTACAAGGATTTCTCGACCATCGTTCTGGTGCTCTACGCGCTGTTCCTGCCGAAAGAGGTGTTCACCAACGCCCATGACGCCCTGGCCCGCTGGACCGGCAGCCGGGACACCGCGCTGAAAATCGGGCGCGGTGCGCTGGTGCTGTTCGTGCTGGCCTACGTGGCCGCGATGGGCGCGCTCTCCGCCCCCGACCGCCTGATCCCCGAAGACCGCGCCTTCATGCCGTTCTTCGCCGTCTACGCGCTGGGGTTCTATGCCTTCCTGATCCTGTTCATGCCGCGCGACGGCGGGCGCAAACAGGGCTATCGCGCAGGCTGGCTGGTGCTTATTCCGCTTCTGTACTTCGCGAACGGGTGGAGCCCCTATCTGGGTCTCAAGACCGAAAGCTCGGTGGCCATGTTCTCGAACCTTCACACAGAAGGGGGCGAGACCAATCATCTGTTCCACGGGGTTCTGCCCTTCGGCGCGTCCTATCAGTCCGACCTCGTGACCCCGATCGCATCCAACAGCCCGCAGTTCGATGCGCGCTACATCGCACCGGGATATGACCTTGTGCGCTATGAGTTGGACCGGATGCTGGCGCTGACCCCGGGGCTGGAGGTGACGGTCGCGACGGCGTCCGGGCCCGTCTCGACCGCATCGGGCTGGACGAACACCTACCTCTCCCATGGGATCGCGGCGCGGAAATTCCTGACCTTCAAGCCGGTCGACTGGACCCGCCCCAAGGTCTGTTCGCACTGATCGGGGTCAGCCCCCGATCTTGCGCCGCCCCATCAGGGTGAGCGTCGCGTTTCGGCCCGCTTTCATCACCGGATAGAGCATCCGCGCCACGCGCGGCGAGCGGAAGATATGCGCGTTCAGCCTATTGAACGCGCCGGACCCCGTGCTCATGAGCGCCAGCCGATGCACCACCTCGTCCCCGAAGTGGATCGTGTCGCCGTCGATCAGCGCCATGCCCTCGTCCAGATCGAAGCCCGCTTGCGTCACGCGGCGCGCCGCCGGGTGATCGCTGCGTGCGTCGATCAGTTCGACAGGCCCGGCCGCTTCGCGCAGACGGACCATCGCGACATAGCGCGAACAGAAAGGGCAGTCTCCGTCGTAGACGATCTGCATGGTCACTCCACCATGGCGCGTTTGGGTGCGCCGCTTCCGGACAGGCCCCGCCGCAATGCGTGCCGGGCCGGCATTTCGACCGCGCGGTAGGACAGGTCGGCGACGACACAGACGACCACGACCGCGATCAGGGCCAAGGGCAGCGTCGCCGCATCGCCCAGTCTGGCCAGCGCCATGATCGCAAACCAGTGCCAAAGGTAAAGCCCGAAACTCAGACGTCCGAGGGTCAGGAGCGGGCGGGTCGACAGAAACCGCGCCAACGGCCCGTGCCCCATAGCGACGCCGACGATCAGAAGCACGCTCGCGCCGAGCAGAAAGAGCGGCGGCAGGTTCAGGGCGATACCGCCGATCAGACCCGCCGCGGCGATCCACTGAAATCGCGTCGCAGTGCGGTCGGCCAAGGGGGCGTCGCGCAGGCACCGCCAGAGACCGGCCCCGATGAAGAACCCCGACAGCGCACGCAGCGGTGCGCGCCCGTCATAGACGTGGAAGCCGCCCCAGAGGGCCTGCATCGCCAGATAGCCGCCGACCCCGACCGCGATCAGCACGAGCGCACCGCGCGTCGAGCGCAGCAGTCCGGCAGCGACCAGAAGCGGAAACGCGAGATAGGCGACCTTTTCGGCGCTGATCGACCAGGCCGGCGGCACCGGCGCCGCGCAGGCCAGCGGCCCCCACGTGAAACTCAATGTCGCGAGTTGGGGCAGACAATCCGCATAGGCACCCGCCCCCGCCGCACCGAAGAGAACGGGCGCGATTGCGAACCAGACCAGAAGCACGACCATGTGCAGCGGCCAGAGCCGGGCCACGCGGGCCGCGAAGAACGCGCGCAACGTGGCGTTCCCCTCTGCGATCCGGTCGGCATAGACATGGGCGATCACCCAGCCGGACAGCACGAAAAACACGTCCACGAACACCCAGCCGGAGCCGAAGAACCCCGGCAGGCGCGCGGTAAGCGTGGACAGCCCCGGCACATGGTGCAGGTGGTAAAGGCACACGGACAGCGCCGCCAGCCCGCGAAACCCTTCGAACGGGGCGAGCAGCCGGGGGGTGCGTGGCACCGATGTTCGGTCCGTCGACATGCCCCGTGGTTAGGCACCAAATCGGACAATGTTGTGGCGAAATTCCGGGCCACCCCCACAAATTGTGCAACATCACGGCCAGTTGAAGCGTTTGTTCTTTGAAATAGAACACTCATGTTCTATATTTGTTCTCATCTGATGGGAGAACGTGCCATGTATGAGACCAATCCCCTGCCCCCGACCGACAAACAGTTGGGCTATGCCCGTGCCATCGCGCGCAAGCTGGACATGCCGATCCCGCGTGCCAGCCTTGAAACGCGGCAGGCTTTGTCGAGCTGGATCGACCGCAACCGCCAGCGCAGCGCCACGCAGGGCGTCGCCACGTCGCGTCAGGTCGCCTTTGCCGAGAAGCTGGCGCGGATCAAACGCCGCGCGATCCCGGACGAGTGTTTTCGCGATGCGGGGCTGATGAGCCGCTGGATCGACGCCAACAAGTAGTCAGGGCGCGAACCAGTTCATCTTTCGCACGACGGCCAGTTCCACCACCGTCGCCACGATCCGCACGAGGTGGTGAAGCGTCACGAAGGTCGGATTGGCCGCCAGCGACAGCGCGATCAGGCTCATCTCGGTGACGCCGCCGGGGGCGAAACTGATGATGAGCGTCTCGAGGCTGAAATCGGTGAGCCGCGCGACGATCAGGGAAAGGATCGCGCCGATCCCCAGCATCGACGCCCCGGACAGAAGCGACAGGCCCAGACCCGAGATCATCATCCGGCGGGTGATGCCGACGAAGCGCAGGCCAAGGCTGATGCCGACGACGACCTGCGCCGAGGCGACCAGCCAGCCCGGAATGTTGAGATCGACGATGCCGGTCGCCGTCGCCACACCGACGAGGAACAGCGGCCCGGCAAGTTGCGAGGCCGGAAGCTTGACCTTGCCGCCCAGCCAGACGCCCGCCACGGAGAACAGCATGACGAGCACCACGTCGAGCCAGATCGCGGGATCGGCGGATGTGGTGAGGCCCGCGGCGGAGCCGACCGGCTCCCCTTCGTAGATCGAGATCGCGAAGGGCAGGACCGCGACGACCACGATGATCCGAAGGAATTGCAGGATGGTCAGGACGCGGATGTCGGCCCCCGCATCCTCGCCGAAGGCGATGGATTCCAGCAGACCACCCGGTGAGCCGGAGTAATAGGCCGTCGCCCGGTCCAGCTTCCCGACCTTTCGGAAGATCAGGTAGTTCGCGCTGTGTGCGAGGACGACGAAAAGCAGGATCGCCGGAATGCTCACAAGAAGCTTCGGCGCGAGCGTCAAAAGGTCGGGCGACACCTGTGCACCGATCATCACCCCGATCACACCGACAAACAATTGCCGGAACGGGAGCGGATAGCTGTAGCCTTGGGGAAACCTGTCACCGAAGGCCATCGCTCCGGCGGCGGCCATGATGAGACTGCCCAGCATGAAGGGCAGCGGCGTTCCGATCCACTGAAACAGGAAACCCGCCGCTCCGCCCAACGCAAGAAGGCCCGAAGTGAACAGGTTATGCCGGAGCGAAGGGATACGCATGGCGTGAGGTATAGGCCCATATCCGGCAGGCGCAATGCAAGTTTGGCCGGGCGGATCAGTCGGTCAGGAACCGTTTCAGCGAATAGGCCTCCTGCCCTTCCATGAGCGGGCCTGCGGTCTGCATATGCGCCTTCATGATCGCGCGCGCGGCCTTGCCGTCGCCCTGATCCAGCGCGTCGAGCAGGCGGGTCTGATAATCGACGCCGCGCGACCACAGGTCGTGGTTGATGGGGGTGTAGAGCTTTCGATAGACCGTGATGTCGGTCAGGATCGACAGCATGAAGCCGATGAGGAACGACAGGAGCGGGTTGGTGCTTTGATCGGCCAGAAGCTTGTGGAACCGCAGCGTCGCGATGTGCTGGTCCCGTTCTTCGTCATCCGTCGTCGCGGGTTCGGAATACGAGGCGAGGATGGTGCGCAGTTCGCCAAGAACACAGGGGTTCAGATTGCCCGCCAGATCGGCCACAAGCTCGGGTTCGAGCACGCGGCGGATCTGGTAGATGTCCGAAATCGTCAGATCCTTGAAGTAGAAATAATTCGCAAGCAGTGCCTCGGCCCGTTCGGGCGAGGGTTCGTGAACGAAGGTGCCTCCGCCCGGCCCGGTGCGCGATTTCACAAGGCCCTGCGCATCCAGCAGGCGCAGAGCTTCGCGGATCGTGCCCTTGGCCATGCCGAACCGCTCGATCAGTTCCGGCTCGGACGGCAGCCGATCACCGGGCTGCAACCCTTCCTTCACGATGAAGGTCTTGATCGCCTCGGCCACCTGCGCCGGGCGGCTCAGGCGCGCGGCGTCCTTAGAGGGGGTGGAAGCAGGCGGCAAACTGGTCATCTCCGACTTGTTCTAGCGCGGGGTCACGTTCGCGGCAAACCTCGGTCGCGCGCGGGCAGCGGGTAGCGAAAGCGCAGCCCGGCGGCGGATTCAGCGGATCGGGCAGTTCGCTGTCCTTCTGTTCGGGCGCGGTGAGCGGGCGGCCCACGACCGGCGCGCTGTCGGCGAGCAGCTTGGTATAGGGGTGGCGCGGGTTCGAGAACACCTCTTCCGCCCGCCCGATCTCGACCACCGCGCCGAAGTAAAGCACGACGATGCGGTCCGACACGGCCTCCACCACCGCCAGATCGTGCGAAATGAACAGGTAGGTCAGGTTGAACTCGCTCTTGAGGCGGCGCATGAGGTTCAAGACCTGCGCCTGCACCGACACGTCGAGCGCCGAGACGGGTTCGTCCAGAATGATGATCCGGGGGCTTGCCGCCAGTGCCCGCGCGATGCCGATGCGCTGCGCCTGACCGCCGGAAAATTCGTGCGGATAGCGTTCGAGGAATTCGGGGCGCAGATTGACGCTGTCGAAAATCTCGTCGATCCGTGCATCGCGCTCGGCCCGGTTCATGCCGTGCAGGCGTTTCAGCGGCGCTTCCATGATCTGCTTGATCGTCTTGCGCGGGTTGAGCGAGGACACCGGATCCTGAAACATGTACTGAATGAGCCGCCCGAAGGCCGCCGGGTCGGCATTGTCCAATGCCTTGCCTTCGATCTCGATGGTCCCCTCGCTCGGCTCCAGCAGCCCCACCAGCATCCGCGCGAGCGTGGACTTGCCGCAGCCGGATTCCCCCACGATGCCAAGGGTTTCGCCGGTCTGCACCTCGAACGACATCGGCCGGATCGCGCGCACGCCGGGGTGCTGCCCGCCGAACAGGCCACCGGAGATGGAAAACGTCTTGGCGAGGTTGTCGACTTTGAGTGCAGCGGTCATGCGACCTCCTCCTCGGGATGGATGCAGCGCACCTTGTGGGTGCCACCTTCAAGCGCGATCTTGCCTTGCGTGCAGGCCTCGGTCGCCTTGTCGCAGCGCGGTGCGAAGGCGCAGCCCGGCGGCAGGTCCGACACGATGGGCGGCAGGCCCGGGATCGCGGCCAGTTCGCGTTTGCCGCCGCCCAGTTCCGGCACGCAGGCCATGAGCCGCGCGGTATAGGGATGGGCGGGTTTGTCGAGGATGTCTGTGGTCGTCCCCTCTTCGACGATCCGGCCGCCATACATCACCGCCACCCGGTCGCAAAGCTGCGCGACCACGCCGAAGTCGTGCGTGATGAACACGATGGCAAGGCCGCGTTCCCGCCTGAGATCGTCCAGCAGCGACAGGATCTGCGCCTGCACGGTCACGTCGAGTGCGGTTGTCGGTTCATCCGCGATGATGACCTCGGGATCGTTAGCGAGCGCCATGGCGATGCCGACCCGCTGTCGCATTCCGCCCGACATTTCATGCGGGTAGTTCCTGATCCGGCTTTCCGGGTTCGGAATGCGCACGGATTTCAGCAACTCGACCGCGCGGCGGTCCAGCTCCTTGTCCGACACCTTGTGGTGCACGCTGATCGCCTCTTTCAATTGGTCCCCCACGCGGTAGAGCGGGTGCAGCGTGGAAAGCGGGTCTTGAAAGATATAGGCGACATTGTCCCCGCGCTTCTGGCGCAGCTTCTCGAACGGCATGTCGAGCAGATCCTCGCCTTCATAGCGCACCGCCCCGCCCGTCACGACACCCGGCGGCGACGGGACCAGCCCCATGACCGAAAGGGCGGTGACCGACTTGCCGGAGCCGGATTCGCCGATCACGCCCAGACATTCGCCGGGGTTCACGTGGAGCGACACCTCGTTCACCGCCTTGTAGACGCGCGGCCCGATGTGGAACTGGGTGGACAGGCGTTGCAGGTTCAGGATGCCCTTCCGGTCGTCGGCGGGCACGTCGCCGCCCCGGTTCACGAGCGTCTGCGCGCGCGGCCGCGTCAGCGCCCCGGACCGAAGGCGGGGGTCGAGCGCATCGCGCACCCCGTCGCCCAACAGGTTGATCGACATGACGATCAGGAAAATCATGATGCCGGGGATGATCGAGGTATGCGGATCGGTGATGAGCTGCGAGCGCGCCTCGCCCAGCATCGAGCCGAGATCGGCCTGCGGCGGCTGGCTGCCGAGACCGAGGAACGACAGCCCGGCGGTCTCGAGGATCATCCAGCCCACGGTCGTGGACATGGCGATCACGATGGTCGACAGCACGTTCGGCAGAAGCTCGGTCAGGATGATGCGCGTGTGCCCCATACCGGCAAGGCGCGCGGCGTCAATGAACTCCCGCCCGGCGAGCGAAACGGTCACACCGCGGATGTTGCGCGCGAAGAACGGGATGTTCACGGCGGCCACGGCAATCAGCGCGTTGAACAGACCGGGGCCGAGGGCGGCGACGATCGCGAGCGCGAGGAGGATATAGGGAAACGCCATCAACATATCGACGCCGCGCATGATGATGTTGTCGGTGCGCCCGCCGAAATAGCCCGCGACGATCCCGATGGCCGAACCGATGGTGCCCGCAATCAGGGCAGCGAAGATGCCCACGGCCAAGGACACGCGCGTGCCGTAAAGCAGACGCGACAGCAGATCGCGCCCCAGATGGTCGGTGCCCAGAAGGTGCCCGTCCGAGAACGGGGTCATGAAGCGGTCGGCGGTGTTGGTCACGTCCGGATCCTGAAGCGGCAGGATCGGCGTCACGATGACCAGGAGCAGGATGATCCCCAGAACCACCGCGCCCAGCGCGGCCAGACGGTTGCGAAAGAGAAGCTTCAGAAACGTCATGTCTTGATCCTCGGGTCGAGGATGGACTGGGCCACGTCCACGCAGATGTTGAAAAAGACGTAGCAGGCCGCGACGAAGACGACGCCACCCTGCACCAGAAGGATGTCACGGGTCAGGATCGCGTCCACCAGCATCCGGCCCACGCCGGGCCACTGGAACACGATCTCGATGAAGACCGAACCGGACAGAACGAAGCCCGCCTGAATGCCGAGCACGGGGATGATACTGACCATCGCGGCGCGCAGCGCGTGACCGTAAAGCACCCGTCGCTCGCCGACCCCCTTGGCGCGCGCCGTTCGGATGTAGTCCTGCCTGAGCACTTCGAGCATGGCCGACCGGCTGAGCCGCGCGACGACCCCGGTGGCGACGACGGCCAGCGCGATGGCGGGCATGACGAGGTGACGCAGAAGGTCGGGCAGATCGCCCCCGCCGTAGATCGCGAACATGCCGGAGGCGGGCAGCCAGCGCAGGTTCACCGCAAAGGTGAGGATCATCATCATGCCGAGGAAGAAACTGGGCACGGAAATGCCGATCAGCACGACGAAGGTGATCGCCTTGTCCGCGAAGCCGTATTGGCGCGAGGCCGAAACGACGCCGGCGAGGATGCCCAGAAGCGAACAGAGCACCCAGGCCGTCCCGGCCAGAATGAGGGTCGCGTTGAAACGTTCGAGAATTTCGTCGATCACCGGGCGGTTCAGGCTGAACGAGCGTCCGAAGTCGCCCGTCAGCATGTTGCCGAGCCAGATGAAATACCGCGATATCAGGGGCTTATCCAACCCGAGGTCACGGTTGATCTTAGCCACGTTTTCGGGCGTCGCGTAGCTGCCCAGAATGGCGGTGGCCGGGTCGCCGGGGATCATGGCCATGATGAGAAACACGATGATCGTGATGCCAAGCAGCACCGGGATCGCCGAAATCAGTCGCTTGAGGATATAGCTGCCCATGGCGGCCTCCGCTCATGCGCCCAGCGCGGGCCATGTGTCTGAGGTTTGGCGAAAGGGTCGGGCGGGACCGGGGAGGATCGGTCCCGCCCTGTTCAGGTGAAGATCAGTTCTTCACCACATCTTCGAGCTGCAAGAGAAAGGACGGCTCGAGGATCAGGTTCTCGACGCGGTTCGAGGTGACCGCGTTCTGCTTCCAGTTCGCGACGAAAACCCACGGGGCATCGTCCTGCACGATGGCCTGCATTTCCTTGTAGAGCGCCGCGCGCTCCTCCTGATCCGTGGCGACGCGCGCCTGTGCGAGCAGATCGTCGACTTCGGGGTTCGAATAGTACCCGGAATTGAACCCGCCCTGATCCGGGAACGCCTCGGTGCGCAGCGCGAGGAACGGGAGCGTGTCGGGGTCGTTCGTCATCCACGCCATCTCGGCCATGTCAGCCTTGCCTTCCAGCCCCGGGTTCACTTCGCCCAGGAAAGTGTTCCACTCGTAGGTCTCGATCTTCACGTCGAAGCCAACGGCGTTGAGGTCGGCCTGAATGGCGGTGCCCATCGGGATCGGGTCGAGCATACCCGAACCACCTTCGGTCACGTAGAAGGTGAGCGACAGATCCTCCACCCCGCTCTCTTCCAGAAGCGCTTTGGCTTTCTCGGGGTCGTAGGGATAGGGGTCCAGCTCGTCGTTATAGGCCCATGCGAAGGCGGGCGGGGTCGGACCGGCGGCGACGTCGGCGGTGCCTTCGAGCACGTCGTTCACCAGAGCTTCCTTGTTGATCGCGTAGTTGGCGGCCTGCCGCACTTCCTTGGTGGCGAAGGGGCCTTCCTTGGCATTCAGGATCAGGAACCAGACGTGCGGCCCGGCCTGTTCGACGATGTTGTAGTCGTCGTTCTGGAATTCCGACAAGGCGGTGGGCGGCACTTCGACCATCACGTCGATCCCGCCCGACAGCATCTCGGCCACGCGGGTGTTGGCATCGGTGATCGGGCGGAAGACAACGGCATCGGTGCCTGCGGGCTCACCCCAGTAATCGGGATACTTTTCGACCACCACACGCTCGTTCGATTTCCATTCGACGAACTGGAACGGCCCGGTGCCGACCGGGTTGCGCCCGTAATCGGCGCCGCTTTCCGCGACCGCCGTGGGCGACACCAGCAAGCCGGTCGGATAAGCGAGGTTCGACAGGAACGGCGCATAGGGTTCGTTCAGGGTGAATTTCACCGTCAGATCGTCGACCACCTCCACGTTCTCGACCGCCGAGAAGAAGAAGGCGAGCGGGAACGGCCCGGTGTCGTGATAGGGGTGCTCTTCGTCCAGCATCCGGTCGAAGTTGAACTTCACCGCCTCGGCATTGAACGGCGTGCCGTCATGGAAACTGACGCCTTCCTGCAGCATGAAGGTGTATTCGGTGCCGTCCTCCGACACCTCCCAGCTTTCGGCGAGGCTCGGCTCGACCTCGAGCGTGCCGGACTTGTACTGCACCAGCCCCTCGTAGATGTTCACGACGATACGGAAATCGTTCTGTGCGGTGACGGCGGCGGGGTCGAGCGCCTTTGGCTCGGCGATCTGGCCGACGATCAGGACGCCGGGCGGCGTCTGGGCGGCGAGCGGCGCGGGCGCGAGGCCCATCCCGGTGGCAAGCGCCGCGCTGGCGGCCGCGGCGAAAAGGCCCCGGCGGGTCCAGGTCAGAAGGGTCATAAGAAGGCTCCCATGTTGGCTGTTGGACGGAATTTTCTTTCGTTATTGCGACTCAAATTATCATGATAAATTGCATCGGTCAATTTTTCATGATAATTGTGCGGTGACAGGGAGATCACATGACCTTTTCCATTCTCGCCCGCGATCCCGACTCCGGCCTTATCGGCGGCGCGGCCGCAACCGGATCGCTCTGCGTCGGGGGCTGGGTGTTGCGCGGGCGTGCGGGGGTCGGACTGTCGGCAAGTCAGGGCGCGTCGCCCTCGACGCTTTGGGGCGAGGCCGTGCTGGACGGGATGAAGGCGGGCGAAAGCGCGCGGGACGTGGTCAGCCGGATTACGACCGAAGATCGCGGGCGCGAGTTCCGTCAGCTTTCCGCCCTTGGCGTCAGCGGGCCGGGCGCGGTGTTCTCGGGTGCCTCCAACTCCCCCAAGGTCGACGATCAGGTGTTCGACGGCGGGGTGGCGGCGGGCAACCTGCTGGCCTCGCACGCCGTGGTGCCCGCGATGGTCGATGCCTACCTCGGCACATCCGGCGCCCTTGCCGAGCGCCTGATCGCCGCGCTGTTCGCCGCGCAGGACGCGGGCAGCGATGCGCGCGGGCTCTTCTCCGCGGCTCTTCTGATCGTGGGTCCGGACCGCGCACCGCTGACGCTCAGGATCGATCACTCGGAAGACCCCCTCCCCGCGCTCAGGGAGCTGCATGCGCGGGCCACCTCGGGCGACTACGCGTTCTGGGCGCGGCAGGTGCCCACGTTGAACGACCCGGAGCGGACCCTTGACTGATTGGGGCGCACTCGCCGCCGAACGTCTGGGCCGGATCGCCGCCTGTTCGGAACCCGGACCGGGGGTCACGCGCCTGCCCTTCACCCCCGAGCACCGCGCCGCGCTGGCCGAGATCAGGGGGTGGATGGAGGCCGCCGGCTTGACCCCCACCCTCGACGCCGCCGGAACGCTGATCGGTCGGCGAGAAGGCGACGGGCCCGGCACGTTTTATATGGGCTCGCATCAGGATAGCGTGCGCCACGGCGGCGCCTATGACGGAATCATGGGCGTCGCGCTGGCCTGCCTTGCCGTTCAGAATCTTGCCGAGACCGGGCGCACCCTGCCCTTCGCCGTCGAAGTCCTCGCCTTCGCGGATGAAGAGGGCGTGCGGTTTCCCACCGCTCTCATCGGCCCACGCGCGCTGGCGGGCCGTTTCGACCCCGATGTCCTGACGCTTGAAGATCGGACGGGCACGACGCTCTGGACCGCGATGGAGTGTTTCGACCTCGACCCCGACGGCATCGGCGCGCTGGCGCGCGACCCCGATCAGGCGGTCGGCTATCTGGAGGCCCATATCGAACAAGGCCCCGTGCTGGAACAAAGCGGCGAGGCGTTGGGTTTGGTCACCGCGATCTGCGGGATCGAGCGGCACGCGGTGGCCTTCTACGGTGAAACCGGACATGCGGGCACCCTTCCGATGAAATCGCGCGCCGATGCGCTCGTCGGGGCGGCGGACCTGATCTCGCTCGCCCATCACCTTGGCCGGGAAGAGGCGGATCTGCGGGTAACGGTCGGCCAGTTGGACATCGCGCCCAACGTGGTCAACGCGGTGCCGAACGAGGCGCGGCTCACGCTGGAAATCCGGTCGCCCGACGATGCCCAGCGCGAAGCGGCCGGACAGCTCCTGACCCGCAAGGCGCATGAGATCGCGGCGCGCTGGGGCCTGACCCTCGACATGCGCAAGACCTACCGCCAGACCGCGCAACCCTGCGACCCGGACATGCGCTCGGGCCTGTCGGATGCGGTGATGGCGGCGGGCGGTGCCGGGGTCGAACTGGCCTCGGGCGCCACACACGACGCCTCGGCCATGGCCGACCTCTGCCCCATCGCGATGCTGTTTCTGCGCTGCCGGGGCGGCGTCAGCCATGTGCCCGACGAATTCGCCAGCCCCGCCGACATGGGTCTCGCCGTCGAGGCGATGGCGCATTTCCTTGCCAACCACAGGCCGACCTGACCCTTTCCCATCCGCACCGGTCTGGGCTATGTCGGATGGGAGCGGGAGTGCGGTATGGACGGCGAAAGACAGCCACAGGACCTGACCTTGAGCGGTGCGGTATTCGCGGCGTTCGAAGACGATCCCACGCGGCCTGCACTTCATGCCGCCGATGGTGCGGTCTGGACCCGGCAGGACGTCATGGACGCGGTCTCGGCCTGGCGGCGTGCGCTGGCTGCGAAAGGTATCGGCCCGTCCCACCGCGTCGCGACCCTTCTGCCGAACGAAGCGGGCACCGCCGTCTTGCTGCTGTCCCTTGTCGATGCCGTGAACCTGATGCCGCTGAACCCCGGTGCGCAGCCCGCCCAGCTTGCCGAACAGATCGCGGCGGCGGGGGCGGATGCGGTGATTGCGGGCGGTGAAGCGGGGCGCGTGCTCGCCGAACTGCTGCCCGAGGGCGTTGCGTTCCATGACTGGGATGGTCGCGCCCCGGCCCTGACCGGCGAGGCGGCAGGACCGGCGCGGTCGGCACGCAAACCCGGCCTCGTCCTGCAAACGTCGGGCAGCACGGGCCTGCCGAAACGGGTGCCGCTGACGGCAGACCAAATGGTCGCCTCGGCCCGCAATATCATCGCGCATCTGGGCCTCGGCCCCTCGGACCGGGCCATCCATGCCCTGCCCATGTTCCATATCGGTGCGGTCGTCGATCTGCTCGCCGCCCCGCTCATGGCGGGGGGCGAGGTGGTGCTGGCCCGCGACCTGTCGGCCCCGGCGGTCACCGACGCGACGCAAGCGGGCGGCACGTGGCTGCAACTGGTGCCGACCGCGCTCGCTCACCTGATGGACGACCTGTCCGACGACGACGCGCAGGGGCTTGGCGAGACGCTCCGGTTCATCCGCATGGTGTCCGCCGACCTGCCCGAAGACCTGCGGCAAAAGGCCGAAGACCGGCTCGGCCTGCCGGTGATCCAGATGTATGGCATGACCGAAACCGCCGGCCAGATCACCGCCAACCCGCTGCCACCGGGCACGCGCAAACCGCTGTCGGTCGGCCCCGTCGCGGGCCCCGATATCGCGATTATCGACGCCCACGGCGCGATCCTGCCGACGGGACGCGAGGGCGAGGTCTGCGTGCGCGGCGCAACGGTCATGGCGGAATATGAGGGCGACACGGAAACGCCGCGCCACGGCGACTGGCTGCGAACCGGCGATCTGGGCCGGATCGACGCGGAGGGTTACCTGTTCCTCACCGGGCGGGTGAAGGAGATCATCAACCGGGGCGGCGAAAAGATAAGCCCGGTTCCGGTGGAGCGGGCCGCCAAGGCCATCGAGGGCGTAAGCGACGCCGTCGCCTTCGCCCTGCCCCATCCGAGCCTCGGGGAACAGGTCGGTCTGGCGGTCGTGGCCGACGACGCGTTGTCGGAGGACGACATCCTGACATCGCTCGCGCGCGTGCTGGCCGAATTCGAGATGCCGCGCCGGATCGCGCGACTGGCGGACATGCCGCGTCTGCCCTCGGGCAAAGTCGACCGTCGCGCGGTCGCGGGCATGGCGCGCGAGACGGCCGAGGATCGCGCCCCACGCACCGGCCTCGCCGCGACGGTCGAGGCGGTCTGGGCCGAAACGCTTTCGGTGCGCCCGCCGCATGACGAGGCCGATTTCTTCGACGATGGCGGCGACAGCCTGTCGGCCATGGATTTCCTTGCCACTCTGGAAAAGCGCCTCGGGCGACCGATCCCGCCCAACATCCTGTTCGAAGCCCCGCGCTTCGGCCCGCTGGTCAAGGTGCTGGCCGAGCAGCCGGTGCCGCCGCGCAAGGGCGAAGGCAAGCTTTTGCGCCATGTGCGCGAGGCGACCTCGGGGTGGCGTGGCGAACGGGTCGGCCCCATGGGCCTCATCATCGCCCGCAACACGGTGCAGCCAGCGCCCAAGGTGTTCATCGGCACCCATGACGAGATGACGATCAACACCTTCGGGCGCACCATCACCAAGCACAACCCGATCTACGCGATGCGCACCTCTTGGCAGTTCCGGGGGGAGCGGTATCGGCGCTATCTCAAACCGATGGCGAAAATCTACTGCGACGAGATCGAGGCGCTGATCGAACCCGGCGAAGAGATCATCGTCGGGGGGTTCTGCGGCGGGGCCAACATGGTCGAACTGATGATGCCGGACCTGAAGCGCAGGGGGATCAAGGTCAAATTCTTCCTTGCGATGGACAAGCTCTTCAAACGGCCCACGGAGTTCCCGGTGTTCCACATTTGGACGGACCGCCTGCAATTCTCGCATCCGCCGCGCTATTTCGACCCGGCCCGCAGCTTTGGCGACTGGCATCCGGCGGGGGCCGATTTTGTCTATCTCACCGGCGATCACGACTGGGTGCTGCGCGGCGACCGGATGAAAGAGGTCGAGGGCGCGACGATCCCCTATGTCACCGGGGCAAAGGATCTGCCCGTGCCCGCCCCACCCGAACCGATCAGCCTG
This sequence comes from Maritimibacter sp., assembly GCF_016774595.1. NCBI lineage: Bacteria > Pseudomonadati > Pseudomonadota > Alphaproteobacteria > Rhodobacterales > Roseobacteraceae > Maritimibacter > Maritimibacter sp. The sequence continues at coordinate 445,119 of NZ_JACBWT010000001.1, forward strand.
CGGGAGCGGCGCAAACGCTACCGCGCCCGCGTGCGGGCCAAACTGCCTGACACGCTGTCTTTGACCGAGGACAGCGTGGTCGACGTGACCGTCACCAATCGCAGTCGCAAGGTCTGGCCGCCGACGTCCGAGAGCGGTCTGTCCCTGACACCGTCCTACACCGCAGCGGGCGAGATTTACGCCCATAGCTGGAACCGGGACCGGATCACCTTCGACCGCCCCGTCGGGCCGGGCGAGAGCTTTTCGGGTCAGGTCCGGCTGCGTTGGCCGGACGAGAAACTGAAAGCGCCACTGAAGGTCACGCTGACGATGGTCGACGACGGATACGGGCGGTTCTGCGACCTCGGGCGCGGCGGCGTTTCGCGCAAGGTCACGTTGCGGGGCGCATCGCCCGGCAAGGGCGACTAGCCGCGCGTCAACGTCCGGCGCACCGCGTCTTTCCACGCCGCGTAGCGATCGGCACGCAGATCGGGGTCCATTTTCGGGTCGAACCGCATCTCGGCGGACCAGCCTGACGCGAAAGTCTCGGCGTCCGGGTAAATCCCGATCGCCTGACCCGCGAGCCACGCGGCACCCATCGCGGTCGTTTCCAGCACCGGGGGCCGGTCGACAGGCGCGCCGGTGATGTCGGCCAAAAACTGCATCGCGAACCGCGAGGCCGACATGCCGCCATCGACCCGCAGAACGCCCTCGATGGGTTTGCCCATGTCGGCCTCCATCGCGTCGAGCAGGTCGCGGGTTTGAAAGCCAACGCTTTCCAGCGCCGCCTTGGCGAACTCGGCGGGGCCGGAATTGCGGGTGAGGCCATAGACCGCACCGCGACATTCGGCATCCCAATAGGGTGCGCCGAGCCCGGTGAAGGCGGGCACGAGGATGACGTCCTGCCCCGGATCGGCCTTGCGCGCGAGCGGCCCGGCGTCGGAGGCCTGCCCGAGAATGCCCAGCCCGTCGCGCAGCCATTGCACGACCGCGCCCGCGACGAAGATCGACCCTTCGAGCGCATAGGTCACCTGCCCTCCCATCTGATAGGCGATGGTGGTCAGCAGGCGGTTTTCCGATGCGACGGCCGTTTCCCCGGTGTTCAGCAGCGCGAAACATCCCGTGCCGTAGGTCGATTTTATCATGCCCGGCGTGAAGCAGGCCTGTCCGATGGTGGCCGCCTGCTGATCGCCCGCCACCCCCCGGATCGGGATCGTGCCGCCCAACAGCGTGGTCTCACCGAAGTCGCCGTCGCTGTCGCGCACGTCGGGGAGCATCGACATCGGGATGCCCAGCGCCTCGCAGATGTCCGCGTCCCACGCCCCCTTGTGGATGTCGTAGAGCATCGTGCGCGCGGCGTTCGTCGCGTCGGTTGCGTGCACCCGCCCCTCGGTCAGACGCCAGATGAGAAAGGTATCCACCGTGCCGAACGCCAGTCTTCCTGCCTCGGCCGCTGCGCGCGCACCCTCGACCTCATCCAGCAGCCATTTGACCTTGGTGGATGAAAAATAGGGGTCGACGAGCAATCCGGTACGTGTGCGTACCAACTCCTCGAAATCGCCACCGCGCAGGTCATGGCACAGGTCCGACGTGCGGCGGTCCTGCCACACGATCGCCCGGTGAATCGCCTTGCCGGTTTCGCGGTCCCAGACCACCACCGTCTCGCGCTGGTTGGTGATCCCGATGGCCGCGATCCCGCCCACGTCCTGCGCGACCTCGCGCGCGGTGGCGAGCGTGGTGTCCCAGATATCCTCGGGTTCGTGTTCCACCCAGCCGGAGCGCGGGAAATGCTGATCGAACTCCCGCTGGGCGCTGGCCACGGGCCGCATCTCGCCGTCGAAGGCGATGGCGCGCGAGCTTGTGGTGCCCTGATCGAGCGCGAGAATATGTGTCATGCGTCCTCCCTCGTCCTGCGACGAAACCGCCGCGCAGCCCGGACTTCCTTGCAGGCGTTCCGGGCGAATTCAGCGTCCGAATGCGCTATTCCGCCGCCGCCCGTTCCGCCCGTGCGTCGGACATGAAAGCTTCGAGCGCGGCGACCTGTTCCGCATCGGCCCTGAGCCCCAGCTTCGTGCGTCGCCACAACACATCCTGCGCCGTCACCGCGAATTCGTGGCGCATGAGATGGCGCACCTCGGCCTCGGTCAGCGTGGCGCCGAAATCGCGCCCCAGATCGGCAGCCTCGGTCGCCGACCCAAGGATCGTCTCGGCTTCTGTGCCATAGGACCTGAGCAAACGTCGCGCCCAGGCCTCGGTCAGGAACGGGTGGCGCTGCATCCAGGTGCCCACCATGCGCGGGCCTGATTTGCGGTCGTACGCTCCGCCGGGCAGCGGTGCCCGCGCCGTCCAGCGGCCCGTATAGCCCAGCGTTTCGAGCGCGGATTCCGCGAGTTTGCGATAGGTCGTGAGCTTGCCGCCCAACACCGTCAGAAGCGGTGCCGCGCTGTCGTCATAGGCCAATTGGTAGTCGCGGCTGGCCGACCGCGCCGACCCTTCGCTGTCGATCAGCGGGCGCACCCCGGAATAGGTCCAGACCACCTGATCGGTCGACACAGGCGTGGCGAGGTAGTCGTTCACGAAATCGACGAGGTATTGCGCTTCGGCCGGCGAGCATTCGGCCTCGCCCGGGCTGCCGTCATGTTCGGCCTCGGTCGTGCCGATCAGCGTGAAATCGTCCTCGTAGGGAATGACGAAGACGATGCGCCCATCCCCGCCCTGAAGGATATACGGCTGGTTATGGCCCGGCAGGCGCGGCACGACGATATGCGACCCGCGCACGAGCCGCAGCCTGTGCGCGTCGCCGGTCTTTTCGCTCAGATCCCCGGCCCACGGCCCGGCGGCGTTCACCAGCTTGCGCGCGCGATGGGTTTCGATCCGCCCGTCGCGTTCGACGTTCACTTCCCAATGCGAGGCATGGCGCGCGGTCGCGACGACCTTGGCCCGTGTGAGGATGCGACCGCCGCGCATCACCGTGTCGCGCGCATTGAGTGCGACGAGGCGGGCATCGTCCACCCATGCATCGGAATATTCGAACCCGGTGCGGAACGATGGCTTGAGCAGCGCGCCCGCCGGATGGCCCCGCAGGTCGACCCGCTTGGTGCCCGGCAGACCGCGGCCCCCTAGCCGATCATACAGAAACAGGCCCGAGCGCAGCATCCAGTCGGGCCTGAGCCCGGAATGATGCGGCAGCACGAAGCGCATGGGCCAGGCGATATGCGGCATCGCGGCCAGCAGTTTCTCGCGCTCCTGCAAGCTTTCGCGCACCAGACGGAATTCGTAGAATTCGAGGTAGCGCAGGCCACCGTGGATCAGCTTGGACGAGGCCGACGAGGTCGCGCTCGCCAGATCGTTCATTTCGGCGAGCGTCACGCGCAGGCCGCGCCCGGAGGCATCGCGGGCGATGCCCACGCCGTTCACGCCGCCACCGATGACGAATAGATCGACTGTCTCACTCATGTCCCGACCCTAGCCCATCATGCTGCACCTGCAAAGCGCGGCCCCCTTGGCTACGATCAAATCCCCGCGTATAGACGTCGGGTCACCGAGGAAACCAATGACCACGCGCACCTACGCAACGCCGCCGGGGGGTCTCCCCCCGCAATCTGACCTGATGACCGCGAGCACCGGGAAGGCCGTCTTCACCGACGCCTATGCCGTGATTCCGCGGGGCACGATGACCGATATCGTGCTGATCGCGCTGCCCTACTGGGGCAACACGAAGGTCTGGGTGATTTCGCGGCCCATGACCGGGTTTTCCGAGAGCTTTTCGCATTACGTGATGGAGGTCGGCGCGGGCGGCGGCTCCGGCCAGCCGGAAGTGAACCCCGAGGCCGAAGCGGTGCTGTTCGTCACCAAGGGCGAGCTTTGGCTTAAGATCGGCGAGGACATTCACCGCATGGGTCCGGGCGGCTATGCCTATCTGCCCCCCGGCACCGACTGGTCGATCGAGAACCAGGGCGACATGCCCGCGTTCTTCCACTGGATCCGCAAACGCTATGACAAGATCGAAGGCATCGACGTGCCGGAGGTTTTCGTCACCAACGAACGCGACCACGCCCCCCACCCGATGCCGGGCACCGAAGGCAAGTGGTCGACCACCCGTTTCGTCGACCCGCTGGACGTGCGCCACGACATGCACGTGACCATCGTGACCTTCGAACCCGGCGCGGTGATCCCCTTCATGGAAACGCACGTGATGGAGCACGGGCTGTTCATCTTGCAGGGCAAGGGCGTCTACCGGCTGAATCAGGACTGGGTCGAGGTCGAGGCGGGCGATTACATCTGGCTGCGCGCCTTTTGCCCGCAGGCCTGTTACGCGGGCGGGCCGGAACCGTTCCGCTACCTGCTTTACAAGGACGTGAACCGCCACATGCCTTTGGGTCTGTAAGGCGGTGCGGGCAAAGGCCCGCGCAGGTTTTGCGCCGCTCAAAGCCGGAGCGGCGTGGGCGAGAGGGCGCTGCCCTCTCGCGCTCTCCCGAGGTATTTTCAGACCGAAGAAGGGGATCCGGGATTTTCGTCGGGAATTGTCGCCAAATCGGAAACACCATCATATTGTCGCCCTAATCTGTCGCTAACCAGCGTCCAATGACGATGACGAGCACGAATTCCGCAAGCATGGGACCGATACGCCGAACCGAGCGACCGCAGAAACGGTGGCGCGATACCGCGCTGCTTCTGGCGCTGTTCGCGCTGGTGGTCGCGGGCCTGATCGGTGCGGCGGCCGCGACCGGCTGGGAAGAAACCAAGGCGCAACTGGCCAAGTTGAGCCTGTGGCAATTCGCGGTTCTTCTGGGCCTGTCCTTGGCCAACTACCTGCTGCGCGGACTGCGCTGGCACCTGTTCGCGGCCAAACTCGGCCTCGGTCTTGGGACCGTCGCGAATTTCATCCATTTCCTCGGCGGCTTCGCGATGAGCGTCACACCCGGCCGGGTCGGTGAACTGGTCCGTATGCGTTGGATCGGGCGCGAGACGGGCTGGAGTTTCGAGCGGACCGCACCGCTGGTGCTGGTCGACCGCGCCTCGGACCTCGCCGCGATGGGCCTGATCCTCGGGATCGCGCTGGCCTTTTCCACGACCGGGATCGCGGGCGGCATTCCCGTGACCGTGCTGGCCCTGATCGGGGCGCTGGTCGTGACACGGCCCGTGCTGCTGGAAAAGATCGCCACGCTCGGGCATCGCTGGCTCGGCCGTCTGCCCCGCCTTTTCGCCAAGGTGCGGCGTGCGGCACGGTCGTTGCAGGTGTTCTCCGCCCCCGGCCTCACCGCGCTGGCCTTGCTGATCGGGCTCGTCGGCTGGTTCGCGGAAGGCTATGCCTTCCACCTCCTCCTCGTCTGGATGGGCGCCGACATCGGCGTGTCCAAGGCCATCGCGATCTTCGTCTTCGCCTCGCTCGCGGGCGGCCTGACCGGCGCGCCCGGCGGTGTCGGCGGGGCCGAGGCGGCGATGGTCGCGCTCCTCACCCTCGAAGGCGTGGGGCCGGAGACCAGCCTGCCCGCCACCGCGATCATTCGCGTGACGACACTCTGGTTCGCCATCGGGATCGGGCTGATCCTGTTCCCCGTGGCCGAAAAACATTCGAAGAAGGCGCAGAATGCTCTGGAAAACCGCTGATTATTCCGGCTGGGGCCGGGTCCACACGGCTCATGGCGAGATCGCGCGGCCCGAACGCGCCTCGACCCTCGCCCGGATCATGGAGGAGGCGCCCGCGCCGGCCTTCGGCAATCGTCGCTCTTACGGGGATTCCCCGCTGAACGACGGGGGGCGCGCGATCGACATGACGCGCATGGACAAGGTGCTGGGGTTCGACCCGGACACCGGCGTGGTCGAGGCCGAAGCCGGTATCCGGCTGGGCGAGCTCATGCGGCTGTTCGCTCCGCGCGGCTGGACGCCCGCGGTCGTGCCCGGCACCGGGTTCTGCACGCTGGGCGGCGCCATCGCCAACGATGTGCATGGCAAGAACCACCATGTCGCAGGCAGTTTCGGCGAGCATGTGATCTCGGTCGCGCTGTTTGCCAACGGCAAGCGGTTGACGGTGTCCCCCGGCCATAACAAGGCGCAGTTCCGCGCCACGATGGGCGGGATCGGTCAGACCGGCGTGATCCTGTCGGCCAAGATCCAGATGAAGCCCTGCCCCGGCACCGCGATGCGGGTGACCGAACGGCGGCTGAACGACTGGGACGAACAGATCGACGCGCTCGAGGCCTCGACCGCCTCTTATGCCGTAAGCTGGATCGACGCGCAGGCCCGCGGCGCAAGGATGGGGCGCGGCATATTGGAAGAGGCGGAGTTGAGCGACATGCGCCTGCCCTCGCGCGCCAAGCCCAAATCGGTGCCGTTCAATATCGGCCTCTTCTCGAACGGGTTGTTCGCGCGGGCCTTCAACGAAGGGTATCTGCGGCGCATTCCCGAGGCGGGCAAGACATCGGACAAGCCGATGGAGGATTTCTTCTTTCCCCTGGACAAGGTCCACGGCGTCACCAAGCTTTACGGCAAGGCGGGGTTCCACCAATTTCAGTGCGTCGTGCCCACCGACAAGACCGACGTGCTGCGCGACATGATGATGAAGATCAGCCGATCCGGCCTCGCCTCCCCCCTCGTCGTGCTGAAACGCATGGGGCCGGGGCGCGCCGGAATGCTGTCGTTCCCTATGGAAGGCTACACGCTCGCCATCGACTTCCCGAACCGGGCCAAGGCCAAAAAGCTGATCGCCGAGTTGGAGGCGATGACGGCGGAGGCCGGGGGGCGGCTGTATCTTGCAAAGGACAGCCTTGCCTCAGGCGAGATGATAAGGGGCATGTATCCCGAATGGTCCGAGTGGGCGCAACAGGCGGCCAAGGCAGACCCGGACGGGGCGCTTGTCAACGATATGGTGCGACGGCTCGAACTGAGGAGCGCGACATGAACGAGACATGGATCATCCTCGGCGCGACCTCGTCGATGGCGCGCGCCTTCGGGCGGGCGGTGGCCGAGCGCGGGGCGACGGTATACCTCGCCGGCCGCGACATGGAGGACCTCAAGGGGTCCGCCGCCGATCTTGAGGCACGCGGCGCGGTCAAGGCGCAGGCGGTCAAGTTCGACGCGCGGGACGCCGCGACCTTTGCGCCGATCATTGCGGCTGCCGAGGGCGAGGAAGGGCTGGTCAACGCCGCCGTTTTCGTGGGGTCGATGCCGGAGCAGTCGGAGGTCGACAAAGACCCCGGCCTGATCGACGGCACGGTGCAGGACAGCTTCACCGGCCCCGCCCGGTTCCTACAGATGCTCGCCCCGGTGATCGAGGCGCGCGCGGGCGGGACCGTCGTGGGCGTCGGGTCGGTCGCAGGCGACCGGGGGCGGTTGTCGAACTACGTCTACGGCTCGGCCAAGGCGGGGTTCCACACCTACCTCGCCGGGCTGCGCAATCGTCTGAACCGCGCGGGCGGCCATGTGGTCACCGTGAAACCGGGGTTCGTGGATACCGCGATGACATGGGGGATCGAGGGCATGTTCCTTGTCGCCGATCCGGCGGACGTCGCTGCCGACATCCTCAAGGCGGTCGAGAAGAAAAAGAACACGATCTACACCCCGTTCTTCTGGCGCATCATCATGACGATCATCAAGTCGGTGCCCGAGCCGATCTTCAAGAAGCTGTCGATCTGACCGCAGCGCGTCACGCGGTCAGTTGAGGGCCGCGCTCACCCATTGTTCCCACAGGCCAGCGGCCTGAAACAGCAGGGCGATGGCGATCATCAGGATGCCGAGACCGCGCTTGTCCTTCATCGCGAACACGATGGGGTCGTGGTCCTGCTTGCCGTAATAGCCCAGCCGCACCATGCGGATCAGCCACCATGCAATCGGGATCAGGGCCGCCCAGACCAGCCATTGCGTCGGATAGAGCGCCACGGCCTGATCGGTGAAGCTGTAAAGGAAGAAACTGACCAGCGCGCCGACCATGCCGAGGATGGCGACGTTCAAAAGATCGGGCCGATCCGGCTTGCCGTAACCGCGCCCCGGCAGCCGCTCGTCCCCATGGGCGAGTGTCACTTCGGTCAGGCGTTTGACGCAGCCGAGCGTCAGGAAGGCCGGGAAGATGAAGGCGAGCAGATAACCCGACACCTCGACCCCCGAGGCATAGGCGCCAGCGACCACCCGGATCGTATAAAGCCCGGCGAGCACCGCGATGTCGATCCAGCGCAGGCGTTTGAGTTTCAGCGAATAGGCCAGAGACAGGATCATGTAGCCGACGATGACGGCGAGAAAGGCGGGCGACAGGATCGCGGCGATGACCAGCGCCGCCGCCCCCACCCCGGCACCTGCGGCCATACCGACCGAAATCGGGACCGCGCCAGAGGCGAAGGGCCGGTGCTTTTTCTTGACGTGCAGTCGGTCGGCCTCGAGGTCGAGAAGATCGTTCACCACGTAGATCGAGCTTGCGGCAAAGGAAAACGCCAGCATCCCGAACAGGACCGCGATCAGCGTGGACAGCGTGAAATCATGGGCGGCGAGGACTGGCACGAACAGCAGGACGTTCTTGACCCACTGATGCGGGCGCAGCGCCTTGAGCACGCCGCGCGGCGACCAGCCGCCTGCGATCCGCGTGACGGGCTTGCCCTGCCCTTCGAGCAGTTTCGCCGATGCGGTGTCGCCCACCACCAAGGCCGCGTTCGCGTGCGACCAGACCTCACGGTCCACCGTGTCGTTGCCCGCGTAGTCGAACCCGGCCTCTCCGTAAGCCTCGACCAGCGCGGCGGCCTTGCGGCGGCCCTTGAGGTTCTGGGTCACGCTCGACGCGAAGACGCGCGGCGACAGGCCATGGTCGGTGGCGAGGCGTTTCACCAGCGCCTCGTTCGAAGCCGAGGCCAGCACGACCTCCCGCCCCTCGGCCTTGGCCGCGGCAACCGCGTCGGCGACGCCTTCGTTCACCGGCATGAGGTCGGTGCGGATCTCGGTCAGGTCCACGAGGCGGGCCTTGAGCCGCGCCGGGTCGGTCAGATGCGCGAATACCGCGCGGATCGTCGCGATCGGGGCCTGCCCCAGACCGGCCCAGAAGGTTTCGAACAGAAGATCGGTCTTCAGAAACGTGCCGTCGACGTCGAGCACGAGCGGTTTGGTCTCGGTTTTCATGAAGGTCCCGGTATCATCCATTCGGTCAAACTCCGTTCACGGCGAAGACGCAGCCGTCGGTCATCAATTCGGGCGGGGTCAGGCACAGGCCGCGCGCCACCTGCCAGGCCGCCAGCACCTTTGGCACGTAGGCCCGCGTTTCCGCATAGGGCGGCACGCCGCCGTGCTTCGTCACCGCGTTCTCGCCTGCGTTGTACCCGGCCAGCGTCAGGATCGGGTCGCGCCCGAAATGTTTCATCAGCCAGCCCAGGTACTTCACGCCGCCCTTAATGTTCTGCGAAGGATCGGTGGCATCGGTCACGCCGAACCGCTCGGCGGTCGCCGGGATGAGCTGCATGAGGCCCATCGCCCCCTTCTCGCTTTCCGCCGTCGTGCTGCCGGAACTTTCGACCGAGATCAGGGCGACCACCAGAGCGGGCGAAATGTCGGTGCCGATGGTGGCCAGCAGAATGTCGGGGCCATAGGCTTTGGCGATGTCCTGAAGCGTCTGAAGACGCGGGGCCTGAAGATCGGCCCGCGCCGTCAGGGTCTCGAGCGCCTTCATGACGTTGGCGGGCCCCGCCTCGTCCAGAGCGGGGGACACGCTGGCCCAGAACCATTCGTAACCGCTCTTGGGCGTGTCGTCCGCTTCGGCGGTCTGCACGTCGGCCTCGGCCTTCGCCGCTTCCTCGGCCGCGCGTTCCGCGGCCCGCTGTTCCAAGGCCGCCCGCGCGCGGGCCTGTTCGGCGGGATCGATCTGCACCGTGATGCGCCGGGTGGTCCCCGCCTGTGGCACGGGCACGCGTTTGAAGGTGAAATCGGCATCCTGCCCGAACGCCGAGAATGGGGTCAACAGAAGCCCCAGAACACCGATCGTCTTGATCGTTACGGTCCGCATGTCGCGAAAACCTGCACTGCCTCGTTCTTTTCTTTTGAGGTATCTTCGCAAATTCGGACTCGAAGGGCCAGTTTTTCTTACCTTTCGCAACGAAACGGCCCCGAAAACCCGGTGATCGGAAAATAATTCGGATTTTTTATCGCTACATTTCAAAGTGTTAATCTGAAATTAACGAAATTTCCCAACCCGTCCAAAATCGTACCAACCCTGCCAAAATCATGCCCAAATCAAGGGTCAAATTCCAACCATGCCAAGCAGGGCAGAGGATCGGTTCACAGGCGGTTCGAAGGTTTCTGCAAGGTGTGAGTGAAACTGAGCTGAAAACTTTTCGGAGGGACAAAAGATGAAACTGTTCAAGCTTGCCAAGAAATTCCGCGCTGAAGAAGACGGTGCGGTGACTGTTGACTGGGTCGTTCTCACGGCCGCCATCGTGGGCCTCGGCATCGCGGTTCTGACGTCGGTTTCCGGCGGCACGACCTCGCTCGCCGACAAAGTGTCCTCGAGCCTCTCGGCCATGACCATCATGACGCACTAAGCGTCACACCGACCTAACTCAATCAGGAGATACCGCAATGAAACTCATCAACTTCTTCAACCGCTTCAAGAAAGACGAAGACGGCGCCGTGACCGTGGACTGGGTCGTGCTGACCGCCGCCATCGTGGGCCTGGGCATCGCCGTTCTCACCTCGGTCTCGGGCGGCACCACGTCGCTGGCCGACAAGGTTTCGTCGTCGCTGTCCGCGATGACCATCATGACGCACTAAGCGTCGCAACGAACTCTACTGGAGAGCAGAAACATGAAACTCGTGAACTTCTTCAACCGCTTCAAGAAAGACGAAGATGGCGCCGTGACCGTGGACTGGGTTGTCCTCACCGCCGCCATCGTGGGCCTCGGCATCGCCGTTCTGACCTCGGTCTCCGGCGGCACCACCTCGCTGGCCGACAAGGTTTCGTCGTCGCTGTCCGCGATGACCATCATGACGCACTAAGCGTCACGATCCGAAGACCTCCGGAATTGGGCCGCATCCTCGATGCGGCCCTTTCCCCGTTCTGGGGGGGGCGTTTGATTGTCGACGAATTGAAAGAAATCTTCGGCACTTCACGGTTTGTCCAGATTTTCGCCGCATTCTGGCGGCACAAGGGTAATGGAAACCTGACTGCCGGCCTGCCGGCGCACGAGGGAAAGGTAACGATATGCGAGCAGTATTTGGACTGGTTCTGATCGTGGGCGTGGGGCTTGCGGGCTTCGCCGTCTACATGGCACGCGACTATATCGGGAACTATCAGGCCGCGCTCGAACAGGAACGTGCGGCCCGTGCCCAGATGGTCCAGACCGCCGAAATCTACGTGGTCAAGGAATCCGTGGCCTATGGCGACCGGATCACCGACGAGAACATCCGCCTGACGCGCTTCCCGGTCGATGCGATCCCGGAAGGGGCGTTCAAGACGGAAGAAGAGCTCTTCCCGCAGGGCGAGAAACGCTATCGCACCGTGTTGCGCGCGATGGAGAAGGACGAGGCCCTGCTGGCGGTCAAGGTGACCGAGGCCGGGGCCGACGCCGGGGTGGCCGCGCGCCTTGCCTCGGGTATGCGGGCCTTCGCGATCCGCGTCGACGTCGCCTCGGGCGTGTCGGGCTTTCTGCGCCCCGGTGACAAGGTCGACATCTATTGGACCGGGCGCGGCTCTTCGGACAGCGTCACGAGCCAGGAGGTCACCAAGCTGATCCAGACCAACATCCGGATCATCGCGATCGACCAGATGGCCGACACCGACCGCACCGCGCCCACCGTGGCGCGCACCGTCACGATCGAGGCGACACCGGAACAGGTGGCCGCCCTCGCCCAGGCGCAGGCCACGGGCCGCATGGCCCTGTCGCTGGTCGGCGCACAGGACGATACCGTGGCCGAGGCGGTCGAGATCGACCAGAACACGCTTCTGGGCATCGAAACCGCCGAGGTCGAAGCGCCGGTGCGCGAAAAGGTCTGCACCATCCGCACCCGCAAGGGCGCCGAGACGGTGGAAGTGCCGGTGCCCTGCCCGACGAACTGATCGGCCCCACGGCGCACGGCAGTCGGGCGATCCGCCATGTTGCGGGCCGCCCACAGCAAGGACAGGCGCCAACCCCTTGATTCTTGCAATAAACTGAAAACTGTCGCATGGTGGCGGCAATATGGGCCGAAAGAGCCGGACGAACCGGACACGTGCCCGATACAGGCGGACCCGAAAATTGGGCCAATACAAAGACAACCGGCGCCCGCTTGCGACCGGGGAAGAGCAGCAGAGACGTGATCGGAGAGGCAGGATCACATGGGACTTGATAGATATGTGAAGGCCGCCCTCACGGGTCTGGCGCTGTCATGGATCACCGTACCGCTTCCCGGCATGGCCCAGACGTTGCGCGTGATGGACGGGGGTGTGGCCGAAACGCTGAACGTCCCCATGAACCGCGCCGTGGTCGTCGAAAGCGACCAACCCTTCGCCGAAATTTCGATCGCGAACCCGGGGATCGCCGACATCTCGACCCTGTCGGATCGCACGATCTATGTGCTGGGCAAATCGCAGGGGCGCACCACGCTGACCCTGCTCGCCCCCGACGGCACGCTCATTTCCAACGTCGAAGTGCAGGTCACGCCCGACCTTTCCGAATTCAAGGAGCGTCTGCGCCAGATCCTGCCGGGCGAACCCATCGAAGTGCGCACCGCCAACGACGGGATCGTGCTGTCGGGCACCGTGACCTCGATCGCCGCGCTCGACCGCGCGCTCGATCTGGCCGAACGCTATGCGCCCGACAAGGTGTCGAACCTTCTGTCGGTCGGCGGCACCCAGCAGGTCATGCTCAAGGTGCGCTTCGCCGAGATGCAGCGCTCCGTCACCAAATCGCTGTCCTCGTCGCTGGGCTTCGGCACCAACATCAACGGCCTTGGCGGCTCGATCGGCACCGGGGCCCTGGGCAACCAGGCCAATCTGGACGCCGCTTCGGCGGGCGACTTGATCTCGACCGGGAACGACCGCACCGGGGCGTTCACCTTCGGGTTCAACGCGGGCGCCCTGCAATTCGCGGTGATGCTCGAAGCCCTTGAAAACAAAGGCATGGTCCGCACGCTGGCCGAACCGAACCTCACCGCCCTGTCCGGGCAGGAGGCGAGCTTCCTCGCCGGTGGCGAATACCCGATCCCCTCGGTTCAGGAAAACGGCGCGGTGGTCATCGACTACAAACCGTTCGGTGTCGAGCTGACCTTCACCCCGCGTGTGGTGGATCAGGACATCATCAACCTTCAGATGACCGCCTCGGTCTCGGGTCTCGACAACTCGGTCACCTACGGCGACGGTGCGATCAGCGTGAACGCCTTCAAGCGGCGCGAAACCTCGACCACGGTCGAGATGCGCGACGGCCAGAGCTTCGCCATCGCGGGCCTGTTGCAGGACGATTTCCGCGACCTGAACGGTCAGGTGCCGTGGCTTGGCGACGTGCCGATCCTCGGCGCCCTCTTCCGCTCGGCGGATTACGAACGCAGCCAGTCGGAGCTGGTCATCATCGTGACCCCGCACCTCGTGACCCCGACCCGGGGCGAGGCGCTGGCCCTGCCCACCGACCGTGTCAGACCCCCGTCCGAGGCCGACCTGTTCCTGCGCGGCAATACCGCCGCCCCGAACCGCCCGACGACGGGCGCGGCGGGCGAAGTGGCGCGGCAGGATTTCACCGGCTCCTACGGCTACGTGATGGAGGATTGAGCATGGCTATCCGCACAGGTGCAAAGATCGTCGCGACGACATCGGCCCTCGCCCTCATGGCGGGCTGCGCCACGGACAAGACCTATCTGGGCGAAGCCGGAGCGATCCCCGCCCGCGCCGAATTCGGCAGCGCGACCGAGAACAACTACCTGATCCAGACCGGTCAGAAGAGCTACGTCGTCGATCTGGCCGAACGGTTCAACCGCGAGGTGCCGGATACGGTCAACTTCGAGTTCAACTCGGCCGTGCTCGACGGTCAGGCGCGCCAGATCCTCGCCCGGCAAGCGAGCTTCATCAGGCAATTCCCCGAAGTGCACTTCCGGGTCTACGGGCATACCGACAAGGTCGGCTCCAACGCCTACAACCGCCAGCTCGGTCTGCGCCGGGCCCAAGCGGTCGTGAATTACTTCGCGAGCCAGGGCATCAGCCGGTCGCGGGTCGAGGCGGTCGTCACCTATGGCGAAACGCAGCCTCTGGTCGCGACCGAGAACCGCGAGCGCCGCAACCGGCGCACGGTGACCGAGGTGTCCGGCTTCGTGCAGGACAACCCCCTGATCCTGAACGGCAAATACGCGGAAGTGGTGTTCCGCGAGTATGTCGAGTCGGCGACCGAGCTGCCGCCGGAGCGTGGCGGGCTGGGCGAACTCAACGCCGCGGCGAGCGGCGGCTGAACGCGGCCTAAAAAAGGCAATCCAACCAAGCTGTTACAGGGCCGGATACGTTCCGGCCCTTATTGTTTCGCCGTTACCGCCTGCGAAACAGCCGCCGCATCTGCCGCGGCATCGTCTCAAAACACCGCATAATTTCGCGAGTTCCGACAAAATCTCGCCCAACTTGGAAGTGAAATTCAGAACTTGCGAGTAGTCCGCACGACCGAGTCGTGTGGCGGTCGCCCGGGGTCGCGCGGATGAACCGCGCACCTGTTGCGAGGGCGGCCGGATCGGAAAGGAACGAGGCATGAGTGGGAGCGCAGCAGTGCTAGATCAGGAGCCGGCACCGATCGTCGCCTGCACGATCTCGCGCGATGTGCAGGCGTTCGATCTTCTCATCGAGGACATGGAAACCGAACTGGGCGAAGCCTGGGGCGACCTGTCGATCTCGGATGCGCTGGCCTTCTTCGAACAGCCCGACAGCGACAGCCTTGAATTCATCGCCATCGCGATGGACGACGAGGACGAGGCGAACCTCGCCCAGATCGCCGAGGTGATCCGTCAGGCCGCAGCCCGCAACATCAAGGCCATCGTCGTGGCCGAAGAGGTCAGCCCGATCGCGCTGCACCAGCTTCTCAAGGTCGGTGCCGAGGAATTCATTCCCTACCCCCTGCCCGACGGCGCGCTCAAGGATGCGATCGAGCGTCTGCGCGCACCGGATCCTGCGCCTGTCCTTCAGGCGGCCGCCCCGAACACCCCGCAACCGTCCGGCACCAATCGCGAAGGCGTGCTGATCGCGGTGCACGGCATGGCCGGGGGCACCGGCGCCACGACCGTCGCGGTCAACCTCGCCTGGGAACTGGCGACCATCGCCAAGGCCGACAGCCCGCGCGTCTGCCTGATCGACCTCGACCTGCAATTCGGCAGCGTGTCGACCTATCTCGACCTGCCCCGGCGCGAGGTGATCTACGAATTCCTGTCGGACATGGAAACCGCCGACGACGAAAGCTTCATGGCCGCGCTGCTGACGTTCAACGAACATCTGCACGTCTTCACCGCGCCCGCCGAAATGCTACCACTGGACCTGATCTCGTCCTCGGACGTGCAGGCGCTGATCGACAAGGCCCGGTCGAATTTCGACTACGTGATCGTCGACATGCCGACGGCCGTCGTCCAGTGGACCGAGACCGTGTTGCAGGCCGCGCATATCTACTTCGCGACCGTCGAACTCGACATGCGCTCGGCCCAGAACACCCTGCGGATGATCCGGGCGCTCAAATCCGAAGATCTGCCGGTCGACAAGCTGCGCTATATCCTGAACCGCGCCCCCAAATTCACGGACTTGAACGGTAAAAGCCGGGTCAAGCGCATGGCCGAAAGCCTCGACATCCAGATCGATCTGCTGATGCCCGACGGCGGCAAGCCCATCGTTCAGGCGGGCGACCACGGCGTGCCGCTGGCCGAAGCCGCGCTCAAGAACCCGTTGCGCAAGGAAATCCAGAAACTCGCAGAGCAGCTTCATGCCCTGAGCCAGGAGGAAGAAGAAGCCTCCGGCAAGAAGGGCAAGAAGAAGCGGGCCAGGAAATAGGAGCCGTTAGGTGTTTTCGAAATACAAAAAGCCCGGTGGTCCCCAGAAACCGACAAGCGGCGGCGCGCCCAAGCTGGAAACGGTCGAGGGCGGCCAGCCCCCTGCCCCGGCGCCCGCGCCCAAACCCGTTGCCAGCGCGCCCAAACCCGCGCCCAAGCCTGTCGTGGACGCCAAGCCCAAAGTGGCCGCGATGCCCACGCCGCAGGACAAGGAGCGCAAGCGGCGCGAACGGCTTATGGAAATCAAGGTCGAACTGCACAAGCAGTTGCTCGACAACCTGAACCTGTCCGCGCTGGAGACCGCGCCGGAAAAGGAACTGCGCGCCGAGATTCAGTCGATCGCGTCCGAAGTGCTGTCCGAGATGAACGTGGTTCTGAACCGCGAAGAGCGCCAGACCCTGAACGCCGAACTTTACGACGAGGTGACCGGGCTCGGCCCGCTCGAACCGCTGCTGAAAGACGACACCATCAACGATATTCTGGTGAACGGTCCCAAGCAGATCTTCGTGGAACGCGCGGGCAAACTGAGCCTGACGGACGTGACCTTCAAGGACGAGCGCCACCTGTTGCGGATCATCGACAAGATCGTGTCGGCCGTGGGTCGGCGTGTCGATGAATCGAACCCGTCGGTGGACGCCCGTCTTGCCGATGGTTCGCGTTTCAACGCGATGGTGCCGCCGATTGCCGTGGACGGTTCTCTCGTGTCCATTCGTAAGTTCAAGAAAGACAAGCTGGCCATCGATGATCTGGTGCAGTTCGGCGCCTTCTCCGAGGAAATGGCCGCCTATCTGCAAGCCGCCGTCGCCTGCCGCCTGAACGTCATCGTGTCGGGCGGGACGGGTTCCGGTAAGACGACCACGCTCAACGCCCTGTCGTCCTTCATCGACGACAGCGAACGCATCCTGACCATCGAGGATACGGCGGAACTTCAGCTGCAACAGACCCACGTGGGCCGGATGGAAAGCCGCCCGGCGAACGTCGAGGGCAAGGGCGCCGTCAGCCAGCGCGACTGTCTGAAAAACGCCCTTCGTATGCGCCCGGACCGGATCATCGTGGGTGAGACGCGCGGCGAGGAAGTCATCGACATGCTTCAGGCCATGAACACCGGCCACGACGGGTCCATGACCACGATCCACGCCAACTCGGCGCGTGATGCCGTGTCGCGTCTGGAAAACATGGTCGCGATGGCCGGGATCGAAATGCCGATCAAGGCGATCCGCTCGCAGATTTCGTCGGCTGTGAACCTCATGGTGCAGGCCAG
Source organism: Maritimibacter sp. (assembly GCF_016774595.1). NCBI lineage: Bacteria > Pseudomonadati > Pseudomonadota > Alphaproteobacteria > Rhodobacterales > Roseobacteraceae > Maritimibacter > Maritimibacter sp. The sequence continues at coordinate 462,304 of NZ_JACBWT010000001.1, forward strand.
CCGCCTTCAGGACGGCTCGCGCCGCATGGTGTCGATCACCGAGATCACCGGCATGGAAGGCGACGTCATCTCGATGCAGGAGGTGTTCCGCTACGAACGCCTCGGCCTGACGCCCGAAGGCAAGATCATCGGCCGCTTCAACGCGACCGGCGTGCGCTCGCACTATTCCGAGCGTTTCCGCCAGTGGGGCTACAACCTGCCCGCCTCCATCTTCGAACCCATCGCCGCGGAGTAACCCGGATGCCGTTCTCGACAGACATCATCATCTACGGCGTCATCTTCATCGCCGTGCTCCTGCTGGTCGAGGGCATCTACCTGACCGTCTTCGGCAAGTCGATTTCGCTGAACAGCCGGGTGAACCGCCGCCTCGACATGCTCGAAAAGGGCGCGGGCCGCGAACAGGTGCTGGAGCAGCTTCGCAAGGAGATGCACCAGCACATGAACGCGAAGGGCATGCCGCTCTACTCGCTGCTGGCCGAAAAGGCGCAGAAGGCCAACATCGCCTTCACGCCCAAGCAGATCATGATGCTGATGGCCGGGTTGTCCGTCGTCGCCTATCTCGGCCTCACCATGGGGACCGGCGCGGGCACCGGCGTGCGCATCCTGTTGTCCATCGCGATGGGTGTCGGCGGCGTTTACGTCTGGATCAACGGCAAGGCCAAGAAACGCATGGCGATGTTCGAGGAACAGTTGCCGGACGCCGTGGAACTCATGGTGCGCTCGCTGCGCGTCGGCCACCCGTTCTCGTCCGCGATCCAGATCGTCGCGAAAGAGGTGCCCGATCCCCTCGGCTCGGAAATCGGGATCATCGCGGATGAAAGCGCCTATGGCCGCGACATCGGCGACAGCCTCAAGGCGATGGCGGAGCGCATGGACATGCAGGATCTGCGCTTCCTCGCGGTCGCGGTGACGATCCAGCAGACCTCGGGCGGCAACTTGGCCGAGATTCTCGACGGTCTGGCCAAGGTCATCCGCTCGCGCTTCAAGCTTTTCCGCCGGGTCAAGGCGATCACCGCCGAAGCGAAGTGGTCCGGCACCTTCCTGTCGGGCTTCCCGATCCTCGCCATCGTCATGATCAACGTGATCCAGCCCAACTATTACGACGACGTGAAGGAAACCGGGTTCTTCATTCCCGCCGCGCTCGTCTGTCTCGGCTTCCTCATCGCGAACTACTTCGTGATGAAGGCGCTGACGAACATCAAGGTGTGAGACCAGAGAGATGATCGACCAACTCACCGCGATCCTGACCGACAAATTCGGCCCCTTCGGCCCCCTGATGGCGCTTGGCGGATTGGGCGTTCTGCTGATCGTCGGCGCCCTGCCCTTGCTGTTCAAGCGCGAAGAAGACCCGCTGAACAAGCTCAAGAAAAGCCAGAAGGAACTGGAAGAAGAGCATATGGCGCTGCGCCGCACCGAAAGCGGCGGGATGGGCGACAAGCTGGAGAAATACAAAAGCTTCCTCGAACCCGAGGACAGCGAGGAATATTCCGCGATCCAGCTTCGGCTGCTTCAGGCGGGCTATCCCGGCAAGAACGCGGTGCGCACCTATCACTTCGCGCAATTCGCACTGGGTCTCGGCCTGCTGTTCGCCGGTCTTATCTATTCCTTCATCACGAACGACGGCGAAACCTCGACGCAGAAGATGATTATGACCGTGCTCATCCCCGGCGCGGTGGGTTACGTCGCCCCGAAATACTGGGTCACGCGCCGTGTCGACAGCCGTAAGGAAGAGATCACGAACGGTTTCCCCGACGCGCTCGACATGATGCTGGTCTGCGTCGAGGCCGGTCAATCGCTCGACCAGGCGATCATCCGCGTCGCCAAGGAAATCCGCGCGGGCTATCCGGCGCTGGCCGACGAGTTCGAGATCGTGAGCTGGGAGATCAAGGCGGGCAAGGACCGCATTCAGGTTCTGCGCGACATGGGCGAACGCTGCGGCGTGGCCGATGTCCAGTCCTTCGTGACGGTGCTGATCCAATCGACCAGCTTCGGTACCTCCATCGCCGAGGCGCTGCGCGTCTATGCCGGCGAAATGCGTGACAAGCGCGTGATGCGGGCCGAGGAAAAGGCAAACACCTTGCCGACCAAGATGACCCTTGCCACAATGATGCTGACGGTTCCGCCGCTTCTCATCATCCTGATCGGCCCCTCCGTCTACGAAGTGTACAAGACGCTGAAGAATATCAGCTTCTAGGGCGCGACCGAGCAGCGCGCCTTGCAAAAAACAAGGGACGCGCCGCATGGCACGGACAGGCACATCCATTATCGCAATGCTGGTGGCGAGTTTCACGCTCGCTGCCTGCGAAAATGCAAAGGGCCTCGGCAACAGTGGCGGCAACGCCTATGCCCCCGATGCCCGCGTGGCGGGCGAGGACAGCGTCGACGGGCTGATCGTCGGCCACAGGCTGATGGAAGCGGGCGAATACGAACTGGCGTTGAAAGCCTATCTGCGCGCCGCCGCCGAAGACGGGATCAGCGTCGACACGTTGTCGGCCATGGGCTCGGCGAACCTGTATCTCGGGCGCCTTGGACAGGCCGAACGCCTGTTGCGTCAGGCGGTCGAGGACGACCCGACATTCGCCCCCGCATGGAACAACCTGGGCGTCGTGCTGATGGAAACCGGCAATGTCGGCGAGGCCGTGCGCGTGTTCAAGATCGCCTTCGGCGCGGACAGTGGCAAATCGGACTCCATCCGTGAAAACCTCAACCTCGCGCTATCAAAGCAGGAAAACATTGCGTATGATGGTGAGGAAGAAAAAGCGGAATTCGCCCTGATGCGTCGTGGGCGCGGAGACTACCTCCTGCTCGGGACGCGATAGACGCCGAAAACGGCGCAGCAGACAATAAGCGGATCCGCCGAGGAGAGCAGGAAAAGGATACAGGCCATGCGCCACCCCTTCGTCGTGTCCGCCGCCCTGATGGGGCTCGTCGCGCTGTCCGGCTGCGAAAGCCAGATGTCGGATGAAGAAGTCGAACGTGCGGTCGCCGGTGTGAACGTCATCGACGAGTCGAACCTCAACGACATCATGCTGACCGTGGGCGACCCCGAAGAAGCGGTCGCCTATTTCCGGCGCGCGTCCGCGCAGGCCCCGGAACGCATGGATTTCAAACGCGGTCTCGCCCAATCACTCGTCAAGGCGCGCAAGGCCTCCGAGGCGGCGAGCGTCTGGTCCGAAGTGGCAAACAGCGCCGAAGGCACGGCGGACGACCGCGTGAACCTTGCCGATGCCTATATCCGCGCGGGCGACTGGGCCAAGGCGAAGACCGAACTCGACAAGGTGCCGCCGACGCATGAGACCTTCATGCGCTACAAGCTTGAAGCGATGGTGGCCGACAGCGATCAGGACTGGAAGCGGGCCGACAGTTTCTATGAAACCGCCGTGGGCCTGACGACGCAGCCTGCTGGCACGCTGAACAACTGGGGCTACTCCAAGCTCACGCGGGGCGATTTCAGCGGGGCCGAACGGCTGTTCGGCGAGGCGCTGAGTTACGACGCGGGCATGTTCACCGCCAAGAACAACCTTGTCATGGCACGCGGCGCGCAGGGCAAATACGACCTGCCCGTGGTCGAGATGAGCCAGGTCGAGCGTGCGCAGCTTCTGCACACCCTCGCGCTGGCCGCGATCAAGCAGGGCGACGTCGTGATCGGCAAGACGCTGTTGCAGGAAGCCATCGACACCCACCCGCAGCACTTCGAAGAAGCCGTCCGCGCCATGCGGGCGTTGGAATCGAACGTCTCGAACGGATGATGAGCGTTCAGCCCGCCCTTCTCGGGCTCATGTTCCTGCCCTTCGCCGCCGTGATTTCGGTCTGGGTCGCGATCAGCGACATGAGCCGGATGAAGATCCCGAACAAGGCGGTGATGGCGCTGTTCGGCATTTATGCCGTGGTCGGGCTGGCGGCGGTCGCGATGTCGGTCATCACCCTACCCGACTACCTCTGGCGCTACGTCCACCTCGCGGTGATCCTGCTCGTCGGCTTCGTGATGAACGCCGCCGGGCTTCTGGGGGCGGGCGACGCGAAATTCGCGGCCGCCATGGCGCCCTTCGTGGCGCTCGGCGATCTGTCGGTCTTCGCCTTCATCTTCGCCGCCGCAATCCTCGGCGGTTTCGTCCTGCACCGGATCGCCAAGCGCGTGTCCTTCGTGCGCGCAGCGGTGCCCGGCTGGGAAAGCTGGGAACGCGACGATTTCCCCATGGGTCTTTGCCTTGGGATCGGGTTGGTCGCCTACCTCGCCTTCGTGGCGCTGAACGGGGTCTGACCCGCCACGCGGGGATCAGTCCCCGACTTCGTAGAGAATGAACTCCGACGTCCGGGCCACCTCGGTCAGGGCGACATCCGCCTCGTCCAGTTCTGCAAGGATCAGGTGGCGCGTGGTCACCGACATCGGGCAAAGCGGCACGACCACGAAATCGGCGTTCTCCAGCCCCGACAGGTTGCCGTAATACCAGGGCGCGTTCCCCGGCAGCGGCTCGAACGCGCCGAACAGCCAGAAGGCGTTAAGCAGATCGGCCACGAAGGCGGTCTTGCCCTCGATTAGCCCCGTCTCGTTCAGAAGCTGCGCGTTCACCTGGAACCAGCCGACCGTGCCCACCTCGTTCGCGCAGTTGGGCAGCGTCTCGCCCTTCCACTCGGTCACTTCGTTCTGGCGGAATTCAGGATCCCAAAACGCGCCATAGATCGTGTCCGGCCCATCCAGCGCCACCTTCGCGTCCATGCGATAGGCGCGGATGGTCGGGGTCACGATGTCCTCGTGCACGCCGGAACCGGGAAGAAGCGCGGTGTAGTCCTCGGGCTCTTCCGTCAGGTGGCGGAACGGCGAGTAGGCAAGGTTGATGAGGCTCGGCGCCCCGAAGGCCAGCGCGGCGACGGCGGTGTAGGTCATGACCTCCCGCATGTTCCAGCCGAAGCTGTTGGTCACCTCGCCATCCGGTCTGAGCGCGATCAACATGAGCCCCAGAAGCGGCAACCACTGGGGATCGTTGCCGAAATTCTGATAGGTGACGTAGAAGAACCCAGGCACGAGGATCAGCATGACCAGCCCTTCGAGCATCCGGCCCGCGTGGCGCAGCCAGATCACCGACAGGATCAACATGAGGCTCCCCCCCATCCACGCAGGCGCGCCGACGGTGACGCCGAAGGCATAGCCGGGTTGAGGGCGCACGTCCGACGCCGCGACGGTGGCGAGATCGCGCAGGTAGGCGAGCCAGAAGATCGGCGTGCCGGCCAGAACCGTGACGGCGACCATGACGACAAGCCCCGCGATCAGGCCCGCGACCACCGTCCGCCACGCCTTGCGCCCGATGAGCGCCACCAGAATGGCAGGCAGGAATGCGATCAGATAGGTCGCTTTGGTGAGAAGCAGCAGGGCCATGGCGACGCCGATAATCACCCCGTCCACCGTCCGGTTGCCGCCCCGCGCGGGCATCACCGCGGTCGCGATGGCCAGAAACGCCGCGGCCCAGGCCCAGCGGTTGTAATGCATCGAAATCGACACGGCGCGCGTCGTCTCGCCATGCACGAGCGCGAGGATGAGGATCAGGATCACCGCGCCGAATACGTAGGACCAAATTCCCGCAAACCGCGTCCTGGCGACATACCATGTCGCGGGCAGCGCGATCAGGGCGACCAGCACCTGCGACCACAGGATCGCGTGCCCGACCCCAAGGCCCAATGAGACGAGCCATGCGATCGGGGCGATGGCAAGGACACCGATGGGCGTGACGAAATCCAGATGCGGCCAGTCGCCGTCGGCCATACGCAGAACCATTTGCAGGAGGTGCAGCGTGTCGCCCTCGTGCTTGCCGAGGTAGAACCCGCCCTTCAAAAGCGCGGCCCCGCCCAACAGGACCGTCATCAATGCCAGCGCAATCGCCAGCATTTTATCATTTGTCTTGCCCATTCTGCCCTCTTTTCGCCGAGTTCTTGGTTTTTGTTGATGGTGCTTCGGCCACCTTGCCCCGGACTATACCGGGTTTTGGACGGGCCGAGGACGCAAAGCGGAAAGATTTGGGAAAAAAATCAGGCAGCGAGCAGACGAATGAAAATGGATACCCCCCCGACCCCGGCCTCCGGTGTCGAACCGCCCCCGCCGTGCCGGAACATGGAAGACACCGGTCTGACCCCGGTCATGATGCGCGACATCTTGTTGAAGACCATGTTCCGCATGAACGCCGAGCATGTCAGCCAGTTGGAGAAAATCCTGTGCCTTCCGACCCGCGTGACGCAGGAGCTGATCGACAGCGCCCGCGATCAGGGGCTTGTCGAGGCGACCGGCACGCTGCACGCGACTTCGGGCAACGAAATGGGTTATCGCCTGTCCGATGGCGGCAAGGCCCGCGCGCTCGACGCGCTGTCGCAGTCGGAATACTACGGCGCGATGCCCGTGCCGCTCGACAAGTATTACGAACAGGTCGAACGCCAATCGATCAAGAAAATCCAGATCACGCGCGACCAGCTGACCGGCGCCATGGGGCACCTGATCCTGCCGAACGAATTGCTCGACCACCTCGGCCCCGCAGTCGGCTCGGGCCGGTCGATCCTGATGTATGGCCCGCCGGGCAACGGTAAATCGTCGATCTCGAACGGCATCCGCGATGCGCTCGGCGACAAGATCTACGTCCCGCGCGCGATCCTGTATTCTGGTCAGGTCATCACGGTCTACGACCCCATCGTGCATTCCAAGGCCGAGGATCAGGTCGACGACCCGAACTCCCTGCGCCGCACGTCGAACCGTTATGACCGCCGTTATGTGCGCTGCCAGCGCCCGACCGTCATCACCGGCGGTGAACTGACGCTCGACATGCTCGACCTCGTCTACAACCCGACGGCGCGGACCTACACCGCGCCGCTCCAGCTCAAATCCACCGGCGGCGTCTTCATCGTCGACGACCTTGGCCGTCAGTCCGAGCCGCCGCAGGCGCTCATCAACCGCTGGATCGTGCCGCTGGAAGAGGGCAAGGACATCCTCGCCCTGCAATCGGGCGAGAAATTCGAGGTACCGTTCGACACGCTTGTGATCTTCTCGACCAACTTCCACCCGAACGAGATCTTCGACAAAGCGGCCCTGCGCCGGATCTTCTTCAAGATCAAGATCGACGGTCCGGGGCAGGAGGATTTCCTCAAGATCTTCGCCATGGTCGCGAAGAAGAAGAAGATGCAGCTGGACGAAGCCGCGCTGATCCATCTGCTCAAGAAGAAATATCCAACGATCGACAACATCTATGCGAACTATCAGCCGGTGTTCCTGATCGACCAGATGATCGCGATCTGCGACTTCGAAGGCATCCCCTATCGCATGTCGCCGGACCTGATCGACCGGGCCTGGGCCAACATGTTCGTCAAGGACGAGAAGATCATCCACTGACGCCAGAACGGCGAGCGGCGCGCCTGAAGGGGCTGGCGCGCCGCTCTTTCCACACCGCCGGGGCCGAACGCAACTCCCCCGACATGGCGTGAATTCCAACTGTCTTTGTCAAACGCAGGCGGTTCGCCGTTCCGTCGCGGGTTTTTGCGTTTTCTTCGCCGGCGCGCGAAAATACTGTCGGCGTATGAGCGCCCTGCCCCCGATCATCGCCGACTGGTTCACCGAAAAGGGGTGGTCCGCCCATCCGCACCAGATGGAAATGCTGGCGCGAGGCAACGATCCTGCGACGCTGCTGGTCGCCCCGACGGGCGGCGGCAAGACGCTCGCCGGATTTCTGCCCACACTTGTCGAACTGGCCGAGCACCCGCGAAAAGGGTTGCATACGCTCTATATCTCACCGCTGAAGGCACTGGCCGCCGACATGCGGCGCAACCTGACGGGTCCGATCGACGAGATGGGCCTGCCGATCCGGGTCGAGGATCGCTCCGGCGACACGACCCAGACCCGCAAGAAGGCCCAGCGCGCCGACCCGCCCGAAATCTTGCTTACGACCCCCGAAAGCCTCGCGCTGCTCCTGTCCTACGAGGACGCGCCGCGCATGTTCGCAGGGCTGGAACGGGTGGTGGTGGACGAGTTGCACGCGCTTGCAGAATCGAAGCGGGGCGACCAGTTGATGCTCTGCCTCGCGCGGCTCGTCTCGATGCGCCCGGACCTGCGCCGCGTGGGCCTGTCCGCCACGGTCGAAGACCCGCCCGCGCTCGCCCGGTTCTTCATGGCCGGCGGTTGTCCGGTCCTGACCGCCGACCCCGGACCGGACCCGGACATACGTATGCTTACCACCCAGACCCCGCCGCCGTGGTCGGGCGGTGGCGGTGCCTATGCGATCCCGGACGTGCTGGAAGAAGTGAAGCGTCACAAGACGACGCTGATCTTTCACAACACGCGAGCGCAGGCCGAGATTTTCTTTCACAATCTGTGGCTTGCGAATGAGGAAGGCCTGCCCATCGGCATCCACCACGGGTCTCTCGCTCGCGAACAGCGGCAAAAGGTCGAGGCCGCGATGGTGGCAGGAGAGCTGCGCGCCATCGTCTGCACAGGCACGCTCGATCTGGGTCTGGACTGGGGCGATGTGGACCTTGTCATCCAGATCGGCGCACCCAAGAACGTCAAACGTCTGGTGCAGCGGATCGGGCGGGCGAACCACCGCTACAACGCCCCGTCCAAGGCGCTGCTTCTGCCCGCGAACAGGTGGGAGGTGATCGAGTGTCAGGCCGCGCTCGAAGCCGTCCTCGCCCGCGATCTCGACGGCGACCCGCGCGGACCGGGGCCACGTGATGTGCTCTGCCAACACATCCTGATCGTGGCCTGTTCGGGCCCGTTCGACGAGGTGGAGCTGTTCAACGAAGTGCGCCGCGCGGGCGGCTACGCGGGCCTCACCCGCGCCCAGTTCGACGAGGCGCTCGATTTCGTCGCGACCGGCGGATACGCCCTGCGCGCCTATGACCGCTGGCAACGCCTGAAACAGCGCCCCGACGGGCGGTGGCAACTTCGCGACCCGCGCGCGGCCGCGCTGATCCGCATGAACATCGGCACGATTCAGGACACCGACACGCTCAAGGTCCGGATGCGCCAGAACCGCAAGTTTCTGGGCGAGGTCGAAGAGGGCTTCGCCGCCTCGCTGATCCCCGGCGACACCTTTCTGATGGGCGGCAAGATCGTGCGGTTCGAAAGCCTCAAGGAAATGCATGTCGACGTGACGAACGACAAGGGGCGCAAACCCAAGATCGCCGTTTTCGCAGGCTCGAAATTCGCCACTTCGACCCAGCTGTCGGCCCGTGTCCTCGACCTGATTCACCGGCGCGACCTCTCGGCTCTGCCCGGTCACACACAGGAGTGGATCACGCTGCAACGCGAGGTCAGCCACCTGCCCGAAGCGGGCCGTATCCTCGTCGAGAGTTTTCCCCATGACGGACGCGCACAAACCGTCATTTACGGCTTCGCCGGGCGCGGCGCGATGCAGACGCTCGGCCTCCTCCTCACCCGCCGGATGGAGACCGCGGGGCTGGGCCCCCTCGGCTTCGTTGCCACCGATTATGCGACCCTGATCTGGAGCCTTCATCCGGTAGACGATCCCGCCTTTCTGTTCAGCCGCGACGATCTTGTCGCCGGGCTCGAGGGGTGGCTGTCGGAGAACGCCCTGATGAAGCGCAGCTTCAAGGCCGTCGCCAACATCGCGGGGCTGACCCCCCGCAACTTCCCCGGCACGCGCGCGAGCGGTCGGCAGGCCACGTTTTCCTCCGATATCCTCTACGACACCCTGCGCCGCTATGACCCCGACCACCTGCTTCTGAACATCACGCGAGAAGAAGCGATGCGCGGCCTCATCGACTTCGGGCGGATCGAGGAAATGCTGGAACGCACCGAGGGCCGCGTCGACCATATGGTGCTGGACCGCGTTACACCCTTCGCGGCCCCCCTGTTCCTCGAAGTCGGCAAGGTGCCGGTGGACGGCATGGGACGCGAGGCGCTGATGGAGATGGAGGCGGAACGGTTGATGCAGGAAGCCGGGCTGGCATAGGGTGGTGACCTTTGCGCGGCGTCAGCGGAGCGCGGGCAGCATCGCTTGGCTCAAGGATACTAGAATCCTAGTATTCTAGTATCGGTGCATACAGATATTTTCCAATGGAACCATGATCTTACGAACCATCCACCGACGCTAAAACGTTAACGCGTTAACACGTCCACCCCCTCCAACGTTCAAATTCGCACCTCTCCACCCCATCTCGCCCTTGCAAACCCACGCCCTGCAAGGCAAAGAACAGACCATGAACGACCACCCCTTCACCTTCGCGGGCGCCGACCTGTCCTTCCGCCCGACCGGCGCGCTGTTCTGGCCCGCCGAACGCTTGCTTGTCGTCTCGGACCTGCACCTCGGCCGGTCGGAGCGGTTCGCTCGGCGTGCCGGCGCGCTGCTTCCCCCTTACGAAGTGCAGGATACGCTCAAGCGCCTCGAAACCGACATCGACGCGACCGGGGCGACGACCGTCATCTGCTTGGGCGACAGTTTCGACGACGACGCAGCCGCGCATGGGCTGGACGACAGCGTGGCGCTTTGGATCACCCGCCTGATGGCCGGACGCCGCTGGGTCTGGATCGAAGGCAACCACGACCCCGGCCCCGTGGAACTCGGCGGCGATCACCGCGCAGACTTGACCCTCGGCCCCCTCACCTTCCGGCACATCGCCGCCCCCGGCGCGGCGGGCGAGGTCTCGGGACATTACCACCCCAAGGCACGGGTCGCCGGGCGCGCCCGGCCCTGCCTGCTGCGTGACGACGCCCGCGTGATCCTGCCCGCCTACGGCACCTATACCGGCGGTCTGCGCAGCCACGACCGCGCGCTCACCACGCTCATGCAACCGGGCGCCGTCGCGGTCCTGACCGGGACGCGCCCGCTCGCGATCCCGATGCCGCGTTAGCCGCCGCCGCGTCACGCTTGCCCCTCGCCCCGCACCCCGACAGGATGCAGCGAGGGAGGCGATGGCATGGACTTCACACCGAAAGACCCGGACTTCGAGGCACGCGTGCGTGCGAGCTTCGCCCGTCAGCCGATGATGGAAACGCTGGGCGCCACCATGACCGACGTGCGCCCCGGCACCGTCACCATCGTGTCGACGATCCCGCCCGGCACCCTGCAACAGCAGGGGTCGACCCATGCCGGCCTCGCCTTTTCGATCGGGGATTCGGCGGCGGGCTATGCGGCTTCGTCGCTGTTGCCCACGGGGAACGAAATCGTCACCTCCGAGATGAAGATCCACCTCCTCGCCCCCGGGCGTGGCGAGCGCCTCGTGGCCACCGGCCGCGTGATCCGGCCCGGCCGTCGCCTGACCATCGTCGAGGCCGACGTGTGGTCCGAAACCGTGGGCGCCCGCACCCTTATCGCGAAACTCATGGGCACGATGGTGCCCGTCCCACTCGTGGAGCCAACGACATGACCGACCGCGTCACCATCGACATTCAGGATCACGTGGCGCTCGTCACGATGAACCGGCACGACAAGATGAACGCGCTGGACCCGGAGCAGATCGACGCGATCATCGCGGCGGGGCAAGAGGTTTCGACCACCAAGGGTGTGCGCGCCGTCGTCCTCACCGGCGGGCCGAAAGCCTTCTGCGCCGGACTCGACATGGCGTCGATGGCCAATATCGCGCAAGATGCGCAGGGGGACGGGTTGATGCCCCGCACCCATGGCATCGCCAACAAGTTTCAGGCGACCGCGATGGTCTGGGCCGAATGCCCCGTTCCCGTCATCGCGGCAATCAACGGCCACACGCTGGGCGGCGGGTTCCAGATCGCGCTCGGCCCCGACATGCGCATCACCGCCCCCGACGCGCGCTTTTCCGTCATGGAGCTCAAATGGGGCATCGTGCCGGACATGGGCGGGCTTCACCTCGCCCGCCGCCTGATGCGCGGCGACATCCTGCGCCGCCTGACCTATACCGCCGAAACCTTCGGTGCCGAGCAGGCGCTCCACTGGGGCGTGGTGACCGAAATCACCGACGACCCGCTCGCCCGCGCAATGGAGCTCGCCACCGCCATCGCCGGCAAATCCCCGGATGCGATCCGCGCCGCAAAACGGCTGATTTCCGCGACCGAACAGACCTCCCCCGCCGACACGCTCCTTGCTGAAAGCCGCATTCAACAGGAACTCATCGGCACCGCGAACCAGATGGAGGCGGTGATGGCAGGTCTGCAGAAACGCGCCCCGAATTTCACGGACTGACCGCGCCCCTTCTCTGTTTCCGGAAACCTTGGGGTGAGGCCCGCCTTGGCGGGGCGAGGGGCAACGCCCCTTGCGGGCGCGGGCTTGCCCGCGCCCGCCCCCTCGCGACGGGCAAGCCCGGCGCAAACCCTCCATTGCACCCAGCAAGGCCTTTGGATAAGTGGACGCAGCGCAATTTCGACGGAGATCCGCCATGTCCACCCCCGCCCCGCTTCGCCTCGGCATCGCAGGTCTCGGTACCGTCGGCGTCGGCGTCATCAAGATCGTGCGTAAACACGCCAAGCTGATCGAGGAACGCACGGGCCGCCCCGTCGCGATCACCGCCGTCGCCGCCCGCAACCGCGCCAAGGATCGCGGCGTGGATCTTGGCAAGTATGACTGGGAAGACGATCCCGTCACGCTCGCCACCCGCGACGATGTCGATGTCTACGTCGAACTCATGGGCGGGTCCGACGGACCGGCCAAGGCGAGCGTGGAAGCGGCCATCGCCGCAGGCAAACACGTCGTCACCGCCAACAAGGCGCTGCTCGCCCATCACGGCCAAGCCATCGCCGAGGCTGCCGAGGCGGCCGATGTTGTGCTCCGGTTCGAAGCCGCCGTCGCCGGGGGCATCCCGGTCATCAAGGCGCTGACCGAAGGGCTTGCGGGGAACGAGATCACGCGGGTCATGGGCGTGATGAACGGCACCTGCAATTACATCCTGACCCGCATGTACGACGCCGAACTGCCCTATGACGTGGTGTTCGACGAGGCCGACAAGCTGGGCTTCCTCGAAGCCGATCCGCAGCTCGACGTGGGCGGGATCGACGCGGGCCACAAGCTGTCGCTCCTATCCTCCATCGCCTTCGGCACGCAGGTCAACTTCGACGGGGTCGAGCTTGAAGGCATCGAGCGCATCAAGATCGAGGATATCGAGCAAGCCGCCGACATGGGCTACCGGATCAAGCTGCTCGGCGTCGCGCAGATGACGGGCCGTGGGCTGGAACAGCGCATGTCGCCCTGCCTCGTCCCTGCCGCCTCACCGCTGGGCCAGCTCGAAGGCGGCACCAACATGGTGGTGATCGAGGGCGACAGCGTCGGCCAGATCGTCATGCGGGGCGCGGGCGCGGGCGAAGGCCCGACCGCCTCCGCCGTCATGGGCGACGTCATGGACATCGCGCGCGGCATCACGATTTCGACCTTCGGCAAACGGGCCACCGATCTGGTGCCTGCAAAGCCCGCCAAGGCCACCGTTCCCGCCGCGTATTACCTGCGCATGTCGCTGATGGACAAACCCGGCGCGCTGGCGAAAGTCGCCGCTGTTCTGGGCGACGCGGGCGTGTCGATCAACCGGATGCGCCAATACGGCCATGACGAGGGCACCGCCCCCGTCATCATCGTGACCCACACCACGACCCGCGCCGCGATCGACGAGGCGCTCTCGGGCCTCGGGGCCACCGGCGTCGTCGAGGGCGATCCGGTCGCGATCCGTATCGAGGAAGTCTGACGGTCGGCCCCGACGCCCAAGGGGCAAGCCGGCGCGACCGGGCAATCCCCGGCCGCCATTCGTGAGCTTCAGGCCATGTGAGGCAGGCTTTGCGCCCGGCCGCTTTCTCCTGTCACCATTCCCGGCGGCCTCAGACCGCGCGATCCGTCACGAGGTCCAGGGCCGCGCGAACCGCGTGGTCGTAACCGCGTGCGCCGAGCCCGCAGATCACCGCCGTCGCGACGGGCGACACCAGCGACGTCCGGTAGATCTCATCCCGGGCATGGATGTTCGAAATATGCAATTCTATGAGCGGCCCGGAGAACATTTTAAGGGCATCGAGCACCGGGATTGATCGAAAACTGAGACCTGCGGGGTTGATGACAAGCGCGTCGGCCCTATCGCAGGCTTCGTGAATCCAGTCGATCAGCTGGTATTCCGCGTTCGTCTGCCGAAACTCCAGCGGCGCGTCGCCCACCGCCTCCCGACACATGGCTTCGATCTGGGCCAGCGTCGTGTGACCGTAGATGTCAGGCTCTCGCAACCCGAGCCGGTTCAGGTTCGGGCCGTTCAATACGTAAAGACCGCGGCTCATCACGGTGTCCTTCTCATGGGGAAGTGAGGCGGCCGTTCAGGCCTCCTCGGGCAGTCACAGGCCGTTGATCTTGTCCAGCATCCCTTCGGGCCAGTCCTTCGACAGATCCGAATTCAGATACTTGTCCTGCGCGTAGGCACGAAACGCGTCCACATCCGGCGTATGGAACGTCATCCCTTCGCTCTCGAAGAACGCGACGAGTTCCGCTTCCTGCGCCAGATGCTGTTCGGTCGACCATGCGATCGCCTCGTCCGCTGCACTTTGCACGGTGGCTTTCTGTTCATCCGACAGGCCATCCCAGACCTCTTTCGAGATCACGAGCAGGTCGTATCCCACAAGATGCGAGGTCAGAACCGTCTGGGTCTCGACCTCGTAGAACTTCATGTTCTGCACGTTGGGCAGCGGGTTGTCCTGCCCGTCGATCGCACCCGTCGCAAGGCCGGTGTAGACCTCGGCATAGGCCATCGGAGTCGGGTTCGCGCCCAGTGCCTCGCCCAGGAACTGCCACGCCTCACCGCCCGGCATCCGCAGCTTCACACCCGCCATATCCTCGGGCGTGTTGATTTCCTTGTCGATTCGCAGGCCGACCTGACGGGTGCCGAAGTAGGTCGGGCCGAGGATCTTGATCCCAAGCTCGTCCTCCGCCATCGCCTTCATCTCCTCGCCCGGCTCGGAGTTGAAGAAGGTCCGCAGGTGGTCGGCATCGCGGAACAGGTAGGCCGAAGTCAGGATCGAGAACGCCGGAAGCTGGTTCGACACGTCCTGCGGCGCGATGTTCCCCATTTCGAGGTTGCCGCGCTGGATCGCCACAAGCTCGGTCCCCTGCGCGAACAGGGTCGCACCGTAATAGCCATTGAAGGTGAACTCGTCGGTCAGCGCCTCTGCGAACTTGTTCATCATCTCGGCGCGGATGTCATTGGCCGAGAACACGGCGGAAAAGTTCAGCTCGACGGTATCCTGAGCCGTGGCGGGCACGGCGGCCATGACCGACGTGGCGACCGCAAGCGAAAGAAGGGCGCGACGGCCCAATCTGAAAGTCATGTCATTCCTCCCTTTTGCCGATGAATCTATTTTCATCGGATGATTTTAAATTCATATGCTGACTCGACGCGGGCTGTAAAGCGAAAGCGGTAGGGCCGATGCGCTTGCCAAACATCGGCTTTGCTTTCGCCCGGGCTGACATTATCGCGTGTTTCGGGAATAATCGTATGACCGCCAGAAACGGGCTTTTGTCTGATGATCAAGAAAACCTACGCCGACGCCGCGATTAACGAGACTGTCGGAGAGACGGCCTACAGACGTCTGAAATTCGATATCATCCGCGGGATCGTAGGTCCGGGCGAAAAGCTGCGGATCGACCAGTTGAAAGACCGCTACGACATTGGCGCCGGAACGGTGCGTGAGATCCTGACGCGGCTCTGGGTCGAAGACCTCGTGGTCGCCGAAGGGCAGAAGGGGTTCGAGGTCGCGCCGGTTTCGGTCGCGGGCCTGCGCGACATCGCTGCGTTGCGCACCTTGCTGGAAACACAGGCGCTTCGCCTGTCGCTCGCCACCGGGGATCTGTCGTGGGAGGCGGATGTGGTCCGCTCCTACTACATGCTGCACACGGTCGAAGAGCAATTGATCGCGGGCGACATGAACTCGGTGAACGACTGGGTGCAGCAGGACTGGGAATTTCACCATGCCACCATTTCGGCCTGCGCCTCGCCGGCGCTCATGGCCGCCCATTCCAACGCCTTCGACCGGTTCATCCGCTATCACATGATCGTTCTGGACTTTCGCGGCCGCCCGGCTGCCGACGAACATGCGAAGCTGCGCGATCTGGTGATCGCGCGCGACACCGAGGCTGCCGTATCCCTGCTGACCTCCCACATCGGCAGCGGTGTCGAACACATTCTGGCCTCCGGTCGGATACCTGCCTGAAACACGGGCAACACTGGTTGCGCTAAACGCGCTGGGGACGCTTGGCCCCCCTCGCGCCGCCTGCTAGGTGTTGGCCAACCAAAATTCTGAGGGACTTCCGAACATGTCTGCTTCTCCCGTCGTATTTGCCGACCGCATGCTGTCACTGGGCCTTGCCCGCGTGTCGGAGGCCGCCGCGATGGCCTCGGCCAAACTGGTGGGGCGCGGCGACGAGAAAGCCGCCGACCAGGCCGCGGTCAACGCCATGCGCGACCAGCTCAACCTGCTCGACATCAAGGGCACCGTCGTCATCGGTGAGGGCGAGCGGGACGAGGCCCCGATGCTCTACATCGGCGAAGAGGTCGGCACCGGAAACGGGCCCGAGGTGGACATCGCGCTCGACCCGCTCGAAGGCACGACGCTGACCGCCAAGGATATGCCGAACGCGCTGACCGTGATCGCCATGGCGCCGCGCGGCACGCTGCTCCACGCCCCCGACGTCTACATGGAAAAGCTGGCGATCGGGCCGGGCTACCCGGAAAACGTCGTCTCGCTCGACATGAGCCCGTCGGAACGCGTCAAGGCGCTGGCCAACGCCAAGGGCTGCGAGCCGTCCGACATCACGGTCTGCGTGCTGGAACGCCCGCGCCATGAAGACATGATCGCCGACATCCGCTCCACCGGGGCCGCGATCCGCCTCATCACCGATGGCGACGTGGCCGGGGTGATCCATTGCGCCGAACCGACCACGGGCATCGACATGTATATGGGATCGGGCGGCGCGCCCGAGGGCGTTCTGGCCGCCTCTGCGCTGAAATGCATGGGCGGGCAGATGTGGGGCCAACTCACCTTCCGCAACGATGACGAGCGGGGCCGCGCCGCCAAGGCCGGGATCACCGACCTCGACAAGGTCTATTCCCGCGACGAAATGGTGCGCGCCGACGTGATCTTCGCCGCCACCGGCGTGACCGACGGGTCGATCGTGCGCGGCATCATCCGCGAGCCGCACCACCTGACCACCGAGACCATCCTGATGCGCTCGAAATCCGGTTCGGTCCGGCGTATGACCTACCGCAACCCGAAGGAGTGGGTGGGCGCGTAAGGGGGCCACGTGGCCGCATTTCTCGACGTAGACAACAGCCTCACGGGTCGGCGCTGGACCGGCCCCGGGGTCGAACTGGAACGACAGGCCGAGGCGCTGGTGCAGGCGACCGGCCTGTCGGCGCCCGTCTGCGCCGTCCTCGCCCGCCGGGGTGTGCAGGCGGACGAAGCGGTGGGGTTCCTCGCCCCCACGATCCGCGACACGCTGCCCGACCCGCGTTCGATGCGCGACATGGATCGCGCCGCCGCACGCCTGCTGGCTGCTGTCGACAAGAACGAGCGCGTGGCCGTGTTCGCCGACTACGACGTGGACGGCGGATCGTCTGCCGCGCTTCTCATCGACTGGATGCGCCGGATGGGGCGCGACATCACGCTCTACATTCCCGACCGGATCGACGAGGGCTATGGCCCCAACGTCCCGGCGATGGAGGCGCTGGCGGAGACTCACAGTCTCATCGTCTGCGTCGACTGCGGCACTCTCAGCCATGAGCCCATCGCAGCCGCGAACGCCAAGGGGGCCGAGGTCGTGGTGCTCGATCACCATCTGGGCGGCGAAACGCTGCCGCCCGCGCTGGCCGTCGTGAACCCCAACCGGCAGGATGAGGTCGATGCGCCGGGCTATCTTTGTGCCGCCGGGGTCGTGTTCCTCATGCTCGTCGAAGCGGGCCGCCAGATGCGCGAAGCCGGGCGACGTGGACCGGACCTCATGGGGATGCTCGACCTTGTCGCGCTTGCCACCGTGGCGGACGTGGCACCGCTTGTGGGGGCCAACCGGGCGCTGGTGACACAAGGGTTGAAGATCATGGCCCAGCGCGGACGCCCCGGCATGGTGGCGCTGGCGGACGTGGCGCGGATGAACGAGGCGCCGCGCCCGTATCATCTGGGCTTCCTCATGGGGCCGCGCGTCAATGCGGGCGGGCGCATCGGCAAGGCCGACCTCGGCGCGCGGCTTCTGGCCTGCATCGACCCGGCCGAAGCGGGCGCGCTGGCCGCGCGTCTCGACCAGCTCAACACCGAACGGCGGGAAATCGAGGAACAGGTGCGCCTCGCCGCGCTGGATCAGGCCGAAGCGCGCGGGCTGGACGCGCCGCTCGTCTGGGCCGCCGCCGACGGCTGGCATCCGGGCGTCGTCGGCATCGTCGCCTCGCGCCTCAAGGACGCGGCGCATCGCCCGGCCATCGTGATCGGTTTCGACGGCGACGAAGGCAAGGGGTCGGGCCGCTCGGTCTCGGGCGTCGACCTTGGCGCGTCGATCCAGAAACTCGCCGCTGAAGGGCTGATCGAGAAGGGCGGCGGGCACAAGATGGCGGCGGGCCTGTCCTTGAGCCGCGCGCAACTCGAACCCGCCATGGCGCGCCTGTCCGAGCTTCTGGCACGCCAAGGCGCGGGCGCGGGTGGCCCCCGCGATCTGGCGGTGGACGGGATTCTCATGCCCGGCGCAGCCACCGTGGACCTTATAGACGAGATCGAAGCGGCGGGACCGTTCGGCGCGGGCGCGCCCGCCCCGCGCTTCGCCTTCCCCGATGTGCAGATCGCCTTCGCCAAGCGCGTAGGCGACCGCCACCTCAAGGTCAGCTTCGGCGACGGGCTGGGCGCCAAGATCGACGCCATCGCCTTCGGCGCCTATGACGGGCCGCTCGGCCCCGCGCTGGAAGGCCACGGCGGCGCGCGGTTCCACCTGGCCGGACGGTTGGAGATCAACCACTGGCAAGGCCGTTCGATCCCCCAGCTTCGCCTCGAAGACGCCGCGCGGGCATGACCCGCCCGGTGCTCATCACGCTCTGCGGGCTACCCGGCACCGGCAAGACCACCCTTTCGCGTGCCGTCGCGACCGCCCTGCCCGCCCAGCACCTGCGCATCGATACCATCGAGGCCGCGATGAAGGCGCGGGGGTTCAAGTTCGACGGCGCGTCCGGCGACGCGGGCTATCTGGTCGCCTATGCTCTGGCGCGCGATGCGCTCACCCTCGGGCAATCCGCGGTGGTCGATGCCGTCCACGGCTGGCCCGCAGCCGAACGGTTGTGGTCCAAGGCCCTGACCGGCTTGAACGCGGCCCACCTGATCGTCGAATTGACCTGTTCGGACGTGGCCGCGCACCGCAAACGCATCGAAACCCGCGCAGCCGACATCGTGGGCATGACCCTGCCCGACTGGCAAGCCGTCGAGGGCCGCACGTATCTGCCGTCCGACCAGTGCGACCTTATGATCGACACCGCAACCACGGGGATCGAGGCCGCGATCGCGCTGATCCTCGAGGCGGCGCGGGATACCGCCACCCGCGACTAAAGTTTTTTGCACGGGGCCGATTTTCCCTCTTGCACCCGACCCGGCGTTTTTCTAGAAACCGCCTCACGCCAAGCGCGGCCCGTTCGTCTATCGGTTAGGACGCCAGGTTTTCAACCTGGAAAGAGGGGTTCGATTCCCCTACGGGCTGCCACTTTGCCATAAGTCTTCGGGATTTCTGGACTGGCGGGCACCTTCCGCAACCTGTTCGATCTTGCAGCGCCAATCGGTGCGGCTGGCCTTGGCCTGCGAGCTCTGTCCCTCGCCGCACAAGCCTCCGAAGCGCCGCGTGCCGCCGCGCACCGACGCAGGCCGTGCCCCGCCCAAAAAGGCCGAACCTCGCACAAAAAAAAGACCCCGCGAGCGCCGCGGGGTCAGTTGGTTCGCTTTTTGCAGCGGGAGGATTATTGGGCAGAGGCCAGCTGCCGCGGGAGTTTGAAGGTCCAGACGGTGCCACCCTGGTTGAGGTAGTTCACCTTCTTCGCGACCTCGCCGCCCCAGAGCGGAACCGCGCCGCCCCAGCCGGACACGACCGTCACGTATTGTTCACCGTCGATCTCGTAGGTGACGGGCTGGCCGACGATGCCGGAGCCGGTCTGGAACGACCACAGCTCTTCCCCGGTCTCATCGTCCAGCGCGATGAACTTGCCCTCGGGCGTGCCGAAGAAGACGAGGCCCCCGGCGGTGGTCATCACGCCACCCCAGAGCGGTGCGTCGTTCTTGTATTCCCACTTGATCTCGCCTGTTTCGGGCTGGATCGCCTTCAGTGACCCGATGTGATCCTCGAAGATCGGCTTGATGGTGAAACCGGCCCCCAGATAGGCGGCACCCTTCTTGTAGGAAATCGGTTCGTTCCAGATGTCCATGCCCCACTCGTTCGACGGGACGTAGAACATGCCGGTGTTCTGGCTGAAGGCCATCGGCATCCAGTTCTTGCCGCCAAGGAAGGACGGCACGGCGAAGACCATCTCGCCCTTCTCGGCGTCGAGCGGATTGCCCGGCCGATTGTCTTCGTTGTAGATCGGGCGCCCCGTCTCGTCGATGCCGGAGGCCCAGCTGATCTCGGACACGAAGGGCGTCGCGTTCACGAAGGCGCCGTCTTCGCGGTTCAGCACGTAGAAGAAGCCGTTACGGTCGGCGGTGGCGAAGCGTTTGTTGCCGTCCGCATCCTCGAACGCGACGACCTCGTTCACACCGTCGAAGTCCCAGCCTTCGCGCGGGGTGGTTTGGAAGTGCCATTTGATCTCGCCGGTGGCCGGGTCGATGCCCAGACGCGAGGCGGCATAGAGGTTGTCGCCCGCGTTGCCCTCGGTCGGGGTGCCCGCGTTGCGCAGGTGGCTGTTCCACGGGGCCGGGTTCCCGGTGCCGAAGACGAGCGTATCGGTGTCGGCGTCATACGAGCCGCCAAGCCATGTGGCGCCCCCGCCGGTCTTCCACATATCGCCGGGCCATGTCGCGTTAAGCTCGCCCGTTATGGTGCTTTCTTCACCGTTGAGCGTGCCCATGTGACCTTCGATCACCGGGCGGGTCCAGACCAGTTCGCCGGTCTCGGCGTCGCGGGCCTGCACCTCGCCCACGATGCCGAATTCACCGCCGGAGTTCCCGGTGATGACAAGGCCGTCGACGATCAGCGGCGCTGCGGTGTAGGAATAACCTTCCTTGTATTCGGCGATTTTCTTGTTCCAGACGGTATCGCCGGTCTTGAGGTCGAGCGCGACGATGCGGGCGTCGAGCGTGCCGAAATAGATCTTGTCGCCGAAGATCGCCGCCCCGCGGTTGATGACGTCGCAGCAGGGCAGAATGCCTTCGGGCAGGCGCGCGTCGAATTGCCAGACCTCTTCCCCGGTCTCCAGATCGATCGCGTAGAGGCGCGAATAGGACCCGGTGATATACATCATGCCGTCATAAACGAGCGGCTGCGTCTCCTGCCCGCGCTGTTTTTCGCCACCGAGCGAAAAGGCCCAGGCGGGCACGAGGTTCTGCACGTTGTCCTTGTTCAGCGTGTTCATCGGCGAGTAGCGCTGAAGATCGCGCCCCATGCCGTTGGTCAGGATGTTTTCGGGCGTATCGCGGTCGTTGGCGAGGTCCTCTTCCGTCACATTGGCGAAGGCCGGGCTGGACGCGGCAAGGGCCACGGTCGCCGCGACGGCGGCTTTGACAAATCTGTTCATCTGTATCCTCCCATGGATAGTCTGGCGTCCGACCCGTGATCCCGTCCGGGATCCATGATGTGACCGGACGCTGGTGGAGCCGCTTTCATGATCGGCAAGCCCTATCCCCGGGCAAATTGGCTAAAGGTCGTAAGACCCCTACGACCCCCTTGTTTTCAAGGGTTTCGCACAGCAAACCGCGCCTTGTCCTTTGGTCCTATTTGCGGGCCTTTCGCCCGCTTCTAGGATGTTCGATGCAGTCTTTTGGGTTCGGATCGTGAACCCGGGCCGGGAGGCCAACGTGAGAATGCGGCGCGCACCGATGCGCCGTGCGGCCCAGACCGCGCCGCCGCGACTTACTCGGTCAGACTGGCGAGATAGGTCACGATGAAGTCCTGAACGGTGGGATCGTCGATACCGACATGGCGCATCTTGGTGCCGGGAAGAAACCCGTCGTTGTCCTCCATCCATGCCTTGAGCGCGCCGGAGGTCCAGACGAACCCGGCGCCCCGAAGGGCGTCCGAATAAGGGTAGTCGGCAAAGGTTCCGGCTGCCCGGCCCAGCACGCCGTTCAGCAAAGGTCCATAGCTGGCCCGGTCGGCCTCGACCGAGTGGCAGCGGTGGCATTCCTTGTCGAAAAGCCGTTCACCGGCCTGCGCCTTTATCGCGTCGTATTCATCGGCAATGGCGGGGGTGGCGAGACAGGCGACGAGGGCGAGGGATAGACGTATCATTTGGAACTCCTGAGCCGCGACCTTGGGTGATCGCGGTTCTCAGGATCGGCCCGATGCCGCCCTGAACCCTTGATTTACGTCAAACAAAACCCCCGACCTTCGTCGGGGGTCATATACGACCTTCGTCGCGAATCCCGGTCAGAACAGGGTCTGATACCGCCATTCGTCGGCATCGGGCGTCACTTCGTCCAGATCGTAGTCGGCGCGGCGCAGGCGTTCTGCGACCGGAAGGCCCTCGTTCGCGGCTTCGTCCACCAGTCTACGTCCGGCCTCCTCATCCTGCGCGACGCCCCGGCCGCGCATGAGGTCGAGACCCCGGTTGAACTTGCCCACGGGATCACCCGCTTCGGCGGCCCGGCGGTTCCATTCGGTCGCCGCTTCCAGATCCTGCGCACCGCCCAACCCATTGTCGTCGAGCTGACTCATCCAGGTCATCGCGCCAGTATAGCCATCTTCGGCGCAGCGCGTGAACAATTCGCGGGCCAGACCGTGACGCCCGGACTTGGTGACGAGGTAGCCGGTGGAACACAGGACCATCCCCGATTGCCCGTCTCGGATATTCTCCATCACGCGGGCCATCGACATTTCGTGCGGGTTCAGCGTGCCGCCATCGTCCACCGTCGTGCCCTCGCCCAAATCCAGGGCGAAGTCTTCGGCACCGGCGGGCAAGGCACACAACAGCAGGGTTGCTATCAGCGATAGTCGGGTCATCGGGTATCCTCCGAACGGGAGTGTGCCACAGCCCGCCCCGCCCGTTTATCCGACCTACGTCGCGAAAATTCTACGACCCTGCCGGTCCCCCGGCCTTCTGTCGCACCATCCCCCGCCCCGGATCGTAGCCCCACAGCGCGATCCCCATGAAGACAAGTCCCGCCGCCACCGTGATGCCAAGCGCGAACCAGTTGGGCTGGACGTAGAGCGCGAAGCGAACCGCTTCGACCGCGTGGGTGAAGGGGTTCGCGGCGCAGATGTCGTGCAGAAGCGCGCTCGCCTCGGCCATCTTCCAGAGCGGATAGAGAGCGGAGGACAAAAAGAACATCGGGAAGATGACGAAGTTCATCACGCCCGCGAAATTTTCGAGCTGTTTGATCGTCGATGACAACGCGATCCCCAGCGCACCCACCATGAAGGCGGCGACAAGCAAAACGGGCGCGACGGTGAGGTAACCGAGCGCGGGAAACCGGATGCCGTAAACGGCTGCGATGGCGAGGAATGCATAGGCCTGCAACACTGACATCAGCGCGCCGGCAATCAGCTTGCAGGTCAGAAGCCACCAGCGCGGCAGCGGCGCGGTGAGGAGCAGCCGCATGGTGCCCAATTCGCGGTCCATGACCAGCGACAGCGAGCTTTGCATGCCGTTGAACAGCAGGATCATCCCGACCAGCCCCGGCACGATGTAGGTCTCGAAGGTGATATAGGTCTCGTAGGGCGGGGTGATTGACAGGCCGAGCGCCGCGCGAAAGCCCGCCGCGAAGACGAACAGCCAGATGAGCGGTCGCACGAGCGCCGCCACCAGCCGCCCGGTCTGCCCGAAAAAGCGAAGCCCCTCGCGCTGGCAGATCGAGATGAGAGCGGACAGCGCGTGTTTCATCAGGCGGCCTCGTCGGCCCGGACCGCGCGGCCCGTCATGGCAAGGAAATGTGCGGTCAGCGCGGGGCCCGTCGCCGGGGTGCGTCCCTCTTCCAGAACGCGACCATTGTGCATGATGACGAGGTGATCGCCCGGCGCCACCTCGTCGGTCAAGTGCGTGGCCCAAAGCACGCTCAACCCCTCGTCGCGGGCAAGCGCATGGACATGCGCGGTCAGGTCGTGGCGCGTCGGCGCGTCGAGACCGACGGTCGGCTCATCGAGCAGCAAAACCTGCGGGTCGTGCATCAAGGCCCGCGCGATTTCGAGCCGCCGACGGTGGCCGCCGTTGAGCGCCCGCACCTTTTCGCCCGCACGCTCCTCCATCCCCAGACGCGCCAGCGCCGCTTCGGCCCGTCCGCGCATACTGCGCCCCGTGAGCCCCTGAAGTCCGGCGAAATAAAGCATGTTACGCCAGACCGAGAGGTCGAGGTCGAGGGTCGGTTGCTGGAACACGACGCCCGTCGCCGCAAGCGCCGACCGGGTCGCGCGGTCCATGTCGTGACCCGCCAGCACCAGCCTGCCCCGCTCGGGTCTGAAGAGCCCCGTGAGCAGCCCGAACAGCGTCGACTTGCCCGCGCCATTGGGGCCCAGGAGCGCACAGAACGCGCCGGGGGCCACGTCGAACGACACCTCGTCCAGCGCCCGGTGCCTGCCCCAGTGATAGGTGACGTTTCGAACCGAAAGACCGCTCATCCGCTCCCCCTGACCCTGCTATTCGATGGTGATCTGAAGCGTTTGAAGGTCGCCGCGCGATTGCGGCACGCTCAGGGTGTAACTGCCGGGTTTGATCGCGACGAAGCCCACCTCCATCACGCCCGCCTCGTCGAACTCGAAACTGTCGATGCCGAGAGGGCGGATCTCAAGCCCTTCAACCACGATTTCGTCGATCCAGATCGCCCGGAAAAAGCCCGCGCCGACCAGCGCAAGCTCCTGCGACCCGTCCGCTTCGATCTCGATCTCGTAATAAGTGCCCGACTTTAGAACCAGCGGCGCAGCGGCGAGCGGCTGACCCGCCGACAGCATGATCGGCGGCAGGTCTTCGGAATTCGTGGCCGACAGGATGCCCGCCAATCCGAAGCGCGCGGCGGCACTGTCGTCGTCGGCAAACGCCGGAAAGGCGAAAACGGCGGCCGCCAGAGTCAGGGTGATGCATTTCATTCTCGGTCCTCCCATGAACCGGGCCAATGGCCACTCGTTTCGTCAGGGTCGCGTTGCCGCGCCCCAGGGGAAACGGCCGACCTTGATCGTCTTGATCGGCTCCCGTTGCACCACGTCGATAACGGTGACGTCGCCGGACACGCCGTTGGTGGTGAAAAGCCGGGTGTGATCCGGCGAAAACGCCATGTGCCAGACCCGCCGCCCGACGAGGAGGTAGTCTTCGACCTCGTAGGTCTCGGCATTCACCACGGCGACATGGTTAGACGGGCCGAGCGCGACGAAGATGGTCTTCTGATCCGGCGTGACTTCGAACCCGACCGGCTGGATCAGGTCTTCGTGCACACCTTGAATCGCGAAGGCGATCTTGGCCACAGGGGCCTGATCCGCCGTGGAAAACACCGAGACGGTTCCGCCGATTTCCGAACTGACCCACAGCTCGGTCCCATCCTTGATGAACTCGGCGTGCCGGGGCCGCGCATCGACCAGCGTGTTGGCGCGGATCGTCTTGCTGTCCGTGTCGATCCAATGCGCCATGTTCGTGGTCTCGGACGTGGTAATCACCGTCTTGCCGTCGGGCGACACGGCCATGCCCTCGGGTTCGATCCCGACGTTGATCTGCGCGACCACCCTGCGGGTTTCGACATCGACGACCGTCGTGACCGCATCGTCTTCGTTGGCGATCCAGAGGTGACGGTCATCGGGCGCAAGCACGAATTGCTCCGGATCGGCGCCGGAGGGAAGGTCGTGCAGAATTTCGCCCGTGTCCGGGTCCATCACCTGAACCGCGTTCGAATCCGAGGCGCAGATGAACACCAGCGAATGATCCGAGTTGAAGGTGATGCCGCGTGGCCGCTCGCCCGTGGGGATCGTGCGGGTCACTTCGAGCGTCTCGATGTCGATGACGCTGATCGTATCGTCCTTCTCGTTCGTGACCCAGATCTCTCCGGCAAGTGCGGGCGGCGACAGAAGGCAGAGGGCGGTTGCGAAGGTGCGAAGCATATCAATCTCCAAAGGCCGTGCAGGCGCTTTCCGGCGCGTCGAGGCCGAGGCTGTCCAACGGGTTGCGGGCATGTTCGAACCCGTCGAGCGGGGCCGAACCGACGACCGCGCGGGCGTTCACCACCGGGATCGGCTGGCGCATCTGACCGTTCCAGTGGCGAAAACTGAGGGGGCGGCCCTGAAACGCCGCAAGTTCGAAGGTATCGGACAGGATGTAGGCGCGCAGCGCAGGGGCGTCGGCGGTATTGGTGCGCGTCACCGCTTCGCCGATCACCCGCATGGCGGCCCAGGCGGCATAGTCGCGGGGCTGCATGTCGCGCGCCGCAAGGTCGGTGAACCGGGATTGAAGCTGCGCCGCCCCCCATTGCTCGACCACCGGCGCCCAGGCCACAGGGGTCAGGCCGGTGACACCGATCACCGGACGCGGCACCCATGTGTTGTGTTCCACGTAGCGAGCGAAATCGTCGGCGGCATCGGCCACCAGCACCACGTCGTGATCCTTGAACCCCTGCGTGAGCAGCGGCACCTCGGCCGAGGCCGTGCGGCGCAGGTCGGCGGTGTCGTCCCACCGGGCGTCCGAGACGATCCTGACCCCGAACTTTCGCGCAGATGCGCGGTAGGCGGCGGCCAGCGCCGCGTCCGCGCCCCCCGGTCCTTCGATCAGGGCCACTTTCGTCCAGCGTTTCGCCAACAGAACCTGCATCAGCGCATCCGAACGCATCGCGGCCTCGGTCGCGGTATGAAGCAGGTTCGCGCGGCAATCGGCATCACGCAGGCGTTCGGATGCGTCGGAGACGTTGAAGATGAGCGCCCCGGCGGCATCCGGCAGATCGGCGAGGCTCAGAAGCGCCTCGGCGTTCATGTCGGCGAGGATCAGATCGACCTGCCCCGCCATGTCACGCGCCGCCGCCACCACGTCGCCACCCGGCGCAAGCGAGACGATTTCGAGGGCGTAGTCATGCCCCATGAAGGCGCCGGTGGTCGCGTTGTCGGCCAACCCGAGCCTTGCCCCCGCGATGCCAAGGTCGGCGGGCACGGTGTCGAGGTTCGACAGAACCGCGCGCGGCGGTTCTTCGAGCCGAAGGTAGCCGACGCGAACCTGAAGCGGTTCGGCAAGTAGCCCACCCGAACAGGCCAGCGTCAGACCAATGGCCCACGGGGCCGCATTCCGCACGATCTTGCGCATCGTCTCCTCCACGCCGACGACGCTAGAGGAAGGACATCGCGACGGCCCATTAGACCTAGGTCGCAGATATGCCTTTTCCGGCGTGATTCCGGCGATTTGCGCCGTATCGGGCCGATTGGCTTGCACCAAGGTCTAATGGTGCGACGCGGCGGCGCGCCGATAGTTGGGCCGAGAAACGCGGAGGAACACCATGCAGAAACTCGCTCTCATCGCGGCCACGACGCTCGCCGGAACCTTGACGCTTGGCGGGATGGCCATCGGTCACGGCGACGTCACGCCCCAGCCCGTGAACACCGAAGCCCTGCCCGATGTGGGCGAGGAATGGCTGATCGAAAACCCCTACCGCGCCGAAGCGGTGGGCGAGGAAACCTGGTTGAAAGCGATCGAGATCGGGGCGTCGGGCTACACCCAGAACTGCGCGCGCTGTCATGGGCTTGGCGTCGTGTCCGGCGGGCTGGCCCCGGACCTGCGTTATCTGGAAGCCGCCGAATACGGTGACGAATGGTATGTCGAACGGTTCCGCCACGGCATGACCCAGAACGGGATCACTAAGATGCCCGCGTTCGGCGAGCTTCTGGGCCAGAAAGCCGCGTGGGCCATCCGCACCTATGTCGAGACGCGGCCCGATGACGGGGCGCTGGACGATCATGCCACGCGCCTCGGTGCGATCCGGGACGAGCTTCTGTCCGGGTCGGTCGCTGACCCCGAGGCGCTCAAGGTCGAACTGGCCGACATCGCCGCGACCGTCGAAACCGGCTCGGGCGCGCCCATCGCGGATTCCGTCGCCTTCGAGGCCTCGCGCATCCTGTCGGACGATCAGGCCACGTGGAAACAGGCGGGCGACATCCTGACCGTCGGCCTGTCCGCCGCGCATTGACGCCATGACACGCCTGTTCGCTCTGACGAGCCTGATGGCCGGTCTTGCTTTCGCGGGGCCGGCCTTGGCGCGTTGCGAGGACTATGTCCCGCAACCCAAACCGCAGAACACTTTCGCTCAGGACATCGGGCGGGAGTTCGACCGGATCATCGACGAAGGCTGGATCGAATTCGCGGTCTACGAGGATTTCGCGCCGTGGTCCGTGAAAACGGGCGGGCAGCCGGTCGGCATCGACATCGAGATCGGCAGGATCATCGCCGACGACCTGGGCGTCGAGGCGCGCTTCCGCTTCGTGCAGGCGGGCGAAAACCTAGACACCGACCTGATGAACTACGTCTGGAAAGGCGCGGTGGTGAACGGGCGCGTGTCCGACGTGATGCTGCACGCGCCCTATGACAGCGAACTGACCTGCCGGATCGAACAGGTCGTCTTCACCGGGCAATACGCGGGCGAGGAACTGGCCATCGCCTTTGACCGCGCGGCCTACCCCGACGGCGGCCCGACGCCAGCCTATTTCCGCTATGACACGGTGGCGGTCGAAAACGACTCGCTGTCCGATTTCTACCTCGCGTCGGTGGGTCGGGGCGCGGTGGGCGATAAGGTGCATCGGTTCCCGACGACCGAAGCCGCCATGACCGCCCTCGTCGCGGGCGAGGTCATGGCCGCGATGGGGCCGCGCGCGGTTCTTGAAGCGGGGCTGACCGAGGCACAGGACATCCACGTCCCACCGTATCCGGGCCTTGTCCGGTCGCGCTGGACGGTAGGAGTCGCGATCAACCACCAGCACCGAGATCTGGGATATGCCGTTGACTACGCTATCGAAAAGGCGCTTGCAGACGGGCGGATCGAGGCCCTGTTCAAGGCCCATGGCCTGACGTTTCTGCCGCCGGACCGCTAAAACCGGGTGAGGTCGCCGTCTTTGTCGACGAGCAGCACATCGGACAGGCCGAGGGCGACCTTGGCCTGTCCGATGTCGTCCCGCTCCATCAAGCAGAACGCGGTCGAAGCCGCATCCGAAAGCGTCGCGGAGGCTGCGATTACCGTCACCGTGGACCAGATCGCGCGCCCGCCTTTCGGGTGCAGGATATGCGCACGCCCCCCGATGGTCATGGCCGCGGGCGAGGATGTGGCGGCCGCCTGACCCGTTAGCGTGACCTGACCGATCCGCCCCGCCGCAGGGTCCACCAGCCCAAGCCGGAACGGCCCGCCCAGCGCGGCCTGTTCGCCCATGTCGACCAGCGCGGTCGAATAGCCCCAGCCCGAAAGCATCGCGCGCAAGGCGTCGGCGGCATAGCCCTGCGCGATGCCGTTGAAGGTCAGGGCCTGACCCTTCGCCAGCGTGATCTCGGTATCTGTCATCCGAACACGATCCAGTCCCACAGCGGACAGATCCGCACCGCGCCCTTCGGCCAGTGCGGCCCAGAGCGACTGCACCGTGGGGTCGAACACGCCGTTCGTGGCGACGTGCACCCGCCGCGACACCTCCATCACCCGGCGCAGGTCGCCGTGGAGCGGCCCCTTCCCGGTCAGGTTCAACCGCACCAATGGCCCATCATCCTCGTAGAGCGTGAAGCGCGCCTCGAGTTCGCGCATCCGGGCGGTCAGCCTGACGAGATCCGCCGCCACACGGTCGCGCGGGCCGGTCAGGTCGAGCGACACGTCACCGCCAAAGGCACGACCGCGCCAGACCTCGCGGCTCACCGCGCCCGCCGCCCCCGGCATCGCAAGGCTCGCCATGAGGGCCATGAACCTGCGGCGCGTCAGGGTCATGCGGCCACCTTGGTGCGGCGCTTTTCGGCAAGGACGAGCGGCACGCAGCGGGTCGGATCGTCATGGATCGACACGCAATCAAGGCACTGGAAACACTCGTCATACTGGATTTCGCCGGTCTTCTTGATCGCGCCGTAGCGGCATTTGACCCTGCACAACTGGCAGGGCGAGCCGCAGTCTGTTCGCCGTGCGATCCACCTCCGGGTGCGCAAGAGCCCCCCGATGGCCATGACCGCGCCCAATGGGCAGACGTAGCGACAGAAGCCTTTGAAAAAGACGGTGCCGAGCCCCAGCCAGAGCGCCGCATAGGCGACATAGAACCATTCGCGCTGAAACGAGACGGTGATCGCGGTCTTGAACGGCTCGATCTCGGCGGCCTTCTCGGCCTGATCGGGCACCACGAAGGCGGTCAGGATCAGCCCCGAAAGCGCGATGTATTTCACCTTCTTGAGCCACTGGTCGAGCCGTGGCCCCGCCTCGATTTCGGGCAGGCGGAGGGCGCGGCCGATGTGATGCGCGAACTCCTGCATCGCGCCGAACGGGCACAGCCAGCCGCAGAACAGCCCCCGGCCCCACAGCACGAAACCGAGGATCGTCACCGCCCAGATGAGGAGTGAGAACGGGTCGTAGAGCAGAACGGCGAAAGACCCCTCGCCGACCGCCGCGCGCAGGACGGCGAGGACCGTGACGATGGAAAGCTGCCCCTGCCCCCAGTATCCGATGAACCCCACGACCACGGCCAGAATGCCGAGCCGAATAGCGGTGAATGATCCGAGCCCCGCGAACCAAGTCATCCCCGGCCCCAGGAGCCCCAGAAGCACGACGAGGAACACCGACAGCGCGATCAGGTCTCCCTGCCGGTTCACGATCGCCTCCTGCCAGGCGGGGCGCAGTGTCACGACCTCGGGCACGTCGTAGAACCGCTCCGGCGCTTGATACGCGATCTCGAAATGCACGTCGCCGATTTCGGGTTGGAACATGCCGTGCGCACGCACCGCCTGCACCCTGAGCACCCATTCGGTGATCGGATCGAACCCCAGCCTGCGATCGGCCCGCAGGATCATCGCGGTGTCATGCTCCGGCACGCCGGGCAGGAAAGCGGGGAACATATCCGCATCCCGCAGCGCGACCGGGAAACCGCCCTGAACGGCGGAGACCCTGTCGGGCGCGGTATTCCGCACGAAATCCGCCGACACGAGGCCATGGCGACCGCCATCCATCACGAGGATCGGTTCGTCATCCGGGCTGACTGCATAAAGCCGCGCAAGCTCGTCCACCGTGTCCGGGGCGAAGATGGCGCGTTGGACGGCAGGCGGACCGATGTCGACCAGCCACAAATCGAGGAACAGGCCTTCAGGATCGGCGCGCGCCTCGGGGTCGTCCGAGGCCCAGATGGTGCCGGCAAAGGCCGCGTCGACTTGGGCGTTGGTCACCGTCAGGCGCCTTGCGATCCCTTCGTCGACAAGCGCCTGCCAGTCGAGCGCCTCGTTATATTCCATCTTCGGACGCGCCGGCGCGGTCGATGCCCCGCCGACCCCCGCCATCTTGTCCCGCGCGACCTGTAGCGCGGCGGCGAGAATGGATTCGTGGGCGATGCGCACGCTCGCCGTCGCCTTGGTCACCCCGTCCAGATAGACGAGGTCGGACCCACCGCCCGCCTTGCCGTACGGCACCCCGACGACAAGCGGCTGGGTGATCGAAAGCCCCGGATATTGTTCGAGAAACGCCCGAAACGGCGCCTCGCCCAGACCCGAAACGAAGACCGGCTCTTTCTGGGACAGGAGGCGGACGTCGATGATCGTTCCGTCGAGCTTGAGCAGAACGAGCATGTCGATGGGCTTGCCCGAAAACCCCGGCAGCGGGGCGAGCGGCCCGGTCTGGAAGGCATAGCCGATCTCGGCACCGCCCGAGTTCAGAAGATGGTAAACGCCGTCGTCACCGATAGGCGTGCCCAGCGCATAGGGCGGCACGATCCGCCCCTCGATCTCGGCGCGCGACGCAGGCGCCCATTCCGCCGCGACCGCGCCGGGCGCGCAGGCGAGCGTCAGACAGGCAAGCCAGACAGCGGTGATGATCCTCCACATGGGGCGACGCTACTCCCGCCCCGCAGCGCGCCCTATACGACCAAGGTCGAGCGACCTTCAGGACGTTTTGAACCTGCGCGAATAACCGGAGGATTGTCTCAAAAGGCGGGAACCGCGCGGCCTCAGTTGTCCTGAAGCAGCGAGCTGAAATTGGCCTCCTGCGCGATCAGCACGGCCTGCGTGCGGCTTTGCACCCCGAGCTTTCGCATGATCGCGGTGACGTGAGCCTTCACCGTCGTTTCGGCAATCGACAGTTCATATGCGATCTGCTTGTTCATCTGCCCCACGCAGATGAGTTGGAGAATGCGCGCCTGTTGCCGGGTCAGGTGGGAAATCCGCACGAGCGCGTCTTCACGAGCCGTGAGCGGCGCATTCGCGGACTGATGAGACAGCGCGACCTCGGGCGCATAGACCTCGCCGCGCATGATCTGGGTCAGGGCCAGCCGAAAGGTGTCGCGCGAGGAATGTTTGGGCACATATCCCGCCGCGCCGACCCGAATGGCCGACCGGACCACGCGCGACTCGGTCTCGGACGAGACGATGATGACGGGCGTCTCGGCGCTGGATTTCACGAGCCGGACCAGCCCTTCGAGACCGTGAACATCGGGCAGGTTCAGGTCGAGCAGGATGACATCCGGGGCCGTGGCGCGCGCGAGGTGATCCAACGCCGCTTCCAGCGTGCCCGCCGTCACCACATGCTCGATCCCCATCGAGGCCCTGAGCGTCATGGAAAGTGCGTCGCAGAACAGCGGGTGATCGTCGACGATCATTGCTGAGTTCAAGGCCCCCTCCGTCATGGTTGCGGTCGCCTGCGACGGGTCGCGGGGGTCGCCCCGCCACCCATTCGTCACGCATCGAGGCTAGCAACGCACGATCCCGCCTCAAATTGGCGAAAGGTCGGAGAGGTTCGGGACCGCGGAACGGTGTTCGATCTGGCGCCGCTCTGGCCACGATCTAGGGCGATCACCCGGCCCTCGGACCATATTCCATCGTGCCGATCTTCGGGTTGATGAAGGTGAACCGCGACCGACCCGACTCTTTCGACGCGTAGAGCGCCGTATCCGCATCCGCCATGATCCGTTCGGCATCCGGCCGCTCGTATTGCGTCGACAGCACGAGGCCGATGGACCCGGACACCCGGCAGGGCGTGCCATGGAACGGCATGGGTTCCTCAAGCCGTCCGATGATCCGCCCGGCGAGCGCCGAAATCCGCTCCCGATCCGTCAAACCGATGAAAAGGAGGACGAATTCGTCGCCCCCGACCCGTGCGACCACGTCGTTCGTTCGCGTCTCTTCCACCAGAACGCGGGCCACCTGACCCAGAACGAAATCGCCAGCCGCGTGGCCCAGCGTGTCGTTCACCGACTTGAAGAAATCGAGA
Source organism: Maritimibacter sp. (assembly GCF_016774595.1). NCBI lineage: Bacteria > Pseudomonadati > Pseudomonadota > Alphaproteobacteria > Rhodobacterales > Roseobacteraceae > Maritimibacter > Maritimibacter sp. The sequence goes on from NZ_JACBWT010000001.1 coordinate 495,764, forward strand.
TCGAGATGGGCGAGCGTGAACGGAACCCGGCGCTCGATCAGCCGGTGGAGTTCCTGATCCAGCGCCCGCCGGTTGCGCAGCCCGGTCAGCGCATCCGTATGCGCCTCGGATTCCGCCAGTTGCTTGGCCCCGTGCAACCGTTCGTTCAAGGCACGGCTCTCGGCCATCGCCGCCGCATTCGCCTCGGCGACATAGAGCAGTTCGAGCGTCAGGTCGGTCGGCGCGAAATCCGAACCGGCGAGCCGGAAATCGCGCACTGCGTCGAAGGTCGAGATGCCGAAGGACAGGTTGACCAGCACACCCGCGTGGTCGGGCAAGGTCACCGCACTTCCGATGAATTGCGTTTGGGGATAAGCGCGCAGGCGCAGCAGCACCTTGCCGGTCGCCCCCTTTTCGAGCAGCGCCAAAATCTCGTCCTCGCGCGGGCGTTTGAGGTCGAACAGGTCCAGCATCCGCTGGCCGAGAAAGGTCTGCCCTTGCAGAACCTTGGCCATCGTGGGGCCGACCTGCACGATCCGCCCCTCCATATCGAGCAGGAGGTGAAGGGGCATGAGCCGGTCCAGTCCGCGGCCCGAAACGGTCACGCGCAACGGTGTCATGTCGTTCATCCGACCTGCCCCGCCGCCGTCAGCCCGCCTTCGCTCAGATCGAAGCCGCGCCCTTCGGAATACGAAGATTCGAGAAGATGGATGTCGATAATCTCGACACTTCGGCGGCGACCCACGTGGTCGAGCAGCACAAGCGCGCCGTAGTCGTCCGCCATCGCCCGCAAGAGCCCCGCGATGACATGCCCTGCGCCCCTGACCTTGCTCCGGCAGGCGAGTTCGAAGCGTCCGGGTTCGATTTCGTAGAGCACGAGATCCGGCAGGCCGATGTCGGGAACCGCGAGCGCGACACGCCCCGGCAGGTCTTCGAGCGAATGCAGGAAATCCTCGTAGTCGAGGCCGCCGAACCGCAGCAGTCGGCGCACCCGCCCGGACGGCGTAGCGGTGATGAGAAAGGTTCCGAAGTCTTCCAAAAGCGCGTCGCGCGGTTTGCCCAGAAGGATGGCGCAGCAGGACACGAGGCGATCCGCCAGATGGTCGTCGTATTGGAACATCGTCTCGAACCCGTCGAACGGCAGGTCGAGTTGATCCAGCGCCGCGCCCCATAGCTCCGCCCCGTAGGCGGACCTCACGAACATTTCGAAAGAACGGCAAATAATGCCATGCATGCTGGAACCCTCAATTAAGTCTTAAGACTAGAGTTGCGGGGTTAAGAAACCGGAAAAATCAGGCGAACGAAGCACCGACCGCGCGCAAAGTCGGCGTTCTCGGCGCAGAATTCAAAACAAATGTTATCAATAGGTTAACGCGATCCACCTCAGGTGGTGCGCTCAAAACCCCAACCAACCGGGGAGGTAACCGATGTCGGGCAGAACGACATCCGCATGTCCGGTGAGTCGGCGCTCATCGGCGTGACCCGTCAGCACCGCCACCGCGTGCATCCCGGCTGCGCGGGCGGCGACGAGATCGTGCAGGCTGTCACCGACCATCGCGATCCGGTGCGGCGCAAGGTTCATGGCCTCGGCAAAGGCCAGACACATGGCCGGGTCCGGTTTGGGCGCCCAGCCGCTGTCGGACCCGGCGATGAAATCGAAGGCCTCGACAACGCCCGCGCTTCCCAGATGCGCACGCGCCGGAACCTCGCCATCGTTGGTCGCCACGCCGAGTTTGAGGCCTTTGGCCCGCAATCCTGTGAGAAGCGGCACCAAAGGCACGGCTTCGGCCATCGGAGCGGTCGCGGCGGCGGCGTTCATGCCACCGATCAGCACATCCGGCGCGATGCCCAGAACCGGCGCGACGGCCTTGGCGACATCGTCGGGCGTCCCGGCGATCACGACCGATGCGTCCCGAAAGCGGCCTGTGGCCCGGTCGAACTCGACCGCCTCCGCGATCGCGTCCGCCAGCGCGGGGTCGCCCTGTGCAAGACGTTCGATGACCGTGTTCGCCCAGACCGTCCAGGTCGCATCGAAATCGAACAGCGTGCCATCCTTGTCGAACAGGATCGCATCCACCTTGCGGTTCATGTCCAGTTTACCTCGCCTCCGCCGGGCAACGCCTGCCGGGCCTGCATCGGCTGCGCATAGTCCAGCCCGGACGCATCGCAGAACGCCATGACCCAGGCATCGTCCATCGTGATGAAGTCGAGCACGGCGGCAAGGAACTGCGGATCACTTGCCCCTTCGCGCAACGCGCCCACGTCACCGCCCGTCGAACCCAGAAAGACCGGGAGCAGGTCATCGTTGCCCGCAAGCCAGCCAAGTGCCTGTAAACCGATGGTTTCGGCCATTTCCTGCTTCATCTGCCCCTCATCCCGACCGGGAGAAACCCTTTGTTAAGACTTCTTGGGCAAAGATTACCCAATCGCGGAGCACTTAATACAAAATCGAGCAGAAAAGAATGGGCGGACGCATCATCATCGCAGACGACCTCGTCACCGACCGGATCGCGCTCAAGGCGCGGCTGGCAGCGGCGCGGCACAGCGTGACACAGGCGCGCACGCGGGACGAGCTGCTGACGCGCGCCTTCGCCGACAAACCCGATGTCATCCTGATCGACATCGACTTTCCCGGCGGCGGTATCGCCGCCTGCCGCGCCCTGAAGGCCCGGCCCGATCTGGCCGAGGTGCCCGTCGTGATCTACGGCGCGGCCGACGACAGGGTGGCCCGGATCGCCGCGCTGGAGGCGGGGGCCGAGGAATGCCTGACCGACCTTCCGGGCGAGGCGCTTCTGCTCGCCCTTCTGCGCAACCTGACCCGCAAACGCGCCGAGCGGGAGGAGCTTTTGCGCCGTCAGCCCCTGGGCGCAGCCGACGCATTCGCCGAAGCCTCCGCCGGGTTCGCGCCACGCGCCCGCATCACGGTGGTTCCCCCCACCGCGACCGAAGGGCCGGGCTGGCGCAGCCGGATCGCCGCCGCCTCGGGTGCAAAGGTGACGCTCGCCACGTCTGCGACCGCGCTGGAACCGGAGGCCGAGGGCGATGCCTATGTCATCGCGCTGACATCGGGCAACCCAGGCGCGGCGCTTGGGCTTGTCGCGGAATTGCGCGCCCGACCGTCGACGCGCCACGCGCTCGTCCTGCTGCACACGCCGCGCGAGCGTGACGACACCGCCGACATGGCTTTCGACTTCGGGGCGGACGCCGTGATGCGCGGCACCTTCTCCAGCGCGGAACTGGCCGCACGTCTGGACCGGCTTCTGGACCGGAAACGGGAAACCGACCGGCTGCGCGCCCGCGTCGAGGACCAACTGGACGAGGCCTTGCGCGATCCGCTCACGGGGCTGTTCAACCGCCGTTACGCCGACGGTTACCTCGCCCGGATGCAGAAAGAACATGGGGCCACGCGCCGATCCTGCGCCATGCTTTTGCTGGACCTCGATCACTTCAAATCGGTCAACGACCGCTTCGGCCATCTCGCCGGCGACGACGTGCTGGTGGAGACCGCGCGCCGCCTGAAAGCCACCTTGCGTGAGATCGACCTCGTCGCGCGCATCGGGGGCGAGGAATTCCTTGTCGTGCTGCGCGACACCACCGGGGACGAGGCGCGGCTGACCGCCGAGCGCCTGCGGGCCGCCGTCGCCGATACCCCGGTCGACGCCCGTGACGGACAGACCCCAATTTCGGTCACCCTGTCCATCGGCATGGCGCTGTGTTCCAGCGCGATAAGCAACCCGCGCGAGTTGTGGGATCAGGCCGACCGGGCGCTTTACGTGTCCAAGGCCGGGGGGCGCAACATCGTGACCTGCGCGCCCGAACGCAGCGCGGCCTAGCGTTTCGGCGGCTTGGCCCGGTCCATCGCCCGTTTGAACCCCTCTTCCATACGCGCCGCCAGCGCCGCGCGTTCGTCGGCGGACATCGCGGCGATCTGCTCCACGACCACGTCACGCCCGATTTCGCCACGCCGTTCGAACAGTTCGGTCTGCGCGGCCATGACCGCCCGCAGCGCCTCCTCGTCGAACTCCTGCGCCCGCAGGATCGTCAGCATCGTGGCCAGCTGATCGGCCAGTTGCGCCCGGTTGTCGCGGTAATCCCCCGCCCGTTCGCGCAACGCTTGGACGGCCTGCTCACGGTACGGATCGGGCAGCGACCGCGAAAACGGGCCCAGCGCAGGATCGAAGGACGACCGCGCATCCCGTGTCGAGCGGCCCGGCGGACCCTTCGGCCCGTCACCATCGAACCGCGCCCCGACCACCACACCCGCCACAAGCAGGTTCAGCGCGAGCGATACGGCAAGAAGCGCCTTGGCCCAGATCGGGAACCCGCGCCGCGTCGATGTGTCTGTCCCGCTCATTGCGACATCGCCTCCTGATAAGTGACATAGGCCGAATAGCCCGGATAAATCTCTTCCAGTTCAAAGTCCGACGCCGAGGTGGAAAGCACACCACCCGTCAACACGGTCAGCGCCTCGGGCTGGGCCGCGCCGATCCAGACCCCCGCCGCCGCAGCCGTGGCCATTCCGGCGAGCGCGGGCCATCCTCCGATCACCGCCGCCAGCGCCGCGAACAATCCGCGCCGGCTGCGCGACACGGGCTTTACATGTTCGCGCGCGACCGCTTCGCCCTCGGCATCCGCCATGATCCGCGCCAGAAGATCCAAGGACGGCACGGGCGCGTCGGCCCGCCCCGCTTCGAAGAACTCGTCCAGCATCGCGTCGTCGCGACCGTTTTCGTCAATCCGAGCCATATCCCAACTCCTCGCGCCGGCCGGAGAGTATCCCGGCCAGCGTCCTTTTGCCCCGGGCGGTCAGGCTTTCGACCGCCTCGACGCTGATCTCCATCGCTTCGGCGATCTCGGGGTTCGTCAGCCCCTCGAGATGCCTGAGCACCACCGCTTCCCTTTGCCGGTCCGGCAATTGCGCCAGCGCCCCTTCGAGCGCCCGCGCCCGGTCGGCTTCGATCAGCCCCGCCACGGCCCCCGGCGCATCGTCCTCGGGTTCCGCCACGCTGTCGATGTCCACGCTTCGGCGCTTGCGCAGACGGTCGGTGCACAGGTTCGATGCCACGCGAAACAGCCACGTCGACACCTTCGCTTCGCCCTGCCGCCAATCGGGTGCGATCTTCCACAGGCGCAACATGGCCTCCTGCGTCACGTCCTCGGCCTCGGCCCGGTCGCCGCCCAGCATACGCGCGGCGAACCCCAGCACCCGCGGCGCAAGGCGCGCGGTCAGAAGCCGGGCCGCCTCACGGTCGCCGTTGCCATAGGCGACCAGAAGCGCCTCGTCCGAGACGTCTCGGGCTTGGTCGAATGCCATATCCATCGCGTCCGGTAGTAAACTCTGTCCCCTTCACGCGCGCAATCCGGATGGGCAGGCCCCCGAAGGGACCCGCCCCGGTCACGCAACTCTTAGTGCCGGTCGGGCATCTGCGGCATCCGCTCGCCCCCGCGCGGGCCGTGACCGTCCCGCATCGAATGGCCCTCACGCCCGCCGCGCTCTTCGAACCGGTCCATCCGCGACAGCACCTTCTGGCGCGCCGCATCGAACTCCTCTTCCGAAACCGCACCGTCATCGTCGGTATCGGCCCGGGCGATCAGCCGGTCGAGACCCGGCATCGCCTGCATCTCGGCCTCGTCGATCGCACCGTTCCCGTCGGTATCCGCGCGCTGGAGCAGACCGCTCGCCATCTTCTCGGCCCGCGCCAGAACCTGCGCATCCGACGGACGCCCCGGCACTTCGCCCGGCGCAGCGGCGTTCACGCGCTGCTGATACTTCTCTTCGAACCGCGCCACACCGGCATCGGTCAGCTCCTGAAGCGTGACCGACCCGTCGCCATCGGCATCGGCCTCGGCGAACCGCTCGGTCGCGCGTTGCAGAGCATCTTCGGGCGTAAGCGCCCCGTCGCCATTGGCATCGAGTTCGGTGAAACTCATCTGCGGTCCGCGCATCATGCCGCGCATGTCGTCCGACCGGTGCCCGCCGGGCTTGGCCGAGGCCACGCCGGTTGCGGCCAAAGTCAGGGCCGATGCGGTCAAAAGGCCGTAGCCCGCTATCTTGAGTGCTCGTTTCATGTCTTACTCCTCTCGGGGTTCAAGGTGTCCTGCCTTGAAGCCGGGCGTTTCTCGCGCCCTGCATGACCTTCAAACGGGCACCCTGCCCGGTTCCGTCGCACATGACGAAAAAAAACGTGCATCATTCCGCCGATCCGGGCGGCGCGACATATCGCGCCATAGGCAACCCGGCGCGAAGTCCCTAGGTAAACCCAAAGCGAACAGACCACTTTGAGAGACACGCATGGACGCCTCGACGACCGCCGATCTGGCACGCGCCACCGACACCGGCGACGAACGCCCGCTGAAACCCGCCGTCTGGCGCGGGTGGCGGCGCAAGTGCCCGCAGTGCGGCACCGGCCCGTTGATGAAAAGCTACCTCAAGGTGCGCGAGACCTGCCCGGTCTGCGGCGAGGAACTGCATCACCAACGCGCCGACGACGGCCCGGCCTATCTCACCATTCTCGTGGTCGGTCACCTGATGGTGCCGTTCTTCCACTACGGCTTCACCATCTTCCGCCCCGATCCGATGGTGCTGTTCTCGGTTCTGGCGATCCTCGCGGTTGCGCTCTCCCTCTACCTTCTGCCAAGGTTCAAGGGCCTCATGGTGGGGGTGCAGTGGGCCAAGCGGATGCATGGCTTCGCCCCGCCCGAGGCCAAAAGCGAAAACTGACGCGGGCGCTTCCCCCCGCGCGAGGGAGGCCCATGGCGACCGAGACCATCGACAAATCCAAGGTGATCCGCGACGCGGCCACCGTCGTGCTGATCCGTGACGCGGACACCAAGCCGCGCGTCCTGATGGGCCAGCGCGGCGCCAAGGCCGCGTTCATGCCGAACAAGTTCGTCTTTCCGGGCGGCGCGGTCGACAAGGCCGATCACGGCCTGCCGCTGGGCGACAAGGGGGCCGAGCCTTGCCGCACCCGACTGGGTGAGGACGCCAAGGACGGGATCGGCCCCGCACTCCTCGCCGCCGCGATCCGTGAGCTTTTCGAGGAAACCGGGCAGATCCTCGGCACCCCCGGCGACTGGCCGACCGCCCCGCCGCCGACATGGGAAGGCTTCGCGAGGGCGGGCTACCTGCCCTCGCCGGACGGGCTCGCCTTCGTGTTCCGCGCGATCACGCCGCCGGGACGCTCGCGCCGGTTCGACGCGCGGTTCTTCGTGGCCGACGCGGCCCGGATCAAGACCGATCCAGACGACTTCTCGCGGGCCGAAGACGAACTCAGCCACCTTCAGTGGATCGCACTCAGCGACGTGCGCGATTTCGACCTGCCGTTCATCACGCAGGTCGTGCTCGCCGAAATCGCGGGACGCCTTCCCGATCTCGATGCCCCCGCATCGGTGCCCTATTTCAAGAACGACGAGGAAGAGTCGCTTTTCATCCGGCTCGGCGGCCAAAGCCCGCTCGCCTGATCCTTCTTCGTTTCCGGAAACCTCGGAGGGGGGCGACGGCGGCTTGCCGACGTCGCGGGGAGGCTGGCCTCCCCCACCCGCGCGGTGTCTGCCGCAGGCGGACCCGCGCAAGACATGCGCGGGCGCACGCCCGCTCCGCTTGATACCGTCCACAGACCGCACGGCTTTCGGGCAAAGGCGCACAGGGCGCGGGCAATCCCGCAACACATTCGCCACACTCGGAAAAATTCTTTTGATCAAATTTGGCGGCGCGTTAACCTTTTTCCCATGGTCCGGCGTTGAGACTGCACGGACCCAAAGACAAGAACAGGAGGTCACGTGATGCAGGATGCGCTGGTCGCCGCCGCCAACGACCTTGTCGGCGATGGAATGCAGGAAACAGGCATTACGCTCACCGATACCTTGCGGCACTACATAGCGATCACCCTCGCCCGCTACATGCGCGAACAGGTGCATGTCGACGGGCTGACGATCCGGGTGGTCTCGGCGATGGACCGACGGGCGGATGCGCGCGAACTGCGGGGCCTTGCGGATTGCTGCCTCATCGCCTGCTCGATCTTCGAACGACGGCTGCGCCGCGCCGGGGGATCGCTGCGCCATTACTCCGGTCTCGGCCAGACCGCCTATGGCGCCGCCGCTCTCACCGAACAGGCTTACTCGTTCCCGCATATGCGCGACGTGATCGCCGCCGCGACGGGCCATCCGCCCGAAGGCGTGCGCGACCTGATCGAAGCCGCTCGCGCGGGGTCGTCCCATGCCTCGAAACAGCTTTCGGATGACGGTATCATCGCCTTCCCCACACAGCGGTTCCATCACTGACCCCCGGATATAAGAAGGCCCCGTCCGGCAAGGGGGTCGGACGGGGCCATTTCGCGCTGGTGATATGGGGGGGCAGGAACGAGCGCGAAAAACTCGGTAAGGTCTAAGGGAAATCGCGACGCGCGCCGAGGGTGCGGAAGGCGCGCGTCGCGGCCCGTTCTAGGCGGCGGGTCGCAAAAGCCCCCCCTCCCCCAGCCGGGCATCCGGGTCGGTCATGGCGGACACGAGCATACGTGCCGCCGGACCGTCATAGGTTGCATAGGGTGCCGGTTTCGGCGTTCTGGTCAGGAAGGCGAGTGTCGTCTCGCCAGGGATATCCGCCGTGGCCACGATCAGCGCGCCGCCATCGACGTGCAGAACCTGATCTTCGGCGAAATGGAGTGTAAGGACGGCGTGCACCTGCGCCGCATCCTGCGCGATCCCGGCGTAGCCGACCAGATCACGGGCCTTGAGCACCGCGAAGGGATCTCCGAACAGGTCTTCGGCCGCGTCGCTTTCGACGACGACCCGCTGCTCGGCCGTAAGCGTCATGGGGGTCGCGTTGCCGAGGGCCCCGGCGGGCACGACGACGGGCATGGTCTGGGACGAGGGGCGCAGGGGTGTGGCGACCGGCGTGCGGGTCACGGCGACGACCGGTTGCAGGCCGTTGTCGAAGGTGAGGACGAGGTCACCGACCGCGATCGCCTCGACCGCCCGCCATCCCATCGCGGTTGCGATCCGGGTGCCGGCGACAAGGCCGGTGGTGCAGTAGGCTTCGCCCGACACGTCGTCGGAACGCCCCGCCCGCTGGCGGCTGGCGCTTGTGGCGCGCATGTCGTGCATCCCGAACATCGGTCATTCCCCAGTCTTCGATCGCGACAAGACCGGGTGGCAGCCCATGTGGCCTCGTCGCTTGTTCACAGACTGGAAAGGCTCAGGGCAGATTCTCGGGCAGAAATAAGGTGAATTTTAGTCAATGTTGCGAATTCTCGCACGATCCCGGCACAGTCCGCCGCATTGTCGCCCCAAGCGCGACAGACTTACCCGTCGAACCGGTAGCCGAACCGCTCGATATCGGTGGCGCAGGCCTTTCCAACCGCCTCTCGGCCCCTTTGATCGTAGGCACTTCGATAGTCTCGCCCCCGATTCGAGGCGTTTTCATGGGCAATTTCGTGAAATTTCACCCCAAGTGTGGCCTCGACCAGTTCCAGATCCTCGCGCAAGTGCTCGAGCCGGATGAAATGGTCCCCGCGCTCGATCCCGTCCTGATCCTCGACATAGCGGCCATAGGGGTTCAATTCCATCGACCTCAGGATCATCGGGTCGGTCACGAAATCCTCGAAGGCCAGCGCCTTGGCTTTGCCCACCGCCGGATGATCGAAGCTCTGCGCCTGAAGCCAGTGATAGTAGCTCACCATCCGGTCCCACGGGTTGCGCACGAGGGTGAAGACGAAGAAATCCTCCATCTCCTGTTGCGTCACCAGCCCGTAAAGATCCGAGAGCATCGAATGCTTCCACAGCCGCCCGGATGTCTCGATCCCCTTCACCTTGCCGCGCCGTTTCTTCGCTTTCGGCGTATCGCCGAGCATGATGTCGTCCTTCATCGCCTTGTCCTCGAGCATGAGGGCCAGCGACGTGCCCCCCGTCTTGGGCGCGTGGACGAAAATGTAGCGGCGGCCGCGTGAAATGATCATGGGCCGACCCTAAACCCCCGGCGCATACGAAAAAACCCGGATTGACCGCGCGGGGCCGATCCGCCCTAATCGGGGTCCGAGGTTTTACGGGAGGGACATCATGGGTTGGCTCAAGGATGAGACCGGACTGGACAAGAACGCGGCGAACTTCGTGCCGCTCACGCCCTTGTCGCATATCCGGCGCGCGAACCGGCTGTTTCCCGAACGCACCTCGGTCGTCCATGCTGATCGCCGGTTCACTTGGGGCCAGACCTTCGAACGGGCCACCCGCTTTGCCTCGGCCCTCGCGCGCAACGGTGTCGCCCCCGGTGACGTGGTCGCGACGGTCATTCCCAACACGCTGGCGCAGGTCGAGGCAAGCTGGGGCGTGCCCGCCGCCGGCGCGATCCTGAACACGATCAACGTGCGGCTGGATGTCGGCACCGTCGCCTATATCCTTGAACACGGCGAGGCCAAGGTCGTCCTGTGCGACACGCAGTTCCTGTCGGTCGTGGAAAAGGCCCTGACCCAGATGAATGGCCCCAAACCCAAGGTGGTGGAAGTCGCAGCGCCCGAAGCGGGCTTTCCGGCCACGGGACGCCACGAGGAATATGAGGAATTTCTGGCCTCCGGCGATCCCGGTTTCGACTGGATCATGCCCGAGGACGAGTGGGAAAGCCTCGCGCTCAATTACACTTCCGGCACAACGGGCCGCCCCAAGGGCGTGGTCTATTCCCATCGCGGCGCCTACCTGCACACGATGGGCGTCGCGGTGGCATGGGCGCTGACACCCAAGACCCGCTATCTGACCATCGTGCCGCTGTTTCACTGCAACAACTGGTGCCACACCTGGACCATGCCCGCCGTCGGCGCCACCATCGTCACCTGCCGTGACATCACGGCCAAGGCGGTCTACGACGCCATCGCGGACGAGGGCGTGACCCATTTCGGCGGCGCGCCCATCGTTCTGGGCATGATCGTGAACGCGAAAGAGGCCGACCGCCGCGCCTTCGATCATACGGTCGAGGTCTATACGGCAGGCGCCCCGCCCCCTGCCGCCGTTTTGGCGGGGATCGAGCCTTTGGGGTTCCACGTCTGTCAGGTCTACGGCCTGACCGAGACCTATGGCCACATCACCGAGACGCTCTGGAAAGACGAGTGGGAGGACAAGCCCGACACCGAACGCTACGCGATCAAGGCCCGTCAGGGCGTGGGTCACGCGGATATGGAGGAGGTGACGGTGCTGGACGACCGGATGCAGCAGGTGCCGTGGGACGGCGAGACGGTGGGCGAGATCATGGCGCGCGGGAACGTGGTCATGAAAGGTTACCTCAAGAACCCCGAGGAAACCGCCAAAGCCTTCAAGGGCGGCTATTTCCACTCCGGCGACATCGCGTTCCAGCATCCCGACGGCTACATCAAGATCACCGACCGCGCGAAGGACGTCATCATCTCGGGCGGCGAGAACGTGTCGTCGGTCGAGGTCGAGGATGTGCTCATGCACCACCCCGCCGTGGCGCTTTGCGCCGTGGTCGCCAAACCGGATGAGAAATGGGGCGAGGTGCCCTGCGCCTTCGTCGAGTTGAAGGAAGGGGCCAAGGTCACCGAGGACGAGCTGATCGCCCACACCCGCGCCCAGCTTGCGGGCTTCAAGACCCCGAAAAAGGTCGTCTTCACCGAGCTGCCCAAAACCTCGACCGGCAAGATCCAGAAGTTCGAATTGCGCAAGATGGTCGCCGATTTGTAAGCGAGACTCTTACGTTCACTAAAATGTCACCGCCTGCCCGGATTGCCCAGGCAGGAACGTGAACATATAGTGAACAAATGGCCACGCTGACCCTCGACCAGAAACTCGCGATCCTGTCCGATGCCGCGAAATACGATGCCTCCTGTGCCTCCAGCGGGGGCCAGAGGCGCGACTCGCGCGACGGCAAAGGGATCGGCTCGACCACCGGCGCCGGCATCTGCCACGCCTATGCGCCGGACGGGCGTTGCATCAGCCTGCTCAAGATTCTGATGACGAACTTCTGCATCTACGACTGCGCCTATTGCGTGAATCGTGTCAGCAGCAATGTGACCCGCGCGCGGTTCACACCGGAAGAGGTCGTCACCCTCACGCTCGAGTTCTACCGCCGCAACTACATCGAGGGGCTGTTTCTGTCCTCCGGCATCATCCGCACCCCGGACGACACGATGGCCGACATGGTGCGCATCGCTCGCATGCTGCGCGAGGATCACAGCTTTCGCGGCTACATCCACCTCAAGACCATCCCCGACGCCTCGCCCGACCTTCTGGACGAGGCGGGGCGCTATGCCGACCGCCTGTCGATCAACGTGGAACTGCCCACCGACGCCGCGGTCAAATCCTACGCGCCGGAGAAATCCCCCGCCCGCATCCGCAAGGCGATGGCCGACGTTCGCCTGCGCAAGGAGGCCGCGGGCGACAAGACCCACACCGGCCGCCGCGCGCCGAAATTCGCACCGGCCGGCCAGTCGACCCAGATGATCGTGGGCGCGGACGGCGCGACCGACGCGACGATCCTGCAAAGCTCCACCCGGCTTTACGCAAGCTACGGCCTCAAACGCGTCTACTACTCCGCCTTCTCGCCGATCCCCGACGCGTCCGCCGCCCTGCCGCTGATCTCGCCCCCTCTCGTGCGGGAACACCGGCTTTATCAGGCCGACTGGCTCATGCGGTTCTACGGCTTCGACGTGGGCGAAATCACCTCGGCCCGCCCTGACGGCAACCTCGACCTGACCATCGACCCCAAGCTCGCTTGGGCGCTGGCCAACCGCCACGCCTTCCCTGTCGACGTGAACCGGGCCGAACGCGAAACGCTCCTGCGCGTCCCCGGCCTCGGCACCAAAACGGTGAAACGCATCCTCTCCGCCCGGCGCCACCGCACGCTGCGCTACGACGATCTCGTGCGGATGGGCGCGAACCTGAAAAACGCCCGCCCCTTCCTCACCACGCTCGACTGGCGGCCACGCAACCTCGACACGGCGGACCTCAAGGCGCGCTTCGCCCCGCCGCCCGAGCAGTTGAGCCTGTTCTGATGCATCACGTCACATTGCCGCAAACCGGGGTCTACGACGCATGGCGCGACGCCGCCCGCTCGCATCTGACGGCTCGCACGCCGCCTGAGGCGATCCTGTGGTCTCGCGGCACCGAGGCGCGCGATCTGTTCGCCGCGGACACCCCGCCCCCTGCGAAGGCCGCGCAGATCACCGTGCCGAAGTCTTTCGTCGCCCTGGCGCGGCTGGTGGTGTTTCATTCGGACCCTGAACGCTTCGCCCGCCTCTACACCGCGCTCTGGGCGCTGCAAACCGACCGCGGTTTCCTTGCCGACCGGGGCGACCCGCGTTCGGCGAAACTGAACGCGCTCGCAAAAGAGGTCGGGCGCGACCGCCACAAGATGCATGCCTTCGTCCGGTTCCGCGATCTGGGCTCCGACACCGAACGCCGCCGTTTCGCGGCCTGGTTCGAGCCGTCGCACCCGATCCTCGAACTCGCGGCGCCCTTTTTCGCCAAACGGTTCGGCGACATGGACTGGTCGATCTTCACCCCCGATCTGACCGCGCATTTCGCCTCCGGCAGGCTCACCTTCACCGAACCCGCCCCGCGCCCCGACCTGCCCGGCGACGCGGCCGAGGATCTCTGGCGCACCTATTTCCGCTCGATCTTCAACCCGGCCCGGCTGAAACCGAAGGCGATGCAGGCCGAGATGCCCAAGAAATACTGGAAGAACATGCCGGAGGCGGGGCTGATCCCCGACCTCATCGCCACCGCTCAGACCCGCGCCCGCGAAATGGCCGAAGCCGCGCCCACCCTCGCCCCCGCACGCGCCGAAAAGGTCGTGGCCCGCGTGGCCCAGGCGCAGGAGGCGCTCACCGCCTCGCAAGACCGCTTCCACGCCGCGCTCGACGCCTGCACCCGTTGCCCGCTTCACGCCAACGCCACGCAGGCCGTTCCCGGCGAAGGCCCCGCGGATGCGCCCCTGATGTTCGTGGGCGAACAACCCGGCGACCGCGAAGACCTCGAAGGTCGCCCTTTCGTCGGGCCCGCAGGCCAGCTTTTCGACCGCGCCCTCGCCAGCGCCGGGATCGCGCGTGACAAGGCCTATGTCACCAACGCCGTCAAACACTTCAAATTCACCCCGCGCGGCAAACGGCGGCTGCATCAGGCGCCGAACCGGGATGAGATCGACCACTGCCGATGGTGGCTCGACCTCGAACGTGAACGTCTCCGCCCCGACCTTGTCGTCGCCCTCGGCGCCACGGCGCTCGAAAGCCTCACGGGCAGCCGGAAAGACCTCCTCAAACGACGGGGCCGGATGGAAGAAACCCGCGACGGCGCGCCGTTATTCGTGACGATCCACCCCAGCTTCATCCTCCGCCTGCCGGACCCCGTCCAGAAAGCCGACGAAGAAGCCCGGTTCATCGAAGACCTTCGCACCGCGAACCGCTTCCTCTCGAAATAGAAAAAGGGAGCGCGAACCCCGCACCCCCTCTTCTCTGTTTCAAAAAACCTCGGGGAGCGCGAGGGGCTGGCCCCTCGCTCCCACCCTCACCTCAAGCGGCGCATTCCAGCAAAAGCGTACCGGCGGCCGTGTTCGAAATCGGGATGTGGTAGTTCCGGGTGATCTCGTTCACGTCGTCGCCCAGCGCCCCGCGCATCATCATCCACATCAGGAACTCGGTCCCCTGCGCGCCGGCCTTTTCGACCAGCTCCATGCGGGTGATCTTGGTCAGCTCCTCCGGGTTCGACACGATATTGTCCAGGCAATAGCGGTCGAATTCCTTGTTGATGAAGCCCGCGCGCTCGCCGTCCAACTGGTGCGACAGTCCGCCGGTGCCGAGGATCACGACCGTCGCGTCCTCAGGGAACGAGCGCAGCGCCTTGCCCAGCGCCTTGCCGAAGTCCAGCGCCCGCGCCAGCGTCGGGATCGGGTGCTGCACGGTGTTGGCCGAGATCGGCACCGTTTTCGGCATATCCGGGTGATGCGGCGCGCCGGGCCAGAACAGCTGCATCGGCACGACGAAGCCGTGGTCCACCGCCAGCTCCTGACAGGTCGTCAGGTCGAAATGATCCGCGACCATGCTCTCGGCGATATGCCAGCTCAGTTCCGGCGCACCGGGGAACGGGTCGAGCGCGGGCAGGCCCCAGCCCTCGTCCTCGTTGCGGTACTCGTTCGCGCAGCCGATCGCGAAGGTCGGCATCCGGTCGAGGAAGAAGCCAAGCCCGTGGTCGTTGTAGATGTTGATGCAATAGTCCGGCTTGTGATCCTTGATCCACTGGTGGACCTTCGGATAGCCGTCGAAGAACGGCTTCCAATACGGATCGTCGTAAAGCTCTTTCTGGATCGCGTTGCCGACCGCCGGAATGTGGGACGTCGTGATCCCGCCAAGAATTTTCGCCATTGTCCGTCCCCCTTACGCCTGGCTCGCCAGGTATTCCTTGAATTCTTCCGTGGTCTTGCCGGTCTGAAGCCCGCCCACGTCCTGCACGCCCAGACCGAAGATCCCGGCGAATTTGGCGAGATAATAGATGTTGCCCCCGGCCTCGATCAGGCCCAGCACGTTGCGTTCGCGCACGGCAGTCTTCTGCTGATCGTTCAGGCCGTATTTCTCCATCCAGCCCTCTTCGTCCGCCTTGAACCCTTCGCGGTTCTCGGCGCGGTTGAAGTCGTAGCACATCTTGTTCAGCGCATAGCCCTTCATGGCCTGCTTGCCGTCGAAGATCGTCGTGCCCGGAATGTCGATGTGGTAATCGTAGCCCGGCATATCATGCATGGCCGTTCCTCCTTTTCATGTCCTGACGGCTTGTCGCATGCCGCGTGGCTGCTGGAATTTGACCTGAATCAAACGGCACCGGCCCGGGCGCAGATTGAATGAAGAATACGCAAAACTTATCGGCCCATGCCGCCGGAAAGGCCCGATAAGCCAACAGAGGCGGCGGATCGAGCACAAGCGCGACCGATGCGACGGACACCATTTGCCTGAAACTGATAGCGCAAAGAAATGGGCCGAGGCGATCTCTCGCCCCGACCCTCCGGCCACGCAAACCGTGTGGCGCTCAGCGCGCCCAGTAAAGCCGCATCGGGTTGTCGACGAGCAGTTTCTGCTGTTCCTCCACCGTCGGCGCGATCTTGGGAATGAAATCCACGAGGTTGCCGTCATCCGGCATGTGGCTTTTCATATTCGGATGCGGCCAGTCCGTGCCCCAAAGCACCCGGTCCGGGAACCGCTTCACCACCTCGCGCGCGAACGGCACCACGTCGTCATAGGCGGGCGGGCCTTGCACCGACAGACGCTCCGGGCAGGTCACCTTGGACCAGATGTTGTCGTTGTCCTCCATGAGCTTCAGGAACCGCTGGAAATCCGGGTGATCGACACCCTTCTCGACATCCGGCCGCCCCATGTGATCGACCACGATGATCCCCGGCAAGCTTTCGAGGAACGGCACCAGTTCCTCCAGATCGGCCGCTTCGAAATAGACGACGATGGACCAGCCAAATTCCTGAATGCGCTCGGCCACTTCGATGAAATGCTCGCGCGGCGTCGCGTCGACCAGCCGTTTGACGAAGTTGAACCGCACCCCGCGCACCCCGGCCTCGTCCAGTTCCGCCAGTTCCTCGCGCGTGATGTCGTGACGCACGCTCGCCACGCCCCGCGCCAGATCGCCTGCCGTGCGGCAGGCATCGGCCATCGCAGCGTTGTCCTTGCCATGGCAGGTGGCCTGCACGATCACGTTCCGGCTGAAGCCCAGAAAATCGCGCAGCTCATAGAGCTTATCCTTGCCCGCGTTGCACGGCGTGTATTTTCGCTCAGGCGCGAAAGGGAACTCAGGTGACGGCCCGAACACATGGCAATGCGCGTCCACCGCCCCCTCGGGCAGCTTGAAGTCCGGCTTTTTCGGGTTCGGGTGGAAATCCAGCCAGTCGGCGTCTTTCACTTGCACATCAGTCATCTCAGTCTCCAAACACTTCGCCGTCCATCAGCTTGCGCGCGGTGCGCAGGATGGCGGCGGACACCGGCGTGCCGCCAGCATCCAGTTTCGCGATCACGGTCATTTCGCCCGTGGGATGTTCGATGGAAAGGCTGCGCTCGGCCCCTTCCCCGGTCTCGGCCAGCGCCTGCGCGGGCGAGCCGTCGAGCAGACAGGCGGTCGCCACGCTCACGGCGCCCAGAACTCCGATGGTCTTGTGGCAGCGATGCGGGATGAAGGTGCGCGTGTTGACCGCGCCCCCGGCCTTGGGTGCCGTGACCATCGTCATCTTCGGCACCGATTTCTCTGTCACGTCGCCCAGGTTCATCATCGGGCCACAGGCCAGCCGGATCGCCTCGAGCTTCGCGCGCAACGCCTCGTTCGCCTCGAGCTCTTCCGGACTCTCGTCCCCCGTGATCCCCATGTCCGCGCCGCGCATCACGACCACGGGCATCCCGTTGTCGATCATCGTGACCTCGACACCCTCGACCGTGTCCACAGCGTTGCCGGTCGGCAAGAGCGCCCCGCAGGACGACCCCGCTGTGTCCTTGAACTCCAGCGGAATGGGCGCCGCCGTTCCCGGCACCCCGTCGATCGACGCCTCCCCGGCATAGGTCACAACCCCGCCCGGCGTCTTCACGTCGGCGACCGCCACCTGCCCGGTGTTCTCCATGTAGATCGACACCTTGGTCTCATCGCCGGTTGCCGGGATCAGCCCGCGCTCGATGGCGAAGGGGCCGACGCCCGCCAGCATATTCCCGCAGTTCTGCTTGTCGGTCACGATGGGCTGATCCACGAAGACCTGCAAAAACAGGTAATCCACGTCCACGCCTTCACGCTCGGACCGCTTCACCACCGCCACCTTCGAGGTCAGCGGATCGGTCCCGCCCATCCCGTCGATCTGGCGCACATCGGGGCTTCCCATGACACGCAGCAGAAACGCATCCCGCGCCGCCTCGTCCGACGGCAGATCCTCGGCCAGAAAATACCCGCCTTTCGAGGTCCCGCCCCGCATCCACATGCACCGCACACCACCACTCACGGCGATCCTCCTCTTTCCGGTCCGAAATATCCCGGAGGGGGTCCGGGGGAGGCTGGCCTCCCCCGGTCGGTCGCCCCGGCGTCAGCCGGGGCGAAACCCCTCAGACGTACTTCAGGCCCTTCTCTTCGAGCCGCGGACGCATGCCATAGATGTCGAGCCCCAGCTCGCCCGCCTCGAACTTGGCCCGCTTCTCGGCCTCGTTCGCTTCGCGCGCCTGCGCCTTTTTCAGCACTTCGGCGGCCTCTTCCCGGCGCACGACGACGACACCGTCGTCATCGGCCACGATCACGTCGCCGGGGTTCACCAGCTCGTCGGCACAGACGACCGGCACGTTGACCGAACCGAGCGTCTCCTTGATCGTGCCCTGCGCCCCGATGGCCTTGGACCACACGGGGAACCCCATCTCTTTCAGATCGGCCACGTCGCGCACGCCGGCGTCGATGATCAGCCCGCGACAGCCCCGCGCCATCGCACTGGTCGCCAGCAGGTCGCCGAAATAGCCGGCATCCGACGGGCTGATCGTGCCAAGGAGCAGCAAGTCGCCCTCTTGCAACTGCTCGATCGCCACGTGGATCATCCAGTTGTCCATCGGCGGGGCGAGGATGGTCGTGGCCGAGCCGGCGATGCGCGCGCCGGGATAGATCGGGCGCATGTAGCTGTTCAAAAGCCCCTTGCGGCCCTGCGCCTCATGCACCGTGGCCACGCCACACTTTGCCAGACCGTCGATCACGGCCGGGTCCGCGCGTTCGATGTTCTGGACGACGATACCGGTGGTTCCGGGTTGATAGGTCATGCGGCCTCCCCTCAGTCCAGCTCGTCGACGGTGCGCGGGAAGATCGCCTCGAACCCTTCGGCATGGGTCGCGGCCTTGCCGCCCGCCTGTCCGCCGGAGTTGCGGCGGAAGTGGTTGCCGCGGTTCTGGGCGACGTTCTCATAGAAGTGCCACAGATGCTCCTGCCCCTGCATGCACTGAATGGCGGCCCATTTCTTGTCCCACACATCCGAGATGTCGAGGAAGATGTTCGGCTTCCAGTTCATCTGCTCGGTCTGGTGCGGCTCGAACAGGTAAAGCTGGGGTGCGCCCAGCACCTTCTCGCCCGGATTGTGACCCCAGGCCTGCGCCATCATGCGGGTTTCGAGCGCGAACTGCGTCGTGTTCATGTGATCGGTGTTATAGGGGTCCCACTTCGAATGGCTGAACATGAACTTCGGCTGCACCGCGCGGATCACGTCGACCATCTTGTCTTTGTACTCACGGGTGAACTCCAGCGGGTAGTCGCCCATATCGAAGAACTGAATGTCGTGGACACCCAGAGCCGACGCCGCGTTTTCAGCTTCCTTGCGCCGCTCGGTCTTGACCTTGTCGAGCGTCATGCCCTCCTGCTTCCACAGCTTCGCGCTTTCGCCACGCTCGCCGTAAGACAGGCAGACGACGGTGACGTCGTAACCCAACTTGGCGTGCTTCGCGATCGCGCCACCGGCCCGCCAGACGAAGTCGGCGGAGTGCGCGGAAATGACGAGGGCGGTTTTCTTGTCGGACATAACGTCTATCTCCCATGGATCCTGTTCGTGCCACGGCCCTGCGGGCGACCCCGGACCATCGCTCACGGCTTAGTGCAGACGGCACGTGCCTTTCCATTTGAATCCCACGCGCCGCGCATAAATATTTGCTATAGGCGAGAGGCGGGTTCAGAATGCTCCACATGCACAAGGAACTGATATGTCGGTCGAATTCCTGAACCTCAGGCATCTGCGCGCCTTCATGGAGGTTGCCGACGCCCACGGGATTTCGGCCGCCGCCCATAAAGTGCACCTGAGCCAGCCTGCGGTGACGCAGGCGATCTCGGGGCTTGAGGCGCGGCTGGGGACCAAACTTCTCGACCGGCGGACCGAAGGCATGTTCCCGACCAAGGCGGGCGGCGCGCTTCTGGCGCGGGTGCGGCGCATGTTCGGGCATCTGGCCCATGGCGCGGCGCTTGCGGTCAGGATCGGGCGGCGCGAGGGCAAGCCGGTGCCGGACTTCCACCTGCGGGTCACGGCCGCCCAGTTGCGCGCGCTCATCGCGATCCGGGACGCGGGCAACTTCAGCCTCGCCGCCCGAACGCTGGGCATTTCGCAACCCTCCATCCACAGGGCCGGGCGCGATCTGGAAAAGCTGTCGGGGATGGAGCTGTTCTCAGCGGGCCGTCGCGGGATCGAACTGACCCCGCAGGCCGAAGCCTTCGCCCGTTCGGTCAAGCTGGCCGAAGCCGAACTCAATCAGGGGCTCGACGATCTGACCCGGCTTGCAGGGCGCGACAGCACGCGCATCACCGTCGGCTCGATGCCGCTGTCGCGCACGCGCATCCTGCCCGAAGCCATCGACGCCCTGCTCGCAGGGTCCGCCGGTGTCCAGATCCGCACCATCGACGCGCCCTATGCCGAATTGCTGCGCGGCCTGCGCTATGGCGACATCGACGTTCTGATCGGCGCGCTGCGCGATCCGGTGCCGGTGGACGACGTGGTGCAGGAGCCGCTGTTCGAGGACCGCCTCTCGGTCGTCGCGGGGCCGAACCATCCCCTCGCCGAACGCCGGAACATCGGCATTTCCGATACGCTGGCCTATCCGTGGATCGCCCCGCCCAAGGAAACACCGGGCGGGTCCTACCTGTTTCGGACGCTCCAGATCGGTGACATGCAGGAAACGCCGGTGCGCATCGTATCCTCGTCCATGGTGCTGGTCCGGGGGCTTCTGGCGCGGGGCGATTACCTGACCATTCTCTCGCCGCATCAGGCCGAGGTCGAAATCGCCCATGGCGACATGGTGCAGCTCGACATGGACCTGCCCGACAGCCGCCGCCCCATCGGGCTCACAACCCGCACCGGATGGGTGCCGACGGCCACGCAGGCAAGGTTTCTCGACCTGATCCGGGCCGCCGCGACGCGCCGTGAAAGCCCGCCCTCTACCCAAATCGAATAGCCAATCAGGGCAATGAATTTCCAATTGGGCCGGGGCGTGCCTACATCGCAATCAGATGCGAACAGATCGAGACATAGACAGCTTCGGGGCCGAACCGACCCCGATCGCGCTGATCGGCTTCGGTGAAGCCGGGGCCGCGCTTGCCCAAGGCTGGGGTGAGGCCGGGGTCGGTGTCACGCTTCGCGCCTTCGACATCAAGACGACCGGCGCGGACAATGCGCTCGCCTCGGCCATGTGGGACCGCTACGGCGCTGCCGGCGTGACGGGGGCGAACACGGTGAGCGACGCGACGCGGGGCACCCGCGCCGTCTTTTCGCTCGTAACGGCGGACAGCGCCCATGACGCGGCCCGCGCCGTTGCCGAGGAGATTCCCGAAGGCACGTTCTATTTCGACTGCAATTCCTGCGCGCCGGGCACCAAGCAAGCCTCGGCCACGGTGATCGAAGCGGCGGGCGGTCGCTATGTCGATACCGCGATCATGTCGCCGATCCACCCCAAGCTGCACGCCTCGCCCATGCTGGTGTCCGGCCCCCATGCCCGCCGCGCCAAGGCGTTGATGGCCGGGCTGTCCATGACCGTCCGCGTCGTCGAGGGCGATGTGGGCCGCGCCTCGTCGATCAAGATGATCCGGTCCGTGATGGTCAAGGGGATCGAGGCGCTGACGCTCGAATGCATCCTGTCGGCGGTCGAAGCCGGAGTGGCGGAGGAAGTGGTCGCCTCGCTCGACGCATCCATGCCGGGCTGGGATTGGGCGGCGCGGGCGGCTTATAATATGGAACGGACCACGACCCACGGCATCCGCCGGGCCGCCGAAATGCGCGAAGTGGTGCGGACCGTCGCCGACCTCGGCATCGCGGCCCGCATGACACCCGCGACCGTGGCGTGGCAGCAAGCCATGGGCGATCTCGGCCTGACCGGGACGCCGGAAGATTATCAAAACAGGGCCGAGGCCATTCTGGCAGCCCTTGGAAACGCGCAAATGGAGGATACCCCATGACCAGGAAGCCGAAGGAATACGACGATATTCCGGGCACGTTCGTGTTCGACGCGGACCGCTCCCGCCAGGGTTACTGGCTGAACCAGTTCTGCATCTCGCTCTCGAAAGAAGAGAACCGGCAGGCGTTTCGGGATGACCCCGAAGCCCATATGGCCAAGTTCAAGATGACCGAAGACCAGAAACAGGCGATCCGCGACCGTGACTGGAACCGCCTGCTCGAGCTTGGCGGAAACATCTACTACACCTCGAAACTCGGCGCGTTCGACGGCATCGTCTTTCAGGACCTCGCCGCGATGATGTCGGGCATGAGCCGGGACGACTATCGCAAGATGATGGTCGACGGCGGCCGCAGCCCCGACGGCAACCGCTACAAATCCGAATGGGAGAAGAAATAATGGCCAAGATCACAGCAGGTATCGCGTGCAGCCACGTGCCCGCCATCGGCGTGGCCATGGACCAGCACATCACCGAGCAACCCTATTGGGTGCCGGTGTTCGAAGGGTTCGAATACAGCCGCGAGTGGAACAAGAAGAACAAGCCGGACGTGGTCTTCCTCGTCTACAACGACCACTGCACCGCCTTCGACGCGAGTGTCATTCCGACCTTCGCGCTGGGCTGCGCCGCCGAGTTCACGCCTGCCGACGAAGGCTGGGGGCCGCGCCCGGTGCCGGTGGTGAAGAACCATCAGGAATTCGCGAGCCACATCGCCCAGAGCCTCGTCCTTGACGAATTCGACATCACCATCATGAACGAGATGGACGTGGACCACGGCCTGACCGTGCCGCTGTCGGTGATGTTCGGCGACAAGACGCCCGAGGACGACTGGGGCACGCTGGTGATCCCGCTCGCCGTGAACGTCGTGCAATACCCCGCGCCGACCGCCAACCGCTGCTACGCGCTGGGTCAGGCGATCCGCCGCGCGGTGGACAGCTGGGACGAGGACATCAACGTCCACATCTACGGCACCGGCGGCATGTCCCACCAGCTTCAGGCGCAGCGCGCCGGGCTCATCAACGCGACCTGGGACCAGCAGTTCATGGACATCCTCGTCAATGAACCCGAAAAGGCCCGCAAGATCTCGCACGTCGAGTTCCTGCGCGAAACCGGCTCGGAAGGGATCGAAATGGTCATGTGGCTCGTCATGCGCGGCGCGCTGGACGAGAAGGTGACGGAAGTTCACCGACACTATCACGTGCCCGCGTCGAACACCGCCGTCGGTCACCTCATCCTCGAAAACCACGCCTAAGAAGGGGAACCCTCATGCGTATTTGTGTCGCCGGCGCCTATGGCGCCTTCGGGATCAAACACATGGACGCGCTGGCCAACATTCCCGAGGTCGAAGTGACCTCGGTGATGGGGCCGACCGCGGAAAAGATCGAAGCCTTCGCGAAAGAACGCGGCGTCGGCCATTGGGCGACGACGCTGGACGAATGCCTTGCGCGGGGTGACGTGGACGCGGTGATCCTGTCGACGCCCACGCAGCTGCACGCCGAACAGGCGATCGCCTGTATGGATGCGGGCAAGCACGTGCTGGTGGAAATTCCGATGGCAGACAGCCTCGAGGATTCCATCGCGGTGGTCGAGAAGCAGAAGGAAACCGGGCTGGTCGCCATGGCCGGGCAGGTCCGCCGCTTCAACCCGTCGCACCAGTGGATCAAGAACAAGATCGACGCGGGCGAGCTGAAAATTCAGCAGATGGACGTGCAGACCTATTTCTTCCGCCGCACCAACACCAACGCCAAGGGCGAGGCCCGGTCCTGGACCGATCACCTGCTGTGGCACCACGCCTGCCACACGGTCGATCTGTTCCAGTACCAGACCGGCGAGAGCGTGTCGGAGAGCTTCGGCCTGCAAGGCCCCAAGCACCCCGACCTCGACATCGCGATGGATATGGCCATCGGCATGAAGACCCCGTCGGGCGCGATCTGCACCCTGTCGCTGTCCTTCAACAACGACGGCCCCTTCGGGACCTTCTTCCGCTACATCTGCGACAACGGCACCTATATCGCGCGCTATGACGACCTGTTCGACGGGAAAGAAAACCCGATCGATCTGGAGGGCGTGGCCGTGTCGAACAACGGGATCGAGCTGATCGACCGAGAGTTCGTCTCGGCCATCGCCGAAGGCCGCGAGCCGAATGGTGCCGTCGCTCAGGTGCTGCCCGCGATGGAGACCCTCGACGCCATCGAGCGCGGGTTCAAATAAGTTTCGCCCCGCTATCGCGGGACGATCCGGGGCCGCGCTTCGCGCGGCCCTTTGATTTTTTTGGGGGGGGCGCCTCGCTGCGCTCGGTGTCATGTGGCGGTGGCGAGACGGTCTCGGGCCGGTCGCCGGTTGGCGAGGTCTCGCAGAACTTTCTTGCCTCCGGCGGGGATATTTTCGGACCGGAAAGACGGGATGTGGGGCGCCTAGCCGTCCGACGGGCGCACGAGGATGGCGCGGAAGTCGTTCACGTTGGTGCCCGTGGGGCCGGGGGTGAACAGATCGCCGAGAACCTCGAAGGCCGTGAAAGCGTCGTTACCTGCAAGAAGCGCCGACGGGTCGTAGCCCGCTTCGCGCAGGCGCGCGGCGGTGGTGCCGTCGGCAAAGGCCCCCGCGTTGTCCTCGCTTCCGTCGATCCCATCGGTGTCGGCGGCCAACGCGGCAATCCCTGTCGACCCGTCGACGGCGATGGCGAAGGCGAGCAGGAATTCGGTATTCCGCCCGCCGCGCCCCTGCCCTTTCAGCGTCACTGTCGTCTCGCCGCCCGAGAGGATGACGACGGGCGGTTCGAAGGGCTGGGCCTTGGTGGCCGAGTGGCCCGCGATCGCCGCGTGGACGCGAGCGACCTCCCGCGCCTCGCCTTCGATGGCGTCGGAGAGGATCACCGCCGGAAGGCCGCGGTCCCGCGCACGGGCGGCGGCGGCGTCGAGCGAGCGGGCGGCGGAGGCGATCACCCTGACCTCGTTGCCCGCGAAGGCCGGGTCCGCGGGATCAGGCGCAACGCAGGCCTCGATTTCGGCCAACATGCGGTCGGGCAACGCGACATTCCAAGCCCGGATCGCTGCCAGCGCCGCCTTTGCATCGGTCGCATCGGGAACCGTCGGGCCGGACGCCACCTGCGCCGGATCGTCCCCCGGCACATCGGACACGATCAGCGTCACCACCTTGGCCGGATGCGCCGCCGCCGCGAGCCGCCCGCCCTTCATGCGCGAGAAATGCTTTCGGATCGCGTTCATCGCGGAAATCGGCGCGCCCGAGGCAAGGAGCGCCTCGTTCAAGGCCTGCTCATCCGCGAGCGTGAAGCCGTCGGGGGGCGCAGGCAGCAGGGCCGACCCGCCCCCGGTAATCAACGCGATGACGAGGTCGTCTTCGGTCAGCCCCTGGACCGCCGCGAACAGAGCCTCGGCCCCTTCGATCCCGGCAGCATCCGGCACCGGATGGGCGGCTTCCATCACGCGAATGGTTCGGGTTTTGGCCCCGTATCCGTATCGCGTGACCACGACGCCTTCGTATGGGGCTGCCCACAGATCCTCGAAAGCGACGGCGAGTTGCGCCGCGCCCTTGCCCGCACCGATCACGACCGTCCGGCCCTTTGGGAGGGCAGGCAGGTTCGGCCCCAATGCCTGCGTCGCATCGGCGGCCCGGATCGCCGCGTCGAAGAGGTCGGTCAGGAGGGCGCGGTCGTCCGGTGTCATGCGGCCGCCCCGCACCGGTCAAACCCGACTCCCTCAGATAAGTTTGTAAGCGCCAACATGGTGGAATTCCACCATTTTACGTCCCAGAGTGTGAGATTAAAGTCCTTGGTGTTACGCATGGCTCGGTCTTGTGAGTGGTTCGACCGACCCAACGCGACATGGAGCGTTCCCGGATCGGGCAAATCGGTCTTCTGATCCACGGTCACGCAACACCCTTTTTCAGTTGTCACTGTTCGAATTCGGGACGCTCCACCCCTTTATTCCTTGGTGTAGGGCGTCCCGTTCGCTGCTGGCGGTTTCGATCGGCCGATCAGGCCCGCGACCACGATGATCGTCGCGATATAAGGCGCCATGGCGAGGAATTCGGACGGGATCGGCGTGTTCAGAAGCGCCAGTTTCTGCTGGATCGAATCCGCGAAGCCGAAGATCAGCGCAGCCGAAAGCGCCCCGACCGGATGCCACCGGCCGAAGATCATGGCGGCCAGCCCGATGTAGCCGCGCCCGTTCGTCATGTTCTCGTCGAACCGCCCGACAGAGCCGAGCGTGAACCATGCGCCACCGAAGCCCGCGACCATGCCGCCCAGCGTCACGTGGATATAGCGCGTGCGATAGACGTCGACGCCCAGCGTGTCGGCGGCACGGGGGTGCTCGCCCACGGCGCGCGCGCGCAGCCCGTTCTTGGTGTGAAACAGGTAGTAGGTCGAGATCGCGACCAGTATCAGGGCGCCGTAGACGAACAGGTTCTGGTTGAACAGCATCGGGCCGATGACCGGAATGTCGCCCAAGAGCGGGATCTTGAACGCGCGGAAGGTGGGCGCGTTGTTCAGGTGCCGGTATTCGGAAAACACCTGCGACGACACGTAACTCGTCACGCCCAAGACGAAGAGATTGATGACCACCCCCGCGATGATCTGGTCCATTCGGTAGGTCACGACGAGGGCGGCGAGGAGCATGCCGAAGCCGCCACCGACGAGGATCGCGGCGAACATGCCGACCCACCCGCCCAGAAGCGACCCGATGAGCGCACCGGTGAAGGCGCCCGCCAGAAGCATCCCTTCGATGGCGATGTTCACCACCGCCACACGCTCGGACAACACGCCCGCGAGCCCGCCCAGCGCGATGGGCACGGCACGCACCATCGTGGCCTGCAACATGCCGGTGAGCGAGAACGATTTGCCCGCCGTCGCCCAGACGAGGAAGGCCATCACGAGAATGGCGAGACCGATCCCGAGGCTCAGGTTCGTCCACTTCGCGCCGCCGCGCAGGAACTGGCGCACGCCGAGAAAGGCAAGCAGCGCCGCGGCGATCATGTTGAACGGCCCGCCGGGGACGACGAGGTTGCCGACCTGAATGGCATCGCGCGGCGTGGTCAGGCGGAAGGTCGCGACCTCGCCCGGTGTCACGTTCAGCCCGAACAGCACCAGAAGGGCGAGCGCGATGAGCACCCCGCCCATGATCCGCGCACGGCGGGCCGAGGCGCTGTCGAGTTTCTCGTCGGACGACGGGGTGGCTTGGCTGGTCATGTCGGTCATGCGTCACCCACGCGTTTGGTGCGTTTCCGGAAGCCCCACGGGAAGATCGCGCGCACGAGAAGCGGGGCCGCGATGAAGATGATGATGAGGGCCTGAATGATCCCGATCAGGTCGATGGAGACACCCGCGCTAACCTGCATCTGGCGGCCGCCTGCCTCAAGCGCACCGAACAGGATGCCGGCGAACAGGATGCCGACGGGATGCGACCGGCCCAGAAGCGCGACGGCGATGGCGTCGAACCCGATCCCGGCCGAAAAGCCGGGGCTCGCGCGGCCCAGAACGCCGGTGACCTGCGTCGCACCAGCAAGACCGGCGAGCGCACCCGCCGTGCCCATCGCCAGCACGATGATGAAGGCCGCGTTCATGCCCGCGTAGTTCGCCGCATCCGGGTTCTCGCCCGAAGCGCGGAAGGCGAAGCCGATTTTCGAGCGAAACAGCATCCAGTAGACGAAAGCGACGGCGGCCAGCATCACGAAGATACCCGCGTGAAGGCGCAGGTTCACGTCGATGAAATCAAGGATGCGGGGCAGTTCCGCCGAGGGCGGAACGTCTTTGGAAATCGGGTCGGACCGACCCTCGCGCTGGATGAAGGGCTGCCGCAGGAGCCAGTCGAGCAGGCGATAGGAGATGAGGTTGAGCATGATGGTCGAGATGACTTCATGCGCCCCGGTCGTCGCCTTTAAAAACCCCGCGATGGCCGCGTAAAGCGCCCCGACCAGCGCCCCGATCAGAAGCGTCAGGGGCAAATGGATGATCCACGGCAGACCGGCCAAGGTGAAGCCCGCGACGACGGCGGCCAGACCGCCCATCAGAAGCTGTCCCTCCGCCCCGATGTTGAACAGGCCCGCCCGGAAGCCAAGGCCAAGACCCAGACCCGCCAGAACCAGCGGGATCGAAGCGGTCAGCGTCTCGGACCAGGCCGACAGCGACCCGACCGAGCCGACCGCGAGCGCCACGAAGCTGCGCCCGATGGTCGGCAAGTCGACGGCGGTGGCGAGCATGATGAGCGCGCCGAAGATCAGCGCCACGACCACGGCGAACAGCGGCACGATCACGAGATCCTCGAAATCGTCGCGGCCATGGGTGGTGCGCGCCATCAAGCCGCGCATCCGTTCATTCACTTCCTTGAGGTCCGGTCCCGAACTCATGCGGCCTCTCCTTCAAACGACCCCGCCATCGCGAGGCCCACGGCATTGCGGTCGGCCTTGCCGCCGGTGTTGTCGAATTCCGCGACGATCCTGCCGTCGTACATGACGTAAATGCGATCCGAGAGCCCCATGATCTCGTCCAGCTCCGAGGATACGATCAGCACCCCGTCGCCCTCGTCCCGACTGGCGATGAGCCGCTCGTGGATATACTCGATGGACCCGACGTCGACCCCGCGTGTCGGCTGCGAGGCGATGACGAGCTTGGTCTGACGCTCCAATTCGCGCGCCACCACCATCTTTTGCTGGTTGCCGCCCGACAGCGCCCCGCCGGGCAGAAACACGCTCGGCGTGCGCACGTCGAATTCGACGCAATATTTCGCCGCCGTCTCGTGCACCTTAGGCCAGTCGATCGCCCAGCCTTTTGAATATTCCGGCGCGTAATAGTTGTTCAGCACCATGTTCTCGGCGACGGAGAAGCTGTCCACCATTCCCGACTTGTGCCGATCCTCGGGGATGTGGGCCATGCCCATCTTGTGACGCTCGCGCACACGGGCATAGGTGATGTCGGTGCCGTCGAAGTCGATTTTGCCCGACGCCACACGCTCAAGCCCCGTGATCGCCTCGACCAATTCGGTCTGGCCGTTGCCCTGCACCCCCGCAACGCCCACGACCTCGCCCGAGCGCACGGTCATCGACACGCGGTCGAGCACCTTGTCGTCGTTCTCGTCCAGCATGGTCACATCGTGCAATTCCAGCATGGTGCGGCCCGGCTTGGCATCGCCCTTGGCGGTCGTGAAGCTGACCGGGCGGCCCACCATCATCTCGGCAAGATCCGATTCCGTCAGCGTCTTGGGGTCGCCTTCGCCGGTGATCCGGCCTTGGCGCAGCACGCTGATCCGGTCCGAAATCTCCAGAACCTCGTGCAGCTTATGCGTAATGAAAACAATGGCTTTCCCGGCTTTCTTCAAGGTGTCCACGATCCCGAAGAATTCGCGCACCTCCTGCGGGGTGAGCACGGCGGTCGGCTCGTCAAGGATCAGCACATCCGCAGAACGGAACAGCACCTTGAGGATCTCGACGCGCTGCTGGATGCCCACCGGAAGCTCTTCGATCAGTTCGTCGGGGGGCACGTGCAGTCGGTATTTCTCGTTGATCTCCTCGACCTGACGGCGGGCCTTCTTGATGTCGAGGTATCCGAACTTGCCGGTCGGCTCGACGCCCAGCACGACGTTTTCGGCGACCGTCATCACGGGGACGAGCATGAAATGCTGGTGCACCATGCCGATGCCCGCGGCGATCCCGTCACCGGGGCCTTCGAACTTAACCGGCTTGCCGTCGATCAGGATCTCGCCCTCGTCGGGCGTGTAGAGCCCCGAGAGCATGTTCATCATGGTCGATTTGCCCGCACCGTTCTCGCCGAGCAGGCCCAGAACCTCGCCCGCGCGGATGTGCAGATTGACGTTGTCGTTGGCGACGACGGGGCCGAAGCGCTTGGTCAGACCGCGCAGTTCGACATCCATGGGCTGCCCTCCCCGATTGGACAGGTTTTGGACGGAAAACCGCCGCCGGGTTTCACCGGCGGCGGCAAAGGGTCAGATTACATGCCGACCTGAATCGATCCGTCGATGATGCCCGCTTTCACGGCCTCGATCTCGGCTTTCAGCTCTTCCGGAATGGAATCTTCGAAGGCGCCATAAGGGGCAAGGCCCACGCCTTCGTTCTCAAGCGTGCCGACGATCAGCCCGCCTTCGAACGTGTCGTTCATCGCCATGTCGATCACCTGCGTCACGGTCGAGTCCATGCGCTTGAGGACCGAAGTCAGATAGACATGCGCCTTTTCCGGGTCGGTCTGGGTCTGGTCGGCGTCGACGCCGATGATCTTCAGGCTGTCGGTGCCCATCTCGTCGGCAAGCTGCGCCGAACCAAGGCCCACGGGACCGGCGACGGGCATGACGATGTCGGCGCCTTCCTGATGCAGGTTCTCGGCGAAGGCACGGCCATCGTCGAGGCTGTCGAAGTTACCGGTGAACAGGCCTTCCGAGCTTTCCGGGTTCCAGCCCAGAACCATCACGTCGGTGCCCTTCTGTTCGTTGTAATACTGAACGCCGTAATAGAAGCCGTCCATGAACGCGGTGACCGGCGGGATGTTGATGCCGCCGAAAGTGCCGACGACGCCCGTCTGGGACATGCCAGCGGCCAGATAACCGGCAAGGAACGCACCCTGATCGGTCGCATAGACCTGACCCAGCACGTTCGGGATCGTGGGATCATAGGCGAAGTCGACGATCGAGAATTTCTGCTCCGGGTTGGCCTCGGCGGCTGCCTTGGTCGCGTCGCCCATGAGGAAGCCGACGGTGACGATGATGTCGCAGTTGCCTTCGATCAGCGAGTTCAGGTTGGCCTCGTAATCGGTTTCGGCCTGCGATTCCAGGAAACGGCCTTCGATGTCCGAAGCCTCCATCGCATCCTGCACGCCCTTCCACGCGGTCTGGTTGAAGCCCGCGTCGTCGATGCCGCCCGTGTCGGTCACCTGACAGGCGGTGAAGGCCGAAGCCGTCATCACCGTGCCGGCGAGCAGCGCGGCGGCAAGCCCGGTGCGGGCCGTGATTTTGTTGAGAAACGTCATTAAGACCTCCATGTCGAACCACGCCAAGACGTTCGGGCGCGGCAGGTTAGTTTATTTTTTTGGCAGGCAACGCGTGACCGGGACGGCAGCGATTCCCCCTGCAGACATGCGAAAGCCTAGCACGGGTTTTTTCAAGGTGGTTGATAGATTTTGGCTTTTTCGCCGGATTTGACCCGACGTTCAAAAATTTCCGAGGGCTTTCAAGCCGCTTATCACGACGCAATGCCCGGATTTCGGGCATCGCCCGAACCGGCCAAGCCCTTGACGTTACTTCCCCTTGTCGGGGTCGTCGCCGTGATCGACGTGAAACCGCAGCCCCTGATTGATCTTCGCCTGCATTTTCCACGGCAGCAGCGACTGGAGTTTCAGCCCCAGTCTGAGGTGGCCGGGGAAGTCGATTTCGGCGGTCCCACGCGCCAGCCCTGCGAGGATGGTTTTCGCCGCTTGCTCTGCGGGCATGATCCCCGGCAGCGGGCCGCGATGCACCTCGGTCTGCGGCGTCTCGATATGGCCCGGATGCGCGATCACCACGCGCACCCCGTCGGGGGCGAGGTCTTCGCGCAATGCTCGGGCGAATGCCGTGATCCCGGCTTTCGAGGCGCAGTAACTCGGCGCGTCGGCCTGATTGG
This sequence comes from Maritimibacter sp., assembly GCF_016774595.1. Lineage (NCBI taxonomy): Bacteria > Pseudomonadati > Pseudomonadota > Alphaproteobacteria > Rhodobacterales > Roseobacteraceae > Maritimibacter > Maritimibacter sp. The sequence goes on from NZ_JACBWT010000001.1 coordinate 527,273, forward strand.
CAAAGGCCCCCAGCGACGAGACGAACAGGATCGTGCCCTGCCCCGCCTCACGCATGTGGTCTGCCAGACGCAGCGCCAGCACGGTGGGCGCGGTCAGGTTCGTTTCGATCTGGATCGCGGCCCGGCGCGGGCTTTCCAGCTTACCGTCCTTGCCGCGCCCGTCGAACATCCCCGCGTTCAGGAGCGCGAGGTCGATGGGCGCGTGGGCCACGGCATCGACCCAACCCTCGGCCGCCTGAATGTCGGTCAGGTCCACGATGGCTGTCTCGACCTCGGCTCCTTTGGCGCGCAATTCGTCGGCGACCGTCGCCAAGGCCGCCTCACGTCGCCCCGACAGGCACAGCGTCACGCCCGGTTTCGCCAAGGCGCGCGCCAGTTCCCGCCCCAGACCCGAACTTGCCCCGGTCAGCAGGATGCGGCGCGCCCCGGTCACGACGCGATCTTGCCCACGGGCCAATCGACCGCGATGCCCAGCGACACGGCCTTGTCGACACGCGGCGGGCGCGGCTCATAAAGCCCGAACTGGTTGATGCGCGGCTGCTCCAGCCGTTCGATCGCGTTACGGATGAACGCCGCCCGGCCCTCGTCGCCATAGACCGACCCACGCACATGGATGCCATAGGCCATGGCGCGCACGAGCGCGTTCAGCATGCCGGGCTTCGGGGGCTGGGGATCGGTCCAGAACCCGTCCAGATCGCCCTGATGCGTCAGCCCCTCGATGTCGTAGACCGCCACGCCCAAAGGTTTGGTCGGCACGTTGCGCCGAAGCGCGATCAGGCCGGTCGTCGAGTTGATGACCACGCAGCCCGCGACGATGGAGAAGATGTCGGGCAGGAACCCGCCGTCCAGAAAATGCACCCGTTCGGCCAGCCCGTGTTCGGCGGCCAGACGCGGCACCACCCGCTCCCACCGCTCCAGCCCGTTGTCCATTGGGTGAATTTTGAAGATCAGTTCGGCCCCTTCCGGCGCATAATCGCGGAACGAGGCCATGACACGCCGGATGAACTCGGTCTGAAACCCCTTGGGCGCATTGTCGCGCAGTTGATAGTCGTTCTGCATCTGTAGCGGCACGAGGAAGCGCGGCACCTCGGCCGTCGCCTCGAAATGCCTGACCAGCGCATCCGCCTTCGGTGCGTTGCGCCGCCGCTTCAGGAGCCGGGGCACATAGGCCGGAAACTCGACCAAGACCGGGTAATAACGATCCGGGCGATAGCGCGGGGTGAGCCATCCGAAGAAGGCGTTCGACAGGTGGAACGAAGCCTCGCGCACCGCCTCGTCCAGACTCGGGATGTCATAGATCTGGGCCTGATCGACCGGCTCCAGCGTCTCTGCCACCGCTTCGATCTTGGCGGGATCCTTCGGGAAATGGGAATAGGTCGACTGCCCGCCCTCTTCGAGGATCAGCCAGTCGGGCCGCAGGTAGCCGTACTCCATCGACACGCTGCGCACCCCCTCCTCATGCGCCACGCGCTGCGCCGCCTTGTGATAGGGAAAACGGTCCGCGAAATAGAGGATGTCGGTCACGCCACGTTCGCGGATGAGCGCGCGCAGATGGTCGGGCCAGTCTGCCAGCGACCCGCGATACATCCGCGTGTCCTTGCCGCGCCAGAACAGCCAGTCGCCGGGACAGAAATTGACCTTGAGCACCTTATGCCCCCGCGCGGCCAGCGCCCGGCCCAGATCGCGGAACACCCCCGAGGTCGGCCCTTGCAGGAACAGGAAACTGCGCGTCTCCGATTGTCCCTGATTGGCGCTCATTGGCTGTTCCATTTTTCTTGTGGCTATCGCATTAAGGCTCCGGCCCTTTAATCACGACCGGGAGGCAAGATGCCAGACTTTCTCCGCGCCCATGACAGTTTTGGCAAGCGGGTTTTCGGCTTCGCGTTCCACCTGTTCGACCTCGTCGCCTACGAGGTGCTGTATCGCCTGTCTCCGGCACGGCGGATGTGGTTCTTCAACGGCGGATACATGCCGCTCGACGAAGACTACACCTCCTACCCCGAGTTCGCGGGCGAGGATCATTCGGCCATGATGTATCATCAGGCGGGCCGCACGATGGTGAAGGATCACGGCCCTGCGCCGACGTCGATCCTCGACGTGGGCTGCGGTCAGGGCGGCGGGCTCGTTTACCTGTCGCGCCTCTACCCGCAGGCGAAGCTGACCGGCACCGAACGCTCGCAATCCGCCGTCCGCCTCGCCAAACGGCGCACCAAGCCCTTCACCGATGCCACGATCACGCAAGGGCATTCCGGCGGGCTGGCCTTCGCCGACGACAGTTTCGACATGGTGGTCGCCGTCGGATCGCCCACCTACTTCGGCCTGACGCTTTTCGTCGAAGAGGCCGGGCGCGTCGTGAAACCCGGCGGGCTCATCAGCTTTTCCGGCGGCTACCGTCAGGGCGACCATGCCAAGGTCGAGGGCGAGATTCGCGAGGCCGCCGCCAAGGAAGGGCTCGAAGTCCTGACCTATCGCAACATCACGCCGCACACCTTCGCCTCGCTCAAGGCCGACCTGCCCCGCCGCGAAGCCACGCTGGCCCGCGTGCCGTGGCCGTTCTCGATCTACGCCCGCCGCTGGGCCGACATGCCCGGCAGCCCGGAATACGACGAATACGAAAAGGGCCTGCGCGCCGATTTCGCCTGCGTGATCCGCAAACCGGCCTGAGCCGCGCAATCGCCCTTTCGCCTGCCCGCGATTGCTCTAAGTTGGCCGCATGGCCGATCCGATGGAGCTTCCCGAACCCGACCGCATCGAAGGTGCGCCCCACCCGCGCGAAACCCGTGCGCTTGTCGGGCAGGACGCGGCCGAACAGGGGTTCCTGACCGCCTATAACGGCGGGCGGCTGCACCATGCATGGCTCATTTCCGGCCCGCGCGGCGTGGGCAAGGCGACGCTCGCCTGGCGGATCGCGCGGTTCCTGCTGGCCACACCCGCCGACGACGGCGGCATGTTCGGCGCGCCGCCGCCGCCCGAAACGCTGGACATCGACCCCGAGCACCCCGTGGTGCGCCGGTCGATGCAACTGGCCGAACCCGGCCTGTTCCTGCTCAGACGCGGCCCGAACGACAAGGGCGACAAGCTGTCCGCCGATATCCGCGTGAACGAGGTGCGCAAGCTGCGCGAATTCTTCGGTCTCTCCGCCTCGGACGGGGGCCGGCGCGTCGTGATCGTGGATGCCGCCGACGAGATGAACACGCAGGCCGCCAACGCGCTTTTGAAGATGCTGGAGGAGCCTCCGCGGGGTGCGACGCTGCTCCTCGTCAGCCATCAGCCCTCGCGCCTCCTGCCGACGATCCGGTCACGGTGCCGCGAGTTGCGCCTGTCGCCCTTGGCGCCCCCCGACCTCGCCCGCGCGCTGGAAAACGCGGGCGACATGCCCGGCCCCGACGCGGAAGCCTTGGGCGAACTCGCGGGCGGGTCCGTGGGCGAGGCCCTGCGCCTCAGCCAGTTGGGCGGGCTGAAGATCTACGAAGATCTGGTGTCCATCTTCGCCCATGCCCCGCGCTATGACCGCCCCCGCGCCATCGCCTTGGCGCAAAGCGCGGCAGGCGTCGCGAACGCCACGCGCTATGCGTTGATCCTCGACCTCGTGGACCAGTTCCTCGCCCGCCTCGCACGTTCCGGCGCCGGTCACCCGCCGCTGATCGAAGCCGCCCCCGGCGAGGCCGCGCTGTTCGCCCGGCTCGCCCCCGACGCATGGCGCGCACGCCGTTGGGCCGAGGTGGCGCAAGACGTGTCTTCGCGCGCCGGACATGGGCGGGCGGTCAACCTTGACCCTGCCGCCCTCATCCTTGATATCACCTTCAGGATCAACGAGACCGCAGCAGCCTACGCCGCATGACCGAGCAGCCAAGTATCACCGATAGCCATTGCCACCTCGATTTCCCGGATTTCGAGGGTCAGATCGATGAAATCGTCGCCCGCGCCGCCGAAGCCGGCGTGACGCGGATGGTGACGATCGCCACGAAACTGGCGAATGTGCCAAAAGTGCAAGCCGTCGCCGAGGCGCACGATCCGGTCTATTTCGCCGCCGCGACCCACCCGATGAGCGCGGCGGATCAGCCTCTGGCCACCGTCGAAGATCTCGTGGCGCTCGCGGACCACCCCAAGTTCGTCGGCATCGGCGAAACCGGGCTCGATTACCATTACACCGCTGATTCCAAAGAGATTCAGCAGGAAAGCCTGCGCGTCCATATCGAAGCGGCCCGCCAGACCAAGCTGCCGCTCATCATCCACGCACGGGACGCGGATGACGATATGGCACGTATACTTACCGAAGAGCACAGCGCGGGTGCATACACCTGCGTCATGCACTGCTTTTCGTCGGGGCCGGAGCTGGCACGGGCCGCGCTCGACCTTGGCTTTTACCTGTCCATGTCGGGCATCGCGACCTTCCCGAAATCCTCGGATTTGCGTGAGATTTTCGCCGACGCGCCGCTCGACCGCATCCTCGTCGAAACCGACAGCCCCTACCTTGCGCCCCCGCCCCATCGGGGCAAGCGCAACGAACCCGCCTTCACGGCGCATACGGCCCGCGTCGGCGCCGAGGTGTTCGGGCTCGACTATGCCGATTTCGCCCGCGCGACGCAGGACAATTTCGACCGCCTGTTCTGGAAGGCCGCCTGATGGCGCGCCTGACCTTCACCATTCTGGGCTGCGGCTCGTCCGGTGGCGTCCCGCGACTGGGCGGCAACTGGGGCGCCTGTGATCCGGCCAATCCGAAGAATGCGCGCCGCCGCTGTTCGATGCTGGTCGAACGGGCCGAAGGGGATGCCACCACCCGCATCCTGATCGACACCTCCCCCGATCTGCGCGCGCAATTGCTCGACGCGAATGTCGGTGCGCTCGACGCGGTGATTTACACCCATGCCCACGCCGACCATGTTCACGGCATCGATGACCTGCGCATGATCGTCTACAACATGCGCAAGCGCCTGCCGGTCTATGCCGACGGTGCCACGCAGGACGCGCTCTTTTCCCGCTTCGGCTACGCCTTCGTCCAGCCGGAGGGATCGAGCTATCCCCCCATCCTCGACATGCACACGATCCGCGACGGCGAGGATTTCACGCTCACCGGCGCGGGTGGCCCGATCACCTTCACTCCGTTCGAGGTCGAGCATGGCAACATCGACGCCCTCGGCTTCCGCGTCGCCGACCTCGCCTATCTGCCCGACGTGTCCGATATGAAGGACGCGGCTTGGAACGCGCTTCAGGACCTTGATTGCTGGGTGCTCGACGCCCTGCGCTACACCCCGCACCCGACCCATGCCCATGTCGAGAAATCGCTCGAATGGCTGGAACGTTCCGGCACGAAACGCGGCGTCCTGACCAACATGCATATCGACATTGACCACACCACGATCGAGGCCGAAACGCCCGCACACATCACCGCCGCCTACGACGGGATGCAGATCAGCTACGACATCTGATGCAGGCGCTGATCGAGGTCATCCTGCCCGTCTTCCTCGTGCTCGGGTTCGGCTACCTCGCCCGCTGGAAACTCGGCTTTTCCGACGACGCCGTTCAAGGGCTGATGAAATTCGCCCAGAATTTCGCGGTGCCCGTGCTGCTCTTCCGCGCCCTCTCGACCCTCGAACTGGGCGAGAATTTCGCTTGGAACCTGCTGGCTTCGTTCTACACGGGCGCGATCCTCGGCTTCTTCGCGGGCCTGTTCGGCGCGCGCTACCTGTTCAAACGCCCGTGGACCGACAGCGTCGCCATCGGTTTCGCCACGCTTTTCTCCAACTCGGTCCTTCTGGGCCTGCCGATCATGGAGCGCGCCTACGGCTCGGACGCGCTCGGCCCCAACTATGCGATCATCGCGATCCATGCGCCGGTCTGCTACCTGATCGGCGTCACGGCGATGGAGATCGTGCGCACCGGGGGCGGCGGCATTCTGGCCCCGGTCAAGGGCGTCGCCAAATCCATGGCGCGCAACCCGCTCGTCATCGGCATCGCGCTCGGCATTGCTACGAACCTCTCGGGCCTCACGCTCCCCGGCCCCGCCCGCGACGCCGTGGACCTTGTGGCCCGCGCCGCCCTGCCCGCCGCGCTCTTCGGCCTTGGCGGGTTGCTCGTCGCCTACAAACCCGAAGGCGACATGCGCGTTGTGGCGTGGATCGTGCTCGTCTCGCTCGTCCTGCACCCTGCGGTCACATGGGTCATGGGCACGCTCACCGGCCTCTCCGACGCGCAGTTCCGGTCGGCCGTGCTCACCGCCTCCATGGCGCCGGGCGTCAATGCCTTCCTCTTCGCAAACATGTATGGCGTGTCGAAACGCGTAAACGCGACGGGCGTGCTTGCCGCGACCGCCAGTTCGATCCTGACGATCTGGCTCTGGCTGCACGTCCTGCCCTGACGGCTCACCGCCGCGTGACGGCCGCCGTGATCGCGAAGATGACCGCCGCAGCGGTCACGATCGACGGCCCCGCCGGCGTGTCGACCAGGTAAGACGCGCCAAGCCCGGCAAGCGCGGACGCCGCCCCGATGCCGACCGCCGAAACCGCCATCGCCTCGGGTGTGCGCGAGAAGCCCCGCGCTGCAGCCGCCGGAATGATGAGCATGGCCGCGATCAGAAGCGTCCCGATCACCTTGAGCGCGACGGCGACCACGATGGCGAGGGCGAGGGTCAGGACCAGCCGCTCCCGCCGCGGATCGATGCCCGATGCGACCGCCAGATCCTCCGACATCGTCGCCGTCAGAAGCGGGGCCCAACGCCAGACCAGCAGCGCGACGACCACGGCCGCGCCGCCCCAGATCACCAAAAGGTCCTGTCGGCCGACCGCCAGAATGTCGCCGAACAGGAACGCGGACAGGTCCACCCGGACGCCCGGCACGAAGCTGATCGCGACCAGTCCGAGCGCGAGCGCCGAGTGGCTGAGGACCCCAAGCGTCGCGTCCATCGCGTGACCGCGCGTGGCCAGACCGCTCACCACCAGCGCCATGGCGAGGGCGACGGCCAGCGTGCCCAGCGTCACCGGGACGGAAAAGATCAGCGCAAGCGCCACGCCGAGAATGGCCGCATGTGCGGTCGCGTCGCCGAAATAGGCCATCCGGCGCCAGACGACGAAACTGCCCAAGGGCCCGGTGGCAAATGCGAGCCCGACGCCCGCGAACCCCGCGCGCACGAGAAAATCGTCAAACATGGTCGTGATCGTGGTCGTGATGATGGTGGTGGTGGTGGTCGTGTTCGTGCTGATACAGCGCCAGCGCCCCGCCGGTGCCATAGCCGAACAGCGCGCGATACTCCGGCGCATCGCGCACCACATGCGGCGTGCCTTCGCAACAGATGTGGTGGTTCAGGCAGATCACCCGGTCGCTCGCGCTCATCACGACATGCAGGTCATGGCTGACCATCAGCACCGCGCATCCCAGCGCGTCGCGCAGGTGTTCGAGTTTCAGGTAGAAGGCCGCTTCGCCCGGCTGGTCGAGACCTTGGGTCGGCTCGTCGAGGATCAGAAGTTCCGGCGACGTCAGAAGCGCGCGGGCCAGAAGAACCCTTTGTTGCTGCCCGCCCGACAGGTCGGCGACCTGCCGGTGCTCCAACCCCTCGATCCCGGTTTCCTCTGACGCCCTGCGGATCGCTTCGGGATCGCGCCGTTCGGGCAGGTTCAGAAACCGTGCGACCGTCATCGGCAGGGACCGTTCGAGGGCCAGCTTCTGCGGCACATAGCCGAGACGCAGGCCCGGCTTGCGGCGCACCTTGCCCGCATCGGGTTTCACCTGGCCGGTCAACACCTTGACGAGAGAGGATTTTCCCGACCCGTTCGGCCCGACCAGCGTGACGATTTCTCCGGGTTCGATGGCGATGTTCACGTTCTCGAGCACGGGTTGCGCGCCGTAGGAAAGCGACAGGCCCTTGGCCTCGATCAGGCTCATGCGGCGGCCTCGTTGCAGGCCGGGCACAGGCCGACCGCTTCGATGCTGGCGCGCGCGACCGAGAACCCGATGTCCCCGGCGGCCTGTTCCAGCGCGTCGCGCACCGTTCCCCCCGGCGCCTCGGCCACGGCGTCGCAGTCCGAGCAGATGAGAAAGACGGGGGCGTGGGCGTCTTGCGGATGGGTGCAGGCGGCAAAAGCGTTCAGGCGTCTGATGCGGTGGGCAAGCCCGTGTTCGACAAGGAAATCGAGGGCTCGATAGGCGACGGGCGGTTGCTTTCCGAACCCGTCCTCCGCCAGCCTGTCCAAAACGTCGTAAGCGCCGAGGGCCCGGTGTTCCGCCAGCAGGATTTCCAAGGTCCGACGCCGCACCGGTGTGAACCGGGCGCCTGCCTTGGCGCAGATTCTCTCGGCCTGTTCCAGGGCGGTTTGGGCGCAGGCACTGTGGTCATGGGCATGGAAAGCGGCGGAGGGATCGAGGCTCATGGGTTGCATACCGATGCGTTATGATATTACAGATGCGTAACGATATAACATTATTGGAGGCCGGACAAGTCATGCGCCTGCCCCTCATCGCCGCCGCCCTCGCCCCGTTGCCCGCATTTGCCGAACCGCCTCAGGTCGTGACCGATATCGCGCCGGTCCACTCGCTCGTCTCACAAGTCATGGCCGGTGTGGGCGAGCCTGAACTGCTCTTGCAAGGTGGCGCCGATCCGCATTCGGTGACCCTGAAACCAAGTCAGGCACGGATGCTGGAACGAGCGCAGCTGGTGATCTGGGTCGGGGAAGATCTGGCGCCGTGGCTCGCCCGTGCGATCGACGGACTCGCCCGCGCCGAAACCATAGCGCTGCTCGAGCATCCGGCGACGTCCCTGCGCGATTTCGACGGCTCCGACGCCGCCCTGGAAGAAGAGGACGGGCACCCCGACGATGACGGGGCACATGCGGACGGGGGGGAAGAGGATCACGAGGCCGGACATGATACCGAGGCGCACGATCACGACGGCACCGACCCGCATGCTTGGTTGTCGCCGGACAACGCCCGCGCCTGGCTTGGTGCGGTGGCAGAAGAACTCGCGGCGCGCGATCCGGAAAACGCTGAAACATACGTCGCGAACGCGCAGGCTGCGATTGTCGATGTCACTCAGATGGATGCCGCGATTTCGGCCCGGCTCGAACCGCATGCCGGCGCGGAGATCGTCACCTTCCACGATGCATTCGGCTACTTCGCCGCGACCTATGGGATCGACATCCTCGGCAGCGTGCAGCCGGGCGATGCCTCTGCCCCTTCTGCCGCGGCCCTGTCCGCCCTCAAAGACCTTGTCGACGACCACGGCGTGACCTGCGCCTTTTCCGAGCCGGGGTCCGATCCGGGGCTGCTCGAGGCGATCGAAACCGGCGCCGGGCTGCGCACGGGCGTGCTCGATCCGATGGGAAGCACCCTGACCCCCGGGCCCGAACTCTATGGCGAACTCATGACCGGGATCGCCTCGGTCATCGACACGTGCCTCACTGAAGGCTGACGTAAACGCGCGCGCCCGTCCCTCAGAATTCGTCCCACCCATCATCGTCGGGCGCCTGCGCCACGGCGGTGGCGGTAGTCGCGGTCGCCCGGGCCTCGCTGACAGGTGGCCGCGCCGGTGAGGTGTCGCGTTTGGTCGTGAAGGCCACGGGGGCAGCCGCGTCGCGGGCCGGGGCGCCGGTTTGGAAGCGGCCCATGGTCCGGGCCAGCGTTTCGGCCTCGCGGGTCAGCGCATGGCTCGCCGCTGTCGTCTGCTCGAACATTGCCGCGTTTTGCTGGGTCACCTGATCGAGCTGGTTCACCGCCGCGTTGATTTCGGCAAGGCCCGAGCTTTGCTCGCGCGAGCTCACCGCGATCTCGGAGACGTGTTTGGAGATTTCCGACACGCTTTCGACGATCCCTTTCAGAGCCTCGCCCGCCTGTCCGACGAGGTCCACGCCGCGTTTGACCTGACCGCCCGAGGCCGAAATCAGCTCGTTGATTTCACGCGCGGCATCGGATGACCGCTGCGCCAGCGCCCGCACTTCCGAGGCGACGACGGCGAAGCCGCGCCCTGCCTCGCCAGCCCGGGCCGCCTCGACGCCCGCGTTTAGGGCCAGAAGGTTGGTCTGGAAGGCGATATCGTCGATGACGCCGGTGATCTTGGAGATCTGGGTCGACGAGTTTTCGATCTCGCCCATCGCCGTCACCGCCTCGCGCACGACCTCGCCCGAGGCTTCCGCGTTCTCGCGGGCCTTGTCGACGATCTCGTTGGCATGGGTCGCGCCATCGGCCGCCGACCGCACCGACGAGGTGAGTTGATCGAGCGCGGAGGCGGTTTCCTCCAGCGTCGCGGCCTGTTTCTCGGTCCGGGCCGACAGGTCGTCGGCGGCGGTGGAAATCTCGGCCGCCTCGCCGGTGATGAGATCGGCGTTTTCGATCACGCCGCGCATCGCCTCCAGCAGCTTGTCGGCCGCCTTGTTGAAGTCGTTGCGCAGTTGTTCGTAATCCTCGGTAAAGGCCTCGTCGATCCGGGTCATAAGATCGCCCTCGGCCAGAGCTTCCAGACCTTCGCGCAGCGCGTCCACGACCCGGGCCTGATTTTCCTGCATTTCCAGCCGTTTTTCTTCGCTGTCACGCATCGCCAGCGTCGCCTCGGTCACGTCGTTGCCCACCAGCACGATCCGCATCAAGCGTCCGTTCCCGTCGTTGACCGGCGCGAAGGATCCGTCGATCATCGACCGCGTGCCATCGGGCCTGTCGAGTTCGAACCGTCCGTACACCGCTTCGCCCGCGCGGACTTTTTCAAGCGTCTCGCCCAGCGCAGGCGACAGGTCTTCCACCGTCCGATATCGCGCGGCGACCGGCGCGGTCACGCCCATCGTCGTTGCGAAGACATCGTTGGCCCGCTGCAAGTGCCCCTCGGCGGTGAACTCGACCTTGACCTGATTGGCCTCCATCGCGCGCAGAAGCGCACGGTTCATGTAGCCTTCCGTCACATCCGTCCATTCGGTCACGAACCCGATGTGCTTGCCTGCAATGTCGTAGACCGCCGTGATCGTCAGCGTGATCCGCACGTCGCCAAAAGCGATGTCGGCGCTATAGGGCAGGTTCGCTGGGTCGCGCAGCAGCGTTTCGACGCGGTTTTCGATCGCGGGCGGGTGGAAATCGTGAATCGAGCGACCCACGATCTCGTCCGAGGAAAAGCCCGGCACCGTGGCCCGGAACGCCGTGTCATACCGCTTGAGCATGTTCGACAGCGACGCGTTCACATGCATGACGGTCTGGTCGAGCCCGGTCATCATGATCGCGGAGCTGCTGTTGTCGAAAGCGGCCGACCGGAAATTACCCTCGAACCGCCGTTTGTCGTTTTCGATCAGCCCGACACGGAACCTTTCAAGCGCGTTCGCGATCTGGCCGACTTCGTCGCGCCGCGCAACATCCGGCACGCGGGTGTCCAGCGCGCCCTCGGAAATCTCGGCCATGGCCCCAGTCACCCGGCGCAGGGGGCGCGCCAGAGACGCCGAAAAGAGGACGGCGACGATAGAAACGCCGAGAATGACTAGACCCTGCTGAATCGCCATCTGGATCATGAGATCGCGGGTCGGCGCGAGGATTTCCGCCATGTCCTTTTCGGCCACCACGCCCCAACCCGGCGTCGCACCGCCAAGGGGGCGATAGGCGATCAGCGCCGGTTGTCCGGCCTGACCCGTGCCCAGTTGGGCGCCGGTCGCGCCGCCCAGCACCGCGTCGATCTGCGGGCCAGCCGCCACCGGATCGGTCACCGTGAACCCGGCGTCGAACCGCGAGCGGGAACGAAACGTTCCGTCTTCGCCGACGACGAAGACGATCCCGGTCTCGCCCAGCCCGTTCGGGTCGTTCGCGATGGTCGAAAACACCTGCGTATCCGGCTGGACAGCGAGATAGGCGAGGATCGATCCATCCTCGCCCGTCACGCCACGCATGATGAAGGTCGCGACATCGCCGTGAAAGGGGCCGAAGCGGCCGCCCACAGGCACCTCCGCCGCGCGCGCCCCCGCCGCAATCGCGGTTTGAAAGGTCTGCGCCAGAATGCTGTCGGCCTGCGTTCCCGTCACGAGGTTGGTCGCATAATCCGGACCCTTGTTCATCGAGTAGATCACCCGCCCGTCCGGGGCGACCACGAAGACGTCGAGGAAATCGTAGTGCGAAGCGAAGGTCCGGGCCTGCGGGTGGAACACCTTGTGCGCGCCGCCATAGGCCCAAAGCCCCGCCGCCGCAGGCTCCAGCAACTCCGCACGTTCGCCTTCGGGATAGGGGTTCGCCGTGACGAACGCCTCGGTCAACCGCGCCTCGGCATCCGCCCCAAGCATCGCGACACCGTTCAGAAGCGCGGCGACCTGTGCCGCGGTCGCGGGCCCCTCGACCAGCCCGTCAAGATGCAGGACCGCGTTCAGCGTCGCCTGCGCCATCAGTTCGGCCCGGGTGTCGACAATCGCCTCCAACTGCGCCGTCGCCCCATCCAGCAGCGCTGCCTTCTGTTCGGTCCCCTGAAGCACACCCGAGACGCTGGCCGACAGAACGACCAGCAGGACCATGATGATCGGCATCTTTTTCGAGATGCTCAGATTGTTGAGAAACCGCATAAGCCTGACCTGAAACGCCGCACGTCACCGTGCCATTCCAGTCAGGCTTCGCACCTTCGCATGAAGATTCGCCTAACGGCCTAGAACCGCCCCTTGGCATGCGGACTGGCCCAGGTCAGCCAGATCGCGGCCGTCCACGTGAACTCGCCACCCCCCGCCGCCGCGCCGTCGACCGGGTTGAAATATTCGTAGAACCCGTGCTCCGCGATCAGTTTCTGGGTATCCTTGCGCAACCGTTCGGCCAGAACCGTATGCCCGGTTTCGGCCAGCCCGATACCGATGATCGCGTTCATCATCCCCCAGACCGGCCCGCGCCAATACCTCAGTTCGTCGAAATGCGGATGGTCGGGATCGAGCGACGGAATGCCGTACTGCACCTGATCCAGAATGCGGTGCAGATGCTTTAGCTGCCGGTCGTCGCGAATACCTGCATACCAGTTCAGAAAACTGGCCGATGTCAGCGTGTTGGTGAACGCCCCCGTCTTGACGTTGACGCTGTCATAGTGCCCCCGCGCCTCGTTCCAGTGGCTCTTCACGCCCTGCTTGAGGTCGAAGATCCACCCCTCGATCTCGTCCGTGCCCATGTCGAACTCCGCCGCGATATGGAGGAGGTCACGGCACGCGCGCAGGAACATGAATGTCATGCCGCAGTCGGCGACCCGGAAAGGGCTCTTGTCGGCGATGACCTTTTCGTTCCAGTCCGTCGCCTTGGACAATTGCAACAGCGCGACATAGCGGTCGTAGTCGAGTTTCGAGGGCCGCATCGAGGCATCGACGTGATCCGTGTCGGAGCGGTGGTATTCGCCCACCTCGCTCGTATCCACGCCGACGAGCGCCGCATCCCAGTCGAGCGCATTGTCCCGCCCGCTTTCCCATGGGTGGGTGATGCAGACCATGCCGTTCTCGACCCGGTTCTTCATCCACCAGCGATGCCAACTCACCAGCCGTCCGTAGAGCAGTTCCATATGGATGCGGCCATATCGCTTGTCGGCCTCATAGACCGCGCGCGCCATCGTCGCCGCGATCGGCGGCTGGCTGATCCCCGATGTATGCGGCACCCGGTTGATGTCCCATACGTCGGGGCCGGGGAAATAGCCGAAACTCTGCTTGTGAAATACGATATGGGGCACCATTCCGGTGTCCCACTGGCCTTGGAACAGGGTCTCCAACTCGGCCCAGGCGCGCTTGGCATCGAACACCGAAAAGCCCCAGGCGGCAAAGGCGCTGTCCCAGTTCCACTGATAGGGATAGAGCCCCTTGGTCGGCACCGTGTAAAGCCCACGGTCGTTGCTTTGCAGAACCTTGCGGGCCTTCTTGTCGATCTTGTCGTAGTTCATGCCCGGATCCGCGCCTTCCATGGCCTCACGCTGTCCTGCGGCGTCGGGGCCCGCAAGACCGTTGCCTCGGTTTTAGGCAAGCCCCGCCGCCTATGCAAATTTCCCGCACCCTCAGGACGGTCCGGGCGCCCGGCTGCCCGCAAATTGGGCAAAGCGATGATCCGGGTTGATCCGCCGCGCCCGACGTGGCGTAGTCGCAAGAAAGACCGGGACACAGAATGCCACCCGCCATCGCCCGCCCCTTTGCGCTGTCCGTCGCGCTCGCCGTGCTCGCGGCCCTCGCCATCCAGCTTCTGCACCCGTTCATCGCGCAGGTCCGGTTCCCGCCCGATCAGGGCTACAACTGGTATCTGTGGAAACGCCCCGACCCGGATGTCTGGAGCCGCGCGACCGCTTGGGGCGGATACCTCGCGCATCAGGCCTTCATCTGGGGCCTCATCTGGTGGGCTCAGACCAACCGCGACCGGCTCAGGAACCGCGCGACGATGCACCCGCTCAACTGGGTCGCACTCGCGGGAACGGCGGTCTTCGCGGCCCTCCACGCGCTCCAGACCGCGCTCTTCTACGACGGCCTCGCACAGGACGTCCCGGTCATGTATTCGCAAGGCTCCGTCGTCCTCGTCCTCGTGCTCGTCCTGTTGATCGAAGCGCCCCGACGCGGCCTTTTCTTCGGCGCGGGCAAATCGTGGTTCGCGGCGACCCGCCCGTTCCTCATCCGCAGCCACGGCTATTACTTCGCCTGGGCCGTGACCTTCACCTACTGGTATCATCCGATGGAGGTGACCTGGGGCCACATCTGGGGCTTTTTCTACACCTTCCTCCTGTTCATTCAGGCGAGCTTCATCTTCACCCGCGTCCACACGAACCGCTGGTGGACCTTCGTGCTCGAAGGCACAGTGCTGGTCCACGGCGTGATCGTCGCGGTGGTCGGCGGTCAGGATTTCTGGCCGATGTTCGCCTTCGGCTTCGCGGCCCTCATAGTCGTCACCCAAATGCACGGTCTGGGCCTGTCGCGCCGCGCCCGCTGGATCCTCGGCCTTGCAATCACCGCAGCGACGCTCGTCGTCTATGCCGATCGCGGCTGGACCCGGCTGGAAGAGGTCGCGCGCATCCCCCTCATCGACTACCTTCTCGTCGGCCTGATCGGCGGGATCATCCTGATCTTCGCACGCCGACGCGCCTGATCTTCTTCGTTTCCGAAATACTTCAGGAGGTCTGGAGGACTGGTCCTCCAGACGCGCCATCGGCGCGTGCCACCGCGACGGCCCGGCCTTGCCGGGGCGGCGCAAATCCTGCGTGCGCGCCCGCGCGCACCCCGCTTGTGAGCGACCGCTTTGCAAAACCGCCGCCGGGGCGTATCCTGCGCAAAACAGACAAGATGAGCAGCGGCAGGCCCCCATGACGGCCCTCAAGGAATACGACAGGCTCGAAGCCTCCGGCCTCTGGCGCGCCGATCCCACGGCGCAGCGGGTGGAAGTGGTCGTGTCCATCGGGGATGCCACGCTCACCCTGACCGACACCGCCGAACGCGCGCTCGCCCATTGGTCGCTCGCCGCCGTCCACCGCACGAACCCCTCGAAACGCCCCGCCCTCTACGCGCCCTCGGATGCCGCCGACGAGGCCGAGGAACTGGAGCTTTCGGATGACGACATGATCGCGGCGATCGAGCGTATCCGCAAAGCCATCGCGCGGCGCAGGCCGCGCAGCGGGCGCGTGCGGCTCGTCCTGACCGGGGCCGTCGCGGCGGCGCTGGTGACGGCCACGCTGGTCTGGGTGCCGGAAACGCTGACCCGCCAGACCGTCGCGCTGCTTCCCGATGCCACCCGGACCGAGGTCGGGGACCGCCTCATGAACCGCATCCGCCGCGTCTCGGGCGCCCCTTGTGACGGGAGCGGCCAGTCCGCCCTCGACCAATTGGCGCGCCGTGTCCTCGGCACGGGCCGCACGCGCGTGTTCGTCGTTCTCGACGGGGTCGCGACCGCACGTGTCGTGCCCGGCAGCATCATCCTCGTGAACCGCGACCTGATCGTGGACGAGAACGAGCCCGACGTGGTCGCCGGCTTCATCCTCGCCGAGAACCTGCGCGCGCGTCAGACCGACCCGATGCGTGCGCTTCTCGACCATGCCGGCCTGATGACTACCGCGAAGCTTCTGACGACGGGCGAGGTTTCGGACGCCGTCCTCGACGACTACGCCCGCCACCTCCTGACCGCCGAAGCCGAACCGCTCGACAACGACGCGCTCTTGACGGCGTTCGAAGCGGCGGGCCTTAGGTCCACACCCTATGCCTATGCGCTGGACCCGTCGGGCGAGACCACGCTGCCCCTGATCGAGGCCGACCCGGTTCCGGTCACGGCGGCGGAGCCGCTCCTCCCCGACGCGTCCTGGGTCAGCCTGCAAAGCATCTGCGAGACATGAAAAACCCCGCCACTTGGGCGGGGTTCTCGATGTCGCGTCTCGGCCCGATCAGCGCGGGACGGTGATAAGCCTGCGCGGGACGGTGTTGGTCCAGACCTGAACCATATCCACCTCGCCCTGAATCGTGCGCGGCCCCCGGTTCGGGTTGAGCCGGTCATCGTCCCAGGCGGCGCGGTAGCCTTCCGGCACGGTGGGTGCGGGCGTGGCGCGCGCGACCGGCGGGTTGGAATAGACCGTGTTGTCCGACTGGACCTGCGGTGCCCGGTGATAGCGCACGCGCGGATTGTAGACGTCCGGCACTTCGACACCGGAATAGCGCGGGTTCACGGCATAGCCGTTGATCGAATAATCGGCCCCGGTCTGCGGGAACGGCGACGGCAGCGGGCGCGCCTGAAGCTCGGCCCCGTATTCGTAGAAGATCCCCGACTGCGCATGGGCGCGCGCCTTGTCGGCGATATAGGACTCATAGCTCTCGCCCGCATGGGGCACGCGGTAGGTCGAGGTGATATTAGCGTCCTGCATCGTCATGCGCGGCGCGGTCGTCAGCGCGCGCTTGTCCGGCGTGGCCGCATAGACCTGATAGGTCGGATGATTCACCGTGACGCGCGGCGACGGCGGGTTGGGGATCACCGGGACGGCGCCATAGGGGGTGGCGCGCACCGACGGGCGGTACTGGCCATAGGTGCCGACCTGCGCGGCCTGCGCCATCACGACGGGCGCCGGGGTCGCGACCAGTTCGGTGGTGTAGCCGTTCGTGTGCTGAACCGTGTAGAGCCGGGGCTGCGTGGCGCTCGCCCCGCAGTTCACGTTCACCTGACGACCGCCGATCATCACGCGGGCCGTGCCGGTGGTCCCGGGACAGGTCACTTCCATCCGGCGGTTGTTCGACGGCGCGACCGCCAGATCGGTGCCGCTCGACGTGTTGCGGCCCGCCGACAGGTTCGAAGGCTCGGGCGCCGGGCTGGGCGTCGGCAGATTGGCGAACAGGCCGGTGGTCGTCTGGAACGCGGCCTGACGCGGCTGGGTCTCGACCGGGCGGACCGGGGCGGCGGACACGTTGGTGGGGGACGGTGCCGGGCTCGGCGTACGCAGGGTCTGGGTGGTCGGTGCGCTCGGCGCAGGGGCAGCGGCGGCGGCCGTCGCCACGTCGCCCGGCGGGGGCGGCGCGATCGGCGCGGGGACCGAACCGCGTGCATTTCCGGCCGCGAAGGTCGGGTTCAGACCGCAGACCACCTCTCCCCGGTTGGGCGAAAGGCGCGGCACCCAGTTGGTCGCACTGCCCACGTTGGCGCGGGCATAGGCGCATCCACGGCTGTCGACATAGACATCGCCCTTGTATCCGGCTGGCGGCGTTTCACGGGGCTTGGCCCCCTGCGCCAGCGTGACGGCCTGGGCGGCTCCGGCGGACATCGTGGCAGCGATGGCCAAGGCACTTGCATACTTGAAAAATTTCATACCGTGTCCCCCAACACTAGATTTAGGGTTCACCATGGCGGATGGATTTTGGCCTGTCCAGTGGGTGAAACCCTAAATCTCAGTCAAGATATTGGAAACAGGCTATTTCGTTCCGAACATCCGGTCGCCCGCATCGCCCAGACCGGGCACGATATACCCTTTTTCATTGAGCTTCTTGTCCAGCGCCGCCGTGATGATCGGCACGTCCGGATGCGCCTCTTTCATGCGCGCCACGCCTTCGGGTGCCGCCAGCAGACACAGGAACCGGATATCCTTGGCCCCGGCCTTTTTCAGAAGGTCGATCGCCGCGACGGACGAATTCCCGGTGGCCAGCATCGGATCGACGGCGATCACCACACGTTCGTCGAGGTATTCGGGCACTTTGAAATAATACTGCACCGGCTCCAGCGTCGCCTCGTCGCGGTAAAGCCCCACGAACCCCACGCGGGCCGAAGGGATCAGTTCCAGCATCCCGTCGAGCAGACCGTTGCCCGCCCGCAGGATCGAAATCAGCGCCAGCTTGCGGCCCTTGAGCGTCGGCGCGTCCATCTCGGTGATCGGCGTATCGATGACCTTGGTCGTCATGGCCAGATCGCCCGTCACCTCATAGGCGAGCAGAAGCGAGATTTCCCTGAGCAACTGCCGGAACACCGCCGTCGACGTCTCCTTTTCCCGCATGATGGTCAGTTTGTGCTGCACGAGCGGGTGTTCGACGACGGTCAGATGGTCAGGCAACGAATTTCTCCAGTTTCGACTTCAGGGCGGCGCGCGTGGCCTTGTCGCAGAATGCGGCATCGGCGGCGGTTATGCCAAGAGCGCGGAAATCGTCAACGTCCCATCCGAAGGCCAGCGCCAATTCCTCGAATTCCCGCGTCATCGTGGTGTGAAAGAACGGCGGATCGTCCGTGGACACGGTGACCGTCACGCCCGCCTTGCGCAGCTTCTGGATCGGGTGCGCCTTGGTCGACGGATAGACGCCCAGCGCGACGTTCGATTGCGGGCAGACCTCCAGCACCACGCCGGAAGCCGCGAGATAATCCACCAGCTTCGGATCTTCGATGGAGCGCACGCCATGCCCGATCCGCTCGACCTTCAGAACCTCGATCGCCTCGCGCACCACCTTGGGTCCGCCCCATTCGCCCGCATGGGTGGTAAGCCGCAGCCCCGCCTCGCGCGCGGCGTCATAGGCATAGGTGAAATCGCGGAACGTGCCCGCGTTCTCATCGCCGCCCATGCCGAAGCCGGTGATGAACGACCCCACCGTCTCCTGCGCGCAGATCGCCGCGCGCTTGGCTTCGTCCGGGCCGAAATGGCGCACAGCCGTGATGATGCCCCTGAGCGTCACCTCCGGCACCGTCGCCGCAGCCTCGCGGATCGCGTGCAGGTATTCCTTCCACGCCGCCACGTCGCCGCCCCCGCAGAAGGCGGGCGAGATGAAGGTCTCGAGGTAGATCACGTTGTCCTTGGCAGCTTCCTCAAGCACCGCGACGGTCAGCCGCCCGTAATCCTCCGGGCTGGTCAGGGGTTTGGTCGCCTGTTCATAGACATCGAGAAACTGCAAGAAGTCGGCATAATCATAGGCGCCACGCTCATCAAAAATGTTCGAAATGTTCAAGCCCTTCTCGGCGGCCATCCCCCGCACAAAGGCCGGCGGCGCCGCACCCTCGATGTGGTGGTGCAGTTCCACCTTGGGCATCCGCTTGATCGCGTCGGCAAGTTCTTCGGGCAAGGTCACAGGAACGACCTCCCCGCCCCGCGCTCACTCAGCCCGAGGTGATCCGCCACGCTCGCCGCCACGTCGGCGAAGGCGATCTGACCCAACTTGCGTGTCCCGATCCCGTGACACAGCACCGGCACCCGTTCGCGCGTGTGGTCGGTGCCGACCCACGTCGGATCGTTGCCGTGGTCGGCGGTGAAAATCACCAGATCACCGGGCTTCATCCTGTCGAAGAACCGATGCAACTGCGCGTCGAACCATTCGAGGTGACGGGCATAGCCCGCCACATTGCGCCGGTGCCCGTATTTCGAGTCGAACTCCACGAAATTCGCGAAGGTCAGGCTGCCATCCTCGGCGGTGTCGGCCAAGCCGATCAACGCCTCCATCAACGCCTCGTCCGTGCCCTTGGCGTTATCCGTGACGCCCCGGTGCGCGAAGATGTCCCCGATCTTGCCGACCGCGTGCATCGGGCGGCCCGCGTCATAGACCCAGTCCAGAAGGGTCGGCTCGGGGGCGGCCAGCGCGAAATCGCGGCGGTTCACCGTGCGCTCGAACCCCGTTTCGGCGTCACCAAGGAAAGGCCGGGCGATCACGCGCCCCACCCGCCGCTCATGCAACATCGGCGCAATCGCCTCGCACAACGCATAGAGCCGCTCCAGCCCGAACGCCTCCTCATGCGCCGCGATCTGGAGCACGCTGTCCGCGCTCGTGTAGCAGATCGGCAGGCCGGTGCGTATGTGCTCGGCCCCCAGTTCGTCCAGAATGACCGTGCCGCTGGCGTGCTTGTCGCCGAGGATGCCGTCGACGCCCGCCGCCTTGCAGATCGCCGCCGTGATCTCGGGCGGGAACGCGGGTTCCGCATCCGGGAAATAGGTCCAGTCGAAGGGCACCGGCACGCCCGCAAGCTCCCAATGCCCCGATGGTGTGTCCTTGCCTTTGGACACCTCGGTCGCCGCGCCCCACGCGCCCCACGGCTCGGCCCCCAGACCCGGCGCGATCAGGCCCGAGGCGAGCTTGACCGCCATACCCAAGCCGAGCCGGTCGAGGTTCGGCATCATCAGCGCCCCTTCGCGCCCGTCGTCCGCCCGGCCCTCGGCACAGGCTTCGGCGATATGGCCGACCGTGTTCGCCCCCGTGTCCGGCGTGCCGTCGTTGAAGAACGCATCCGCGTCCGGCGCGCCGCCGATCCCGACGCTGTCCAGCACCACAAGAAAGGCGCGGGTCATTTCCCCTCCATCTGCGCCTTGGCGAAGGCCCAGGGGATCAGGTCTTCGATGGTGACGACCATTTCGCCACCGTCGAGCGTGCCCATCGTCACCTTGGTGCCCTTGCGCGCGAACTCGGCAATCTTCTGGCGGCAGCCGCCGCACGGGGTCACGGGATCGGGCGCATCGCCCACCACCGCGATTTCGGCGATCTCGGTGTCGCCCGCCGCGATCATCGCGGCGATCGCACCCGCCTCGGCGCAGGTGCCTTCGGGATAGGCCGCGTTTTCGACATTCACGCCAAGGTGCACCCGGCCCGAGGGCGACCGGATCGCGGCCCCCACCCGGAACCCGGAATAGGGCGCATAGGCCTTGGGCCAGACACCCTTGGCCTCGTCCAACAGGGATTTCTCCGACACCGTATTTTCTGACACGGGCGCCTCCTTTGACCGTATGGTCCAGTTTGGGGGGATTTACGCCACGCGCAAGGCGAATCGCGACGACACTTGCCTTGACCCCGCGTGATCGGCTATCCCCCGCGCGACGGAAAGTGGTTTAACATTAAACCATCTTCAGGAGGACGCCGCATGGCCGAGGATACATCCAAGAACGCCCGCCACCCCGCGCTGGATTATCACGAATATCCGAAACCCGGAAAACTTGAAATCCGCGCCACCAAGCCGATGGCGAACGGGCGGGACCTGTCGCTCGCCTATTCCCCCGGCGTCGCGGAAGCCTGCCTTGAAATCAAGGACGATCCGGTCACGGCGTCGAAATACACCGCGCGCGGCAATCTCGTCGCCGTCGTCTCCAACGGCTCGGCGGTGCTAGGGCTGGGCAACATCGGCGCGCTGGCCTCGAAGCCGGTGATGGAGGGCAAGGCGGTTCTGTTCAAGAAGTTCGCCAACATCGACTGCTTCGATATCGAAGTGAACGAAAGCGACCCCGAGAAGCTGGCCGACATCGTCTGCGCGCTGGAACCCACCTTCGGCGCGATCAACCTCGAAGACATCAAGGCCCCCGATTGTTTCATCGTTGAACAATTGTGCCGCGAGCGGATGAACATCCCGGTTTTCCACGACGACCAGCACGGCACCGCCATTGTCGTCGGCGCCGCCGCCACCAACGCGCTGCGCGTGGCCGGCAAGGCGTTCGAGGATATCAAGGTCGTCTCAACGGGTGGCGGGGCGGCGGGCATCGCCTGTCTCAACATGCTCCTGAAACTCGGCGTCAAACGTGAAAACGTCTGGCTCTGTGATATCGACGGGCTGGTCTACGAGGGGCGCGAAGCCTCGATGAACCCGCAGAAGGCGGCTTACGCGCAAAAGACGGACCTGCGAACGCTCGACGACGTGATCGCGGGCGCGGATCTGTTCCTCGGGCTCTCCGGCCCCGGCGTGCTGAAGCAAGAGCACATCACGAAAATGGCCGACCGCCCGATCATCTTCGCGCTCGCCAACCCGACGCCCGAGATCATGCCGGACCTCGTGCGCGAAGTGGCCCCGGACGCGATCATGGCCACGGGCCGCTCGGATTACCCCAATCAGGTCAACAACGTGCTGTGCTTCCCGTTCATCTTCCGGGGCGCGCTCGACGTCGGCGCGACCGAGATCAACGACGAGATGCAGATCGCCTGTATCGAAGGCATCGCGGCGCTGGCCCGCGCCACGACGAGCGCCGAGGCGGCAGCCGCCTACAAAGGCGAGCAACTCACCTTCGGCGCGGATTACCTGATCCCGAAACCCTTCGACCCGCGCCTGATGGGCGTCGTGGCGAGTTCGGTCGCCAAGGCCGCGATGGAATCGGGTGTCGCCGCCCGCCCCCTGCCCGGCCTCGCCGAATACAAAGATCGGCTCGACCGTTCGGTGTTCCGTTCGGCCCTTATCATGCGGCCCGTGTTCGAAGCCGCCGCCACCGCCGAACGCAAGATCGTCTTTGCCGAGGGCGAGGACGAGCGCGTGCTGCGCGCGGCCAACGCGATGCTCGAGGAAACGACCGACGCGCCGATCCTCATCGGACGCCCCGAGGTCATCGAAACCCGCCTCGCCCGCGCGGGCCTGCCGCTCAAGCCCGGCACGGATTTCGAGGTGGTGAACCCCGAAAACGACCCGCGTTACCGCGACTATTGGGAAACCTACCATGCCATCATGGCCCGGCGCGGCGTCACCCCCGACATCGCCCGCGCCGTCATGCGCACCAACACAACCGCCATCGGCGGGATCATGGTGCATCGCGGCGAAGCCGACAGCCTGATCTGCGGCACCTTCGGGCAATACCTGTGGCACCTGAAATACGTGCAAGAAATCCTTGGCGGCGGGGCCGAGAAATACCATCCCGTCGGTGCGCTCTCGCTCATGATCCTTCAAGACGGGCCGCTCTTCATCGCCGATACCCATGTTCACCCCGAACCCACCGCCGAACAGATCGCGGAAAGCGTCTGCGGTGCGGCGCGGCACGTCAAACGCTTCGGCCTGACCCCCAAGGTGGCGCTGTGTTCCTATTCGCAGTTCGGCAACCTCGACTGCGACACGGGGCGCCGGATGCGCGGGGCGCTCGACATTCTCGACAGCGAGGCGCGCAGCTTCGCCTATGAGGGCGAGATGCATGTGGACAGCGCGCTCGACGTCGACGTGCGTGAACGCATGTTCCCCGGTGCCCGGTTCGAAGGGCCCGCGAACGTGCTGGTCTTCGCCAATACGGATGCCGCCTCGGGCGTGCGCAACATGCTCAAGATGAAAGCCGGCGGGCTTGAGGTCGGGCCGATCCTCATGGGTATGGGCAACCGCGCGCATGTGGTCACGCCCTCCATCACGGCACGGGGGCTGTTGAACATGTCGGCCATCGCCGGCACGCCTGTGGCGCATTACGGCTAGGGCGCAGACGCGCGGCTCACTCCACGGGGCCGACACCGCCAAGGGCTTCGATGAGGGCGTCCGCATCGGCCCCGGCGATGGTTTCGACCACCTGCGGCGTGTCCCCGGACAGGTCCACCCGCAGCACGCAGCTTTCCACGCCTGCCAGATCACAGGCCGAACCGTGAACCGAGATCGCCACCCCCGGCCCCTCTTCGTTCAGCACGTCGCGCACGACGTCGGACCAGGCCCGGATGTAGCCCCGGTCGCGCGCCATATAGATGTCGGACACACAGCCCCCTGACCCGCAATGCAGCGACAGGGCCGTGGTGCAGGGCGCGCCGCCATATTCGATGATGAGATCGTCGCGCCCGTCGCCGTCCAGATCCTCGGACCGTTCGAACCCTCCGACCATTTCCAGCACGCCGCCCAGATCCTTGCACTCCGCCTCCAGCGACGACAGCACCGTCGCCACCGGGTCCGCGACCGCGGGCGCGCGCATCGGACAGGCCTCCATCGCCGATGCGATCGCCTTGCCGCTGCCCCGCAGCGACAAGGGGCGTTCGATCGCAGCGCCTTCCGGGTCGAGGATCATCATCGCCCCGCCGCCCGCCCTGAGCGCCTCGAGCAGGCGAACGTCGCGCTCTGGATCGACCTGCGCCACGAAGTCGAACGGGACGTCCGACTGGAGCTGACCGAGCGACAGGAACCCCGAAGGCTCTTCGTCAATGAACATATTGATGCGCAGCGGGTCCGGCAGATTGCCCCCCGCTGCCACGAGACGCCAGCGCAGGGGTTGCTCCGGTTCGCAGCCGACCATGAGGCACAGGTAATTCCCGGTCTCGTCATCGTCGAGCGGACAGGCCACCGCCTGAACCTCGCCCTGCATATCCGGGTTGAAGCTCCAGTCCTGCGCGATGGCGGGCATGGAAAACAGGCCGAACAGACCAAGAATGAGCGTCATGAATCGCATCGGGCACCTCCGGATCAGTGCCCCGAGTCATGCACGCTTGGCGCACGGGGTGCAACGCGGGCCACCCCCTTGGTGACGGCAGGGAAGGTCCCTGGCCCGCGCAGGTCGCACGGGCCAGGGGTCAGGCCGCCTGAAATCCCTGTCGGATACGAACCCCGTGCGACCAGTCCGGTTCGGACCGGCCACCGCCAGCCCCAAGGAGCGGGGAGCTGTCGGCCAGGGTGTCGCTCAGGTCTTCCGACTGGGTTGCGCCCATATCGGGTGCGGCCGGTTTCATTGTGCGAGCGAGTTCGGGCAGGCGGGCGCGGACCGCCTCGGGCATCTGCTCGGCGATCTCCCAGATCAGCGCGCCCGCAAACAGGCTTTCGGCGGGCATCCCGTTCGCGAGCAGGACGACATGCTCGGCGCAGAGCACATGATGATACTTCATCCGTGCCCGCCCCCGCGCGATGCGCACGGAGCGGTCGTTGACCATCTGCCGGGCCGGGGCGAACGCGCCATGCGCGCCGTCGGGCACGGTCAGGCCGGGATGTTCGAAATACACGCGGTGCTGCTGCGACAGGAAGGTGTCGCGCGCCGGGCAACCGGGGCCGAAGGCATGGGCGCGCACCCGCACAGGCCGCCATTTCTCGAAATCCGGCGCGTCGGGAATGTCGAGCACGCGGCCACCCTGCCAGATCACCTCGTGCACCTTGCCGAAGGCATCGAGCACCCGGTCGCCGGGGCCCAGATCCTCGACCCGCGCCTCGCCCTCGGCGGTCGCGATCAGGGTGC
This sequence comes from Maritimibacter sp., assembly GCF_016774595.1. Taxonomy (NCBI): domain Bacteria; kingdom Pseudomonadati; phylum Pseudomonadota; class Alphaproteobacteria; order Rhodobacterales; family Roseobacteraceae; genus Maritimibacter; species Maritimibacter sp. The sequence goes on from NZ_JACBWT010000001.1 coordinate 552,507, forward strand.
CCGCGCCGAAGCACAGCGGCGTGAACACCTCATAGGGCGCGGGCGACAGGCTGGTGACGAGCGCGACGGCGGACAACAGGTTCGGCGGGCCCTCGGGATAGTGGAAATAGATCTGTCCCCCCGCCTCGAAGGCGACGAGCGGAACCGACGTGCCCAGCGGCACGATGAAGCCGCCGACGTCCACACCGGGCGTGGCCGTCCCCGAACCGATATAATCGATCGGGTCGCCCCCGAAGGTCGCGATCCCGTCATCCGCATCCGAAAGCCAGCCGTCATCGTCGTTCAGGGTTTGCGTGGTCGGGGTGCCGAAGTCCGCCAGCACATGCGTCACGTCCGGGGACAAGAGTTGGAGGGTAAGCAGGTCGCCGTCATAGGGCGTTGCGGTAATTGTCGCATCAGCCATTTTCGTGCCTCGGTCTCGGTGGCACCGGGTCCGGCCGGCCGAACGCATGTTCGTCGGACGAAGGGCGGAACCCGATGATTTATCTGTCTGGAGAAGCGCCGACCGCTGCGAAACTGATTAAAATTGGACCCTGTAACCTGACCGATCGAACGGCTTCTACCTTTGCTCAATGCAAAAAGTGTCGACAAGGAATTTGGCAAGATTGTGGCAAGGACAGGGGGACAACCTGCGATGGTGAAAGAATTTATGCTTTTTGCGCTCATGTTTTCGAAGCGCCCCGATTCGAGTGCAAGTGTCTAATTTCATTGGACAATCCAGAAACATGGAATTGAACCGCCCGGTTAACGACCGCGCAGGAAGCCCCTGTTTTTGCGTCCGTTTTCAAGAAACCCGCCTGCCCGGAGGCTCACATTTCGCAAAACGCAAAAAGGATATGCCGCACCTTCGAAAGATAGCGGAACAATACGACTAAAGTCGTAGACGGTTGCGGGTGCCTCTCGCTGTTTGCAGAGCGGGCCAAGCGATCTAACCTGTCCGAATGCGCAGGATGCTTTCGATTCTGACCCTTGCCGCCGCCCCGCTCGCAGCGGTGCCCGCCCTGTCCGAGTCGCGGGAATGGACCGTCATTCCCGACAATCCCATCACCCGCGTCACCGGGGCCGCGATCTGCCCCTATGAAAACCCCGGCATGGGCGTCCACAACTGCCTGTCGCTGGAATGCGTGCCGGGCGAACCGCTTTTGATCGCGGCCTCCATCGCAGGGTTCGACGAACCGGGCGACATCGGCCTTGCCGTCGATGTGGACGGGCGCCAGATCTGGGATCTGCGGCTCACGGCGGCGGGCGACGGGCGTTACGTCAAGGGCCTCTCCGGCCCAGCGTGGCGGGCGGGGATCGAAGCCCTGCAAGCGGGAACGTCCGGGGCGCTGACCTTTTTCACCGACACCTACCTCTGGCACGACCACCTGTCCCTCAAGGGCAGCCGCGAGGCCATCGACCACGCGCTCGCCTCCTGCTGGCAGGCCGAGATCGCCCCGGCCCGCGACCCCGACCGCGCCGCCCGCGACGAAGTGACGGCCTATTGCATCGACACCCACAGCCGCGCCGCCGTGATGAACGACGGCTTCACCCGGCAGGAAGACTTCGACGGCGACGGTCAGATGGATTGGGTCGTGAACTACGGCACCGCCAACTGCGGCCCCATCGGCTCGGCCTGGTGCGGCTGGGCGGGCTGCGAGGTCGCCATCCACCTCGCCCGAGGCGGCGGCTTCGTCCAAGCCTTCCGTGGCATCGCCGAAGGGTTCCGCACCGTCGAAGGCGGCATGGTCTTTCGCCGCCACGAAAGCGAATGCGCCCCGGACAGCGAAGGCCCCTGCGCCGTCTTTTACCGCTTCACCCGCGAGGGGCTGGCCCGCGCGGGCGAAGTCGACTGGCCCCCGCTTTAGTCGAGGTCGATGGGCATCAGGTCGAAATAGTCGACCTGATAATGCTTGAAGCACGGCTCAACCCCGGCCTTCCCGCAGGCGCTGCCGTGGTAGCTGATCTGGATCGCCCCCGGTTCGCCCTTGGTCACCTCGAAATAGTTGGTCCGAAGCACGCGGATCTTGCGCCCGTCGGGATGCGACACGAACAGCGCCCCCGTGCAGCCCGCCGATCCGCAATAATAGGACGGCGCCGTGTCGCAGACCGCCGCGCCATAGTTGAATTCGACATCCATCAGCCCGTCGTCGTTCAGATCGCGGTCCGTCCGGAACCCCTCCTGATAGGTCACGGTGCCGCGCTGGCGGTGACAATCGCGCTCGATCTCGTCGCGCACCGCCGCCTCGGGGTCGTCGAAGGTGCGCAGGCGCACGCTTTGGGCCGCGAAATCCGGCAACCCGCATTGTTCGACCACGAAGGTCAGCGCCTTGGTCGACCCGCGCAGGGTCACCGGAAACTTCCGATCCTCCTGATCCGGCGCGAGCATCATCGACAGGGTCGCGGCGGACCCGCGCTTCATGTCCGCGAGCCAGTCGACATGGCGAAACTCGAACGGCGCCGACCAGACCCGTTCATCCCTGAGCCTCATGTCGAACTGCCCGACCCGCCCGCCATCGGGGATCATGAGAACCTCGAACCGGTCGAGCCGCGAAAGCGCATCCCATTTCTCGACGTAGATATTGGCGACAAGCTCGTCCCCACCCTCGCAGGACAACGAGAAGCAGACGGAAAACGGATCGCCCGTGCCCTTATGATGGTTCATCGGGCACTCGGTGGCATAATACCCCTCGATCCCCTGCCCCTTGCCCGAGACCCAATCGGCCCGCGCCGGACCGGCGAACACGGCGAAAAGAGCCCCCAGAAATACGATCAGACGTTGCATGTGATCCCCCGAATGACTGCCTGAAATGCGATGGTGCAATGTGGGGATTTGAGCCGCGCCGTCTCGCCCCTGTCAAGCGGGCGCGATTCTCCGGTTGCGAAGTCCGACTTTGCAAACTCACGCCACATAGGCCCCGAAACTGCGAAACCGCCGCGTCTTTGCAAAAATTTGCAGGGCGCTTGCGCTGATTTCTGCAAATTCTCCCGCCATATGGTCGCAGGTTACCGCCAACAGGCTTGCGACGGCGACGTGACGTCACTACCACCTCGGCAGACAGTTTGCGGAGGAGGTTTTCATGTCGACCTATCAGGAAGTCTACGCACAGTGGCAATCCGACCCCGAAGGGTTCTGGATGAACGCGGCCAAGGCGATCGACTGGGACAAGACCCCCTCCAAGGCGCTCTTCGACCTCGGGAACAACCTCTACGAATGGTTCTCGGACGGCATGGTCAACACCTGCTACAACGCCGTGGACCGCCACGTCGAAGCGGGCAAAGGCGATCAGGTCGCCATCATCTACGACAGCCCGATCACCGGGGCGAAGGACAAGATCACCTTCGCCGAATTGCAGGACAAGGTCGCGCGACTCGCCGGGGGCCTCGCCGCCAAGGGCGTGACCAAGGGCGACCGGGTCATCATCTACATGCCGATGGTGCCCGAGGCACTTGTCGCCATGCTCGCCACTGTGCGCATCGGCGCGGTCCATTCGGTCGTCTTCGGCGGTTTCGCCTCCAACGAACTCGCCACACGGATCAACGACGCGCAGCCCAAGGCGATCATCGCGGGGTCCTGCGGGCTCGAGCCGAACCGCACCGTGCCTTACAAACCGCTCCTCGATGGGGCCATCGAGCTTTCGACCCACAAGCCGGACTTCACCGTGATCCTCCAGCGCGATGCGCTCGCCGCCGAGATGAAGGACGGCTACGACTTCGACTGGAACGACATCTGCGCCGCCGATCCGGTCGATTGTGTCCCGGTCGAGGGCAACCACCCGGCTTACGTGCTTTATACCTCCGGCACCACCGGCCAGCCCAAGGGCGTCATCCGCCACACCGGCGGGCACCTTGTCGCGCTGAACTGGACGATGAAGAACGTCTACAACGTCGACCCCGGCGACGTGTTCTGGGCCGCCTCCGACGTGGGCTGGGTCGTGGGTCACAGCTACATCTGTTACGCGCCGCTCATCCACGGCAACACCACCATCGTGTTCGAGGGCAAGCCGGTCGGCACCCCCGACGCAGGCACCTTCTGGCGCGTGATCTCCGAGCACAACGTGAAGTCCTTCTTCACCGCGCCGACCGCCTTCCGCGCCGTGAAACGCGAAGACCCCAAGGGCGAATACGTCAAGAAATACGACCTGTCCTGCCTCAAGACCGTCTATCTGGCGGGCGAGCGTGCGGACCCCGACACCATCGTCTGGACGCAGGATCAGCTTGGCGTTCCGGTGATCGACCATTGGTGGCAGACCGAACTTGGCTACCCGGCCGTCGCGAACCCCGTGGGCATCGAACTCCTTGAAACCAAACTCGGCTCTCCCGCCGTGCCGATGCCGGGCTACGACATGAAGATCCTGGACGAAGGCGGCAACGAATTGCCCCCCGGCCAGCTTGGCGCCATCGTCGCGAAACTGCCGCTGCCGCCGGGCACACTGCCGACGCTGTGGAACGCCGAAGAGCGGTTCCGCAAAAGCTATCTCAACACCTACCCGGGCTATTACGAGACGGGCGATGCGGGCTACATGGACGAGGACGGATACCTCTACATCATGGCGCGCACCGATGACGTCATCAACGTCGCGGGCCACCGGCTTTCGACCGGCGGGATGGAGGAGGTTCTGGCCTCTCACCCCGACGTGGCCGAATGCGCGGTCATCGGGGTGACGGACGAACTGAAGGGCCAGTTGCCGCTCGGGTTCCTCTGCCTCAACGCGGGCTGCAACCGCGACCCGAAAGAGGTGGTGGCCGAATGCGTCAAGCTGGTGCGCGACAAGATCGGGCCCGTGGCGGCGTTCAAATCGGCGGTGGTCGTGGATCGCCTGCCCAAGACCCGTTCGGGCAAGATCCTGCGCGCGACCATGGTGTCCATCGCGGACAACAAGGAATTCAAGATGCCCGCCACCATCGACGATCCTGCCATCCTCGATGAAATCCGCGAGGCGCTGGAGACGCTGGGATACGCGAAAGTATAACCCAAGCACAGAAAAACAGTGCGATATTAACCATCCTAACGCCTTAGTTAGGGTGGATTCCGCTGCGGATTCTTGCCAGATTGCATATGGCGCGACGCATTTCGCATATTTAGCGCGCGGATTTGAGGGCGATTTTGGAAGAAAGTGCAGATAATGCGCTCGACCCTTCGCGGTCGGCAATGGGGCGGGTGCCGTTGGCTCTGGCCCTCGTTCTGAGCACACCGGAATCCGCGATGTTCTTTGGCGAAGAGGCTTTCGCACGTGCCGGATGCCGGGTGGTGCGCGCGCATTCGCTGGACGAGGCGCAGTCCAAATGCCTCGAACACAAGCCGGAACTCGTCGTTCTTCCGCTTCGCCTGTCGAACCAATCGCTGATCCCCTATCTCGGCCAATGCAAGGCGCAACACGCGCCGGGGATCGTGGTGATCGCGGAAAACGAAGAGATCAACGATGCCGCGGAAGCCATGCGCGCCGGGGCGGACGACTGCCTGTTCCACCCGTTTTCCTCGGCCCGGCTCACCCGCACGGTGCGCGCGGCCCTGAACCCGCGCCTGTCCGACCGCGTCTTCGACGTGACCGAAGACATGATGCCGGACCCGGTTCCAGCGACGGCCCCAGCGACGGTCGCCGCCCCGCCCGAGGCTCAGGCGACGGTGACCCCGCCGCACGGGCTGATCGGAAACAGCCCCGATATGCGCCGTCTGTTTCGCAAGATCGAAGCGGTCGCCAAGGCCTGCGATCCGGTCCTGATCCACGGCGAGGTGGGCACGGGAAAGACCCGTTTCGCACAGGCGATCCACGCCGGCTCCCATCGCGCCGAGGGCCCTTGCATCACGGTCAACTGCTCCGCGCTCGACGGCGGCCAGTTCGTCGAGGCGATGTTCGCGCGCGGCAGCACCGGCGCGCTCAACCGGGCCAAGGGCGGCACGCTGATCGTCGACCGGCTGGACGAACTCGACCGCGGCCTTCAGGGACGACTCCTTCCCATCGTGTCGCGCGACGCCGACGAACCCACCCATGACGTGCGCGTCATCGTCACGCTCACCCGATCACCGACACAGGCGCTGGCCGAGAACCGGCTGCGCGAGGATCTGCTCTACAGCCTCAACGTCATCACCTTCCCACTCCCCCCGCTGCGGCAACGCGAGGGCGATCTGGGGCGCGTCCTCATGGCCAAAATCGACGAGATTTCCGGCGAACTCGGCCGCACGCCCCCCCGCGTGGATGGCGAGGCGATGGCGGTCCTGTCGACCTATCCCTGGCCCGGCAACCTGAGCGAACTGGTCTCGACCCTGCGCGGCGTTCTGCTGACGGCGGGCGATGTGATCGGGCGGCGCGACCTGCCGCAGGAACTGATCTGGCACCATGTCGGCAACACCCGCCGTGTGCCGGGCCGCGCCAGCGACGTGCCCGCGATCAACGGTCTGGGCTCGCTCGTCGGCAAGCGGCTGGCGGACGTGGAACGCGCGGTGATCGAGGCGACGATCGCGGCCGAGGGCGGTTCGGTCCCCCGCGCGGCCAAGGTGCTCGACGTGTCGCCCTCGACGATCTACCGCAAGCGCGAAAGCTGGACGAACCCGACCTGAGCCTCAGACGAACTGTTCGCGGATCAGCCGTTCTTCAAGACCGTGACCGGGATCGAACAGCACCTTGTGACGGATGTCCGAGGCGCTCGTCACCTCGACCGAGGTGACCACCCCGGCGGTCCGGCTATCGGCATCCGCCATGACCGGGCGCTTCTCGGGGTCGAGCACGTCGAAGCGCACCGCCGCGTCCTTGGGCAAAAGCGCCCCGCGCCAGCGTCGGGGCCGGAACGCCGCGATGGCGGTCAGCGCCAGAACGTCCGCCCCGATCGGCAGGATCGGGCCGTGCGCGGAGTAATTGTAAGCGGTCGACCCGGCGGGCGTCGCGATCAGGCACCCGTCGCAGACCAGTTCGGCCAGCCGCTGCCGCCCATCGACCGAGATCGCGATCTTCGCCGCCTGCGGTCCGGCGCGCAGCATCGACACCTCGTTGATGGCGAGTTTCTCGACCACCTCACCCGCCGTCGTGGTCGCGCGCATCCTGAGGGGGTTTATGACCTCGAGCTCGGCATCCCCCAGCCGCTCTTCCAGCCCTTCGAGCGCGAATTCGTTCATCAGGAAGCCGACCGTTCCCCGGTTCATGCCATAGACCGGCACGTCCAGTTCCTGCGTCGTATGCAAGGTGTGGAGCATGAACCCGTCACCACCCAGCGCGACGATCACATCGGCCTCGGCAGGCGCGGCATTGCCGTAGCGCGCGGACAGATCGGCGAGCGCCTTTTGCGCACTCGGCCCGTCCGATGCCGTAAAGGCGAGTTTCGGTCCCATCTCCTGCCCTTCCTGTCCCGGCCCGTTTCCTCGGGTGCCGCTTTGCTTCCGAAAGAAACACAAGTTTCCGGTCAGCGCCAGATTTGCCGCGAATTTGACCGTTCATGTCGCCCGAGACCTTTCCGCATGCCCGGAATCGACGTATGTGACCGGCAGATGACAGTCCCAAGGAGACATGCCATGAAGGACATCCGCTCCCCCGGCTTCTTTTCCGAGCCGCTTTCCTCCCGCGACCCCGAGATCTGGGCCTCGATCACAGGCGAGCTTGGTCGCCAGCGCGACGAGATCGAACTGATCGCATCCGAGAACATCGTGTCCGCCGCCGTGATGGAAGCGCAGGGCAGCGTGATGACCAACAAATATGCCGAGGGCTACCCCGGCAAACGGTATTACGGCGGCTGCCAATACGTCGATGTGGCCGAAGACCTGGCGATCAAGCGGGCCTGCGAACTGTTCGGCTGCGATTTCGCGAACGTCCAGCCGAATTCCGGCTCTCAGGCGAACCAGGGCGCGTTCAACGCGCTCATCAAACCGGGCGATACGATCCTCGGCATGAACCTCGCCTCCGGTGGTCACCTGACCCACGGCGCCCCGCCGAACCAGTCGGGCAAGTGGTTCAACGCGATCCAGTACGGCGTGCGCAAGCAGGACAACCTGATCGACTACGACGAGATCGAGGCGCTGGCGAAAGAGCACCAGCCCAAGCTCATCATCGCGGGCGGTTCGGCCATTCCGCGTCAGATCGACTTCGCCAAGTTCCGCGAGATCGCCGATATGGTCGGCGCCTACCTCATGGTCGACATGGCCCACTTCGCCGGTCTCGTGGCAGCGGGCGAGCACCCTTCGCCCTTCCCCTATGCCGATGTCGCGACCACCACGACGCACAAGACCCTGCGTGGGCCGCGCGGCGGGATGATCCTGACCAACAACGAAGAGATCGCCAAGAAGGTGAACTCGGCCATTTTCCCCGGCATTCAGGGCGGCCCCCTGATGCACGTGATCGCCGCCAAGGCCGTGGCGTTCGGCGAGGCGCTTCAGCCGGAGTTCAAGACCTACCAGAAAGCCGTGCGCGCCAACGCCGTGGCGCTGGCCGATCAACTGATGAAGGGCGGTCTGGACATCGTGACGGGCGGCACCGACACCCACGTCATGCTCGTCGACCTGCGCCCTAAGGGCGTCAAAGGCAACGCGACCGAAAAGGCACTGGGCCGCGCGCATATCACCTGTAACAAGAACGGCATTCCGTTCGACCCCGAAAAACCGATGGTGACCTCGGGCGTCCGTCTCGGCACCCCGGCGGGCACCACCCGTGGCTTCGGCGAAGACGAGTTCCGCCAGATCGCGGATCTGATCGTGGAAGTGGTCGACGGGCTCGCCGCCAATGGCGAGGACGGGAACGGCGAGGTCGAAGCGACGGTGAAGGCCAAGGTCGCCGCCCTCTGCGACGCCTTCCCGATCTATCCGAACCTGTAATCAGGCGGTGCGGGCGGCCAAGGCCGCCCGCGCATTGTCAGCCACGCCCCGCCACTGGCGGGTCGCGGCGGATCGAGGGGCCAGCCCCTCGAGCACCCCGAAGTATTTGGAAAACAGAGAAGACGGACCGTCAGATCAGGCCGCGCCATCCCATGAGGGCGAGCGCGATGGCGATGACGATCAGGATGTTCATGGCGTTGCCCGCGAGCCAGTGGATCAGAACGCTCTTGCGCCGATCCCAAGCATCGACATTTTCCAGCCAGCCCTCGGCGCGCCTGGTCCCGGTCTCGATCCGAGCGTAATCGACCTGCTGGGCGAGCTTTGGGTGATCGACGCGCTCCAGTGCCTCGACCAGCACGTCGAGTTCCCGGCGCACCCAGCGCGGGATTCGCCGCCCGGCCCGGCGGGTCTTGGTCGCAAGCCCGTCGCCCCGGATGTCGAGCCGCTCCTCCATCAGCTTTGCCAGCCGCTCTGCGCGTTCGTGTAGGTCCATGTCCCCGCCTTTCCGCGCGACACTATGCGAAGGGTCTTTCGGCCACAACGCCCGCGCGGTAAGGGAAGGCATGCTCGCGATGGAAACATTCGGGGAGGACAGCTCCCACCCGCCGATCCTGATCGTCCACGGCCTGTTCGGATCGGGCCGCAACTGGGGCGTGATCGCAAAGCGTCTGGCCAAAGACCGGCGCGTGGTGACGGTCGACATGCGCAACCACGGCGACAGCCCGCGCGAAGAGACGCAGGATTACCCCGCGATGGCCGATGATCTGGCCCGCGTGATCGACGAGATCGGCGGCACGGCGCAGGTGATCGGTCACTCGATGGGCGGCAAGGCGTCGATGGTGCTGGCCCTCGCCCACCCGGACAAGGTCGCGCGGATGATCGTGGCCGACATCGCGCCGGTCGCCTATGCGCACACCCAGTCGCACCTGATCGAGGCGATGCAGGCGCTCGACCTTGCCGCGCTCGACACCCGGTCGGATGCCGATGCGGCACTGGCCGAAGCGGTCGAAGAGAAATCCGTGCGCGCCTTTCTGCTTCAGTCGCTCGACGTGCGGGGCAAGGCGTGGAAGCTCAATCTCGACGTGCTGGAACGCGAGATGAAGAAGATCACCGGGTTTCCCGAGGTCTCGGGCACCTATGACGGCCCGGTGCTGTTCCTTGCGGGGGCCGACAGCGATTACGTGCGTTCTGAGCATCGCGCACGGATCAAGGCGCTGTTTCCCGAAGCCAGGCAGGCCAAGATCCCCGGTGCGGGTCATTGGCTCCATGCTGAAAAGCCGCGCGAGTTCGAAGCCGCGGTGCGCGCGTTCTTCGAAATCTAGGCCCGCGTCGCTTCGGCCACCGCGATCGCGGCCATCGCCAGCACCGCTTCGCGTGTCTCGGCCACCGCTATGAAGCGTGCGTTGTGGCAGAATTTCGCGCCCGGCACGCCACAGGCCGCCTCGAGTGCCGCATCGGTCAGCCCGGCCCAGCTTTCCGGCAGATCGGCGCGGCTTTCGAACGTGTCCGCCCCCACCCGGATCGTGTTCAGGGCCCAATCGCCGTCGCGCGGATGGATGACGAACAGCATGTGATCCGCGCCCGCCTTTTCCACGGCCGAGCGGAACGGCATCCCCATCGGCAGGTCCAGCACCCGTGACGCCCCCGCCTTGGCGATGGCGGCAAGCACAATGCCCTCGGCCCGCGCCTTGGCGGACAGCCGCCGGACCTCGGCCTCGACGAAGGCCCGCGCGACGGGAAGCGCGGCATGGAACGCCGCATCGTCGGCCTCGGGCGAGCGGTCGTCGAAGGCGGGTTTCAGGCTTTCGAGCAGGACCGGAAGCGTCAGGCCGGCCAACGGCCCGGCGACCGAGGGCGCGATGGCACCGTTGTCCAAGAGATCGACGGGCAGGACGAAACCCTCGTCCATGCCTGCGAAAACACCCGCGCAGTCCGCCTCAGGCACCCCGAGCGCGGCAAGATAGTCGGCCCCGAACCGCGCCCAGATCAGCCCGAACGAGGAATAGGGCCGACCGTCCGGGCGCAGGGGCGCCGGGCGCTGGTGGTGGTCGAAAATCCCCGCCTCGGCATCATAAGCGCGCCCGACGTCGTAGATGATCCGCTCCGCCCCCGGCGTGATCCAAGGCGCATCGCGCGAACGCACCAGTGCCGCCTCGGGAAACAGGCGTGTCAGCACGACGGAAGCCAGAAGTTCATCGGCATGGAAGCCGCCCGAATGGGTGACGAGGTGCGTGATGGTCATGTGCTGATCCCGAAAATGAAACGGGCGACCGAACCGGCCGCCCTGCCTTGCCCGGAGCTGTCCGCGCTCAGTGCGTCCAGACCTGCCGACGATTGGTGGCGAAGTTGTCGCCATAGCCGCCGGGGCGGATGTTGGCCTTTCGCTTGTGCGGCTCCATCACCACGGCGTCGATGCCCTTTTCCTTGGCATACTCCACCGCCGCCTCTTTCGTGGCGAAGCGGATGCGCACCTGGCTTTGCGTGTCCGACGAACTCGTCCAGCCCATCAGCGGGTCGATCTCGCGCGCCTCGTCCTGTGCGAAATCCAGAACCCACTGCTTCGTGCGGGCCTGACCGGATGTCATCGCGTTGCGGGCGGGTTTGTAGATGCGGGCGCGCATGTCTGCCTCACGGATTGGCTATCGGAACGCCTGTTTTATCGAACAAAAGGCGGGGCCTTCGCAAGGGCAAAGGCACCCGCCTTGGGAGGGAAACTGAAAGTTGACTGCCGGCCCCGACGAGGGAGCGAGGGGTGGGGTGGGTGTTCGTCGAGGCCGACAGCCGGTCTGCTGCTTGCAAGACCAAGGTAACAACCCGGAGGAGAGGGACGCAACGAAAATCTACAACCTAAGCGACAAAATTCTCATTAAACTCTCCCTAAGGTGGTAAGAGTTCCTTAACTTCTGGAGTTGGGAAAACGACCGCTCTCGGGCCGTTCGTCAGACGGGGCGAACGGGGCACATTTCAATCGGGTCATGTGAAAAATACGGGACTTTCGGGGGTCGGACCACTCGCCAGATCGGGGGAGATGATTCGGTTTCAGGCCGCGCGCGGGCTGAGGACGGGATGCAGGATCGGCTGCGGCACCAGACAGCGCCCCAGAAGATCGGCCTCATGTCGCTTGAGCACGTCGCGCGCGGTCTTTCCGTAGCTGCCCGAAAGGGTCCGCAACTCGGGAAACAGCGACAACACCTCTTCGCGCGCCTCGATGTCGAAGGCCGACAATCCGACACCGCCGGGATAGAAGCTTTCGCTCACCAGCCCCTCCGAGGTCAGAATCTGGTGCCGCGCGAACAACAGATGAATGTATTCGACCTCGGCCTGCGGATCGACATAGATCGTATCGCCGTTCACAAGATGCTTGGCCGCCGCCAGAACCTCGGGCTGGCCGAAGAAAAGCTGCGCCTCCGGCCCGTCGATCAGGATGCGGTGCATCGGCGACACCAGCAGGTCGCGTTTGGGCACACCCGGCGCGATGGACCCGGCGGTCACACGGATCGGGCGCAACCCTGCGTCGGAGGCGACCCCGCTCAGGTCGATCCGCTTGGACCCGGCCCAGAGGATGCGCTGCACCCCCATGTCGACCGTCAGAACCTCGTCCCCTGCCCGCAAATCCTCGACGGGGCGCGGCCCGTGGGGCGTGTCGATCAGGGTGCCGCGCGTGAAACATGGCGGCTCGTCCAGACCGTTGATCGTGATCGTGACGGTCGAATTGCCGCCGGTGGAGGTGACGTTGAACACCTCGGTCAGCGTGTCGCCGGTATCGAGGGCCTGAATGGCGGGCTGCGAATTGTCGGCGGTGTAGGTCCAGACACCGTCCGAATTGATGACGAGCGTGCCGTAGCTGCCGGTCAGGGTGCCGGGCGTCCACGCCCCCGCATCGCTGCCCGCAAGGAAATTGATGTCCCCGTTCGCAACGAGGTTGCCGCCGACGACGCCGGTATCCTCGGTCACCGATCCGGTCGAAGGGCGCGGGAAACCCATCAGGCGGCCTCATCCATGAAATGCGCGCGCACGAGCCCGCGTTTGCCCCGGTTTCGGTCGCCTTCGACCACCTTCTTCACCCGGCCCTGCCGGTCGAGCCGCGCGAAATAGAACGGCACGTCGGGCGGATGGCGCGCAATCTCGCGCGCGATGACGCGGCCATGCCCGAACGGCGCGAGCAGATCGATGAACCAAAGCGTATCGCCCGCCGCCCATTCGGCGGTCGTGGGTGCGATGCCGTCCCGCAGCATCCGCGCCGAAACTTCGTCGCTCAGACGGGCCCAGATCAGCGCCGCCGCCGTCGCGCCGTCTTCGTTCTCGAACAACCGCACGCAGCCGTTGTTGACCGCCGGAATGAAGATCGACGCAAGCACATGGCCGGGATAGGTCCGATGCAGCGGGCAGTAGGACGCAAGGAAAGACAGCTTGCCCAAGGTGAGCATCTGTTCATTGCTGGGCGGCGGCGGACCCGTTCGGGCCGCCGTCGCGGGATGTGCCTGTCTGCTCGACATCTTCTGATGCCTCTTTTGTTTGGCCCAGACTCGCCCAAAGGCTGTATTGTGTCAACGGACCGTTCCGTTCAGTCTCATTTGCTCGGCCCGATTGTTCGATTTGTGACTTTCGCGCACGCCGCTCCCGACAAAACCCGTCAGCAGGGCGCAGATCGGTGCCCCCTTGGCCCTTGAATGAGGGCAAAAAGAGAACAACTGTGTGGGCCGAAGGAGTCTCCCATGCCCGACAGCCCCCTCACCTCGCCCACCGTCGCCCCGACCGCCCGACCCAAGCTCGAAGGTGGCATCCGGTTCCGCATGAACACCGAGTTCAAGCCGGCGGGCGACCAGCCCACGGCCATCGCGGAGCTATCGGACGGCATCAAGAACGGCGAGCAGGATCAGGTGCTTCTGGGGGCGACCGGCACCGGCAAGACCTATACGATGGCCAAGATCATCGAAGAGACGCAGCGCCCCGCCATCATCCTCGCCCCGAACAAGACGCTCGCGGCGCAGCTTTATGGCGAGTTCAAAGGCTTCTTCCCCGACAACGCGGTCGAATATTTCGTCTCTTACTACGACTACTACCAGCCTGAGGCCTACGTGCCCCGGTCGGACACCTTCATCGAGAAGGAAAGCCAGATCAACGAACAGATCGACCGGATGCGCCACTCGGCCACCCGCTCGCTCCTCGAACGCGACGACGTCATCATCATCGCCTCGGTCTCCTGCATCTACGGCATCGGTAGCCCCGAGACCTACACCGCCATGACGCAGGACATCACGGTGGGCGAGGAATACGACCAGCGCGCCATGATGAAAGACCTGGTTGCCCAGCAATATCGCCGCAACGACAACGCCTTCGACCGGGGCAGCTTCCGCGTGCGCGGCGACAGCCTCGAAATCTGGCCCTCGCACCTCGAGGATCGCGGATGGCGGCTGTCGTTCTTCGGTGAGGAACTGGAATCGATCACCGAATTCGACACCCTGACCGGGGCCAAGACCGACAGCCTCGAAAAGGTCCGGGTCTATGCCAATTCCCACTATGTGACCCCGACGCCCACGCTCCGTCAGGCCATCGAAGGCATCAAGAAGGAGCTCACCCTCCGCCTCGCCGAATTCGAGAAGGACGGGAAGCTGCTTGAGGCGCAGCGGCTTGAACAGCGCACCCGCTTCGACCTTGAAATGCTCGAAGCGTCCGGGTTCTGCAACGGGATCGAAAACTACTCCCGCTACCTCACGGGCCGCGCGCCGGGTGAGCCGCCCCCTACCCTGTTCGAATACATCCCCGACAACGCCATCGTCTTTGCGGATGAAAGCCACGTCTCGGTCCCCCAGATCGGCGGCATGTACCGGGGCGACTATCGGCGCAAGTTCACGCTGGCCGAGCACGGGTTCCGCCTGCCGTCCTGCATGGACAACCGCCCGCTGAAATTCGAGGAATGGGACGCGATGCGCCCGCAATCCGTCTTCGTCTCGGCCACGCCGGGGAACTGGGAGTTGGAACGCACCGGCGGCGTCTTCACCGAACAGGTCATCCGCCCCACCGGGCTTCTGGACCCGCAGGTCGAAATCCGGCCCGTCGAGATGCAGGTCGACGACCTATTGGACGAAGTGCGCAAGGTGGCGCAGGCCGGTTACCGCACGCTGGTCACGACCCTGACCAAGCGCATGGCCGAGGATCTGACCGAATACATGCACGAACAGGGCATCCGCGTGCGCTACATGCACTCGGACATCGACACGATCGAACGGATCGAAATCCTGCGCGACCTGCGGCTGGGCGCCTTCGACGTGCTGATCGGCATCAACCTCTTGCGCGAAGGTCTGGACATCCCCGAATGCGGCCTCGTCGCCATTCTCGACGCGGATAAGGAGGGTTTCCTGCGCTCGGAAACCTCCCTCATCCAGACCATCGGCCGCGCCGCACGCAACGCCGATGGCCGCGTCATCATGTACGCCGACCGCATCACCGGCTCGATGGAACGCGCGCTGGCCGAAACGGATCGCCGCCGCGCCCGCCAGATCGCCTATAACGAGGAACACGGCATCACCCCCGCCACGGTCCGCAAGAACGTCGAAGACGTGCTCGCCGGGCTTTACGCGGGCGACACCGACATGAACCGGGTCACGGCCACGGTCGACAAGGTCGGCATCGGCCAGAACCTTCAGGCGCATCTGGAGGGCCTGAAGGAAGACATGCGCAAGGCGGCGGAGAACCTCGAGTTCGAGGAGGCGGCACGGCTGCGCGACGAGGTGAAACGTCTGGAAGCGGTAGACCTCGCCGTCGCCGACGACCCGATGGCGCGTCAGGCAGCGGTGGAGGCCGCTGGCGACAAGGCGGTCAAAGGGCGGTCGACGGCCGGGAAGCCGGGGCAGCGGGCTGGTCGGAAAGGACGAGGAAGATAAACTCTTCGGTAGGAGCAATCGGTCAGGTGGCCAATGCTAGTGATATAGAAGTGCTGCGAGAATTACTCGCAGAACTGAGGCAAACTAGCGTTAGCCATGTAACCGCCGCGACACGCCCGATAACACCAAAGGTGGTGTTCAAGCTTCTCGTTTTTCGCGAGGCTTTGTACTGGAGAACTCTAGAATTTCTAGAAGCAGCGATCTGCGAGTTGGAAGCAAACCGATTCACATCTGCGCTTCTTTTGGCGCGCGCTTTGCAAGAGAACGTTGCAGCCAACCACTACCTATCGAAACGAATTCAAAAAGCTGTCAAAGACGACAACTGTGATTTCTTGGATGAAGATGCGATGAAGCTCTTATTGGGCGCGCGATGGGAAGGCCACGCCTACCAAGCCAAGAACGTGATTGGGTTCCTTGATCGAGTAGAAAAAATATTGCCAGGCTTTCGCGGTGTTTATGATGGCCTGTCTGAATTCGCCCACCCGAATTACTCTGGTGTCGCGCTCGCCTTCTCCAAGCCGAAGGGAGAATATGGCGTGGAGCTTGGCGCTTACCCCAGGGACAAATCAAAGCTTTCATCACAAGCTGTCGCCGCGCTGATGGGAGGAATTGAACTTTATTGCATCGACTATAACTCAACGGCTGAATATCTCCATGATCTGGTGCAAATCTGTTATCGAGATCTTGAAACTAACATCAGATTTGAAGAATGATAAACAAGCGCAGGATATAAAATTTTTGCATATGGCTTGCTAAAGGTGGACTTGGATGTATTGCCCGCGCGACTCCCTTAAGGCGAGGCGAAGTCCAATCCGATTTACGGGAACCAACACTCAAGTTTGGCAATCGGGCAACGCCCAAGGCAAACAACCGCACGGAATCAAGGCCGCAGGCCGCCGTGCGAGCGCCTGCCCGTCCCGGCAGGCTAGCGCTTTTCCACCAGCGCCCATGCCGACCCCGGCAGTGACACGGCCCCATAAAGCGCCCCGCTCAACCGACAAAAGCGCCACACACTCTTGACGCGCTCCTCCGGTGCGACGGACAAACGCCGCGCACGCCTCACCTCCCCCGAAACGCATTCGTGATTTGCCAGCCGCCCAGCCGCGACCACCAATGGCGCAGTTTCAACCCATGCAACGAGCCGCCAGATGATCTCACGGATCGCCCCCCTCGCCTTCGTCCTCGCCGCTGTCCCGGCCTTCGCTCAGGACCATTCCGCGCATATGTCCCACGGGTCCGACGACCCTGCCACGGCGGCCTATATGGCCGCGAACGACGCCATGCACCGGGACATGGCCATCGAATTCACCGGCAACGCCGATGTCGATTTCATCCGGGGCATGATCCCGCATCATCAGGGTGCGGTGGCGATGGCGCAGGCCGTGCTCGCCCACGGCACCGATCCCGAGGTCCGCAAACTGGCCGAAGCCGTCATCGCCGCGCAGGAAGCGGAAATCCAATGGATGCGCGACTGGCTCGCCGCCAACGGTGGTTGAGGCGCACGCCCCCGCCCCTGACCTCTTCGACCCACAGGAACCCGGCGCGCAAGGGCGAACGTGTCCGCGCGCTCCAAGCCATGTGACCCGGCGAAAACCCGCCCGTTGTCCACCTGTGCGGGGCGCGCGATCTACCGAATGTGACTGGTGTCGCGGGCGCGCTTTTTCTAGCGTATCGGAATGACCCGACTTCTGCTCGCCGCCCTCATCGCCTTCGCTCCGTTCACCGCCCGCGCCGACATCACGGCGTTCTGCCGGGTGCTGCCCGGCACCAACGCCAATCAATGCGCCTGCGCGACCGAGAAGCTCAGGGCACAGGCCTCGGCCTCGGACTTCGCGCTCTACGATGCGGTCGCGACGGGGTATCTCAGGAACCGCTCGACGGGTCAGGCGTGGCTTGCGGCCTGGCGCGCATCGGTCAAGTCGGTCGCGGCGCAGAACGGGATCGAGCTCACCGCGTTCAAACGCCAGCTCGACAGGATCGGCGATCTGCACCGCGCGCTTGGCGACAGCTGCAAATAGCGCGACAACGGAAAACCCCCGCACCGACCGGCACGGGGGTTCGCCTCTGAAATCGTCGTAATCGGTCTTACGAGTCGTCTTCCGGCGGATTGACGTCGATGGTCGGCACTTCGACCTCGGCGCTTTCCGTGTCGACGTCCACGTCGACATCCGGCACTTCGACCTCTTCCGTGGCGGTGCCGACTTCGACCTCGCCCACTTCGGCGTCGACTTCCGGCAATTCACCGCCGTCGACCGAAACGTCGACATCCGGCAGAGCGCCGTCTTCGGTCACGTCGAAATCCACCATGAACACCGCGAATGCGATGGCGACCAGGGCCACGAGGCCCAGGATGACTCCACCTGCTTTACCCATTGTTCGTATCCTTCCAGTCTCTGTTCCATTGCTATGGTTCTGCCCCACAAACCAAATCCCCCGCTGAAAGGTTCCAACTTCGGCATAAGCCCCGCCGTGCCCACACTGGCCCGCGCCACAAAAAAACCCGATTCCCGTGCAAATCTTGTCGCCGACACTCAGAAAACAGGTCTCGCTGCCATGAAATACGCTATCGCCCTGATCGCTCTTCTGCCCGCCGCCGCGCAGGCCGGATCGACGGAACTCTGCATGGACATGGGCGCAAGCTCGTCCAAATGCTCTTGTGCCACCACAACGCTCAACAGCAACATCACGCTGGAAGAACGCGCGCTCTACGACTCGGTGGGCGACACGTTCCTGTCCGCCAAATCCGGCGGGTCCGACGTGTCGGAGGCCTGGGAAACCGCGTTCTCGACCGTCGCCGCGCAGAACAACATGACCACCGAAGATCTGCTGCTCGACATGGCGAGCGTGGGCGAAAAGCACGAAGACGCCATCTCGTCCTGCCAATAAGCACCACCAACCCTTCGGCTTTCCATTCAGGGGCTTGCGCGCTACACCATTGGTGCGCCAGCCAGTGCACGTCGATCTGACGCGCCCGCCCGCGTGCATCAACGCGCGAGGACCTGATGACCAAGACCGACCCCATCCGCCCGACCGATGACGAGGCCCGCAGGCTGGCGCGCGATCTGATCGACAGCGCCCGTTTCGCGGCCCTCGCCGTTCTTGTGAACGCACGTCCCTTCGTGACCCGCGTAGCCCTTGGCACGACCCCGGACGGCGCGCCCCTGACCCTCGTCTCCGACCTCTCGGCACACACGCGGGCGCTGCGTGCTGCACCGCAGGCCTCGCTCCTGGTCGGAGAGCCGGGCGACAAGGGCGATCCGCTGACCCATCCCCGCCTGACACTCGACTGCACCGCGCGGTTTCTGGCAAAGGACGACGCCCTGCGCGCGCATTATCTGGCCACCCACCCCAAGGCGAAACTCTACATCGATTTCGCGGACTTCAACTTCGTCGGGTTCGAGGTGGAGGCCGGCCATCTGAACGGCGGTTTCGGCAAAGCGTTTCGCCTGACGCCCGCCGACCTCGCCCCCACTGGACAGCCCCCCGCACCGGGCGCATGATCGGCCCCATGAAACCAGTTCTCGCCGCTCTCGCCGCCCTTGTCGTGCTGTCCGCCTGCACCGAGCAGGATATGTGCATCTACCGCAACACGCAGGATCTGCGCGCCGCGGAAAGCCGCATTCAGGAACTCGAAGGCAACGTCGCGCGGGGCTACGCCATCCATCGCACGACCGAGCCCTATACCTATACCGGGGTATGTCGCGACAAGGACGGCAAGCCCTATGAATGCACCAAGACGGATTTCCGCACGGTCGAGAAACCCGTGTCCATCGACATCGCGGACCAGCGCGCGCAACTCGCGGCGTTGCGGTCCCAGCTTCCCGCGCTTCAGGAAAAAGCCAACCTCGCCCGGTCTCAGTGCGCCCAGCTCTACCCCGAGTGACGGCGATCGTCATGGGGGCGGCGGTCTGGCCCGGCGGCGTGGCCTCGCCCGCGCTGAGACGGCGCACGGAACGCGCGGGGCGTCTGCTTCTCGACGGTCAGGTGCAGCAGATCATCGTCACGGGCGGTGTCGGTGACATCCCTCCGGCCGAGGCTGACGTAGCGGCAGGTATCCTCGCCGAGATGGAGGTGCCGGCAGACCTCGTCCTGCGCGATACGCGGTCGACCACCACCTTCGAGAACCTCGTCGAGGCCCGCCGCATGTTGCAAGCCGGCGAAACGGTTGTCGTCGTCTCGGATGCCTTCCATTTGCCACGATCCGTCCTGACGGCTCGCCGGCTCGGACTAGCCGCATCCGGCGAGTCGACATCGCTAAGCGGCGCAAATCCTTGGCGAATCATCCGGGCTGCTTTACGTGAGGTGCCGGCGCTGATCTGGTACGGAATACGGCCAATTCCGGGCGACATTTTGTCCTGAACCTGTCGAAAACACTACAACCGGTAAGGGAATCCTTACCCGGTCCTTCGCCTGCAAGCCTTGATCGGACACAGGGTCAGGATACACTGGCAGTGCTGCCACTCATTGACCGACATGACCAACATATGGCCTCGAATACACGTTCAGGACGACGCCCGCGCCTTTTTCCGACTTCGGATCGCGTTCGGGCTTCTCGGTGTCCTGCTGCCCCTGCTGCTCGCCGCAGCCGGTTTGATCGCTGACGGTCGCGTTCAGCCGACAATATCCGACTTTTTCCACACGACTCAACGTGACCTTTTGGTCGGGGGTCTGGTGGCTATCGGTACCTTCCTTGCCGTGCATCGCGGGATCAAGCGGTACCGGGGGCGTTGGATTTCGCCCGACCTGATCGCCATCGTCGCGGGACTGGCCGCAATCGGCGTCGCCTTCTTCCCGAACGAAAGCGACACGGTCACCACCTTCACCCAGCACGCGCTCGGGCTGGATGTATCGCCCGCCTTTCACTACCTGTCGGCGGTCTTGCTTTACCTGATGATGTCGTTCACCTGTTTCTTCGTCTACGCGCCCGACGCGGGCGAGCGGTGGGAGAAGCGGTTCTACCTCGTCTCCGGCGCGATCATCTGGTGCACGGGTTGGGGCGTCATGATCCTGTCCAACATCAAGAACGGCGGTGACGGCTGGCTCGCCCAGTTCATCCAGAACAACAACATCGTCTACTGGGACGAAAGCCTTGGGGTCTGGGCCTTCTCGATCTCGTGGATTCTGAAGGCCGTGCTGGAGCGTCGCCGCGAGACGAGACAGGGCCACATGAGGCTTCACCGTCTCGGAGCTTTCTTCGGCCTGCGCGCGCGGCCCGGTCGCCCCGGACCCCGTCCCGGCTCCGGCACGCTCGACACATGGATGACGCGGGCCTTCCGGTCGATCCGCCGCCTCACGGCACCGCGCGGAACGCCGCCACAGACCGCACAGGGGCAGCCGCTTCGCACGTCGGTTCAGACCACGATGGACCGGCACCGTCGCGTCGTCGACCGCCCGGCCCTGCGAACGGGTCGGCGCACCGCCCCGAAACGCCGCGCGGGCTAGGTCCGGGTCTTTCGGGTCAGAACACCGCCGCCACGTCGTACATCACCGGCTCGAAGCTGCGGCACAGGTCGTTGATGACGCGGTTGCGCTTGCGCATCTCGTCCGTGCGCAGCATCGCCTGAAAATCCTCGCGCTTTTCCCACTGCGAATAATTCGCGATCCGGGTCTGCGCGTCGTTCACATGCAAGCCCGCCGCGATGAACCCCGGCTGTTTCGAGATGAACGACTCGTAGGCGTCGGTCAGCAGGTCGACGAGATCCTGACACGTGCCGGGCGTCGTTTCGAACGTGGTCAGGACGGTCTGGCGATCCTGCGACATGGCGATGGTGGGCATGAAATCCTCCTTGGCTGAGGCAAGCCTAGCACCGACCGGACACCCGTCAAACTCAGTCGAGGATTTCCTTGAGCAAGTATTTCACCTTGTCGGTGGTCGAATACTTTTTCCGGTATCGCTTGCCCTTTGACTTCTTCCGTTCGGGCTTCTCCGGGCGGCGCTGGTCGCGCGTCGATGCCTGCGGCTGGCGTGTGGGCTTGGGGGCCTTGGTCTTGACCGGGCGCGGCTCGGGCCGCGGGTCCGGGTCGGGCAGGACCACGGGCGGGCGGACCGCTTCGATCAACGTCTCCAACTCGCCGCGATCGAGCCAGATGCCCCCGCAGACCTCGCATCTGTCGAGCGTCACGCCGTGACGGTTCACATGCTCCATCTCGCGGGCACAGTTCGGGCAGATCATGCGGCTCCTCCTTCGCTGGAGTGCTGCATGTGGGGACGAAAAAGGCGGGCCGCAAGCGACCCGCCTCTCCTCCCATGGTGCTCAGAGCCCCCTCAGCGCACCACGTGGACCGAGCATGGCGCGTGGCGTACGACGCGCGCAGCGGTGCTGCCCAGGAAATAATCCTGAAAGCCCGGCCGGTGTGAGGCCACGACGATGCAATCCACGCCGTTCTTGGCGGCATAGTCGACGATCGTGTGGCCTGCGTGACCCTCGATCACCACCACGTCGACCCCGACCTCGTCCTTGATCTTCTCGGCCAGCGTGGCTTCGATGTCCTGCACGTTATGGGCCATCTGACCCTCGGGCAGATACTGCGCGACATAGGACGGGATTTCCTCGACCACATGCAGCGCGGTGATCTTGGCGCCGTCTTCCGAGATCGCGTGGGCGATTTCGAGCGCGGTCTTGCTGTCGCGCGTTTCGTCGAAGGTGATGGGCACAAGGATGTTCTTGTACATGGCTTAAGCTCCTGTTGCGGTTATCTTCTGATACCTGCGCTCAGGCGTGCGTCGCCATGACATAGGTCAAGTAAAACGCTAGCGCATGGTCCCCTGTCCCCCAAACGAAAACGCCCCCGGACGATGCCGGGGGCGCTGATCTGCGTGCGTGGCGCGGCGCGTTAGAACGGCAGGCCGACGTAGTTTTCGGCCAGCGTGATCCGGGCCGCTTCCGAGCCGAGGAAATAGTCCAGCTCGGTTTCCTGCATCTTCTGCTCGAACTCCGGGTGATCCGGGAACTGGTGCAGCATCGAGGTCATCCACCAGCTGAACCGCTGGGCCTTCCACACCCGGCGCAGCGCGGTTTCGGAATAGCTGTCCAGCCCCGAAGCGTCGCCTTCGTCGTAATAGGCGATCATGGCGTGATAGAGGTAGTAGATGTCGCTTGCGGCCGAGTTCAGCCCCTTGGCCCCGGTCGGCGGCACGATATGCGCCGCGTCACCTGCGAGGAACAGGTTGCCATAGCGCATCGGCTCACACACGAAGGACCGGAGCGGCGCGATGGATTTCTCGATCGACGGGCCGGTCTCCAGCCGCGCCGCCACATCCTCGGGCAGTCGGGCCTTGAGCTCGTCCCAGAACCGCTCGTCCGACCAATCCTCGACCTTGTCGTCCAGCGGCACCTGCACGTAGTAGCGGCTGAGAACCTGACTGCGCAGCGAACAGAGCGCAAAGCCCCGGTCGGATCGCGCATAGATCAGCTCGTCGTTCACCGGCTTGGTTTCCGACAGGATGCCGAGCCAGCCGAAGGGATAGACCTTTTCGTATTCGCGGATCTGATCGGCCGGGATCGACTTGCGGCTGACGCCGTGGAAGCCGTCGGCGCCCACGATGAAATCGCAGTCCACCCGGTGCGTTTCCCCGTCCTTCTCATAGGTCAGATAAGGCGCGTCGGTGGTCAGGTCGTGCGGCTGCACGTTGTCCGCGTCGTGGATGACTTTGCCGCCGCGAGCTTCGCGCGCATCATACAGATCGCGCGTCACCTCGGTCTGGCCGTAGACCATCACCGTATCGCCGCCGGTCAGACCCTTGAGGTCGATGCGATGTTCGACCCCGTTGTCCGAAATCACGACACCATCGTGAAACTCGCCCTCGCGGTCCATCCGCTCGCCCACGCCCGCTTCGCGCATGAGATCGGTGAACCCCTGCTCGAGCACACCGGCGCGGATGCGGCTCAAAACATACTCGCGCGACTTGCGTTCCAGCACGACGCTGTCGATGCCCTTGAGGTCCAGAAGCTGGCTCAGGAGCAGCCCGGACGGGCCGCCGCCGATGATGCCGACTTTCGTTTTGATGGTGGTCATGCGTTTCCTCCTCGTATCTGTGCGATAGATGCCCGCGCGCCGCGGCGTTTTGAATGGACCGACCCGTCCGAAACAGGTACGGATCGAACATGAGCCGCATTGACAACTTCAACCTGTTCGGAGAGCTTTCGGACCTTCCCGATGTCGTCCATTGCGAGACGATCGAGGTGCGTTCGGCCTTGCATGATTGGGAATTGACGCCGCATCGGCACGGGCGGCTCCACCAGTTCCTCATGCTGCATCGCGGCGCCGCGCGGGGCCGTTTCGATGATGCCGAAGTGGACCTATCTGACAATACGGTGGTGAACGTGCCCACCGGCTGCGTGCATTCCTACAGCTTCGAACCGGGGACCGAGGGCTGGGTCGTCACGGTGGCGAGCGAGGTTCTGGACGAATGGCTGGCCGAAGGTGAGGGCCTGCGCCCTGTCCTTTCGAACCCCGCGCAGGTGCCGGGAAACTTGGACATCCGCGACACGATCTGTGCGATCTTCGACGAATACGAGACGCGGGATTTCGGGCGCGCCCACGTGTTGCGCGCGCGGATCGCTTTGCTCGCCGGTCTGGTCGCACGGGCCATCGCGGCAAACGCGCCCGCTGCGCTGTCGTCGGACACAACGCTCCAGCGCCGGTTCGAGGCGCTGGTGGAAGCCCATTTCACCGAGCATCTGGCGGTGTCCGACTATGCCGACCGTCTCGCCGTCACGCCCACGCATCTGAGCCGGGTGATGCGGCAGGCCACGGGCCGCCCGGCTTCCGGCGTGGTCACGGATCGAATCATCCGCGAGGCGCGCCGCAACCTCGCCTATTCCAACCTGTCGGTGTCCGAAGTGGCCTATGCGTTGGGATACCAAGACCCGTCGCATTTCAGCCGCGTCTTTTCCCGCGCCACGGGCCTGTCGCCACGCGCGTTCCGTCAGCAGATCGAGGCGCGGGGATGATCGGAAAATCCGCCGCTATAGCCTGTCGCGGAGCGAAAACCAGAGCATCGCAGCCACGAGCAGAGGCGTTCGCAACGCCGCCCCACCCGGAAAGCGCTGCGTCGGCACCTCGGCCATCAGGTCGAACCGCCCCGCCTGACCCGCGACCATCTCGGCCACCAGCTTGCCCGCCAGCGTCGCGATGGCGACCCCCTGCCCGGAATAGCCCGTCGCGGAATAGATGTTGGGCGCGAGCCGCGCGAAATGCGGCATCCGGTTCATCGTGATCCCCAGCGTCCCGCCCCAGGCATAGTCGATCCGTGCGTCAGCGAGTTGCGGAAAAATCTCACGCATCGGTTTGCCTGCCTTGGCCGCAATGTCATCGGGGAAGCGGTAGCCGTAGCTTTCGCCGCCGCCGAACAGCATCCGTTTGTCCTGAGACAGCCGGAAATAGTTGATGACGAACTTACTGTCCGCGACCGCGTGGTTCCCCGGCAGGAAGTCGTCCGCCAGATCGCCCAGCGGCTCGGTCGCGACGATGAAATTGTTGATCGGCATGACCTTGTCCGCCACACGCGGCTCGGCCCGGCCCATGTAACCGTTGGTCGCCCAGAGCACATGGTCGGCGGTCACACGCGCCGCCCCGGTCTCGACCACCGCCGGGTCGCCCTCGCGCACCCGGATCACGCGGCTTCGCTCATAGAGCACCGCGCCTGCATCCCGCGCCGCACGGGCAAGGCCCAGCGCGTAAGCGAGCGGGTGCAAATGGCCCGCGTTCATGTCGATGGAGCCGCCGTGATAGGCCTCCGAGGCACACAGCGCGCGCAGCTCGTCCCGGTCGAGCGCGCGGATGCTGTCGTAGCCGTAATCCTCGTTCAGCTTGCGCACATAGGCATGGCTCTCGGCCACATAGCGCGCCCGGTGGTCGGCGTGGATAACCCCCGGCGCGAAGCCCGCGTCCGGGGCGTGAGCCGCCGCATAGTTCTTGGTCAGCTCCACCGCCTCGCAGGCCAGATCCCACAGCGCACGGGCGCGCTCAAGGCCGACCATCTCCTCCAGCACGTCCTGATCCTGCCGCTGCCCGGTGTTCACTTGCCCGCCGTTCCGGCCCGAGGCGCCGAAGCCCACGCGCTGCGCCTCCAGCACCACGACCCGAAGCCCCGCTTGGGCCATGTGGAGCGCCGAAGAGAGGCCCGTGAACCCGCCGCCGATGATGCAGACGTCCGCGCGAATGTCGCCCTCGGCGGGCGGCATCGGGTCCAGCGCCGGGGTGCTGGCCGCGTAGTAAGACGCCGGGTATTCGCCCGGCCGGTCATTGGCGGTGAGAATGTCGAGACGGGTCAAGAAACGCCCTCCGGATTGCGCCCGGCCCGAGGGTGGGCGTTCGCGCCCGCCCTGGGGGCGGGTCGGGCGCGATCCGGATCGCCCCAAGCGGCGATCCGTCTGGCTCAAATCAGTCGGCGGTTTCCATCAGGCCCGCGTCCTTGACGTTTTTATAAGCCTCGTCGAGCGATTTCACCGCCCGCTCGTAAAGCGTGTCGATGTCGGACTTCTGCATGACCAGCGGCGGGGCCACGATCATCCGGTCACCGACATGGCGCATGATGAGGTTGTTGGCGAAACACCGTTCGCGGGTCTTGTAGCCGACCGTGCCGGCGGGCGCCTTGAACGGTTTGCGCACGGATTTGTCGGCGGTCAGGGCGAGCGAAGCCATCATGCCCACGATGGTCGTCTCGCCCACGAAGGGGTGATCGGCCAACGAATGCCATTTCTCGGCGAGATAGGGCGCGGCTTCGTTCTGAACATGGTCGACGATCTTCTCTTCTTCCATGATCCTGAGGTTTTCGAGCGCCACGGCGGCCGCGACCGGGTGGCCGGAATAGGTGTATCCGTGCGCGAATTCGCCCGAATCGATGACCTCGGCCACCTTGTCGGACACCAACGAGGCACCGATGGGCGCGTAGCCTGACGACAGGCCCTTGGCGACGGTCATGATGTCGGGCTGAATGTCGTAATACTGCGAGCCGAACCATTCGCCGGTGCGCCCGAAGCCGGTGATGACCTCATCCGCGATCAGCAGGATGTCGTACTTCGAGCAAATGCGCTTGATCTCGGGCCAATAACTATCGGGCGGGATGATGACGCCGCCCGCACCCTGGATCGGTTCGGCGATGAAGGCCGCGACGCGATCCTCGCCCAGTTCCTCGATCTTCGCTTCCAACTCGCGGGCGCGCATCAGGCCGAAGTCTTCCGGGCTCATGTCGCCGCCTTCGAGATACCAGTAGGGCTGGCCGATATGCACGATATCGGGGATCGGCATCCCGCCCTGCGCGTGCATCCCGGCCATGCCGCCAAGGCTGCCGGAGCCGACCGAGGTGCCGTGATAGGCGTTCTTGCGGCTGATGATGACGTGTTTGTTCGGCTTACCCATCTGGTCCCAGTAGCGGCGCACCATGCGGATGTTGGTGTCGTTCGCTTCCGACCCGCCCGAGGCGAAGAAGACGTGGTTCAGATCTCCCGGCGCAAGCTCGGCCAGCTTCTGCGCCAGCGCGATGGCGGGCACATGCGTCGACATGAAGAAGGTGTTGTAATAGGGCAGTTCCTTCATCTGCCGGGCCGCCACTTCGGCCAGTTCGTCGCGCCCATAGCCGATGTTCACGCACCACAGCCCCGCCATGGCGTCGAGGATCTGCTCGCCCTCGCTGTCGGTCAGCGTGACGCCCGAAGCGCGGGTGATCACGCGCGCGCCCTTGGCGGCCAGTTCGTCGTTGGCCGTAAACGGGTGCATGTGGTGCGCCGCGTCGATCGCCTGAAGCTCGGCGGTGGGCATGTGATTCGTGATTTTGTTCATGGGGTGCTCCGGTTCGCGAACGGGGGTCGGAAAAGTCGCGTTCACAATATGATCAAATTTTGGACTGTCAACGCGAAGGCCGCGTCATCATCCGGCATCGCTGAGGGTCGAGGTCACCTGCTTGATCCCCTGCAAGATGTCGCCCCGGATCGCCTCGGCGCAGGCATCGGCATCGCCCGCCCGCATCGCCGCCAGCGCCTCGCGGTGCTTATCGGGGAGGTTGGCTGTGCCCGCGCGCCCCAGCATGACGCGCAAGGACGGACCGGAGCGCAGCCAGAGCATCTCGGATATCTGGAGCAGAACGTCCGCCCCCGACGCTTGATACAGCCGCGTGTGGAACAAACGATTGGCCTCGAGGTAATCGCGCACGTCGCCGCGTTCGATGGCGTCATCGACCCGCGCATCCAGCGCCTCGAGCTCGCGGATCGCGGTGTCGTCCAGATTTTCAACGGCGCGGCGCGCCAGTTCCGGCTCCACCGACAGGCGCACGAAGGCAAGCTCGTCATAGGTGGCCGCGTCCATCTCCGGCACCGAAACGCGGCGGTTGCCCTTGAACTCCAGCGCACCCCGCGACGTAAGCCGCCGGATCGCCTCGCGCACCGGGGTCATGCCCAGACCAAGCGTTTCGACCAGCCCCTGAATCGTGACCGCCTGCCCCGGCGCCAGTTCGCCATGAAGGATCATGTCGCGCAGCGCCCGGTAAGCGCGTTCGTGGTCGGGCAATTTCTCGGTCGAAGCGTTCACATCAATTCCTCTGGCGCCAGGCATCTGGCCATTGCGTTTGGCGGCTTGGCCGATAGTCTCAACCCCGATCACCGGAAGGGCTTGCGCTTGACCGGCTTGCCGACAACAGTCACTTTTGATCAAATAACGCGAAAATCGGACCAGAGTCCAACAAGGGAGACGAAAATGAAAACCACATGGGTGACCATGACCGCCAGCTTCGCGCTGATCGCAGGGAGCGCGATGGCCGAAGAGGTGCGGGTCTACAACTGGTCGGACTATATCGACGAAGAGCTTCTGACCAAGTTCGAGGAAGAGACGGGCATCGACCTGATCTACGACGTGTTCGACTCGAACGAAGTGCTCGAGACCAAGATGCTCGCGGGCGGATCCGGCTATGACGTGGTGGTGCCGACCGGCACCTTCCTTCAGCGCCAGATCAGCGCCGGCGCCTTCCAGAAGCTCGACAAGGCACAACTGCCCAACATCGAGAACATGTGGGACGTGGTTTCGACCCGGACCGACAAGTACGACCCCGGCGGCGAATACGCGATCAACTACATGTGGGGCACCACCGGCATCGGCATCAACACCGGCAAGGTGGCCGAGGTTCTGGGCGACAACGCCCCGACCGACAGCTGGGCGCTCGTCTTCGACCCCGCGAACATGGAAAAGCTCGCCGAATGCGGCGTCCACTTCCTCGACGCGCCCGCTGAAATGATCCCGGCGGCCCTGAACTACATCGGCGAAGACCCCGACAGCCACGACCCCGACGTGATCGCCAAGGTCGAAGAGGTCTATTCGGGCATCGCGCCCTACATCCAGAAGTTCCATTCGTCCGAGTACATCGAGGCGCTGGCCAACGGTGACATCTGCGTGGCCGTCGGCTGGTCGGGCGATATCCTTCAGGCCCGCGACCGCGCCGCCGAAGCCGACAATGGCAACGTGATCGAATACGTCGTGCCGAAGGAAGGCGCCCAGATGTGGTTCGACCAGATGGCCATTCCGGTCGACGCCCCGAACCCGGAAGGCGCGCACAAGTTCCTGAACTTCATCATGGACGCGCAGAACATGGCCGCCGCGTCGAACTACGTCTACTACGCCAACGGCAACAAGGCGTCGCAGGAGTTCCTGCTCGAAGACGTGATCGGCGATCCGGCGATCTACCCGAGCGAAGAGACGCTGGACAACCTGTTCACCACGACGCCCTATCCGGCGGACGTGCAGCGGGTCGTGACGCGCCTCTGGACCAAGATCAAGTCGGGCACCTGAGCCTGACCTGCCCCCCGCGCCACCAAGAGCGCGGGGGGGTTTCCTTTCTGCCTCGGGGGACAGATGGCCGAACCTAACAGCAAGCCGAACACGACCGTGTTCGCGCCGTGGACCGACCCGGACGCCGTGCCGCTGATCCGGTTCAGGAACGTCACCAAACGGTTCGGCGACTTCACCGCGATCGACGACCTGACACTCGACATCTACGAGCGCGAGTTTTTCGCGCTGCTCGGTCCCTCGGGCTGCGGCAAGACCACGATGATGCGGATGCTCGCGGGCTTCGAAAACCCGACCGAAGGCAGGATCGAGATCGGTGGTCAGGACATGGCGAACGTCCCCCCGAACCTGCGCGCCGTGAACATGATGTTCCAAAGTTACGCGCTGTTCCCGCACTTGTCCGTTTACGACAATATCGCTTTCGGCCTGAAACGCTCGGACATGCCGAAAGAGCAGATCCCGGACCGCGTGAACGAGATGCTGCGCCTCACCCGGCTCGAACGCTTCGCCAAACGCAAGCCGCACCAGATTTCCGGCGGTCAGCGGCAGCGCGTGGCGCTGGCCCGTTCGCTCGCCAAGGCGCCGAAGCTTCTGCTCCTCGACGAACCATTGGGCGCGCTCGACAAGAAGCTGCGGGAAGAGACGCAGTTCGAGCTCATGGATATTCAGGAAAAGACCGGCACCACCTTCGTCATCGTGACCCACGATCAGGAAGAGGCGATGACGGTCGCCTCCCGCGTGGCGGTGATGGACGCGGGCGTCATCAAGCAGGTGGACACGCCGCCCGCGATCTATGAAACCCCGAATTCGGTCTATGTCGCCGACTTCATCGGTGACGTGAACCTGATCGAAGGCACGGCCGCCAAAACAGGTGAGCATGCTTACGAAATCACCTATGCCGAGGGCGTGGACCCGATCAAAGTGACGGAATGCGAACATGAGATCGCCGAGGGGGCCAAGGTCACCTTCGCGATCCGCCCCGAAAAGATCGTCGTGACACAAGACCCGCCCGAAGACCGCGCCAACGCGATGCAGGGCAAGATCATCGACATCGGCTATCTGGGCAACCTGTCGACCTATCACGTGGAATTGCCGGGGGGTCAGATGGTCAAGGCGACCATGACCAACGCCAGCCGCATATCGCGCCGCGACTACACGTGGGAAGATAACGTCTGGCTGGGCTTTCGGTCGTCGGCGGGCGTGGTGCTGTCGGAATGAGACGCGCCGCGCTCATCCTCCTGCCCTATTCGTGGCTGATCGCGCTGTTTCTGGTGCCGTTCCTAATCGTCATCAAGATCAGCCTGTCCGATATCGCCCTCGCGATCCCGCCCTATACCCCCAACCTCGACTTCAGTCAGGGATGGGCGGGGATCAAGGATTTCCTGTCGCAACTCGACCTCGACAATTTCAAGTTCCTGACGACCGACGACCTTTACTGGAAGGCCTACCTGTCGTCCTTGCGCATCGCGCTCCTGTCGACCTTCCTCACGCTCTGTGTCGCCTACCCGCTGGCCTACGGCATGGCCCGCGCGCCCGACGAATGGCGCCCGACGCTGATGATGCTGGTCATCCTGCCGTTCTGGTCGTCTTTCCTGATCCGCGTCTATTCGTGGAAAGCGATTCTCGCCAACGAGGGGTTGCTGAATCAGTTCCTGATGCTGATCCGGGTGATCGACGAACCGCTCACGATCCTGAACACGCCCACCGCGGTCTATATCGGCATCGTCTATACCTACCTGCCCTTCATGGTGCTCCCGCTGTATTCGGCGCTGGAAAAGCTCGACGGCTCGCTTCTGGAAGCGGCCGAAGACCTTGGCTGCACCCGGTTTCAGGCCTTCTGGCTCGTCACCTTCCCGCTGTCGCGCAACGGGATCATCGCGGGCTGTTTCCTCGTCTTCATCCCGGTCATGGGCGAATTCGTGATCCCCGCGCTGCTTGGCGGCTCGCAGACCCTGATGATCGGCAAGGTGCTGTGGGAGGAGTTCTTCTCGAACCGCGACTGGCCCGTGGCCTCGGCGGTGGCGGTGATCCTGCTCGCCATCCTCGTGATCCCCATCGTGCTGTTCCAGCGCAACGAGGAGAAACAGCGGGAGGCCGAGGGATGAGACGTCTGAGCTGGTTCAACGCGACCTCCCTGACCATCGGCTTCGCGTTCCTCTACATGCCCATGATCATCCTCGTGGTCTATTCGTTCAACGAATCCAAACTGGTGACGGTCTGGGCGGGCTTCTCGACCAAATGGTACGGCGAGTTGTTCCGAAACGAGGCGTTCCTCGACGCGGCATGGGTGACCCTGCGCGTCGCGGTGTTTTCCTCGACGTTGGCCACGATCCTCGGCACGGCGGCGGCCTACGTGCTGGTGCGCGGCGGCAAGTTCTTCGGCAAGACGCTGTTCTCCGGCATGATCTATGCCCCGCTCGTCATGCCCGACGTGATCTTGGGCCTGTCGCTCCTGCTCCTCTTCATCGCCGTCGGCCTCGACCGGGGGATGCTGACCATCATCCTCGCCCACACGACCTTCGCCATGTGTTACGTAGCCGTCGTCGTGTCGTCTCGCCTCGTCAGCTTCGACCGCTCGCTGGAGGAGGCCGCGCTGGACCTCGGCTGTACGCCATGGGACGCCTTCCGCAGCGTAACGCTTCCGATCATCGCACCGGCGGTGGTATCCGGTTGGCTGCTTGGCTTCACCCTGTCTCTGGACGACCTCGTGATCGCCTCGTTCACCTCGGGTCCGTCCTCCACGACCCTTCCGATCAAGATTTTCTCGGCCGTGCGGCTGGGCGTCAGCCCGGAGATCAACGCGCTCTCCTCGATCCTGATCGGGTTCGTAACAATCGGCGTGATCACCTTCTCGATCTCGACCAAACGCGCGGTGGTCCGCCGCAAGCGCGAAGAAAACGCAGTGATGTGATGAAAGACTTCCTCGACGAATACGCGGCCTTCTGCGCCGAGCACGGGCGCCCTGAACGCGTCGAACTGATGATGTGCGACATCAACGCGATCCTGCGTGGCAAATGGCTGCCCGGCGACGACGAGGAAAAGCTGGCCAAGGGCGGCGTGCGGATGCCGCTGTCGACCTATGCGCCCAACATTCTGGGCGAAGAGGTCGAGGATACCGGCCTCGGCATCGCCATCGGCGACCCCGACGGGCACCTCTTTCCCGTCCCCGGGTCGCTGCGCCCGGTCCCGTGGGCCTCGGCCTCGGGCGGCAGCGTGGCGCAGGTGCTGTGCGAAATGCATGACGAGAACGATGAGGTCGCGCCCTATTCCCCGCGCCGTCAGCTTGAAAACGTGCTGGAACGCTACGCCGCGCGCGGCCTGACGCCCGTGGTCGCGACCGAGCTTGAGTTCTACCTCTACAAGCCGCGCGAAGACATGAACGACGCGCCGATCCCGCCGGACCGTTCGCCCACCGCGCAGAACTTCGACCTCGACGTGCTCGACCGCACGCAGGCGATCCTCGACGACATTCTCGACGCGGCGTGGGATCAGGGGATGACCCCGGACACGCTCATCGCGGAATACGGCCCCGGCCAGTTCGAGGTGAATTTCCACCACACCGACAACGTCATGGCCGCAGCCGACGACGCGCTCTATTTCCGCCGCCTCGTGCGCGGGGTGGCCCGAAAGCACGGCATGTCGGCCACCTTCATGGCGAAACCCTATGCCGACTACCCCGGCAACGGGATGCACGTGCACGTCTCGGTCGTGGACGCGGAGGGCAAGAACATCTTCGACGCGGGCACCGAAGACCCCTCGCCGCTTTTGAAACAGGCCGTCGCCGGCGTGCTCGACACGATGGACGATCTTCAGGCGATCTTCGCCCCGCATATGAACAGCTACCGGCGCTTCCAGCCGGGCAGCTTCGCGCCGCACACGCCCGACTGGGGCATGGACAACCGCGCCGCCGCCGTCCGCCTGCCCGAGGTCGAAGGCCCCGGCGCGCGGCTCGAACACCGGATCGCGGGCGCGGATGCCAATCCTTACCTCGTCGTCGCGGGTGTGCTCGGCGGGATGCTCTATGGTCTCGACCACCCGGACCTGCCGCTCCCCGCCCCCCTCGACGAACAGAACGGCCAGTTCTCGGACCCGCTGACCTCGGACTGGTACACCGCCGTCGAGTGTTTCGCGGAAAGCGACGTGGCGGACGAGATGTTTCTGCCGGGCTACCGCGACATCTATGCCGCCGTGCGCCGGGACGAGATTTCGCAGCTCACCACCGCGATCAGCCAGATCGAATACCGCACCTATCTCGGGCGGCTGTGAGCCACCTTTACGAAGCGCGGGCCTATACCGAAGCGCCCCGCGCGAAGTGCGCATGGGGGATCGACCGCGACTGGCCGGGTTTCTCGGGCGAGGGCGCGGTGGATGTGGCGATCATCGGCGCGGGCTTCACGGGCCTGTCGGCCGCCCTCACGCTGGCCGAGGCGGGCGTTTGCGTCACGGTCCTCGAGGCACAGGTGCCCGGTTGGGGCGCGTCGGGGCGCAACGGCGGGTTCTGCTGCATCGGCGGCACGGCCCTGCCCGATGCGATGCTGACGAAACGGTTCGGGACCGATGGCGCCCGGGCGTTCCTCGACACGCAACGCGCGGCCATCGACCACGTTTCGGCCCTGATCGAACGGCACGCCCTCGACGTCCAGCGTCATTCGGACGGCGAGGTGCTGCTGGCCCATTCCGCCCGCGCGAGCAAGGCATTCACGGAGGAAGCCCGCGCCTGCGAGGCGCAGGGCCTGCCCGCCACCGTGCTTTCGAAAGCGGACCTCGACGCGCGCGGTCTCGGCGGCCCCGGCTTTCACGCGGGCCTTCACCTGCGCAGGGGCTTCGGCCTCAACGCCGGGGCCTATGTCACCGGCCTCGCCCACGCCGCCCGCGCGGCGGGGGCACGGATTTACGGCCAAAGCCCGGTCCAGAGCCTCGACAAGTCCGGGGACCGCTGGCGTCTGAGCACGCCCGCCGGCACCCTCACCGCCAATCGCATCCTCGTCGCCACCAACGGCTATACGCCGGAACGGCTCGGCCCGCTGCGCGCCCCCGTCCTGCCGATCCAGTCCAACGTGCTCGTCACGCGCGCCCTCACCCAAGCCGAACTGGCGGCGCAGGGCTGGACCTCGGACCTCATGGCCTATGACGCGCGCCGTCTGCTCCACTATTTCCGGCTGATGCCGGACGGGCGTTTTCTGTTCGGAATGCGCGGCGGCATCCGCGCCACAGCCCGCGCCGAGGCCCGCACCACCCGCCGCCTGCTCGCCCATTTCCACGCCATGTTCCCCGCATGGTGCCACGTCGACATTCCCCACACGTGGTCGGGCCTCCTCGCCTATTCCCGCGATCTTCTGCCCCACGTCACCGAAATCGGCGGCGATCCCAGCGCCCTTGCCGCGATGGCCTACCACGGCAACGGCGTCGCGATGGGCACATGGTCCGGCCACGCCGCCGCGCGCCTCATGCTGGGCGACGACATCCGCCCGGCACCGATGCGCACGCCGCTCAGCCCCTTCCCGCTCTCCCCCCTGCGCCGCAACATCCTGCGCCTGGGCTACCCGCTCGCCGCGCTCCGCGACGCGCTCTGATCTTCTCTGTTTCAGGAAACCTCGGGAGAGCGCGAGAGGGCTGGCCCTCTCGCACGGGGTGTTTGAGGGGTTTACCCCTCAACGATAAACGGGGTGTTTGAGGGGTTCACCCCTCATATCTGAGAGCGCGGGCGCAAGCCCGCTCCGTCAGGTCACGCGGCCAGAGGTTCGATCAGCGCAGGCCCCGAGGCGCGGTTCGAATTCACGGCCTTGTCCACCCGGTGATAGGTCAGCACGTCTTCGCCCGGCGCCTGCATGAGCGTCGCGGCCCCATGCCCTTCTTCGCCCAGCCACTTGCCCCAGTCGTCCTGCTCGATCACCACCGGAATCCGGTTGTGGATCGGCGCCATCAGCGCGTTCGCCTCGGTGGTGAGCACGGCGAGCGTGGGCAGACCGTCCTCCCCCCACTCCTGCCAGATCCCGGCCATGACCAACGGTTCGCCATCGGCGCGGTGAAAGTAATGCGGCAGCTTCTCGTCGCCCTCGCGCAACCATTCGTAGAACCCCGAAACCGGCACGAGACAGCGCCGTTCCCGCACCGCCTTTCGGAACGCGGGTTTCTCCGCCACCGTCTCGGACCGCGCGTTGATGAGCAACGGCCCGTCGTTCAGCTTCTTGTACCAGACCGGCACGAAGCCCCAGCGCATCGGGCGATAGCGCCGGCCCTCCTCCTGCGTGACCACGGCCACGTCCTGCGTCGGGCAGATGTTGTAATCGGGAAGTTGGGGCAGCGCATTCGCCGGCACGGCGTCGAAAAGCTTGGCCACCGCGTCATGCGGCAAGGTGTTGGCCATGCGCCCGCACATGGATCAGCCTGTCCAGCCCTTGCGGGCGATGGCGATCCGCGCCTCCATCATCGACATCTCTTTCATGATGTCCTTGCGCGACACGGCATCCGTGGTCTGGCGCAACTCCTCACGCAGCTTTTCCAACTCACGGCCCAGCGCGATGAAGGGCGGCACCGCGTTGTTTTCCTGCATCACACGGCGCAGGAGCGCGTTCTCCGGGTCGTCCTCGGGCGGCAGCGGCTTGCCCGCGCCCGGCAGGTTGTCGAACTCGCCGTTCTTCTCGGCCTCGGCGATCTTGGCCGAGATGAGGTCCATGAGGGGATGATCCATGCGCGTGATCCTTTCGCTGACAAAGATAGGCGCAGGCGCGCAAAAAGAAAGCCCCCGCCGGTCTCCCGGCGGGGGCTCCCGTCACGTCACACAACTTACTCGGCGGTCTTGATCCGTCCGTCGGTGAAGGGCTCATAGGGCCCCATCGCGGCGAGGTATTCCGCCGTCACATCGGCCAGATCGGGCCCGAAGTCATAGGCATTGGCCGCGCCTTCGAACACCGAATAGCCGTCCCCGCCGTTGCGCACGTAGTTGTTCGTCACGGCGAGATATGTCTCCTCGGGGTCGATCGGCTCCCAGTCCATGCCGGAGGCGACATAGACGTCGACGATCCGGCTGCCCGGCTCGGCCTCGGGATCCCAGGTGAACTGAAGGCCCGCGACCTGCGGGAAACGGCCCGCGCCCTCTTCGACCTGGCTCACACCGTTCTCGAGCGCGGCGACGATGTTCGCCCCCGTCGTCTCGAAGGTCGACAACGTGTTCTGGAACGGCAGCACCGTCAGAACCTCGCCCATCGTCACCTCGCCCGCGTCGATGGACGCGCGCAGTCCCCCGCCGTTGGTGATCGCGATGGTCACGCCCTGATCGGCGACCCGGTCGAGCATCGCCTCGGCGACGAGGTTGCCCATCTGGCATTCGCCCGCCCGGCAGGTGTCGCGCGACCCGTCGATGGCGGCCGAGGCTTCGGCCACGACCTTGTTGCGGATCTCGTCCAGCGGCGCGGCGGCTTCGGCGATCCGGCTCTTGGTCGCCTCGTCCTCGGTCACGGCCGCGTCCATGACCAGCGGAGCACCGGACGCCGCCGTCACGTTGCCCTCGTCATCGAAGGTCACGTTGAGCTCGCCCAGAAACTTGCCATAGGCATAGGCGGATACGATCTGAACCCCGTTCACCACGGTCGGATAGGGGCCAGCCGCCCCGTCCATGTCGCCCAGCAGCGTGTTGGTGTGGCCGCCCACGATCACGTCGACGCCGGTGGTGTTCTCGGCCACCGTCTGATCGACGCCGTAGCCCGAGTGGCTGAGGACGATGATCTTGTTCACGCCCTCTTCGCTCAGCCGGTCCACTTCGCCCTGCACCGCGTCCGACGGATCGGTGAAGATGATGTTCTTGCCCGGCGACGACAGCTCGTCGGTGTCGATAGGCGTGAGGCCGATCAGGCCGATCTTTTCGCCGCCTTTCTCGATCACCGTCGATTTCATCAGCTTGTCGGCCAGCAATTCTTCGCCCGACACATCCGCGTTGGACATGAGCACGGGGAAATTCACCGCATCCATGAACCCGGCCAGCACTTCGGGACCATCGTCGAACTCGTGGTTGCCGACGGTCATCCCGTCATAGCCCATCTTGTTCATCATCTCGGCCGCCAGCGCACCCTTGTAATAGGTGTAAAACAGCGTGCCCTGGAATTGGTCGCCACCATCGACGAGCAGCCAGTTCTCGGCCCGGCCCTTGGCCTCTTCGATGGCCGTGACGAGCCGCGCGGAGCCGCCGAAGCATTCGCCCGCGTCGTTGTCTTCCGCCGAACAGCCAGAGTCGTACTTGCTGACCGGCTCGAACCGGGCGTGGAAGTCGTTGGTGTGCAGAATGGTGAGGTTGAAATCCGCCCAGGCCATGCCGGAGGACAGAGCGAGCACGGCGGCAGAGCCGAGGACGCGTTTCATGGGGTGTCTCCC
This sequence comes from Maritimibacter sp., assembly GCF_016774595.1. Taxonomy (NCBI): domain Bacteria; kingdom Pseudomonadati; phylum Pseudomonadota; class Alphaproteobacteria; order Rhodobacterales; family Roseobacteraceae; genus Maritimibacter; species Maritimibacter sp. Next base: position 590,310 of record NZ_JACBWT010000001.1, read on the forward strand.
TGTATCGTTATGTTTTGACTATCCGGTCAGATTGTGACGAGTCGCGCCCCCTGTCAAAGGCAAGCGCCCGTCTCACTTGCCAAATCTGCATGACGCCCGTGTAAAAGGCGCATCTGCCCTCGTCGCAGGCATCGGCCAGCCCCCGCGCGTCGCCCCCCCTTGACCAGACCTCGCCCGCGCGGCAAGGGACGGTCATGCTGATCTACAAGATATTCCGCGCAGATGAATGGCAGTCCTATCAGGACGCCGGCGAAACCGACGGTGCGCCGATCGACGTCACCGACGGCTACATCCATTTCTCGACCGCCGATCAGGTGGCCGAGACGGCGGCGAAGCATTTCGCGAACGAGGACGGGCTAATGATCGTCGCCTTCGACACCGAGGCGCTCGGCGATACGCTCAGGTGGGAGCCGTCGCGCGGCGGGGCCCTGTTCCCGCATCTTTACCGCAAGCTGGACGCGACCGACGTGGTCTGGGCCAAACCCTATCCGCTCGGCGAGACCGGCCACGAGCTTCCGGCGGACGTGCGATGAACCTCGTCGAACGGGTCGGGTTGTTCGCCCTGCACCGGGTCGACCCCGAGCGCGCGCATCGGCTGGCGCTGACGGCGATGAAAGCGGGGGTTGTGCCCCTGCCCGGCACCTTCACCTCGCCCCGCATCGCCTGCCACGTCGCGGGGCTGGACCTTGCCAACCCCGTGGGGCTCGCGGCGGGCTACGACAAGAACGCCGAGGTGGTCGATGCCCTGACGCAGGCCGGGTTCGGGTTCGTCGAGGTCGGCGCGATTACGCCGCGCCCCCAGCCCGGAAACCCGAAACCGCGCATGTTCCGCCTGTCCGAAGATCGGGCAGTCATCAATCGCTTCGGCTTCAACAACGACGGGATGGACGCGGCCTTCGCACGTCTGACCAAGCGAAACCGTAAGACGCGCGTCCCGGTGGGCCTGAACCTCGGCGCCAACAAGGACAGCGCGGATCGGGCACGCGACTACGTCGAGGTGCTGAAACGCTGCGGCCCGGTGGTGGATTTCGTGACCGTCAACGTCTCGTCGCCCAACACCGAGAAGCTGCGCGACCTGCAAGGGGCCGAGGCGCTCCGCGCGCTTCTGTCGGGCGTGATGGACGCCCGGCAGGGGATGGACAAGATCATCCCGGTCTTCCTCAAGATCGCGCCCGATCTGACCGAAGCCGAGATCGCGGAAATCGCGCAGGTGGCGCAGGAGGTGAAGCTCGATGCGATCATCGCCACCAACACCACGCTCGACCGCGAAGGTCTGAAAAGTGCAAGCCGGGACGAAAAAGGCGGCCTTTCCGGCGCCCCATTGTTCGAAAAGTCCACGCGCACGCTGGCCCGCCTCGCCAAGCTGACCGGCGGCCACCTTCCGCTTGTCGGCGTCGGCGGCATCTCGTCGCCCGAAGACGCCTATACCAAGATCAAGGCGGGCGCCCACGCCGTCCAACTCTACACGGCGCTGGCCTATCAGGGCCTGAGCCTCGTGGACGACATCGCGCGCGGGCTCGACCGGATGCTCGCCGCCGACGGACACGACCACATCTCGACCGCCATCGGCACGGAAACGGAGAACTGGCTATGAGCGACGTCACCATCTGGCACAACCCGCGCTGCACGAAGTCGCGCGAAACGCTGGCCCTGATCGAAGAACGCGGGATCACGCCCACCGTGCGCAAATACCTCGAAGACGCCCCGACCGAGGACGAGATCCGCGCGGCCCTCGCCGCCCTCGGCCTCACCGCGCTTCAGGCGATGCGCACCAAGGAGCCGGAATTCAAGGCGCAAGGCCTGTCGAAAGGCAGCGACGAGGCCAGCCTGATCGTCGCCATGGCCGCCACGCCGAAACTCATCGAACGCCCCATCGTCTTCGCGAACGGCAAAGCGCGGCTCGGCCGCCCGCCGGAACAGGTGCTCGACATCCTCTGATCTTCTCTGTTTCAGGAAACCTCGGGGTGCGGGGCTGGCCCCGCATCGCGGCGACCGGCCGCAGGCAGGTCGGCGCAAACCCTGCGCGGGCGTCAGCCCGCACTTCTTTCCAACGCCGGATAGCGCGCCGCCAGCGTCACGCCGCGCGCGGCATATGAGATGATGTAGGCGGCCCACAGGCCATGGTTGCCGAAGGCCGGGACCAGCAGCACCGCGGCGAGCCCGTAGACGGCCAGCGACACCACCATCATGTTGCGCATGTCCGCCGTGCGCGTGGCGCCGATGAAAATGCCGTCCATCATCCACGGCAGCCAGCCGATGATCGGCGCCAGCACCATCCACGGCAGGTAATCGCGTGCCGCCTGCCGCACGCCTTCGTCCGTCGCCATGATGTCGATGACGACGCCTCCGGCCACGAGGAAGACCCCCGCCAGCAGCACGACAATCACCGCCCCCCAGATCGACGACACCACGGCCGCCCGCCTGAGTGCCGCGCGATTGCGCGCGCCCAGCGCCTGCCCGACCAGCGCCTCGGCCCCGAAGGCGAAACCATCCATCGCATAGGCCGTCACGTGCAGGAACTGAAGCAGCACCTGGTTCGCCGCCAGGGCCACGTCACCGAACCGCGCGCCCATGAACATGAAACTCACGATCATCACTTCGAGCAGCAGGGACCGGATCAGGATGTCGGTGTTGACCCGTGCCATACGGATGAGCCGCGCCCGGTCCAGCACCCGCGCCCAGTCGCGCCAGTCCGGCACCCGAAAGGCGGCCCGGCACAGCCATAGCCCCAGCGCCAGACCCGACCATTCCGAGATCAGGGTCGCCACCGCCACCCCCTGCACGCCCCAGTCGAAGCCGAGGACGAACAGCAGGTCGAACACGATGTTGATGCCGTTCATGGTCAGTTGCACCACCAGCACCGACGCCGTCCGCTCCTGTGCGATGAGCCAGCCCATGACGCCATACAGCGCGATCATGGCAGGGGCCGACCAGACGCGGATGCCCATGTAATCGCGGGCGAGCGCCTCGACCTGATCCGAGGCGGGCGCGATCTGGAACGACGCCCAGAACAGCGGGATCTGCAACAGGATGACGGCTGCACCGCCCGCGAAGCCGATCATCAGCACGCGGGTCAGGATCGCGGCGAGCTCTCCCCGGTCGCCGGCCCCCAGTGCCTGACTTGCCAGCCCCGCCGTCCCCATCCTGAGGAAACCGAAGACCCAGTAGATCGCGGTCAGGATGATCGCCCCGATCCCGACGGCCCCGATCGGCGCGGCCTCGCCCAATTGCCCGACGACCCCCGTGTCGACGGCGCCGAGGATCGGCACCGTGACGTTCGCCGCCACCACGGGCACTGCGATTTTCAGAACCCGCCGATGCGTGATCGCCTGAGCGGTCTCAACCATCCCGTGCGGGCATCAGGAAGTGCCCGGTCGCCTGCGCGAACAGGCGCGAGCGATTGTCCTGCCATGCCTCGACATGGACGCTGGCGTAGCGACGCCCCGAGCGGTTGATGCGCGCGCGGGCATAGGCGTCGCGCGGCAGGCCCGACCGAAGGTAGTCGACGGTGAAGTCGATGGTCTTGGGCAGACGGGGCATGGAACTGGGCGTGAGGTCTTCGATGGTGCGTTCGCCGCTCTCGATCTCTTCCCACATGAGCGCCCAGCCCAGCTCTATGATCGAGGTCACCTCCAGAAAGGATGCCGTGACGCCGCCGTGGATCGCCGGAAGGGCGGGATTGCCGATCAGGGTTTCGGTATAGGGCAGCACGGCGGTCAGTTCGTCGCCGCGCCGGTCGAAGTGTATCCCCAGAAACCCGATATAGGGCACCTGCTCCACCAGCGCGGACAGGGCCGCATCGCGCCGTTCCTTGACGACTTGAACCGGTTCGGGGCGCTTCATGTCGGCGCTCCCGGCGTCGCGACCGATGGCTTGCCGCCGTCCGCCGTGAAGGCGCCCGTGGCGGTCGCGATCGGGTTGTCGGCATCGTCGTCATGCGCCACGGCGCGCATGAAGGCGACCGAGCGCGTCACGTGATAGCATTCGGCCCGGCACACGATCCGCTGGCCCGGCGTGGCCGCGCGCATGTAGTCGATCCTCAGGTCGAGTGTCGCGGTGACGAGAGGGGCGTCCGGGTGGCTCATGACCGCCGCCCCGCCCGTCGTATCCATAAGCGCCGACACCGCGCCGCCGTGGATGACGCCCGTGGTCGGATCACCGACGAACCGCGCGTCATAGGGCATCGAAATGACGGCATCCCCCTCGCCCAGTTCCTCAAGATACATCGACAACGCCTTGGAATAGGGAATCGCCTCGGTGAAATGGCGGACAAGCTGGGCTTTTTTCTTGCGGTCCATCGTGTCTCCGTTTTTTTCGTTTATTCGCGCAGGCGGTCGCACTTACAAGGGCCGAGCGGGGAATTTCGTGCATCGGTTCGGACGGATGTGCCATTAATGAAATACAATTCCGCAAAGCGAAATGACTGGACGTTCCCCGAATCCGGCGTTACCCTGCGTCAGAGTGAGGACAATCCAGCGACGGCCATGAAGATGAAAGACACGCCCGAGGCGAAAGGCGACCTCCTGTCGTTCAAGGAGATGTGCGAGAAGTTCGACGTGACGCCGCGCACGCTGCGCTATTACGAATATATCGAACTGCTCGAACCCGAGAAAGAAGGGCGCACGCGCTGGTACAGCCCGCGTGAGGTCGCGCGCATGACGCTTATCATCCGCGGCCGCCGTTGGGGCTTCTCGCTGGAAGAATGCCGCCAGTTCCTTTTGATCTACGATGAAGAGGGCACCGAGGCGCAGAACAAGGTCTGGGTCGAGATGGCCGACCGCCAGCTCGGCGTGCTGGACGAGCAGATTCGCGAGCTTCAGACCGCGCGCGAAGAGCTTCAGGACATGCGCGATCAGGTCGCGCGAGCCATGAAATAAGCGGTCCGGCGGACCTCACCACGTTGTTACGCCACGTTACGTTGACGTAAACGTAATCTTTTGCTGAATTCCGATGTGCGGCGTCCTATGTGACGTCCACGAACAACTTTTGGAGTTTGGCATGACCGACGATCTCATGACCATTCGCGAGATGTGTGACCATTTCGGCGTGACGGCCCGGACGCTCCGGTTTTACGAGCAGAAGGAACTGCTGTCGCCGATCCGCGAAGGTCAGAAACGCCTGTTCACCCGCCGCGACCGTGCACGGCTGAAGCTGATCCTTCGTGGCAAGCGTTTCGGCTTTCCGCTCGAAGAAATCCGTCAGCTTCTCGACCTCTACGACGTGGGCGATCAGCAACTGACGCAATACACCCGCACCATCACGCTGGCCGAGACGCATCTGAACGAGCTCAAGGCCCAGCGCGCGGAGCTGGACGAGGCCATTCGCGAACTGGCCGACCAGCTGGAATGGGGCCGCAACATGCTTGCCTCGATGGAACAGGACGAAGCGGCGGAATAACCGCCCTTCCACGAAAAACGGCATCGTTTACAGGACGATAAAGGGAGAGAACATGCCCAGCTACACCCCCGACACCCGCGATATGGCCTTTCTTCTGCACGACGTGATGAAGGTCGAAACCAAGGACGTTCCCGGCTACGACGAACTGGACCCGAGCTTCACCTCGGCCATTCTGGAAGAGGCCGCCAAGATCTCGTCCGAAGTGCTGGCGCCGCTGAACCGCGTCGGCGATCTCGAAGGCTGCAAGCTCGAGAACGGCGTCGTGCGCACGCCCACCGGCTTCAAGGACGCCTTCGACCAGGTGCGTGACGGTGGCTGGACCGGTCTCGACTGCGACCCGGAGTACGGCGGTCAGGGCCTGCCCCACGTGATCGGCTCGGCGGTCGGTGAATTCCTCACCGCGTCGAACATGGCGTTCAACATGTATCAAGGCCTGACCCACGGCGCCTATTCCGCGATCCATGCCCACGGCACGGACGAGCAGAAGCAGACCTACCTCCCCAACATGGTGACCTGCCAGTGGACCGGGACCATGAACCTGACCGAGCCGCATTCCGGCACCGATCTGGGTCTCATGCGCACCAAGGCCGAACCGCAGGAAGACGGGACCTACAAGATCAGCGGGCAGAAGATTTTCATCTCCGCCGGCGATCACGATATGTCCGAGAACGTCATCCACCTCGTGCTGGCGAAAATTCCCGGCGGCCCCGACGGCATCAAGGGCGTGTCGCTCTTCATCGTGCCCAAGTTCCTCGTAAAGGAAGACGGCTCGCTCGGGGAACGCAACGGCGTGTCGGTCGGCGCTCTGGAAGAGAAGATGGGCATTCACGGCAATGCCACCTGCGTCATGAACTACGACGAGGCGACCGGTTACCTGCTCGGCACCGAGCACAAGGGGATGCGCGCCATGTTCACCATGATGAACGAGGCCCGTCTAGGCGTCGGCGTGCAGGGTCTGGGTCAGGCGACCGCCGCCTACCAGAACGCGCTGGAATACGCCCGTGACCGGCTTCAGGGCCGCGCGGTGACCGGCGTCGAAGCGCCCGACAAACCCGCCGACCCGATCATCGTCCACCCGGACATCCGCCGCGCGCTTCTGGATCAGAAGTCGTTCATCGAAGGCGCCCGCGCGTTCGTCCTGTGGTCCGCCGAACTCATCGACCGCTCGCAGCGCAACGGCGACGAAGAGGCCGAGGGCCTCGTCTCGCTCATCATCCCGGTGCTCAAGGGCTTCCTGACCGACAAGGGTCTGGAAAGCGCGGTTCAGGCCCAGCAGGTCTTCGGCGGCCACGGCTATATCGAGGAATGGGGCATGTCCCAGTTCGTCCGCGACAGCCGCATCGCCATGATCTACGAAGGCGCCAACGGCATTCAGGCGCTCGACCTCGTGGGCCGCAAGCTCGCGCAGGACGGCGGCAAGCACGTCATGGGCTTTTTCGAGATGATCAAGTCGTTCATCAAGGAGAACGAAGGCAATGAGGCGTTCAAGGCCGACTTCCTCGACCCGCTCAAGGACGCCTCGAAAGACCTTCAGGGCGCGGCCATGTTCTTCATGCAGAACGGCATGAAGAACCCGAACCACGCGCTCGCCGGCTCCTACGACTTCATGACCATGTTCGGCCATGTCGTTCTGGGCTTCATGTGGGCCACGATGGCCAAAGCCTCGCACGAGGCGCTTGACGCGGGCACCGATGACGCGGCGTTCTATGAAACGAAGCTCGCCACGGGCCGTTACTACATGAAGCGCCAGCTGCCGGCGACCAAGATGCACCTCGCGCGCATCGAAAGCGGCGCCGAGCCGGTCATGGAACTGGCAGCCGAGGCGTTCTGATCGAACCTGGGGAGGACAGAGCCACATGCCCAAACGCTTCCGACTGACCCGCCGCTTCCCGGTCGCCATGACTGAGGACGGGTATCGGAAACTCAAGAGCTTCGCGCGCGACGCGGGGCTCGACGAGGGCGAGGCGCTGTCCTTCCTGTTCGAACATTTCGACAGCGTGACCGATAGCGACGCGCTGGCCCACCGGCTCAGGCTGTTCAATGCCGAGCTGGACGACCGAAAACGCTGAGGAGGACCCATGAAACGCATACTCGCCGCCGCCGCCATCGCGACCGCCCTACCCTTGTCGGCCGTCGCCTTCGACACTTCCGACAAAGCCGCCGTCGAAAGCGCGATCGCAAGCTTCGACGCAGATTTCCGTGGCAAGAACTTCGAAGGCGTGCTGAACGCCATGCCGCCGAAGATGCTGAACTACATGGCCCAGCAGATCGGCATTCCGGCCGCCGAACTGCCCGCCACCATGGCGCGCCAGATGTCGGTGTTCATGGGCGACGTGACGGTCGAGCGGTTCAACATGAACACGAACCGCATGACCACCGGCACCACCTCGGGCGGCATGGACTATGCCTTCATCCCGACGCGCACGACCGTGAAGGGTCCGGAAGGCCGCCAGACGATGAACAGCTACACGCTCGCCCTTCAGGAAGAGGGCAAATGGTATCTGATCCGCATTGAACAGGAACAGCAGCTCAACATCGTGAAGGCGGTCTACCCCGCCTTCTCGAACGTGCGCCTGCCAAACTAGGCCGCGCACTGCGGAAGGGCCCGCCCCTTCTCTGTTTCAGAAAACCTCGGGGGGTCCGGGGGGCTGGCCCCCCGGTCCGACCCTGCGAAAAAGAACGAACGGGAGGACAACGGACATGACGGTGAAGCTCTACTGCTTCGGAGAAAGCGGCAATTCCTACAAGGCCGCGCTGGCGATGGAACTCGCAGGCATCGACTGGGAACCGGTCTTCGTCGATTTCTTCAACGGCGAGGCCCGCTCGGACGCCTACAAGGACATCAACCCGATGGGCGAGGCGCCGGTGCTGGTCGACGGCGACATGAAGCTGTCGCAGTCGGGCGCCATTCAGGACTGGATCGTCGAAAAGACCGGCAAGTTCTGGTCGGACGACCCCGCCGAGCGGCGCGAAATCCTGCGCTGGCAGTTCTGGGACAACCACAAGGGGTCGAGCCAGTTCGGCGTCACCCGCTTCCTGATGAACTTCCTGCCGGAAAAACACCGCAACGCGGATGTCATCGCCTTCATGCAGGGCCGCTGCAAGGCCGCGCTCGGCGTGCTCGAAGCGGAACTCGCCACCCGCGACTGGCTGGTGGGCGACCGCCTCACCATGGCCGACATAAGCTGCTGCGCCTACCTCTACTACCCCGAGCCCTTCGGGTTCGAGCGTGCGGACTACCCCGCGATCTCGGCCTGGCTCGACCGCATTTCCGAAACGCCGGGGTGGAAACACCCCTACGACCTGATGCCCGGCTCGCCAGCCGACCGGGCCTGAGACCGAAAGGACGAAAGGGAGACCTATGTCTGAAGCCTATATTTACGACAGCGTGCGTTCGCCGCGCGGCAAGGGGCGTGCCGACGGCAGCCTGCACGAAGTGACCGCCGTGTCGCTCGGCAAGCAGATGCTGAACGCGATCAAGGAACGCTCGAACCTCGACGGCCACGCGGTCGAAGACGTGATCTGGGGCAACGCCACGCAGGCGTTCGAGCAGGGCGGCTGCCTTGCGCGGACCACCGTGCTCGCCTCCGATCTCGACGAGCGCATTCCGGGCCTGTCGATCAACCGCTTCTGCGCCAGCGGTATGGAAGCCGTCAACCTCGCCGCCAATCAGGTGCGCGGCGGCGGTGGCGATGCCTATATCGCGGGCGGGATCGAGATGATGAGCCGCGTTTCGATGGGCTCCGACGGGGCCGCCGTTGCGGTCGATCCGACGGTGGCGATGGACAGCTACTTCGTCCCGCAGGGCATCTCGGCCGACATCATCGCGACCGAATACGGGTTCTCGCGCGACGACGTCGACATGCTCGCCGTCGAAAGCCAGAAACGCGCGGCCGAAGCCGTGGACGATGGCCGGTTCGCCAAAACGCTCGTCACCATTCGCGACGTGAACGGCCTGCCGATCCTCGACCACGACGAATACATCCGCCGCGGCACCGACATGCAGGCCCTTGGGGGCCTCAAGCCCGCGTTCAAGGATCTGGGCGAGGTGATGCCGGGCTTCGACAAGGTCGCAAGGCTCAAGTACCCGCATCTGGAAAAGATCAACCACGTGCACCACGCGGGCAACTCGTCGGGCATCGTCGACGGTTCCGCCGCGATCCTGATCGGCAACAAGGCCTTCGGCGAGCGGCACGGGCTGAAACCCCGCGCCCGGATCAAGGCGACCGCCAAGATCGGCACCGATCCGACCATCATGCTCACTGGCCCCGTGCCCGCGACCGAAAAGATCCTTGCCGACAGCGGCATGTCGATTTCCGACATCGACCTGTTCGAGGTGAACGAAGCCTTCTCGGCGGTCGTGCTGCGCTTCATGCAGGCCTTCGACGTCGATCATTCCAAGGTCAACGTGAACGGCGGCGCGATCGCGATGGGCCACCCGCTTGGCGCATCCGGCGCGATCATCATCGGCACTCTGCTCGACGAGCTTGAGCGCACCGGCAAGGGCACCGGCCTCGCCACTCTCTGCGTCGCCTCCGGCATGGGTGCCGCGACGATCATCGAGCGCGTGTAAGGAGATCTGACAAATGGCTGAATTCACGATGGAAAAAGGCGCCGATGGCGTCGCAGTGATTACCTGGGATCTGCCGGGCAAGTCGATGAACGTGCTTACGCTTCAGGGCATCGAAGAGCTTGAGGGGCTGACGAAGGACGCGCTGGCGGACGACTCCGTCAAAGGCATCGTCATCACCTCCGGCAAGGACACCTTCGCGGGCGGCATGGATTTGAACATCCTCGCCCAATTCAAGGAAAACGGCGCCGAAGGCGTGTTCGAGGGCACCATGCGCGGGCACAAGATGCTGCGCACGCTGGAGCTTGCGGGCATGGACCCCAAGACCAAGAAGGGCGGCAAGCCGGTGGCAGCGGCGCTTCCCGGCACCGCGCTCGGCATCGGGCTGGAACTGCCCTTGGCGACGCACCGCATTTTCGCGGCGAACAACCCCAAGGCCAAGATCGGTCTGCCCGAGATTCAGGTCGGTATCTTCCCCGGCATGGGCGGCACCACGCGGCTCGCGCGCAAGCTGGGCGTGATGGCGGCGTCGCCGTTCCTGTTACAGGCCAAGATGTCCTCGCCCGAGGCCGCGGTGAAGGCCGGCATCATCGACGAGGTGGCGGACGATCCGGTGGCCGCCGCGAAGGAATGGGTGCTCTCCGCCACGGACGCCGATCTGGTCAAGCCGTGGGACGCCAAGGGTTACAAAGTGCCCGGCGGCGCGCCCTATCACCCGGCGGGCTTCCAGACCTTCGTGGGCGCCAACGCCATGATCATGGGCAACACCTGGGGCGCTTTCCCGGCGCCCAAGGCGATGCTGTCGGCGGTCTACGAGGGGCTCATGGTGCCCTTCGACACCGCGCTGAAGATCGAGGCGCGCTGGTTCACCAACGTCATCATGAACCCCTCGTCGGGGGCCATGATCCGCTCGCTCTTCCTGTCGAAAGAGGCCCTTGAAAAGGGTGCCGTGCGGCCCGAAGGCGTGCCGGACCAGCGTGTCCGCAAGGTCGGCGTGCTGGGCGCCGGCATGATGGGCGCGGGCATCGCGCTCGTCTCGGCGCAGGCCGGCATCGACGTCGTGCTCATCGACCAGAAGCAGGAGGCCGCCGACAAGGGCAAGGCTTACACCGAATCCTACCTCGATGCGGGCGTGAAAAAGAAAAAGACCACGCCCGAAAAGAAGGACGAGGTGCTGGGTCGCATCACCGCGACGACCGACTACGCCGCGCTGTCGGACGCCGATCTCATCATCGAAGCGGTGTTCGAAGATCCGGGCATCAAGGCCGAGGTGACCAAGAACGTGGAAGCCGTCATTCCCGATGACTGCATTTTCGCCACCAACACCTCGACCCTGCCGATCACCGATCTGGCCAAGGCGTCGTCGCGCCCCGACCAGTTCATTGGCATCCACTTCTTCTCGCCGGTCGAGAAGATGCTGCTGGTCGAGATCATCAAGGGCGCCGAGACGGGTGACCGGGCGGTGGCCAAGGCGCTCGACTATGTGCGCCAGATCCGCAAAACGCCGATCGTTGTAAACGACGCGCGGTTCTTCTACGCCAACCGCTGCATCATCCCCTACATCAACGAAGGTGTGCGGATGGTGGCGGAGGGCGTCGAGATGCCGCTCATCGACAACGCCGCACGTCTGCTCGGCTTCCCGGTGGGGCCGCTGCAACTGGTGGACGAGACGTCGATCGACCTCGGCGTCAAGATCGCCAAGGCGACCAAGGCCGCGATGGGCGATGCCTATGACGATGCGACCGACGAGATCATGTTCTGGATGTATGACGAAGGGCGTCTGGGCCGGAAATCCAACGCGGGCTTTTACGACTACGACGAAAAGGGCAAGCGCGCCGGGTTCTCGGACGTGGTCAAGGACCGCTTCCCCGCATCGAGCGACCAGCCGGACCTGACCGAAGTGCAGCATCGCCTGATGATGAGCCAGGTCCTTGAAGCCGTGCGCGCGCTGGAAGAGGGCGTGCTCGAAGACATTCGCGAAGGCGATGTGGGCGCCATCCTCGGCTGGGGCTTCGCGCCGTGGTCCGGCGGCCCGTTCTCGTGGCTCGACATGCTCGGCGCAGCGAAGGCGGTCGAGATCTGCGATCACCTGACCGGGGCCTATGGCGAGCGGTTCGCGACGCCCAAGATCCTGCGTGAGATGGCCGAGAAGGGCGAAACCTTCTACGGTCGCTTCGGACCGCAGGCCGCGAAGGCCGCCTGATCGTTCCGCTCACGACTTGAAGACCAAACGCCCGGCCCTCTGGCCGGGCGTTTTTCTTTCGTCACGCCACGTCGCGCGCTTCGCTCTTGCCTTCGCCGTCCCAGCCCCGGAAGCGTCCGACGAGATGCCAAAGCTCGCCCACCGACCGCTCGAGCGCCTGCGTCGCCGCGGTCGTTTCCTCGAACATCGCGGCATTCTGTTGCGTCACGCCGTCGAGTTGATCCATCGCGATATTGACCTCGTCGATCCCGTTCTTCTGATCCCGGGCGCGTTCCGCGACGACGTCGATCTTCTGGGCGATGGTGTCGACCCGGTCCGCGATCTGCGCGATTTCGGTGCCGTTCTGCCGGACGAGGCCGACGCCGGTCTTGACCTGTTCCCGGGTGGTCGAGATCAAGCGGTTGATTTCGCCGGCGGAATCCGTCGCCCGCTGGGCCAGCGCCCGCACTTCCGAGGCGACGACGGCGAAGCCCCGCCCGGCCTCGCCCGCCCGCGCGGCTTCGACACCCGCATTGAGGGCGAGCAGATTGGTCTGGAACGCGATGTCGTCGATGACCGCGATGATCTTCACGATCTCGTCCGACGAGCTTTCCATTTCCAGCATCGCCGCTTCGGCATGTTCGACGGCCTTCATCGACGAGCGGGTCTGTTCCGCGGCCTCGACCGCCTCATCGCGCACCGTGCCGATCTCACGGGTCGACTCGTCGACCTGACCGCGCATCTGCCGCATCGTTTCCGACGTTTCGGCGATGGAGGCGGCGGAGCTTTCGGTGCGTCTTGCGAGGTCGCGCGACGCGTTCGAAATTTCGGCGACATGGGCATTGATGGTCTCGGTGCTGAGTGAGATCGCCGACACGATTTCCTTCAACCCCCGGACCGCATCGTTGAAGTCGAGGCGAAGCGGTTTGTATTCCTCGGCGAAGAACTGATCGATGGACACGTTCAGATCGCCGTCGGACATATCCTTGAGCGAACGGGCAAGGTTCTTCACGACCTCGGCAAGCTCTTCGGCCTGGCGCTCGCGCTCGGCCTGCTGGCGTTTCGCGTCCTCTTCCCGTTCTTTCTGGAACTGCATCTGTTGCGCGTGTTCTTCGGCGGCCATGACGCGCTTGCGTTCGGCTTCCTCCAGATCGCGCTGGCGGTCGCGTTCGGCACTGGCGAGCCGCGCTTCCTCGGCTTCTCGCGCTTCGATCTCGGCCGCTTCGAGCGCGTCGCGCATGACGATCAGCCCGTCGGCCATTCGTCCGATTTCGTCGCCACGGTCGAGGCGTGGAATCTCGGCCCGATAATCCCGTTGCGCAATGCTGGACAGCGCATTCGTGACAAGACGGATCGGGGCCGCGATGGACCGCGACAGGCCGAGCGCGATCAGGGTCGCTGCGCCGAGCGCGACGATGCCGATGACGACGAAGGCAAGACCCATGCGGTTGATCGGCCCCACAAGGTCCGATCGCGGCTGCTCGGTCACCACGCCCCAGGTCGTTCCGTGAAAGGTCAGCGGGGTGAACGCGGCTTCGACGGTGCGGCCCGACGCATCGCGGTACACCTCGAGCCCCTTCTGCCCGGTAAGGGCAGCCGCCACCGCCGGGTTGTCCGCCTGCGTTGCGAGAATATCGTTTTCGGGCGTATCGACCCGGTCCGACCGCAACAGACCGTCGCGCCCCACAAGATAGGTCGCGACGGAGCCCTTTGCGCTGACCGCCGCGTTCATCGCCGCATTGATGCGGCTGACGGGCATCTGGATCGCCAGCACACCCAACGAAGTGCCCAGATCGTCAAAGACCGGTGTGGCGATAAAGGCGGCTGCCGCTCCGTGCGACGGCGCATAGGGCGCGAAATCGTAGAAGATGGGTTCCGCGCCCGGCGCCAGCCCGCGGGCGTCGCGGAACGCCCGGCCCAGGTCGCTGTCCTTCCACGGCCCCGTGACAAGGTTGGTGGCGTAGTCCAGTTCCTTGAACACTGTGTAGACGATGTTGCCGTGCGGATCGATCAGGAAGATGTCGTAGTAATCCATCGCGACAAGGCGCGCGCGGAAGCCCGGATGATACGTCCCGTGCTTCACGTCGTAGCTCGACCCCGTGGCGGCGCTGTCCAGCAGGTGTTTTTCGCCCGTGGGGTTGGGGTTGTCTTCGATGTAGTTGCGCTGAAGCTCGGCATCGGGCGCGTCCATGCGGGCGAACGCACCGCTGAATGCGCGCATCGCTTCGATCACGGTCTTGTCCTGGGTAAGCGCGTTCAGATCGGCGTCGATGGTCGCGAGCAGGTCCGACATTCGGGCCGCCGGCGCCTGTGACACGGCGGTCAGACGCCCCTCGACCTCGCGCATCATGGCGTTTCGGGCCATGAAATAGGCCGCGACCGAAGTGACGATGATCGCCACGGCGACGAGGCCGACCATGAAGGCCGGCAATTTGACGACGAGGTTCATGTCGCGAAATCGGGACGGAATACTGGCGATCACGGCGCGCTCCAATCATTGCGGATCGCGGCACCATAGAATCAGAGCCCTACGATTCCCCTAATGCAGGCGCGGCTCGGGGTCCGGCATGGCCCCCAGAACGAATTCCCCTGCCTTTACGCCGACTTGCCAGCTTCGCGGCGGCTCCTGCCGGTCGCGCTCGCGGGTCAGCCGCCAGCCCTCGTCCGCCCCGTGGGCCGGGGCCATGCGCCAGCGGCTTTCGGCCCCCGGCGCCACCCCTTCGGGGGTGAGGATCAGCCCGAGCGGCCGCGTTCCCTGCCCCGCCCCCGCCTCGCAGGCCAGTTGCATCCGGCGCATCGGCGTCAGCCCCGGCGGATCGGGCAGTTCGCCCACCACCAGCGGCACGGCACCGGAGCGCAGCGCCTCCTCCAGCGTCCAGAGCAGATCGACGGGGCGCGCGCCATCGACGAAAACGACCCGCCCCGGGTCCATCAGCTGCGCCATGCCGGGGCCGTGCAACCGCGCCCCCTCCCACCCCGGTCGCACCCAGATCACCGGCCCCTGCATCCCCGCAGCGATCAGGAGCGCGAGCGTGTGACGGGCCGGGCCGCAGATTTCATGCACCCGCGCCTGCGCCAGCTCCAGCCGCCCGAGAAAGGGCTGGCCGGGGGTGGCACGGTGCGGGCGACGGTCGAGCAGGACGTTGTGATGCATGATCCCATGATAAATGTTCCCCTTATGTTCTCAAGCCTTTTCCGCTTCCGGGTTGCATTCCCGCTGCATCGCGGCACACTCGCGCCAAACCGGACAGGAGACATATCCCGTGAGAATGAACACCATCGCAGGCAGCGCGCTGACCGTCAGCGAACTCTGCCTTGGCTCGATGACCTGGGGCACGCAGAACACCGAGGCCGAAGGCCACGCGCAGATCGACATGGCGCTGGACCACGGCATCAACTTCATCGACACCGCCGAGATGTATCCGACCAACCCGCTGTCCAAGGATCACTACGGCACCACCGAGCGGATCATCGGCAACTGGTTCGCGCGCACCGGGCGGCGCGACGACGTGGTGCTCGCCACCAAGGTCACCGGCCCCTCGGCCACCGTCCGGGAAGAGGGTTATGACGGCGAGATCATCCGCCAGACGGTCGAGGACAGCCTGCGCCGCCTTCAGACCGATTACATCGACATCTACCAGACGCATTGGCCGCAGCGCGGGTCGTACCATTTTCGCCAGAACTGGAAATACGCGCCGTGGGAACAGGACCCGGTCGAAACCGACGACCTGATGCGCGACGTGATGGAGACGCTCACCGACCTGCGTGACGCGGGCAAGATCCGCCATTTCGGCGTCTCCAACGACACGGCCTGGGGCACGGCCAAGTGGCTCCAGATCGCGCGTGAGATGGGCGGGCCGGAAGTGGTCACGATCCAGAACGAATATTCGCTCCTGTGCCGGCTGTTCGACACCGACCTTGCCGAGTTGTGCATGCATGAAGGCGTGCGTTGCATCGCCTATTCGCCGCTGGCCGCCGGGCTGCTCACCGGCAAGTACGAGGGCGGAACCACCGTGCCGGAAGGGTCGCGCATGTCCCATGTCGCGAACCTTGGCGGGCGCACGACGGACCGGGTCTGGCCCGCAATCGACGCCTATCTGGGCATCGCCGAGAAACACGGGCTGGACCCGGTTCAGATGGCGCTGGCCTTCGTCACCTCGCGCCCCTTCATGGGCACGGCGATTTTCGGCGCGACCAAGCCGGACCATTTGGAACGCGCCTTGGGGGCAGCCGACATGACCCTGTCGGACGAAGTTCTGGCCGAGATCGAAACCGCGCATAAAGCGCATCCCATGCCCTACTGAAGTCATCCGTTTCCGCCTGTGCGTCGTAAGATGTGCAGCAAATGGAGACAGACAGATGCGTTTCACAACAGCACTCATGGCGCTGGCGACCACGGTCGCCTTCGCCGCCCCCGCAACGGCTGCGAAATACCGTGACACCAGCGTGCCCATGCAGACGGTCAACGTGAATATCGACCGCTACATGGGAAAGTGGTACGAAATCGCCCGCTTCCCCAACTGGTTCGAGAACAATTGCGCGGGCGTCACCGCCGAATACACGCTTCAGGGCGACACGTTCGAGGTGCTCAACACCTGCCGTCAGGGCACGCCCGACGGCCCGGCCCGCTCGCGCAAGGCCGAGGCGACCCCGGTTGGCCCCGGCAAGGTGAAGGTCGATTTCGTCCAGATGATCCCCGGCATCGGGGTCGGCGACTACTGGGTGCTCTACGTCGCGCCCGACTACTCGCTAGCCGTGGTGGGTGAGCCGAGCGGGAGCACGGGCTGGGTTCTGTCGCGCACGCCGCAGATCCGGCAAAGCCAGCTCGACACCGCCTATGACGTGCTGCGCAAGAACGGCTACGACACGTCGAAAATTCAACTGGTCGCCCAGTAACCCGCCCCCTACAAGGGCTGCATGAGAGCGTTCTTTCTTGCAGCCCTTCTTGCCCTTTCCGCCTGCGGCACGCCCGCGCCCGAAGGCCCGCGCATGACGTCGGTCGTGGGCTACGACGCGACGCGCTTCATGGGCCAATGGGTCGAAGTGGCCGCCGTCGGGCGGGCGCCCGGTGGCACATGGTCGATCCATGACCGCGAAGGGGCCACCTTCTTCGCCGCCCTGCCCGGCGCCGAAAACGTCGTGACGTTCACCGACCGGGGCAACGGTCGGTTGGAGTTCGCGGGCGCGACCGGCACGCTCTTTGTCCTCTGGGCCGACGCGGATGACCGCACCGTCGTGCTGGGCCGCCCCGATCACAGCTTCGGCGCGATCCTGAACAAGGGTGCCGACATCTCGCCCGACCGGCTCAAGGCCGCGCGCGACGTGATGGAGTGGAACGGCTACGACCTCGGATCGCTCAGGTGATCGAGCCGTGGGTGCTGGTGGCGCTGGCCGCCGCCGCCGTTCAGACCGTCCGCTTCGCCCTGCAAAAGTCCTTGTGTGGCACCGGGCTGAGTTCCGGCGGCGCGACGTTTTCCCGGTTCATCTTCGCCGCCCCCATCGCGCTGGCCGTCACGGCGGTCTGGCTTGCCTTGCGGGGCGAGCCCCTGCCTGCGACCTCGCTCCGCTTCTGGACCTTCGTGGTGATCGGCGGCCTCAGCCAGATCGTCGCGACCATGGCGACCGTTCAGCTTTTCGCCGAACGCAACTTCGCCGTGGGGGTCGCCTTCACCAAAACCGAAACCATCCTCGTCGTCCTGTTTTCGCTTGTCCTGCTGGGGGAACCCGTCGCGCCCGCAGGTCTTGGCGCGATCCTGATCGGGGTGGCGGGCGTGATGCTGTTGAGCTGGAAAACGGGCGGCGGGCGGCTCGCCCTGTTAAACCGCGCCTCCGGGCTGGGCCTTGTCGCGGGCGCGCTCTTCGGTCTCGCCGCCATCGGGTATCGCGGGGCCACGCTGGAAATCGCGAACGACAGCGCCTTTTTCCGCGCGGTGGTCACGCTCGCCGCCGTGACCACGTTCCAGTCGCTCGCCATGGCCGCCTATCTCCGCATGGCCCAGCCCGGCGAGATGACGCGCGTGGCCAAACGCTGGCGTGTCACCTCGCTCGTCGGCGTGACCGGGATGCTCGGGTCATTGGGCTGGTTCGTGGCCTTCGCGCTTCAGAACGCGGCCTATGTCCGCGCGCTCGGCCAGATCGAACTGGTCTTTTCGCTCATGGTGTCGTGGTTTCTGTTCAAGGACCGCTCGACCCGCCGCGAAGTCGTGGGCATGGTGCTGCTCCTCGTGTCCATCGTGGTTCTGGTCCTCGTCACCTGACCACTGGCACGCCCGCGCGGCTTGCGTTACACCCTGCGCGAACTCACGCAAGGATATGACATGGCGCGCGTCCTAATCACCTCGGCCCTGCCGTATATCAACGGCATCAAGCACCTCGGGAACCTCGTCGGCTCCCAGCTTCCGGCGGATCTTTATGCCCGCTACATGCGCGCGCGCGGTCACGAGGTCATGTTCATCTGCGCGACCGACGAACACGGCACCCCTGCCGAGCTTGCGGCCGCCAAGACCGGCGAAGCGGTCGCGGATTACTGCGCCCGGATGCATGACGTGCAGGCCGAACTCGCCAAGGGGTTCCGCCTGTCCTTCGACCACTACGGTCGCTCGTCCTCGCAGCGCAACCACGCGCTGACCCAGCACCTCGCCGGGAAACTGGCGGAAAACGGCTATATCGAAGAGGTCAGCGAAGAGCAGGTCTATTCCAACGCCGACGGCCGCTTCCTCCCCGACCGCTATATCGAGGGCACCTGCCCGAACTGCGGCTACGACAAGGCACGCGGCGACCAGTGCGAGAACTGCACCAAACAACTCGACCCCGTCGACCTGATCGAACCGCGCTCGGCCATCTCCGGCTCCACCGATCTGGAAGTGCGCCAGACCAAGCACCTGTTCCTCAAGCAATCCGCCATGAAGGACGAGATCGACGCCTGGATCGACCAGAAAACCGACTGGCCTGTGCTGACCACCTCGATCGCGAAGAAATGGCTTCACGACGGCGACGGGCTACAGGATCGCGGCATCACCCGTGACCTCGACTGGGGCATCCCGGTCAAGAAGGGCACCGAGGACTGGCCGGGGATGGAAGGCAAAGTCTTTTACGTCTGGTTCGACGCCCCCATCGAATACATCGCCGCGACCGCGGAATGGGCCGATGCGACCGGACGTTCGGAAAGTGAATGGGAACGCTGGTGGCGCACCGATAAAGGTGCCGACGATGTTCGCTATGTGCAATTCATGGGCAAGGACAACGTGCCCTTCCACACCCTTGGTTTCCCCGCGACGATCATGGGGTCGCGCGAGCCGTGGAAGCTGGTCGACTACATCAAGTCGTTCAACTACCTGAACTACGACGGCGGCCAGTTCTCGACCTCGCAGGGCCGTGGCGTGTTCATGGATCAGGCGCTCGAAATCCTGCCCGCCGACTATTGGCGCTGGTGGCTTCTGTCCCACGCGCCCGAAAACTCCGACGCTGAGTTCACGTGGGAAAACTTCCAGTCCTCGATCAACACCGACCTTGCCAACGTGCTGGGCAACTTCGTCAGCCGCGTCACGAAATTCTGCGCCTCGAAATTCGGAGAAGCCGTCCCCGAGGGCGGCGAACTGGGCGAAGCCGAACGCGCGCTCATCGCCGATCTGACCGCCCGTATCCGGTCCTACGAAAAGCAGATGGAGGCGATGGAGGTGCGCAAGGCCGCGCAGGAGCTTCGCGCGATCTGGGCCGTGGGCAACGAATACCTGCAAACCGCGGCTCCCTGGACCGTGTTCAAGACCGATCCCGATCAGGCGGGCGCAATCATCCGGCTCATGCTGAACCTGATCCGCGTCTACGCCGTGATCTCGGCCCCCTTCGTGCCGGACGCCGCCGCCAAGATGCTGTCGGGGATGAATACGCTCGACACCGAATGGCCCGACGACGTCGAAGCCGCGCTTGCCGTTCTGCCCGCGGGTCATGCCTTCACGGTGCCGGAGGTGCTTTTCACCAAGATCACCGACGAAGACCGCGAAGGCTGGCAGGAGAAATTCGCCGGTCAGCGGGCCTGACACCCGGAATTGTCATTGCCGTTTCATTGCCCGGCGTTACCATCCTGACAACAGGAGGTGCCGGGCAGGATGGCCGCAATGATGATACAGCAATTGCCGTTTCATCTTAGAAACACGGGCAAACGTGACGTTCGCTCGCAGTTCGGCGCGTTGCCCTATCGGATCGTGAACGGCAAGGTGAAGGTCCTGCTCATCACCTCGCGCGGGACCGGGCGCTGGATCATCCCGAAGGGCTGGCCGATGCACCAGTGCACGCCCGCCGAAGCCGCCGGGATCGAGGCGTTCGAGGAAGCCGGGGTCAAAACGCGCCCGCACAACGCGGTCATCGGGTTCTACACCTACGCCAAGATCCAGAACGGCCGCCGGATGCCGGTCGTGGTCGCGGTCTTTCCGGTCGAAGTGAAGAAAGAACTGAGCAACTGGCCCGAGCGCACCCAACGCCAGCGCAAGTGGATGGGCCGCAAGAAGGCCGCCAAGCTGGTGCAGGAACCGGAACTGGCCCAGATCATCCGTAACTTCGACCCGACATTGCTATGACCCGTCTTGCACGGCTCCGGCAAAGGGTTACATAATCGCTGACCGTTTGTGACAGGTTGATGCGATGATCCGCTACGCCGTGAAATGTGCCGATGGGCACGTCTTCGAAAGCTGGTTCCAGAATGCAGCCGCGTTCGACACGCTCGCGGCCAAGGGGCACGTGACCTGCCCGGACTGCGGCACCTCAACGGTCGAGAAATCGCTCATGGCGCCGCGCGTGACCACCTCCGAGGCCGCGAAATCGGCCGAGACCTCGCCCGAGGCCGAGCGGGACCGCAAGATCGCCGAACTCAAGGCCAAGGTCGAGGCCGAGGGCGATTATGTCGGCCAATCCTTCGTGACCGAGGCGCGCAAGATGCACGAGGGCGAAACGCCCAACCGGATGATCTACGGCGAGGCGAACCCGAAGGATGCCGTCTCGTTGCTCGAGGAAGGTATACCTATCGCGCCGCTCCCGTTCCTTCCGACGCGCAAGGCGAACTAGCCTGTAGCCAAGTGCCGCGAACCTGTTAGAATCAGGGGCATGAAGGTCGTTTTCGAAACCCGCTTCTCGTTCTTCGGCCAGTCGGGCTGGAAGTCCGACCATGCCGCCGATCCCGCGCTTCTGTTCGCCCCGGACAGGCTGGAACACCGGCTGAAATACTTCGAAGAGGTCACGCTCGCCTCACTGGCCGGGCAGACCGACGGCGGCTTCGAACACCTGATCCTGTCGTCGACCCTGATGCCCGAAGACTGGCAGACCCGGCTGCGCGAGTTGTGTTTCGACACGCTCGGCAAGGACAGATGCCGCATCCTGTTCCGCCCCGAAGGCTCGGCGGGGCACATCATCAAGAACACCGTCGCGCGCGCCTATGGCGACGACCGCGTGGCGCAGGTGGTGCTGGACGACGACGATGCGGTCTCGGCCGATTTCGTGGCGGCCGTGAAATACTACGGCAGCTTCGCCCTGCGCGACCCGATGAACCCGAGGCCCTATACCTTCCTGTCCTTCCCGCGCGGCTACACGCTGGGGATCGAGGACGGCAAGATCGACTGGTTGTCGCCGCGCTACGTGCCCTACACGAACCTCGGCCTCGCCCTGATCGCGCCGGGCACCACCAAGCGCAACCCGTTCCTGACCAGTCACAAACGCATCGGCCTGCGCCATCCGTCCTACATGGTCACGCACATGCGCCCCTATTATCTGCGCGCCGTGCATGGGTTGAACGACAGTCGCGCCCACAAATCCGACGACGTTCTGGACGACAAATCCATTGCGGGCGTGTTCCCCTATTTCCCGTGGCTGGCCCGTCATTTCCCCGGAATCGCCGCGACCGGCGGCGACACCGGAATCGCCGCGCAGTAACTGTTTCACCTGCGGAAACTGTGCCCGACATTCCGTCTACAATCGCATTCAGGGGAAACAATTTAACCTTAACGCGCTGGGAATAATGGCTTTTTCGCGGCGAAATTGCGGAATTTTGTATCCACCTCGCCAAACCCTCAGTTAGTATCGCAGCACTGGGGGTGACCGATGGCTGCCGCTTTTTTCGGGCCCCGTGCATTTTTTACGTCGGGGGGCGTGCCATGTTCTTTCTGCTTCTGTTGATCCCGCTGCTGCTGGGTTTCGCATTCTTCTTCGATTTCGGCGGTCCCGACGACGGCATGGACGGCTCCGATGGTGACGACAATCAGGGCGGCGGTGGCACCATCGATCCGGGCGGCAACGGCACGGGCACCGGCGGTGGCGTGAACGGCGGGCCGGACGACCCGAACGTGACCGTCGACAACACCGGCGCGATCTACCTCACCGACCAGATCGACCTCTACTACGCCGGGGCCGGCGCTCAGGAAATCCACGCGCTTCAGGGTGACGACACGGTCAGCGGCCAATTGGGCGACGACACGATCTTCGGCGAAGAAGGCAATGACGAGCTCTACGGCGGCTTCGGTCAGGATTATATCGAAGGCAACGCGGGCAACGACTCCCTCTACGGCAGCTTCGACGACGACGAACTTCACGGCAACGGCGGCAACGACTTCGTCAGCGGCGGCGGCGGCAACGACGATATCTTCGGCGAAGACGGCACCGACACGCTTCAGGGCGACGCCGGGGACGACACCATCGACGGCGGCGCGGGCAACGACACGATCGACGGCGGCATCGGGGTCGACACGATCGAAGGCGGCCTGGGCGACGACACGATCCAGGGCGGCAACGGCAACGATCAGGTCTCGGGCGACGCGGGCGACGATGCGCTTTTCGGGGGCTTCGGTGACGACACCCTGACGGGCGGCGCGGGCGAGGACGACATCACCGGAGGCTCCGGCGCGGACGACATCTCGGGCGGCGCGGACGACGACATTCTGCGCGGCAACGGCGGGGCCGACACGCTTGCGGGCGATGCCGGGAACGACATGCTTTATGGCGGGTCCGAGAACGACGACCTCGACGGTGGCGACGGCGACGACACGCTGAACGGCGGGATCGGCAACGACACGCTGAACGGTGGCGCCGGTCAGGACACGATCGTCGGCTTCGACGGCGATGACGTGGCGCTCGGCGGTGACGGCGACGACGATATCTCCGGCGGCAACGGCAACGACACGCTGAACGGCGAAGCCGGGAACGACTATGTTCAGGGCGACGCGGGCAACGACACGATCACCGACCTGTCCGGCGACAACGACCTGCGCGGCGGCACGGGCGACGACACGATCACCGCGGGCGACGGCGACGACCAGATCCGTGGCGGCGACGGCGACGATACCATCGACGGCGGCGACGGCGACAACGCGATCTGGACGGGCGCCGGCGATGACGACGTCGTGTCCGGCACGGGCAACGACACGATCAACACGGACGTCGGCAACGACACCGTGGACGCCGGCGCGGGCGACGACACCGTCTATGCCGGAGACGGCGACGACGAGGTCGACGGCTGGACCGGCAACGATCTGCTCGACGGCGGCGACGGGGACGACCTGCTTCTGGGCTACGACGGCGACGACGATCTGCGCGGTGGCGATGGCGACGACACGCTGCTCGGCGAGAACGGCGACGACGTTCTGGACGGTGGCGCGGGCATCGACACGCTCGACGGTGGGGCCGGTGACGACACGATCTATCTGGATATCGGCGACACGGGCAGCGGCGGCGCGGGGGCGGACACCTTCATCGTCGACAACTCCGACCCGGATTACTACCTCGCGGACGGCACCACGCCCAATGTGGCGGTGATCGAGGATTTCGACGTCACGCAGGACATCCTTCAGATCGAGGGGCTGAACGCCAACGACTTGGGCCTCGACGGACCGCTCGCGGTGAACACCACCGGGCTGGACGCCGGGCTTCTGCTGACGATCACCGACAGCTCCTCGGGGTCGGACGTGGTCTATGCCCGTATCCTGCTCAAGGGTCTGAGCGATGCGGATGCGGACAGCATCGTGGGGCCGGACATCTTCGGCACCAATGACGACGACGACCTGTCGGCCAATTCGACCGCGAACACCATCATCGCCCGCGATGGCGACGACACCATCGCAGGCGGCATCCTGACCGACCTGATCGAAGGCGGGGACGGCGACGACGTCATCACCGGGGGCGATGGCGGTACCAGCCTTCAGGGCGGTAACGGCAACGACACCATCTTCGGTGGCGACGGCGACGACGACATCCTCGGCAATCCGGGTGACGACATGATCGACGGCGGTGGCGGCGACGACACCATCGACGGCATGGGCGGCGCGGACGAGGCCGATGGCGGCGACGGCAACGACACCATGTTCGGCGGCACCAACGACGACATTCTGCGTGGTGGAGCGGGTGACGACATCATCGAAGGGAACGGCGGCAACGACACCATCGACGGCGGTGACGGCGAAGACGACATCGATGCCGGTGCAGGCGACGACACCGTGACCGGCGGCGCCGGGAACGACACCATCTTCGGCGATACCGGCGGCGACACGATCGACGCGGGCGATGGCAACGATTACGTCGACGGCTGGAGCGGCTCCGACGTGATCGATGGTGGCGCAGGCAACGACACCCTGCTGGGCTACGACGGCGGCGACATCATTCGCGGTGGCGACGGCGACGACATCATCAACGGCGAAGCGATGGGCGATACCCTGGACGGCGGCGCTGGCGATGACGACATAAGCGGCGGCAGCGGCGACGACACGATCGAGACCGGCACCGGCAACGACACGGTCAACGCCGGCAGCGGCAACGACTTCGTCGCGGTCGAGGGCGTGGGCGAGATCACGCTGGGCGACGGGGACGACACGATCTTCGTGCGAAACGAGATCGGCACCGACGGCACGAACGACCGCGTGGTCACCGACTTCAACACCGCCGACGACGTGGTGATGGTCCCGGCCGGGGAACTGGGCAACTACTCCATCGTCGATGGCGGCACCGACGGCCTCTATCTGCTCTGGACCACCAGCAGCGTAGGTGGCGGTGTTGCGGCCTCGGTCGCGCTGACGCTCCAGGGCCTGACGGTGGCCGACATCCCGAACGTCACCATTCAGGAAGAGCCCATCGCGGTCCCCTGACCTCTTGCGCAATCCCGCGCCTGAGCTTATCAGGCGCGGGATTGAAAAGGACCACGGGGACAGGCGCAAATGCCGCTTCTGGTGATGAAATTCGGCGGCACCTCCGTCGCCACCCTCGACCGGATCGCGCGCGCCTCCAAGCGGGTCGCGCGCGAAGTCGCGAACGGCTACGACGTGATCGTCGTTGTCTCGGCCATGTCCGGCAAGACCAACGAACTCGTCGGCTGGGTCGAAGAGACCTCGCCGCTCTACGACGCACGCGAATACGATGCGGTCGTGGCATCGGGCGAGATCGTGACAGCGGGCCTCATGGCACTGCGTTTGCAGGAAATGGACATCCCCGCGCGGTCTTGGCAGGGCTGGCAGGTTCCGGTCAAAACCACCTCCGCGCACTCGGCGGCACGGATCGAGGACATCGGCACCGACGCGATCAACCAGAAATTCGGCGAAGGCTTCAAGGTCGCCGTCGTCGCGGGCTTTCAGGGCATCAGCCCCGAAGGCCGCGTGACCACGCTGGGCCGGGGCGGATCGGACACGACCGCCGTCGCCTTTGCCGCGGCCTTCGGGGCCGAGCGTTGCGATATCTATACCGATGTGGACGGCGTCTACACCACCGACCCCCGGATCGAGGACAAGGCCCGCAAACTCGACAAGATCGCCTTCGAGGAAATGCTCGAACTCGCTTCGCTCGGCGCCAAGGTGCTCCAGACACGGTCGGTCGAGCTTGCCATGCGCTACAAGGTGAAACTGCGCGTCTTGTCGTCTTTCGAAGAATATGACCCCAATGCAGGCACGCTGGTCTGCGACGAGGAGGAAATCGTGGAACAGAATGCCGTCTCCGGTGTGGCCTATAGCCGCGATGAAGCCAAAATGACCCTGATCTCGGTGGCCGACCGCCCCGGCATCGCAAGCGCGATCTTCACGCCGCTGTCCGAGGCGGGCGTGAACGTCGACATGATCGTTCAGAACATCTCGGAAGAGGGTCGCACGGACATGACCTTCTCCTGCCCCACCAATCAGGTGAAGCGGGCCGAGGACGCGCTGGCCAAGGCGAAGGAGGCAGGCGCGATCAACTTCCGCGAACTGGTGGCCGACACCGACGTGGCCAAGGTTTCGGTCGTGGGGATCGGGATGCGCAGCCACGCGGGTATCGCCGCCAAGATGTTCTCGGTGCTGGCGCGGGATTCGATCAACATCAAGGTCATCACGACCTCCGAGATCAAGATTTCGGTCCTGATTGACCGCAAGTATATGGAGCTGGCGGTCCAGTCGCTCCACGACGCCTTCGAACTCGACAAGGTCTGACCGAACGGAGCGGGCGCGCCGCGCGCCCGCGCTTTCCTAAGCCGCGCCCCGGACGTTGTCCGGCGCACGGCGATCAGGGGGCCAGCCCCCTTGGCCTCATTTGCATGGCAAATGAGCCCCACCCCCGAGGTTTTCGGGAAACAGAGAAGCGAAAATCCGCGCTTCCATGACGGCGATGCCGCGCCTTTCGGCAGCGGCGCCAAGACGCGCCTGCCCTTACGGCAAACCCGACCACATACTAATGACGTCAGGAAAACGCTTTTCGGAAGGGGCGGCGGTGTGGTTTAACTCACTCGATTGCTTCAGGGGATACGGTTGAACAAGGAAACCTCTGCGACCGAAGAGCCGACCGAGTCGCGCAAGCTGCTCGGCAGGCTCCGGGAGGCGCTCGCGGCCGACGGCGCGGGACAGGAGAGGCTTGACCATGTCACCGAGATCATCGCGACCTCGATGGGCGTCGAGGTCTGCTCGATCTACCTGTTTCGCGATGCCGACACGCTCGAACTTTGCGCGACCGAAGGCCTGAAACCGGAATCGGTGCACAAGACCCGGATGCGGATGGGCGAAGGCCTTGTCGGCCGGGTCGCGCGCACCAAGCGGATCATCAACAGCCCCGATGCGCCTTCGGAACGGGGCTTTCGCTACATGCCCGAGACGGGGGAAGAGATCTTTTCGTCCTTCCTCGGCGTCCCGGTGCAACGTCTTGGCGAAACCCTCGGCGTGCTCGTCGTCCAGTCCAAGGAAGCGCGCAAGTTCACCGAGGACGAGGTCTACGGCATGGAAGTCGTGGCCATGGTGCTGGCCGAGATGACCGAGCTCGGCGCCTTCGTCGGGGAAGGCGCGGCGCTGGCCGCCCTGCACCAGCGGCCTGCCATGTTCCGGGGTGGCTCGGGGCAAGAAGGCATCGCCGAAGGCCATGTCTGGCTGCACGAGCCGCGCGTCGTGGTCACGAACCCGATCGCGGACGACCCGCATGAAGAAGCGCGACGTCTGCGTGCCGCCGTGGACGACCTGCGGGTCTCCGTCGACGAATTGTTGGCGACGGCCCAGACCGCCGACAAGGACCAGATTCAGGTGCTGGAAGCCTATCGCATGTTCGCCAATTCGAAGGGCTGGATGCGGCGGATGGAGGAAGACATCTACCGCGGCCTGTCCGCCGAAGCCGCCGTGGAGAAAGAGCAAAGCTCGGCCCGCGCCCGGATGGCACAGGTGCCCGACGCCTATCTGCGCGAACGTCTGCACGATCTGGACGACCTGTCGAACCGCCTGCTGCGTATCCTGACCGGGCAAGGCGGCGACACCGGGGCCGAGATGCCCGAAGATCCGATCCTCGTGGCCCAGAACATCGGCCCCGGCGAGCTTCTGGAATACGGGCGGAGCCTGAAGGGCATCGTGCTCGAGGGCGGGTCGGTGGCGAGCCACGCCGCCGTCGTCGCGCGCGCGCTTGCCATTCCGCTGATCGTCAACGCCGAACGGATCACGACCGAGGCGCTGAACGGGGACGCGATCATCGTCGACGGCGATCAGGGCGTCGTCCATCTGCGCCCCGAAGACAGCGTGAGGGCCGCGTTCCGCGACAAGGTCGCGATGCAGGCGGAACAGCAGAAACGCTATGTCGGCCTGCGCGACATGCCCGCGACCAGTGACGACGGCAAGACGGTGTCGCTGGTGATGAACGCGGGCCTCATGGCCGACCTGCCCTCGCTCGAAAGTTCCGGGGCCGAGGGCGTGGGGCTGTTTCGCACCGAGTTGCAGTTCCTGATCCGCACGAACGTCCCGAAACGCGAGGAACTGGCGGCGCTTTATTCCCGCGTGATGGACGCCGCGGGTGGCAAACGGGTGGTGTTCCGCACGCTCGACATCGGGTCGGACAAGGTGCTGCCCTACATGAAGCCCCAGGACGAGCCGAACCCGGCCCTGGGCTGGCGCGCGATCCGCGTGGGGCTGGACCGCCCCGGCGTGATGCGGATGCAGTTGCAGGCGCTGATCCGGGCGGCGGCGGGGCGCAACCTGTCCGTCATGTTCCCGTTCATCGCGCAGTTCGACGAGTTTTCGGAAGCCCGCGCTTTGTTCTATTCCCAGCTCGAACGCGAGGAAAAGCTGGGCCACGTCATGCCGAAAACCGTCGAGGTCGGCGCGATGCTTGAAACTCCGTCGCTTGCCTTCGCACCCCGGCAGTTCTTCGAAGAGGCCGATTTCATCTCGATCGGCGGCAACGACCTGAAGCAGTTCTTCTTCGCCGCCGACCGCGAAAACGAACGTGTGCGTCGGCGTTACGACACGCTCAACACGTCGTTCCTGAACCTTGTCGACATGATCGTGCAGCGGTGTGAAGAGGCCGAAACGCCCCTGTCCTTCTGCGGCGAGGATGCCGGGCGGCCGGTCGAAGCGGTCTGTTTCGCGGCGCTGGGGATGCGCACCCTGTCGATGCGGCCCGCCTCCGTGGGCCCGGTGAAGCACCTGATCCGGCGCACCGATCTGGGCGAATTGCGCGAAGTGATGGACACCGCGCGGCGGTCTGGATTACAGTCCGTGCGCGAGCCGGTGATGCAGTACCTGTTCCGTCGCGAAGACTGAACGCTAGGCTTTTTCCGACATTCGGGCCGGGTGCGGGTCGCATGAAGCCGGAAAAATCGGCTTTTTCGAACAATCAGCCTTTGGACCAGCGCGTGACTTGGCCCGTGATCCCCTCCCACGCGTCGGGGACGAGGTCATACCCGAGCACGCGTTCCGGGTTCGTCGGCGGCGGCATCTCGACCCCTTCGAGCTTCTCGAAACCGAACCGGCTGTAATACGGCGCATCGCCCACCAGCATGACCCGCGACCAGCCCTGATCGCGCGCGAGTTCGAGGCTGTGCTGAATGAGCAACCCGCCCAGCCCTTCGCCCTGTCGCGTCGGGTGGACCGCGACCGGGCCGAGAAGCAGCGCATCGTGCCGCCCCACATGAACCGGCCAGAATCGGATCGCGCCGCCCAGAATGCCCTCCGGGTCGCGGGCGGTCAGCGACAGGCCATCGACGGGTGACACGTCGTCGCGCAGGCGGTAGGATGACAGCGCCTCGCGCCCCGGTGCGAAACACAGGTCGTAAAGGGCTTCGACCTCCCACCAGTCGGCGGGCGTTTCTCGGGCCAGCGTGAACAGCGCGCTTTCCTTTCTCCGGCTTCCACCCGCCTTAGCCCAATCCGGGGCGGAGTTGGAAGCCCTCGGGCGCCGGAAATCATGCGCGAAAACCGGATCGGCGCATTCCATTCCATCCGGGCACGCGGTAGCAATGGGCCAAGCGTTCGCGAGGTTTTCCAATGTTCTACCGCCCCGAAGACGGCCACGGCCTGCCGCACAATCCCTTCAACGCGATTGTCGCGCCCCGCCCGATCGGATGGATATCGACGCGCTCGACGCGCAGCTACGACAACCTCGCCCCCTATTCCTTCTTCAACGCGGTCGCCTATACCCCGCCGCAGGTCATGTTCGCCTCGACCAGCGGCAAGGCCGACCGCGCGCGGGGCAAGGACACGCTCGGCAATATCGACCAGACCGGCGTGTTCTGCGTGAACGTGGTGGAATACGAGGCGATCAACGAAATGAACGCCTCCTCCGCGAGTCTTGCGGCGGGCGAGGACGAGTTTCCGCACGCAAAGGTCACCAAGGCGGCCTGCAACGAAATCGACTGTTCGCGTGTGGCGCTCGCTCCGGCCTCGCTCGAATGTCGGTTGAGCCAGCTTGTGCCGCTGGAGGGCGAAGACAATTACATGGTGATTGGGCGCGTCGTGGGCGTGCATATCCGCGACGACTGCCTTGTCGACGGCAAGTTCGACATCACGCGGTTCGGCATGGTCACCCGGCTTGGGTATCGCGACTACGCGGTCATTCGCGAGGCGTTCGAGCTGACCCGCCCGGACGATTGAGCATTCATTTCTGAATATCTCATCGTCGGTTTTCGCGGATTTCACCCCACGGGTGAATAGGTCAGAGTGTCTCCAGTGATAGGAGACCAGAATGACCCGCCGCCGCGCCCTCGAAACCCCGCAAATCGCCATGCTGCGCCTCGAAGGTGTGGCGTTGTTCGCCTTCGGCGTCGCCCAGTTCGCCTCGACCGGGGTGAGTTGGTGGCTCTTCGCCATCCTCCTTCTTGCCCCCGATCTCTCGGCCCTCGGGTATCTCACTGGACCCCGGATCGGCGCGTTGTGCTACAACCTCGCCCACACCTATACGCTGCCTGCCGCCATGATCGGGGTCGGCTGGGCCACCGGCACGCCCCCGGCCCTCGCTTTCGGTTCGATCTGGCTGTGCCACATCGGAATCGACCGTGTGCTCGGCTACGGGTTGAAGCACCGGACAGCGTTCGGAGGCACACATCTGTCGTTCTGAGGGGCCGCTTGGGGCGACGTGGGCAGAGCGTGATCGGGAATACTAGAATCCTAGTATTCTGGTTGGCACGAAATCAGCGCAACCTATTGGCAGCGCGATACAAAATCACGCTCAACCCAACACGCCAGTCGGACTTTTCACCAGAGCCGCACCCTCAGTGACCGCCCAGAATCCCCGTGCGCACCGAGTAATCGACCGCGACCTCGTAATCCGGGTCGTCGTCGCTATCTACCATCAGGTGCCCGGCGCGGGTGAGCAGCCTGTGACAGTCGCGCGACAGGTGGCGAAGCTGGATCTGCTTGCCCGCCGCCTCGTATTTCGCCGCCACCGCCTCGATCGCCTGCAATGCCGACTGGTCGGCGACCCGACTGTCGGCAAAGTCCACGACGACCTTCGACGGGTCTTTGTCGATGTCGAAAAGCTCCACGAACCCGTCCGACGAGCCGAAGAAAAGCGGGCCGTTGACCTGATAGACCTTGGCCCCCTCAGGGGTCACATAGGTCTTGGCCCGGATGCGCGTCGCGTTGCCCCAGGCATAGGCCAGCGCCGAAACGATCACGCCCACGACCACGGCCACGGCAAGGTCTTGCCAGACCGTCACGGCGGTCACGAGCAGGATGACGAAAGCGTCGATGCGCGGCACGCGGGTCAGGATGCGGACCGAATTCCACGCGAAGGTGCCGATCACGACCATGAACATGACCCCCACCAAGGCCGCGAGCGGGATTTGCTCGATCAAGGGTGAGGCGAAAAGGATGAAGGACAACAGGAACAGCGCCGCGGCGATGCCGGCGATCCGCGTGCGCCCGCCCGATTTCACGTTAATCATCGACTGGCCGATCATGGCGCAGCCGCCCATGCCGCCGAAGAACCCGGTGACCACGTTGGCCGCGCCCTGCGCCACGCATTCCTGGCTCGCTCCACCGCGCTGGCCGGTCATCTCACCGACGAGGTTCAGGGTCAGCAGGCTTTCGATCAGACCGATGGCCGCAAGGATCACCGCATAAGGCGCGACGATCTGGAACGCCTCCCAGGTGAGCGGCACGGCCGGAACGTGGAACGGCGGGAAACCGCCCTTGATGTTGGCCATATCGCCCACGCGGGGCACGTCGATGCCGAAGAGAATGACGACCGCGGCCACCACCGCGATCCCAGCCAGCGGGGCGGGCACCACCTTGGTGATCTTCGGCATAAGCCAGATCACGGCCATGGTCAGACCGACGAGCGCGAGCATCACGACAAGCGGCAGACCGGTCAGCCATTCCCCGCCCGCAGCGCCATGCCCCGCCGCCTCGACCGTGCCGGGCACCTTGAATTGCGTCAGTTGCGCAAGGAAAATAACGATGGCGAGGCCGTTGACGAAGCCCAGCATCACCGGATGCGGCACCAACCGGATGAATTTACCCCATCGCATCAGCCCGACGAAAACCTGAATGATCCCCATCAGCACGACGGCGGCGAACAGGTATTCGACCCCGTGATCGGCCACCAAGGCCACCATGACCACGGCCAAAGCGCCGGTCGCGCCCGAAATCATGCCGGGCCGCCCGCCGAGGATCGCGGTGATGAGACCGACGAGGAAGGCGGCGTAAAGACCCACCAGCGGGTGAACCCCGGCGACGAAGGCGAAGGCCACAGCTTCGGGCACCAGCGCCAGTGCGACGGTCAGACCGGACAGAAGCTCGATCCTCAGCCGCGAGATGCTCAGGGGTTCTGTCGGGGCGAGGCGCAGATCGGGCGTCTCGATACGATTGGCAAAGCGTGCCAGAAGAGCTCGGGCCAAGGGTCACCTCGTTCGGGGGATCGTGTTCGCGGGGGTCGCTTTATCGCCGCGACGCAGAAAAAGCCACCCCCGACTGTCCCGAACGGTTCAGGTCAGGCCTTCGTGGTGAAGAAAAGCCGCACTGTGACCCATTCCCCGATGTAGTAGGCACCGATCTTGCCCAAGGTCACGAACACCACCCATTCGGTCAGTGTGAGCCGCGACATCAGCACGGTGGCCGCCAGTGCGAAGATCGCGTTGCGCAGGGCGATGACCCACAGGGCAGAGACGATGAATTCGGGCGCCGCCGCCCACCGCGGGCAGAGCATGGCGTGATCGTCCGGCTCCCCCATGAGGACGGCGCAGGAAAACATGACGCCATACAGGATCGACCCGGCGATCCAGACCGACTGGACGATCCAGGCCTCAGCCGACAATCCCGCGACGACGATAATCGCAAGGACCAGAGACGTGAGGCCGAGGATGGTCGCCCGATGCGCCCGGTCGTGGGCGCGTTTGTAGTAATCGGGCACGCGCCCGGCGATCCAGACGGTCGATCCGGCCGCCATGGCGATCCAGATCGGAAGGACCCCGCGCCCAAGCAGCGCGGGATCGAGATTTGCGAAGAAAGACCACGTGCCGAGCGTGACGAGCGCGGGTGCGAGGTCACGAGGGGGCGGTGGATTGATGGATTGTAAAGTGCTGAAGTTAAACATGAGATGCGCCTATTCCCGGATTCGGTCAGCAACTTGCCCCGATTGCGGCTTGTCTATGATCCGGCGGGCTGGTTCACTCGCCGGTGACATGAGGAGGCAGTCATGGACACGATGATCGGCGTGATCGGCGGATCGGGCCTGTACGAAATCGACGGGCTGGAAGGCGCGGACTGGGTCACGATCGAGACGCCTTGGGGCGATCCGTCGGACCAGATCATGACGGGCGTTCTGGACGGTGTGAAAATGGCCTTCCTGCCCCGGCATGGGCGCGGCCACGTCCACTCCCCCACCACGGTGCCCTATCGCGCCAACATCCACGCGCTGAAGTCGCTGGGCGTCACCGACATCGTCTCGGTCTCGGCCTGCGGGTCGTTCCGCGAGGACATGGCACCGGGCGACTTCGTGATCCTCGACCAGTTCATCGACCGGACCGTGGCGCGCGAGAAAAGCTTTTTCGGCACCGGATGCGTGGCCCATGTGAGCCTCGCCCATCCGATCTGCGAACGGCTGGCCGGGGCCTGCCTGACCGCGGCACAGGAGGCGGGCGTGACGGTCCACAAGGGCGGCACCTATCTCTGCATGGAAGGGCCGCAGTTCTCGACACTCGCCGAATCGAAACTCTACCGCGAGGTCTGGGGTTGCGACGTCATCGGCATGACCAACATGCCCGAAGCCAAACTCGCCCGCGAGGCCGAGATCGACTATGCCTCGGTCGCGATGATTACCGACTACGACAGCTGGCACCCGCACCATGGCGAGGTCGACATCTCCGAAATCATCGCCACACTCGGCGCGAATTCCGAGAACGCCCGCAACCTGATCGCAAAGCTGCCCAAGCTCCTGGGCGCGACACGGGACACCTGCCCGCACGGATGCGACACGGCGCTGGACTTCGCGATCATGACGGCCCCCGAAAAACGCGACCCCGATCTGGTCGCCAAGCTCTCGACCGTCGCCGGCCGCGTGTTGTGAGGATTGCCGCCGCCCTGCTCGCGGCCTGCCTTCCGGGTCTCGCGCTCGCACAGGAATTCGTGGAAGCGAACGGGCCGATGAGCGACGACGACTTCTACAACGCCGTCTCCTGTGGTGCCGATCCGGGCGGCGAATGCCGCAAACCGCTGGTGAAATGGGATCGGCTCGGGCCGATCCGCATTGCCGTTCGCCAGATCGACGATGCCTATCTCGGCGGCAAGAAACTGCGGGCCGCCGCCGCGCTGGAACGGGCCATTCAGGCGCTCAACGGGGCCGATGCGGGGTTCCGGGTGGTCGAGGTCGACGCCGGGGCGGATGCCGAAATCGAAGTCTTTTTCTTCGACCTCGAACGCGGCGACCCCATCGCAGGCACCGGCATCGAAGGGGTCGACGGCTCGCCGCTTGGCGGTGCGTCGACCCGCGTGCTGTTCGAGCGCGAGACGGGGCGCATCCGTCAGGTCGCGATCATCTTTTCCACGACGCTTCAGATCCGGGCCTATGAAAGCGTGATGCTGGAAGAACTGACGCAGGCCATGGGGCTGATGACGGACATCCGAAATCCCTACTACGACGAAACCTCGGTGTTTTCGCAGGATACGAATGCCTCGACGGAACTGGGAGAACAGGACATCATGGCCCTGAAGCGCCATTACGCGCGCCCCTGACACTTCGGGAGGACCGCCATGAAACGCCTGATCTTCGCCCTTGCCGCCGCGCTGACCACCGGCACCGCCACCGCCGACGGGTTTGTCATGGGCGCGGGCCGATGGACCTGTGAACAGGTGCTGACCATCGCCGCGCAGGCCGAGGGGAGCGAGTTCGAGCAACTCGCGGGCTGGCTCATGGGGTTCTGGTCGCACGCCACGTTCGAGCGCGAAACCCGATTCATCGACATCGTCGAAGATGTCGGCGGGCGCGGCATTTTCGACGCCACGATGGGCGAATGTCAGCGTGCACCCGGCGACACGCAGCTTTATATCGTGAGCCGTTCGATGATCGAAAACACGAAGTGAGACATATGAAGACCGTCAAGGACTACATCCGCACCATCGTCGATTTCCCGCACGAGGGGATCATGTTCCGCGATGTGACCACGCTTTTTTCCGACCCGCGCGGGTTTCGGATGTGCATCGACCAGATGCTGAACCCCTATGCCGGCACGCGCATCGACAAGGTCGCGGGGCTGGAAGCACGCGGGTTCATCATCGGGGGCGCCATCGCGCACCAGTTGTCGGTGGGGTTCACGCCCATCCGCAAGAAGGGCAAGCTGCCGGGGGCGACGCTGTCGCAGGCCTATCAGCTTGAATACGGCGAGGCGGTCATGGAAATCCATGACGACGCGATCCAGCCCGGCGAAAAGGTTCTGCTGGTCGACGACCTGCTGGCGACCGGCGGAACCGCGCAAGCGGGCATCCAGCTGATCGAGAAACTGGGGGGCGAGATCGTCGGCTGCGCCTTCATCGTCGACCTGCCGGAACTGGGCGGGCGCGCGAAACTCGAAGCGATGGGCATGGACGTGCACATCCTGTGCGAATTCGAGGGCCTGTAGAGGTTTCGTTAACACTTGTGCCGTATTCAGGGCGTGGTTTGTAGGAGCAAACCGCTGCTTGCATACGCACGTCCCCCCGTGCAGCGCCCCGCTCGTCCCCCCGGCGGGGCGCTCTTCGTTATCATGGGCATTCCGGCCCTGAAACCTTTGCCGCGGAAAAGGTTTTCCTTTTAAAACAGGTAAATACCGCGACTTCCGTTAACGCGCCGCGCTTTACCTGTCGCGCAACATGACACCCGGATTCATGATCCCTTTCGGATCGAGCGCCGTCTTGATCGCGCGCATCGCGGCCAGTTTGGCGGGGTCGCCATACCGCTCCAGATCGCCGACCTTGAGCCGCCCCACACCATGCTCGGCCGAGAACGATCCCTCCATCCCGGCCACCAGCTCATAAACCGCTTCCGCCACGTCGGCGCGTCGGTCCATCACCTCGGCCCGCGCCACGCCTGCCGCCGGGAAGATGTTGTAATGCAGGTTGCCGTCGCCCAGATGCCCGAACGCGTTGATGCGAAATTCCCCGACCTTCGCCACCGCTTGCCGCGCCCGGTCGAGGAAATCCGGGATCGACGAGAGCGGGAGAGAGATGTCATGCGACGAGACCGAGCCGATGCGCCGGTTCGCCTCGGGGATCTCCTCGCGCATCTGCCACAACGCGCTGCGCTGCGCCTCGGACTGCGCGATGACGCCGTCCGAGACCAGCCCCGCTTCCAGCGCCGCCTCGAACAGGCCTGTAAGCGCCTCGTCCGGGTCGTCGCCGGCGCCGAGGCCAAGGTCGATCAGCACCGACCACTCCGGGATCGGGTCCATCGGGCAGCGGGCGGGGCAATCCGTTTCGATAAGGAAGCGCGGCCCCTCGCCCGACATGAGTTCGAACGCGCTGATCCCCTGCCCGATCCGCGCGCCCGCGAGTGCGAGCAGGTCGAGCGCGGCAGCCGGGCTTTCGACGGCGAAAAGCGCGGTGCCGGTGCGGGCGGGACGCGGGAAAAGCCGCATGGTGGCCGCCGTGATGATGCCCAGCGTGCCTTCGGCCCCGATCATGAGGCCGCGCAGATCATAGCCGGTGTTGTCCTTGCGCAGCCGTTTCAGCCCGTGCCAGACCGACCCGTCGGGCAGCACCGCCTCAAGCCCCAGACACAGCTCGCGCGTGTTGCCGTAGCGCAGGACGTTCACGCCGCCCGCGTTGGTCGACAGCACGCCGCCGACCCGCGCCGAGCCTTCGGAGGCGAGCGACAGGGGGAACAGCCGATCCTCGGCCAGCGCGGCGGCTTGTAGGTCGGCAAGGATCACGCCCGCCTCGACGATGGCCACGTTTTCCGCCGGGTAGACGCCGCGCACACGGGTGAGCCGTTCAAGCGACAGGATCACCGGGCGCGGGCCGTTTTCCATGATCTGCCCGCCGACCAGCCCGGTGCCGCCACCATAGGGCACGATCCCCACCCGCGCCTCGGCACAGGCGCGCACCACCTCGGCCACCTCGTCGGTCGAGACGGGGGCGACCAGCAGCCCCTCGCCGCCCTGAAACAGCCCGCGCGGCTCTTCGAGGTATCCGGGCGTCAGGTCGCGAAAGGCGGCGTCGGGCAGGCGCGTGCGCAGGCGGTCGGCGAATGCATCGTCGGCAGGGGTCAGGTCCGTCATGTCAGATGGATGGCACCGCGCAGGGCGCAGGGCAAGTCACTCGGTCAACAGACCCGGTTGCAGGACCATGACGGTGGGGGTGCGTGGGAGCGTGTCCATCGACAGGGTGATCGACCCGATGCCCGCATCCACCACGTCGAACCCACCGGCCCGCATCCCGCCGATGAACCTGTCGAGCGTGTAGCGCCCGAACCAGTGCATCGGGATGACCACGCGGGCGCGAAACCGCTCCATCACCTCGATCATGCTTTGCGTGTCCAGCGAAACGCCGCCGTCCACAGCGGCCATGACCACGTCGAGACGCCCGACCTCGGCATACTGGCCCGCGTCCGGCACATGATGCAGGTGCCCGAGGTGGCCGATGCAAAGACCGGCCATTTCGAAGACGAAGATCGAGTTTCCGTCCTCGACCCGACCGTCGAAGGACCGGATGTCGGTATGCACGTTGCGGATGAGCGCCTCGCCCAGATCGAGTTCGTGCGCCTTGGGACCATCGGCATCGGCCCAGCCCTGCAACACGTTCGCGATGTCCGGGTCCGGCGACATGGTGAAGTGGCTGATATGAGCGTTGTTCATCGTGACCACATCGGGGATGAGCCGCGCGCCGCCCTGATCGCCGGTGTAGTCGGTGATGAAATTCAGCCCGCCGGGCGTCTGGATCAGAAAGGAAGCGTGTCCGACGTAGGAAATGCGCACGTTGTCCGTCGGAACCGCATCGACATAGTTGGCCTTGTGCAGAAACGGCACGCCCATGTCCTGCGCGAGCGCGTGACAGTGCGACTCGATCCGCTCCTGCGCGAGCGCAGGTGTGGCGACAAGGGTGAGGGCAGCGGCAAACCGGATCATCGACATGGCAGGCATCCTGACACGGATCACGTTCGCGTCGCCTCAACTCCGTGTGAGCGGGATCAGGCCAGTCGGATGCCCTGCCCCTCGACGATCCGCCCGATGACAACGCCGGTTTCGCCGGTCGCGTCGATCCGGGCCAGGCAATCGTCCACGTCTTCGGGCGCGACGGCGGCGAGGAAGCCGCCTGCGGTCTGGGGGTCGTGAAGAAGCGCCATGAGGTCGCCGTCCCCGAACCCCGCGACCGGGGCGGCGGCCATGTTGGCGGCGTGGATCGTCGAGCGGACGCCCCGCGCCGCCAGCGCGCGGGCACCGGGATAGGTGGGCACGGCGGCAAGGTCGATCTCGGCCCCCACGCCCGAAGTCCGGCAGATCGCCGCTAGGTGACCGGCAAGGCCGAAGCCCGTCACGTCGGTCATGGCATGGGCCGGGGCAAGCGCGCTGGCCGTGTCGCCCTGCGCCCGGGCCATGCGGTTCAGCATGGCGGCCACGTCGCGGCCCTCGGCCACGCCCTGCATTTCGCCCGCGAGGATCGTGCCGGTGCCGATTGGCCGGGTCAGGATCAGCGCGTCGCCGGGGCGCGCGCCCGCGACGGTGATCGGGTCGCGGTCGAGAAGGCCGGTGAGCGTGAAGCCCAGCACCGTCTCGGCCCCCATCGTGCTGTGCCCGCCCACGATCTCGGCCCCGGCCTGCGTGAACACCTCCTGCGCCGCGCCCATCATCTCCTCGATCACGCGGGCCTGAAGCGCCTCGGACTGGCGCGGGAGGGTGAGCGAGACGAGCGCGGCCTGCGGATCGGCGCCCATCGCCCAGATGTCGCCCAGCGCGTGAATGGCCGCGATACGGGAAAAGAGCGCGGGGTCTTCGGTGAAGGCGCGCAGGTGATCAGTGGTCAGCACCTGCCGCGCGCCGCCGATGGCGAGCACCGCCGCATCGTCGCCGGGGCCGGTCAGCACGTCGTCGCGCCGCGCGCCGGACCCGAGGCGGTCGAGCGCGGTCGAGAGCACCCCCGGCCCGACCTTGGACCCGCATCCGGCACACAGCATCTGCGCCTCGGACCCAAGCTCCTGCGGCACGCCTTGTGCTACCTGATCGGGGAGCGGCTCTGCGGGCATCTTGGGCAGATGCCGGAACCGATCCATGAATTTCTGGTCGATCCGGTTTTTCCAGCGCCATAGCATCGGGCCGGATACGGCGGCGGACCATTTGGTCGCGAGGGCGGATTTGCCGCCCATCGAGACGAGTTTGAGAAAGTCGGACTGCGGGCGGAAGGATTGCAGGGCGCCGCCCGCCACGGCGGCCCGCAGGTTCGCCGCCAGCACCGGCGCGGCGCGCACCGCGTAGACCCCGGCTTTGGGGCGCGGCGTTTCGATCAGGTGGGCGCAGTCGCCCACGGCGAACAGATCGTCATGGCCCTCGACCTGCAATGTCGGGCGGGTGCGCAGGAAGCCGTCTTCGGTGAGCGGCAGGGGGCTGGACGACAGCCAGCCGTGGGCGAAAGCCCCCGCCGCCCCCACGGTCAGGGCGGTGGGCACCCTGCGCCCCTCGGACAGACGGACCGCCGTGTCGGTGACGGCCTCGACCGCTGCGCCGGTCAGGACCGTGACGCCGTTCTGCGCCAGCCCACGGCGGACATGGCCCAGCGCCTTGGGGGTGAAACCGCTCAGGTCCGGGCCGGCCTCGATCAGCGTAACGGCTGGCGTGAGACCGGCGGCGCGCAGGCGGTGCGACATCGCCATGGCGAGTTCGCACCCCGCCACGCCGCCACCGATCACGGCCACCTCCGGCGCGACCTCGCCCGCCTTGGCGCGTTCCACGAAGTCGGCCCAGCCCGAGGCGTAGCGATCCAGCGGCTTGGCCCCCAGCCCGTGATCCGCGAACCCCTCGATCCCCGGCATTTCCGCATGGATGCCCACGTCGATCGAGGCCACGTCATAGGCCACCCTGCGCCCGCCGTTCAGGCGGATGTTCTTGCCGACGGGATCGATATGCTCCGCCGCGCCGAGGATCAGCCGCGCGCCCGCGAACCGCGCGAGTTTCACGAGGTCGATGTCCAGATCGTCGCGGGTGTAATGCCCCGCGATATGGCCCGGCAGCATCCCGGAGTAAGGCGCGGTCGGGCCGGGGTTGATGAGCGTCAGGCGCACCCCCGGCACCGGCTTCATCCCCCACATCCGGGCGGCGAGCGCATGGGCGTGGCCGCCACCGATGAGGACGAGGTCTCGGGTCAGAGGGATCTGGGGCTGCATGGGCTCTCCTTCCGTCCCCGTTTAGCGCAGGGTGCGGCCCTTGCCCATGCGGCGCGACGACCGGGACGGGGGAAGAGCGCCGATTTGATCGGGGTCAGGACGCGAGGCGGCGCGCCATGTTATCATCGGAGCACAAAGGAGATCACCATGCGCAAAATCGCCACGCTCGCCGCCGCGCTCGTATTGACCGCAGCGCCTGTCTGGGCCCAGTCCTGCATTCCCTACGGCAATGACGGGATCAGTTCGATCCCCGGTCAGGTCATCGTCACCTATTCGGCGGAATGGTCGAATTTCGATCACTTCAACTCGTCCGGCAATCGGCTGACCACCGCCGGTCAGGTGCTTCAGCAGGACCGGGCGAATGTCCACAAATTCGGGAAATCGACGGTCAGCGACAGCTATGACGGGTTCTTCACCACGGTCGAACGCCGCTCGCTCCTGTCGCGGGCGACGGTGACGAGCTACTGCCACCTGAACCCGGCCGCCGCCCGCAACGCGCTGGTCAATTCCACGCCCGTCGGGACGGTCGTGTTCTACCGCGCCTACAACGGCAGCTATGTGGCCGTGGTGGATTTCGCGGGCTGATCAGCCCTGAAAGAACCGGCTGAGGCGCGCGAAACCGGGAATGTGGACCGAGGTGCCGCCATCCGCCGCGAAGGCCTGCCCGGTGATATAACGTGCCTCGTCCGAGGCGAGAAACGCCACCAGATGCGCGATGTCGTCCGGCCCGCCCAGATAGGGGGTCAGCGTCTCTTCCTCGACCGTTTCGCGCAACTCCTGCGGCAGATGGGCGAGCGCGGCGGGCGTGCCGGTCAGCCCCGGGAGCACCGCGTTGGCCCGGATGCCGCGCTTGCCGTGCGAGGTGGCGATGGAGCGGGTCATCTGGATCACGGCGGCCTTGGACGATGAATAGGCCGCTTGGATGAGGTTGCCCTGAAGTGCCAGGTTGGAGGCGGTGTTGATGATCGACCCCGACCCCTGCGGCGACATGATCTTCAGCGCCTCTCGGCAGGCGATCATCGTACCGCGCGTGTTGACGGTATAGGTCGCATCCCAATCCGCGGTCGCCATGTGTTCGATGTCGCCGTCGCGCTGCGCCATTTCGGCACTGAGGAGTGCCGCGTTGTTGTCGATCACGTCGAGGCGCCCGAACCGATCCATCGTGGTGGCGAACATCGCCCCGATGCTGTCCTCGGAGGCGAGGTCGAGGTGGGTCGCAACGGCCTCTTCGCCAAGCTCATCGGCCAGAGCCTGCGCCCGGTCGAGGTCGATATCGGCCACGACGATCCGGGCGCCGTGCGCGGCCATAATCCGGCAGACCGAGGAGCCGATGCCCCCGGCCCCGCCGGTGACGATTGTGACTTTGCCATCGAGAGAATAGGCCATGTGCGGTCCTTTCGGCGGGGTCGGACCGGGGCGCTGCCCCGGACCCCGAGGTTTCTTGAAACAGAGAAGATCAGTCCGGGAAGTTCGCGGCCCGGAGGATTTCGACGATGAGGTCGTTCGGGTCGCGGAAGAAGAAGGCCACCGCGCGCGGGCGCGGGTCGCCCTCGGTCAGGACCGGGTCGGCCTCGTGCAGCATTGGTTTGCCGAGTTCGCGCATCAGGCCGACGATTTCGCAATCGGGCCGGGCATGCAGGAGTTCGAGCGCGACCTGCGGGTCTTCGACCGAGAAACAGGGATGCTTGGTGCCCTGCTCGCCAAGGTCGGTGTTGGGTTTCAGCCGATGCTCCGGCACGGGCCGCGAGCCGCCCTTCTGGAAAAACTCGAACCGGAAATCGTCGCGCCGCAGGAAAGCGAGGTGCGTGTCGATGGGTTCGAGGTAGCGGCGCTCCTCGACCTCCATGCCGAATACCTCGCCGTAAAAGGAAATGGCGGTTTCGATATCCGCGACGGAAAAGCCGACGTGATGGAACCTGAGATCGGGGAACGCGCCGTCAGACACCCGCCAACTCCTTGATCCGTTTGTCGTGTTCTGCGGTTTTGCGCGCGAGATCCGGGTCGAAGGCGCCGTCGGTGAGCACGAAGAGCATCCGCGTGATCCGGTCGGTGCGGTTCGTCCAGGCGTGGATCGTGCCGCGTTGAACGACCATGTCGCCCTGTTCGAGCACCACTTCGCTGTCGTCCAGCAGGAGGACGATCTGACCTTCGAGGACGATGCCGTAGTCGATGGATTCGGTCCTGTGCATGAGCGGGTGGCGGCCCGGAATCGTATGTTCGGCGTTTTCGGCCAGGCCGACCTTTTCGAACAGCGCGCGGGCGGTTTCCTTGTCGAAATCCGGCCCGTCCTCCCCTTCCGGCGGGATGTCGACCATGCGGATGATCGTGCCGTGGGGCGGCGGGGCGGTTTCGGTGTAGCGGTCGGTCGGCTCGGCTTCGGTCGCGGTGACCGGCGCGGGCGAGGCATCGGTGTGCCACAGCTCGTGAAACGCCAGACCCGGCTGATGCTCGGGGCGAATCACGTTGGGCGGCGCGCCGTCCGACAGGACCACCGCCTTGCCCCTGTCGTCATGGCCCGTAACCACACGGCGCACGTTCTGGCTGACCATCGAAGCCTCCCTATTTGGTCGATCGACCAATTCTTGCAGTAAATTGGTCGGTCGTTCAAGGTGGGTACAGAAATGTGCCTTCTTTCGCGCT
Organism: Maritimibacter sp.; assembly: GCF_016774595.1. Classification (NCBI taxonomy): domain Bacteria; kingdom Pseudomonadati; phylum Pseudomonadota; class Alphaproteobacteria; order Rhodobacterales; family Roseobacteraceae; genus Maritimibacter; species Maritimibacter sp. Next base: position 633,617 of record NZ_JACBWT010000001.1, read on the forward strand.
CCTGCGGGGGCCGGATAAGGATGTGCCATTCAGTTGGGAGGACTTCATGTCGAACTATGACGTCGTGGTGATGGGGGCCGGTCACAACGGTCTGGTGGCCGCCTGTTACCTTGCCCGCGCGGGCAAGAAGGTGCTGATCCTCGAAAGGCAGGAATGGCCGGGTGGCGGGGTCGTCACGCGCGAGATCAATACGCCGGGCTATCGGCACGATCTGCATTCGTCGGTGCACATCATGATCCAGGGCAATCCGATGATTACCGAGGACGAACTGGACCTCATCGGGAAATACGGGCTGGAGTATCGCTACCCGGATGTCCCCTATGCCTCGCTGTTTCCCGATGGCGAAGTGCTCATCACCCCCAAAGACCTCGATCAGGCCTGCGCCAATATCGCCGAGTTCAACAAGAACGACGCGGTGACTTATCGCCGGTTCGCCGAGCGCGCGATGCGGATGCTGCCGATGATCATGTCGGGGTCCTACGCGCCGCCGCTGCCGTGGGGGCCGTTCATGGCGATGATGGACATGGAAGCCGAGGGGCGCGAGGTGCTGGACGCGATGAACCGTTCGTCGCTCGACATCATCGACAACGCTTTCGAGGACGACCGGGTCAAGCTGCACCTCATCAAGCTGGTGACCGAGAACCTGCAACTGCCCGACGAACTGGGCACCGGCATGGGCATCTTCATCATGCCCGGCATCATCCACCGATACGGGGTGAGCCAGCCGGTCGGCGGCTCGGGCGGGCTGACCGACGCGCTGGTGCGCTGTCTGGAGGATCAGGGCGGCGAGATCAGGCTGGGTGCCGAGGTCGACAAGGTGATCGTGGAATCCGGCGAGGCGAAGGGGCTACGCCTGACCACGGGCGAGACCTTCATGGCCAAGGACGCGGTGATCGGCGCGATCCACCCGCATGTCCTGTCGAAATTCGTCGATGGTCTGGACGAGGGCGTGAAGACCCGCGCGAAGAACGTGACGCTCTCGACCCAGTCGCTGTTCGTCAGTCACTACGACCTGCGCGAGCAGACCAAGTATCGCTATGGCGAGGACGTGACCGCCGCCGTCATGCTGGAATACTTCCCCTACAATACGCTGGAGCCGATGCTGAACGACTTCGACGACATCCGGCGCAAACGCATCCCGGCCCGCAGGCTTCTGGGCGGCGGGGACGAGACGCATGGCGACCCGTCGCGCGCGCCGGCGGGTGCCGGGATTTTCCACTCGATCACGATGGTGCCCTACAACATCGACGGCAAGGGGCCGAAGAAATGGGACGAGATTAAGGAGGACTACGCGGCCGAAACGCTGCGCCAATACGATCCGTTCATCTCGAACCTCGGGGCTGACAACATCATCGCGGCGTCGCACTGGTCGCCGCTCGACATGGAACGCTCAAGCCCGAACTCTTTCGTCGGTGGCGATATGCATGGCTGCGCGCCGTTCCTCTATCAGTCGATGGGGCACCGCCCGAACCCGGACCTCGGCCAATACACCGTGCCGGGGGTCGAGGGGCTGTATCTTGTGGGGCCGTTCCAGCATCCGGGTGGCGGCGTGTTCGGCGCGGGGCGCGCGACGGCGCTGCGCATGTTCGACGACCTTGGTATCGACTTTGAACAGGTGATCGCATGAAACTGCTCGACAACACCGGCAAGGAACTCATGACCGTCTCGAAGATCGAGGCGGATGAGCGCAACTACCTCGTGGTGCGGGGGAAGATTTTCGGGGCGATGCCGATGACCGCGAAGCTGTCGCCGGAGGAGGCGCGCGCGGCGCTGAAGCTGCTCAACGCGCGCACGATCTGGTTCCTGCTGACGATCTGGTTCCGCAGCGCCAAACCGCCGAAAAAGAAGGGCACCAAGTGAACCGCGCGACGTTCGACGACTACATCGCCCGGTTCAACGCTCGCGACCCCTCGGCCTTCGAGGAGTACATCGCGGACGATATGGAGATGCTGAACGGCGCGCTGCGGCTCACCGGGGTCGCGGGGATGAAGGATCATTACCAGAACAAGATCTGGCCGGACTTCGACGAACGGCTGAACCCGCTGCGCTTCATCGGGAACGACGACCATGTCGCGATCGAGATGCGGACGGAGTTCGAGGCGCTCGCCGACAACCCGGACACGCTGTTCGGCGCGGTCCGAAAGGGCGAGATGTTCGTCTATCACGGGCTCATCATGTATGATCTGCGCGACGGTCGGTTCACTAAAATCCAGGTGGCCTACAACCGCTTCACCAATATCAAGCTCGACGGCACCGAGATCGAGATGGGTCTGCCGCACTAGGTCGATGGACGGCGGGGGCGGGTTTTGGCATAGCTATGGGCCATGCCCACCGAAACCGAGTTGCGCACCCTTCTGACCATTGGCGAACCGTCGCGCACGGGCGACGACCCGCGTTTGGCTGGCCTGTCCGATCTGGCGCGGCAGATGGGCGACGTGCCGCCGGACAAGGACGCGCCCGTGCGCGAGGTTCTGGCGCGGATGGGCGACAACTGGTCGGCGCTGATCCTGAAGGTTCTGGCGACCGGAACCTACCGCCACGCGACTCTGAAACGGGTGATCGCCGCGCTGTCGGCAGAGCGGGACATATCCCAACGCATGCTCACCCTGCGCCTGCGCGCGCTGGAACGCGACGGGTTCGTGGCACGGCGCGAACATGACACCGTGCCGCCCCGGGTGGACTATGCGCTGACCGATCTGGGCCGGGGGCTGGCCGGGGAACTGGACCGCGTCATTCGCTGGATCGAAGCGAACAGCGCCGAGGTCGAGGCCGCGCGCGCCCGCTTCGGGGAATAAGTCAGCGCCTGCTATCGAAGCTTTCGATACCTGCGGTGGCGAAGGTCAACAGCGCCTCCTGCGCGGCCTCGAGGTTGTGGGCCGACACTTTGCCCCCGGTCAGGGTCGTCACACGCGCATGTTGCGACACGGTGGCGAGCATGGCGTGCAGGGCCATCACGAAGCCGCGGTTGAGCCCGTCAGGATCGACGCCCGGCATCGCCTTCTGAAGCGCGGCGACGAAGGCCTGCGCGGTTTCGTCGAAATATCGGCTCAGAAGATGCATCCATTCGTCGCCCTCGCCCAGACGGGCGAGCACGCGGAAATAAGCGGGCCAGCCCGGGTCGCCGGATTTGGCCATATCGAAGAGCGGACCGAAGAAAGCGCCCAGAATCGCACGCACGTCGGAGTTCTCCAAGGCTTCGAGCCGCGCCTGACGCTCGGCGCACAAGATCGTGGCGCGACGCGCGACCACCTCTTCGAACAGGTTGTCCTTGGTTCCGAAATGGTAGGAGGCGAGCGCCAGAGTCACCTCGGCCCGCGTCGTGATCTCGCGCAAGGAAACGGCCGCGAAACCCTGTTCCCCGAACGATGCCTCGGCCGCATCGAGGATTTTTTCGCGGGTCTGATCGCCGTTCTGGCGTGTGACCTTTTGCTTGCGTGCCGCCGCTGCCATTGGACCTTCCCCTGACTGTCCCTGCGACCTATCGACCAGACCGATACATCACCTTGGGATATGCGATTTTCCACTATTTGGTTGATTGTATAAATAAGCTTCAGCGAAATGCAAAGGAAGCGTGACGCGAGTCGCGTGGGGAGGAATGCATGTTTGACGACGGAGCCGCATCGGCTGTCGACATCCTGTCCGTCACCGGGCTTCAGAAATCGCTCGGATCGCGTTCGGAACGTCTGAAGATCCTAGGCGGGATCGAGTTCGCGGCCAAGCCCGGAGAATTCCTGACCATCGTCGGCCCTTCGGGCTGCGGCAAGACCACGCTTCTGATGTCGCTGGCCGGGCTTTATGTGCCCGACGAAGGTCAGGTGCTGTTTCAGGGCAAGGCGGTCGATGGGCCACCCGAAGGGCTGTCGGTCGTGTTTCAGGATTACTCCCGCTCGCTTTTGCCGTGGAAGCGCAACATCGCGAACGTGCTCTTCGCGATGCGGCGTCTGAAAGCCACGAAAGACGAAAAGCGCGCCATCGCGATGGAAATGCTGGAAGCGGTCGGCCTCAAGGGGTTCGAGGATCGCTATCCATGGGAGCTGTCGGGTGGGATGCAACAGCGTGTGGCGATTGCGCGGGCGCTGGCCACGCGGTCCAAGCTGCTCTTGTTGGATGAACCGCTCGCCGCCGTGGACGCGCAGACCCGCGCGGACATGCAGGATCTGCTGCTCCGGCTTGCCAAGCAATTCAACAAGACCTGCATCCTCGTCACCCACGATGTCGAGGAAGCCGTCTACATGGCAGACCGGATCGTCGTTCTGTCGAACCGCCCGACCCACGTCGTCGAAGAGATCGAGGTGCCGCTGGCCAAGCCCCGCGACCACCTCACAACCCGCGAGGACCCGGAATTCCTGCGCATCCGTCACGAGGTGATCGAGCGCATCCGGTCGTTCAAGCGATCCTGACCTGACAGGTCAAGTCCCGCCAGCCGCGGGTATCATTCCGAGGGAGGAAACCATGAAAAAACGTAACTTTCTGAAAGGTGTGGCGCTGGCCGCGCTGACCGTCGCCGCGCCCGTCGCAGCCCTTGCGATGGACACGGTCAAGGTCGCCTACATGAAAATCCCGCCGCTGGTGTCGGTCAAATACGCCATCGACAGCGGGATCATGGAGGCGCATGACCTCAACATCGAACTGACCGTGGTGAACGGCGGGCCGGAGCTAATGACCGCGCTTGCCTCGGGGTCGGCCGACATCGGCCAGACCGCCGCCGGGATCGCGCTTCTGGCCCGCTCCAAGGGTCTGCCCATCGCCGTCTTCGGCACCGGCGACACCGAGCGTCAGCCGGATTACAACCACAACTGGCTGATCGGCACGGAAGAGGCCGGGACCACCGACCTCAAGTCGCTCGAAGGGAAGACCATCGGTGTGGTCGCCAAGAACTCGCCCGCCACATTGGCTTTCATGAGCCACATGGTCGCCGCTGGCGCTGACCCGAGCACGGTCGAATTCGTCGCCCTGCCCTTCCCGCAGCTTCCCTCGGCGCTCGAGGTCGGCAACGTGGACGCCGTGCATGTCGGTGAGCCGTTCCACGGCATGATCATGTCGTCGGACAAAATCAACGCGGTCGAGCTTGCCAATGGCCTGATCCATTCCGACGAAGGCACGGAATACGCGCTCGGCGCATGGTTCGCGCAGGACAAGTGGCTGGCCGAGAACGAGGACATCGCCAAACGCTTTCTCGCGGCGATGGAGCAGTCCTACCGCGAGTTGGTCGAGGACCGGTCCAAGGTCAACGCGATCCTGATGGCGGAATTCGGGATGCCCGAAGGAGCCGCCAACGCGACCCCGCTGCCGCTCAAGGCGAAAAGCTTCACCACCACGATCGACCAGTACGAGCCGCTGCTGGAGCAGATGGTGCTGACCGGCATGATCGAAGACGGCAAGCTTGACCTGAACGACGCCGTGCGCGCCGTCGATTACAAGTAAGCCAAGGCCAAGGGGCGACACGATGCTTTTGCTCGCAAGACGGACCTTCGGTCTTCTGATTTTCCTCGTGATCTGGGAAATCGTGACCGCGACCGGCCTCGTGTCGCCCGACTACATGCCCCGGCTGGCCTCGATCGGGGCCGCGATCTGGGCTTTCGTGACCAGCGGCGATTTCTGGTTGAACTTCTTCGCCACCGTCCAGCGAATGCTGATCGGTTTGTCGGTCGCGGTGGTCCTCGCCATCGCCGTCGCGCTGGTCGCCGCGCGTTTCGCGCTTCTGCGCCGCGCTCTGGAGCCGATCACCGACATCCTGCGTTCGCTGCCGCCCCCGGCGCTGGTGCCGCTTCTGATCTTCGTGCTCGGAATCACGCCCGCGCTGTTCTACTTCGTCATCATCTTCGGCTGCATGTGGGCCACCTACATCTCGGCCTCGAACGCGTTGTCGACGGTCGAGCCTGTGCAGGTGAACACCGCCAAGATCTATGGCCTGACAGACTGGCAGATCCTGTGGCAGATCCGTCTGCCCGCCGCGATGCCCGAGATCTTCACCGGCATCCGACTGTCCGCCTCGGTCTCGCTCCTCGCGACCACAGCGACCGAGATGCTGCTGGGCGGTCAGGGTCTGGGCGCGATGATCTATAACGCGGGCTTCAGCCTGCTGTGGGATCAGATGTACGCGCTCATGTTCATCATCGGCCTGTTGGGCATCGCCATGAACTTCCTCGTCGCCGCCGTGCGCTATCCACTGGCCGGCTGGCAGAGCCGCTATTCCGCTATGGGAGCCGCCGCGTAATGGACAGGTTCATCAACGGCCGCATCAACTGGCCCGGTATCATCTTCATCCTGCTGATCCTGGTCGTCTGGGAAGTCTGGGCGATGATCGCGGACAGTTTCTATTTCCCGCGCGCCAGCGCCGTCGCGCTGACGATTGTCGAGGATTGGGGGAACCTCTGGGCCGCCACGCTCGACACCCTGCGCCGCGCTGCTATCGGCTTTGCCATCGCGCTGGTCACCATGCTGCCGCTGGGCATCGTCCTTGGCCGCGTCCGCGTGCTGGGCGAGATCGTAGAGCCGGTGTTGGAGTTCTTCCGCCCCCTCCCCCCCATCGCGGTGGTGCCACTCGCCATCATGCTTCTGGGCATCGGGGACGCGGCCAAGCTGGTCGTCGTGGTCTGGGGCGCGTCCTTTCCCATCGTCATCAACACCATCGACGCGGTGAAGGTGCAGGACCCGATGCAGGCCCGCCTCGCCCGTTCGCTGCGCCTGACGACGTGGGAGCGGATGACGATGATCGACCTGCCCGCCGCCCTGCCCCGCATCTTCGCGGGCATCAAACTTGGGATCACCGTCGCCCTGCTGCTGACCGTCGTGTCCGAGATCATCGTGTCCACCAACGGGCTGGGCGATTACCTGCGCATCGCCCAATCCGATTTCTCGATGACCCGCGTGATGACCGCGCTGATCGTGATCGCCATTGTCTCGGTCATCGTGAACGGCGCGACGAACTGGGCCAACCGCCGGTTGCTCGACTGGCACTACCGCCGCTCGGCGCTTGCCGGTCGGCAATAAATCCATCACCCGCACAAACGAGGTGCCACCATGGCCAAAGCCAAGAACATCCTGTTCATCATGTTCGACCAGCTGCGCTGGGATTATCTGAGCTGCTACGGCCACCCGCACCTCGACACGCCGAACATCGACCGGATCGCCAAGATGGGTGTGCGTTTCACCAACGCGCGCATCCAGTCGCCGCTGTGCGGGCCTAGCCGGATGTCGACCTACACTGGGCGCTACGTGCACAGCCACGGGGCCGCGTGGAACGGATATCCGCTGAACGTGGGCGAGATGACCATGGGCGACCACCTGCGCAACATGGGGATGGACGCGGTTCTGGTCGGCAAGACCCACATGCAGGCCGACGCCGAAGGGATGCGGCGGCTGGGGCTGGAGCCTGACAGCCTGATCGGCGCGCGGGTGTCGGAATGTGGCTTCGATGCCTTCGAACGCGACGACGGGCTTGCCTTCGAGGGCAAGATCAAGGGCGGGCCGTTCCTCGAAACCCATTCGGCGGACAAGTATAACGCCTATCTGCGGGGCAAGGGCTACGAGGGTGAGAACCCATGGCACGACTACGCCAATTCGGGCCTCGACGACGCGGGCAACGTGCTCTCCGGCTGGTTCCTGAAGAACTCGACCGAGCCCGCGAACATCGCGGAAGAGGACAGCGAGACGCCCTATATGACCCGGCGCGGGATAGACTTCATCGAGCAGGCCGGGGATCGCCCGTGGTGCTGCCACCTGTCGCTGATAAAACCGCACTGGCCCTATATCGTGCCCGCGCCCTATCACGACATGTACGGGCCGGAGCATTTCATCGCGCCCGTTCGGGCCGAGGCCGAGAAGGACACCGACCACCCGGTCGTGCGCGGCATGATCGAAGCGCCGGTCGGCAAGAGCTTTTCGCAGGACCATGTGCGCGAGACGGTGCTGACCGCCTACATGGGTCTCATCAAGCAGATCGACGACCAGATGGGCGTGCTGTGGGCATATCTCGAAGAGTCGGGCCGGATGGAGGACACGATGATCGTCATCAACTCCGACCATGGCGATTACATCGGGGATCACTGGATGGGCGAGAAGATGTTCTTCCACGACACTTCGGTGAAAGTGCCGCTCATCATCTACGACCCCTCGCCCGAGGCGGACGCGACACGCGGCACCACCTGCGACGCGCTGGTCGAGATGATCGACCTTGCCCCGACCTTCTACGAGGTGGCGGGCGGCGACGCGACTGATGTGGACCATATCCTTGAGGGCGAAAGCCTGCTCCCGATCCTGCACGGGACGGCAAAGCGCACCAAGCGCGACGTCAGCTTCTGCGAATACGACTTCGGCCATACCCCGCAGGCCGAGCACATGGGGCTCGCCCCCGACGACAGCCGCATGTTCATGGTCGCGACCCATGACTGGAAACTCATCCATTTCGAGGGTGGCTTCCGTCCCGTGCTGTTCGACCTCAGGAACGACCCGAACGAACTGGTCGATCTGGGCAAGTCCCCGGACCATGCGGACACGATTTCCGAGATGTATGAGCATCTGCATCACTGGGCACTGCGCAACTCGCAGCGGGTCACCGTGCCGACGAAACAGATCCTGTCGCGGCGCAAGAACATGGGGCCGGGATCGGGCATCATGATCGGGGTCTGGGCACCCGAAGACGTGCCGCCGGGATCGGTCGATCACTATGTGAACCGCACCGCGCAGGACAAACGCCCGGCGACCTGAGCGCGGGGCATTTGCGCGTCACCCTTGGGGCCGGCCTGCACGGCCAAGGGGCGGGTCTCGGGCGTCTTGCAACGCCTACCGCGTCACGATCAGCGCACCGCCCACGACGATGAGGAGCGCGATGGCGAGGTGTTTCCACTTCAGCGTCTCGCGCTTGAACACGAACAGACCCAGCAGCAGCGCCCAGAGCGGAACCGTGCCGGAGAGCGGCGACACGAGCGTGAGGGTGCCCATCGTGAGGGCCGCGTTCAGCGCCAGAATCCCGGCCCCGTTGACGAGGCCGTTCAAGGCGAACCATCCGACGCCGGACCCGAAACGCGTGCGGCCCTGCCGATGGTGGAGGATCAGCATGACGCCTAGGACGAGCGACGAGACGGTCGTAGTGACGAGCAGCGCGAAGAGCGGGCTGGGCACATCCTGCATCCCGAACTTCAGACCGGGCTGGCTGATCCCGCGCACGAGCGAAGCGCCGAGCGGCACGAGAATGGCCCAGAGCGGCCACCCCCGCTTGATCCCGCGCGGCGACCACGTGGCCAGAAGCAGCCCGGCGATGGTCAGGATCAGCCCGATCGCGGATTGAAGGCCAAGGGACTCGCCAAGAAACAGGACGCCGAGGCCGATCGCGATGACCGGGGTAAAGGCGGCGATGGAAGCGGTCAGCGCCGGACCGACGAGCGAGACGCCCGCGATCTGAAACCGTTGACCGAGAGCCGGAAAGAACACGCCCACGATGACGAAGATGAGCGTGCCGCGCGAGCTCCACCAACTTGGATCGACGAAGAACGGTGCCGCCAGCCAACAGCACACGGCGACCACCGCCACCGACAGAAACGCGCCCGTCATCGTGTCGGTGTCGTCGAGCGCGTGGCGCTGAATATGGTTACATAGGCCCCAGAGAGCGGCAGCGGCAAGCGACAGGGCGGCGGGCAGAATCGTTTCCATGTTAACCATCTAACGAGCGGACCGACCCGGCGCCAGCCTCAGCCGTTCCAGTAGATGAGCGGCAAGCCCGCGACCGGCGACCGGAAATACGGGATCGTCGTGCCCTGAAGGCTGCCCAGATAGACCGTTTTCAGGTCCGGCCCCCCGAAGGTGAGCGACGCCATCCAGCGGCACTGCGGACCACCGCAGGCCTGCATGATCTCCGGCGTCACCTGCCCTTTGCGCCACGCCTCGTCCAGCCGGGCCAGAGCCGCCGGGTCCCCGCCCGCGTCGAGGATGGTGAGCACGTCACCTTCGGGCGTGATCGCGACCAGTTGGTCGGCCATGATGAGCGTCGTCCAGAGATTGCCGTAGGTGTCGAGCGCGATGCCGTCGCAGAAGCCCGGCAACACGGTCGGACCGTAGATTTCGCGATCCTTCAACGTATCGCCGTCGACCCGGAACCGGGTGATGTTCCGGCTGGTGGTTTCGGCGACGTAAAGCCAGTCCTCGTTCGCGTCGAAGCGCAACTCGTTGGTGCCGCACAGATCGTCGGCCACGATCCGCGCGCCGCGCTCGTCGATGAGGGCGATGTAGCCGTCGCGGGAATTCGTTTTCACGTGGTCGGTCCAGGGGTTCATCGTGGTCGTCACGGTCAGCCAAAGTCGCCCTTTCGTGTCGCGGGTGATGAAATTAGCCTTGCCGAAGGGCCGCCCGTCGACGTTGTCGATCACCACGCTCGTCTCGCCGTCGCGCGTCATCCGCTCCACCCGGTCGGTGCCGAAATTCGCGATCAGGAAGTCGCCGTTCGCATCGAAGGTCAGGCCGTTGGGCAGGCTGCCGGTCGTGTTGACGAGGCGATCCTCGAACGAGGACGCGGTGTTCGCCTCGGTCCCCTTCTGGAGGATTAACGCCTGCGTCCCGTCCGGGTCGATGCGCATGACGCCGCCCCGGCCATCCGCGCTCCAGAGTGTTCCGTCCTGTTCGGCCAGAATACACTCCGGGCGTTCGAGGTCGTGCCCGATATAGGACAGCTCCGCCGGGTCGATCTGAAATCCGATCAGGGGGTTCGTCATGCCTGTATCCTTTCGCCTCACCGGACCCGCCAAACCATCCGCATCTATGGATCGGGCCAATACCTTACCGCGAAAAAAGAAATGCGCCGGACGGCCGGGATTCCTTGTCTCTGCACGGTCCGGGACTTATTACTTGGTCAACTGTTCAATTTGCAAGACGGGACGTCCAGAATGAAGATTGCGGTGATTGGCGCGGGTGGGTTCGTCGGACAACGGATCGCCCGTCGGCTGGCCAGTGATCCCGATATCGAGCGCATCGCGATGGTCGACCGGGTCGACATGCCCGCCCCGGACGGCAAACCCGTCACGACCCATGTCGGCGACTTCGCGGACCCTGCCGTTCGGGATGCGGCGCTGGACGGGGCCGATGCGGTGATCCTGCTCGCGGCGATCCTCGGCGGTGCGGCGGAAGCGGACTATGCGCTGGCGCGGGCCGTGAACGTGGATGCGACCCTCGGGCTGTTCGAGCATCTGCGTGACACGCGGCCCGACACGCGGATGGTCTTTGCCTCGACCATCGCGGTCTATGCCAAACCCCTGCCCGACCCGGTGACGGATGCGACGCCCTTTGCCCCCACGATGATCTACGGCGCGCAGAAACTGATGATGGAGGTCGCCTTGTCGAACTTCGCCGCGCGCGGCTGGCTTGACGGTGTGTCTCTGCGCCCCTCCGGCGTTATGGCGCGGGACGGGGCCGACGCGGGGCTGAAGACAGCCTTCATGTCGCGGCTGTTCTGGTGCGTGAAACGCGGCGAGGACATCACGCTCCCGGTGGCAGAGGACAGCCGCACATGGCTCACCTCGGTCGACAACGTGGCCGCCAACTTCGTCCACGGTGCGAAGCTCACGGACATCGGGACGGACAGGGCATTCACCCTGCCCGCGCTTTCGCTCACCTTCGGGGAACTGGTGGCGGCGCTCAAATCCCGGTTCCCGGACAGCCCTTCGACCGTCACCTTCGCACCGGACCCCGAGGTCGTCGCGCTGTTCGGATCGTACCCGCGTTTGGAAACCGCGACGGCGGACCGGCTGGGCTTTACCCGCGATGCGGATGCGGCCGCCCTTGTCGCCGCCGCGATGATCTGACACCGAACAAGAACAACCCACTGGGAGGACAGAATGAAATTCGCAACCATGCCCGATGGCACCAAGGACGGGCGGCTTTTCATCGTCAGTCGCGACCTGACCCGGATCGAACCGGCCAAGGGCGCCCACACGATGCAGGAGTTGATGGAACGCTGGGACGAGGTCGAGATCCAGCTCGAGATGGAATACGAAGCGGTCAACAACGGGCTTGGCGGCGGGTTCGAACCTGCCGCCGCACTCGCCCCCCTGCCGCGCGCATGGCAATGGCTGGACGGGTCGGCCTTTGACAGCCACGGCGACCTGATGGACAAGGTCTTTGGCATGGAGGACAAGTTCAAACCTCCGTTTCCCTATATGTATCAGGGGGTTTCGTCGAAGTTCTACGGGCCGACGCAGGATGTGAAATTCCCCACCGAAGACGATTTCATCGACTTCGAGGGCGAGTTCGGCATCATCACCGACGAGGTGCCGCTGGGGACTTCGGCCACGGATGCGCGCAAGCACATCCGGCTGATCGTGCAGATCAACGACTGGTCCCTGCGCCGGATCGCGCCGCTCGAGATGAAATCGGGCTTCGGCTGGGTCATGGCCAAGCCGCCCTGCGCCATGGCGCCCATCGCCGTGACGCCGGACGAGTTGGGCGACGCGTGGCGCGACGCGCGCGTGGACCTGCCGCTGAACGTTTGGTGGAACGGCGAGAAATTCGGCGCGGCGAACGGCTATGCCATGTCCGTCGGGTTCGACCAGTTGGTCGCGCACGCCGCCTATTCCCGCGACCTCGTGGCCGGAACGGTCATCGGCTCGGGCACCGTGTCGAACGAAACCTACCGCGAAGTCGGGTCGTCCTGCATCGCCGAGCGTCGGGGCATCGAAATGATCGACGAGGGCGAAGCCAGGACCGCGTTCATGCGCTTCGGCGACACGGTGAAGATGGAAGTCTTCGACGCGGACGGACAATCGGTTTTCGGCGCAATCGACCAGAAAGTCGTCGCAGCCTGATTTTCTCCCAGTTGCCCTCGGGCAATGGACTGGCGGCCCTTTGCGGGCCGCCTTTTTTGTGCGGCCCGGAAGTGGACAGTATTGACCGGAACGCGCGACAAGTGGACACTCATGTCCACAACGCGAACGGGAGGGTGCGAAATGGCCGAAAACTGGGATGAAAGCGTCGATGTGATCGTGGTCGGGTCGGGTGCCGCGGGGCTGCTGGCCTCGATCAAAGCGGCGGATGCGGGGAAATCCGTCCTGCTCATCGAAAAGACCGACAAGTGGGGTGGCACATCGGCCCTGTCGGGCGGCGGGGTCTGGGTGCCGAACAACCACCTGATGAAAGCCGATGGCGCTGCGGATTCCCCGCAGGAGGCGCTGACCTATATGGAGGACGTGATCGAGGAGGTCGGCCCCTGCTCGTCCCGCCAGCGCAAGCTGTCCTACATCGCCAACGCCCCGCGCATGGCGAAATACGCCGAGAAGATGGGGTTTCGCTGGCAGCGCGCGCCGAACTATCCCGACTATTATCCCGACCGGCCCGGCGGCAAGATCGGGCGGATCATCGAAGGCCAGACCTTCGACGCGAACAAGCTGGGCGCGTGGAAGGACAGTCAGCGCAAGGGCGAACAGGACGCCCCCGCGATGGCCTTTGCCACCGATGACGTCTACCTGCTGCCGCTTGCGACCCGGACGCTGAAAGCCGCGCTCCGGCTGGCAAAAATTCTGCTGACGACGGCGGCATGGCGGATCACCGGGCGGATGCCCCAGACCATCGGGCAGACCCTGACCGGGCAGCTCATGCACATCTTCACGACGAAGACCAATGCCGAAATCCGGCTCAACACGGCGCTTGCGGGCTTCGTGCAGTCGGAGGGCCGTGTCACGGGCCTTGTCGTCGATGAGAACGGCACGACCAAACGGATCGAGGCCAAGACGGGTGTCTTGTTGTCGGCGGGCGGATTCGCCCACAATCCCGAATTCCGAGCGGCGCATCAGCCCGTGGACGGCACATGGTCGTCAGCGAGCCCCAAGGACACAGGCGACGGTATCCGGCTGACGATGAACGAGATGGACGTGGGCCTCGCCTTGATGGACGAAGCGTGGTGGGGGCCCTCGACGCTCTACCCAGACGGCACCACGGGGTTCCCGGTGTGGGAGCGGTCGCTGCCGCATTCGATCATGGTGGATCAGACCGGGGCGCGGTTCTGCAACGAAAGCGAAAGCTACGTGGATGCGGGACGGGCCCAGCTTGACCGGAACGAAAAGGTCGCGGCGATCCCCGCGTGGCTCATCATGGATGCCCGGCATCGCAAGCGGTACATGTTCGGCACCGCGCCGGGCGGACGCACGCCGCAGGACTGGCTGGAGAGCGGGTTCTTGATAAAGGCCGACAGCATCGACGATCTGGCCGCGAAGACCGGGGTGGACGTGGACGGGCTGAAAGCCACCATCGCACGGTTCAACGGGTTCGCGGACAGCGGCGTGGACGAGGATTTTCAGCGCGGGCGCACGGCCTACGACAATTACTACGGCGATCCGCGCGTGAAGCCGAACCCGAACCTCGGACGGATCGAACAGGCACCGTTCTGGGCGACCAAGATCTACCCCGGCGATCTGGGCACCAAGGGCGGTCTGGTGACGGACGAATTCGCCCGCGTGCTGACTTCGGACGGCAAGGTGATCGAAGGGCTCTATGCGACCGGCAACAACACGGCGAGCGTCATGGGTCGCACCTATCCCGGCCCCGGCGCGACGCTTGGCCCCGCGCTGACCTTCGGCTTCGTCGCCGCCAGCCACATGGCGGGCGAGACGGTGCCCGTGCCGAACGTATAAGACCGGGGCGGGCGCGCCCCCCGCGACAGCACTGACTTGCTCAACGAAGAAGGCCCGGATAATCAAAGGTATGGGACAGAAAAAGATGCGCGCTGACGGTCTTCGGAACCGCGAAGCGATTCTGAAGGCGGCAGCCGACGTGTTCGCGCGGGACGGTTTCGTGATCGCGCTGGACCGGATCGCGGTCGAGGCCGGCGTCGGGCGCGCCACGCTCTACCGTAACTTTTCGAACCGTTCCGTCCTCGCCATGGCGGTATTCGAGCAAAACGTAGCACGTTTCGAACAATTGGCGGAAAAGGTGTCGGCCACGCCGCAGGGGTTCCGGTTCATGCTCGACGCCTTGGCCGAAGACATCGCCGCCCATGCCGCACTGGGTCAGGCGCTTGCCCTGACAGAGGCCGAAAGCGACCTCAGCGACTTGCGCGATCGGGTGGTCGAAGTGCTCGACCGGTTCCGGCGGTCGGGGATCGAAGCGGGCGAGTTGCGGCCGGATTTCCACCGCGACGACATCGCCCTTCTGGTCGATACCCTCGGCCTCGGCCTGCAACCGGGGGATCGTGCGCGTCGCGCGGTTCAGGTCGCGCGCATGGTCGAATTGTTCAGCACCGGGATTTCCAGCCGCTGACCGAAAAAGGCGGCCGTCGTGGCCGCCCTCCTCCACCCATTCGCATGTCGTCAGTAGGGCTGCGCGATCGCGGCCAGCGATTGCCCCATGAGCGGGCCGATCTTGTCCATCCCGGCCCCCTCCTGCTCCAACTCGCCCAGTTTCAGCGAATTGCCGACGACCAGCTTTCCGCGCGGCAGGCGGCGGGCCATGAACGCCTCGATCCCGCCTTCGAACGTGTCGGCCTTGTCCAGTTCCTCGACCAGCACGATCGCATCTTCGACGGCCATCCCGGCCCCCGAGGCCAGATGCGGCGTCGTGGCATGGGCCGCATCCCCGATGAGCAGCACCCGGCCCACGTTCCACGGCCCGTCGATCAGGATCGATTCCAGAGGGCGGGCAAGGATCGGCGTGTCCTCGTCCATCTCGTCGCGGATGCCCGCAAGCTCGCCCCCGAACGGCATGAGAAGCTGGCGGAGCTTCGGCAGAAGCTCTTCTTCCTTGTAGAACGGCTTTTCTTTCACGTTCTCCAGCAGGAACAGATACATCCGGTCCTTGGCGTAAGGCGTGAAGCCGACCTTGACCGGCCCCATGAACATCTTGGCCTTTTCCCAATGCTGCGGCAGCGTCATCTGCGCGCGCCAGCAGACCTGTCCGGTGTATTGCGGCTTGGGCGCGTCCGGCATCACCATCTCGCGCACCTTGGAAAACAGCCCGTCCGCCCCGATGACGAGGTCATAGGTGCCCGTCGTTCCGTCGGTGAAACGGGCCGTGACGGCAAGCCCGTCCTGCTCCAGCGCCGTGACGGTGGTGCCGGTGCGGATGGTCACGCCAAGATCGCGCATCCGGTTCACCATCATGTCGTGAAGAACCGGGCGCATCACGCCGCCCTCGCCCGGCACGTCCGGCGAATAAAGGCGCGGGGCCTCGATATCGTTGATGACGTTGCCGACCGGGTCGCACATGGTCAGACCGTCGTGCAGGTGCCCCTTCTCGATCAGGTCGTCGGCAAAACCCAAGTCGCAGAGCGCCCGGCAGGTCAGCGACGACAGGGTCACGCCCGTCCCCGCCGCACCCCAGTTCTCTTCGATATCGACCAGATCGACGGTCACGCCGTTTTCGGCCAAGCGGATAGCAGCCGCAGGTCCCCCCACACCGCCGCCGACGATCAACGCCGTCTTGACGTGTTTCGACAGGTTACCGCTCATCGTGTCCTCCCACGGAAATTCCTCACCGCGCGACAGTAGCGGGCCCTGAGCTAGCGGTGAAATAGATTGATTTAATGCGTCGTATCCACCGCGCCGATAGCCAGACCGCGCGCCTGTTCGTGGATCTTTTCGCGCACCCAGGCGAGGCATTCGTCGCCGTCGGAATAGGTGTGCCACTGGATGCTCTCGACCAGCGGTGGAATGTCGATCGGACAGGGGAGAAGCCTGAGCGGCATCTGCCGGGCGAAGATATCGGCCATCGAGCGGTGCATGAGCGCAAGGTAATCGGTGCCTTCGATCATGAAGGGCAGCGCCGAGAAGCTGCCGACGACGATGGCGATGTCACGCTCGCGCCCGTCCTTGTTCTGGATGAACCACGCTTCGTAGGACGGCGTGTGGCTTTCGAACATCACGGTCGCATGGCGGGCCGCGAAGAACTGATCCTCGGTGATCGTATCGCCGAACTGCGTATTGCCGGACCATGCGATCACCACGTAATCGTCGGTGAAGAACTGCTCGGACGGGTGATCGGGCGAGATGTAAAGCTCGGGCATGAGCAGAAGGTCGACCTCGCCCCGCTCGATCTTTTCGTGCGGTTTGTTGGCGGGTTGCTGAATGTCGATGGTCAGACCCGGCGCGGATTTCCCGATCTCGCGCACCGCCTCGCGCAGAACGGAAATCGTGATGAAGTCGGACGAGATGATGCGCAGGGTGCGCACCGCGGTCGAGGGGTCGAATTCCGGCGACTGGATGATGGTGCCGTCGATCTGGACGAGAGCCGAGCGCACCTTGCCGGACAGCGCCGTGGCACGCGGGGTCAGCACCATCTGCCGCCCGACCTGCACAAGCAGATCGTCGTTGAAATACTCCCTGAGCCGCGCGAGCGCGCCGGAGGTGGCCGATTGGCTGAGAAACAGTTTCTCGGCCGCCCGGCTGACGTTCTTCTCCCGAAGCAGCACGTCGAGCGCGACGAGCAGGTTGAGATCGAGCCCTTTGAAGCGCATGTCCATCCTATCTGGAAAACGGATTGAAGTTATCCGAATTAGCGGTTTTGTAAATAGTTGCGCGGCTGGCACAAGGGCTGCGGGAGGATCGCGATGAACATCTCGGACATTTTCGGGCTGACCGGCAAACGCGCTTTGGTCACCGGCGGCGCAACAGGCATCGGGCGCGCCATTGCCGAAGCCTTCGTGGCCGCGGGCGCGCGGGTCGTCATCGCCGGGGACCGGTCGGAGGAGGTGTCTGACGTGGCGGGCCGGATCGGCGCGACCGGGATTCACGCGGTGCTTGGAACCCGGAGCGCAGCCGAGGCGCTTGCCCGTGATGCGAAGGCCGCGCTTGGTGGCCCCATCGACATCCTCGTCTCGAACGCGGGCGTCGAGGGGCCGGTCACCGGCCTCTCCGACCTCGACGAGGCGGGCTATATGGGGGCCTTCGACGTGAACCTTCACGCCGCCACCTGGCTTTCCGCCGCGCTCATTCCCGACATGGCGGCGGCGGGCGGCGGTGCGATCATCCTCATGGCTTCGCTGTCGGCGGTGCGGGGAAACAAAGCGATCGCGACCTATTCGATGACCAAAGCCGCCCTCGCCCAGCTTGCGCGCAACATCGCGGTCGCCCACGGACCGGACAACATCCGCGCCAATGCCATCGCGCCGGGGTTGATCGAAACGCCGTTCTCACGCGGCCTTATGTCGAACGCCGAGTTCATGGCGCGCCGGATGCAGGCCACGCCGCTTCGCCGTGTCGGTCAGCCGTCGGAAATCGCGGCCACCGCGCTCTGGCTTGCCTCGCCCGGCGGGGCTTTTACCACCGGGCAGACCATCGTGGTGGATGGTGGCACCCTGATCCACGACGGAAGCTAGGCCCGCCCCGCTCCCTTTTCGTGTCACACGCAGCCCAAGTTGGCCTCACCACGCAGTCGCGCCGCCGTCGATCCGAAAATCCGCGCCCGTCACAAAACCGCTTTCGTCCGAGGCGAGGTAGACCGCGAGATGACCGATGTCGGTGGTCGTGCCCAGCCGCCCGACCATGAGTTTGGCGCGCACGTTGTCCATGAGCGGGCCATCCAGATGCTGCTCGGTTTCCTCGGTCACGGTGAACCCCGGCGCGATGGAATTGGCGCGGATGCCGAACGGCCCGCCCTCCATCGCCATCTGCCGCGTCATGGCATAGGCCGCACCTTTGCCCGCGGTATGCGCGATGGCGGGCAGGCCCTTGAGCGCGGTGTGCGTGTTGGCGGAGGCGAAGTTGATGATCGACGCGGCGGCTGACGCCTGCATCTGCGGCCAAAGCGCCCGCGTGACAAGGAAAACGGTGTCGATCTCGCCCTTCGTCGTCGTGTGAAAATCCGCGAGTGTCATGTCCGGGATCGGTGCGAAGCGGACGATGGCCGCCGCATTCACCAGAACGTCGACAGCGTCGAAGGCCTCCGCCGCCGCCTCGCCCAGCCCTCCGGCCCCGTCTTCGGTCGTGAGGTCCGCCACATGGGTCAGGATCGAGGGGTGTTCGCCCGCCAACCGGCCCAGCGCATCCGCGTCGATATCGCAGGCGAGCACCTTTGCCCCCTGCCCCGCGAACATCACCGCGATCTGTCGCCCGATGCCGCGCCCGGCCCCTGTGACGACGGCGCGTTTCCCTGCCAGCCGCTCAGTCATCGAAGATCGCCACACAGCGGGTCCAGCCAGCGGAGCCGCCTTCGACCTTCACCGGGAAGGCCGCGACGGTGTAGCCGGTGGGCGGCAAGCTTTCGAGATTGTGGAGTTTTTCCATGTGGCAATAGACCGTCTCGGACCCGGCCTTGTGCCCCTCCCACAACAGCGATTTGTCCCCCGTCTCGGCGATCGCCTGTTTCTGGTAGTCAAGCGGCGCGTCCCAGCCCCAAGCGTCGATGCCGCAGACCTTCATGCCTTTCGAGGTCAAATAAAGCGTTGCCTCGCGCCCCATGCCGATGCCTCGGGTGAGGTAGTCGTCCTCGCCATACCGCACCCCGGCGGCGGTGTTCACCAGAACGATATCGCCCGGTTGCAGGTCATGGCCGATCCGGGCCAGTTCCGCCTCGACCTCGGCCGCCGTGACGACATGGCCGTCGGGCAACCCGCGGAAATCGAGCTTCACACCCGGCCCCATGCACCACTCCAGCGGCACCTCGTCGATGGTGATCGCGCGTTCGCCGTTGTTCATGGTCGGATGGTAATGCCACGGCGCATCCATATGCGTGCCGACATGGGTGGTGATCTGAAGATCCTCCGACGCAGGCCCCGCCCCGCCCAGCATATCCGATGCCTCAAGCCCCGCCATCGGGGCGAATTCCGCCGCACCGAAGGCGTGGTCGCGATAGGTGATCTTGGGCAAGAGCGGTGGCGGATCGCTGGCGATCCCCGCTTTCAGCGGAACGGACAGGTCGACGATGCGACGGGCCATCTGGGCCTCCTCGGTCAATTATGGGGGCGGCCCGGTCTTGGGCGCATCCCGTGTTTGTAAGGTGCGGCGAGGAAGACCTCGCCATCGCGGATGTCGAGCGCGACGGGGATCAGCCTGTCGCCAAGACAGGGCCCCTGAACGCACACCCCGCTGTCGATCTCGAACAGCGCGCCATGCGCCCCGCAGACGATCCTGTCGCGGTCGGCGTTCAGGAATTCGTCCTTCTTCCATGCCATCCGCGCATTGTCGTAATGCGGGCAATTGTTGCGCCATGCGACCAGCCTGTCGCCCTGCCGCACGATGAACATGGTGTCCCGCCCCTCGCCCAGCGGATCGAAGCCCCGCGAATGTCCATCGCGCAGATCCTCGACCCGGCACAGGGCGCGGGTCACGGTGACGGGTGGTCTGTCGTCAATCGCCAGGGGCACCGGGGAACCACTTCTCGGTGTTCTCGAAGAGGAAGACCTGCGCGGTCTGCGGTCCAGCTTCGACAAAGCGCGGCTCCCAGTCGTCGTCGTGCAGGTCCATGTCCGCGTCGAATTCGAAATGCGTCATGAGCGGGCAGTTGAAATACCAGAACCAGTTCGAGCCGAACACATGCCGCCCCGGCCCCCAAAAGGATTCCCAGCCCTTCTGGATCATCCGGCTGCCCGCCAGCATCAATTCGGTCGGCCCCTGCATATGGAACGCGATGTGTTCCAGCCCCGCCATGTGCGGCGGCGTGTCGAGCAGGAACATCGTATGGTGATCGCGGCAGGCCTGCGGGCGCAGGAACGGGCCGACATTTGTGAAGCGGTCGGTCAAAACGAACTTGAGCCGTTCCATGTAGAACGCTTCGTGCTTTTTGATGTCCGGCGAGAAGTAAACGATGTGCGACAGGGTGCGCGGCTTGCAGGCGGCGTCCTGCGTGGTGCCAAGCTGGTTTTCCAGACGCGCGGGTTCCGCGCCGGGGCTGTTCACCCGTTCCGGCTCCAGATCGGTCTTGATCCGCTTCGTCACCTGAAACTTCAGGGCGAAACCACAGTCGTCCTCGCAGGTGATCGACCCGTCGGGGTGGCGCGTCACCTCGCGGTCGGTCGACAGCTCCGCCTCGATCTCGTCGATGACATTCGCGCTTTCGACGCCATAGACCGTCTGGCGCAGCGTGTTGCCCGAAGGCAGCGCGGCGGGCAGGTCGGCGTCGTCGCGTTTCCAGACCGATACGCAGGTCGCGTCGAGCGCGGAAAACGTGCCGCCCTTGCCCTCGGTCCAAGCGGTTTCGTCAAGACCGTAGTCCGTCAGGAACGCGCGGCAGGCGTCGAGGTCGTCGACCCCGAACACAATCTCATCGGGTCCGATGATACGCATGGTTGTCCTCCCAATTCGTCGTCAGCGGCCAACCTATGATCCCGCTTGGTATTGGAGAAATTGTTTGTTCCCATCCACGCTATCCACGAAACAGATACCTTGGGTGCACCGATTCAATTTCACATTGGTCGCTCGTCTAATTAGCGTCCGCCCAACATCTGAGGAGGGACGTGCATGGCACTTTTCGAGTATTTTCCGAACTACGTGTGGAACCTGTCGCTGTCGATCGCGATGGCATCCGGCGCCGAGCTTGGCGAGATCATGGATATGTCGAAGCCCCTGCTTGAAAAGGCGGAAGCGGGCGAGGACGCGGGGACGGCGGAGTTCCTGAAGGAATGGATGAAGAAAGCCAACGACCTGATCGCGCAGGCGGAAGAGGACGAGGGCAAGGATCGGCTGTTCTCGGCCGGTGACAAGCTGCGCCGGGCCAGTCTTTACCTGCTGACCGCCGAACGGATGCAGGGTCACGGTCATCCGGGGCGCAAGGAAACCTTCGCCAAGGCACTGGAATGCTTCGCCAAATACGCGCGCTATCGAAACGAGAACTGCGAGCGGGTCGAGATCCCCTATGGCGACAAGGTGATCCCCGCCTTTTTCACCAAGGGCGAGGGCATCGAAGGCGAAGGCCCCTGCGTCGTGTTCCTGAACGGGCTCGATTCCAACAAGGAGCTGCTTTACTGGACCTGGCTGCCGCACGAACTGGCGCGGCGCGGTATCTCGACCTTGTGTGTCGATCAGCCCGGCACCGGTGAATCGATCCGGCTTCAGGGTCTTCACGCCACCTATGACAGCGAACGCTGGGGCACGCCGGTCTATGAATACGCCGCAAGCCGCCCGGATGTGGATGCCGCCCGCGTCGGCTGCTCGGGCATTTCGCTGGGCGGTTACTACGTCCCGCGCGTCGTCGCGAACGAGCCGCGCTATGCCTCGGGTGCGGTCTGGGGCGCCAACCACAACTGGGCCGAAGTGCAGGAAAAGCGGATGCGCCGCGAGGGCGAGAACCCTGTGCCGCACTACTGGCACCACGTCTGGTGGGTGTTCGACGCGACCGATCAGGACGACTTCATGGAAAAGGCCAAGGGCATGAACCTGACTGGCCAGATGGAGAAGATCAAGGTGCCGTTCCTGATTACCCACGGCGAGAACGACCGCCAGATCGGGCTGGAATACGCGCACCAGAGCTACGACCAGCTGGTCAACAGCCCGCGCCGCGAGATGAAGATCTTCACCCCCTACGAAGGCGGGGTCGAGCATGTCGGGGCCGACAATATGTCCTACGGCCGCTCGCTGATCGCGGACTGGTTCGCCGAAACGCTTGGCGGGCACACCAAGTAATCTAAAACTCACGATTTTTCAGGGGCATCGACGCGTTCGGTGCCCCTTTTCACGCCCGGGGCTTCATGCGAGGGTTGCGTGATGAATGGCCGGGCCTCGCCCCGGTTGAATAAGGCGCGCGAGACCCGGACATGGTCGACCCTTTCCAACCTCACATCCTGATTATGGATGACGACCCCGACTTCGGCTTCCTGCTCGAGGTGAGCCTGCGCAAGATCGGATACCGGGTCACGGTCGTCGCACGGGGGGCGGCGGCGCTGGAAATCCTCTCGCGCGAAGCGGTCGACCTGCTCATCACCGACATCTACGTGAGAGACCTTGGGCGACCCGTGGCCGACGGGGGCCTGCTTCTCATCAACCGGGTGCGGCGACCGGGGCCCGAGTCCGAGATCATGGCCCCGCCGGATCTTCCGATCATCGCGGTGTCGGGTGCCACCGGCCACACGGGTCAGGAACATCTGCTCAGGATCGCCGGAAGCCTTGGCGCGGACGAGGTGTTGACGAAACCCTTCCACCCGGAGCAGCTGAACCGGATCATCGGCGACCTGCTCGCGCGCCGTCAGGCGGGGAACGATCAGTGACACGGGGGCGTGCGGCCAGCACGATGCTGTCGACCGGACGCAAGATCTGGACCGGCGCGGTCGCGGTTCTGATCGTCTTGATCCTCGCGGTCGGGTCCATCGCGCTTTACCGCACCGTTCTCGACTCCGAAGCCGACATGGAACTGGTCACCGGCGAGGTGCCGCGGATCGTCGGCGGGTTGGAGCGGGCCATCGGTTACGGCGGCTTCATCCACAATTTCAAGAACCACGTTCTGCGTGCGGATGTCGGGCGCTACGGCGAAGCGGCACGGGCCGACTATGAGACGGCAATGGAGTTGCTCGACGCCCTGGACGAATTGGGCGCAGAGGTCGGAGTCCCGATCCAGAGCGAAGATCTGAGGGCGACACTGGCCGAGTATCACGCCATGCTGGACGAGATCGACAGGCTTCACGCCAGCGGGGCCTCGCCGAGCGAGATCGACGCGGCGGTGCGCCTGCCGGATGAGGACGCGGTGGCCAATCTGGTCGACATCCAGTTGCAATTCGACGCCGCCCTGAGCGCGGAACTCGACCGCAATCGTCTGCGCATCACGGCGCTCGTCGTGTCCCTGATCGGTGCCTTCTTCCTTGGCAACCTTCTGATCGCCCTGACCCTCGTGTCGTCGCAACGGGCCAAGGCGCGCGACACCAGTCGGATCGCGGCGCTGAACGCGCGTCTGAACGCGATTCTGGAAACGGCGCAGAGCGGTATTCTGGGATTGGACAAGGGCGGCTCCATCGTTGCCGACAACGCAGGGGCGCGGGCGATCCTTCCGCCGGAGGTGTTCGGGGCCGGTGCCGACTGGCCCGACCTGATCCCGACACGCGGCGTGGACGACATGGAACCCCTGACGGGGACCGCGAACCCCTTCGTCCGCGCTGCACGGGGCGAGACGATCCGCGACGCGCTCGTCATCATCGGGGATGGCGAGATGCCGCGCTATCTCAAGGTGTCCAGCGCGCCGATCGCCACGCGGCCCTCCGAGGATGTGCAGGCGGTCGTGCTGCTGGACGATGTGAGCGAGCTCGAGCGCAACAGGCAACAGGCCGAGCGCGCGGCGCGGCTGGACGCACTTGGGCAACTGACCGGCGGGATCGCGCATGACTTCAACAACCTGCTGGGCACCATCGAATACGCCGTCGAGCTTGCCCGCGACGACGTGTCGGAGACCGGGAACCGCTATCTCGACACGGCGCGCAACGCGGTCCGGCGCGGCGCCGATCTGACCCGGCGGATGTTGACCTTCGCGCGCCGCCAGCCGGGCGCGCCACGGTCGCACGACGTGGCGGCCCTGATGGCGAATGTCGCGGAGCTGTCTCGTCCGGCGCTCGACGCCTCGATCCGGCTCGAGATCGTCGAGCCGGAAACGCCGCTTTGGGTCCAGTGCGACGACGGGCAGTTCGAAAACGCGGTCCTGAACCTCGTGCTGAACAGCCGCGACGCGATCCGGGCCAGTGGACATGGCAGCACGATCACCGTCCGGGCGCGCGCGCTCGACGGCATGTCGTCGCGACAATTGGGGCGTCCGGGGCCGGACGGGGGCGCACGCGATTTCGTGGAGTTTTCGGTCAGCGACGACGGGCCGGGCATGAGTGCCGAGGTGCGCCGCCGCGCGACCGACCCGTTCTTCACCACGAAGGGCCAGCAGGACGGCACCGGGCTGGGCCTGTCGGTGGTCTATGGCTTCGTCGAGCAATCCGGCGGCGTTCTGAAAATCTATTCCGAGGTCGGGCGCGGCACCACCGTGCGTCTGATCCTGCCGCGCGGGAGTGCCGAAGGCGCCGCGCCGCGCCGCTCCACCGATCAGCCGGTCACGCCCGGTGCGGGCGAACACATCCTCGTCGTCGACGATCAGCCCGATCTGCTCGCCATCACGCGCGACATGCTCGAGGGGTTCGGCTACCGCGTGACCACCGCCCGGTCGGGTGCCGAAGCCCTCGAACGGTTGGGGAGTGCGGGGCCTTGCGATCTGCTTCTCACGGATGTGGTCATGCCGGGGATGAGCGGCTTCGAAATCGCCGCCGCCGTGCGCGCGATGGCCCCGAAGGTGCCGGTGATCTACATGTCCGGCTATACCGGAATTTCGGACGAGCAGATGGGCGACGTGGTCGCGCCCGTCGTGCAGAAGCCGTCACCCCCCGGTGAGCTGTCGGCGCTGATCCGCGCGGGGCTGGACGGGCATCACGCAGCCTGACCCGGCACCCCCGTTCAGGGGGAGCGGCCAAGTTGACGCGACGGGGCGATTGTGACAGGAGTCCGCGCGACCGGGCCACCGCGGGGGCGGCCTGAAAACACTGTGGAAAACATGCCGACGACCGTGATCGATACCGCCCGCGATGTTCTCTTGTCCGAGGCCGCGGCGCTCACCACGCTTGCAGACAGCCTGCCCGCAGATTTCGAAGCCGCCGCGCAGCTGATCCTCGACCGGAACGGCAAGGTCGTGGTCGGCGGGGTGGGCAAGTCGGGCCATATCGGGCGCAAGATCGCGGCCACCCTGTCGTCCACCGGGTCGCCCGCGTTCTTCATCCATCCGACCGAGGCCGCGCATGGCGACCTTGGGATGATCGAAGAACATGACACGGCGCTTCTAATTTCGAACTCGGGCGAGACCAGCGAACTTCTGGTGATGATCGAATTCTGCCAGCGGTTCGACATTCCGATCATCGGGATTTCCTCCGTGCCCGGCTCGACCCTGATGCTCGCCTCGCAATGCCAGCTTCTTCTGCCGAAAGTGCCGGAGGCCTGCCCGATCCGGCTGGCCCCCATGACCTCGACCACCATGACGCTTGCCTTGGGCGATGCGCTGGCGGCGAGCCTGATGCAGAAACGCGGCTTCAGCCCCACCGATTTCGGCGTGTTCCACCCCGGTGGCAAGCTGGGCGTGCAGTTGATGCGAGTGGGTCAGGTGATGCATGACGGCGACCGCCTGCCGATCCTGACGCCGGACACGCCGATGAAGGAAGCCGTGCTGACGATTTCGGAAAAGGGCTTCGGCACCGCCGGAATCATGGAGGGCGACAAGCTGGTTGGCATCATCACCGACGGCGACGTGCGCCGCAACATCGACGGGCTGTTCGACAAGACCGCGCGCGACATCATGACCAAGACGCCGATCACGACCAAGACCGACGTGCCGGTCAGTCAGGCCCTGTCGAAGATCGAAGAACACGCGGTGTCGGCCCTGTTCGTGGTGGATGCGGATGGCAAGCCCATCGGGATCGTCCACCTCCACGACCTTTTGCGCTTGGGTGTCCAATGAAGACCGTCATTCTGATCCCTGCCCGTTATGCGTCGACCCGTTATCCCGGCAAGCCGCTGGTCACGGTGCGCCAGCCGGACGGCAGCCACAAGTCGCTGATCCAGATGTCGTGGGAAGCCGCCTGTTCGGTGCCCGGTGTGGATGCGGTCTATGTCGCCACCGATGACGCCCGGATCGAGGATGCGGCCAAGCGGTTCGGGGCCGACGTCATCATGACCTCGCGCGACTGCGAGAACGGCACGGCGCGCTGTGCGGATGCGGTGACGAACGGCGGGCTGGATGCGGACCTCATCGTGAACCTGCAAGGCGATGCGCCGCTCACCCCGCCGTGGTTCGTGGAGGCGCTGATCGACGAGATGAAGCGCGACCCGGACGCGGTGATGGCCACCCCGATCATCCGCTGCGACCGCGAAACCTATGGGAATTTCGTCGAGGACCGCAAGAACGGCATGGTCGGCGGCACGACCGCCGTGCGCGACAATGCGGGCAATGCGCTGTATTTCTCGAAAGAGGTGATCCCGTGGCTCGACCCGAAAAAGGTCGCGGACATGGACCCGATCCCGGTGTTTCACCATGTCGGTGTGTATGCGTACCGTCGCCAGACCCTGCTGGAATATGCCGCGTGGGGCGAGTGCGAGTTGGAGCAACTCGAAGGGTTGGAGCAGCTTCGTTTCCTCGCCAACGGCGCGTCGGTGCGCTGCGTCGAAGTGGACGGGCGCGGGCGGGTGTTCTGGGAACTCAACAACCCGCATGACACCGCCCGGATCGAACAGGCACTGGAGGCCATCGCACAATGACCAAGACCGTCGACATCCTCGACCTGACCGTGGGCGGCGAGAACCCCGTCGCCTTCATCCTCGGCCCCTGCCAGCTTGAAAGCCTCGACCATGCGCGGATGATGGCCGAAAAGATCGCGGCGGCCTGCGAGAGCGCAGGTGCCAAGTTCATCTTCAAGTCGAGCTACGACAAGGCGAACCGCTCGTCGATCTCGACCAAGCGCGGCCTTGGGATGGACGAGGGTCTGACGATCCTGTCGAGAATCCGCGACGAGTTCGGCGTGCCGGTTCTGACCGATGTGCATGACGCGCACCAGTGCGCCCCGGTCGGCGAAGCCGTCGACGTGCTGCAAATCCCTGCGTTCTTGTGCCGCCAGACCGACCTGCTTCTGGCCGCGGGCGAGACGGGCAAGGCGATCAACGTCAAGAAGGGTCAGTTCTTGGCACCTTGGGACATGGGGAACGTGGCCGACAAGATCGCCTCGACCGGCAATGAAAAGATCATGCTCTGCGACCGGGGCACCTCGTTCGGCTACAACACGCTCGTCACCGATTTCCGGGGCCTGCCGATCATGGCCCAGACCGGATACCCGGTGGTGTTCGACGCGACCCATTCGGTGCAGCAGCCGGGCGGGCAAGGCACGACCTCGGGCGGGCAGCGCGAATTCGCGCCGATCCTCGCGCGTGCGGCCTGTGCGGTGGGCGTGTCCGCCGTGTTCCTCGAAACCCACGAAGACCCGGACAACGCACCTTCGGATGGCCCGAACATGATCCCGGTCGACGAGCTTGCCGGCGTTCTCAGCGCGCTCGTGCGCTACGACGCGTTGACGCGGGAACTCATTCAGTAGACCACTGATCCTTATTGCGCCGCGGCATCAGACGACGAGGACCATATGGCCAAGACCGGAACGCAAGACAGACGCCGCCTGCGCATCGGCTTCTTCGTTCCGTGGATCACCAAGGGCCGGGGCGGCACCGAGAACGTCGGTCACATGATGGCGAACGCCATGCGGCAGCGCGGACATGACGTCACGATCTTCACCTTCGACGACGCCAAGGGACCGTCCTGCTGGCCGCTCGACGACGGCATCGACCTCGTGCACCTGCCGGAAGCGGACGACAAACAGGCCGACGACAAAATGGTGCTCGCGGTCGCCGCCAAGTCTCTGGACCTGCTCGTCGGCCTGCACATGAACCGGACCTTCTGCCGCTACGTGCGCTGCGCGCAGAAGGTGGGCGTGCCCATCGTCCTGTCCGAACATATCGACCCGCGCTTTCCCAAGTGGCTCGACGTGTTCGACCCTGCCGAACGCGAAATCTCGTTCGCGGGCGCGACGCTTATTCACCTGCTGGTGGAGCCGTTCCGCGCCTCGCTGCACGAAAGCCTGCACGACCGGATCAGGATCGTTCCGAACACCATCGCGCCGCCCGCGACGATGGCGACCCCCGGCGCGGACCGGAGCCGCAAGTCGATCCTCGCCGTATCGCGGCTCGTCCCGCGCAAGAACGTCGATACCCTGATCCGGGCCTTCGCGACGCTGGCGCGCGCCTTTCCCGACTGGACGCTCGACATCGTCGGGGGCGGCTCGATGACCGGCGCGTTGAAGAAACAGATCCGCTCGCTCGGTCTGGGAAGCCGTGTCGTGCTGCATGGCGAGACGAGCGACCCCTACCCGTTCTTCGCCGCTGCCGACATCTTCGCGATCCCGTCCTTTCTGGAAGGGTTCCCGATGACGGTGTGTGAGGCGATGGCGCATGGCCTGCCCGTGGTCGGGTTCGAAACCTGCAATGGCGTGAACACCCAGGTCGTGCATGGCGAGACGGGGATGCTTGCCGATGGGGTCGATCCCGTCGCCTCGCTGGCCGGGGCGCTGCGTCCGCTGATGGAGGACGGCGATCTGCGCAAGCGCATGGGCGAAGCCGGACAAGAACGCTATGCCGGGAACTATTCGAACGAGGTCGTCTTCGCGATGTGGGAGGACATGTTTTACGAAGCCTTCGACATCGGTCCCGTCGCGCCCGCACCGAGCCGGGACGAGATCGTCCGGCTGAAGCTTTGGGAAATGGTCTGGGGCACCGCCGAGGTCGACACGCCGGTCAAGAAGGCCTTTTGAAGATGAAGCAGAACGACCGCGCCTTTCGCCGTTTCGTGGAGCTTCTGGATCAGCGACAGGTCCGCCACGACCCGACCATCGACATCCGTGAACACGTCCTCGCCCGGCGCACGCACAAGATCGGCGTGGGCTATATCAACGACAACCTGACGCGGTTTTTCGGCGCGAACCTGCGCCGGCTTTTCCCGGCGGCGGTCGGCGTCGATGACAGCGCCTTCGCCAAGAGCCGGGATTTCCTGATTTCCGGGTCGATCTACCGCGACCCGGAACATTCCCACAAAGGCGGTGTGCGCGCGCTGGACGCGATGCCCGAAGGCACGGACCCGATCTTTTTCGAGGCGGGCTTCGTCGCGACCTCGCACAGCTGGGCGCATTCCTTCAAGGAAGGCAACGCCTCATACGCCTGCCTCGGCTATGTCTACGACGATATCGCCTATTACTTCATGGCGGATTATCCGAACCGCCTGATCCATCGCCTGAACAGCGACCGCGAACTGAGCGACGCGGAACGGGCGCGCGCGCGCGGCCTGATCGACCGGCTCGTCGAGCGCCGCATCTCGAAATACAACGCCCAGCCGATGGAGGCGCCGACGCTTCCCGAGGGCTACGACCGCGCCGTTCTGGTCTGCGATCAGGCGTTTGCAGATGCGTCCACCGTTTACGGCAAGCTGACCGAGAGCGATTTCGAGCGGATGCTGATCGCCGCCCTGACCGAGAACCCGGATGCGCAGGTGATCGTCAAGACGCACCCGGATTCGAGCTGGGAAAAGGGCAAGCGGTCCGGCTACTACACGCATCTGGAAACGACCGGGCGGATCGTCGTCCTGCGCGATCCGGTGAACCCCTACACGATCTTCGACATGGTCGACACGGTCTATGTCGGCACGAGCCAGATGGGGCTAGAGGCGCTGTTCGCGGGCAAAAAGGTCGTGACCTTCGGCGCGCCCTTTTACGGCGGCTGGGGTCTGACCGATGATCGGCAGGCGATCCCGCATCGCCATCGCTCCCGGACGCTCGAAGACATCTTCCACGCCTTCTACATCTGGTACACGATCTATCATGTGCCGGGCTGTGCGGTGCCCTCGCAGGTCGAGGATGCGCTGGACTATATCGAAACGCACCGACCGTTCCCGCTTCCGCCGACGCAGGCGGAACTCGACACGCCCCCCAAGGTCTCGGTCATCATCCCCGTCCACGGGGTCGAGGCCTATATCGAGGATTGCATCGCTTCGGTGCAGGCCCAGACGCTGCGCGAGATCGAAATCCTGCCGGTCAACGACGTGACCCCGGACAACGCGCAGGCGATCATCGACCGTCTGGCCAAGGCCGATCCCCGGATCAAGCCCATCGTGCTCGACGAAAACGTGGGCCAGGGCTTTGCGCGCAACATCGCCATCGATCAGGCCAAGGGCGACTTCATCTGGTTCATCGACGGCGACGACTGGATGCCGAACCCCGAGGCGCTGGAAACGCTGGTCGCCGTGGCCGAAGCCAACGGCTCCGACATGGTGCGGGGCAAGAAGGCGGCCGAAGCGGTCTTCGCCAAGAACGGTGAATACATCTACGACCGGCCTGACGCATCGGAAGCCAATTTCGACCAGCAGATCGACCGCACCACCTATGCCGAGACGCCGCGCATTCTACGCAACCGGCATTTCTGGACGTGGCTTTACCGTCGCGACTGGCTGAACGAGATCGAGGGGCGGTTCGTCACGACCCAGTGGGAGGAGCGGGCGTTTCTGGTCCGGGCGCTGACCAATGCGCGTGTTCTGAGCCTGACGACCTGTCCGACCACGACCTATCGCATCCGGCCTGCCTCGACCGCGCGCCGCAAGCGGGGGCCGAAGGACTTCGACCGGATGTTCATGAATTTCGAGACGACGCTTCAGGCGCTCGGCGATCACGGCGCGCGCGACCGGACATCGCCCCTGCGCCCGCACCTCGCCTTTCATATGTCGCAGTATATCGACCATATGATCCTGACCGAGCCCTATGCCTATTATCAGGAAATGGGCGGCGACGCGTTCCAGACCTTTCTGGACCGGGTGCGCGGGACGCTCGAGTCATACGATTTCCGGGCGGGCGATTACGACGCGACCTCGACCGAGCGGCGTGTGCAGCACAATCGTGCGGGGGCCTTCCAGCTTGCCATCGCGGCGCTGCGCGCGGGCCGTCCCGACCTGCTCGACGCGGCGGTCAACCTGCGCCCGATCCCGCAGGATGAGCTTTACGAGGTCTATCGACAGGCGCCCGAGACGCCAGACGACAGCGACCTTCAGGCCGCGCTGAACCACTACGCCCGCAACGGGCTGGTCAAGACACAGGCCGGGCGCGCGCCGAAACCGGGCAAGCGCCCCCGGATCGTGGTTCACATCGGGGCGACCAAGACCGGCTCGACCTTCCTCCAGCACCTGATGGAGACGAACCGCCCCGCCCTGATGCGCGATGGCGTCTGGTATCCCGAGGTGGGCCTGTTCTGGCAAAGGGTCCGTCCCCACAAACAGGCGGGACATTCGGAATTCACCCGCAACGCGGTGCGCAACGAACCCGGCCTGCGCGCCCATATCGAACATGGCCTCGCGCTCATGGGCGAGCGCATCCACACCATCGTCTTGTCGAGCGAGGCGTTCTTTCTTCAGGAGAACGCTTACCAGATCGCCAACTATTTCGCGGATTACGACGTCGAAATGGTCGTCTATCTGCGGCGGCAGGACGAATGGGCCAATGCGCAATATGCCGAGTTCGTTGCGGGCGGCGCGGTCGGCCGCGTCGACGGAAGCTTTGCCGAATGGCTGACCACGCCCGAGACGATCGCGCGACTGGACTATGCCGCGAACATCGAACGCTGGGCCGAGGTGATCGGCAAGAACAAGGTCAAAGTGCGCCTGTTCGACAAGCGGGCGTTCGAGGGCGGCGATCTGCTTGCGGATTTCGCCAAGGTGACCGACCTTCCCGTGCTGCTCGACCTGCCGCAGCCGGATGCGCTACAGGCCAACTCCGCGCGCCTGTCGACCGCCCATGTCGAGCTTGTGCGCATGTACAACGCGCGGGAATTCCGCAATCGCGATGCCTATTTCACCTTCATAGAAACGGTGACGACCGGGTTTCAGAAATTCCGCGCGGATCGCGGGTTGCAGATGGGGCGCCCGCGGTTCCTGACCGAGGAGCTTGCCGAGACCCTTATGCGCAACGCCCGCGACACGAACGCGGCCATCGCCCGGACCTATTTCGGGCGGGAGGACGGGGTTCTGTTCGACGGCGAGGCCCAGCGCCCGCCCGCACAGGACGATGCGCTGCATGCCGGGGAGTTCGCCCTTGTCGCGGCCGCCTATGACGCGGCCAAGCCGGAGGACGTGGTCGACACCGGTGTGCCGGATCGGCTGACCCAACGGGCGACCGGGCCGCGCGTGGTGAACTATGGCCATTTCGGCTGGCGGCTCTGGCTTCTTACCCCGATCTTCGAGACCCTTTACGTCAAACGCGCGATGCCCGAAGTCCTTCCGGCCTTCCGCCGCGAACCTGCCGATTTCGCGCGCGAGAACTGGGCGCAATACACGCCCTTCCGCATCGGGCTGCTCTATCCGAACACGCCCGCGCTTGGCGGTTTCAAGGTCTGGGTGCCGATCATCCGCACCGCGCTCAAACTGACCGGGAACACCGGGATGATCCCGGCGCTCGAACGTGATCCCATCGCCTTCATGCGCGCCAGCCCGTCGAAGCCGGGCCGCATCCTGTCGCGGATCGTCTTTCCGCGCGGCGAAATCCGGTAGGGCTGGGCATGAAAGACGCGGATGTCGTGCTCGAGGTTCCGGCGGCGTGGTTCGATAACCCGCTGGATTGCCTGCGGCACCAGCGTCTTTATGCCTCGATCCTCGTGGCGCTTGCCGACCTGTGTGTCACGGTTCGCCCGATCCGCCTGCCCTATGCCGCCGATGCCGCGCCGCGTGCGACGAAGCGGGGGCAGCTTGTCATCAGCTTTCATTCGCAGGGCGCCGAGGGGAACGTGCTTCGGCTGAAGGAATCCTATTGGCCGCCCTATTACACGGCCGACCCGCGCGGGTTCTCCGGGTTCTCGACACTCGCGCGAAACCCGGATGCGGTCGCGGACGAGGTGCGCAAGATCCCCAGACGTCAGGCGCGAAAGTTCGTCTCGGACATCCGGCAGGCAGCCCTGGACCGGAACGTGTCGAAATACGAACAGCCGGCCGAGCGCGATGCGAAGTTGCCGCGCGACTTCTACTTCCTTCCGCTTCAGACGGTCGAAGACCCGGTCGCGCAATTCGCCTATCTCGACCAGCTCGACGTGGCCGCCCAGCTTGCAAAGGTCGCGGCGGACACCGGCGCCGCAGTCGTCGTCAAACGTCACCCGCTGTGCAAATCGCAGGCGGTGGAGAACCGGCTTGAAGACCTGAACCGCGATTTCGCGAACCTGAGGCTATCGACTGCGTCGGTGCACCAGTTGATCGGGCAGTCGAAGGCGGTCGTCGGCTGCAACTCGGGCGTGCTGTTCGAGGCGCTGATCCACGGCAAGCCGGTCGTGAACTTCGGCAAGTCGGATTTCGAGATCGCGACGCGGTCGTTCAACCGGCTGGGCGAGCTGGGCGAAGCACTGGCCGATGCCGAACGGCTCGACCCGGAATTCCGCGACCGCTTTCTGACGTGGTTTCTGAAACTCCATTGCGTTCACGCCGCCGACACGCTCGCCCTGCGCGGCAGGATCGCCGAGGCGCTGAACGCGCTCGACATCGATTCCCACGGGTTCAATGAAGATCAGCTTCAGGTCTTCGAACACTTCGCGCAGATCGAGCGGGCGCGACGCGAGGAAATCCTGCATCCGCAATAGGGCGTGACGTCCGCAGGCTCCGGTTCGGCGGGCGCGGCGGGGCGAAGGATTGATCCCCTCGCCCGTTCTGCCATCCTGAACAGGCGCAACGGGGGACGGGTGGTGGCATCTGAAGGCATACTCTATTACGCGGACGCGCCGCGCTATTTCGCGCAGGCCGAGCGGTCGGTCGCTTCGCTCCGACGCGTCATGCCGAAGGTTCACGTGACCCTCGCCACCACGCTTGCGGATGTGGAGGTCGATGGCTTCGACGCCATCCGGCAGCTTGAGGTCGCCCCGGACGACCACACCCGGATCGGCAAGATCAGGGCCATCGCGACGGCGCCATACGACAAGGTGATCTATGTCGACACCGATACGATCTTCGCGGGCGATGTCGGTTCGATCTTTGCCGCGCTCGACGACTTCGGCCTTGCCGCAAGCCACGCGCCCATCCGGCGCTCGCCCGTCGGGGCCTGGGATGCGTCCTTGCCGGAATGCTTCACCGGGTTGAACGGCGGCGTTCTGGGCCTGAACCTGACCGACCCGGACACCGCCGCCTTCGTCGCGGCCTGGGAAGCCGCTTACCGCGACACCTCGGAGGTGACGCGGCAGGACCAGCCGTCGTTCAACCGCCTGCTCTACCGGTCGCGGGTCCGGTTCCTCGTCCTGCCGCCGGAATACAATTTCCGGGCGGAGTTTTCGAACCAGTCCAAAGGCGCGAACATGGGGGTGAAAGTCATCCATTCCCACGCCGTGAACGAAATGGACCGGGAGCGCACCGACGATCTGATCCGCAAGCTGTCGGACGACCGTTTCGCCACCTTCCTGCGCGACGAGGACGATATCGCGGTGCAGTTCACCAAGATGCCCACGGTCGCCGCGATGCCGCAGGTCGCCCGCAGCCTGTCGGACGCCCGACTGGCCGCCGCGCTGCGCGCCAGCCATATGTGGGACCGGGCGCGCGAGGGCCGGAACCTGCGCAACGAGGTGTTCGACATCCTGTCCGCGGACGCCGGGTTGAAGGTGCTTCAGATCGGCAATCCGGTCGCGCCGATCCTCGACCTCATCAACCGGGCGAGCGCGGAAGCCGCGATCTGCGTCACCGATCAAAGCTGGATCGAGCGGCTGGAGACCGGGATCACAAGCCCGTCCGCCCGCATCGTCGAGGCGGCCTTCGCGGTCGAGAACGGCGATCTGGAGGTCGTGCGCCGCGCGGACGATGTGCCATTAGGTGAGGTGATCGACCCTGCCACCGGGATCGAGGGGCTGTTACAACGCCTATTCCCAAGTCGCAGGCCCGACTGGGTGCGCACCCGCCGCCCGGCGCGGGTCTGGCCCGAGCTTATGACACTGGCGGGGATCGACGATCCGCAG
The DNA here is from genome assembly GCF_016774595.1 of Maritimibacter sp. Lineage (NCBI taxonomy): Bacteria > Pseudomonadati > Pseudomonadota > Alphaproteobacteria > Rhodobacterales > Roseobacteraceae > Maritimibacter > Maritimibacter sp. Next base: position 669,076 of record NZ_JACBWT010000001.1, read on the forward strand.
GTCGTGGCGCTGGCGACAGCCGGGCGCGATCCCGAAGCGGTCGAGGCGTGCCTTGCGGCGATCGACGCGGGTGACATGCCGACCCCGAAATACATACAGGTCGAAGGCCGCAAGATCCCGCAACGCAGCCGTCGCGCCGTCCGCAAGGCCCTGCGCGGTGCCGGGTTCTGGGTTCTGGATCAGGGCGGGTCCGGTATCATGGCCGTGCACCCCGTGGCGCTCGGCCTCGTGTCGCGCTGAACCGCCGTGGCGCGGGTCACTCCGCCGCGATGCTGGACGCCTCGTTCGGGTTGTAGTTGAGGATCGGGGCAAGCCAACGCTCGACGTCCGCAAGGGTCATGCCCTTACGTTCGGCATAGTCCGCCGCCTGATCCCGTTCGATGTTCGACACGCCGAAGTAATAGGCTTCGGGGTGGCCGATATAGAGGCCGGACACCGACGACCCGGGCCACATCGCCATGCTTTCGGTGAGCGTGACCCCGGTATTGGCTTCGGCATCGAGCAGCGCGAACAGGGTGCGCTTTTCCGTGTGATCGGGCTGGGCCGGATACCCCGGCGCGGGACGAATGCCGCGGTAGGGTTCGGCGATCAGCTCTTCGGGGACGAACCCTTCGTCACGACCGTAGCCCCAATGATCCTTGCGCACGCGTTCATGCAGCATCTCGGCCATCGCTTCGGCGTAGCGGTCGGCCAGCGCCTTGACCATGATCGAACCATAGTCGTCGCCCGCCTGTTCGAACCGTTCCGCGATCTCGATCTCCTCCGGCCCGGCGGTCACGACGAAACCGCCCACGTAATCGGGCGTGCCCTCAGGCGCGACGAAATCCGACAGCGCCACGTTCGGGCTGTCCTTGCGCTTGGAATGCTGCTGGCGAAGCGTATGGAGCGTGGCGAGCGCGTCTTTGCGCCCCTCGTCCTTGAAGAGCCGGATGTCGTCGCCCACCGCGTTCGCGGGCCAGAACCCGACCACGGCGCGCGGCGCGAACCAGTCCTCGCCGATGATCCGTTGCAGCATCGCCTGCGCGTCAGCAAACAGGCCGCGCGCCGCTTCGCCATACTTCTCGTCTTCGAGAATGCGGGGATAGACGCCCTTGAGCTCCCACGTGCGGAAGAACGGGGTCCAGTCGATATAGCGCGCGATCTCGGCCAGATCCCAGTTCTCGATCACTTTCGGCCCGAAGAACGAAGGGGTTTCGACCTTGTAGTCCGACCAGTCGATCTTTTTCGCATTCGCCCGCGCCTTGGCCAGCGGCAGGCGTTCCTTGGCCCGTTCGCTGCGCTCGTGGCGTTCCGCGACCTCGGCATATTCGCTGCGGATGTCGTCGATATAGGGCTGTTTCTGGCTCTTGCTCAGAAGCGACGAGACGACGCCGACCGCGCGGCTGGCGTCGGTGACGTAAATCGCCTGACTGCGGGCATAGCGGGGCGAAATCTTCACCGCCGTATGAACCTTGGAGGTCGTGGCCCCGCCGATGAGAAGCGGCAGATCGAAGCCCTCGCGCTCCAGCTCGGAGGCCAGATGAACCATCTCGTCGAGCGACGGGGTGATAAGACCGGACAGGCCGATGATGTCGACCTTCCGCTCGCGCGCGACCTCAAGGATCTTCTGCGGCGGGACCATCACGCCCAGGTCGATGATTTCGTAGTTGTTGCAGGCCAGAACGACGCCGACGATGTTCTTGCCGATGTCATGGACGTCGCCCTTGACGGTGGCCATGAGGATGGTGCCCGCCGTGTCGCGCCCGCCCTCTTTCTCGGCTTCCATATAGGGAAGCAGCACCGCGACCGCCTGTTTCATCACGCGCGCGGATTTCACCACCTGCGGCAGGAACATCTTGCCCGCGCCGAACAGGTCGCCGACCACGTTCATCCCCGCCATGAGCGGCCCTTCGATCACGTCGAGCGGCTTTTCGGCGGCAAGGCGCGCGGCCTCGGTGTCTTCGTCCACGAATTCGGTGATGCCGTTGACGAGCGCATGTTCCAGCCGCTTTTCCACCGGCCACTCGCGCCATTTCAGGTCGCGCTTTTTCTCTTCGCGCCCCGCGCCCTTGAAGCGTTCTGCGAGGTCCAGCAAGTTCTCGGTCGGGCTGCCGCCGTTTGCGGGTGTGCGGTTAAGGACCACGTCCTCGCAGGCCTCGCGCAGGTCGGGGTCGATCTGGTCGTAAACGGCAAGCTGACCCGCGTTGACGATCCCCATGTCCATCCCCGCATGGATCGCGTGGTAGAGGAACACGGCGTGCATCGCTTCGCGCACCGGCTCGTTCCCGCGGAAGCTGAACGAAAGGTTCGAGACGCCGCCGGACACATGGCAATGCGGCAGGTTCTGCCTGATCCAGCGCGCGGCCTCGATGAAGTCGACGCCGTAGTTGTCGTGCTCTTCGATCCCCGTCGCCACGGCGAAGATGTTGGGGTCGAAGATGATGTCTTCGGGCGGGAAGCCCACGATTTCGGTCAGCACCTTGTAGGCGCGCGCGCAAATCTCGGTCTTGCGCGCGAAGGTGTCGGCCTGCCCGTCCTCGTCGAAGGCCATGACGACCACGGCGGCCCCATAGGCCAGACACAGGCTCGCCTGTTCGATGAACGCCTCCTCGCCCTCTTTGAGCGAGATGGAATTCACCACCGGCTTGCCCTGCACGCATTGCAGCCCGGCCTCGATCACTTCCCACTTGGAACTGTCGATCATGATCGGCACCCGGGCGATGTCGGGCTCGGCGGCGATCAGGTTCAGAAACTCGATCATCGCCTGTTTCGAGTCGATCAGCCCCTCGTCCATGTTCACGTCGATGATCTGCGCGCCGTTCTCGACCTGATCGCGCGCGACGTCGAGGGCGGTCGCGTAATCACGGTTGGTGATGAGCTTACGGAACTTGGCCGACCCGGTGACGTTCGTGCGTTCGCCCACGTTCACGAAAGGAATGTCTTTCGTCAGGACGAAGGGTTCGAGACCGGAGAGGCGGAGAAGCGGTTCAGGCATCGGTGTAGCTCGGCAATTTGCGCGGTTCGTACTTGGCGACGGCTTCGGCAATGGCGCGGATGTGGTCCGGGGTGGTGCCGCAACAGCCACCGACGACGTTCACGAGGCCCTCGCGGGCGAATTCCTCGACCTGCGGCGCGGTGTCGTCCGGCCCCTCGTCATACTCGCCGAAGGCATTGGGCAGCCCGGCGTTGGGATAGGCACAGATGAGCGCGTCGGCCACGTCGGACAATTCCTTGAGGTGCGGGCGCATCGCGTTGGCGCCGAGCGCGCAGTTGAGGCCCACGGTGAAGGGCCGCGCGTGGCGCACGGAATGCCAGAAGGCGGTGGGCGTCTGGCCCGACAGGGTGCGCCCCGAAGCGTCGGTGATCGTGCCCGAGATCATCACGGGCAGGCGTTTGCCATGCTCGGCAAAGGCCTCGAAACAGGCGAAGATCGCCGCCTTTGCGTTGAGCGTGTCGAAGATGGTTTCGATCAGGATCAGGTCGGCCCCGCCCGCGATCAGCCCCCGGATCTGCTGGCCATAAGCGCGGCGCAGATCGTCGAAGGTCACGGCGCGGTAGCCGGGGTCGTTCACGTCCGGGCTGATCGACGCGGTGCGGTTCGTCGGCCCCACCGCCCCCGCCACCCAGCGCGGCTTGCCGTCCTCAGCGGTTGCACGATCCATCGCACGGCGTGCGATCCGCGCACCTTGGGCGTTCAGGTCGTGAACCGCCTCTTCCATCGCGTAATCGGCCTGCGCGATGGTCGTGGACGAAAACGTGTTCGTCTCGACGATATCGGCACCGGCCATGGCGAAATCGTAGTGAATCCGCTCGATCTCGTCCGGTTGGGTCAGGATCAGAAGGTCGTTGTTGCCCTTCTGCGGATGGTCCGAGTGATAGGCGCAGCTATGCCCGCCATGCCCCAGAAAGGCGTCTTCATCGAGGCCGAGCGATTGTATCTGCGTGCCCATCGCACCGTCGAGAACGAGAATACGTTCGCGGGCCGCCCGTTTCAGGGCCGCCTCGGTGTCCGTGGGCGGAATGTTGAATGCGCGCATAGGTGTCCTGCTTTCTTGTGGGCGGTGTACGCGACCGGCCACGCGCATTCAAATTCATAAATCTACACAGAATTATGAGACTGGCTCATAATCTTTGGCCGCGTCGTAGGTGCTCTTGAATAAGCACGCGCCCATGAAAGCGGGTTTGTCAGCCGCCACGCGACCACTTGGCCCCGGCACTCAGCAACGTGGGCCACTGCGCCAGCCCGCCCACGATCGGCGGATGCAGCGCCTCGCGTTGCAGGACGACATCGAAGGCGCGAGCCACCGCGATCTGCCTGCCGAACCTCCGTTTCAGCTCCGCGCGATAGTCGCTGGTCGAGGCGCCGTTCAGCAGACAATCGGCAAGGCATTTGGCGGTTCCGAGGGCAAGCGACATGCCCTCGCCTGTCAGAGAGGGTGTCACCATCGCCTGATCGCCCACACGCCAGATCCCCGGCAGGTCCGGTTTGGCCCTCCACAGGCGAAAACCATAGGGCACGCCGCTGACCATCAGGGGCCGTTCGAAAAGGCGTGTGGCCCCGTCGAGCCGCAGCGCAAGGGACGGCGACACGGACCGGAGCCAATCGAGATAGCTTGCAGGGGTCAGCCCGTGTTCACGCCAGACCCCGGTTTCCATGGCGATGCTCAGGTTCGCGGCCCCGGCCCCGACGGGCATCAGCCCGGCATAACCGCCGGGGATGAAGTGGAGTTCGACCGCTGGGCCGAGGGCATCGCTTTGCTCGCCGGTCAGCCGCAGATGCTCCTTGATCCCGATCTTGGAATCCTTCGCCTTGGCCACGGTTCGGCGCAGGACACCGCGCACCTCATGCTTGCCTGTGGCGACGATCACATGGTCGGCGGCGATGGATGCGCCGCCTTCGATCTCGACCGCCCCCGGGGTGACACCCGTAGCGCGAACGCCGGTGCGAAGGTCCACCCCCGCCCCGGCGGCAAGGGTGCGCAGATGGGGGTCGAGCGTTGCGCGCGACAGGCCCGCCGCCCGAAAGGGCAACGGCGCCTCGGCCTTGGCCCGACCCGCAAAAAGCCGTGTTCGAGCGATCGGCACGGCCCCGAGCGCGGCGAGATCGACGCCGAAGCGTTCCAGCTCGCCGCAGGCCAACTGCCCCAGAAACTCGCCGCAGACCTTGTGGCTGGGCGTTCGGTCGCGTTCCAGCAGGATGACCTCGCGGCCTGCACGTGCGAGGTGGGTCGCGGTCGCCGCACCGGCAAGGCCGCCGCCGATCACCACGAACTCTACGATGGCCCAGCCCCTCCCGTCTGGCGGCCGAAGCCGAAGCGGAACGGGAACCACCACCGGAGCGTGAGACCGTCGGACGGCAGCCCCGCAGCCTCGGCCACGCGGTTGAGATCGTCACGGACGAACGCACGACGCACCGAAACCGGGCCGTCGTTGCGCACGAAGCGGTGAACCGGCCAGACCGCGAAGATGAGCGTCAGACCCCATGCGGAAATCCAGTGACGGTGCAAATCGTTGATGAACCAGCCGACCCGGCAGTTCCGATCCAGCCAGCGCACGAAATCGAGAAGTTCGGCATCGCCCAGATGGTGCGCGAAGAGAGAGCTGATGACGATGTCCGGGCGCCGGTCCTTTGGCATGTCGAAAAGGTTCATCACTTCCCACCGGATATTCGACGTGTCGGGCGTGGCCTCGGAGGCGATCCGGATGGTCGTCGGGTTCAAGTCGATGCCCAGCAGATCAACTTCGACCCCGCGCCGCGCGGCCCAGCGTTCGACCTGCCGAAGCATGTCGCCATACCCGCAGCCGATGTCGACGATGGTGACGCGATCCCGCCCGGCAACGGCGCGGTCCAGCCAGTGCAGGGTCGGACGATAGCCCATACTCAGGGCATTGACGCGGGACAGGTCACGCAGGCAGCGGGCGAGGTCCGTCTGCGGCACCGCCTCGGTATCCATCAACTCCTCTTCGTGGATGCGTCCGGGCAGCACGAAGCCTGCGTCCGTCATCCCTCGGCCTCCGAGAACACCATGCTTTCGACGCTGACGCCGGGGCCAAAGCCGATGGCGACCCCTGTGCGGCCCGAGCGCGGCTCGGCCAGCATCCGGCTGAGAACGAAAGGAAGCGTCGCCGAGGACATGTTGCCGAAGTCATTCAGCACGCCGCGCGAATAAGCGACGTCATCGGCGGACAGGTCCAGCGCCGCCTCGACCGCGTCGATGATCGTGCGCCCGCCGGGATGGATCGCCCACAGGTCGATGTCGCGCCCGCCCGCGTCCGCCGCGAGCGTTTCGAAGTGACCCGGCAGGTTCTTGAAAATCGTGCGCGGCACCCGGCCGGACAGCCACATATCGAACCCGTTGTCGCCGATGTCCCATGTGATGTGGCCTTCGCTGTCAGGCAGCATGTCGGAGCGGAACGCTTCGAGTTTGAACCCCGTGGGCTCCGCGCTGACCAGCGCGGCGGCGGCCCCGTCGGCGAAGAGCATGAACATGAGCGCGGTCTGGAGCGGGGCGTTTTCCTGAAAGTGCAGCCCGCAAAGCTCGATGTTGAGGACAAGAACCTTGGCGGTCGGGTCCGCCGTCACGATGTGGCGCGCGGTCTTGTAGCCGTTGATCGCGGCGTTGCAGCCCATGAAGCCGATCAGCGTGCGCTCGACCGTCGAGGGCACGCCATGCGCGTTGACCATGTGGTGATCGATCCCCGGCGCCGAGAACCCGGTGCAGGTGCAGATGACCAGATGCGTCAGCCCCTCGGCCCAGTCGGGACCGGCCTGCCCCGCCAGATCGGCGATGGCGCCGTCGACAAGGGCCGGGGCTTCGCGCGAATACCGCTTCATGCGCGCGCCCGTCGAAGGGAACGCGCCGGGGCGGTAGAACCCCTCGGCGTCGTAGCGGTCGGTCCATCGCGACGGGTCCGCAGGCTCCAGCGTCGAATAGCGATGGTTGATGCCTGCACGCCGCGCCATCTTGGCGAAGCTCTTGCGATCCGTCTCGGAGGTCAGGAAGTAGGGCGCGATTTCGAGATACGGCGCATGGACATCATGGGCCGGCACCGCCGTTCCGATTGCGTTCAGATATGCAGGCATGTCGCTCCCGATCGGTTTTGTTATGTCTAGCACGTCACATGGCGCGTGCGGGCATTTGTCTCGGACCGCCTCACGGCTCGGCCGAAAGCACGAGGCAGACGTTCTGCCCGCCGAAGCCGAAGGAATTGCTCAGAACATGCGTGACATCGGCGGGTCGCGCCACGTTCGGCACGACGTCGAGCGGGATCTCCGGGTCGGGCGTTTCATGGTTGATGGTCGGAAGCAGCGTCTGCTCGGCGATCATCAGCAGCGACGCCGCCGCCTCGACCGCCGCCGCCGCGCTGAGCATGTGTCCGGTCATGGATTTGAGCGACGACACCGGAAGGTCCGGGGTGCGCGGACCGAAGACGAGCCCTATGCCGACGCTTTCGACCCGGTCGTTTTCGCCCGTCGATGTGCCGTGCGCGTTGACGTATCCGATGTCCTGCGGCGCAAGGCCCGCATCGGCGATCGCAGCGGCCATCGCCGCCCCCACCGGGCCTGCGTCCGGGCGCTGGCGGATGCGGTGATAGGCGTCGAGCCGTTCGCCCACGCCGCGCACATACCCCAAGATGTTCGCCCCACGGGCATGGGCGGCCTCGGCCCGTTCGAGGACAAGCGCCCCGGCCCCCTCGCCCGGCACGAACCCGTCCCGCGTCTTGTCGAAGGGGCGCGACGCGGTTTCGGGGCTGTCGTTCCGGCGCGACAGCGCCGACAGCAGGCCGAAGCGCAGAAGCATTTCCGGGCTGACCGAAGCATCGGCCCCGACGGCGAGCACCCGGTCGACCTCGCCCCGCCGGATCGCTTCGACCCCGATCTGGATCGCCGTCGCACCGGACGAGCAGGCCGTGGTGATGGTCACGGGCCGCCCGACAGGCTTCACGCGGGCCGCCAGCCGCCGGGTCGTGCCGTCGAACCGCAAGACATCGAAAAGACCGCTGTTCTTGGCCGCGCCGACCATACGGATCAGGTCGCCATAGCCAGTGGCCCGGCCCCCGGTCGCCCGGTCCAGCGCGATCCGGTCGGACCATTCCATCTGGATCGGCGGGATGCCAACGACGAGCTTGCCGGGAAACGCCGTCCCCGGCTCCTGCCCGGCCTGCGCCAGCGCCTCGTTCGCGGCCATGAGGGCCAGCTCGGCGGTGCGTTCGGTCGGTCTGAGCGCGGGGTCGCAGAACGCATCGACCGTTGCGGCGAACCGCGTGGCAAGGCCTTCGGTCGGGAAACGCTGCACTGGCGCCGCCCCCGATTGCCCCGCGCGCATCGCCGCCCAGTTCGCCGCAGCGCCTTGACCGAGCGCGGTCACGATGCCGATCCCGATGACGGCGACGGACCCGGTCCCGCTCATGCCATCGCCTCGACCACAAGGGCCGCCGCCCCGCTCTCGCAGGCCGTGGTCGCCAGAACGCGCCCTGCACGGCCGGACCGCACCGAAAGCGCCGAAAGCGCGACCGCGAAAGGAAACGCGGCTTCGACCGCATGTCCGACGAGATCGGCAGTGGCGGTCACCGGCGTGTCGGGATGGGCCGACCTGAGGCCCTTCACCGCATCGGCGGTCACAGGCTGCGCCCCGGACACGCTGGTGTAGATCGCGTCGATGGACGGGCCGGACGCCACCTGACCGAGGATGTCTTCGAACGCCGGGCCCTCCGCCGCAACGCTGACAGGCGACACCCCGGCAAGCGGCCCCGCCCCGCGATCCTGCGCGGCCCGCGCGCTCTCCAATACGAGGAAGGCCGCCACGCTGCCCGGCACCACGCCCCGACGCGCCGGATCGAGAACCGAGGGCACCGCATCCGACGCAAGTCTGTCGCCCAGAGCCAGTGCAAGCATCAGGTCGGGACGTTCAGCATCCAGAACCCCGCCGACTATGATCCTGTCGCATTGGCCCGCGGCCACCCGCGCAATCGCATCCGCCATCGCATCGACCCCGGCCATGTCGTCCCCCATGAACGTCCGCGCGCCACCCCCGACCCCGAGAATGATCGCGAGGTTTCCGGCGAGCATGTTGGACAACTGACCCAGCAGAAAAGAGGGCCGCAGTTTTCGCGCCTGCGCCGCCACGAGATCCGCGTCGGGCTCGGGCGAGGCACGCAGATCGGCGAGCACCTCGAAATCCACCTCGACTTCGCGCGCACCGCCGTTGGCACAGATGTTGAGATAAAGGCTGTCGAGCGCCGCCGTGCCCAACAGACCGGCATCGCCCAGCGCCTGTCGCGCCGCCGCCACCCCAAGATGCTGCCACGGTTCCATTTGCCGTCGGTCGCTCTTGCTAGGGATCGCCTCTGCGACGTCGAAGGGCGCGGCGCGGTAGACGGAATACGGGTTGAAGGCCGCCCTGTCGGGCTTTGGACGCGTGCCGTCGAGGGCCGCAAGATGCGCCGCGCCCGTCGCACCACAGGCCGAAATCACACCGACACCCGAAATCACGACTTCGGTCGCGCGCCCCGTCACCGCACGCGCCCGGTCGTTGATCCGTGATGCACCACTAGGCTTCGGCTTTCTGGGCGACCAGCCTGTCGATCCGTGCGCAGAAGGCGTTCATGAGCAGTTCGGGCGCCTGTATGGCCTCCTGCCCGTCGCGCTCTTCCCCGAAGTCCTCGATGGGCAGTTCGATGTCGAATTCCCGCTCCAGCGCGAAGACGACGTCGAACAGGTCGACCGAGTCGAGCTTGAGATCCTCGACGAGGTGACTGTCCTCCCGGATTTCGTCTCTTTCGACATCTGACCACTCGGCAATGATCCCGGCCACCCTGTCAAATGTCGTCGTCACCGCGCTCCCCCCGATTTGCGTCCCCCCTCCACGGAAGGGGAAGCCGGCGGGCTTGTCAATCGTTCAGGCCGGATGATGGGCGACGCGCGGCGGTTGTGGCCAACGGGTTTCGTCGGGGGTCCGCCTGTGACGGCCAGAGCGGCGGAGGCGTCGGTTCAGGTGCGAGGCGTTCTGGTGAAGTGGTGCCCGGGGGCGGAATCGAACCACCGACACGAGGATTTTCAATCCATCCTAAGGGGTTAGGGAATGTCTGGTGGGAAAGGACGAAGCCTCGGCGCATGCAACGCCGAGGCTCCCGATCCGAGGGCACAGTTTCTTTCCGCGCCGTAGCTCGCCTGCTTTGTCAAAGGCGCTCAAGCGGCAAGGAGGTCACGCTCCAGCTTTTCGAACATAGCAACGTCTTCCTCCGCGTTCTCAAACAGGTGTCCGTAGGTATCCATCGTCATAGTAATTGACGCGTGCCCCAGGAGCGTCTGAATCTTCTTCGGATTCCACCCCTGTTCGATGAACAGCGATGCCGCCGCGTGGCGAAGCGCGTGGATGCCGAATTTCGCCTCGCCAGCTTCATTGACAATACCATTCGAAACGAGCATCGGCTTGAACACGCGATTGTAGATGTTGGAGTAGTTCTGAACCTTTCCAACGCCGTTCGGAAACACGAGATTGAGTTCGTTCGGTTTCGATGAAAGCTGCCACTCACGGAGCGTCTTCAGCACTGTCGGCGACATCGGGATTTCACGCACCCCTGCCCGGCTCTTAGGATCTCCAATCACGCAGTATTCGTCTGCGCGCTGGAAGACCTTGATTGTGCCCCGGTCAAAATCGACACCGGCCCAACTCAGTCCCCGAAGTTCGGAGATCCGCATGCCAGTGAAGATCGCAGTGACGAACATCGCGCGATGGGAGTCCGGCGCCTTCTCAATGATCGTGCGGATCTCGTCTTTCGTCGGGACTTCGACTCGCTTGTTATCACTAACCATGATCTTTTTGACTTGCGCCTGAGAGACACCTCTATCGATCAGGCTGTCCTTGAAGTCGCGGACGTCGCTGCGTTTGAGCTCAGTGAGCAGAAGATGACCTATCTTCGGTTCAATGTGGACCCGGGCATGGCTACGGTATGCTTTCATGGTCGACCGTTCGAGTTGGTTGCGTTCACAGGATTTCAGCCACGCTTCACACGCGACATAGACGGTCTTTGAGGGCGCAGTCATAGGGGGATTTCCTTCAATTTTCGACGATGAACATATTATAGCATTCAAGATGTTCGCCGTCGGGATGAATCCCAGTATGCCACTGAAATTTCTGATAGTTTCCCACAAAATAGCCGCTCAACACGCTCGTTTTTGCGTTCCAGACCTAGCTGAACCCCCTCATAACCCCTAGCTATCCCCGTGGAGAAACAGCTAGTTCAAATGCTGGGCTCATGAGGGATTTGCATTTACGCATGACTACGCAAACGAAAATATCCAGCGCCGGCTCGATAGGCTATGTTCTTGTTTCGCATGGCGCGATAAACGGACGATTTATCGGAAAGCTACCCGGAGCGCGTATGCAAATAGCAAATATCGCGACATGGTGGGAACTTTCGAGTCCCGAGAAACTACCCTGCGCATATGAGTATCGACGGAAACCTAGATCTCTTGATGATCTTCCCATCTTGCGAGTTCTGCTCGAAAGGGCGGAACGCATCGGAAATGGCCTCGTTCTGATGGACGACCTTAGTAGGCTCTTTCGCAATTGTCCTTTGCCGTATCGAGAACCCTTCTTTCGGGAAATCTCGGCCTATCGCCGGCACATCTTCGGCATTCGGCAACGCAAACGCCTTGGTGAACTGTCAGAAGATCATGCTAAAATATTGGTCGCGGTCGCGGGCCGAAGTGAGTTCAACATTGCCGGCGTCAAACGTCGGGTGTTTGATGCAGAAGGACGGGACGACTCTGTAAGGATCGCCGCCCAAGCAAGTTTGATCGCGCGCAAGAAAAACGCGGCAAGAAAAGCGATCATGCTTGCAGAAATTCGCGACGAAATTGAGAGCAGGGACGGCAAGGCAACACTCGCTTCGATTGCTATGACGGCCAATGAAAAGGGGCTTCGAACAACACGGCACAAGCTTTGGAGCGCATCGAGTGTCAAACGGGCGCTAGACACCTTTGATCAAACCGAAGTAGCAACAGCCTCTTTTGAGGAAGACGGCCTAGACCCCGAAACATAGAAGAACCCTTCGGCTGGCTGAGTGCGTCACCTGAGCACCTTTCCTTTTCACCGCACTCTCCCGCTTCGCCAACGACGGAGCGCACCTATCCACACCAGGATACGCTTGGTGGAGAGACTATTCACGGCCTGTTGAAACGTCCTGAAGATCATTATTCGGTCTTGGCGTTTTGGGATCGAGGGATCTCATACTCGGCGGCCCTGCCGATCCAGCATATTTCGAAATGACCCGTAACCTCGTGTCCTGCTGGACGAGCTGCCTATTCCAGGGAAACCTGCCCAACTCCTAAGTCTGACATGAATGCTGTGGCGCCAACTTGAAGCGCACGAATGGCCTCATCCCGGGCGGACTTGTCCGACCTGAACGAGTCATCCCAGACGTGACTGGTTCCTTCGGGATCAATAACCTCGAGTGACCAATCGACGTCATGTTCAAGGCGAAAGATTTCAATCGCAAACGGGAGGCCGTCGACCAAAATCCGTTGGCTTTTCGAGGATCGGATCAGGGTTGGGTCATCGTTCGTCATCGTAATTCCCTCCTAGACGGTGGCGAACCGCATAGTTCGCGAAACATATTCACCCGCTTCGACTTTTGCGAAACAGTGTTCCGCAGATTTGTGCCATCGTTGGTGTGGCGACTATAAGGTATGAAAAACCGTCGCTGATCATGGACGCGGTTTCGTTCATTTGATGGTCACATCGGCGCTCGGCAAGAGTTCAAGTCCAATGAATCTACAGGTGTGAATGGAGTAAGTTTGTGCGTCGTCAATCTCCCTTCTCGCTGGACCAGAACAGGTCATGAATGGCAACTTACGCCGCTTGCTGCATCCTTCCGGATCGCCCCAGAATGGGCCGTAGAAGCGTCCTCCGCTTCGGCCAGTGGTCGACAGCGGAAAAAGCGAGCCGGGCACTCTACGGCCCGGAGAATGGCTCTGGCGCGCTATCTATGCTGGATGGTGAGGCGTTGGCACATCCTCCGCGATTGATCCCCCGGCCCTACCAGTTTCCACGTGCCGTCGCGGCCGGTTCGCTCTGCAGGCCGTGGCATGTTCACGAACTCTGGTAGGGCGACCAACCCAAGCGCGAGGCGCTCAATCGCGTGACTATCAACACGTATCGCGCAAACGAAACGTCGACACGCAATGGAGCACCTGATGACCAAACCCCGTAAGACCCCGTCCCCCACCGCCATCTTCCTCGATCACGCGATCTCTGCCTCGGGTCGCACCCAGAAGGAGATCGCCGAGGATGCAGGTTTCCCGAAGCCGAATGTGCTCTCGATGATGAAACTCGGTGCCACCAAGGTTCCAATCGACCGGATCCCGGCGCTGGCAGAAGCCCTCGTGGCGGACGCGGATGAGTTCCTCGATCTGGCGCTGCGCGAGTATCATCCCGAGATCTACGAAGTGCTCACGGATGGCGAGCTGGGCCTGTCCGACGACGAACTCATGTTGATCACGATCTACCGCACGGCCTTCGCCGGGTCGACGCTTCCCATGACACAGGACGTGAGTGACCTCATCGCCAAGATCTTCCGGCTCATCTGGCTGGTGCAGTTCGAAGCGTCGGTAAACGGCTGAGTGTCAACTTTTTTGGGTGGTTTTTCGGCCGACAGCCGGACGACCACCCGTCACCACTGAGTTGTCCGCGCCCCTTGTTTCGCGATCCGTGTGGCGTGGCAGCATATTGGGCGACCTGCACCTGATCGGCCGGGGCTCTATTTACTTCTTAAGACAGCCACGGAGCTGGAGGGACACCACCTTTCACGGCGAATAGATCAGCAGACAACAGACACGAAGATGGAAAAGCGATCGGGCGCCCGCCCCAACATCGAGCCTCTCACCATTCCGGGTCATGCAGGCGCTTCACACTGCCTTCCCCGCCTTCTCCCCCTTCCGCCTCCACCTCCCTGTCAGACGCTTCAACGCATCCGTCACACGAGCCGTCGTCTCGGCATCGACCGTCATGTGGCCCTTCCCGTTCAGATCGAAGTTCGCCTTGCCATGCGGTCTCTTCGCATTGCCTTTCTCTTCAATCTGCTTTGCGTGCTGATACTGTCGCAGCCCACAGACACCCGACCGTGCAAAGATCTCGATCTCCGTCTCATCCGGCAACAAGGAGTTCTCCTTCGAACAGGCCACCGTCGGGATGTGGAAGTTGAAGCCCGCCGTCCTCAGCCTCTCGAACGTGAACCCGCTCAAGTCCCCCAGACTCTCAAGACCGATTGCGCCCGGAACGTCATGATCATCTCCTTCCCAGTCACCGTCGGTCTTCAGCATCGTCAATTCAATCCGGCTTCGTCTCTTCTCGTGGGGCAACATCTTCGCCGTCTCACCGCGTCGTTCATCATGCGTCTTGTCCTGCAGCCGCCACATCACCGGACCCTGGTTCTGCCCGACATAAACCGTCGCTTCGATCGGCGCAGAATGGTGGTTGTTGGCGATAGATGCTGATCGCAGGAAGCCATTAACATCATGCTTCGACATCAGCCGCTTGAACCGCGCTTCTCCGTCTCGTTGCTTCGGCTCGTAGATAAGGTGTTTCGCCTTCTTGTCCCTGCCCACCCATCGCGGTCGATCTGCATAGTGATCATTGAACAAATCACTCGGCGCAAAGTGCTTGCGCAGATGCTCCGACATCTTCAGACGCATCAGCGTCCGCTCACGGTCCGTGATTTCTCCGGCATTGTTCGGATAGACATCCACGGCCACTTCGATCCCAGTCACGGGGAAGGTCACGCAGGGCGTCTCTGTGTCGACCTCAATATTCCCAGTCGACATCAACGCCGCGATTGCAGCGTCGACGAGTTTCGGCGTCGGATCCTGTAGCCGCACCCAGAAGATCCGGCCTGTCGTGTTCCCCTTCGCTGCGCCAGACTTTCTCGACCGCACCGAACCACCGACCCAGGTCTTCGGCGAGAAGCCTTTTGCGACCAGAGCCTTCTGGAGAAGATCGTGGACGTGGCGCGACTGGGTGGTCTCAATTGTTCGAACCTCGAACTCGACCCAGTCAATTTCTGGGCGGAATTTGTAGTCCCGCAGACCCAGCATTGGTCGCAATTCGAACCGCCCTGTCCGCTCACCCCTGGTGTTCGTCTGCTCGGATATTTCGTAGTCGAGGCTCAGTTCATCTGGATCGATGCCGGGTGCCGTGCTCGCAATGTCAGTCGATCGGATCGGAAACGAGCGGATCTTCGTCGGGGTCATGGTTCATGTCTCTCATTCAGGCGCGGACCGGCGCGCCTTTGCGTTGCGTTTGAACTCCTGATCCCATTGGCCCCGTAGAGCCACGGAGCGGGCCACTGGGCGCATGTAACGCTCTTCGGCATGCCTTGCGCCACCGCGAACGAACTGCCGCTCTACGGGCCATCTGAGCGCGCATATCTCAAGCCGCAGCCAGTCGTCTTGTAATGTCATGATCCTGCCCTTGCGTCCGGTCCGCATAACGGTGTCCGGTCGCCACATTTCTCCCCGCAGGTCTGACTGATCTGTGTCTCGTCGGAGCGCATTCAAGATCACCGAGGAAACAAATATTTCGCTGGTCAGTGTGAAGGCATTTTCGAAGCATCGCCGTTCATGTTTGTGGAAACGTCTTGGACGGTCTACTCTCATCCAGCGTGATCGTGGATCAGCGTGCAGGCTCGAATGACGACGTCCCTTTCGGCGTCGGGCTTGCGCGCCCTCACGCTCCGCACGCCCCGTCACCAAGCTTGAGATCCCTCGCGGGGGCGGATCACCACAACGAGTTTACCCAACGTAAACTTAGGTGCCACGGTCGGCCCGCGTGACTTTGACAGAAGCGCGGCAGCGGGGCGAGGAACGCCCTCTCTCGACCCGCTGCCGTGTCACGGGGACAATTCATTCCCGACACGAGCAACACCACCTACTCAGCGCGCAAGAGCTGTCTCGCCATCGGAGGTCATATCCGGGACCGGCCCGCCAATTTCGGTCGTCAGCCCGCCCCTGAACGGCCCCATTCAGTCTTCGCCGAAGCTTCGCCCGGAAATCTCACGGAGCGGCCCGTAGAGCGTCATTCCTCCGTTTTGACTGTATCACACCCGCCATGACCTCAAGGCCCCCTAGCGGCCCGCTCCAGCGCTCTGAAGGGCATCGGAGCACTGCACATCCCCTCCCTTGCGTCCTGCAGGGAACCGGGAAAGGCTTCACCCGCGCCTACCAGATGAGACCAATTCAAAGCGGACGGCTAGCACCGGCTGCATGAAGTCCTAGGATGTAAGGTCGCTCGATAGAAGGTGCTTCAAATACAAATCCCTACTTGTCCTCGGATCCTTGGATGGCCGAGTGCTGCTCAGTCGACCAGAATCTAGAGCCATTAACCTCATAATCGGTCGAGTGAGCGTTCGCGACCAAACAAACGGAGTAATGGCAGACGGCATTGAATGACGTCACCCAATGGAACACTTCGAAAAAAGAAACGGCTGGCGTCACGCCAATCCGATATTTTTCACCAAAGAATCAAAAAATCTAAGCCACGATACGCCAACACCCAAAGCGACCGACAAACCTCAAATTACGTTGAAATTTTCGGGAACGTCTTTCCTACTATAATCAAAATCATCAAAATCTCGCCGATAAAAGTCATAAATCGCATCCAGCGTATTCCTGTCAACGTCGATCATCTGAATCTCACTGCTGTTTTCTCTGGGTGGAGCAACATCAATTGGCTTTAACCCGAGATTCGCTGCGATATGATCCAGCACTACGTTCACACCATCTTCGAGCTTGAAAACCGCCGTTTCCGGTCCGATAAAATCAACCTGGGGGCGAATATGATTGTCTGCAGCAATTGCATGCTTTTCGTATAAACCAAAATAAAACTTCACCCATTCCTTAAAAACTTCGCGTTTAGCCGTCCCCAATCGAAGCTGCCAAAAATACTCGCTGGCCAACCTCGAGTAAGGATTTCTAACTACAGTAAAAGATGAGTCGTAAAAGTCGCGCGGAATCCACCGCGACAAAACATCCCAATGTATATGCTGAGGCGTGACAGAATGCGTCCCAACTCGCGTTCTAGAGTGTAAGGCAATCCTGGCGGAGGACTGAGCCACAAACTTATGGATAGATGAACCAGCAGTCTTGGGGATATGGATGTAAAGGAGACACCGCGCTCCATTTTTATATAACGGCACTACACCCAACCCTCACCATGAACATCGAGCCAAAAACAATGGCGATTGCCTACGCGGACAAGAAGGAAGATAGATCTATTCCAGTGCATCAAACTATGCAGCGCCATGATCAACTTCCCCTAAAATTAAAGTCGAATAGATCCGCTCACAACACTTACCATCCCTGAAAGGAAAAGCACTCAAGCGACGTTGAGAAAACATCGGGTGCTCATCTCCCGAAAAGACGTCCTCAAGATATTCCAAAATGCTATCATTAGAATTGCAGACCGGACCAAATCCATCCTTTGGATATTCAAAATATCCCGGTCGATATACATGATTTCCCTCAATTAGCGCGGATTCAAAGTCGAAATGATAGTAGACTACCGGCCTATTTAAATATGCCACCTCAAAAGCAACGGACGAGTAATCGGTGACACAGCAAGCTGATCTAGCAATCAAGTCCTGATACTTTAAATCACCATTTACATAAAAAATCGACACATGTTCAGGAACCTCCATGCAATCTAGATACATCTGCATGTTAGGATGCGGAGCAAAAACAATCGTTTTTCCGAATTTATCAGCCACTCTATGCAAGCCCTCGTCTCGAATGAAGCTACCCCATTTCCTCGCATATTCCGTCGCCAGGAAGTCCTGAACTGGATACTTCTTCATACTGCCGACTTGCTGCTCGAAATTCGTCAGATAGCGGCGCCAAGTTGGTGCAACAAGGATAAATTCATCAGTGCAAGTCTTGGAAGCAAGTGCATCATGTCGCGCAAACCCCGTGAGAACAACTTCTTTCGATCCATACAGATATGGGCTCGAAGGACTTACTATCGAACGATGCTCCGCTTCCGACGCCGTTGTCATGAAACGAAAGTCCTTGCCGTTAATCCACGCAGAAAGGTCATCCTTAGTAACACCATGTTGAAGAAAAACAAATTCATTGGTTGACAGGTCAGAGGTAGCTTCCCGGCCAAAGGGGTGCCTGATAAACTCGTCAGCATGAGACGATATGATGTAGCTGGAGTTGACGACCGCGAAAAAATGTTCATCAGAAAATGCGTCAATCAAGCGAAACCCTTCGGCCGCTAAACGCTCCCAATCCGGTGAGCTTCTTGATATAACGAAAAAAATTTTCTCCCTATGCGCGGTACCCATTAGATAGCGGTACAGATGCTCGGCATTGTCGTCGGCTCTTTGATCGTGATCAGTGAGGAGCCAGCAACCGGCGAATTTTTCCCGAACTGGCCGAGTGAGTGATTTTACGCGCAGATGATTGGTTCGTGCATCCAAGGTCTCACGCATGGCCCTGCGTGGATTAAGGGCATCTAAAACCTCTAGGACGGTGGGGTCTGACCCCAACATTTTTCCACCGACACGAAGCTCGCACAGCACATCGTTGAACCGAGCAGTGATGACCGAGCCGACCTTTGCTTGTATCCAGCACTTGTGTTTTATGTAATACGGCTCTCCAAGAAGCTCAACACATTGACTCTGTTCATCAACCTCGGTCACTTGCTCGCCATCGACAAAAATTCTAACTCCATCATTTTCAGTCGGTGGAGTGACCCATCGTAGGGCCAGTTGATCAGAACGAGCGTCCCACCGCACTACTTCAATTTCATTGTGGATCGGAGATTCCTCGAAATACTTAGATAGCAGACCGACTTTATGCTGCTGATTGCATCCGGCCAATTGACGCCGTTTGATAATGTCAGGCCCAATCTCACTCCATATCCTTTTAAAGAGTCCCTCAAATTCTGCACGTTCTTGAGGTGTGAGGATCGCCAACCTCTGCTCCTGGTTCTCAAGATGACGGACACGCCACATCATATCATACATGCATATGGCCCTAACAAATTCTGGCAGTTTTCGCCGCCGCCGTTTAGCCTCCTCGATGAATGGAAGGAATCCATACTTTAGCTCGTCAATATACCAACCGACCTTAGTCTTTTGACCATCAAGCGCCGAGGACGCATCTTCTCGCTTCCGGTAAAAATATTTCGCCTCCGGGACAAATGTTATTTGCTTCCGCGGCTCACGAAGGACGAGCTGATTGACGAACAGTCTGTCTTCGAATGATGGTTTGACCCTCGCATCGAACTGCAGTCGATGTTTTTTTATGGCGTGTCGCCGCATGAATACGCAGTTAGCGCTTGACGGAAAATAGGTTTCAGGGTCCTTCGTATTTCTTGTAACAATACCTTTGTTGAAACGATAACGCATCGGGTGACGATCGATTGCCGTCTTGGATGCTTCATTGTAAACTATGTAGTTGGCATGAACTATGAGATTTTTTCTCTTTTTTAGTTCGGGAAGTATTTTTTCAAGGTATTTCTCATCAAAAAAATCATCTGGATCTGGAAAGCTAACCCATTCACCATTGGCATGCTTTAGACCTGTATTTCGAGCAGCGCAAACGCCTTCATTTTTCTGATCTATCACTTTCATTACGCCGTGGTATTGTGCTTGCCATTGCTTCAGAATGTAGATTGTGTCGTCGGTCGAACCGTCGTTCACGACTATCAATTCTAAGTTTTCAACGCCAGAGGACTGCTTGACTATACTTTCGAAGAATTCATTCAAATATTTCGATACGTTGAACGCAGGCACCACAAAAGTTATAAAAGGATCACTATTTTTCTTAAGCATCGCTCGTCGCACCGTTCCTTACTGCCTTTTGGATACCGTTGTGGCGCCGTCATGAATCTGTTACATACGGTATTTGTCAACAACGATGGTGTAATTTTTTATGATTTTTGGAGCAAGTTGGCACCATGATGGCTGATCGTTGACTGCATGAGGTGGATGCAATTAATGAGAGGAGGTGGCGGGCCATCAGTTTGTTGTTTCGAGGCCCCGGATGTCCATTTTGACCCATGTCAGGGTCGTTCAGCAGCCAAAAGGGTGCTGCTTGAAATGGAACGCTGTTCGCGTGTTTCTGGTCTGCATCCTGATGACGCGTCTTCTGATATGAAGATTTTCTCGAAGTCAGAGCTCGCAACGGATTATCATGACGTTAATGGTGCAATTGTCCTTTATCGGGATATGCCCTATGCCGTTGTCAATATTGCGCCATGTGTGGGCGGGCATTGTGTGTTGTCTCTGCCTTTGAAGTTCTGGCATACCCCGAGTGTAGAAGATCAAATTTTGGCGACGCGTAAGTTGCCTTCCATCCATCGGTTTGTTTCACCGGAGGATGCCGCGGATTGGATCTCAGAATACGCTGTTGATCGAACGTCTTGTTCCAAGTCTTGATTTTTCATTTGCTTTCTTTGTTGACCGTCTACTGTTCGCTTGATCAGCGGGGCATGAAATAGAAATCATTGTGCCGGTATCGCATGACCCGATGTGCGAGTTGGTGCTTCATGGGCTTTGTCCATCGGGACTTTCCTATCGCGCTCGGGTAAAGCTAATGCGTTTATCCAACTGAACCGTGCGCGTCGCGTTGGCCATGAACATTAACTCCCATAGCTCACTCGCCGCCGGGCTGATGACTTACATCTCGACCCGCCCAGCGACGCCGAGCTTGCCACGCTGCGCCGCCTCGGGCTCGAGGGTCGGGCGCGGCTCGCCTGCGTGTGTCGCGCGGCGTCCGGTCCGGTGGTGATCGACCTCGACACCGATCCGGCCACCCTGCCCGAACCCGAACCGGCCGCCGACGCGGTGGATCATGCGGCCAAGGCGGGCATCGAAAGGATCGTCGTCATCGGCAACGGCGCCGCCGGCAGCACCGTCGCCAACGAACTGCGCCGGCTCGGACCCAGCGCCTCGATCGACCTCGTCGCGCAGGAGACGCATCCGTTCTACAACCGCATGGCCATCGGCCGGCTGCTTTATGAAACGCAGGGTATCGAGGACCTGTATTTCGTCACGCAGGACGCGATGTCGAAAAAGAACATCAACGTCCGCCTGAACACCCTCGCCCGCGCCGTCGACCGCGACCGCAAGATGGTCGTGCTGGGCACCGGCGAAACCCTGGCCTACGACCGCCTGTTCCTTGCCAACGGCGCCCGCGCCTTCGCGCCCCCGATCCCCGGCATGGACAAACCCGGGGCCTTCGTCCTGCGCGAAGCCTCGGACGCGCAGGCGATCCGGGCCTGGCGGCAAAGCGAAAGCTGTGACACCGCGATGGTTCTGGGCGGCGGCGTGCTCGGCGTCGAAGCGGCGGACGCGCTGCGCAAACTGCGGCTCAGGACGACGGTCGTGCAGCGGTCGGGGCGGCTCATGGACCGGGAGCTTGACGAAAAAGGCAGCCGCATCCTTCAGACCTTCCTCACCCGGATCGGGATCGAGGTCGTCACCGGTGCCTCCGCCGAGGAGCTTCTCGGCGAGGATCGCGTGCGCGAAGTGCGCCTGACCGACGGCACCACACAGCCCTGCGATCTCTTCATCGCCTGCGCCGGGGTGCGGCCCAACACCGATCTCGCACGTGAGGCGGGGCTCGAGGTGGATCGCGGCGTTTTGGTCGACGAGTCGATGCGCACCTCGGACCCCGATATTTTCGCGGTCGGGGACGTGGCCGAGCGCCCGGGTCAGATCGGCGGGCTGTGGACCGTCGGCACGTCGCAGGCGGAAATCGCCTCGGCCGCCGTCTTCGAGATCGAGCGAGAAGCGACCCCGCCCCCACCCCTCGTCAGCCTGAAAATGGAAGGCATCGACGTGAAGGGCTTCGGCACGAAGGAAGCCGGAGACGGCATCGAGGAGATCTGTGACCCGAACGAGCCCGAGAACATACACCGACGGCTTTTCATCGAGAACGGCAAGATCGTCGGGGCCGTCTTCGTCGGACCGCCGGGCACGGTCAAGGACGTGGCGCTGGCGATCCAGTCGGGCAAATCGGTCGCCCCGATCCTCGAGCGCCTGCGCACCTACGACTGGAGCGCACTGGCGAAACTGTAAAGCCCGAAATTTCTGGGAAGAAGTGGTGCCCGGGGGCGGAATCGAACCACCGACACGAGGATTTTCAATCCATCCTAAGGGGTTAGGGAATGTCTGGTGGGAAGGACGAAGCCTCGGCGCATGCAACGCCGAGGCTCCCGATCCGAGGGCACAGTTTCTTTCCGCGCCGTAGCTCGCCTGCTTTGTCAAAGGCGCTCAAGCGGCAAGGAGGTCACGCTCCAGCTTTTCGAACATAGCAACGTCTTCCTCCGCGTTCTCAAACAGGTGTCCGTAGGTATCCATCGTCATAGTGATTGACGCGTGCCCCAGGAGCGTCTGGATCTTCTTCGGATTCCACCCTGTTCGATGAACAGCGATGCCGCCGCGTGGCGAAGCGCGTGGATGCCGAATTTCGCCTCGCCAGCTTCATTGACAATACCATTCGAAACGAGCATCGGCTTGAACACGCGATTGTAGATGTTGGAGTAGTTCTGAACCTTTCCAACGCCGTTCGGAAACACGAGATTGAGTTCGTTCGGTTTCGATGAAAGCTGCCACTCACGGAGCGTCTTCAGCACTGTCGGCGACATCGGGATTTCACGCACCCCTGCCCGGCTCTTAGGATCTCCAATCACGCAGTATTCGTCTGCGCGCTGGAAGACCTTGATTGTGCCCCGGTCAAAATCGACACCGGCCCAACTCAGTCCCCGAAGTTCGGAGATCCGCATGCCAGTGAAGATCGCAGTGACGAACATCGCGCGATGGGAGTCCGGCGCCTTCTCAATGATCGTGCGGATCTCGTCTTTCGTCGGGACTTCGACTCGCTTGTTATCGCGGCGTGTTGATCGTTTGAACTTCACCTCAGAAGCGACATTGCGGTCTACCCATTCGCGTTCAACCGCTTCTGAAATGACTGCCCGTAGGCTAACCATGATCTTCTTTACTTGCGCCTGAGAGACACCTCTGTCGATCAGGCTGTCCTTGAAGTCGCGGACGTCGCTGCGTTTGAGCTCAGTGAGCAGAAGATGCCCTATCTTCGGTTCAATGTGGACCCGGGCATGGCTACGATATGCCTTCAAGGTCGACCGTTCGAGTTGGTTGCGTTCACAGGATTTGAGCCACGTTTCACACGCGACATAGACGGTTTTTGGGGACCCAGTCATACGGGGATTTCCTTCGATTTTCGACGATGAACATATTATAGCATTCAAGATGTTCGCCGTCGGGGTGAATCCCAGTATGCCACTGAAATTTCTTATATTTTTCCGCCTTCTAACTACTCAAACGTTCATTTGTTGCGTTTCACACCTAGCTGATACCCCTCACAGCCCCTAGCTATCCCCGTGGAGAAACAGCGATTGTGAAAGCTGGGTTCAGGGAGATTTGGCATTTACGTATGACTACGCAAAACACAATGTCGATCGGCGGCTTGATTGGCTATGTTCTCGTTTCCCATGGTGCAAAAAACGGCCGATCAATCGGAACACTCCCCGGAGCGCGCATGCAAAACGCAAATCTCGCTGCTTGGCGGGATGGTTCGGGTTTCGAGAAACTACCCTGCGCATATGAGTATCGACGCAAACCTAGATCTCTTAATGATCTTCCCATCTTGCGAGGTCTGCTTGAAAGGGCGGAACGCATCGGAAATGGCCTCGTTTTGGTGGACGACCTTGGTAGGCTCCTTCGCAACTCCCCCATTCAAGATCGAGAACCTTTCTTTCGGGAAATCTCGTCCTATCGTCGGCACATCTTCGGCATTCGGCAAGGCAAACGCCTTGATGAGCTTTCAGACGGTCAAGTTATTGAATTGGTCTTGGGCGCTGGCCGGAGTGAGTTCAACATCGCTGGGATGAAGCGTAAGGTGCTTGATGCAGACAAACGGCACGACTCCGTAAAGATCGCCGCCCAAGCAAGCTTGATTGTGCGCAAGAAAAAAGCGGAAGAAAAAGCGATCATGCTTGCAGAAGTTCGCGACGAAATTGTGAGCGGGGGCGGCAAGCCAACACTCGATTCGATTGCCACGACGGCCAATGAAAGGGGTTTTCGAACCACGCGGCACATGCTTTGGACTGCTTCGAGTGTCAAGCGGGCGCTCGACACCTTTGATCAGATCGAAGTAGAAACCGCATCGTCTGAGGAAGACGACTGAGACCCCGCTACACGGAAGAACCCTTAAGCTGGCTGAGTGCGTCACCTGAACGTCTTGGCGTCGCGCCGCAACTCTCCCGCTGCGCCAACGACGGAGCGCACCTAACCGCACCAGGATACGCTTGATGGAGGGACTGTTCGCGGCCTATTGGAACGTTCAGATGATCACTATTCGGTCATGGCGTCTTGGGAACGGGGGAACACATACGCGGCGGCCCTGCCGATCCAGCATGGTTAGAAAGACCCGGATCCTCATTACCTCTGGACGAGTTGCCTATTGCAGGGAAACCGACCTATCTCCGAAGTCTGCCATGAATGCTGTGGCGCCAACTTGAAGCGCACGAATGGCCTCATCCCGGGCGGACTTGTCTGTCTTGAACGTGTCGTCCCAGACGTGGCTGGTTCCATCCGGATCAACAACCTCGAGCGTCCAGTCGGCGTCCTGATCAAGGCGAAGGATCTCAATCTGAAATGGGAAGCCGTCGACCAATACCCGCTGGCTCTTTGAAGATCTGATCACTGCAGGGTCGTCGTTCGTCATAATTATAGCCTTTTTGGAGGGTGGTGAACCGCATAATTCGAGAATCAGACGGGGCCGCTTCAAGTATTGCGAAACAGTGTTCCGCAGATTGGCAGCACCAATAGTGCTCCACCTATAACTCATGAAAAGCCCCCACCGATCATGGTCGCGGTTTCGTTCATTTGATGGTCAGATCGGCGCTCGGCAAGAGATCAAGGGCACTGAACCTACTAGTGACATTGAAATAGGCTAGTTGGTCCAAGACCTACCTCCACATTGGAGCAGAACAGGTCAAAACTGACAGCCTATCGGTGCCTGCTGCCACCCCTCTAGATCGCGCCAGAATGCGCCTTTGAAGCGCTCTTCGCCTTGGTCTGTGGTTGGCAGCTGAAAACGCGAGATGGGCACTCTACGGCCCGCAGAATGGCTCTGGCGCACCATCTAGGCCAGATGGTGAGGTATTGGGGCATCCGCCGAGCTCGATCTCCCTCCGCCCTACCAGTTCTCAGATGGCATCGCGGCCGGGTCTCTCTGCGGGCTGGGGCTTTTTCACCGACTCTGGTAGCGCGTCCGACCCAAGCGCGAGGCTCTCAGTCGCGTGTCTATCAACACATATCGCGAATGCGAAACATAGACATGCACTGGAGCCCTTGATGACCAAACCCCGTAAGACCCCGTCGCCGACCGCCATCTTCCTCGATCACGCAATCTCTGCCTCAGGTCGCAAGCAGAAGCATATCGCCGAGGATGCGGGCTTCCCCAAGCCCAATGTGATCTCGATGATGAAGCTCGGCGCCACCAAGGTGCCGATCGACCGTATCCCGGCGCTGGCGGAAGCCCTCGGAGCCGACGCGGATGAGTTTCTCGACCTGGCACTGCGGGAATACCACCCCGAGATTTACGATGTGCTCACCGATGGCGAGCTTGGGCTATCCGACGACGAACTCATGCTGGTCACGATCTTTCGCACCGCCTTCGCCGGATCGACGCTCCCCATGACCCAGGACGTGAGCGAGCTCATCGCGAAGATCTTTCGCCTAATCTGGCTCGTGCAGTTCGAAGCGGCGGCGAACGGCTGAAACCATCCACGCCGCCTGGCCGCCGACGCTGTCACCTGACGCGAAACAGCCGATTGTGAGAGCGTCGGCTTCGTGCTATAATTGCACCAATCACGTTGCGGATCAGCAACGCTTGCATATCGACCCTAAAGACCAACGGTGATTCCGGGAACATGACCGGCGCTATGAGGCCGTCGAAGCCGACAGCATGGGCACTGGCGCTACGGCGCGAACGCCCGAAAGGACGGAGGCTCTGCGGAAGCGCAACCTCCGCTTGTCAGACTGTCGGGACACTGCAGCTGGCATGGCTTAGCGAAAGCTATAACCGCGTGAGACCTTAATCGGTCTGGATGTCGGAGCTAATGTGGGAACGCGCACGCCGCCCACTGCATTCATTGATCCTAGATGCTCGGCTCTTGTGTATTCCACTGTCATACGAGTGGCAGAAGAACATCCCCCGCCATCTTCTGGGTCGACTTTTATCCGTTGTCGATTTGATCTCTTAGTCGAGGTCTACAGAAGGTGGCGGGGGATAAGACTATCTCCGAGTAGCACGAGGAGGAGGGATAGATCTTAATTTCGTCCTCTTCGTTAATACAAAGTCTCAGCGATTTGACAGGTTAGACCAGAAAGATAAAACAGATCGCGTTGATGACATCCGAGATCACGAAGTGAGCGGGAAGACTTCAAATTCCCTTGCTTCGAACTTCTGGGCGATTCCACTTAGCATGTAAAGGAACTCTTCCTGAGATATGGAGAAGTAATACTTGTAAGGGCCGATATGGACGGATCCGTTGAAGGCGTATTGCAAACTCTGGTGGTGGCCCTCGCTTCTGACAATTCTGTCGAAACTGAGCATACCTCCAGCAGAGGTAGAAAACGACATGCTTCTTGAAAAGGAATCGCCAACCTCTTTCATCTCATCGACAAGCGAGAGCGCTTCGAGAGGCAACATTGGAAAGCGAATCTCGTTCCCATCGCGGATCAGAAAGCGAAGGGTCAATAACTCCCCAGGGTAGCTTGAATCCGAAAGAACGCGAATGATTGCCGCTTGGGTTTCATTCTGATGAGCCGGGTCGGGAATGCAATAAGCTATCCAAGTATCTTGCACATGAGGCATTGTTTTCTCGCTTTTACTGATGAAGGGATTCTGGAGGTTGCACACTGTGTGTGCCATTGGTTAGCCGCCGGCTCGGTTACGCCGGGAACGCACCACTCATTGCACTGCGAAGCCCCGCACAAGCCGAGCCGCGCGGTTCATAACGTCGTCTTCCTGTGTTACATAGCGCTTGAGGATCTTTGCGATTTCGCCCGCGTCTCTGCGCGAAATGAAAATACGTGGCAGTTCAACGGCGAGCGCTGTCGTGAGTGAGACCTCAAAAGTCTGGCTACCGTCAGGCTGAACCACGTTCTGCCCCCAGATCAGCAGGCGCCCGGCGCCACTATCGAATGCCTGCGGCTTGTCACCGCAACGCGACGCGATCTCAAATCGCTTCGCCATGGACGCGCAGGTATATTCGTTGACTCCGATCACACCATAAGCGGCTCCTAGGTCGATCGACATGTTGGAGATGCGCAGTCCTTGCTGGATTTCATTAACCATGATTAGGTGCGGGCTAGGCCAGTTCGCTCCGTATTCCTTATGATAGATTTTTCCGACGATTTCGGTTGTGTTCGTGGTCATAGCCATCTCCTTGGGCCATTGGCGCTTGATACAAAGGGCAAGCAGTCTCACTTCTTGCGGCGACAATTGGGAATGCGCCGTCGGGTGGAATCTTCAATGCGTGGAATTGCTTAGAGAGGCACGGCTTCGAAATCGCGTCCTCGCCTGCTCGCTTGCTTGAAGACCGCATCGATCTCAGCTCCCCTTCTTCTAAGGGGATTACCGTTAACAAGCTCAAGCGGTTTGCATCCCAGACCGCCACGCATTGCAGCCCGAAGCCGCTGCGCGTGGCGATATGCCTGATGCGGAAACACTTCAAACGTGCCGTAGCCCGCCCCGAAATCATACAATAGCGGGCTCCGGCGATTGGCAGTGTCATTGCGGATAAGACGGATCTTGCGATCACTGTCGATGGAACGGTGGCCTATGGCAAAAGCGCTTTTCGCTTTCAGCGTGATTGTCTTCTTCATGATCTGCTCCTTTCATTGTGCAGATGGCGTGCTGCGGAAACAGGTCCGCTGTTCACTGAGCGGCGACCGCTCAGTGTGATGTCTTCTTCTCCGAGGTGAAGCCTCCGTCAGGAGGTCAGATCGCCAATGCCGGATTGGGCTCGGCAAGACCCTTAGCTGGTGTCGGCCTTGGCCATCGCTTCGAGGTCCTTCCGCTCGATCCGTCGGAACTCTTTCGTGTTGCCCCGCACGCGGGTCCAGATGCCCCCGGACGTCGGGCGCCGCCATGTGGGGATGTCCATCGTTGCGAGGATGGAGAGCGCTTCGTCAAAGTCTTCGACAGCGCGCTCCCGCCCCTCTCCGCCGAGGAGGTAGACCCCATCCTTCTTGAGACCTGGGTGGAACATCGAACCGTCCATTGCGATCGGCACGAAGAGCACGTCCGTCAGCGGTTCGTTCACTTGCTCGAGGACCTCGGTGTCGTCCTGGTGCTGCCAGATCGAGGCAAGGAAGTTCTTGGTCTCGAGCCACGCAAGAGCGGCATTGGCCAGCACTTCTTTCCAGTTTCCAGCAAGCCCGTCCTTCTTCTTGCTCAGCTCATTGCGCACGGTCTGTTCGGCCTTGCCACTCAGGAGCACAAGGTCGGGACCCGTGATCGGCTTCCCCTGCTCGAGGCGCCAGCGTGCGATGGCCTTGCGGGCGATGTCGACCGTCTGGGTGTCCTCGAGCCCCCACCCGTCCACGGGAATGAGGCGCAGGAACTCTGATGCCTGCTCGATCATCTCGGAGATCCGGCCACGGCGCGCCTCGGTGTCGGTCGCGACACCCGCATAGACGCCGTAATCCGCATAAGCTTGCAGGTCGTGAAACAGCCCGCCGATCGGCAACGCGCTGTAAAGACCGTTCACCTCTTCCTCGAGCGCGCCGCGCCAGCCGTAGTGGTCGACAACGTCGCCAAGACGATGGCGCAGCATCGTGTCGAGCCCGTCATCCGTGGCCTCAGGACCGAAGAAGATGCTGCACACATCCGAGATCGCATGCACGCCCTTCACGATGCCCACTTCGAACTGTCCGTCCCCACCGAAGTCCTCGCGGAACTCGGAAAGGCGGTCTTCGGCTTGGTCCGCCAGTGTGTAGGATTCGGTTTGCATCGCTTTCTCCTTTGTTCTGGGAATAGGTATATGTTGTCTACTTAGTCCCCGCAAGCTCTATCTCGAATTATTTTCGTATTTTTCTTCTACCGCCTACCATTTCTGTTCCAGTCGCCGATTTTTGGGAAAGGCTGCACATTTACCTACCTGAGGGTGTCGTTCCATGGAGATGCGCCGGGTCACCGCGCGCTTGCAGGAAGTCCTAGATGGCCCATGGGCCTCTAACAGGGGGGTGTCGAGGAGGATCGCGGGAATACCGCGGAACCTTGGATGGCCGATCCTTGGATGGCCGCGAATAGTCCCGAAGGAGAAGCGCCCTTGCACCGGCGACTTGATCAGGACCCACAGACGCGTTCATTGAACGGGGGCGCGACGCGAGGGAGATGCGAATGAAAAAGACTGCCCGACGAGCCTGGCGTTCCAATACGCGCCAATCGGGATTCTCGTGTCGGAGCATCGCGTCATCGTCGACTACAATGAACGCCTCCAAGAGACGTTCGGCTACGGAAACCGTGACCCGGAAACCATCTCCATCCCGCCCCGATACCTCACCCGAAAATCTCACGGAGCGGGCCGTAGAATGCTGCATCGTATTCTTGGCACAGGGGATACCGGGAACAAGCTCAAGGCCCTCTGGCGGCCCGCTCCGGGGCCTTGAGCGACATCAAGAGCGCCGCAGCCCCTGCCTTGGATGGCACCGAGAATCGGGAAAGGCTAGACCTCCCCCTACGCGCCTACCAATTCAAACAACTTCGCTGAATCAGGCTAGCGCTGGTTGCAGGAAGTCCTAGAAGCTCCGGTTGCCTCTTACAGGATGATCCCAATAGAAAACCGCGGCTGCGGCAGGAACCTTGGATGGCCGAACAAACGGGGGAAACGGTCCCCGAGACGCTGCACGGTACCGTAGCTAGAACGCGACAATTACTACTTGCGCATAGTTCGCAACGTTTCTCAGTAGTTCAGCCCGCGCAGGATCGAAGCGAAACATCGAGCGCCGATCTCGATTAAATCGTCGGGAAAGTCGAAATCGGGATTGTGGAGCTTCGGACTGTCGATGCCCGAGCCCAGGAGGAACATCGCCGACTTCGCCCCGTCGCCGAAACGACCGAAGTCTTCCGAACCACGCATGGGAAAGGACACGTCGCCCGACAACACGCCCTGTTCCCTAAGTGCGGCGACGATCAACTCGGTAGCTTCTGGATCGTTTTCGCAGTGGCGGAACTGGTCGTGATACTCGATTGCTTGCACAAGGCCAGCGGCCGAGGCTGCGGAGGTCACTTCTCGCTCGGCAATGTCCACCAGTTCTTCCATCTGGAGGTCGGTCGATGTCCGTAGTGTGGCCCATATCTCGGCGTATCCCGGTGCGATGCCAAACGCGGGTTCTCCGAGTCGAGCATGCGTCACGGTAACAAGCCGAAAATCATCGGTAGGAATGTTCCTTTCCGTCGACAGCGCGGACAGTGCTGCGATCAGTGACGAAAGGGCGAGCGTGGGGGATGTGCCGTTTTCGGGCTGCGACGCATGCGATGTCTTGCCTGTCAGGCGCACTCGCATTCCGCGGGACGCGCAATTGACAAGCCCAGGCGCGACGGCAGCATGTCCTAGCGGAAGCCCGGGGAAGTTGTGCAGGGCAAACGCAAAATCTGGACGGATGCCCGAAAAGCGGGGGTCTTCAATGACCTTCGCAGCACCTGATCCGTCTTCCTCTGCGGGCTGGAATAGAGCAATGACTCGCCCACGTCGGGGCCGGTTCCGCCCCACCAATCGAGCTAGGCCCATGACTGTCAATCGGCATTGAAGTTTGACCCCCTATCGGCATCCAATATTGACCCCTTTGGTGGTGAGCAGGCCTGGCGCTGCGTAGCCCTCACATAGCGCAGCGGCGGCGGGCCTGCGGGTTTCGGGTTGGCGCTATGCGCGGTTCTTGAAGCGCCAGCTTCGTTACCGGTTTCGACGATTTCGCAATGGTGGGTGAGCCGGTCGAGCAGTGCGGTGGTCATCTTGGCATCGCCGAAGACGCTGGGCCATTCGCCGAAGGCCAGGTTGGTGGTGACGATGATGGATGTGCGTTCCGTAGAGTTTGCTGATCAGGTGGAACAGCAATTGGCCGCCGGTCTGGGCGAAGGGCAGATAGCCGAGCCTCGTCCAGGATCAGGAAGTCGAGGCGGGAGATCAGGTCGGCGGTCCGGCCCTGGCGCTCGGCGCGGGCTTCGGCATCGAGCTTGTTCACCAGGTCGACCACGTTGAAGAACTGGCTCCGGCGCCCTGCCCGGATACAGGTCCGGCGATGCTGACGGCAAGATGGGTTTTGCCGGTGCCTGTGCCGCCGATCAGGACGAGGTTGCGCTGATGGTCGAGGAAGTCGCCGTTGGCCAGGTCGCGGATCAGGGTCTCGTTAACTCGGCGGCCTCGAAGTCGAACTCCTCCAGTTCCTTGGCGAGCGGCAACTCTGGCGATGGTCATTTGGTATTTGACTGACCGGGCCTGCTTCTCCCTGATCTCGGCGGTCAGCAGGTCACCAATGATCTGTTGCGGCTCGTGCTGGCGTTTGACGGCGGTGGTCAGGACCTCGTCATAGGCGCGCCTCATTCCGTAGAGCCTCAGCTTTCCCATCGCGTCGATTACCTCGATCTTTCCATTCTGTGTTCTCCTCAGGCTGTCATATCGGTTGCAGTCGGCAATGGGCTCGCAGGCCAGCGCTTCAGCGCATCCGGGGTGGTGATTGTCAGGGTGGCGGCTCGCGGTGCCGGCCAGGATGTTCAGCACGACGCCTGCGGAATGGACATTGTGCGACAGGGCTTCGGCGCAGGCCGCCTCGACCGCATCAATCCCGTCGGTCAGCACGGCGCCTCAGGATGTCGACCATCTGCCGGTCACCGCCCGGCTGGCGTTCCAGCTTGCGCCACGCGGCGGATTGGCACCGGCAGCTCCCATTCTCGAAGGGCGCCCCTGCTGCGAAGGGCGCCGGGTTTGCGGCCAGAACGGGGATGTAATGCAGGGGATCGAAGATGGTTTTGTCCCGCCCGAAGGCCCGCTCATGCTGGCCAACGATTTGCCCATCCTGCCAGCATTCCAGCCGGGCGGCATAGGCCCTGATCTCCACCGGCCGCCCGACCGCCCGGGCATCGACCGAGTAGCGGTTCTTGTCGAACCGCACGAGGCAGGTCTTGGACACCGATGCGGGAACTGCATGGAATCCATCGAAAGGCCGACGTAAGGCACAAGGCTCGGGCGCTCGTCTCGAACACCTCCCAGATCGTCTTGTCGCGCAACTCTGGATGTTTGTTCGCCTTGCATAGGCCAGGCAGCGATCCTCCAGCCAGGCGTTCAACTCGGCATAGGATTTGAACTTCGGACGCGGCACGAAGAAGCGCCGGCGGATCACGCCGACCTGGTTCTCGACTTGGCCTTTCTCCCAGCCCGAGGCCGGGGTACAGGCCACCGGTCGACCAGGTAATGGCCGCACATCTGCTGGAACCGCCGGTTATAGGCCGATCCTTGCCAATGAAGATCGCGTCAACGGCGGTCTTCATATTGTCGTAGATGCCCTGCGCACAGGCTCCCACCGAAGAAGGCAAACGCCTTGTCGTGGGCGTCGAACACCATCTCCTGTGTCTCTTGGGATAGGCCCGCACAAACGGTGCATCCGGCTGTGGCTCAGGCGCACATGCGCAACCTTCACCGTCGTGGTCACGCCGTCAATCAGGACAACCTCATGGCTCCAGTCGAACTGATAGGCTTCGCCCGGGTCGAAGCTCAGCGGCACGTAGGCAGCGGCGGAAGCTTCCCGGGTCGCCTTCGACCAACTCGCCGCATAGCGCCGCACCGCATCATAGCTGCCGTCATAACCCCGGTTGCGCAGCTCTTCGTAAATCCGAACCAGTGTCAGCCGCTGGCGTTTGGGTTGCCGGTCATTTCAGCCAGCATCTCATCCAGATCGGACCGCCACGGGTCGATCTTGGGCGGGCTGCGTGGACCGGTCATAGCTGAACTCAGTTGCCCCTGACCGCACCACCTTCCGCACCGTGTTCCGTGATACCCGCAGCTCCCGGCAGATCTGCTTGATCGACTTCCTGATGAAATGCGCCCGCCTGATCTTCGCAATCGTCTCCACAACCAACATCTCAAATCGCTCCCTCAACTTTGAGGAAGCTTCTGAACAGAAATATCAGGGGGTCACTTTTGACGCCGATTACCCCAATACAGGGGTCAATCTTGATGGTGTGGATGCCCCCACCCGACGGCATCGCGATGTGCCAAGATGGTGATGTTGAAGTCACCATAGGGGAGAGGAGGCATCCATGGATGAGATTAGCAT
Source organism: Maritimibacter sp. (assembly GCF_016774595.1). NCBI lineage: Bacteria > Pseudomonadati > Pseudomonadota > Alphaproteobacteria > Rhodobacterales > Roseobacteraceae > Maritimibacter > Maritimibacter sp. Next base: position 702,427 of record NZ_JACBWT010000001.1, read on the forward strand.
CGTCGGCGCCGACCTGGCAGCAGGTTTTCCAGATTCATGGCGCTACGGCGACGGGCGCGCGGTTTTCCGCAAGAAGCCGTCGCGGCCACAGTTCGCTGAAGTTCATGGCGGCACTGCCGCCATGCATCGTGGCCATGGAGGCTTGTGGGACAGCGCACTACTCGGGCCGGGAACTCGCCCGGCTCGGCCATGAGATCCGGCTCATCCCGCCCGTCTAGTCAAACCCTTCGTGAAGCGGCAAAGAACGACGCCGCGGATGCGGAAGCGATTGCCGAGGCGGTCCAGCGACCGAACATGCGGACGGTGGCGGTGAAGAGCTCCGCACAGCAAGCCCGCGCGATGCTTTCTTCCGACTCCGCGATCTGCTCGTTGGTCAACGCACCCAGTTGGTCAACGCACTGCGTGGCCATCTCGCCGAACACGGCATCGTTCTGCAGGGCATCGCCAACGTCGAACGTCTCTGCCCTTCGTCTGAAGACGATGACCCGCCGGACTTGGTCCGGCACCTGAAGTGATCTATCTCGATCAGATCGCGCAACTGGGGGCTGAGATCGAAAACTCGACAAGCGCATCGTCGCGGCCGCGAAGCAAAACGGGAGGCCTGAAGGCTGCAGACCATGCCTGGGATCGGCCCGGTCTGCGCGATGGCGATTACGGCCTTCGCGCCGGACATGCGTGAGTTCCGTAGGGGGCGCGACTTCGCGGCCTGGCTGGGACTTGTGCTACGACAGCATTCGAGCGGCGGCAAGCAGAAGCTGGGCCGGACTCGAAGATGGGGCAGCGCGACATCCGACGCCTGCTGATCGTGGGGGCGATGTCGATCGTCCATTGGCGAGGTCGCGACGGCGGGCGGCCAGGATCATGGCTCGCGCGTATGCTGGCCCGAAAGCCGCGCATGTTGCGTGGCTATCGCGCTGGCTAACAAGATGGCACGCATGGTCTGGGCCATGCTCGTGCGCGAAGAGGATTACCGAGATCCGACCGGCGCGGTCTGGCTGACCGCGGCGCGCGGAGGTCGGCGATGTGAGGAAAGCGACGACCCGTATGGGCAAATGATCGAACAGATCCGGGTTGGGAAAACCAGTGGCGTGCAACGAGCTGCGAGCTCGCAATTTTGATCTGGTCCCCAATCCGCGCATCACCATACCGGCCCGCGGCATGTCTTGGCTGCACCTGAGAGGCCTGAAACATGACCGCACTCGATCACGCGCTCAAAAAGTCAGAGAAAATCCTTGCATCGAAGGGGCATCCAAACATGCATGCCGGTTCACACTTGTGTCTGACGTCCGGAGCCGATCAGCAGTTGTGCATTGGCGCAATTTCGAAAAAACGCTTTGACCTTTACGCAAATATGAACTTGACACTCATAAATTTAGCCATCTACGTTTATTGACAGGATGGCGGGACGAGAGGAGCTCTGCGCCATCCAAAACACAACCTGGAGGAGAACCATGTTTCGATTTTCATATCGGGCGGGGCAGAAGATGCTTTGCCTAGCGTTGCGGCCAGCCTTGCTGTTCCTGTCTCGGCACAGGACAAAACCCCATACCGCGAGCACAGTGGCGTTCTGCCCGACGGCACTTCCTGGCTCATCCGCGTCCCCGAGAACTGGAACGGCCGCCTGCTGCGTGATCTCGATTTCGCCAGCTGGATCCATGTCCCGGGCTTCGCGCCCCGTTATGATGATCTGCTGGCGCGCGGCTGTATTTGCCGGTACGGCGCGCCATCCCGTGAATTTCTGGCAATACGACCCGCAGCGCGAGATCTTGAACTCCAGACCGTTCAGGACACCTTCACCCAGCTCGAAAGCGAGCCCGACATGGTGATGCAATACGGATGCTCTGGCGGCGGTCTGGACAGCCTCGCCTCGGCCGAAGATTACCCTGACAAGATCGATGGCTCGGTGGTGCTTGCGGCCCATACACCGGTCTGGATCATGAACAGTTTTCTGGACGGCTGGTTCGCGATGCGGGCGCTGCTGGCGGAAGATTTCGTGGTACAGGGCCCGGGCCAGGCCTCGGATCTGACGGTGGCCGGTCTGCCGAACGCAGGCGCGGCGGCGATCAGAACTCGACGCCATCCGGCGTCGTGGAAGAGCGCGCGATCGAAAACGCGGGCAAGACGCCCGAAGGTCGCGCCCGTCTGGCGCTCTCGCCTTGCCATTGGTCAGTGGTCGCCCTGGATGGTCGAGGGAACTGACCTGCCCGACACGTCCGATACCGCCGCGATGGCTGACATGGTGGTAAAATCGGCGATGCGTATTACTGGCCATGTCGGCGGCACCTATCGGCTGGCCTTCGAAAATGCGGCATTGGGTCAGCAGTTGTCCGGAAACGAAGGCGTCGACTACGCCGCGTTCTACGCCAACGCCGCACCGGCGATGAAACAGCTGGTCGAGGCGCTTTATGCCGAAGCCGGGCTGGACCTTCAGGCCGACCTTGCGACGATTGACGCCGAACCCTGGATCGCGGCGTCGGACTATGCGCTCGACTTCTGGGCCGGGGACGGACGCACCACGACCGGAGAGCGCCGAAGTGCCCGCCATACGGATCCACATGCTGGGAGACTGGGCCATCCCCTATTCGCTGATGCAGGGGTACGAGGCGCTGGTCGAACAAACCGGCACCACCGACCTCTATCGGCAGGCCCTCGTTCAGGGGACCGGGCACTGCGACTTCATGGCCGCAGAAAGCAGCGTGATCGTTGAAATTCTGGCCGAACGGATCGAGACCGGCACCTGGCCAGAGGTCACGCCTGAGGCACTGAACACGGCAGCCGCCGCGCTGGAGACGGGATCCGACGCCCGCTTCGTCGAATTTGGCGATTGGCGCGGGGCGTACAACCGCCCCTGACGCCGAGCCAGTAACCCGTCGCGGGTCTGCCCACCTGGGTGGACCCCGCCCCTAGCTGACAGGAGCTCGACGTTGCGCGTCAGCAAGACAGACTACCGGATCAGCATCGCCAGTAGGAATTCAGGCGACCGACAGACACATCGGATGACGACCGGCGCGAGACCTCCCGCGCCGGCTTTTCGTAATCTAGGGCACGCTTGGAATGCCTATCGTGTCATTATGTGGAGACGAAGGGATTGATCTCGAAATCGTAGGGCAAGCCGACGAGGTCCCAACCACGTTTGAGGTCCGCGACGTGCCGCGCCATCCAAAGCTCGGCCTCGTCCGGATCCTGCCGCTCGACGGCGTCGAAGATCTTTCATGCGCTGCTATCTCGCGCGGCTGGGCCTGCTCGAGCACCGGTTTGAGGTGCCGCGAGGCTGGAAAGCAACTGCCCGATCGGGAAACGGGCAGTAGAAGCGCGACATTGTTGCTCGCCTCCGCAATCAATGCGTGAAACGCGAGGTCGATCTGTAATCCGCCCGTCCTGTTTCCATCGCATCCCGGAATTCGATCAGGTTTGCCCGCAGCGGAACCAATTGATCTTCTGTCCGGTGGATTGCCGCCAGTCTCGCCGAAAGCGGTTCGACCTCACGACACACCTCCCAGAGTTCGAGGAACGTAATCGTGACAGGACCATGGTATCGGTGGCGCGCGGCGCGATCTGCGACGTGTCCGGGATCGACACGAAAAGTCGCCGGCGTCCCGAACGCCGGACCAGCCCGTCGGCTTCGAGCTGACGGATCCCCTCGCGCACGGTGGACCTGTTGACCCCAAGTTTTCGGCAAAGACTGAGCTCCGACGGAAAGGGCTCACCCGGTTGGAGACTGCCCGACAGGATGAGTTTGCGGATCTCGCGACACGACCTGATAAGCCGGCGGCGCCGACAACGCCTCGATTTTAGGTCTTGAACCATTGTGCTCCCATAGTTCTGCACCGCGCCGACCTTGATCACCGCAAGGTGTCAGGCCGTCTTGATGTCCCGCAGCACGTTCTTCAAGACCTTGCCGTTCGCATTGCGCGGCAATGGCCCATCCAGAAAGGTCACGAGGTCGGGAACCTTATAGTCGGATAGTCGGGCAGAACAATAATTTTGATCTCGTCCGCGTCCACCTGATTTCCATCCAGGAAATGTAGGCGTGCACCCGCTCGCCCAACACGTCGTCAGGGACGCCCACCACTGCCGCTTCAACGACCAAGGAATGCGACGCCAGCACGTCCTCGACCTCGATACAGTAGACCTTGAAGCCCGCGCGGTTGATCATGTCCTTCTTGCGGTCGAAGACGCGGACGAAGCCATTCTCGTCTTTGAACCGATGTCGCCCGACACCCAGTATCCGCCGGTGAACCCTTTGGCATTGCCTTCCGGGTTCTCCCAGTATCCTGGCACCACCATCGGTCCTCCGATCAGAAGCTCCGCTTTCGCCGGGGCCACTTCACGACCAGCGTCGTCGACCACGATGATGTCAGCAAGGCAGCACCTGTCCCACAGTATCGGCATGTTCTGCGATCTGGCCGCCCGGCATGATGGTGACCGGCGATGTGGTTTCGGTCGACCCGTAGACATTGTGCAGCACCATGTTCGGCAGGTCCCTTTGCCAGCGCCGCAATTGTGGATTGCGGCATAGCGCCGCCGAAACCGGCCACCCTCCAGCAGTCCAGATCAAAGGAACGGAAATCGGGGTCGAGCAGGCACAGATTGTACATCGCGGTGTCAATCGGCATTGAAGTTTGACCCCTATCGGCATCCAATATTGACCCCTTGGTGGTGAGAGCAGGCCCGGCGCTGCGTAGCCCCTCACATAGCGCAGCGGCGGCGGGCCTGCGGGGTTTCGGTTGGCGCCATGCGCGGTTCTTGAAGCGCCAGCTTTCGTTACCGGTTTCGACGATTTCGCAATGGTGGGTGAGCCGGTCGAGCAGTGCGGTGGTCATCTGGCATCGCCGAAGACGCTGGGCCATTCGCCGAAGGCCAGGTTGGTGGTGACGATGATGGATGCGTTCGTAGAGTTTGCTGATCAGGTGGAACAGAATTGGCCGCCGGTCTGGGCGAAGGGCAGATAGCCGAGCTCGTCCAGGATCAGGAAGTCGAGGCGGAGATCAGGTCGGCGGTCCGGCCCTGACGCTCGGCGCGGGCTTCGGCATCGAGCTTGTTCACCAGGTCGACCACGTTGAAGAACACTGGCCCTGCGCCCTGCCCGGATACAGGTCCGGGCGATGCTGACGGCAAGATGGGTTTTGCCGGTGCCTGTGCCGCCGATCAGGACGAGGTTGCGCTGATGGTCGAGGAAGTCGCCGTTGGCCAGGTCGCGGATCAGGGTCTCGTTAACCTCGGCGGCCTGAAGTCGAACTCCTCCAGTTCCTTGGCGAGCGGCAACTTGGCGATGGTCATTTGGTATTTGATCGACCGGGCCTGCTTCTCCCTGATCTCGGCGGTCAGCAGGTCACCAATGATCTGTTGCGGCTCGTGCTGGCGTTTGACGGCGGTATCAGACCTCGTCATAGGCGGCCCCTCATTCCGTAGAGCCTCAGCTTTCCCATCGCGTCGATTACCTCGGATCTTTCCATTCTGTGTTCTCCTCAGGCTGTCATATCGGTTGCAGTCGGCAATGGGCTCGCAGGCCAGCTTCAGCGCATCCGGGTGGTGATTGTCAGGGTGGTGGCGGCTCGCGGTGCCGGGCCAGGATGTTCAGCACGACGCCTGCGGAATGGACATTGTGCGACAGGGCTTCGGCGCAGGCCGCCTGACCGCATCAATCCCGTCGGTCAGCACGGCGCTCAGGATGTCGACCATCTGCGCCGGTCACCGCCCGGCTGGCGTTCCAGCTTGCGCCACACGCGGCGGATTGGCACCGGCAGCTCCCATTCCCTGAAGGGCGCCCTGCTGCGAAGGGCGCCGGGTTTGCGGGCCAGAACGGGATGTAATGCAGGGGATCGAAGATGGTTTTGTCCTGCCCGAAGGCCCGCTCATGCTGGCCAACGATTTGCCCATCCTGCCAGCATTCCAGCCGGGCGGCATAGGCCCTGATCTCCACTGGCCGCCCGACCGCCCGGGCATCGACCGAGTAGCGGTTCTTGTCGAACCGCACGAGGCAGGTCTTGACACCGATGCGGGAACTGCATGGAATCCATCGAAAGGGCCGACGTAAGTACGCTCGGGCGCTCGTCCTCGAACACCTCCCAGATCGTCTTGTCGCGCAACTCTGATGTTTGTTCGCCTTGGCATAGGCCAGGCAGCGATCCTCCAGCCAGGCGTTCAACTCGGCATAGGATTTGAACTTCGACGCGGCACGAAGAAGCGCCGGCGGATCACGCCGACCTGGTTCTCGACTTGGCCTTTCTCCCAGCCCGAGGCCGGGGTACAGGCCACCGGGTCGACCAGGTAATGGCCGCACATCTGCTGGAACCGCCGGTTATAGGCCCGATTCTGCCAATGAAGATCGCGTCAACGGCGGTCTTCATATTGTCGTAGATGCCCCGCGCACAGGCCCCACCGAAGAAGGCAAACGCCTTGTCGTGGGCGTCGAACACCATCTCCTGTGTCTCTTGGGATAGGCCCGCACAAACGGCATCCGGCTGTGGCTCAGGCGCACATGCGCAACCTTCACCGTCGTGGTCACGCCGTCAATCAGACAACCTCATGGCTCCAGTCGAACTGATAGGCTTCTGCCCGGGTCGAAGCTCAGCGGCACGTAGGCAGCGGCGGAAGCTTCCCGGGTCGCCTTCGACCAACTCTCGCCGCATAGCGCCGCACCGCATCATAGCTGCCGTCATAACTCCCGGTTGCGCAGCTCTTCGTAAATCCGAACCAGTGTCAGCCGCTGGCGTTTGGGTTGCCGGTCATTCTCAGCCAGCATCTCATCCAGATCGGACCGCCACGGGTCGATCTTGGGCGGGCTGCGTGGACCGGTCATAGCTGAACTCGGTTGCCCCTGACCGCACCACCTTCCGCACCGTGTTCCGTGATACCCGCAGCCCCGGCAGATCTGCTTGATCGACTTCCCCTGGATGAAATGCGCCCGCCTGATCTTCGCAATCGTCTCCACAACCAACATCCCTAAATCGCTCCTCAATCCTTTGAGGAAGCTTCTGAACAGAAATATCAGGGGTCACTTTGACGCCGATTACCCCAATACAGGGTCAATCTTGCATGCCGGTTCACAATCGAAACTGCCGATGCCATAGCAAAGGTGACTCTGCCTATCCAATAGAGTCAGACACGTCATACGAGGCCGCCGTATTGTCGAGTGCGCTCGCACGTTTGCAGACGAACCTGCAAGCCCTCGCTTTTCGGCTAACGGCACGCAAAAGAGGGCCTCCGACTGAACGCCTACGCTGTGGCTGAGTGACCCCAGTCCACGAAGGCCCGGAGCTTGCCATGTCCACCGCCCACGGACCCGGCGCTGGAAGTCCGCGAAGCCGCTCTAGCGGCTGAACCGCCCGGGTTTCCTGTTCAGTCTGATTTACGGAGCACGAGGAAGGTCATCATGCCCATGGGCGGCAACGGCCACTTCTCCTCGATGGCGAGATCATCTTTCTGCAAAACAGTCTCGATCTCAAAATCCGAGTGCCAGCCGAGGACATTGACAGCGGTGCGGCGACCCGTTCGACCATCGCCAGCAGGCCGTCGTCGCGCTTTGAAGTGGTTGGTGATGACGACGTGCCCACCGGGTTTGCACACGCGCGATCTCGACATGACCTTCTCGGGGTCCGGCACCACCGAAAGCACGCATCGCGACCACCGTATCGAAACTTGCATCGGAAAAATCCAGCGCCCGGGCGTCCATCTGGCGCAGGTCCAACACGTGGTTCAGGTCCATGTCCCGCACCTTCGCACGGGCCTTGGCCAGCATCTCGTCACTGAAGTCGATGCCGGTCACTTCTGAGGTCGGGACGATAGTGCGGCAATGCAAGCCCTGTTCCGACGCCGACCTCAAGGACCCGCCCCGAAAGGCCGTTCACGAACGCCACCGCCCGGCGCCGCCCGGTGTTGGTGATGGCTCCGAACGTCCGATCATAGACCGGCGCCCAACGGGCGTAGGATGTCTTGACGGCCTTGATGTCCAATGCCCTGCTCCCGGTCTGTTTCAGCGTGTCCTGCGATCCAGCAAGGCCCAGATGACCATGCCGATGTAGGCAAGGCAAATCACGACCAACGAAACCCACGGCTCGATCAGGAGCGCAGCCGAGAGCACGGCGAACCCCACGAGAAAGAACTCACATTGTGGCGCGACACCTGGTTTCTTAAAGGACCAGGTCGGGATGCGGCTGATCATCAGGAGCCCAACTCCGATCATGTAGACCGCGATCACGTAGCCGGGCACCAGAGGGACGTCCGCGAACGCGAAGGATACGAACATCGGCAGCATGACAGGAACGCACCGGCCGGGGCTGGCACACCGACAAAATACGCGCGGTCCGCAGTCGGCTCTTTGGCTTTGTCGCTGACATTGAACCGCGCTAGGCGCATCACGCAGCAGACCGCATAGGCGAGCACGGCAAGCCACGTGACGCTTGGCAGGTCCTGCAAGACCCAGAAGTAAAGAACCAGTGCAGGGGCCACACCGAAGTTCAGGAAATCCGCAAGCGAATCCAACTCGGCCCCAATCGCGCTGTCGCTGCCCAAGAGCCGCGCGATACGACCGTCGAGGTGCCGTCGAGCACGGCGGCGGCAAGGATAAGAAGCACCGCCGTCGCGTAGTCGCCCCGAAACCCTCCCGGATGCGCCGACAGGCCCGCACAAATCGCGACGATGGTCAGCATGTTTGGAAGAAGCTGGATCAGCGCGAACTCGGTCGGCGCTTTGTTCGGGGTGTCAGGCATGTGCTGTCCCCTACCCTTCTGTTGGTTGCGTCAGCTCTGCGATCACGGATTCGCCTGCGATCATCGTCTGTCCCAGCGCAACGATCGGCTCGACCCCGTCTGGCAGGTATACGTCCAGTCGCGACCCGAAACGGATCAGTCCAAACCGTTCGCCGGTGGCCAGGCTGTCGCCCTCCTTCACGAAACAAACGATGCGCCGCGCCACCAATCCAGCGATCTGAACAACCGCCAGATCGCACCCATCCGTCATACGGATGCGCAGGCTGTTGCGCTCGTTGTCCACACTGGCCTTGTCGAGCGAGGCGTTGAAGAACTTGCCGGGGCGGTAGGCGATGTCAGCAATCTCACCTGTAACCGGGACCCGGTTCACGTGACAGTTGAACACGCTCATGAACACGCTCACACGCGTCAGCGCCACGTCCGGCATACCCAACTCGGCGGGCGGGACGGCCGGTTCGATCAGTGAGACGATTCCATCCGCCGGACTGACCACGACGCCCGGCCTCGGCGGCGTGACCCGCTCCGGGTCGCGGAAGAAGTAATAGCACCAGACGGTCAGCCCGACGCCGATCCAGCCAAGAAACCCCGAGATCAGGAACAGACCCACCGTAACGATCGCGAAGATCGCCACGAACCTCCGACCCTCGGGATGCATCGGCTTGATGAATGTGTCGCGCATGCGCATCGGCGAGGCTCCTCCGGGTCGATACCGCGCAAGTTGATAGAGCTATCGGACGCACCAAATGAATCAAACTAGGAAAGGCCGATGGCTTCTATTCACATCAAATGGAAGGGCTCGCAAGCACGTCGGTCGTTCAAGCGCTAGCCCGTAGCCAGCCAGAACCAGACCAGCCTGCCATGCCGCGAAAGCTTGCGCAGTCCTCGTGGGCCTCCCGTGCAACAGACAGGGGGCGAATACTTAGGAACTGGAATACCCCTTGTTCCGTGGCAGTCCATTTTGGCGTGTCTTGAGCGGTGGACGCTAGGACGAAATGCGCCAAATGGAGCAACGATCGCAAATGAATTGCCATCGCGCGGATCACTGAGAGAGGTTACCCAGTCCTGGAGGTGATCGTGCGCCTGCGCATTGGCCATCAATCGTTCTGTGTGTATAAGAAATGATTTTTGAAGGCGGCGTTTGGCGACACGAAAATCGCTCGCCGCAGATCGTGAACATGTCCACCTCAGGACGCACGTTTACCAACTCTTCGAACGATTTATGGCCCGGGTGCGAGCCAGCTTTCGCGTTCGACAAAGCGACCCCGCAACCATCTCCATCTTGCCCGTTGGCCTCACCCGGAAATTCCGCAGAACGGCCCGTAGAACGCCATTTCGTGATCTTGGCTCAAAGAGGGACACCGGAGACGACCCCAAGGCCCTTTAGCCGCCCGCTCCGTGGCTCTGAGCGGCATCTGAGCTCGGCACATTCCCCCCGCAGATCAAACCGTAAATCAGGAAAGGCTAGACCCGCGCCGCTCAAAGCGACCCGCATTGCTAAGGTTGCACGAAGTCCTAGAACATCTGATTGCACCGTACAGGGGGCTTCCGATAGAAATCCCCGGCTGACGTCGGATCCTTGGATGGCCGATCTATGATCTGTGGCGGCGGGTTCAGGGCCGCAGACCTTATGACCGCCTTCATCGTTCCTCGGCTTCCTGACACCGACATGCAAAGCACTGATTTGGACCTGTTCGCACCCCTCCTTGGCTACCCACGCGAAGCACGTGAACGCCTGCGCGCCGGAGCAAGCAACGCCAAGGCGAACCCAATTTAGCGGAGGAGCGCCAGCCTTTCTCCCCTTAACAGTGGGTGACGGAGTCTTCTGCAGGGAGTGACCCAAGGTGGGCTTCGCACCCCAAGCGGTTCAAGCATCTTAGGCCAAATCATACCGGCATTTGCGATGGCAAAAGTTTTCTCCCCACTCCTTGCTTTGTGGCACGACCCACCGCTCAGGAAAACGCAAAACCCAGGCAGAATCTGGCGTTGCCAACTCGAACTACCATCGAGCGCGTTGTCGGCAACCCCCGAAAACATCCTGCCACTCTTTCTTGCTCTACGTTTGTAGCCGATCTTCGCGTTGACGCCGGCCAGGCCGGTCAGCCGGGCAACAAGGTTCAGGCTGATGCTTTCACCTTGCTCCAGAAGTTCAACATATAGCTTGCAGTAATCTTACAACCCCGCTCGGTGATCTGCGCAATTGCGTTCCGCTTGAAATCATCGCTGAACTTACCGCTCATCAAGGCCGCCTTGCCTCAAAACCAGCACAGAAGGCGTCCACGGTAAACGGCGCCATTCACGCCGTCGCACTGACACATTTCGGTAAGTCAAGTTTGGAGTCCTTGGAAACAATGGCCGCCACTCCCAAAAATCGGCAACCTGCACTCTACAATCCCCTAAAATCGGCACATAATAAGTTTCACAGGTGCCCTTGCTTTACGTTCAGTATCCTATTGCACCGCATTCTTCTGGCGACAAAAAATGGCGCGATTGCCTTAGTCCAGTCGCCTTGACAATTCTTGCCCCAATGATTCCTCATGGAGGGCAAGATAAATCCAGTTGGTGCTGCTAGGTTATCAAGCAACACATCGTTCACAATTGCGAGGCAACTGAATGACCAAGGATAAAGTATTTTCGGCAGGAGCCGCCTCTACTCCTGCGAAAGAAATGCGACGGACAGATGCGTCTGACGACGTGCTCCTTGCACTTGAAGACCCGGCCTGGAAGGAGGACATAGAAGATGCGCACCAGTCCTTCAATATCCCGGCCACGGAGCGGAGGTGGACCGAAAGTTATATTTCAAGAGCAATTCTTTCAGACGCGGGTTTGTCTGTCGCGATGATCGCGTCCATCGCTGGCATATCTCTGCTCTTGTCGAGCAGCTTCGACCTTTCGTTTCTTGATGTTGCACTGGTCGTTACAAGCTTCGCGGCGATGGCACTAGTGGGATGTGACAGGCGTGACACGCATTGAGTGCGACAGAATGGACTTTGGTTAGCGTGACCCGAGCGGTCCCTATTGCAAGTAGCTGCACGATTGGCCTTTGACTCGTTGCACGAGTGTCCAAGGCACGGTGTGGTTTCTACCATAGACTGGATTCGCCTTGGAAATTTGGAGAGCACCAACCGAGAAATCAGGAGGTGTTCTATATCGAAAGGGAAACTACCGGCGCCGGCATTTCGGCGTGAAGAGGGGCGACTGGCGATGACGAACGGGCGCATTAGTCGTGAAATTGTAGAGAATCCCGGGGTTGGTCTTTCAACGTTGACGCGGTGGTTGAGCCAGGATCGTGATGCCGAAATGGCTTTTGAGGAACAGCCCGAACTGTGGAACGAACTAAAGCGACCGCGTCGGGAGGACGAGGTCCTGAAACATGAGCGCGACATCCCAAAAAAATAGGCGAGCTTATTATCCGCCATTGGTCCGAGGACAATGGACGAGCGCCTTCTTCGCGAAAGACCCAAGTCGATGATCTGAGCCTTCATCGAAGCGGAGAAGGCGAGCTTCCAGATTCTTCGAATGTGCCGTGCTCTGGGAAATAGCTAGAGCGGCTACTTCGTCGGACGCGGCCGACCGGCCTGCCAGCGTTGGTGGCAGGTTATGGACTACCTTGGGCATATCCTTACGGCCTCCGCTTTTTCGAACGGCACCTACGAAAACCCGCTGATGCACCGCGATCTCGTGGGCGACAGCCATGGGATTGGTTGGCTCTGCGCGGCCCCGTTGATACGGGAGAATGGCCTCGTGGCGCGACAAAAGCGTCTGTTCAAGCGGACCACGGACAGCGAACACGCTTGGTCCGTCGCACCCACCCTGTTCTCCTAGAGCTTTGAGACCGACCAGCCGGACCGGAAATGGGGCGCCAACATCATCAACATCTGGACGGCGCAGGGCTGGCTCTACCTCGCGATAGTGCTCGACCACTACTCGCGAGGGGTTATCTGATAACAACAAGCGATCGGCTGAAGCGCAGCCTCGCCATCGATGCTCGGAGACACGCCATTTCGAACCGCAATCACTTGCCGGAAATGCTCGATGATTCCGTTCGCGGATCCCAATAGCGCACCGTCGACCACCAGGCCGAGGTCCGAAACATAGCCATTTTGACCCACCTTTGCCGCGGTTCCGAGACGGACTACGTCAGCGAAGAGGGTGATTGGCCCCAATATCGCACCAATCAATACATAAAAAAGACACTGTTTCTGTGTTTTCTATTAGAGAAAGGGAGGCCAAAATGACGATCCACCTTTTTTCGGGATACATCGAAAGCGATCTTACCACCAAAACCGCAATCAATGCAGGCGACCAAATACGCGTGCCTGATGGCGATGTAACGCGGGCTTTTCAGGTTGTTGACGACGATGCAAACCTAGAAGGGGATACAATCTCGCCCTCCACTGCCGACGACCATACGCAGATAGGAAAGATATTCAAAGATGGTCAGCTCGAGTTTGAGGGCAATATTTACGTCGACGCGATTAACGTGGTCGAAGACGCATCTGGAAACAAATACACTCTTTACGAGATTGAGCTCGAAGGCACAGACAGGGACTACTACGCGTTTGCCAGTCCGCCTCCTCCCCCAGATACCGAGCTGACGGTCGTCTCTCACGATGATGCAAATGCAGATCGCATCCCATACGAACTGATTGCAGGGGATGATCAGTATTCCTCGACACGCACAACCGCCGAAACTGTCTCAGGTGGAGCAGGAAGCGATTCTATCACTACCGGATCTGGGTCTGATAGCATCAATACCGGCTCGGGAGCCGACACGATTGATTCAGGGGCTGGTGACGACAAGATCGACGGAGGAACAGGCAGTGATCTGATCCATGGTGGGTCCGGTGACGATTACCTTCTGGGAGGAGATGGTTCAGACGTAATCTACGGTGGGACAGGCGACGATACAATTCTGGGTGGAGCTGGTGACGACCACATTCACACCGGCCCTGGGGCAGATCAAGTGGATGGAGGGCAAGGCAGTGACTACGTATATCTCCATCACGAGGATGACGCACGTAGCAACACCTTGATTGATTCAGGGACAAATGCCACAGAAACGGACAGAATTATACTTGACGGAGGGACAGGCACATACCGCGTGCAAGGTGACTTCTCCGCATCGAGCGGTTTCGAAATCATTGACGGACGGAACGCTCGTGGTGAACAATTGGGAACACGAGACGACCGTGCGGACTTTGATTTCACCGACGTCACACTCATCGGCGTAGATGAAATCATCGGGACGGAAAACACAGACAAGATAATTGGTTCAGTCGGTCACGATACGATTAATGGTTTCAGTGGAAACGACCATCTCGATGGTGGTCGCGGAGATGACATAATTTATGGAGGTGCGGGAAACGATAGACTAACAGGAGGAGAAGGCAACGACGTTCTTACCGGGGGGCTCGGAAACGATGTATTTGAAGTATCCGAGGGAATTGACAGGATCACAGATTTTGGGAACGGAAATTCTGGGACTATTGGAGATGGAATCAGGGAGAACAACGATTTCATAGACCTTTCAAAGCACTATGACAGCCTCGGTGAACTTCGGGGAGACATCGCCGACGATGGATTACTTAACCAGTCCAACGCCTTTGATGATGAGGGGCGCGCTACCGATTATAGCGACAACAAATCTTTCGGCACCTCTAGTCTGAGGATGGAAAACACCGATAGAAACAGTTTCTCTTATGACAACACTGGCATCATATGCTTTTTGAAAGGCACGATGATTTCCACGCCGAAAGGTGAAACACCAGTCGAGAGACTACGGGTAGGTGATTTAGTTTCAACACTCGACAACGGGATGCAGCCAATTGCCTGGATCGGGTCGAGGGAGGTATCAAAGGAAGAAATGGCCGCACAAGATGAACTTCGTCCTGTCTTGATAAGTGAAGGTGTGTTTGGTGCGACGAGAAAACTCTTCGTATCACGACACCACGCATTGTTGATTCACCAGGATTTTCTAGCCAGCGCCGGTCACGTTTCCAAGCACGTTCGAGGCGTAAGAGTTGCACACGGAAAACGAAAAGCTGTTTATTTCCACATCATGCTATCTAAGCATGAAGTAATATTTTCTAATGGAGTTCCCAGCGAAAGCTTTTATCCGGGCATACAAGCAATGCGGATGCTCGAACCAAAGTGCCATGACCAACTCCTGCGTTCATTCCCAGACCTGAAGAAGGTGGAATGCGAAAAGGACATAGAGAAATGGTTCGGGCCTCGATGCCGTCCGATGGCGACCCAAAGGGAAATCCCGGGATTACACGCGGCAACGTCGCACTAAGATCAAGGTTCTTTCTTGCCACACATAGGGGCGCGAACAACAGATCGAAGGCTGGACGAGAGATTTTTCAATTCGCTGGCTCGTTCATACCCTATTGGCGCGCCATGGCCTTGGATCTTGACCCGGGCTCCTCCGTCTTCAAAAGGAGTATTATGCGATTGTCCCGCTTCTCAAGGAACGTCTGAAAAACCTGCCCGTTTCGGCCTGATGTGATAGGGTGTCGGCAACGCGATTAGGAGCGCTGCCGATGCCAAAGCAACTCGCTTTTCCCGGTCTGCGCGATGCGATGAAGAAGAAGGTGACGCGTCGCGAGCAGTTCCTGGCAGAGATGGAAGCGGTGGTTCCTTGGAGCCGATTGTTGGCGCTGATCGAACCGCATTATCCGAAGGCTGGGCCGAAGGGCGGGCGCCCGCCGATGCCGCTGGAAACGATGCTGCGGGTCTATTTCCTCCAGAATTGGTATGCGTTGCGCAATCCAATGGCGGAGGAGACGCTTTATGATAGCGACGCGATGCGCCGGTTAACCGGGATCGAACTGTGCGATGATCGCATCTCCGATGAGACCACCATCCTGAACTTCCGCCATGCTGCTCGATCAGCATGGGCTGACCGAGGCCATCTTCGCCGAGGTCAATGGCCACCTTGCCGGCAAAGGCATCACGCTGCGCTCCAGCACCTTGGTGGATGCGCCGATCATCGACGCGCCATCCTCTACCACGAACCAGGCCGGCAAGCGTGACCCGGAGATGACGAGCACGAAGAAGGGAAACGACTGGTATTTTGGCATGAAGGCACATGTTGGCGCCGATGCCGACAGCGGCATCACCCACAGCCTGGAAACCTCGACTGCCAAGCTGCATGACAGCCAAGTGTGGGACGAATTACTACACGGCGATGAGGATACCGTTTGGGCCGATAAGGGCTACGTCAATACTGCACGGCGGGCCGCCTTCGAGGGACCCGGCAAGTTCTGGGGCGTGATGCGCAAGGCGCCCGCGGGTGGCCGGTTGCATCCCGTCGACGAGCAGATCAATCGGCTGATCGCCAAGGTTAGGGCCAAGGTCAAGCATCCGTTCCGCGTCATCAAACGCCAGTTCGGCTACACCCGGACCCGCTATCGCGGGCTCGCCAAGAACCGCGCCCAGTTGTTCACGCTGTTCGCGCTCGGCAACCTCTTCCAGGTGCGAAGACGTCTGATGGCCTGAGAACGAGTCTGTCCGAAGCAGGTCGAGACGCCAGGGAACCGAAAGAAAAGAACGGCGAAAACCACGATCAGCCGGCCAAAGCGTCGCTCTACTCGCTCACTCCGCTTACGCGACCTTATCCAAAACGTTGTTCAGACTTTCCTCAATAACTTGATCTCACCTGCTTTTAATTATCCGGCTGCCTCAAGATAATGGTCAGAAGGCGATCGGCAAGTCAGATTAAAACGCCGAAAGAGGCGTTTAAAAGAAATGGGCGAGTGACCGGCGGTGTTCGCCATAATCGCAAATGATCGTGAAGTGGTGCCCGGGGACAGAATCGAACTGCCGACACGAGGATTTTCAATCCACTGCTCTACCCCTGAGCTACCCGGGCACGGGTGAACGTCTTGCGTTCAGGTCGGCGTGTTCTAGTCGCGGTCCGGCGGCGTGTCCAGAGGGTTTGGGGCAAAATTTTCGGGGTTTTTTCGCAGGGCATCCTGCATGTGCTGTCGGCGTCTGTCGGGCGCTCTTCGCACGGTTTCCTCGTCGCGTTTGGCGTCTTCACACCACGCCGGGTCAAGCAGCCTGACGTCCGAGCCAAACGGGGGGCCACCACACGACCGCCGCCTGTGTCACCCCGAAAGCTTCCGCACGCTTCCGCCCGCGCTCAATGCGGACGATCCGGGCGGTCCGAGATTTCCCTTTCGATCTCGTCCACGAGTTCGTCCAGATCCTCGGGGTCTTCGGAAGGGATGCGGTACGATCCGTTCAGCCATTTCCCCAGATCGACATCGGCGCAGCGTTTGGAACAGAACGGGCGGTAGGCTGGGTCGGTGTCTTTTGCGCAGATCGGGCAGGACATCAGGTCTCCATGGGGTTGGGTCGAGGTCGGAACCAAACATGCAGAACGCGGGCGCCCGTCGCAAGGTGCCCGCCACCCGATCCTCAGATCGTGACCGGCAGGCGATCCCGTTTGCGTTGCAGCTCGAAATGCCCAAGCGGCGTCCACCCGGCCAGAACCGTCTCGGTCCCGTCACGTTTGAAGGCCGCGCGCAGGACCTGTTCGAAGGCCGCGCGATCCTTTTTCGGCATCGGGGCGAGGTCGAGGGTGATCTGGCCGCCAAGACCGCGCACCCGCAACAGGCGCGGCAGGTCGCGGGCGAGCGCGATGTTGGCCTTGAGCCCGGCGGCAAGCGACGTGTCGCCGCCCGTGTTTACGTCCACGGCGACGAGGGCGCGGGTCGGTTCGATGAACGCATAGGCGCCGCCGGACAGGGGCTGACGGGCGGCGAGCGCCCGGTCGAGCAGATCGTGGATCCCGTGTTCTTCGAACGCTCCGGGCGCCTCGGCGAAAACGTCGGGCTCCGGCCAGTCGCGCCAGGCGGTCAGATGCGCGTCGGGGCCGTCGACAAGCAGTTCGGGTTGTTTGCCCTGCGCATCGCCAAGCACCGCCTCGGCCAGCGTGCGCATCTCCGCGATATCCTCGGCCACCGCGCCGTCATCGGCCCCTTCGGCGCTGGAGCGCACGATCAGGCCATGGGGCGAGCCCTCCATCACCGCGTCGGCGATGTCGAGCAGGCGAACGCGCTCATCCTCGTCGCGGACCTGCCGCGACAGGTTGAGACCGGGCGCATCCGGCGTGACGATGGCATAGCGTGACTTGAACAGAACCTTGGTGGCGACCGGGGGCGCCTTGCCCGCTTCGGCCCAGCCGGAGACCTGCACGAGAAGCGGCGTTCCGGGCGCCAGGCCCTTGGCCTGCCTCAGGAACCCGCGCGCACCACCGAGGTCGAGGAACATGCCCCCCTGCCCCTTCATGGGCCGTTCGCAGATGCCACGATAGATCGCACCCGGCGCGGGGCCGGTGTCTTCCGCCGGGTCGATCAGAAAATCTTCGAGCACGCCGTCGACCACATGCGCGGCGGCCTTGCGCCCGCCGATCTCGTCCAGCGCGATCACCGATCCCTTCATGCCCAGCCTCCATAGACGGGATAGCCCGCGGCATTGAGAAGCGCGGCGGTTTCAGCGACCGGGAGGCCCATGACACCCGTATAACTGCCCTGAATCCACGGCACGAAAGCGCCGGCCGGGCCTTGGATGGCATAGGCTCCCGCCTTGCCCTGCCAGTCGCCCGACGCGAGGTAGGCGTTCACCTCTTCGTTCGATAGCCGTTTCATCTTGACGACCGTGACCACCTCGCGCTCCAGCACGCGCGCGGGCGTGCGCACTGCGACGCAGGTGATGACGGTATGACGACGCCCGGACAGCAGGTGCAGGAATTGCGCCGCCTCCCCCGCATCTTCCGGCTTGCCCATGATGCGGCGGCCCAGCGCGACGGTGGTGTCGGCGCAAAGCGCGATCTCGCCCTCGGCCACGACCATCGCCTCGGCCTTTGCCCGCGTGACGCGGCGGCAGTAGGCGCGCGGTTCCTCGCCCTTCAGGGGCGTTTCGTCGATGTCGGGGGGCCTCACCTCGTCCGCTTCGATGCCCAGCGTGCCGATCAGTTCAGCACGCCGTGGCGATCCGGACCCGAGGATGAGGCGGGGCTTACTTGAAGCGGTAATTGATCCGACCCTTTGTCAGATCATAGGGGGTCATCTCGACCTGAACCTTGTCGCCTGCGAGGACGCGGATGCGGTTCTTGCGCATCTTGCCTGCCGTGTGCGCGATGATCTCATGGCCGTTCTCCAGCTCGACCCGAAACGTCGCATTCGGCAGGAGCTCCTTCACGACACCGGGAAATTCGAGCAGTTCTTCCTTGGCCATGTTCACTCCGTATTTGGTCACCCACCATGTCGCGGGTGCCCTTAAATGGTCCCAAACGCCCAAATTATCAAGAGCGATTCAGCGCATATCCACAACGGATATGCGCGGTAGGGCAACGCTGTCGCCGCCGAACTGTTCCGGCCAATGTGCACGGCCCTGAACCCCGCCACCTTCGCGGATACGCCTCAGATGCGCAAGATCGAGCGTCGCGCGGGTCCAGCCGGGCTGGTTCATCACGCCCTGCGCGACCACGCCGTTATCGGGAAAGCCAAGGTCGGGCGGCGCGTAAACCCCTGCGGTGCCTGCGTTTTCGTCGAGAACGACGGACCAGTCCGACACGCCTTGGGTCGGCGATTGCACGGCAACGCACTGCGCCTCGAGCGCACGGGCCTGCGCGCCGATGCGCACGCGGTGGAACCCGGCCAGCGTTTCGGTTTGCGACGGCACCAGAAGCAGATCGAGCCCGGTTTCGGCCATTGCGCGGGTGGCAAAGGGAAATTCGGCGTCATAGCAGATCTGGACGCCGATCCAGCCCAGAGACGTCTCCATCAACACCGGCGCGGCCCCCGGCCGCATGTCCATCGGGTCGCGTTCCCACGGCGTCATGACCTGCTTGTCATGGGCCTGCCGTTTGCCGTTCGGAGCGAATAACATCGCGCGGTTGACGTAGCCCTGCGGCTCATGCACCGGACCGGACGGGGCGAGGATATGGGCGCCGTATGTCGCGGCAAGGTGGGCCCAGTGGTCCCAGGCTCGCGGCAGCGCATCCGACACCGCCGCCATCTGGTCCGAAAGCCCTTCGGCCCGCGTCAGATGGGCAAGCTCCATCGAGCCGTATTCGGGAAAGACGAGCAGATCGGCCTGCGCATCGGCGACCCAGCTTTCGACCGCATCCTCCCACGCGGACCAACTTTCGGGCGCGCCTGCGGGATAGGTCGCGGCGGCCACCCTCACCATGCCCGCGCCCTCGCCTGTCCCGGCTCAGAGTTCACGGAGCCAGACCTGAAGCGGCTTCTCATCCACTTCTCCTTTTCCAACATCACGCCACGAAAATCGGGCAAAAGCCCCCTCCAGCTTGTCGTATCCCCGCTTTCGCCAGAAACCGTCGAGCGGTCGGTAGCCCGCCGGGCGGGCCGGGTGATCGTCCGGTCGCACCACCGCGCAGAACGCACAGTAACGCGCACCCAGGGCGCGTGCATGTGCCTCGCGCAGGTCGAAGAACGCGTGCCCGGCCCCCTGCCCGCGATACGCCGGTCGCAGAACCGACTCGGCGCAATAGAATACCTCGTCGATGTCGATGCCGTGACCTTGAAACGCGTCCGCGAATTCCTCGGCATGGTCGGACAGGGGCGACCCCGTCGCGGCACCGACCAACAGGTCGCTGTCGAAGGCCCCAACGACAATCGCCTCGGCGCTGTCGCGATAGGCTGCGAGGTAGCCCCGCTCATATTCCAGATCGCCGTCGTAAAGGTAAGGCCACTCCCGAAATACATCGATCCTGAGCCGCGCCACATCGTCGAGCTGCGCGATCAGATCCGGCCCGGTCAGCGGCGCGAACCGCAGGGGCATCAGACCGCGCTCATGAAATCGACGAAGGAGATGATGAAGCGAAGCCGGGTCAGTTTCCCGTTGTCCCATGTCCCGAACACGGCGACGGGAACCTCGGCCACCTGTCCAGTGGCTTCGGGAAGCCCGTGGATGGTTTCGAGATAGGTCAGCCGCGCCACGGCGAGCGTCGAGCTTTCGTTGCCTTCGACGACGTGCTGCCAGCTCAGGAACCTGTAGTCATAGTGCTTGTCGAAATAGGCGATGACCGCATCGGCCCCGGTCTTGCCGCGCAATTCGCCCAACGGGCCGATCTGGATCAGCGTGTCGTGGCCGATATATCGCAGCACGTTCTCCCAGTCGCGGTAGTTGACCGCGGTGAACATGATGTCGTCGATGGCGAGGATGTCGTCTTCGGTCATCCCGCGCCCTCCTGCCCTGCGAAATCCGGGTCGGGATCGGCCGTGAACACCCGCATCCAATCGTCGATAGACAGGATCATCTGGGTGCGAAAGAACAGCCCGTCGCGAAACGTGATGAACGAACCGACCGGCACGATCGTGCTTTGGCCGCGCGCTTCGGGAAAGCCCGCCTTGGTCGTGCGATAGGTCAGTTTCAGGCGCGTCTCGACCGCCGCTTTGTCGCCCATGACGATGGTGCGATAGTCGCGCATGTCGAGGTCATAGTTCTCGCGGTAATGGGCGAACAGCGCCGCGATCCCGTCGGGGCCGTAGTGCCACTCGGTCGCGCCGGACCGGATCGCGGAGTCCATGTGCCCGAGCGCGCGCAGCGTGTCCCAGTCGGCCACGTCGATCGCATGCCAGGCCTTCGCGATAACGTCTCGTGCTGCTTGCGG
Source organism: Maritimibacter sp. (assembly GCF_016774595.1). Classification (NCBI taxonomy): domain Bacteria; kingdom Pseudomonadati; phylum Pseudomonadota; class Alphaproteobacteria; order Rhodobacterales; family Roseobacteraceae; genus Maritimibacter; species Maritimibacter sp. The sequence goes on from NZ_JACBWT010000001.1 coordinate 723,784, forward strand.
GTCCATCTCAACCTTCCTGCGGCGGGCCGAACCGCGAAATCATACGATCCCGAATCTGGTCGCGCGCCTGCCGGTAGGCAACCAGTTTTTCGTCTCGCATCGTTCCTAATCCCGTGGGGTCCATCACCGGCCAGTATTCGACGTCGAGATGGTGGAACCGGGTCAGGTCCAGCACCTTGCGCTGGCTCGCCGGACTAAGCGCGATGATGAGGTCATAGGACGACAGGTCGTCGCCCCACTCCTGCATCTCGTCGAAACTCCGCGACCGGTGGTTCGATAACGGCACCCCGATCTCTTCGCAGACGGCGACGGAAAACCCGTCGACATCCAGTTCGCTCTTCACCCCGGCGGACTGCACATAGACGTGGTCACCGTAGTATTTCTTCATCATCCCCTCGGCCATCGGGGAGCGGACCGCGTTGTGGTCGCAGCAGAAAAGCACGGATTGGGGCAGGCTGGCCGGCACGGTCCCTCAGCCCCAGTGCAGGACGCAGATGAGGGTGAAAAGCCGGCGCGCGGTGTCGATGTCGAGTTCGGCCTTACCCTCCAGCCGTTCCATCAACACCCGCGCACCTTCGTTGTGGATGCCGCGCCGCGCCATGTCGATGGCCTCGATCTGTCCGGGGGGCAGCTTCTTGACCGCATCGAAATAGCTTTCGCAGATCTGGAAGTAATCCTTCACCACTTGCCGGAACGGGCCGAGGGACAGGTGGATCTCACCCGCCTCTTCCCCGCCCTCGGTCGCGACCGACACCACGAGGCGCTTTTCCTTGATCGCAAGGCCAAGTTCATACGGGCCTTCGGGCACCGTCTGCCCCTCGCGCCCCAGCGGGGTGAAGCTGTTGTCTTCCAACAGGTCGAACACCGCGACCTTGCGTTCCTGTTCGATTGCCGGGGTCGGCGCGGCCAACCCGGTGTCGTCGATGTCGATCTTGCTGATGCGGTTCATCCGTCCCATCCCGTCTTTGGGTCAGGGATAGCGGAACCGGGTGGACCGCACAATCGCGATGGGACGGGGAGTCTAGCCTTGGTTCAGCCGGTCGAGCCGCGCCCGCACCGACAGCCCATGTGCCTCGAGGCTTTCCGATTTCGCCAGCGTCTCGGCCGCCGGGCCGATGGATTTGAGCGCGGCGGGCGTCATTCTGGACAGGGTCGTGCGCTTCATGAAATCGAGCACCGACAGACCGGACGAAAACCGTGCGGAACGTGCGGTCGGCAGAACGTGGTTCGGACCGCCGACATAATCCCCGATGGCCTCGGGCGTGTACTGGCCAAGGAAGATCGCGCCCGCGTGGGTGATCTTGTCCGACAGCGCCTCGGGGTCGGCCACGCAAAGTTCGAGGTGCTCGGGCGCGATCCGGTCGCTCAGTCTCGCCGCCTCGTCCATGTCGCGCACGGTGATGACCGCGCCGAAGTCGCGCCAGCTTGCACCTGCGATGGCGCGGCGTTCGAGCGTTTCGAGCCGCTTGTCAACGGCCTCCGCCACGGCCCGACCGAAACCGGCGTCGTCGGTGATGAGGATCGACTGCGCGCTTTCGTCGTGTTCGGCCTGGCTCATCAGGTCGAGGGCGAGGAAGTCGGGGTCGTTGTCTTTGTCGGCGATCACGAGAATTTCCGACGGCCCCGCGATCATGTCGATGCCCACCTTGCCGAAGACCCGGCGTTTGGCGGCGGCGACGAAGGCGTTGCCCGGCCCGGTGATCTTGTCGACCGGCGCGATCGTCTCGGTCCCGTAAGCCAGCGCGGCAATCGCCTGCGCCCCGCCGATGCGATAGACCTCGTCCACGCCCGCGACCTTGCAGGCCATCATGACCAGCGGATTGATGACCCCGTCCGGCGTCGGCACCGTGACGACGAGCCGCCCAACCCCGGCCACCTTGGCGGGCACGGCGTTCATCAGAACGCTCGACGGATAGGAGGCGAGGCCACCGGGCACGTAAAGACCGGCGGCGGACACGGCGGTCCAGCGCCAGCCCAGCGTGGCGCCCTCCGGGTCGGTCCACTGCGCATCCTCGGGCACCTGCCGCGCGTGGTAGGCGCGGATGCGTTCGGCGGCGGTTTCCAGCGCCTGCCTCTCGGCCTCGGACACCTTGGCGCATTCCGCCTCGATCTCGTCCTCGGAGACACGCATGGTCGTAGCGGTCAGGTCGAGACGGTCGAATTTCGAGGTGAGGTCCAGCACCGCCGCATCGCCGCGCGCGCGCACGTCGGCGATGATGCCTGCCACCGTGTCGTCGACATCCGGGCTATCCTCGCGCTTGGCCGAGAGCAGCGCGGTGAAAGCGGTCTCGAAATCCGCGTCGGAGGTGTTCAGGAAAACCGGCATCGGGTCACTCCGGGTGGTCAGGCGTCTTGCGACTGGGGGCGACGTAGGGACGGGTCACATCCTGAAGCTTCGCGTCGATGGTCTCGACGTCGAGCGCGATGGCCCCGTCGCCCGCAAGGGTCAGGACGATGCGCCCCGTGCCATCCTCGCCCGGCTCGAACGAGATGGACAAAAGCGACATTACCGTATCCGGATCGCCCTTTTCCACGCCCTGAGATTGCACTTTCAGAACATCGCCGAAGACAAGCACCGATTGAACCCGCTCGACCGCCCGCCCGCGTTTGGCCGCGGCTTCGGCATCTTCCCAGCGGAACCGGTTGAGGAGCAGCGCGAATTCCCGCGCCCGCACCCGCCACGCCATTTCGTTGGCGGGGAAGACCGCGTCCTGCGTCAGCGCCGAGACGATCTGAAGATCGTCCGCGTCCAGCGCCATCAAGCGAAGCGGCTTTTCGCCCCCGTCCTCGAACCGTGCGTCTTCGCTCATGCCTTCACCCGCTCTATCTGTGCGCCCACGCCGCGCAGCTTGCGCACCACATGCTCATAGCCCCGGTCGAGGTGATAGACGCGGCTCACCACCGTTTCCCCCTCGGCGGCGAGACCCGCGAGGATCAAGGACACGCTCGCGCGCAGGTCGGTCGCCATCACCGGCGCGCCGCGCAGCTTGTCCACGCCCGTCACGCGGGCGCGGCCCCCGTGCACCTCGATCTCGGCCCCCATGCGCGTCAGCTCCGGCGCGTGCATGAAGCGGTTCTCGAAAATCGTTTCGTTCAATTCGCTCGTGCCGTCTGCCGTGCACAGCATCGCCATGAACTGCGCCTGAAGGTCGGTCGGGAAACCGGGGAACGGTTCGGTCGTCACATCGACCGCCTTGAGCCGCCCGTTCTTGCGGCTGACCTTGAGCCCGCGTTCGGTTTCCTCGACGGCCACGCCTGCTTCGTCCAGCTTCTCGACGAATGCCGCGACGAGGTCCAGTTTGCCGCCGAGGCATTCCACCTCGCCGCCCGCAATCGCCGGGGCGAGCATGTAGGTGCCCAGTTCGATCCGGTCCGCGACCACCTGATGCGTCGCGCCGTGCAGGCGATCGACACCCTGTATCTCGATCCGGCTCGTCCCCTCGCCCTCGATCTGCGCCCCCATGGCACGCAGACATTTCACGAGGTCCACGATCTCGGGCTCGCGCGCGGCATTGGTCAGAACCGTGGTGCCCTTGGCCAGCGTCGCGGCCATGACGATGTTCTCGGTCGCGCCGACGCTTGCGAATTTCAGCGGGATCTCGGCGCCTTTCAGCCCGTTCGGGGCCTTTGCGTAAAGGTATCCGTCACGCAGGTCGATCTCGGCCCCCAGCTTTTCCAGCCCGAAGGTATGCAGGTCCATGGGCCGCGCCCCGATGGCGCAGCCGCCGGGCAGCGACACTTCGGCATGACCGAACCGCGCGATAAGCGGCCCGAGCACGAGGTTCGAGGCCCGCATCTTGCGCACGATGTCGTAATCTGCGCGGGTCGAGGTCAGGTTGTGCGACGACATCGCCAGCACCTGACCATCCTGAAGCCCGGTCGCCTCGGCCCCCAGCGATTGCAGGAGCGTGGTCATCGTCTTGATGTCCGACAGCCGCGGCGCATTGGTCAGCGTCAGCGGGTCTTCGGACAGAAGTGTCGCCGGCATCAGCGCGAGGCAGGCGTTCTTGGCCCCGGCGATCGGGATTTCACCCGAGAGCGGCCCGCCGCCCGTAACTACGATGCTGTCCATGCCTGTCCTCTATTCGTCCGTGTTTTCATCTGACCCGGCGTCGCGCGCGCGGGCCTGTGCCTTGCGCCGCGCCATGTTCGCCTTGAGCGCGGCCTTGAGGCGATCTTCGCGCTCCTGCGCGGCCTTCTCCTTGGGCGAAAGGTCGGGTTTCCTGCTCATGCCGCCCTCCTTAACGCAGCCGGAAAAAACCGTCCAGATTGCGCTTGCACCAATGGCGAATTGCGTCTAATCACCCGCCACGGTTCGCCGCAGTAGCTCAGTGGTAGAGCGCACCCTTGGTAAGGGTGAGGTCGGGAGTTCAATCCTCCCCTGCGGCACCATCTCTCCGACAGCGTGATTTTCGGGAAACCTTCGGGTGGCCGTATGGACTAGTCTCCGAAGGACAAGCCCAGACCGATACCGCCGATGGACAGCCCGCCGGGGCGGGCCCCGCCCGTCTCGAGCTCCTGTTCGGTGGGCGCGCGCGGCTGTTCGAAGCCCAGCCCGATCCCGATCTGGACCTGCGGTCGCGGCGTGCCCTGTGGCGTGCCCTGCGGCGTCGACTGGCCGGGGGTCGATGAGGTGACGTTCTGGGCAGGCGGGCGCGGCGTGGCCGTGCGCGGCGGGTTCTCGACCTCCATCTCGATGCAGGCGGACTGATCCGACGCGCTCGCCGGGGATGGGTTCGTGCCGAACATCAGGCGATAGACCGCCTCCAGATCGCCGGGATCGACCTCCTGCCCCGACGCCTCGCCCAGCGCGACAATCGCGGCGCGGGTGCGTGGGCCCATCAGGCCGTCGGCGACACCGGGGTTCAGCCCACGGGCGGCGAGGCCGACCTGAATGAGTTGCAGAAGTTTGCGGGGATCGACGGCGAATTCGACCCGGATGCAGTTTTCGGACCCCGGTGCCACGTAACCGGGCAAGCGCACCGGGATCGACAGACCGACCTTTTCGCCCGCGCCGATTTCGCCCTCGCGCAGGCAGATGGAATTGGCCCCGGCCGCAGGCGAACAATGCCAGCCGTCGAACAGGGCCCCGTTGGCGCCCGCATCGACACGCCCGGTTTCAGACAGGAACAGGGGCCCGCGATGGGGGCCGTCCGACTGGTTGGTGACGCCGAGCGTAAAGGTGCAAGCCCCTCCGGCGCGGCATCCGGCATCCTGCAATTTGTCGAGCAGCACATCGGGCACCATGCCAGCGGTTTCGCTGCCGCCACACTGACGTTCGCATTCGGCCAGTGCCGCGCGCAGACGGGCTTCGTCGGCCTGAAGGCGTTCGAGCGCGGCCTTGGCCTCGTTCAACGCATCCTCGGCCTCCTGCAACGCCATGAACAGGTCATCCGCCTCGAACGACAGGTCCGCCGCCCGGTCAAGGTTCGCATCCAGCGCCGCCTGCTGGGCCGAGGCATCCTGACCCGACCTTTCGAGCCGCGCCTTTTCGACGGCGGCTTGCGTGAACGCCTCCTCCGCCGCGTCGATGGCCGCCTGAACGCGGTCGTCGGCGGCCTTGATCCGGTCGTATTCCGATTGCGCGCGCTCCAGACGTTCTTCTGCCCCGATGCGCGACCCGATCACGTCGTTCAAGGTCGCCACGATCTGTGCACAGGGCTCGCAGTCGGTGCGCGCGAACCGCGGCTCGGGTTCAGGCGCAGTCGCGGTTTCCTCCGGGGTCGCGCCCGGATCGCAATTTTGCTCACATTCCGCCAGTTGCGCCTTCAGCGCCGCGACCTGCCGCGCCAGATCGGCGACGCGGTCTTCGGCCTTCTCCAGATCGAAGCCGGCGAATTCCAGATCGGTTTCGAGGATCGAGATTTCGTCGTCGATGAAAAGCTTGTCCGCTTCGTCGCCATCCCCGTCGCGCACCGCTTCCTTCTCGGCGATCTCGTCGCGGATCCCGGCCATGCGATCGCGGATTTCCTGCGCCGCGCGCTCGGCCCCGATATGCGTCCCGACGGCATCGTTCACCATCGAGGCCAGCGTCAGGCACCGCTCGCAGTCGGTGGTGACGAAGGGATTGGGCGCTTCATCCCCCATGGCCGTTTCGTCAGGGTCGTTGCAGGTCCGCTCACATTCCGCCAATTGCGCCTTGAGGTCGGCCTCCTGCTGAACGAGCCGGGCGATCTCGGCCTCGAGCGCGGCGATGTCGGCGTCCATCTGTTCCAACTTGCCGGGCGTGTCCTCTTCCTCGAACAACAGCGGGAGGAGTTCGTCGCCCAGCGCCTCGCCCTCGTCGAAGAGCGGTTCGTATTCCTCCATGTCGGACGCGTTCAGGCGTGCCTGACGGTTGTCGTGCAGCTTGGCGCGAAGCTCGGCGATCTTGGCCTGACGCTCCTCCGACGCCGCAGCTTCCGCCGCGCGCGCCGCGCGCGCGTCCTCCAGCCGCCGCTCGGCCCCGATGCGCGACCCGACCGCGTCGTTCACCATCGAGGCGAGGACAAGGCACTTCTCGCAGTCCGTGTTGACGAACGGTGTCTCGGGCAAGGCCGTCTCGGTCCCCTCTTCGGGCGGCTGGCACTGTTGCTCACACTCGGCCAGTTGCGCGCGAAGCCCCGGTTCCTGCGCTTCGTACATCGCGATCTGCGCCTTCAGCCCCGCGATCTTCTGGACCAGCGCCTCGATGGCGAAGGCGTTGTCGCGCACCGCATTGCGTGCATCCATGACATCGCCTTCCGCGTCGAGACTGTCGAAGGCAAGATCGCGGGCCTGATCCGCATTGGCCGGGTCGATCAGAGCGTCGTTGATCGCGTCGAGCGCCTCACGCGCGTCGCCCACGGCGCTTTCCAGCGTGGCCGTCTGCCCCCTGAGCCGTTCAAGCTCCGCCTCGCCCTCGGCCACCTGCCGCTTGAGCGAGATCTGGCTGCCGATCACGTCGTTGAGCATACTGGCAAGGGTCTGACACGGCGGGCAGTCGGTCGCCACGAAGGGCGACTCGTCCAAGGCGATGTCTTCGTCCGGGGGCTGGCACTGCTTTTCGCATTCGGCCAGTTCGGCCTTGAGGTTCGTGATGAGCACATGCAGATCGTCTACGCGCCTTTGCGCCGCATCCACCGCGTCACGCGCCGCCTGCGCCGCCTCGTCCTCGCCCCCCTGTTCGGTTTCGAGGTCCGATTTCTCGCGGTCGAGCTCGGTCATCGCATCGTCGGCCTCGCGGAACTCCGCCTCGCGCCCCGGCTTTTCATAGGTGGTGAGCCATATCTCGGACAGGCCGTTCAGAGCCTCGTCGATTTCGGCCAGCCTATCGCGCCGCGTCTTGGCCTGCTCGACCAGATCGGCCTCGGCCTTTTTCGCCGCCGCGAGGTCGCGCTGCGCCCCGATCAGCGAACCGACCGCATCGTTGACGCGCGAGGCGAGGACGAGGCAGGGCTCGCAATCGGTGGTGACGAAGGGATCCTGACCCGCAAGGAAAATATCCTCTTCCGGTTCGTCCGGGTCGGCGCAGTTGCGTTCGCATTCGGCCAGACGATTGGACAGGGTCAGGATTTCACCCTCGATCTGGCTGTAGCGCGTCTGCATACGGGCAAGCACCTGCCGCTTGCCCCGGATCAGGTCTTCGAGCCCCGTGATTTCGTCCTGAAGCGCCCGTTCCCGGTCGATGACCGCATCCAGAGCGACGAGCGCGGCGGCCCGTGCCGCGTCGCCCTCGGCGCCGTGATATTCCATGCCGCGTTCGCCAAGCTCACGGCCCGCGGCCTCCAGTTCGGCCTGCTTCGCGGTCAGGGTTTCGCCAAGGCGGGTCAGTTCCGCCGCCGTCGCCTGTATGCGCCCCGCCAGTACGTAACGGTCCAGAAGCTTGGCGTTGATCTGGTCGACGATGGGCTGACAGGACAGGCAGTCGGTCGCCACATAGGTGAAGGGCTGCGGGATCGGATAGGCCGGGTCGGTCAGGGGCGGTGTCAGGCTGATGCGCGGCTCGCCGTTCTCAGGCTGACACTTGTTGTATTCGCAGATGTCGAGCGCGGCCTGCTGTTCCTCGATCAGCCGCGAAAGCGCCTCGTGCCGGGCCATGAGCACCGCGAGGTCGGCTTCGTACTGCGGTATTTCCTGCTCGGCGGCGAGCACGTCTTGCAGAAGCTGCGTCTGCTCGTTCTCGATATCCCAAAGCTCGGACAACACGCGTGAGACATCCGCATTCGCGTCCAACCCGATCCTGAGCGCCTCGCCCATCTGGCGCTCTTCGGCCCGAAGCTCATCCAGCCGCGCGTCCTTGCGTTCGATCTCGGCGCGGCGGGACTTGATGAGCCAGACCACCGACTGAATATCCCCGGCCACGCTTCGCCGCTCCACCAGCGACTTTATCAGCGCATCCGCAAGCGGCTGACACTCCCAGCATTTCGCGACGAGCGGGTCGATATTGTCCTGCATCGGGTAATTCGGGTCGGTGAACGGGTCATCCGCCGGGTCGGGCGGCGGCGGCGGGCAGTTCTTTTCGCAGTCCTCCAACGCCTTCTGCGCCGCTTCGAGCAGCGCCGTATGCGCGTGGTAATTCGCGATGGCCTCCAGAAGACCGCGAAACTGGGTCTGGATCGTCTGGGCCAGCCCTGCCATGTCACCTTGCAACTGGGCCCGCCGCGCCGCGATCTGTCGCAGCATGTCAGCCGTTTCGCGCTGATCCACTTCGTCGAGGATGAAGTCGATGGGGTCCGAGCCCTCGGACGGCTCCGCCCCTTTGAACCATTCGGCCATGTTGCGATAGAGCGTGCGCTCCTGCGCATCCAGCGCCGCAAGTTCCCGTGTCACGCGCTCCAGCGTGCGCTGGTTGTTGACCATGCTGTCATAGGTGGTCGAGGCATCGACCGCGAAGCTACGCCGGTGCGAACGGATCTGGTTCACGCGCTCGGACAGCGGCAGGCATTCGGCACAGGCCGCGACGATGCCCACGAAATTCTCGGGCTGCGGCACCTGGCTCGCGTCGATCAGGGCCGGGTCTTCGGGCGGCGGCGGTGGCGGATCACGCTCGTCCAGATCGAGTTCGGAAATCTCGCACTGGGTCTCGCACCGGAACATGGCCCGCTCGGCGGCCAATGCCGCGCCCATCGCTTCGACGGTGACGAGGCGTTGGGCCTCCAGCGCGTCGAAGGCGGCCTGAAGCTCGGCCCGCACGCCGGGCAGCGCGTCTTTGGCATCGTAGTAAGGGTCGATGGCCGCGATGGCGCGCCGCGCCGCTTCTTCGGTCGGGACGTAGTCGTCACGCAGATAGGCGTCCTCCGCCCGCATCTCGTCCCAAAAGGCATCGGCATCGGCCAGCGCCTGTTCCAGCCGCTTCACCTCATCCCTTTGCCGGACGAACCGGTCGGCGGCCTGCCGCACCTCTTCCGCCAGCCGGTCGTATTCCGCGCGCTGCGCGTCGTATCTGTCGACGGCGGCATGGAACGCGGTCTGTTCGGCTCTGCACTTGGGGCAGATGGTCCCGTATTTGTCGATGGTGCGGAACGTATCGGCGCGGATCGGAGCGCCGGCCAGCCCGGCGTCGGTTTGCGCGGTCGCGGGCGACAAGGCGACGACGAAAAGCCACAACGCGAAGACGACGACCAGTTTCCCGACAGCCCGGATCATGCCTCGCCCCGCGTGCGCTTGGGGCTGCGCCTATGTCCTACGATCATCCCACGATCGACGTCCTTTCGTTACGTCAATCATAACGGCGTCTGCCGATTCGATGGGAGTCTTCACTCACCCGCGGGCCGAGACAGGTTCAAATCTTCGCATTTCGCACAAGGCCGGGATGCTTTTCCCGCTAGGCGTGTCCACGCCCGGTCAATTCGCCAAAACTGTCTAGCAAGATCAATTATGAGTTGTGCGTCCCGCTCACTCGTTTCTAATTTCAGTCATGGGGCGGAATCAGATCATAGACGATTTGTTGAGCGAACTGGGGGGCGTGGCGCCCGCCGGGTACTTTCTGGCGCTGCACATTCGGTTCGCCGCGCCCCTCATGATGTTCCAGACCTACAACCCGGCCTGGACCGATCATTACACCCGCAACGCCTATGCCCTGCGCGACCCGATGGTGGCCTGGGGCATCTCGCGCAGCGGCGCGACGCGGTGGAGCGACATCGACCTGCCCGACCCGTTCGGGATCATGGCCGAGGCCGCGAGCTTCGGCCTTGTCTACGGGGTCTGTGTGTCCTGCGGGCCGATGACATCGCGCACCGTCGCAGGGGTCGCGCGGGGCGATCGGGAATTCAACGAAGAAGAAATGTCGGCGGTCACGGGCTGTGTCCTGCGATTGCACCACGAAACCCAACCCCCAGACCACCTGACGAAGGCCGAGAAACAGGCGCTTCTGGTCATTGCCTCCGGGGATCGCTACGCCGCCGGGGCCGCACGGCTCGGCATATCCGAGAGCGCCTTCAAGGCGCGCCTCTCGGCGGCGCGGCGCAAGCTATTCGCCAGAACCACGGCAGAAGCCCTTCAGCGTGCCAAGGATTACCGGCTGATCTGAAGGGCCACATCGCTGCGTCGAGAACGGGGCCCGCCCTGGGCTGGCGGATATCTGCAATCAACACCTGACAAGGAGGCTCCTTATGCAGACCACCACACTCTCTTTCGCCAACATGCACAACCATGGCGAGTTAATGGCGAACCTTTTTCGCGCTAGACGGCAGTCGTTCATCGTGCAGAACAAGTGGGATCTGCCCGAAGCGATGGGCATGGAATACGACCAGTACGACACCCCGGCGAGCCGCTGGGTCGCCGTCCACCAGCTTGGTCGGATTCTCGCCGGGATCAGGCTGACACCCACGACGGCACGCTGCGGGGTCTACTCCTACATGATCCGCGACGCCCAGCGCGGGCTGCTCGCCTCGATCCCGCAGGATCTGTTGTATGGCACCGCTCCGGTGGACGAGCACATCTGGGAAAGCAGCCGGGTCTTCGTGGCGCACGACACGCCGCAGCGCATTCGCCGTCTGGTTCATGCCCATCTCATCACCGAGATGACCAAGACCGCGCGCGACCTCGGCGCGGCGCATGTGCTGGGCCTGATCCCCGCCAACTGGCCCCGGTGGGCCAGACGCTGCGGCCTGTCCATCGACGCGGCGGGGCGGGTGATGGAGATCGACGGGATCGACAACCAGGTCGTCTCGATCGACCTGACGACCAAGCTGCACTGACCGGCACAGGTCCCGCCTGACACTGGGGGTGTCGCGACGCCAAGGCGTCACGGGGAGCGGGGACCATTTGCCACCACATTCGCACGCGCTGCGGATGCGAAGACCTTCCTGAAAACTCGAAATCAGACCGCCACGACGGACCCACGTTCCATCGGAATGATCCGCCGCGTCCCATTTCGTGCGGCATTAAGTCATATATGCCTCACTTACCGCCCATGCGACGATTCCATACAACCTGAAGACGAGGAGACCAGTATGAAACATCATGCAATTCAGACAGTTGCGGCACTCATCGGTGCATCGGCGCTCAGTGGGTGTCTGGGCACGACCCCCGGCCTGACGCTGGGCGAACTGGTCTATCAGTCCTTCGATGAGGTCGGGCCATTGGCCGATACGGCGACCATGCCCACGACAGGAACCGCGAGTTACGAAGGCGGATCGATCGTGACCGTCGGAAGGCCGGACGACCCCGACCACATGCTCGTCGGCCGCACGACGCTGGACGCCGATTTCGCGGCAGGTTCCCTGACCGGGCAGATCAGCGAAATTCAGGGCAAGCGGGACGCATCCGGATCCGACTGGATGACATTGAACCACCCCGGCATCGGCAGCCCGGCCCAGTATCAGGCCGTGCTGGACACATTCAGCGACGCGACGGGTGATATCGACATTACCGGAGGGTTCTTCGTCGGCAGCGATCTTGTCGCCGACATCGCAGGCACGGTCACCAGCAGCGGCGACACGATCCGCACCGAAGGGTCGATCACAGGCACGTTCAAAGGCCCGGATGCGGAAGCGGTCCGGCTGCAAGGGGATACCGCACGGGCGTTCGACGCCATGGTGGTGACGCTGAATGGCGCCACCGCATCCGCCACCCTCGACGGCGCCGTGCAGGTGACCGACTGAAAAAAGGCCGCCCGCATCGCAGCGGGCGGCCCTTTTTTTCTTCGCTCAGGCAGGTCGCCGATCAGTTGATCCAGTCGAACGGCCGGGTGAACTCGCCCAGCGTCTTTTCGACGGCGGCGCGATCCACATCGCCCTTGGCCTCGATCTTGGCCACGAGACCGCGTTTCTTGTCCTCGACCACTTCGACGACTTCGGCCTTGTGGCCGGCCTCCGAAAGGGCTGCGTTGTACACCCGGATGATCGAGCTTTTTCGCAGGTCGGGTTTGAACACCTTGCCCACGGCGGTCTTCGGCAGTTCATCGACGATCTCGATGTATTTCGGGACCGCCGCACGTTCCGTGATCCGCTCCTTGGCATAGGCCATCAACTCGTCCTCGGTCACGCTCGCCCCGGCGACCAGTTCGACGAAGACGCAAGGCAACTCGCCCGCGACCGCATCCGGCTGGCCGATCGCACCGACGAAGGCGACCGCATCATGGCCCGCCAAAACCTCTTCGATCTCAGCCGGGTCGATGTTGTGGCCGCCCCGGATGATGATGTCCTTGGCGCGCCCCGTGATCCACAGATACCCGTCTTCGTCGATCCGGCCCAGATCGCCCGTGCGCAAGTACTTGTCCCCCGCGACGAGCCCCTTGTTCTTGGCGTCTTCGGTATAGGTCTTGCCGACATAGACACCGGGGTTCGACACGCAGATCTCGCCCACCTCGTCGACACCACATTCCTTGTTGATCGTGCCGTCCGCGCCGCAGTCGTAGATCTTGACGTCGGTGTAGGGGAACGGGATGCCGACCGACCCGATCTTCTTCACCCCGTCCGTGGGGTTGCAGGAGACAAGGCAGGTCGCTTCGGTCAGACCGTAGCCTTCGACGATTTTGACGTCCGTGGCCTTTTCAAACCGATTGAACAGCTCACGCGGCAGCGGCGACGAGCCGGAGAAGGCCACTTTCAGCGTCGAGACATCCGCATCCACCTTGCGCTGCATCAGCGCCGAAATGGCGGTGGGCACAGTGATGACGAAGGTCACGCCGTAGCGTTCGATCAGCTTCCAGAAATTGTCGAACACCCCGTCGCCGCGATAGCCCGCAGGGGTCGGGAACACCACATGCGCGCCCGAGGTCATGACGGCCATGAACACCACATGAACCGCAAAGACGTGGAACAGCGGCAGGGGGCAGATCAGAACGTCGGTCTCGTCGAACAGAAGGTTCGCGCCGAGCCAGCCGTTGTAGATAATGCCGGAGTATTTGTGCTGCGCCACCTTGGGCATCCCCGTGGTGCCGCCGGTGTGGAAATAGGCGGCCACCCGGTCGATCTTCTCGTCCTCGAAGGTCAGTGTCTTGGGCTGGCTCGCGATGGCCTTGTTGAAGTTCTGCACCTTGGCCGAATGCTTGGGCTGCACCTTGGGCCGGATCAGCGGCACGATCCACTTCTTCGGCGGCGTGAGATAGCGGTTGAGGTCGATTTCGAGCACATGCTTCACGTCGGGCGCATCTTCCAGCGCGGTGTGCACCTTCTGGGCCACGTCCGTTTTGGGGAAGCCCTGAAGCGTCACCACCACCTTGGCCCCGGTTTCGCGCAGGATCGAGGCGATCTGCTCGGGTTCTAGCAGCGGGTTGATCGGCGCCACGATCCCGTTGATCGCACCGCCCAGCAGCGTCATCACGGTCTCGTTGGAGTTCGGCAGGACATAGGCGACCACGTCCCCCTGCCCCACGCCCAGCGAGCGAAACAGGTTCGCGGTCTGCACGCTCTTGTCGTGCAACTCCTGCCAGGTCAGCGTTTCCTTCTTGTCGGTCGGCCCGCTTTCGATCTGGAACGACAGCGCATCGCGCGTGGCGAACTTGCTGACGGTATCCGAGAGCAACTCGTAAAGCGTCGTTGGCACGCGCCGCTCGCTCCACGGCTTTTCGGCCTCGATGTCGTTGCGTGCAGCAAGCGAGCTGAATTCGTAGCGTCCCATGGTTCCTCCCCTGAGAGCCGGATTCCCGGCGAAGTTTCCATCAAAAATGGGGGTTTTCCCGGCAGGTCGCAAGATTGACGTGGGGGTCAACCAAAAAGCGCGTCGCAGCGTTACTCCGCCGCGATCCCGTCGGTAAACTGAAGCCGGGCGAGACGCGCGTAAAGCCCACCCTCGGCCACCAGTTCGTCATGGGTGCCCTGGGCCACGATCCGACCATCCTCGAAGACCACGATGCGGTCGGCCTTTTTCACCGTCGAAAGCCGGTGCGCGATGATGATGGTCGTGCGCCCGTGCGCCATGGTATCGACCGCCGATTGCACCGCCCGCTCGCTTTCCGCGTCCAGCGCACTCGTCGCCTCGTCCAAGAGCAGGATCGGCGCGTCGCGCAGAATGGCCCGCGCGATGGCGATGCGCTGCTTCTGCCCGCCCGACAACATGACGCCGCGCTCGCCGACATAGCTGTCGTACCCTTCGGGCAGTTTCGTCAGAAACTCATGCGCCGCCGCGGCCTTGGCCGCCGCCTCGACCTCGGCATCGGTGGCATCGAGCCGACCAAAACGGATGTTCTCGCGCGCCGTGTCGGCAAAGATCACCGCGTCCTGCGGGACAAGGGCGACGTGACGCCGGAAATCGTCCCGCGCGAGGTCACGCAAGTCCATGCCGTCGATGCTCACCGATCCCGCATTCGGATCGTAAAACCGCTGGAGAAGCTGGATGATCGTCGATTTGCCCGCCCCCGACGGGCCGACCAGCGCCACCGTTTCACCGGGCTGCACGTCGAGCGTCACGCCATCCAGCGCGATATGTTCGGGCCGGGCCGGATAACGGAAGGTCACGTCATCGAAACGGATCGCGCCGCGCACCGGCTTGGCCAGCGGTTTCGGCGCCTCGGGGTCGTTCACCGCATCCTCGGCACGCAAAAGCTCCACCAGCCGTTCGGTCGCCCCGGCGGCGCGCTGAAGCTCGGACCAGATTTCGGACAAAGCGCCCACCGCGCCCGCCGTCATGATCGCGTAGATCACGAACTGCACCAATGCGCCGATCGACATTTCGTCGGCACGCACGTCGCGCGCCCCGATCCAGAGCACGCCGACGACCCCCGAGAAGATCAGCGTGATGACGATCATCGTCATGAGCGCACGGGTGGTGATCCGCTTCTGGGCCGACCGGAAGCTTTCCTCGGTCACCTCGCGGAACGTCTCGCGCGACGGGTCTTCATGGGTAAACGCCTGCACGGTCTGGACCGACAGCAGCGCCTCCGACGCCTTGCCGGAGGATTTGGCGATCCAGTCCTGATTCTCGCGGCTCAGAACCCGCATCCTTCGGCCCAGCACGATGATCGGGATCATCACGACCGGCACGATGAGCAGCACGAGGCCGGTCAGCTTGGCCGATGTGAACAAAAGCATGATCGTGCCGCCGATCAGGATCAGCGCGTTGCGCAGGGCGACCGAGACCGACGACCCGATGACCGACAGGATCAGCGTCGTGTCGGTGGTGATGCGGCTCAACACCTCGCCCGTCATGATCTTTTCGTAAAACGCCGGGCTCATGCCGATCACGCGGTCGAACACCGCTTCGCGGATATCGGCCACCACCCGTTCGCCCAGCCGGGTGACGAGGAAATAGCGCAGGCCCGTGCCAAGGGCGAGCAGCACCGCGACACCCATCGCGGCAAGGAAATACTTGTCCAGAAGCGCATCGGCCGAACTCGAAAACCCGTCGATGACCCGTCGCACCGCAAGCGGCATGACGAGCGAAATTCCGGCGGTAAAGACCAGCGCCAGCAGTGCGGCGATCAGCAGCCCCTTGTAGGGCAGCATGAACGGCCACAGACCGCGCAACGCACCGACCTGTTTCGACTTGGCCCTGTCTTCCGAGTTGTCCGCCATGTCGGCTCCCCTTCGTCCCGCAGGTCAGATAAGCCCCTCGCGACCTCCGGGCAACCTGTCTCTTCTTCGTTTCCGGGAAACCTCCGGGGGGCCGGACACATTCGCCCGCGAATGGGTCCACGGGGGGCTGGCCCCCCGCCGCCGTGCAATCCGGGGACCGGATTTCACGGCTCCCAAAGCGCGGGCTCAGCCCGCTCCGCTTACTCTTCGCCCGGCAGGATCCGCACGCCGCCCCGGTTGGCCGAGGAGGCGAGCAGCGCATAGGCCTTGAGCGCGGTCGACACCGCGCGGGTCCGGTGCTCGGCCGGTTTCCACGGCAGCGCGCCCTTGGTTTCGCGTCGTGCGGCCAGTTCGTTGTCCGGCACGGCGAGGTTAATGGTGCGGCCCGGAATGTCGATCTCGATCGTATCGCCGGTCTCGACCAGCCCGATCAGACCGCCCTCGGCGGCTTCGGGGCTGACGTGGCCGATGGACAAACCGCTGGTGCCGCCGGAGAAGCGCCCGTCGGTGAGCAGCGCGCAGGCTTTGCCCAGACCCTTGGATTTCAGGTAGCTCGTCGGATACAGCATTTCCTGCATCCCCGGCCCGCCCTGCGGCCCTTCGTAGCGGATCACCACGACCTCGCCCGCGGTCACTTCGCCTTTGAGGATGCCGTTCACGGCGGCGTCCTGGCTTTCGTAAACCCGCGCGGTGCCGGTGAATTTCAGGATCGAGTCGTCCACGCCCGCGGTTTTCACAATGCAGCCGTTCTCGGCGATGTTGCCGAACAGGACCGCAAGGCCCCCGTCCTGTGAGAACGCGTGTTCGACGGTCCGGATCACGCCACCTTCGCGGTCGCGGTCGAGTTCCTTGTAGCGGTTCTCGGTCGAAAACGCCTGCGTCGTGCGCACGCCGCCCGGGGCCGCACGGTAGAACGCCTCGGTGTCCGGGTCGTTGGCGACCATGACGTCCCATTTCGAGATGGCTTCGGCCATGCTCTGCGAATGAACGGTGCGCACGTCGCCATGGATCAGCCCGCCGCGCAGCATTTCGCCCAGAATACCCATGATGCCGCCCGCGCGGTGCACGTCTTCCATATGCACGTCGTCCTTGGCGGGCGCGACCTTGCACAGGACCGGCACCTTGCGGGACAGTCGGTCGATGTCGTCCATGGTAAAGTCGACCTTGCCCTCATAGGCGATGGCCAGAAGGTGCAGGACCGTGTTGGTCGAGCCACCCATCGCGATGTCGAGCGACATGGCGTTCTCGAACGCCTCGAAGGTGGCGATTTCGCGGGGCAGATAGCCCTCGTCCTCGACCTCGTAATGCAGCTTTGTGATCTCGACGATCCGGCGGCCAGCTTCGCGGAACAGACGCTCGCGGTCGGCGTGTGTGGCGAGGACCGAGCCGTTGCCGGGCAGCGCGAGGCCCAGCGCCTCGGCCAGACAGTTCATCGAGTTCGCAGTGAACATGCCCGAGCACGACCCGCAGGTCGGACAGGCGTTTTCCTCGAAGGCCTGAACCTGTTCGTCCGTGTATTGATCGTCGGCGGCGGCGACCATGGCGTCGACCAGATCGACCGCCTTTTCCAGATCGCCGACCTTGACCTTGCCGGCCTCCATCGGACCGCCGGAGACGAAGATCACCGGGATGTTCAGGCGCATCGCGGCCATCATCATGCCGGGGGTGATCTTGTCGCAGTTCGAGATACAGACCATGGCGTCGGCGCAGTGCGCGTTCACCATGTATTCGACCGAATCCGCGATGATTTCACGCGAGGGCAGCGAATAGAGCATCCCGTCATGGCCCATCGCGATGCCGTCGTCCACGGCGATGGTGTTGAATTCCTTGGCGACACCGCCCGCCTTTTCGATCTCGCCCGCGACGAGCTGGCCCAGATCCTTGAGGTGGACGTGGCCCGGCACGAACTGCGTGAAGCTATTCACCACGGCGATGATCGGCTTGCCGAAATCCTCATCGGTCATGCCGGTGGCACGCCAGAGGCCACGGGCACCGGCCATGTTGCGGCCATGGGTGGAGCGGCGGGAACGGTAAAATGCCATGTCTCTCTCCTTCGCGCGGGACGTGCGTTACCTAAGCCCCAAAGGCCGGATGGGCAATGACAAAGGCGCGTGACCGGCCATGCATTGCACCCCCACGCCCCATGCACGCGTCTGTGCACACTCCGGCCCTGCCGCCCCGAATTCTTGCCCTGCGCGCCCAAATCTCGCCGCAGTGCGGAATTATTGCGTTCAATACGTTCAATTTGAATTGAACGATGAACCGGACAGACCTATATGGCCACCCATGAACCGTGACCCGATTGACCATTTCATCGAACAGATGGGTTTCATGACCCAGGAAGACGGCCTGCCGCGCATTGCCGGGCAAGTCCTCGGCTACCTTCTGGTCGAAGGCGAGCCGCGCACGCTGGCCGAGATCACCGAGGCGCTTTCGATTTCGAAAGCCTCGGCCTCGACCAATTGCCGCCAGCTTGCCGACAAGGGCATCCTGACCCGCGTGGCGACGCGTGGGTCGCGCGCCGACAGCTATGTGGCCGTGACCAACCCGGCCGAAGACATGCTCGCCGGCATGGCCGCGCGCTTTCGCACCCGCGCCCGCAGCATCGAAGAAGCCGCCGCCAGTTTCCCTGACAGCCGTGCCGAAGCCCGCGCACGGGTCACAACCTTCGCACAGTTCTTCCGGACCTCCGCCGACTTCCTCGACGAATGGACCGAACGCGCCCAACGCCAGATGGCAGACACGGAGTGAGAGACGTGAATATGCATAACCCCAAGCCCGACTGGGCGATGAACAAGCGCGAGAAAGCGCGCGCCGAGGCCATCGCTAAGGGCGAAAAACCGAAGCGGCGCAAATGGCCGTGGCTGGTTCTTCTGGTTCTCGTCGTGGCCGCTGGCGGCGGATATTACTATGCCGACCAGAACGGCCTGATCCCGGAGCCGCCGGAGCAGGCCGCCCCGGTCGAGCCGGGAGCCCCCGCCGAACTGATCGTGCGCCTCGCCCCGTTCGAAGTCACCGAAGTGGCGCCTGGCGATCTGTCCGAAACCCTGCGCGTGACAGGCTCTCTCACCCCGTCGCGTCAGGTGCATCTGTCGGCCGAAGTATCGGCCCGGCTGCTCGACGTGACCGTGCGCGAAGGCGACTCGGTCAAGGAAGGCGCGCTTCTGGCCCAGTTCGACGTCGTATCGCTGGAAAACCAGCTCGCTCAGGCGCAATCCAACGCCGAAGCGACGCGCGTTCAGTTCGCGCAGGCCCAGAGCGATTTCGAGCGCACCCAGACGCTTGTGGAGCGTGACCTCGCCGCGCCCACGGCGCTCGAGAACGCGCAGTCGGGGCTGGATCAGCTTCGCGCTCAGGTCGCCGCTCAGGAAACCTCGGTCCAGAACGCGCAAACCGCGCTGGAAAAGGCCCGCGTGACCGCGCCCTTCGATGGCGTCATCGCCGAGCGTCAGGTCGATCCGGGCGCGTTCGTCGCCACCGGGTCGCCGCTGTTCACCATCGTCGATCTGACCTCGCTGGAAGTCGAGGCGACCGCGCCCGTGTCGATCTCGAACCAGATCACCGAAGGCCAGATCGTCACCCTGCGCGTCGAAGGCTTCGGGGACCAGACCTTCACCGGCGAGGTCGAGCGTCTGAACCCCATGGCCATCTCCGGCTCGCGGATGCTTCCGGTCTATATCGCGCTTGAAAACACCAACGGCGCCCTGCGCGGCGGCATGTTCGCCACGGGCCGCATCACGCTGGAAGAGAAATCCGGTGCGCTCTGGGTGCCCGTCGAAGCCATCCGCGAGGATGCTCAGGGCACATTCGTCCTGACCGCGAACGGCGAGGCGCTGGAACGGCGCGCGGTCGAGGTCGCGCGCGACTGGGACAACGGGGCCAAGGTCGAAATCGCTTCGGGTCTGGAGCCCGGCGACACCGTCGTGTCGGCCCCCCTGCCCGAACTTCGCGCCGGTCAGAAATTCGCGATCACGGAGTAAGCCCAGATGTTCCTGACCCGCATCAGCGTTGGCCAGCCGGTCTTTGCCACGATGGTGATGATCGCGCTCATGGTCGTGGGCGCGTTCTCCTACTCCCGCCTTCCGGTCGAACAGTTCCCGGACGTGGATTTCCCGGTCGTCGCCGTCGTCACCTCCTACCCCGGCGCGACGCCGGAAGCGGTGGAAAGCGACATCATCGAGCCGATCGAGGACAGCGTCTCGACCCTCGCCGGCATCGACAACATCCAGTCGACCGCCCTGACCGGCTCGTCGCTGGTCATCATCCAGTTCGATCTGGAAGTGGACAGCGCCACCGCCGTGCAGGACGTGCGCGACCGGGTGAGCCAGATCGGACCGCTTCTGCCCGACAATGCCGACGATCCGCGCATCCTGCGCTTCGACCCGTCCGACCTGCCGATCCTGTCGATCGGGGTCAGCTCGGACGAGCTCGACATCGGCACGCTGACGCAGGTGACCGAGGATTACATCGCCAAGCGCATCTCGAACCTGCGCGGCGTCGGCAATGCCGACGTGGTGGGCGGACGCCCGCGCGAAGTGCTGATCGAGATCGACCCGGACCGGCAGACCGCCCTGAACGTGGGCATCGCCGAGGTGTCGAACGCCGTCGCACAGGAAAACCAGGATGTGCCGGCAGGCGCCGTCACATCCGGCGGACAAAGCCAGTCGGTGCAGGTCGAAGGCCGCATCGAAACCCTGCGCGCCTTCGAGGACATCATCGTGGCCCGTCGCGGCGGTCAGCCGATCCGTCTGGGCGACGTGGCGAATGTGACCACGGGTCTGGCCGAGCGCGACAGCCTCGCCATGCTGAACGGGCAGGATGCACTGGCCATCGACGTGCTCAAGACGCAGGGCGCGAACACCGTGGACGTGGCCGAACGCGTCGTCGAAGAAGTGCACAAGATGAACGAGGACCCGCAGTTCGAGGGCATCGAAATCTCGGTGCTGCGCGACAACTCGGAACCCGTGATCGAAAGTTTCCACTCGGTCCAGTCGATGATCGTCGAGGGCGCGATCCTCGCCACCATCATCGTGTTCCTGTTCCTCAATTCGTGGCGCTCGACGGTCATCACCGGCCTGACCCTGCCGATCTCGATCATCGCGACGATGACGGCGATCTACGCGATGGGCTTTACGCTCAACATGATGACGCTCATGGCGCTGTCGCTGTCGGTCGGCATCCTGATCGACGACGCCATCGTCGTGCGCGAAAACATCGTGCGACACCTGCACATGGGCAAATCCCACATTCAGGCCGCGCTGGACGGGACCAAGGAAATCGGCCTCGCCGTGCTCGCCACCACGCTTTCCATCGTCTCGGTGTTCCTGCCGGTGGCGTTCATGGAAGGGATCATCGGGCGCTTCTTCTTCCAGTTCGGGATCACCGTATCGGTCGCCGTACTGATCTCGCTCTTCGTGTCCTTCACGCTCGACCCGATGATGTCGTCGGTGTGGTACGACCCGGCCGCCGACCCGAACCGCAAACGCGGGATCGTGGGCCGCGCCGTGGGCCAGTTCGACCGCCTGTTCGACTGGATCGGCGAGCAATACGGCAAGCTCCTGAAAAAGGCGCTCAAGTTCCGCAAGACGACGCTGAGCGTGGCCTTCGCCGCCTTCGTCGGCGCCTTCGCCCTGTTCCCCCTGATCGGGGGCGAGTTCATTCCGCCGTCCGACACAGGGGAAATTCAGGTCGACCTCAAGGCGCCGGTGGGCACCTCGCTCGACCGGACGGCCGACAAGATCGCGCAGGTGGACGCGCTCCTGCACGACCGGTTCCCGGAAATCGAAAGCACCTATGCGACGGTGAACTCCGGCACCTCGTCGGGCGACAACAACGCCACGATCATCGGCATCCTCGTGCCCTCGGATCAACGCAGCCGGTCCCCGCAGGATCTGACGAGCCCCGTGCGCGACGCGCTGAAGGCCATCCCCGGCGCCGAATTCTCGGTGGGCGCCTCGGGCGGCATGGGCCCGGTGGAACCGCCGATCGAGATCAAGATCTTCGGCCCCGACCTGCGGGTCTTGGAAAAGCTGGCCCGCGAACTGGCCGACGACATGGCCGGGATCGAAGGGCTGGTCGACATCAACACCACGCTCGACGATCCCCAGCCCACCATCGGGATCGAAGTCGACCGCGATGCGGCCTTCGACCTCGGCGTCTCGCTCGCCTCCGTCGGCGACACCCTGTCTTCGATGCTCGAAGGCCAGACCGTGTCGGAATGGACAAGCCCGCGCGGTGAAAGCCTCGACGTGGTGGTGCGCCTGCCCGACAGCGCGCGAAACGACGCGGCCTATCTCGGCGCACTCCCCATCGCGCAATCGGGCGCGACCGGGTCGACGGATGTCATCCGGCTCGATCAGGTTGCGACGATCACCCAGTCCGAAGGACCGGGCGAGATCAACCGCGAAGACCGGGAACGCTCGGTCCGTGTCACCGCGAACCTCGAAAGCGGCGTGCGCCCCGGTGACGTGACCGCCGCGGTGCAGGAGGCCGCCGCCGCGCTCGACTACCCGCTGGGCTACAGTCAGGGCACCGGGGGCGAAGTCGAGGACATGCAGGATCTGGGGTTCGCCGCGGCCGCCGCGCTGGCCCTGGCGATCATCTTCATCTACCTCGTGCTCGCCTCGCAGTTCGGCTCGTTCCTGCAACCTCTGGCGATCATGTCGTCCCTGCCCTTGGCCCTGATCGGCGTGCTGGGCGGTCTTCTGGTGTTCGACTCGACGCTGAACGTCATGTCGATCATCGGGTTCATCATGCTCATGGGTCTGGTCACCAAGAACGCGATCCTGCTGGTGGACAACGCCAACCAGCATGTCCGTGACGAGGGGCTGAACCTCTACGATGCGCTGGTCATCGCCGGGCGCACCCGGTTCCGGCCCATCGTGATGACGACGCTCGCGATGATCTTCGGCATGCTGCCGCTAGCGCTCAACATCCATGGCGGCACCGGGCAGAACGCGTCGATGGCCCATGCCGTGATCGGCGGCCTGATCTCGTCCTCGCTGCTGACGCTGGTCGTCGTGCCGGTGATCCTCACCTACACCGACGCCATCGGCCGCTTCGCCTCGCGCTTCACGCCCAAGGCCCCCGACGACGTGCACGCCCCGGCGGAGTAACCACACCCGTCCCCCTTCTCTGTTTCGAAAAACCTCGGAGGGGGACGGATTTGCCCGCAAATCCGGGGGGAGGCTGGCCTCCCCCCACCGCGACGGCCCGCCGCAGGCGGGACGGCGCAAACCCTGTGCGCGGGCTTGCCCGCGCGCCGCTTGGAAACCCTACCCCTGAAAGCGCAACGTGACGATCAGGCCCGGGTCGGCGTCGCCAAGGTTCAGTGCCGCCCCGTGGCTCTCCGCGATGGCCGCGACGAGGGCGAGGCCCAAGCCGTTGCCCGGCGTGGTGCGCGAGCGTTCGAGACGGTAGAGACGGCGCAGGACCTTGTCACGCTCGGTCTCGGGGATGCCGGGGCCGCTGTCGGCCACGCTCAGGGTGCCGTCCGGTCCGACCCGCACCCGCACCTCGCCGCCGGGCGGCGTGTGGCGCAGGGCGTTCTCGATGAGGTTGGCGAGCGCCTGACCGATCAGGTCGGCATCGCCGCGCACCATCACGGGCGTGTCGGGCACGTCCACGGTGAACCGGTCCTCGCGGTCTTCCGCCGAGGGCTCGTAAAGCTCCGCGATCCGCAGCGCCACCGCGCCCAGATCGACGGCACGGAACCGGTCCTTGGCGCTTCCCCCTTCGATCTGCGCGATCTGGAGCAGGGCGCGAAAGACCGCCACCGCGCGTTCGGCCTCCTCCCCTGCCGCTTGGGCGAGGTCGCGCGCCGCGCCCTCCGGCAGACGGTCTTCGAGGTCCTGAAGCGTGACGCCGATCCGCTGCAAGGGCGTGCGCAGGTCATGGGCGATATCGGTGGTGACCTGCCTCAGCGCCTCGGTCGCGGCCTCCTGCTTCACGGCCATCCGGTTCACCCGCGCCCCGATGCGCGACAGGTCGTCGCCGGCGCCGGTCTCATGCGACCGGGCCGCGAGGTCGCCGGAGGCGATCCGGTCGAGCACGCCTTCGATCCGCTCCACGCGGCGGGCCGAGGCGCGGGCGATCACCGCGCCGGTGCCCAGCGCGATCAGAACCGTGGGCAGCGTCGACACCAGCAGCAACACGAGAAAGGTCTCGCCCAGACGCGCCAGCGGTTCGAGGCTTTTGGCCACGATCAGCACCCCGCCCGACAGCCGCCGCACATCGTCGATATAGCCTTCGTCCGACAGGGGCCGCGTGTCCTCCAGCGCGGTGAAGCCCACATCGACGCCGTTCAGCACGGCGCGTGCATTCCCGGTGCTGCGGCGGTCGTCCCCCAGAAACACGAACACCGTGTCGCGCGGATCGGTCACCCTGGCGCGCGCCTCGACCAGCGTGCGCAGGGCCGACGGGCTTGCCGAAATCTCGAAACTCGCCATCTCGCGGTCCAGATCGGCGCGCAGGTCCTGAAGCGTGTTGGCGCGCTGGGTCAGCCATGCCACGCCCAGCGAGGCCAGATTGACCAGAGCCACGACCGCCACCAGCAACACCGCCTGACGCACCGGCGTCGAGCGCATGATCCGGGTCGAGCGGCGGGCCCTAGTCGTCAATGCGATACCCCGCGCCGCGCACGGTGCGGATCAACTCGTGGTCGAAGGGCTTGTCCACCTTGGCCCGCAGGCGGCTGATATGGGTTTCGACCACGTTGGTGCCGGGGTCGAAATGGATGTCCCACACGTTTTCCAAAAGCATGGTCCGGGTCTGCACCCGGCCTTTGCGCCGCAACAGGTGTTCGAGCAGCGCGAATTCGCGCGGCAGAAGGTCAATGGGCCGCCCGGCCCGGCGCACCTCACGCCGCACGAGGTCCATTTCCAGATCTCCCGCCTTCAGCGTCGTTTCCTCGGCCTGCAAGGGCGGGCGGCGGGTCAGCGCGGCGACGCGCGCGGAGAGTTCGCCGAAGGCGAAGGGTTTGACGAGGTAATCGTCGCCCCCGGCTTCCAGCCCCGCGATCCGATCCTCGACCCCGCCGACCGAGGTCAGGAAGATCGCGGGCGTCGCGACACGGGCCGCCCGCAACGCCTTGACCAGCGACAGGCCGTCGAGTTCCGGCAGCATACGGTCGACGACAAGCACGTCGTAACTGCCCTGCATCGCCTGCCCGAGCGCCGAGCGCCCATCGGCCAGACGGTCGACGGAATGCCCCTCTTCGGAAAAGCCGCGGGCGATGAAATCTGCTGTGGTCGGGTCGTCTTCTACGACAAGAATTTTCATGGGTCGCTACCGGTTACTCGCCTACAACATAGGCGGTTGCCCCTTGTTTTGCAGGTTTCAACCGGTCGAAACACCCCTTTTCACGCCGCCGTGACGAAGATTACGCAGATGCAATCCTGCCGATGTGGCGCTGCAATTCGCCACGTCCATCTTCGTGTCATCCGAAGGGGGCGACCAAGCCCCTCGCAGTCAAAAGAGGATGCTTCATGCCCAAGAACACCATCATGAACCGCGTGGCCCCCGCATTGGCGGTCAGCGCGCTGCTCGCCGGTGGCGGTGTCGCCGCGATCACCAACACCACCCAACCCGCTTTCGCCGCCGCCCCGGTAGAGGGTGGCTATGTCGATCTGGTCAAACAGGTGGCGCCCGCCGTCGTGACCATCGAAACCTCGCGCAACGCATCGGCCCAGCCCGCACAGGGCGACCCGTTCGAAGGCACGCCGTTCGAGGAGTTTTCCAAGCGCTTCGGCATGCCGATGCCCGAGGGCAACCCGCGCGGCGAGATGCCGGACCGCCAGATGCGCGGCGCGGGCACCGGGTTCATCGTGTCCGAGGACGGTCAGATCGTGACCAATGCCCACGTCGTGCGAGGCGCGGATGAGGTCAAGGTGACGCTCGAGGACGGGCGCGAGATGACCGCCGAGGTCGTCGGCATCGATGCGGCCACGGACATCGCCGTTCTCAAGGTCGATGCGACCGGCCTTCCTGCGCTTGAATTCGGCACCTCGGCCGATCTTCAGGTCGGTGAGAACGTGATCGCGATGGGCAATCCGTTCGGCCTCGGCAACACCGTGACCACGGGTATCGTCTCGGCCATCGGTCGCGACCTGCGCGCGGGTCCGTTCGACAACTTCATCCAGACCGATGCCGCGATCAACCGGGGCAACTCGGGCGGTCCGCTGCTGAACCCCAACGGTCAGGTGATCGGGATGAACACCGCGATCATCTCGCCCACCGGCGGATCGATCGGCCTCGGCTTCGCCGTGCCTGCGGACATGGTGAAAGAGATCGTGGCGGACCTGTCGGACGACGGCGAAGTCAGTCGCGGCTGGCTGGGCGTTCAGATCGCGCCGGTGAGCGAAGACGTGGTCGCCGCGCTCGGTCTGGAAAAGGCGAACGGCACGATGGTGCAAAGCGTCATGTCGGGCACGCCTGCCGAAGAGGCCGGGTTGCAAGCGGGCGATATCGTCACCGAGGTGAACGGCAAGGCCATCGATGGCCCCCGCGACCTGACCCGTGCCATTGCCGGTGACATGCCGGGGTCGGATGTCGAACTGAAGGTGCTGCGCAAAGGGCAGGAACAGACGTTCAACGTGACCCTTGGCGAACGGAGCGAAGACGAGCCGGCTTGATCTCCCTGGCACTTCGCTTCTGAGGAGGCCGTCGGGACTGTCCCCTCCCGGCGGCCTTTTCGTGTCTACTCGGCGGCCGAGGCCTGACGGCTGCGGTCGCAGGACACCCCGTTGGCGGGGTTCAGGTCGAGAAGCTCGATCAAGCCGCAGTTGTCCTTGACCAGATCGGCCAGCGTCACCTCATCCAGTTCGGAATAGAACGCGTCGAGCGCCTTCTTGATATAGGTGTTGAGGCGGCAGGTCTCGATCAGCGGGCAGTTGTTGTTGGCGGCGTCGAAGCACTCGGTGAACGGCACCTCCGCCTCGAAATCGCGAAACAGCGCACCGATCGAAATGGCTTCGGGCTTGCGCGCGAGCATGAGGCCACCGCCGCGCCCGCGCCGGGTTTCGACATATCCGAATTGCTGAAGCTTGTGGATCACCTGGCTCAGGTGATTGCCCGAGGCGTTGGTCGCCTCGGCGATCTCAGACGAGCGAACGGTCTGATCCGTGTTCACACCGCAGAACATGAGGACCCGTGCGGCAAGGTTCGTTCTCAGTGTCAGACGCATTCTGCTCTCCCCTAGCGTTTTCGTAATGTAACCACCCGGTTCACACGGCGATTTGACATAGATCAGATAAATGTTTTTCGTCTAGCGGGGAGGAACGCCGCGAAATGTACCAATTCGATACTCGGGCCTGTGCGCTTGGCGAGGGCCTGCTGTGGCACCCGCTGTCCAAACAATTGTACTGGTTCGATATTTTGGGCCGGAAGCTGATGACGCGGGGCCCGGACGGCCCGCGCGAGTGGTCGTTCGACGAGGCGGTCTCGGCTGCGGGCTGGGTGTCGCGAAATCTGCTATTTGTAGCGTCCGAGACACAGCTTTTCACCTTCGATGTCGAGACGGCGGAGGTGAACACCGTCGTCCAACTGGATGCCGATAACCCCGCGACCCGCTCGAACGACGGGCGCGCCGATCCGCACGGCGGGTTCTGGATCGGCACGATGGGCAAGAAATTCGAGCCGGGCGTGGCCGCGATTTTCCGTTATTACCGTGGCGAATTGCGCAGGATCGTCGACGGGGTGACTGTATCCAATTCCATCTGCTTCGCGCCGGACGGACGCACGGCTTACTACACCGACACGCCCACCCGGCAGATCATGGCGCTGCCGCTGGACGCCGACGGCTGGCCCACAGGCACGGCACACATTCATATCGATCTGAGCGGCGAACGCCCCCTGCCCGACGGGTCAATCGTGGACGGCGAAGGTGCGATCTGGAACGCCCAGTGGAACATGGGCCGCGTGGCTCGGTATCTGCCGGACGGGCGGTTCGATTATGCCGTCGAGGTTCCGGCGCGGCGGGCGACTTGTCCGGCTCTGGGCGGGCCGGATCTGAAAACCCTGTTCGTCGGAACGGCGCGGATGGGTCTGGACGACCCGTCACCCGATGACGGTGTGGTCTTCGCGCAGGAGGTCGAGGTGCCGGGTCTGCCGGAATACCGCGTGGTCCTGTAAGTCAGAACGCGCCGCGCAGGGTCTTGAGCCCGCCGACCAGCGTGCCGACATCCGTGCCGACGGCGAGGAATTCGACACCCATGTCGGCATAGCTCTGCGCGAGCGCCCGGTCCGAGGTCAGGATGCCTGCCGCCTTGCCCGCCGCCCGGATACGGGTGAGCACGTCGACCACAACCGCCTGAACCTCGGGCGCGCCGGGATTGCCGATGAAGCCCATGTCGGCGGCCAGATCGGCGGGGCCGACGAAGACGCCATCGACGCCCTCGACCGCGAGGATATCGTCCAGCGCCGCAACGCCTGCCCGGTTCTCGACCTGAAGCAGCAGGCAGACCTCGTCATTCGCGGTGTGCAGGTAATCGGGGATCGCGTTATAGGCGGACGCACGCGCCAGGGCCGCCCCGATGCCGCGCACGCCATGCGGTGGGTAGAGCATCGAGCGCACCGCCTCGCGCGCCTGCGCGCCGCTTTCGATCATCGGAATGAGGATGGTCTGCGCGCCGACGTCGAGAAGCTGCTTGATGAAAGCGCGGTCGTCGTCGCGGGCGCGCACCACGGCGGAGGTCGTCGTGCCGACCGCGCGCAGCTGATCGCGGATCGACAGAAGGTCGTTCGGGCCGTGTTCGCCATCGATCACCAGCCAGTCGA
Organism: Maritimibacter sp.; assembly: GCF_016774595.1. Lineage (NCBI taxonomy): Bacteria > Pseudomonadati > Pseudomonadota > Alphaproteobacteria > Rhodobacterales > Roseobacteraceae > Maritimibacter > Maritimibacter sp. The sequence continues at coordinate 752,475 of NZ_JACBWT010000001.1, forward strand.
AACCCGCTTGTGCACAGAGTTCGGCCACCGACGCATCGCCCATCGAGACCCAGAGGCCGATCTGCGTTTCGCCGGACTTGAGCCGCGCCTTGAAGTGGTTGGTCGGTGCGGGCATCGGCCCCTCCCCTAGTCGAAGTTGATCGCCACGGACCCGAACGCGCCGAAGTCGGCGGCGATGCGGGTGCCGGATGGGCATTCGATAGGCGCGATGAACGAGCCGGACAAGACCACCTGCCCCGCCTCGATCCGCTGCCCGTATTGCCCCATGCGCCGCGCGAGCCAGACGATGCCCGTCACCGGGTCGTTCAGAACGGCGGCGCCAAGGCCGGTCGCGACCACTTCGTCGTTCTTGGTGAGGATCGCGCCGGTCCAGCGCAGGTCGAACGCCTCGGGCGGGTTGCGTTCCGCCCCGGTCACGATGCCCGCGTTGGCCGCGTTGTCGGAAACGGTGTCGGTGATGATCCGGGGCGTCCCCGTGTCGGGATCGGCGCGCAGGATGCGGGTGTCGAGGATTTCGAGCGAGGGGGTGACGTAATCCGTCGCCGCGATCACGTCGTCGCGGCTGACCTCACCCGACAGGGGCGCTTTCATCACGAACGCGATCTCTGCCTCGATCCGCGGCTGGATGAACCGGCCTGCCGGCACCGTCCCGCCGTTCGGAAAGATCATGTCGTCGAAAAGCACGCCGCTGTCCGGCGTGTCGATCTTCAGCGCCTCCTGCATGACCTTGGAGGTCAGGCCGATTTTCCACCCGACGATCCGCCGCCCCGCCGCCAGTTTCTGCGCCATCTGGGCCGACTGGATCCGGTAGGCGTCGTCCAGCGTCATGCCGGGGTGGCGGAGCGACAGGAGGCGGATCTGACTGCGGCTCTCTTCTGCGGCCAAAAGGTCGGCAGCCGCCTGTTCGACTTGGGTGTCCGTCAGGGTCATTCGTCGGCCACGGTGTTGGTCAGGGTGCCGATGCCGTTCACCTCGACCTCGACCACGTCGCCGGGGACGAGGTATTTCGGCGGATCGAACCGCGCGCCCGCGCCGGTCGGCGTGCCGGTGATGATTACATCGCCGGGCATGAGCGTGGTGAAGGTCGAGATATAGGCGATCTCTTCGCGGATGGGGAACATCATGTTGGCCAGCACGTCGTCCTGCCGCACCTCGCCGTTCACGCGCGTCACGATGCGGGCATCGTCGAGTTGCGCCGGATCGGTGAAGGGGACGAGCCACGGGCCGATGGCCCCTGAGTTGTCCCAGTTCTTGCCTTGCGTGACGTTGAATTTCGCATGACGCACCCAGTCGCGGATCGTGCCTTCATTCGCGATGGTGAGCGCGGCGATGTGGTCATAGGCGTCCGCTGCCGCGATCCGGCGACCGCCCTTGCCGATTACGATGACCACCTCGCCCTCGTAGTCGAGCGTGTGGTTTTCCGGCGGACGGATGAGCGGTTGGCCGTGGCCCGTGAAACTGCGCGGAAAGCGGGGAAACAGCGACATGTGCTTGGGCTGGGCCGAGCCGTCTTTGTATTCCGCGTTGCGGTCGGGGAAGTTCACGCCGACGCAGAGGATTTTCTCAGGCCGAGCGATGGGGATCAGGAACTCGGCCTCATCCGCCGCGAAAGTGGGCGCGCGCCCCTCGGCCAGCGCGATCACCTTTTCCAGAGCGCCGTCCACGACGACCGCCTGAAGGTCCGCGTAGCCCGCCAAATCGGTCAGGTCGATGAGGCCCTCGTCGGTGACGACGCCGTAGCGGGTGGTGCCATCGGCCCGGAAGGCCGCGATGCGATTGCTCATGACGCCCTCCTCACGGTGCGATGATCGGCGATGCGCCGAGGTTGGAGTCGCTGACGTCGAGCCCTTCGAAGACCGAGCCATGTTCGAACCACGACTTCGGCGCAGGCGCGCCCCAGAGCGTTTGACGTTGCGGGTCTTTCAGATCCCACCGGATCGCTTCGAGGTCCGGGTCCACGGTCTGATAGTCCGAACAGTAAATCTCGATCCGGTGCCCGTCGGGGTCGAGAATGTACAGGAAGAACGCGTTGGAAATGCCGTGGCGCCCCGGTCCGCGTTCGATATTCGATACATAGCCGGTGGTGGACATCAGGTCGAGCAGGTCGATGATGTTGAGAGGTGTCGGCACCCAGAACGCCGTGTGGTGCAGGCGCGGGCCGGTCCCGTTGGTGAAGGCGATGTCATGGACCCCTCCCTTGCGGTGGGTCCAGGCCGCCCAAAGCCGCTTGCTTTCCTCATCCTCGGTGTATTCGGTCACCCGGAAACCGATCTCGTTGTAAAAGCCCACCGCCTCGTCCACGTTCGGCACGAAGCAGTTGAAGTGGTCGATGCGCAGCGGCTTCACACCCTTGTAGAGCGCGTATTTCTGGTGGATCGGCTCCAGCCGCTCCATCTTGAAGTAGAATTCGATGGGCATACCGAGGTGATCGTGCGTCGCGAGCGTGCGTCCCTGATAGGGGCGCTCGACCCACTCGACCCCGTGACCCTGCGACTTGAACCAGTCGTGCGCCTTGTCCAATTCGCCCTCGTCGAAGACCTTGAACGACAGCGCCTTGACGTGCGGCTCGGTGGATTTGTGAAGCACCATGCAGTGATGCCCCCGCTCCTCCATCGCGCGCAGATAGACGGTGCTCTCGTCCTCGTCCGTGATCTGAAGGCCCAGCGTATCGACGTAGAACGCCTTGGACGCCGCCAGATCGCGCACGCCGAAATCGACATGGGACAGCCGGATGATGTTGAACGGCGGGTAAAGGTTCGGGGCGGGAATGGGCATCTGGGCTCCTTACTGCACCGGGAAGATGACATTGACCTGGCCTGTGCCAGAGGATGGGAAATAGTCGGTGACGACCTCGCATTCGCCAGTGTAGGCATCCCAGCCGAGGGCACCATAAAGCATGGCGGTGTCGTGCATCGAGCCCTCGCCCGAGCAATGCAGGGCATAGTCGCCGAGCATCTTGAGGAAGGTCGCGTGATCGCCGCGCTTCCACATCTCGAGCACCATGAGATCGACCTGCCGATTGAACTCGGAACTGATCGTGAAGGTGCCGTTGTTCGGAGCGTAGTCCTTGTTCGACCAGATCTTGTGGCTGAGGCTGCCGGAGGCGACGAGCAACACCTTGTCGTCCGAGGCGTCGACCGCCTTGCGGATCGCCTCCCCCAGCACACGGCTCTCGTCATGGTTGTGGACAGTGCAGAAGGCGGCGATGGAGACCACCTTCATCTCATGTTCGCGGCTCATGAACGACAGCGGGACCAGCGAGCCGTATTCGAGGTCGAGACTGTCGAGATGATGGGCGAGCGTGTAGACGCCCATCTCGCACGCCGCCTCGGCAATCGCATCGCCGAGCGCCGGGTTGCCCGCGTGGCTATAGGGCATGTCGCGGATGAATTGCGGAAACTCGGACGAGGTCAGAAGCCCCTCGAACCTGTCGTTGGCATTGATATGAAACCCCGCGTTCACCAGCCAGTGCGTGTCGCAGATCACGACGGTGTCCGCGCCCAACGCCTTGGCCCGGCGCGCGATTTCATAGTGGCCGTCGATCGCGGCCTGCCGCTTGCCCTTGATCGGCCCGTCCTGCTCCGACATCTGCATCGTCGGAACGTGGGTCATCTTGGCCGCCAGAACGATTTCACCCATGACGCATCTCTCCTCCGGTCATGCGAAATGGCGCCTCACCCGCCGAGTTTCGGGATTTTATGGTCCGCGCGCGGGAACGATACGTTCACCGTCTCCATGTAGAAGTCAAAGGACCAATCGCCGCCGTCCCGCCCGATGCCAGAGGCTTTGGTGCCGCCGAAGGGCGATGGCAGGTGACGGATGTTTTCCGAATTCACCCACATCATACCCGCGTCGAGCGCGTCGGTCATGCGCATCGCCCGGTCGAGGTTACGGGTCCACAGATAGGCCGCGAGGCCGTATTGCACGCCGTTCGCGATTTCGAGCGCTTCCGCGTCGTCTTTGAACGGAATGGCCGTCAGGACCGGGCCGAAAATCTCTTCCTGCGCGATGGCCATGTCGTTCGTGGCCCGCGTGAACAACGTGGGCGCGATGTAGCACCCCTGCTCGCCCACCTTGGCCCCGCCCACGGCGATGGTCGCGCCCTCTTCCTGCGCCTTGGCGAAGTAGGACATGACCTTTTCTTCGTGCTCCGGGTGGATGACCGGGCCGACCACGGTGTCGGGGTCGAGAGGGTGGCCCACCTTGATGCGCCCCGCAGCCTCGGCCACGCGGCGCGTCACCTCGTCATAGATCGTGTCCTGCACCAGAAGCCGCGAGGACGAGGTGCAGCGTTCGCCGTTGAGCGAGTAGATCATGAAGACCGCCGCATCCACGGCGCGGTCGATATCGGCATCGTCGAAGATGATGACCGGGTTCTTTCCTCCGAGCTCGAAATGCACGCGCTTCAGCGTCGCCGCACCCTGCGCCATAATCATCGACCCGGTGCGGCTTTCGCCGACGAAGGCGATGGCTTTGATGTCGGGGTGCTCGGTCAGGCGCTTGCCCGCATCCTCACCGAACCCGTTCACCACGTTCAGCACGCCCTTGGGCAGCCCCGCCTCTTCGGCGATCTCGACCAGAAGCTTGGCGGTCATCGGCGAAAACTCGGCGGGCTTGTGGACGACCGTGCATCCGGCGGCCAGCGCCGGGGCGATCTTCCACGTCGAAAGCATGAAGGGCGTGTTCCACGGGGTGATGACGCCGACCGGGCCGATGGCGCGGCGCGAGGTCACGTTCATCTGGGTCGGATTGCGCAGCGCCTGCCCGTCTTCGGCGGTCGGGGCCTGATCGGCGAAGAACCGGAAGTTGGCGGCGCCGCGAATGGCGGCCTTGGACATGAACCTGAGCGCCTGCCCGGTGTCCATGCATTCGGTGAAAGCGATTTCCTCGGCCCGCGCCTCGATGGCTTCGGCGACCTTGATGAGGATCTTGCGCCGCTCGGCCCCCGGAGTCTTCGACCATGCGGGGAACGCCGCCTTGGCCGCCGCGACCGCGTTGTCGATGTCGGCGGCGCCGCCACGGGCGACCGGGGCAAGCTCGCTCAGATCGACCGGCGAGATCGTGGTGAAGGTCTCACCGGACATGGCGGGGACGTTCTGCCCGTCAATATGGTTCATCACGCCGTCCTTGCGGAACCGCGCCATGAACCCCTGTGCCTTGGCGATATTGTCGTCGAGAACGCTCATGTCGGCTCCTGTCAGGTCTTGGAGAGACGGCCGTGGATCGGCGTGTCTTTCCATGTGAGGACGGGGTCGATGACCCGGATTTCGAGGGATAGGGCGAAGTGCGGCTGACCGAGGGGGCCGGCGAACGCGGCCTGCGCGGTGGCGAACACGGTGTCGCCCGCCGCCTTGAGCACTTCGGTCTCGCGCCCGTGGCCGACGTTCATCGTCAGCGCGCAGAAGTGGTTGTCGGGGTGCCCGTCCGCCACGATGGCGTGATCGGCGCGGTAGGCGCGCACGCGGATGCCAGCGGTCGGGAACGGGTCGAGCGACAGGAGCGTGTCATGCAGCGACGCCAGAACGGCGGGCATGTCGACGATGTCTTCCAGACCCGGCGAATACTCGACGATCAGGTGCGGCATGGGTGCGATTCTCCTCTCCTGCCTATTTATTTAACACGTTAAATTTATAGGCGCAAGGGATCGTCTTTTACAGGCTGACACTCTCGCCTAATGTGTTTCGGACCGGATTAGGAGCTTTGTGGATGTCAGAAGACGCCGACCGCCAGACATTCAGCCCGACGCGGAAGTCGCTGCCCATCATGCTCTTGCGCGCACGGGAAGCGGTGATGTTCCGGATCAGGCCGATGTTGCGGCAGATCGGTGTGACGGAGCAGCAATGGCGCGTGCTACGCGTGCTGGAGGAGTCGGGCGAGCTCGACGTCTCGACCCTGGCCGAACGCGCCGCGATCCTCGGCCCGTCCCTGACGCGCATCCTCAAGACCCTTCGCGAAGTCGGTTACATCGACGTGCGCCGCGACCGGGACGACCGGCGGCGGAGCCTCGCCTCGCTCACCCCGGCAGGTGCGACGCTGATCGCATCGGCGGCCGACGACAGTGCGGCGGTGTTCGCGGCGATCCACGCGGAATTCGGAACGGAACGCACGCAGGCGCTGTTGCGCGAACTCGACGCCCTGACCGAAGTGCTTGGCGAATCCGGCCCGGACACGGCCGACTAAGTCTCTCCGCACGCCGATTCCTGCACCCGAATTCCGATAGCGTTAACCATAAGCTTGGATTTTGCGCACGGATTCCCCCCACCAACGCCCAATTTCTAAGCGCCGACTCGCCATTTCTTGCCGACCCAAAGCGGTTTTGGAGAAATAGCTTAATAGACCCTATACAAATTGCCGCAGCGCAGTAAATTGACGACGTGGGCTGCCAAAATCCCAAAAATTGATTGATTGCGGCGGATTGAGCACTGGGGGTAACCATGTCAGCGGATCCGAACGTCGGGTTTCGTTTTGAGCCTTTTCATGAGTCGAGACCTGCGCAATTAAAGCGCGAAGGGTTTCGCGGTGGATCGCCCGTATTCTGGGCGGCAAAACGGATTTTCGACATTTTGTTTAGTCTTGTTCTGTTGAGCATCGGCGCGGTTGTCGCGCTTCTGTTGCTCATCGTTAATCCTTTCCTGAACCCCGGCCCCCTGTTCTTCCGGCAGGAGCGTATGGGCCAGGACTGCAAGCCGTTTAAAGTGTTGAAATTCAGGACGATGACCAAGGCGGCTGCCCCGACGCGCAGCGCCAAGGACCCTCTGGAAGTCAACCGGATCACGAAGCTCGGCAAGATCCTTCGCAAGACCCGGACCGACGAGCTTCCGCAGGCCCTGAACGTGCTGATGGGCGAAATGAGCGTCATCGGGCCGCGCCCGGACACCTTCGACCACGCCTGCGAATTCGCGGCTGAAATCCCGCGCTATTCCGAACGTCACTCGGTGCGTCCGGGGATCAGCGGTCTGGCTCAGGTCACGCTGGGATACGCGGTCGGCATCGACGCCACGCGGGCCAAGACGTTGCGCGACCTGAACTACATCCGCAACGCGGGCTTCGGGATGGAATTGCGGATCATCGCCATGACCTTCCGCACCATCTTCGGTCGCCACGGCATGTAAGGTCCGAACCGGACCTAAAGCCCAAAAATTACGCAGTTTTTCCGCGGTCGGATCGCCTATTTTCAAGGCGCTCCGGCCGTTCGGAACGCCACTGTGTTTCCCAAGGTTCAGACCACCCGACATGCGTTGCCTAGCCCCTCTGGGCGCCAAGGCGCGGCTCGGGTTCGCCCAAGTGAAATCCCTGCACATAGCGCACCCCGACCGATTGCAACGCGACCAGTTGTTCGTGCCGCTCGACGCCTTCAATCACCAGAACGGTGCCGGTTTCGTCGCAGTAGGTCTGAAGCGCGCGGAACAGCGCGATCGCTTCGGGGTCCGTGTCGACCCGCGTGGAGAGCTGCGCGTCCATCTTGAGCACGTCGGGTTTGAGGTCGAGGATATGGCGCAGCGAGGTATAGCCGGCCCCCGCATCGTCGATGGCGAGGCTGAGGCCCGCCGCCCGCATCCGCGCGACCACACCGGCAAGTGCGCGATAGTCCCTGACAGGCTCATACTCGGTCAGTTCGACAGTCAGGCCCGGTTCGACCTGGGTCAGGAACCTGTCGAATTCGGCGGAGTGCAAGGTCGTCTCGGACAGGTTGACGGCGATCCCGGCATTGTCCCCCCAGCCCTCGTCCGCGTCGATGATGGCGCGCGCGAAGGCAAGCTCCAGCGCCGGCCCCATGCCGACGGAATGCGCGGCGGCAAGCAGTTGCGGCACGCTCGTGTCGTCGGTGGTGTCGAGCCGCGTCAGGCCCTCGCGGTAGATCACGTCTCCGGTCGCGACATCGATGATCGGCTGGAACACTGGGTAGAACCGCTGCTCGCGAATGACCTCGTGCAGCAAGCCGCGAACGCGTTGCGCGGCGACGGCGTGGTCATGCAACAGGTCGAGGCTGACCGCCATCGCGGCGGCTGCCGTTGTGATGGCGGCCATGTCCACGGGTGCCGAAACGATCCCCCCGAGCGCGCCGAAGAGGCTGCCGTTGGAGGCATGAAGCGCCACACCCACCACCGTGTCTGGCGCGTCCGGCCCCGCATCCGCCTCCGAGATCTGGCCCGCGAAAGCCGCCGGGTCGCGGAGTGCTGCCGCCAGAACCACCGGGCAATCGCGCAGCGCACGCACCTCTCCGACCCTGTGGTCCGTGGGGAACCCCGGAGCCGCCGACATCGCCTCGATCCGCCGTTCGCCACCGGCCACGCGGGCCACGAAAACCACGTCGAAGCCAAGCCTGCGCCGCACACGGTCGAGATGCAGGTCGATCTGGGCGCGGACCCCTTCAGCAACCTGCGCGTTTCGCATGTGGCTCAGGATCAATTCGCGCCTCCCTTGTGTGCCAGAAAGCATATTCAACTCCCGGTAGGGCGCAAGGCAAAACTCTACCTTAAGTTGTTCTTCCGAAATCTTGCGAGGCCCCTAACAAGGCGGTCGCCCGCCGCAGGCGGTTCCGCCCCTTTCCATTCTCGCACCGCTGCGCGACTGTCGCCGGATGACGACTCGCCTGCGCAAGAACTTCTGGACCCTGCCGCTCGACAGCCTCACCCCGACAGAGTGGGAGGCGCTGTGCGATGGCTGCGGCAAGTGCTGCCTGAACAAGCTGGAAGACGACGAGACGGGCGAGGTCGTGTTCACCAGCGTGGCCTGTCGCCTTCTGGACAACCAGACCTGCCGCTGCGCGCAATACGACATCCGGTTGCAGTTCGTGCCCGAATGCATCGTGCTGCGGCCCGACAACATGGACAAGGTCGGCTACTTCATGCCCCGCACCTGCGCTTATCGCCTGCGGCACGAAGGCAAGCCCCTGCCCGACTGGCACCCGCTGCTGACCGGCACCCCGGACAGCACGCACGAGGCCGGCCAATCGGTGCGCGGCTGGACCGTGCCCGAATTCGAAGTCCCGGAAGAGGACTGGGAAGACTACGTGATCGAAGAGGAGCTGTGATGTTTTTCGCGTCCGACAACGGTGGCCCGGTGCATCCGAGCGTGATCGAGGCCCTGACGGAAGCCAACGAAGGTTATACCGGCGGATATGGTGCCGACGACGTGACCGCGCGGGCCGTGGCGGCTGTGCGGGAGGTGTTCGAAGCCCCCGAGGCCGCCGTCTATTTCGTCGCGACGGGGACGGCGGCCAACGCGCTTGCGCTCGCCACCTATGCGCAACCGTTCCACACCGTTTTCTGCACGGATACCGCCCATATCCATGAGGACGAATGCAACGCGCCGGAATTCTACACGGGCGGGGCCAAGCTGACGCTGGTGCCGACCACCGACGGGCGCATGACGGCGGAGGATCTGCGCCGGGTGATCGCGGGCGAGGAAACGCGCGGCGTTCATGGGCCGCAGCGCGGGCCTGTGTCGATCACCCAGATCACCGAGCGTGGAACCATCTACGCCCTCGACGATCTGCGCGGCCTTTGTGCCGTGGCGAAGGAATACGACCTTCCCGTGCATCTGGACGGGGCCCGTTTCGCCAATGCGCTTGTCGAGCTGGGATGCAGCCCGGCAGAGATGACGTGGAAGGCGGGCGTGGATGTCGTCAGCTTCGGCGGCACCAAGAACGGGCTGATGGGGGCAGAGGCCGTGGTCTTTTTCGACCCCGAGAAGGCATGGGAATTCGAGCTTCGGCGCAAGCGAGGCGGACACCTGTTTTCCAAGCAACGCTATCTCGCGGCGCAGTTCCTGCCCTATCTCGAAGGCGGGCGCTGGCTTGACCTCGCACGGGCCGCCAACGCATCGCGCCAGCGGTTGCAGGACGCGATGGAGGGGATGAACGACATCACATTCGCCTATGCGCCGTCGGGCAACATGATGTTTCCGACGATGCGGGTGGCGGACCATCGGCGGCTCTTCGATGCCGGCGCCTACTACTATATGTGGGACGGCGACCTCGACGGTGCGGCGGAGGAAGACAGGCTGACCGCGCGGCTCGTCTGCGACTGGTCGATGAGCGATGCGGCGCTCGACCAGTTCCTGACCGTTCTGCGCGGCTAGATTTTCAAAAAGGCCGTGATCTCGCCCGCCACGTTTTCGGGGTGGGTCAGGGGCGCCATGTGACCGGCGCCCGCGATGATGACCCGCTGCGTCTGCGGGATGCGGGCGCAGAGCGCTTCGTGCACCGCGCGCACACCGACGGGCGGGTTCGCGCTTTCCAGAAGCAGAACGGGCTGTTTGATTTTCTCCAGCCGCCCCGGATCGAGCATCCCGGCGGTGTCGTCGAAGGTGGCGGGGCTTTCCTCGACCACGATGTCGATGCGCGAGGCGAGGCGCTTCTGACGGTCGTCGGACAGTCTTGTGAACGGAAGATCCGGGTTGGTCGCGTCGTGAAAGATCTGCGCCGCCTGCATCCGGTCGCCCTTGGCGATCAGGCCGCGCAGGGTGTCGATCATCCCCTTGGCCGCGTCATAGTCCGGCGTGCCACGGATCGCGGCGAAGAACACCGGTTCGATCATGACGAGGCTGCGCACATGCTCGGGCCATTCCATCGCGAGCCGCAGCGCGACCGTCGCGCCGTAGCTGTGGCCGATGACATCGGCCCGCTTGTCGATCAGCTTCCCGGCGATATTTGTGACGAGGGTATGGAGCGCCGCCCCGTCCTCGCCCCCTACCCACGGGGCCGAGCGGCCATGTCCGGGCCGGTCGAACGCGGTCATCTGAAGTTTGTCCAGAAGCGCGGCCTCGACCCCGGTCCAGGCACCGGAATGGGCGAGCGAGCAATGGATGAACAGCGCGCGCCGCACCCCGGACCCCACGCGCACGACGTGGGTCGGATGCCCCGCGACGGTGGTGAGCGGTGGCCCGCCCTCCATCACAAGTCACCTTTGAGGAACAGGTCCAGATCCTCCAATCGGTCCTGTCCCCAGAATTTCTCGGTGTCGTCCACGATGAAGAAAGGCGCGCCGAAGACCCCGGCATTGATCGCGTCCTCGAGGTTGCGGCCATAGACCTCGGCCCCGGTGAAAAGCCCGGTGTCGGCAAGCGACGGGTCGAAGCCCGCGTCGGCCAGGCAGGCCTTGATGACGTCGTCTTCGGCGATGTTCTTTTCCTCGGCCCAGCAGGCGGCGAGGATGCCTTGCACCAGCGACAGGATGTCGCCGCCCCCGGCCTTCGCCGCCGCGATGATCGCGTAGGAACTGGGCGCGGCATTGGTCGGGAAATGCGCGGGCTGCACGTGGATCGGAAGACCCGCCTTCTTGCCCTGTCGCTCCAGATCGACGAGGCGGTAGGCCTGCCGCGACGGGTGCCGTTCGGCCAGCGGCTTGCCGCCCGTACGCGGAAACAGACCCACGATGTCGAAGGGTTTAAGCATGACGTCGGCCCCGTGCGCCTCGCAAATCGCGCGAAACCGGGGGCCAGCCAGGTAGGTGTAGGGTGAAATCGTGCTGAAATAGTAGTCTATTTTCGGCATATCGCCCCCTCGCCCGTGCCGCCTGTGGCCATGACCCTAGCCCGGTGTTAAGCGAAGTCAACGCGAGCGGTCGCGATTCTGTTACATGGACAGCCGGGGATACCTCCATGCCAGCACTCACCGAACCCAAGCTCATTTCGGGCAATGCCAACCTGAAACTGGCCGAGGCGGTCGCGCGGCGGATGTCGATCCATCGCGGATCGGCCGTCAAGCTGGTCGATGCCCGCGTCGAACGGTTCAACGACGCCGAAGTTTTCGTCGAGGTGCACGAGAACGTGCGCGGCGAGGATATGTTCATCATCCAGTCGACCTCGCGCCCTGCGAACGACAACCTGATGGAACTGCTCATCATCTCGGACACCCTGCGCCGCTCGTCGGCGGGCCGGATCACGGCGGTCATTCCGTATTTCGGCTATGCCCGTCAGGATCGCCGGACCAAGGCGCGCACGCCGATCAGCGCCAAGCTGGTCGCCAACATGATCACGCAGGCCGGGATCGAGCGGGTTCTGACCATGGACCTGCACGCGACGCAGATTCAGGGGTTCTTCGACATTCCGGTGGACAACCTTTACGCCAGCCCGGTCTTCGCGCTGGACGTGCGCCACCACTTCAAGGACTGCCTCGACGACGTCATGGTGATCTCGCCCGACGTCGGCGGCGTGGCCCGTGCCCGTGAACTCGCCAAGCGTATCGAAGCGCCGCTGGCCATCGTGGACAAGCGCCGCGAGAAGGCGGGTGAAGTGGCCGAGATGAACGTGATCGGCGACGTGACCGGCAAACGCTGCATCATCGTCGACGACATCTGCGACACCGCCGGAACGCTGTGCAAGGCCGCCGACGTGCTGATGGACAGCGGCGCGGCCGAGGTGCACGCCTATATCACCCACGGCGTCATGTCCGGCCCGGCGGTCGAACGGGTGACGGCGTCGAAGCTGAAAAGCCTCGTGCTGACCGACTCGATCGCCGCGACGCCGGAAGTGGCCGCGGCGCCGAACATCCGTATCGTGCCGCTGGCCCCGATCTTCGCGCAGGCGATCCTGAACATCTGGGGCGGCACGTCGGTGTCGTCGCTGTTCGAACACGAAACGCTCCAGCCGCTGTACGAAACGCTCTATAGCTGAGTTTCAAGGTCGGAGACGACCTAGGGCACGTCCCAGTCGTCTTCGTCACCGACTTCGCCGAAGGCGATCCAGTCGGCGCGGATGCGGGCGACCTTGGTGTCGCCCCACGTATGAAACACGATCTCGAAATTCTCGGGCGTCACGTTGTCCGACGAAATGTCGATGCGGGAGTTGGTTTCGGCGTCGATGTCCCACATCGACATGCCGACCATCACCGCAGGCGCGGTCACGAATTTTTCCGAGAACGGGATGAGCATCCGGATTTCTCGATCCCCCTCGCCCGTCCACATGGCGCCATCGGTCACGAAGTCCGAGAACAACACCTTCGATCCGCTGTCGATGCCCATACGATGGGTTCTGATACGCCACATGTGCGAAACCTGCTTCTTTTTTCGCCCGCCCGGGGGCAGGGTGCCCCGAAAAGTGCAAATCGTTCAAGCCCCTGAGGCGGTTTCCGTGCGCAGGCGTATCCGGTTCACAACGGGGAAGATGAGAAGCATCAGGAAGCCCGCGAACAGGAAGGGGGCACCCGGCATGTGGAACGGCGTGTCGGGGCCGGCGTAGTGGCGAAAGAGCGGGGTCATCAGAAGCGGCGCGAAGATCGCGGCGAGCGAGCCCAGCGAGGCGATGACACCTTGCAGCACGCCCTGCCGATCCTCGTCCGTGGCGTTTGCCATGATCGCGGTCAGCGTCGGTGGGGCCATGTCGGAGAGGCAGGCGATGGGAAGGATCACGGCGACCAGCCAGGGCGCGGTCGTGAAACCGAAGGCGAAGGCGGCGACGGTGCCGGTCAACAGCGCGAAGGTGAGGACGCCGTGCTCGCTCATCCGTTTCAGGAGGGCGGGCAGGACAAGACCCTGCGTGAGCGCGACCCCGACCCCGTAGGCCGCAAGCGTGCCGCCGATCAGGGTCGCGGACCAGTCGAACGCCTCGCGCCCCCAGAAAGCCCAAAGGGTCGGGTAGACCATGTTGGCGAATTCGAAGACGAACATACAGGCAAGCGGCAGCGCGAGCGCGGGCATCCGGAACGCATCGCGGATCGCGCCGAACGGATTGAGGTCGCTGGCGCGGAAGGCCCGGCGTTTGGCGGGGGCGAGGCTTTCGGGCAGGACGGCGAGGCCGAAGGCGACATTCGCAGCCGACAGCGCGGCGGCGACCCAGAACGGCGCGGTCACGTCGATACCCGCAAGTAGACCGCCGAGTGCGGGGCCAAGGACGAAACCGATGCCGAAGGTCGCGCCGATCAACCCGAAATTCGCGGCCCGCTTTTCAGGCGTCGAGATATCGGCGAGATAGGCGGTCGCCGTGATGTAGGTCGCACCCGCGACACCGGCGAGGAGCCGGCCCACGAGCAGGAGCCAAAAGCTCGTCGCGAGCGCCATGATGACATAGTCGATGGCCAGCGTGGCGAGGGCGACGAGCAGCACGGGCTTGCGACCGACGGCATCGGACAATCCCCCCACGGCGGGCGCGCACAGGAACTGCGTCGCCGCATAGGCCGCCATCAGGATACCGCCCAGCACGGCGCCGTTCGACGCGCCCCCGGCGCCCACGCGGTCCATCAGGTCCGGCATCAGTGGAAAGATCAGCCCCACCCCGATCGCGTCGATCAGGATGGTGGCGAGGATGAACCAGAGGGCGCGGTCGTTCGACATGGCTTTTGCTAGGGCCATGCCCGTGCCGGATCAACGATTTTGGGGCGTGCCGCCGCGACTTTGCCGCTCAGGACAACCCAAGGTCGATGCCTTGATCCTGCGCGAAGGACCGGCAATAGGCGGCCCAGTCATGAGACTCCTGCGAAAAGACGATGCGGGCGCCCTTGGCGATCCATTCGTCGCGGGTCGAGGAATACGTCGCCTCGACCGCCTTTTCCGGATCATTTCGCCCTTCGCGCATCGCCTGAGCGCGCGCGGAACCGAGGTATCTGGACGCCGCCACGGCGAGCGATTCCTGCTTGTCGACGCTGGTCATCAGGCGGGTCAGCGCGTCGTAAAGCCCGGCGCATTGGGCCATCGAGGTCGAATAGGGTTGCGCCTGAACCGGCAGGGGAATCGCGAAAAGTGCGAAGAACGTGAAGGCCTTGACCGTCATGGCGAGTCTCCGAAAACCATTTAACACGCCAGATCCTGCCATCCGAAACGGGCCATTTCGTGACCCGCGCACGACGCCCATCGGCAAATTTTTGGTGCGCTTCGCAGGTCGTGCTACTATCGCGCCATGACACCGCGACCTTTCCTGCGCCGCATGGCCCTGACGGCCGGGCTGGCCTTGGTCGCCGCCCCTGCGGCGGCTTGCAAATTATCGCTGGTCCTCGCGCTCGATGTGTCGGCCTCGGTCGATGCGCGGGAATACGACTTGCAGCAGGAAGGTCTGGCGCGGGCCCTCACCGACCCCGAGGTCGTGCGGGCGGTCGAGGCGCAGGGCGGCATCTGGCTGTCGATTTTCGAGTGGAGCGGTGCACGCCATCAGTATGAACAACTCCCGTGGACATTCGTCGCCGGTGGCGCGGCGCTTGCCGCCGTCGCGGGGGAGCTGCGGGCCACGCCACGGCAGGTGGCGGAGTTCCCAACGTCGCTCGGCTATGCGCTGGGACATGCGCTGAACCTGTTGAAGGCCGCGCCGGAGACCTGCGATCGCCAGGTCATCGACGTATCCGGCGACGGTGTGAACAACGACGGCTTCCCCCCGGCCAGCGCCTATGTCGCCCACGATATGTCATTGGTCACGGTGAACGGTCTGGTCATCACCGACGGCGATCCGACCGTGGTCCGATACTATCTGCAATCGGTAATCCAAGGCCCCGGTGCCTTCGTGCAACCGACGAACAGCTACAACGACTACGAAGAGGCGATGCGCCGGAAGCTGCTGCGCGAATTGGGGGCGTTCAGCTACGTTGGCCTCCCCACGGGTCCGCAGGGCGGGTAGCGCAAACGTCATTTCCTGCATTCGTTTTCTTGCATATAACTCTTTCAACCAGTCTTGGGAGAGATCACCATGTTCCGAATGTCCACTGCCCTAGCCCTAGCCCTTTGCCTGTCCTCGCCCGCGCTGGCCCAGCAGGGGCATATGGGCGGCATGTCCCACATGCACGGTGCCGACGGGACCGGGCATGACGAAGTGAACATGCCGGGCCTGTTCGGCGAAAACGCGACGCCCGAGGAAAGCGCCGAGCTTGCGGTCATGTTTCGGAACTTCCAGACGATCACGCGAGAGGTTGAGAACCTGCCGAACGGCATCCGCAGCGTCACGCGGTCGTCAGACCCCGAAGTGATGGAAGTGTTGGTCAGCCATGTGGTCGGGATGATCGGCCGGGTCGATGCCAAGGACGATCCGCGCATCATCATCCAGAGCCCGACGCTCGACATCTTCTTCGAGCGGGCCGAGGCGCTGGAGACCGAAATCGAGGTGACCGACGAGGGGATCGTCGTCGTGCAGACCTCGGACGATCCCGAACTGGTGGCCGCGCTCCACACCCATGCCGCCGAAGTCTCGGACATGGCCGAGCGGGGCATGATGGCGGTGCATGAGCGGATGATGGGACAGCCGCACTAACCGGGCGCCGGTGGCGCAAAGAAAAGGCCCCGCATCCGCAGATGCAGGGCCTTTACTGTCCCCCGGTCGTTCGGGTTCTTCTTATGCTTTGCTTTGCAGGCCCAGCTCGGACGCGACGAGGGCGATGTCGCCCACCTGCTTGGACAGCTGGTCCAGCATCTCGGGCGTCGCGTTGTCGCGCGCGGCAACGGCGGTGGCGACGAAGTCGTCGATGATGTCCTGCGTCACTTCGCCCGCGGGCATGGCACGCTCGGCCAGAACCGTGGTGCCGTCCGGCGTAACCTCGGCGAAGCCGCCGGTCACGACGTATTTCTCTTCACCACCAGCACCCTGCACCGTGACGATGCCCGGACGCAGGGTCGCGATGGTCGGCGCGTGTTGCGCCATCGCCGTGAAGTCGCCATCGGCGCCGGGGATTTGCACGGCGCTGGCCTCGGTCGAGGTCAGGCGGCGTTCCGGCGACACCAGGTCGAATTGCATCATGTCAGCCATGTATGTCTCCTGATAGGAGCCGCCCCCCGGCGCGGGCCGGGGGAGGACTGATTACGCAGCGTCCGCGGCCATCTTCTCGGCTTTGGCGATCACCTCGTCGATGCCGCCGACCATGTAGAAGGCGCCCTCGGGCAGGTGGTCGTATTCGCCGTCCACAACCGCGCGGAACGATTTGATCGTGTCCTCGAGCGGAACCTGAACGCCGTCCGAACCGGTGAACACTTTCGCAACATCGAAGGGCTGCGAGAGAAAACGCTGGATCTTACGGGCGCGGGCCACGGTGAGTTTGTCTTCTTCCGACAGTTCGTCCATGCCGAGAATGGCGATGATGTCCTGAAGCGACTTGTAGCGCTGGAGGATTCCCTGAACGTCACGGGCGACCTTGTAGTGCTCGTCACCGATCACCAGCGGGTCCATGAGACGCGAGGTGGAGTCGAGCGGGTCCACGGCGGGGTAGATGCCGAGTTCCGAGATCGCGCGGTTAAGCACGGTCGTCGCGTCGAGGTGGGCGAAGGTCGTGGCCGGTGCCGGGTCGGTAAGGTCGTCCGCGGGCACGTACACGGCCTGGATCGAGGTGATCGAGCCATTCTTGGTCGAGGTGATGCGTTCCTGCATCGCGCCCATGTCGGTGGCCAGCGTCGGCTGGTAACCCACGGCGGACGGAATACGACCCAGAAGCGCCGACATTTCCGAACCCGCCTGCGTGAAGCGGAAGATGTTGTCGACGAAGAACAGAACGTCGGTCCCGGTCGCGTCGCGGAACTGCTCGGCCAGCGTCAGGCCGGTCAGCGCGATACGGGCACGGGCACCCGGCGGCTCGTTCATCTGGCCGTAGACCAGAGCGATCTTCGAGTCCGGCAGGTTGTCCGGGGTCAGAACGCCGGATTCGATCATCTCGTGGTAGAGGTCGTTGCCCTCACGGGTCCGCTCACCCACACCGGCGAACACGGACAGACCCGAGTGCACCTTGGCGATGTTGTTGATGAGTTCCTGAATGAGAACGGTCTTGCCCACGCCGGCGCCGCCGAAGAGGCCGATCTTGCCGCCCTTCGAGTAGGGGGCCAGCAGGTCGATGACCTTGATGCCGGTGACGAGGATTTCGGCCTCGGTCGCCTGTTCGTCGAAGTCGGGCGCGTCCGCGTGGATCGGGCGGTATTCGTCGGCTTCGATCGGGCCCTTTTCGTCCACCGGGTCGCCGGTGACGTTCAGGATGCGGCCCAGCGTGGCGGTGCCAACCGGAACCGAGATCGGCTTGCCGGTGTCGGCCACTTCGTGACCGCGCACGAGACCTTCGGTCGCGTCCATCGCGATGGTGCGCACGGTGTTCTCACCAAGGTGCTG
Organism: Maritimibacter sp.; assembly: GCF_016774595.1. NCBI lineage: Bacteria > Pseudomonadati > Pseudomonadota > Alphaproteobacteria > Rhodobacterales > Roseobacteraceae > Maritimibacter > Maritimibacter sp. The sequence goes on from NZ_JACBWT010000001.1 coordinate 770,478, forward strand.
CGCCACTTCGAGGACGAGACGGTTGCCGTTGTTATCAGTTTCAAGCGCGTTAAGGATCGCCGGAAGGTGATCCTCGAACTGCACGTCGACGACGGCGCCGATGACCTGAGTCACTTTGCCTTTTGCGTTTGCCATCTTGTGTTTCTCCGGTTCCCTTAGAGCGCCTCGGCGCCCGAAATGATTTCAATCAGCTCGTTGGTGATGACGGCCTGACGCGAGCGGTTGTACTCGATCGTCAGCTTGTCGATCATCTCGCCCGCGTTGCGCGTGGCGTTGTCCATCGCCGACATGCGTGCGCCCTGTTCGGACGCGCCATTCTCGAGCAGCGCCGAGAAGATCGCCGTTGCCACGCCCTTGGGCAGCAGCGTGGCGAGCACCTCTTCCTCGGACGGCTCGTAATCGTAGACGTAGCCGGTCTCGTCGCTCTCCGACGGGGTGTCGAACTTGGCCGGGATCACCTGAACGGCGGTCGGAATCTGCGACACCACGTTTTCGAAACGGTTGTAGAAGATCGTCGCGACGTCGAAGTCACCCGCATCGAAACGTGCGAGCAGATCGTTCGCGATCTCCTGCGCGTTCGCGTAGCCGATGTTCTTGACCTCGGACAGATCGACGTGACCGATCAGCAGATCGCCGTAATCACGCTTGAGCTGTTCGCGGCCTTTCTTGCCGACCGTCAGGATCTTGACCGTCTTGCCTTCGCCCGTGAGCTTTTCGGCCCGCTGCTTGGCAAGTTTCACGATCGACGAGTTGAAGCCGCCGCACAGACCGCGCTCGGCGGTCATGACGACGAGAAGCTGCACCTGATCGGATCCCGTGCCCCGCAGAAGGATCGGCGCGGCGTCGGACCCCGCCGACGCCTTGGCGAGCCCGCCCAGAACGGCGTTGAACCGTTCCGTGTACGGGCGCGACGCCTCGGCCGCTTCCTGGGCGCGGCGGAGCTTGGCCGCCGCGACCATCTGCATGGCCTTGGTGATCTTCCGCGTCGACTTGACGGTGTCGATCCGGTTTTTCAGGTCCTTAAGACTTGGCATGACTGCCTCCTCAGGAAGTTAACCGGGATCAGGCCGTGAAGCCCGCTGCGAATTCTTCGATGGCGGCTTTGATCTTGTCCGCCAGATCGTCTTTCACCTTGCGGTCGTTCTCGGTGATGTCCTTCAGCAGGTCAGCATGCTTGGACCGCAGGTGGTTCAGAAGACCGCTTTCGAACTTCGCCACGGCCGAGACCGGCAGCTTGTCGAGGAAGCCGTTGGTGCCGGCGTAGATGACGCAGACGATTTCGGCGTTGGTCAGCGGCGAATACTGCGGCTGCTTCATGAGCTCGGTGAGGCGCGCGCCACGGGCCAGCAGCTGCTGGGTGGCGGCGTCGAGGTCGGAACCGAACTGGGCGAACGCGGCCATCTCGCGGTACTGGGCGAGCGACAGTTTCACCGGACCGGCGACCGAGGACATGGCTTTCGTCTGAGCCGACGAACCCACGCGCGACACCGACAGACCGGTGTTCACGGCCGGGCGGATACCCTGATAGAACAGTTCGGTTTCCAGGAAGATCTGGCCGTCGGTGATCGAGATCACGTTGGTCGGAATGAACGCCGAAACGTCGCCGCCCTGCGTTTCAATGATCGGCAGAGCCGTCAGCGAACCGGCACCGAAGTCTTCGTTCAGCTTCGCCGAACGCTCCAGCAGGCGGGAGTGAAGGTAGAACACGTCACCCGGATAGGCTTCACGCCCCGGCGGACGACGCAGAAGCAGCGACATCTGACGGTAGGCGACGGCCTGTTTCGACAGATCGTCGTAGATCATCAGCGCGTGACGGCCGTTGTCGCGGAAGTATTCGCCCATCGCGGTCGCGGTGTAGGGGGCGAGGTACTGCATCGGCGCGGGGTCCGACGCGGTCGCGGCGACGATGATCGAGTATTCGATGGCGCCGGTCTCTTCCAGCTTCTTGACGAGCTGGGCGACGGTCGAACGTTTCTGACCGACGGCGACGTAGACGCAGTAGAGCTTCTTCGACTCGTCGTCGCCGGCGGCGTCGTTGTACGACTTCTGGTTCAGGATCGTGTCGAGCGCCACGGCGGTCTTGCCGGTCTGACGGTCGCCGATGATAAGTTCACGCTGGCCACGGCCAATCGGGATCATCGCGTCCACCGACTTGAGGCCGGTCGCCATCGGCTCGTGCACCGACTTACGCGGGATGATGCCCGGGGCCTTCACGTCGGCCACGGCACGCTCTTTCGCTTCGATCGGGCCTTTGCCGTCGATCGGGTTGCCGAGACCGTCGACCACGCGGCCGAGCAGCGCGTCACCGACCGGCACGTCCACGATCGAGTTCGTGCGCTTGACGGTGTCGCCTTCTTTAATGTCACGGTCCGAACCGAAGATAACGACACCGACGTTGTCGGCTTCGAGGTTCAGCGCCATGCCCCGGATGCCACCGGGGAATTCGACCATTTCACCGGCCTGCACGTTGTCGAGGCCATAGACACGGGCGATACCGTCACCGACGGAGAGCACGTGACCGACTTCGGCCACCTCGGCCTCCTGGCCAAAGTTCTTGATCTGGTCCTTGAGGATCGCAGAAATCTCGGAAGCTTGGATACCCATTCTCTTATCCGACCTCTTTCATGGAATTCTGGAGTGCGTTCAGGCGCGAAGCGATCGAGCTATCGATCATCTTGGACCCGACTTTCACGATAAGGCCGCCGATGAGGCTTTCATCCACGGCCATGTTGATTTTCACGTCCTTGCCGACCGACGCCTTGAGCGCCTTGGCAAGTTTGTCCTGCTGGGCTTTGGTGAGCGCCTTGGCGGCGGTCACGTCGGCCACGACTTCGCCTTTGTCTTCCGAGATCATCTCGCGAAGCTTGGCGATGAGTTGCGGCAGGATAAACAGGCGGCGTTTCTGCGCCATGACGGCGAGCACGCCGGTCATCTGCTTGGAAAGCCCCATTTTGTAGGCGAGCGCCTTGATCGCCGCGGCCTGAGCGTCGCGGCCATAGACCGGCGAGTGGATCAGGCGCGCGAAGTCGGCGCTGTCGGCGAGGGCGCCGTCGAGCTGGTCGAGGTCGCCTTCCACCGCCTTGAGGGAGTTCTCTTCCTTGGCCAGTTCAAAAACGGCCGTCGCGTAACGCTGGGCAATCCCAGAAGTGATCGAAGCTGGTTCGGACACGTCCACCCTTCCGATGTCTTTAGCCCCATCCTTTGGCTGCGAGCGCAGTCAGGGGCGGCCTCTCGATGCCGCATTTTTGCGAGCGATCTGAAATTCAGCGGGGGTCTAGCAGAGCAATCCCAAGCCCGCAATACGCATGACGGGGTTTTGCGCCAACATATAGAAAGTAGGCGTGGGTGCGTGCGAAATAGGGCGTCCGGCTTGTGATTGTCAGGCCTTCGGACCGGATGTTCACGGACAGGGACCGAATCCCTTGGCCGTCCGGCCAGCTTGCCGCCCCGGCTCGGGCGCGCCAAGCCCCTCCAACACGCTGAGTGGGCGCTTTACCGCCTCCGGCAGCCCCGGTCGGTGCTGTGCCTTCACCTGTTTCGAGGCCTCGACCAGCAGAACGCCCCCCGCCATGCGCGGGGCCCCTGCCCCGACCTTTTCCCACATCGGTCCGGTCTTGAGCCAGAAACGGCGATGGGTGGGCGGCTGATAGAGTGCGGCAGAATGCCGCTCGATCGCGAAGCCGTGGTCGCGAAGCTGATGTTCGAGCTGCCCGGTCGAATAGGGGCGACCATAGCCGAAGGGCGTGTTGTCCGACCGCGACCACAGCCCGGCGCGGTTCGGCACGATGAACAGCGCGCGCCCACCGGGTCCGAGCACACGGTAGGCCTCGTCCAACAGGGTCGGCGCGTTCGTCGAGGTCTCGAGCCCATGAAGCATGATGAGCTTGTCGGCCACGCCGGTGTCGATGGGCCAAAGCACCTCTTCGCACAGAACCGACACGTTGGGCATTCCGGCAGGCCACGCCATGACCCCCTGCGGCGCGGGCATCAGCGCGATCACGCGGCGGGCATCGGCCAGAAACGGGCGCAACAGCGGTGCCGCGAAGCCATAGCCGAGCACGGTCTGCCCCTTGGCGGAACCGGACCAGAGCCGGCAAACCTCGTCACGGATGTTCTTCTGCGCCACGCGGCCAAGGGCCGAACGGTAGTAGAAAGCGCGAAGATCCTGTGCGTCCAGATGCATATGGCGCAGGTTAGACGATCCTCGCCCCGTGAACAGGGGGCAAATCCCCTCTTGAGCCAGCGCCCCCCGGCCCCCATATTCATCTCGACATGACGCTCGAACTCATCACCATCCCCTGCCGCTCCGACAACTACGCCTTCCTCGTCCATGACGCGGCGACGGGCGAGACGGTGCTATTCGACGCGCCCGAAACCGCGCCGATCAAGGCCGAACTCGACGCGCGGGGCTGGACCCTGACCGATCTGTTCATCACGCACCATCACGGCGACCACATCGAAGGCGTGGACGATCTGCGCGCGGCCTACGGCTGCCGGGTGGTCGGCGGCAAACACGATGCGGGGCGCCTGCCCGCGCTCGACAAGGCGGTCGAACCCGGCGACGCGCTGAGTTTCGCAGGTCACGAGGTTCAGGTGTTCGCCGCGGACGGTCACACCATCGGCCACATCGCGTTCTACATGCCCGACTCGAAAGCCGCCTTCACCGGCGACAGCCTGATGGCGCTTGGCTGCGGCCGGCTGTTCGAGGGCACGCCGGAGCAGATGTGGGGCACCCTGTCGCGGCTGATGGCGTTGCCTGACGACACGCTGATCTGTTCGGGCCACGAATACACGGCGGCCAACGCCCGCTTCGCGCTGTCGGTCGAGCCGCAGAATGCCGACCTGATCCACCGCGCCGAACAGACGACGAAACTGCGCGAGAACGGCGAATTCACCGTTCCGTCGCTGCTGTCGCTCGAAAAAGCGACCAATCCGTTCCTTCGCGCCGGGCTGCCGGAGATGAAGAAGGCCGTGGATATGGAACATGACGGCGATGCCGAGGTTTTCGCCGCAATTCGCCGGGCCAAGGATAATTTCTAGGCCTTCGTGCAACGATCACCCGGCTGTGAGCGTTTTCCTGCCAGAAAACACTTGAAGAACCGCTGGGAAAACCGATCCTTAATACTATGAGGCCACGGTCGAATGGACGGGCCACACTCCGTCCAGCGACCCCGGAAACGAGGAGTGAACCACTTGCCATCCTTTTCCAACACGCTTGAACAGGCCATCCATGCCGCACTCGCTCATGCCAATGAACGACAGCATGAGCTGGCCACGCTGGAACACCTGCTCCTGGCACTCATCGACGAGCCCGACGCGGCCCGTGTGATGAAAGCCTGTAGCGTGGATCTGGAAGACCTTCGGGGGACGCTGCTGAAATACATCGACGAGGAATTGTCGGCCTTCGAGACGAACATCGAAGGGTCGGAAGCCGTTCCGACCGCCGCATTCCAGCGCGTGATCCAGCGGGCCGCGATCCACGTCCAGTCCTCGGGCCGGACCGAAGTGACCGGGGCCAACGTGCTGGTCGCGATCTTCGCGGAACGCGAAAGCAACGCGGCCTATTTCCTGCAAGAACAGGACATGACGCGCTACGACGCGGTGAACTACATCGCGCATGGTGTGGCCAAAGACCCGTCCTACGGCGAAACCCGCCCCGTTTCCGGCACCCCGGATTTCGAGGAAGCGACCAACGAGGCCCCGGAAGAAGAGGCCAAGGATTCCGCGCTCGGGAAATACTGTGTCGATCTGAACGCCAAGGCGCGCAAAGGCGACATCGACCCGCTGATCGGCCGCGATCAAGAGGTCGAGCGTTGCATTCAGGTGCTTTGCCGCCGCCGCAAGAACAACCCGCTTCTGGTGGGCGATCCCGGCGTGGGCAAGACCGCCATCGCCGAAGGCCTCGCCAAGAAGATCGAAGCGGGCGAGACGCCGGAAGTGCTTTCGGAAACCACGATCTTCTCGCTCGACATGGGCGCGCTGCTTGCGGGCACGCGCTATCGCGGCGACTTCGAAGAACGTCTGAAGGCGGTCGTGTCGGAACTTGAAAACCACCCGGACGCGGTGCTTTTCATCGACGAAATCCACACCGTGATCGGTGCCGGGGCCACCTCGGGCGGGGCGATGGACGCCTCGAACCTGCTGAAGCCCGCGCTTCAGGGCGGCAAGCTGCGCTGCATGGGCTCGACGACCTACAAGGAATTCCGCCAGCACTTCGAAAAGGACCGCGCGCTGTCGCGCCGGTTCCAGAAGATCGACGTGAACGAGCCGACGGTCGACGATACCGTGAAAATCCTCAAGGGCCTCAAGCCCTACTTCGAGGAGCATCACGCGATCAAATACACAAACGACGCGATCAAGACCGCCGTCGAGCTTTCGGACCGTTACATCAACGACCGCAAGCTGCCCGACAAGGCCATCGACGTGATCGACGAGGCGGGCGCGGCCCAGCACCTCGTCGCCGCCTCGAAACGGCGCAAGTCCATCGGCACGAAAGAGATCGAGGCGATCATCGCCAAGATCGCCCGCATCCCCCCGAAGTCCGTCTCGAAGGACGACCAAGAGGTGCTGCGCGATCTGGAAGGCTCGCTCAAGCGCGTGGTCTTCGGTCAGGACGATGCGATCACGGCGCTGTCGTCGGCGATCAAACTGTCCCGCGCCGGTCTGCGCGACCCCGAAAAGCCCATCGGCAACTACCTGTTCGCCGGGCCCACGGGCGTCGGCAAAACCGAGGTGGCGCGCCAGCTTGCCAGCCAGCTTGGCGTCGAGCTCCTGCGCTTCGATATGTCGGAGTATATGGAGAAGCACGCGGTCAGCCGCCTGATCGGTGCGCCTCCGGGCTATGTCGGCTTCGATCAGGGCGGGCTCCTGACCGATGGCGTGGATCAGCACCCGCATTGCGTTCTGCTGCTCGACGAAATGGAAAAGGCGCACCCGGACGTCTACAACATCCTGCTTCAAGTGATGGACCACGGGCAGCTGACCGACCACAACGGTCGCACGGTGAACTTCCGCAACGTGGTGCTCATCATGACCTCGAACGCGGGCGCCACCGAACAGGCGAAAGAGGCGATCGGCTTCGGCCGCGCGCGGCGCGAGGGCGAGGATACGGCGGCCATCGAACGCACGTTCACGCCGGAATTCCGCAACCGTCTGGACGCCGTCATCAGCTTTGCGCCGCTCAGCAAGGACGTCATCACGCAGGTGGTCGAAAAGTTCGTGCTGCAACTGGAAGCGCAGCTGATGGATCGTAACGTGTCCATCGAACTGACCCCGGCGGCGGCGGAATGGCTCGCCGACAAGGGGTATGACGACAAGATGGGCGCCCGCCCGCTGGGCCGCGTCATTCAGGAGCACATCAAGAAGCCGCTCGCGGAGGAACTGCTCTTCGGCAAGCTCGCCAAAGGCGGATTGGTGCAGGTCGGCGTCAAGGACGGCGAGATCGACCTTCGCATCGAAGAGCCGGGGTCGCCGCGCATCACTTCTCGCAAGAAGCCCCCGCTTCTGACGGCGGACTGAGCCCCTGAACCACAACGGATCGGGCCGGCCTTTTGGTCGGCCCTTTTCTTTGGCCTCAAGCCAAATGACTCGCCGGCATGCCGATGGTACCCTTTCCCAAGATGAGAGGGAGGCTTGCATGGCACCGATCGACTTCTGGTATTCCATCGGATCGACCTACAGCTACCTGACGGTGATGCGTCTTGCCGATGTCGCGAAACGCACCAAGGCCACGTTCAACTGGCGCCCGTTCAACGTGCGCCATATCATGACCTTGCAGAACAACATCCCGTTCAAGGACAAGCCGGTGAAGACCGCCTATATGTGGCGCGACATCGCGCGCCGCGCCGAACGCTTCGGCCTGACACCCCGCCTGCCCGCGCCCTATCCCCTGCCCGGCCTCGTGCTCGCCAATCAGGTGGCAACGCTGGGCGTGGAGGAAGGATGGTGCGAAGCCTATACGCGCGAGGCCTATCGCCTCTGGTTCGAAATGGACGAACCCGCAGGACAGGAACCGAACCTCACGCTCGCCATCACCCACGCCGGGGCCGACCCCGCGCGGGTTCTGAGCGAGGCGCGTGGGCCACGGATCGAGGACAGGCTGCAACGAGAGACCGAGAACGCCATGCGTCTGGGCATTTTCGGCTCGCCCACCTTCGCCGTGGGGGATGAAATCTTCTGGGGTGACGACAGGCTCGACGACGCGATCGACTGGGCGCGGCGAACCGCTTGAACACACCGGCAGGTCGCGTAATCTCGCATCATGCACGCCCTGAAGTTGAGCATTTCCGCCGTCCTGATCGCCACGCCCGCCCTTGCCCGCGACCCGATCCTGAACCTGCCCATCGACTGCACCTTGGGCGAGGACTGTTTCATCCTGCAATACACCGACGCCGATCCCGGTCCGGGTGCCGCCGATTACACCTGCGGTCCCATGGCCTATGACGGGCATCGCGGCACCGATTTCGCGCTCTACACTTTCGATGCGATGGAGGCGGGCGTGGACGTCCTCGCCCCCGCCCCCGGCGTGGTGCGCGGCGTGCGCGACGGCATGCCCGACACCGGGTTCGACGACACGCCGCCGGAGATCCTCGAGGGCAAGGATTGCGGCAATGGTGTCTTGATCGACCACGGCGGCGGCTGGGAGACCCAGATGTGCCACATGAAGCAGGGGTCGGTCGCGGTGACGAACGGCCAGCGCGTCGGCATGGGGACCGTGCTGGGACAGGTCGGTTACTCCGGCCGGACGCAATACCCGCATGTTCACGTCAGCATCCGGCAGGACGGGCGCGTCGTGGACCCGTTCAACACCGACGAGATCACGGCCTGCGGCGAGGATGACGGCGACGAAGACGACCTCTGGGCCGAGAGCCCGGCCTATACCGGCGGCGGCCTGATCTCGGTCGGGGTCGGAACCGAGGTGCCGGAGTACGAGGACGTGAAACGCGGGGGCGTGGGCGGCAAGCAGTTTTCGGCGGAGGCCCCCGCGCTGGTGGCCTGGGGCTTTGCATATGGCGGGCAGCAGGCCGATGTCATGGAAATCTCGATCATGCGGCCTGACGGCAGCGAACTGGTCCGGTCCCGCGCCCTGATCGACAAGAAACAGGTGCTGTACTTCCGAGCCGCCGGGAAACGGCTGCCAGAGGCTGGCTGGCCGGACGGGGTATACGCGGTCGAGGTGACGCTGGAACGCGGCGGCGAGGTGCTCGACCGGATCGAGACCGAAGTCTGGGTCGGTCGCTAGCCCCTATTTCTCGGTCAGTTTCAACTCGATGCGCCGGTTCGCCGCCAGCGCCTCGTCGCTGTCGCCCTCGGCAATGGGCTGCCATTCGCCAAAGCCCGCCGCGACAAGCCGGTCAGGCGGGAAGCCGAGCTGATCCTGCATGTAGCGCACAACCGACAAAGCGCGGGCCTGACTGAGTTCCCAGTTGTCGGCATATTCCGCGTTGCCCCGGAACGGCTGGCTGTCGGTATGGCCGTCGACGCGCAGGATCCAGTTGATCTCGGGCGGGATTTCCGAGGCGACATCGCGCAGCGTGCCGGCGACGCGCGCAATCTGCTGACGCCCGGCGGCGGACAGGTCGGCCCCGCCCACCGGGAAGAGCACTTCCGAGGAGAATACGAACCGGTCGCCCTCGATCCGGATACCATCCCGGTCGCCCAGAACCTGACGCAGACGGCCGAAGAATTCCGAGCGATAGTTCTCCAGATCGGCGGCTTCGGCGCGCAGACGTTCGGCCTCGGCCCGTTCCAGTTCGGCCCGCGCGCGTTCCTCTTCGGCCAGGGCCGCCTGACTTTCGGCGAGCGCCCGCTGTTCGGCGGCGACCTGCGCCAGCGCGGAGTTGAGCCGCGATCCCAGCGCCTCGACCTGAACCTGCGCCTCTTCCTCGCGCGCCTCTGCCTCGTCCAGCACGTTTTCGAGGTTGCCCAACTGCTCACGCAAGGCGGCCATCTGTTCGTTAAGCAGCGCGACGCGGCGTTGCGCCTCGGCGCTCGCCGCCTCTTCGGTTTCCAGCGCGGACTGCGCCGTGGCCAGCAGGGCGGCCTGACGGTCGGCTTCGCTGAGGGCCTGATCGCGCGCGGCTTCGAGATCGTCCTGCGAGGCGCGGGCGGCGGCCAGCAGGGTCAGTGTTTCCTCGGCCTTCCGGCGCTGTTCTTCCAGCGCAAGGGTCATCGCGGTGATCTCGTCATCCGCATTCGCCAGACGCTCACGCAGGGCCTGAAGGGCGGCGGCATCGGCCAGACGGGCGGCCTCCTCGTCCGACAGCTCCTCGCGTGCCTGTTGCGCGGCGGCTTGCGCTGCGTCGAGGTCGGCCTGCTGGCTTTCGATCGTGGATTGCGCCTCGTCCAGCGCGGCGGTGCGCTCATCGATGGTCGCCTGTGCCGTGGCAAGCGCCGCATCGGTTTCAGCCGCCGACGCCCTGAGATCGGCCAACAACGCTTCGACCGCTTCGCGACGCGCGGCGGCGAGGCGGGCCGCTTCGGCCTCGGCATCGACCTCGTCCCGCGCCTGAGCGAGGGCGATCTGCAATGCCTCTTTCTCGGAGATCAGGCGCGACTGGGCATCTTCCAGTTCGTCGATACTGGCGCGCAGTTGAACGGCCTGCGACTGCGCCTCGTCCAGTTCGCCTTCGGTCTCGGCGAGGTCGGCCTGCGCCGTATCGCGTTCGAGGATGATGGCATCGCGTTGCGACAACAGGCTCGCCACCTGTTCCTCAAAGCTGGCGATCTGGCTCTGGTATCCAGCGATGCGTTCCGCCTGTGCCTCGGTCTCTTCCGTCAGTTCCGAGATCATCGCCTGCTGCGCCGCGCTCTGCGTGCGCATGTCGCCCAGCGTGGCGGTCAGGCTGCCCACCTCTTCGCCCAGTTGCGCGGTCCGCTGACGCTCCAGCCCCAGCGCGTCGGCCAGCCCCGCGACCTGCATCGACAATTCGTCCAGTTCCGTCGCCTGCCCGGAAATCTGCTCGCGCAGTACGTATTGCACGACCATGAAGATCGTCAGCACGAACATGAGCACCAGCAAAAGCGCCGTCATCGCATCGACGAACCCCGGCCAGATGGTGCCTGAGACGTTGCGGACAGAGCGTCGGGCGAGGGCCATTTACTGCCCCCCTAACGCGCGGATCGCCTTGGTGAGAGCGTTGATGTCGGACCGCAGTTCGGCCATCGTCTCCTGCCGTCCGGCCGACATCTCTTCGAGGATGCGCAGAAGCTGCACGTCGATGGAGCGCAGACGCATCCGGGCCTCGGCATCCTCGGTCTCGGCGGCTTGCGTGGGCGAAGCCATGCTCTGCGTTTCGATCGCGTCCACCATCCGGGCCTGACCATCGGCGATGCTTTCGAAATAGGGCACGAGATCGGGCTGTTCGCCCATGTTGCGGGCAAGCCGATCGACCCCGTCGACCAGTTGCCACAACCGCGCATCCGTGGTGGCGCGCCCGTCCTCGGCGGTGGCGACGGCCTGACGCAAGGCTTCGATCTGCTCGGCCATATAGGTGAGGTATGCGGCCATCCCCGCCTCGCCCTGCCCGTCGTCACCGGGGCTGAACCCGACCTTGGTGATCGAGGACATCCATTCTTCGAGCTCGCGGTAAAAGCGGTTCTGACCATGGCTCGCGAAGAGTTCCAGCAGGCCGACGACCAGCGAACCGGCGAGCCCCAGAAGCGAGGACGAGAACGCGGTGCCCATGCCGCCAAGCTGCGCCTCGAGCCCGGTCATGAGCCGGTCGAACACCTCGACCCCGGCTTCGCCATCGGCGGGTGCGAGCGAACGGATGGTTTCGACGACCGCGGGAACCGTGGTGGCGAGGCCGAAGAACGTCCCCAACAGGCCGAGGAAGATCAGGAGGTTGGTGATGTAGCGCGTGATGTCGCGTTCTTCGTCGATCCGGGTCGCGACACTGTCGAGGATCGAGCGCGCCGACGAGGCGCCAATCTGCATCCGGTCGCGCCGTGTGCGCAGCAGGGCCGCCAGCGGCGCGAGCAGCCGGGGCGCACCCTTGCCGTCCTGCTCGCCCGACGCGAAGCGTTTGATCCAGCCGACCGAATTGGCGATCTGAACCACCTGCCAGAAACAGGCGACGAGACCGATCACGAACACCAGCCCGATGAAGGCGTTCAGGTAAAGGTTCGCCAGAAAGACCGGCAGCACCTGCGGCAGGGCGAAAAACACGCCGACGCCGACGAGGCCCAGAACGATGAGCATCGTCAGGATCTGACGCAACGGGCGGGTAAACTTCGGCTCGGCCCCGTGATCCGGCTGGTCCATGCGGACAAGCTCCTTCCGGATGTGTTGTTTTGCGGAAAGGTTAGTCTTTGCTGGGCGTCATGCCAAGGAACGAATGGGGGGTCAGGCCGTGATCCGGCGCACTTCGCGGGCGAGCCACGTCAGGTCCGGGTCTTCGATCCCCACTTCGGTCAGATGGCCTGCGGTGTTGTACAGGTATTCCGTGTTCGGCCCCCTGCCCCCGACCGCCTGCGCGATGATCCGGGCCTGTTCGTCGAGGTCGAGATGGCAATACTGCACATGCTCCGGGTCGATGATGTAGGCGACCGCCTGAACCCGCCGCCCGTCGGCAAGGTCGAGCGGCAGGACACGCTCAAGATAAGCCGACGAGATCAACTCGCGCTCGCGCAGATAGGCCATGGTGGGTTCGTGGTGGTCGGGATCGACACGGTAGGCGACGCCCCGGCAGCTTGCCCCCTCCTGCGCGTCGAGCGCCAGCACCAGCCCCGGGTTCTCATCCGTGCCGCGATGGTGGATCGAGCGCATGCAGAACGACCGGTGGTAGCCCGACAGCGTCGCAAGCACCTGCTCCACATGCACAAAACCCTGATTCCACAACAGCGATCCGTAGCCGAAGACCCACAGGTCGTCCTCCATCCCGCTTCCCCTTGTCACATGCGCTGGCTAGAAGGGGGGACGGTATCAGAGAGGTCGTCATGCGCAAGGCACCCCAGATCATCATCAGCCTGATCGTGCTCGTCTTCGTGGGATGGGGCGGTTATTGGGTCATCGGCTCACGCGCCACGGAGCGCGTGTTGGCAGGCTGGTTCGAGGATCGCCGGGCCGAGGGGTGGACGGCCGATTATGCCTCGCTCGACACCGCCGGGTTTCCCAGCCGCTTCGACACGACGATCACCGACCTGAATCTTGCCGATCCCGAGACGGGCATCGCGTGGTCGGCGCCGATGTTCCAATCGCTGTCGCTGAGCTATGCCCCGACCCGCGTGATCGCGGTTTTCCCCGGCGAGCAGGTGTTCGCGACGCGCGACGACCGCATCAGCATCACCGCCGAGACGTTCCGCGCCTCGGCCAGCCTGACCCCTTCGGTCGAGCTGCCGATCACCGAAAGCATTCTGGAACTGGCTGCGGCGGATATCGTGTCGGCGCAGCGCGGGACGACGGAAATCGACGCGGCGCAGCTTTCGATGCGGGAAACGCCGGGGCGGCAGGGCCATGTCTACGATGTCGATGTCACCGCCTCGGGCATCCGGCTGGACCCGTCGCTGATCGCAGCGGCCCGCGATTCCGGCGCGGTGTCGGACACGATCGAACGGGCGCATCTGCGGGCGACCATCCGGTTCGACAACGCATGGGACCGTTTCGCCATCGAACGCGCCCGCCCCCAGCCGCGCGAGATCGAACTGACGCGGGTCACCGTGGATTGGGGCGCGCTGACGCTGGACGCCACCGGGGTTCTGGTCGTCGGGGCTAACGGCGTGGCGGATGGCGAGGTGGACGTGAAAGCCGAGAACTGGCGCGACATGGTCACCATCGCCCAGTCGGCAGGCGCGATCCCGGACATGCTGGTGGGCGCGCTGACCCGCGCGGGCGAAATGCTGGCGCGGATGTCGAGCGACCCGGAAACGCTGGACGCCACCCTCAAGTTCGAGAACGGCCGCGCGTTTCTCGGGCCGATCCCCATCGGCGCGGCCCCGGTGATCCGACTGCCCTGATCTGGCGTCAGATCGGACCCGGGCGGCGTTCTTCGGACAAAAGCACGTTCGCCTCGACCTCGCCCACGCCCGGCAGCGTCATGATGCGGCGGCGCAGGATACGCTCGAAATCCGACAGGTCGCGGGCCACGATCCGCAAGCGATAGTCGTATAGCCCAAGGACGTGATGGACGAGTTGCACCTCGGGGATCGCGGCCACCGCGCGCTCGAAATCTTCAAGGCTCACCCGGCCTTTCGCGGCGAGTTTCACGCCCAGAAAGACCGTCACGCCGAACCCCAGCGCCTCGTGGTCGATCTCGACGCGGCGCCCGGCCAGAATGCCCGCGTCGGAAAGCCGCTTGACCCGCCGCCACGCCGCAGGTTGCGACAGCCCGAACCGCCGCCCCAACTCGCCCGCCGACAGAGTCGCGTCGGCGCTGAGCGCACGCAGAAAGGCGCGGTCGGTGTCGTCGATCTCGGTCATAGCGGCAATGCCCCGCGTTCGGCGATCGAGGCCACCTGCATCAGCGCCTCGATCTCGGCGATATGTGGGAGCGTCAGGATGCGGTCCCGGTAAATTTGCTGATAATGCCCCATGTCGCGCGCGATGACGTGCAGGCGCACGTCGACCTTGCCGAGGAAGGTCTGGATCTCGGTCACCTCCGGCACCTCGCGCGCCGCCGCCAGAAACTCGTCGAAGGCGCGCGGATTTGTCTTGTCGATGGTGAAGCGGAGCGAGACCTGCACGTCATAGCCAAGCGCCGACCAGTCGATCACGGCGAACTGCCCACGGATCACACCCTCGCGCGTCATCTTGTCGATCCGCCGGGATGCGGTCGCCGGGGTGACGCCGGCAAGATCGGCCAGCGCACCCGAACTCAGCTCGGGATCGGCCAGCAGGCGGCGCAGCAGGCGGCGGTCCGTATCGTCGATACGCATGAATTCCTCGCAAAGTGCAGATTTCGCGCATGACCCCATCGCATTCTAAGCAAATCGGGTCAACGTGTATGGCGGTCCAAAGGCGGAAACTGAGAGCCGCTCCATGCTAGCCGTGCGCCCGAAAACCTGTTAACGTTCTGGTTAGTTGAGCAGAAGCGGCGCAGACCGCGAACATTGCAGGCAGAGCATGGCAGAGCAGACGATTTACGTCTATGCGACGGCGGACGTGTCCATCACGCACGCCGATGGAAGTCCGACCCGGAATTCAGACCTTCTGAATTCCGCGCAACACGGCAATTCCTTCAGTTGGGAAAACCCGAACGATCTGGCGTTCACGTTCTCGGGCAGCCCGGTCGCGGTGACGTTCGAGGATTCCGACGGTATCATCGAAGACAATCCCTATTCCGGCAACACCGTGACGGACCAGTTGCTGACCCAGCCCGTCACCATCGGGGGCACGACCTTTACGCCTTCGGCGACCGATGTCCGCTGGCAGGGCGCGACCTTTGTCGAGAACGAGTTTCAGGTCTCGCTTTTTGACGATCAGGGCAACGCCTACAACATGATCGGCGTGTCGATCACCGTTGGCTACACCACCACCGTGGTCGGCGTGGCGTTCGTGGGAAGCCCGCCGCCCGCCGGAACGACGCTTTCCTATGTGCGGGGCGAGTCGACGTTCGACGCATCGGGCGGGGTCGATCCGGTCGAAATTCTCGACATCGCCGTGCCCTGCTTTCTGGCAGGCACCCGGATCGACGTCGCCTCGGGCACGAAGCCGGTGGAACGGCTGCGCCCCGGCGATCTCGTCCATACGCTCGACCACGGGCTTCAACCCTTGCGTTGGGTCGGGCACAGCACCGTGCCCGGCGACGGGCCGCTTGCACCCGTCCGGCTGAAGGCCGGGGCGTTGGGCAATCGGCGCGCGCTTTGCGTGTCACCGAACCACCGCATCCTGATCCGCGCCGCCGTGGCGGAGTTCTACTACGGCCATACCGACGTGCTGGTGCCCGCGAAGTCGCTGGTCGACGACCGCTCCATCGTTCTGGCCCCGACCCGCACGGCGCATTACGTTCACCTGCTGTTTGCCCGGCATGAAATGGTGTTCTCGGAAGGGCTGGCCAGCGAGAGCCTGTTCACCGGAACCATGGCGCTGGAGGCCCTTGGCGACGAGGCGCGCGCGGAACTTCGCGGGCTGGTCAACGAGACGGAACTGGCCCGAATGCGCCTCAACCGCCCCGCCCTGTCGGTCTCGGAAGCGCGGGCACTGCTGCATCTGGCGCGCAACGGCCAAACGGCGAGTCGCACCCAGAGCGCCGCGGCCTGAGGCGCGGACCCGACGCATTGATCTTTCACATCATCGCTGAAATGCGAATGATCTATCGACATTTGACTTCAAATGTCGCGATTTCGCACGAACAAACACGCATCTCCTTCTAGTATGCCCGCCGAACGATAACTGAAGGAGCATGCCATGAGCCTGCGCGTTTACTACGATCGCGACTGCGACGTGAACATCATCAAAGACAAGAAGGTCGCGATCCTCGGCTACGGCTCGCAAGGTCACGCCCATGCGCTGAACCTGCGCGACAGCGGCGCCAAGAACGTGGTCGTCGCCCTGCGCGAAGGCTCGCCGTCCGCCAAGAAAGCCGAAGGCGAAGGGCTCAAGGTCATGGGCATCGCCGAAGCCGCCGCCTGGTGCGACGTCATCATGTTCACCATGCCCGACGAACTTCAGGCCGAGACCTACAAGAAATACGTCCACGACAACCTGAAAGAAGGCGCTGCCATCGCCTTTGCGCACGGTCTGAACGTGCACTTCGGCCTGATCGAGCCGAAGCCGGGCGTCGACGTCATCATGATGGCCCCCAAGGGTCCGGGCCACACGGTGCGCGGTGAATACGTCAAGGGCGGCGGCGTGCCCTGCCTCGTCGCGGTCCACCAAGACGCGACCGGCAAGGCGCTGGAAATCGGCCTGTCCTATTGCTCGGCCATCGGTGGCGGCCGCTCGGGCATCATCGAAACCAACTTCCGTGAAGAGTGCGAAACCGACCTCTTCGGTGAACAGGCCGTGCTCTGCGGCGGTCTCGTCGAACTGATCCGCATGGGCTTCGAAACCCTGACCGAAGCCGGTTACGCGCCCGAGATGGCCTATTTCGAGTGTCTGCACGAAGTGAAGCTGATCGTGGACCTGATCTACGAAGGCGGCATCGCCAACATGAACTACTCGATCTCGAACACCGCCGAATACGGCGAGTATGTCTCCGGCCCGCGCGTTCTGCCCTACGAGCAGACCAAGAAGGCGATGAAAGAGATCCTGACCGACATTCAGACCGGCAAGTTCGTGCGTGACTTCATGCAGGAAAACGCCGTCGGCCAGCCGTTCTTCAAAGGCACCCGTCGTCTGAACGACGAGCACCAGATCGAAGAAACCGGCGCCAAGCTGCGCGGCATGATGCCGTGGATTTCGGCCGGCAAGATGGTCGACAAAGAGAAAAACTGATCCGGCGGCAACGGCGAATTTCGCCGTATTGCCAATGCGATGGATTGATTGACCCCGGCCCTGCGCCGGGGTCTTTTCGTCTTTCGGAGGACCGCATGACGACACCGCGCATCACACCGGCCAGCTGGGCCATGTTCACCACGCTTGCGGTCGTCTGGGGATCGACCTTCCTGATCGTCGAGATCGCGCTTCGGGGCGTCGGCCCCGGCTGGGTCTCGGCCGCGCGCGTCGTCTTCGCCGCGATCCTGATGCTCGCGGTCTGGGCCGCAAACGGCTTTCGCCTGTTCGAAAGCAAACCAACGCGCGGTGACTGGGGCCTGCTGATCTTTGTCTGCCTGTTGTCCGCGACCTTTCCGTTCCTGCTTCTGCCATGGGGCCAGCAATACGTCACATCGGCCTTCGCGGGCGTCACCATGGCGTCGATGATCTTCATCGTGCTGCCGATGGCGCATTTCATGGTCCCCGGCGAGCGGATGCGGCTGCGCTCGACCATCGGGTTCCTGATCGGGTTCGCCGGGGTAGTCATCCTGATCGGGGGCGAGACACTGACCGCGCAAAGCGACCCCATGGCGCTCTGGGGCGGTCTTGCGGTGTTCGGAACGGCGGTGTGTTACGGCGTCGGCTCGATCTATATGCGGCGTCTGCCGCCGATCGACCCGCTGGGCCTGTCCGCGATGATTATGATCGTCGGTGCGGTGGGCACGGTGCCGGTCGCCTTCGCCTTGGACGGGCCACCACCGATGCCGGACCGGACCACCTTCATCGCGCTGGCGGTGCTGGGTCTGATCCCGACGGCGGCGGCGAACTTTCTACGCACGGTGTTGATCCGGTCGGCTGGCCCGACGTTCCTCAGCTTGGTGAACTACATCGTCCCGCTCGTCTCGGTCGCGCTCGGGGCGGCGCTGTTGAACGAGGCGCTCCCGCCCACCATGCTGCTCGCCCTCGTCGCAATCCTCAGCGGCATGGCGATCAGCCAGTGGGAGGGGTTGGTGCGCGTGGCCCAGCGCCTGCGGGCCTAGGCGGTCGCGCGTTCGACCTCGGCCACGATCCGGTCCACGACCTGTGTGAGGAACGTCTCATCCTCGCATTCCGCCATGACGCGGATCAGGGGCTCGGTTCCCGATTTGCGGATCAGCAGGCGGCCCTTGCCAGTCAGATCCTGCTCACTCGCGGCAATCACTTTGCGAACATTTTCATCGTCCAGCGGCGTCTGACCCGCCTGATACCGCACGTTTTTCAACAATTGCGGCACGGTGTCAAAGACCTGCGTGAGGTCCGAGGCGCGCTGCCCCGTCTCGACCATAGCGGCAAGAAACTGAAGCCCGGCCAGCAGGCCGTCGCCCGTCGTCGCGTAGTCGGTCATCACGATATGACCCGACTGCTCACCGCCCAGATTGAAGCCCCCTTCGCGCATCCGCTCGACCACGTAGCGGTCGCCGACCTTGGTGCGCTCGAGCCGCAGGCCCTTGCCGCCAAGATACCGCTCAAGTCCGAGGTTCGACATCACGGTCGCGACAAGCGCCCCACCCCGCAGGGCACCTTTTTCCGCAAACCGCCCCGCCATCAGCGCCATGATCTGATCGCCGTCGGCCACGCGCCCGGTCTCGTCAATAATCATCACGCGGTCCGCATCCCCGTCGAGGCAGATGCCCACGTCCGCGCCATGATCCAGCACGGCCTTTACGGCGGTGCGGGTGTCGGTCGAGCCGCATTCGAGGTTGATGTTGGTGCCGTTCGGCTTCACCCCGACCTCGATCACCTCGGCCCCAAGCTCCCACAACGCCTCGGGCGCGGCGCGGTAGGCGGCCCCGTTGGCGCAGTCGATCACCACCTTCAGCCCGTCCAGACGGTGATCCGACGGAAAGGTCGTCTTGATAAATTCGACGTAGCGATGCCGACCTTCGTCGATCCGCCGGGCACGGCCGATGTTTTCGGGATGCGCCAGTTCCACACCTTCGTCGACCATCCGTTCGATATCGGCTTCGGCCTCGTCCGACAGTTTGAAGCCGTCCGGGCCGAAGAACTTGATCCCGTTATCGGTGAAATGGTTATGGCTGGCCGAGATCATGATGCCCAGATCGGCGCGCATGGAATGGGTCAGGTGCCCCACGGCGGGGGTCGGCACCGGCCCGAGGAGGAGCACGTTCATCCCCGTCGAGGTCAGACCCGCGGTCAGCGCGTTCTCCAGCATGTAACCCGACAGGCGCGTGTCCTTCCCGATCACGACCCGGTGGTCGTTCTTGCCGTCCGAGCGAAAGAACCGCCCCGCCGCAGCGCCGAGTTTCAGCGCCATTTCGGCGGTCATGGGGTGGCTGTTGGCCAGCCCCCGCACCCCGTCGGTGCCGAAGAGTTTTTCCGCCATGCTCAGACTTCTCCATCCAGCGCGGCCATGAGGGCCAGCGCCTGTGTCGTTTCCCGCGTGTCATGCACCCGGATGATATGCATCCCCTGCGCCGCACCGTGAAGCGCGATGGCAAGCGAGCCGCCCAGCCGATCCTTCGCCTCGGGCGCATGGCCGATGGTGCCGATGAACCGCTTGCGCGACACGCCCAGCAGCACCGGCAGGCCGAAGTCGTGCAGAAGCGTCAGGTGACGCAGAAGTTCGAGGTTGTGCTCGAGCGTCTTGCCAAAGCCGATGCCGGGATCGGTGATGATCCGGTCGCGCTTCACACCCCGGTCCACCGCAAAGCCGATGCGCCGTTCGAGGTGATCCATCACCTCGCCCACGACATCCTCGTAGCTCGGGTTGTCCTGCATCGTGTCGGGCAGGCCCTTGGCATGCATGAGGCAGACCGGCACGTCGCGTTCGGCGGTCAGATCGGCGAGTTCGGGATCGAATTCGAAGGCCGACACGTCGTTGACGATGTTCGCGCCTGCGTCCAGCGCGGCTTCGGCCACCCGCGCCTTGCGCGTGTCGATCGAGATGGGCGTGGTCACCCCCGCCGCGCGCAGGGCTTCGATCACCGGGGCCGTGCGGCGGATCTCTTCGTCCACCGCCACCTCTTCCGCGCCGGGGCGCGTGGATTCTCCACCGATGTCGATGATGTCGGCCTCGTCCGCCATCGCGATCCCGCGTTTGACCGCCGCGTCGAATCCGGCATGGTCGCCGCCGTCCGAGAAGCTGTCGGGGGTGACGTTCAGAATGCCCATGACGCGGGGCCGGTCGAGGGTCAGGCCGCAAAGATCGGGGCGCGGCGCCGACAGCCGGGCACGAACGTCGGCATCGTCAGGCCCCAGAACCTCATCGAACCAAGCCCCCCGAAGCCCGGCGAGGGGAAGCGCGGTGTCGGGGCGCGAACCCCGGCGCGCGATGGGCTCCGAACGGCTCAAGGCGCCTCACCGATGCCGAGCGCGCGGGCGGGAATGTCGGTCTCGGGCAAAGCGCCCCCGACCGAAAGGATTTCCTGGGCCTGCATCTGATGTGCGAACCACGCGGTCAGGGCCAGCGGGTCGGTCACGTCGGCATCGTGTCCATCGACCGCATCCAGCACGATCTTGGACGGCGCCCAGACGCAGATCTGGCCGTGTTTCATCGCCCAGTCCAGTTCGGTGCGCGTGCCCACGACGACACAGCGGCGGTCGCGCGCGGCAAGGAGCCACGCGTTGATTTCGAGCGACAGAAGGTCGATCCGCCGTTGCGGCAGGTCGCGATTGGCAACCGGCACGGGCTGGTCCGCATAGCCCACGGTCAGGATCGCCGGAGCCTTCCACGCTTCGAGCGTGTCGAGCAGACCGATCAGTTCGGGGGCGGCGATGGCCGTGTTGGACAGGTGAACCACGACGGGATGCGGCATCTCGGCGCCGGACATGGCGACCGGCGCGCTTTGCCCGCGCGTCCTGACGATCTCGACCCCAAGGGCGCCGGGGCCACGGTCGAGCTTCTCGATCCTCACGAAGGTGCGCTGCGCCTGTGGGGCCGCAAGGATGCGGTCCGCCACGCGTTCGGCGAGCGTTTCCAGCAGGTTCAGGCGTTCGGCGGCCAGTTCGAAGGCGATGGATTCCGTGATCGTGTCGTAGGACAGGATCTTGTCCACATCGTCCGCCACCGGCCCTTCGGGCGCCGCGACCTCGACCACGATGTTGAAGCGCAGGCGTTGGGTCGTGCCCCGTTCCTGCTGAAACGCACCGATTTCGGCCTCGACCACGTGATCGCGCAGAGAAATCCGGTCCGGCGGCGCGGCCGGTTGACCGTGCGCTTCGGAGCGGGCCTCGGGGTGCTCGAAGGCAAGACGGGTTTCAGAACTCATGCACGTCTCCTTGGCGGCGGAAAATGCCCCAAGGGGGTCCGAATGGAAAGCCGAAACTCAGCGGTAGAACCGATGCGTCCCGATGTTCGCCGTGATGGCGAATTCCTGCGCCCAGTAGGGGTCGACGTAGGTCGCGTGATAAAAGGTCGCGCCGTTGGTCAGGATGCGCGGCCCGTCCTTCATCATCGCCGCCGCATAATGCCCTGCCCGATCCCAAGCCCGCTGATCGGTCACCGTGTCGGGCAGGCCGTCACAGGTATAGGAGAACTGGCACCGATAGCGTTCGCCGGTGCCCTGATTGACCACGCCGCAGATCGTATCCGGCCAGCGATCATTGTCGACACGGTTCAGGATGACCTCGGCCACGGCGACCTGACCCTGAAAGGACTCGCCGCGGGCCTCGAAGTAGATCGCCTCGGTCAGGCAATACCACTCGGGGTCTTCCTCCTCCGGCGCGCCGCCTTTGGACGAAAAGATCACATCAAGTTGCTTGAGCGCCTTGGGCCGGTCCTTGGGGCGGATCGACCGGGAGGGCGCGAGCAGAGAGTGGTCGGCAGGCTCGCCGGGTTCCAACGCGACCCGCGACAGGCCCCCGGTGCGTTCGGTTTGCATAAGCGGCGAAAGCGATTGCATGTCCATCCCGGCGTTGGCCGAAGACGCAGCACAGAACACCGCGAAGGCGGCGCAGATGATAGTCCTCATGTGTCAGTCCCAGGTTGTCCCTGCCGAATCGGCGGGTTGTCAAATCCGGGACGCCGTAAAAAAGAAGCGGCCGCGAGTCCACTTTGAGGGAAAGTTCAGGCCGGAAGCGTCATATCTCCGCCGATCGGGCACCGCGCGGATCGGCTTTTTCGCCTAGCGGTAGAACTTGTGCACGCCGATCTGCGCCGTGTGCGCAAGCCGCCGGGCCCATCCGGGCGACACGCGGATTGTGTGGTAATAGGTGGCCCCGTTGGTCAGCGTGCGCGGCGCGCCGTCCATCATCACCCGCGCGACCTTGCCGACCCGGTCCCACGCGGCGCGGTTAGTGATCGTTTCGGGGTAGCCGTCACAGGTGAACGAGAACTGGCAGGCGTGCTTGCGCCCGGTTCCCTGCGAGATGACCCCACACAGGTCGTTGGGAAAGGCCGCGCTGTCGACACGATTGAGGATGACCTCGGCCACGGCGAAAAGCCCTTTGTGCGTTTCGCCGCGCGCTTCGAAATAGAGCGCCTCGGTGAAGCAGCGCCATTGTTCGCCGCCGGTCGCGACGGGCTGTTTGGAAAGCCAGACCTCATCGGGCTGCGCGGCGGGTGCGGCGGGCTTGCGGCGCGGAAACAGCGACCGCTGCGGCGCTAGGCGCGTGATTTCCTCGATGCGGGAGGGCGAGAGGGTTTCGAAACTCGCACGTTCCTGACCGACCAGAGCGTTCAGGGCTTCGGCCGGGTTGAACACGGCCTCGGCCCGCGCGGTCGGTGCACAGGCCAGTGCGGCGCACATGGCGAAGATCAGATTGCGTAACATCAGACGTCCCCCTTCCCCCATTCGGCGGAGTTTGTTTCCGCTCATTATCGGGGGTGGTCATACGCCAAATTCCGCCGTCGGTCCAGTTTTTGGAAACATTCGCTTTGTCACGCAACATATTGGCATTGCGCGGGAATTATCCACAAGGTGTGGACAAGTTCGGGATTGCCAAGTGAAATCAGCGGGTCACGCGCGCGCGCCCCACCCCACGGTCGAGGATGGCGAGATGCGCGGCAGCCAGTCGCGCGACGGGCACCCGGAAGGGCGAACACGAGACGTAATCGAACCCCGCCTTGCGGCAGAACGCGATGGATTCCGGGTTGCCGCCATGTTCGCCGCAGATCGCGAGCGTCACATCGGGGTTGGCCGACCGGCCACGCTCGGCCCCCATCTGAAGCAACTCCCCCACCCCTTCCACGTCGAGCATGTGGAACGGGTCTTCGGGATAGACCTGTTGCTGCACGTAGCGGCCCATGAACCGGCCCGCATCGTCGCGCGACAGGCCATAGGTCATCTGTGTCAGGTCGTTGGTGCCGAAGGACAGGAACGCGGCGTGCTGGGCAATCTCACTCGCCCTGAGGGCGGCGCGCGGCGTTTCCACCATGACGCCGAGACGATAGGTGAAATCCACCCCCCGCTCGATACGCACGGCGGCGGCCACGGCATCGACGCGGGCCTTGACCAGTTCCACTTCGCGCTTGGCAGAGACCAGCGGGATCATGATTTCCGGCACCACGGGTGCGCCGCCTTCGTCGGTGGCCTCGATCGTGGCCTCGAAGATCGCGCGGGCCTGCATGTCGTAGATTTCCGGCACGGTGATGCCAAGGCGCACGCCCCGCATCCCGAGCATCGGGTTGAACTCGCTCAACGCTTCGACCCGGCGCGTCACGTCGGACACCGGAATGTCCAACGCATCGGCCAGTTCGCGCATGCCCTCGCGGCCCTGCGGCAGGAATTCGTGCAGCGGCGGGTCGAACAGCCGGATGGTGACCGGAAGGCCGGACATGATCTTGAACAACTCGCGGAAATCGGCGCGCTGCATCGGCTCGATCCGTTCCAGCGCGGTGCGCCGATCCTCGGCCGTGTCGGCAAAGATCATTTCGCGCATGGCGAGCAGGCGGTCGTGATCGAAGAACATATGTTCGGTCCGGGCAAGCCCGATCCCCTCGGCCTCGAACATCCGCGCCTTGGCGGCATCCGCCGGCGTGTCGGCATTGGCGCGCACACCGATGTCGCGCGCGTTGTCGGCCCAGGCGAGAAGGGTCTGGAACGCTTCACCCAGTTCGGGTTCGAGCATCCGGGCGGTGCCGATAAGCGCCTCGCCCGCCGAGCCGTCGATGGTGATGATGTCGCCTTCGCGGATCACCCGGCCATCGGCGGCCACGATCTCACGCTTCTTGGCATCGAGCTTCATGTTCGATGCGCCCACGACGCAAGGTAAGCCGAGACCACGGGCGATCACGGCCGCGTGGGAGGTGATGCCGCCCCGTTCGGTCAGCACCGCCTCGGCAGCGTGCATCCCGCGAATGTCCTCCGGCGTGGTTTCGCGCCGAACGAGGATACAGGGTTCGTCCTGCGCCGCGCTGGCCTGCGCGGCCCGCGACGAGAACACCACCTTGCCGGTGGCGGCACCCGGACTGGCCGCGATCCCGGAGGCAAAGGCGTCACGCGGACCGTCCGGGTCGACTTGGCTGTGCAGAAGCTCGGTCAGCGAACGCGGGGGCACGCGCATCACCGCCTCGTTCTCCGAGATGATCGCGTCTTGTGCGAGTTGCACGGCGATGTGCAGGTTGGCGCGCGACGTGCGCTGCACGCGGACCGCGTCGAGGATATAGAGACGCTCGTTCTCCAGCGTGAACTCGATCTGCATTTCTTCGCGCAGGCGGTTGCGGCACAGGTCGCCATACCGCTTGAGGTCTTCGAACACCTGCGGCAGCTCGTCCTCGATCGACCGCCCCCGGTCGTCGCGGGCCAGATACATGATCGCCCGCGCATCCGGGTCGCCCAGCGCGTCACGACCTTGGCTCTGGCACAGATAGCGCCCGCGCAACTGCCGCTCGCCGGTCTGGCCGTTGACGAACTGGATCACGCCGGAGCCGGACATATTGCGGCCAAAGCCGATGGCCATGGCCTGCACCACCAGACCGAGCCCCGCATCCGCCGGCGCGCCGCGCGCCTCACGCAACAGGCGGGCCGTCGTCCCCTCCCACGCCCGCGCCATCGAGCGCAGGACGTTGGAAAGCTGTGTCGCCGTGTCCTGCGGAAACGGTTCGTCGGTTTCTTCTTCGTAGATCGCCTGCGCGCGCTTGATCGCGGCGGGGTCCATCGGGGCCTTGATCTCGAACTCGTCCGGGTCGAGCCGGGCGACGTGGATGGCGTAGGAACGGATGAAGCGCAGATAAAGCGCGGTCGCCGCAACCTCTCCATGCGTGCCGATCAGCCGCTCGTAGGTCGCGTCGTTCATCCCGATGTTCAGGATCGCGGACGGTCCGCCCCAATCCGGGTCTTCCGACGAGGGGCGCACGGACAGAAGCGGTGCGTCGCCGAACGAGGCGAGCATCATGCCGATGTCGGGCAGCGTGCCCTGCGATATGTCGTGGACGGTGGCGAAATCCAGCGCGACGGTCGTCGGCACCGGCATTTCAAGACGGATCAGGCGTTGCAGGCATTTGGCACGGCCGCCATGCCGGTTCACGTCGATCGAAGCGGTCGGCGTGATTTCGACAAAGCCCTTGTTGAGCACCATATTCTGCACTGCAGCATCTCCTGATGGCTCCAACATAGTCCTAGCACGTCCACTTACAATATCGTCCTAATGACCTACGGGTTTTTACGTACCCTCGATCCGCGTCAAATCTGCAACACTCATGCATATATCGCGAATGCGTGCCAGCAAATTCAAACGGTTGCGCCGAACGATCTGATTTTCCGTGTTGATCTGAACGGCTTCGAAAAATGCGTCGATCGGGGCGCGCAGGTCCGCCATGACCGACATTGCACCTGCGAAATCCTCGGCCTCCATCGCCGTCTTGAGCGGTCCGGCGGCTGAGTCGAGCGCGGCGAACAGCGCCTTTTCCTCGGCCGCTTCCGCGAATTTCACATCGGCCCCGAACGAATACTCCACCCCGTCCTTTTCCTCGGCCTGCGTGAGGATGTTGTTAGCACGTTTGAAGCCCTGTGTCAGGTTCGCCCCATCCTCGGTCGCAAGGAAGGCGGCGAGCGCGCGGGCGCGTTTGACCAGCAGCGTCAGGTCATCGTTGCCCGGCATGTTCAGGCAGGCGTCGATCACGTCGTGGCGGATACCTTCGTCGCGCAAGTGGACCTTGAGCCGGTCGTGGAAGAAAGCCAGAAGGTCGTCGGACAGGTCCGGCACGGCCGTCTTGAGCCCGGCCAGTGCCTCGGCCCCGTCGCGATCCTTGAACGCGTCCAGTACGGTTTCCAGCGCGGCGGCGAATACGCCATGGTCGGCGATCTCGTCGATCATCATAGCGACGCCATCGTTCGGCAGGGCCGCTTCGCGCGCGCCCTTGAGGCGCAGAAGCTGCATGTCGAAGACGGGGTCCAGATTCAGGCGCAGGTCGTTCGCCAGCACAAGCCGGATCACGCCTAGCGCGGCCCGCCGCAGCGCATAGGGGTCTTTCGACCCGGTGGGCTTTTCGTCGATGGCCCAGAAGCCCGTGAGCGTGTCCAGTTTGTCTGCCAGCGCCACGGCGACCGAAACCGGCGCGGTCGGCACGTCGTCTGACGGGCCGAGGGGCGAGTAGTGGTCGCGGCAGGCGTCGGCCACGGCATCGGACAGGCCCGCACGTTTCGCGTAATACCGCCCCATGATCCCCTGCAATTCGGGGAATTCGTAGACCATTTCCGATGCGAGGTCGGCTTTCGCCACCTTCGCCGCCAGCACCGCCTCGTCCGGTTCCGCGCCCACCATCGGCGCGATCCGCCGGGCCAAAGCGGCGATCCGGTCGATCCGCTCGGACTGGCTTCCCAACTCGCGGTGGAAGGTCACGTTGGTCAGGCTTTCGGACATCGAGGTCATGCCGTGTTGGGCCACCGTGCGCAGGTCGTTTTCCCAAAAGAACTTGGCGTCCGACAGACGCGCGGCCAGCACCTTTTGGTTGCCCGCAAGGATCGTCGCGCCATCATCGGCGGTTTCACGGTTGGCGACGGTCACGAATTTCTCGATCCGGCCCGTCTTGGGGTTCTTCACCGAGAAGAATTTCTGGTGCTCTTTCATCGAGGTCTGGAGCACCTCGGGCGGCAGGTCGATGAAGTCAGCGCCGATGT
Organism: Maritimibacter sp.; assembly: GCF_016774595.1. Lineage (NCBI taxonomy): Bacteria > Pseudomonadati > Pseudomonadota > Alphaproteobacteria > Rhodobacterales > Roseobacteraceae > Maritimibacter > Maritimibacter sp. Next base: position 797,889 of record NZ_JACBWT010000001.1, read on the forward strand.
CCCCCATGAGGACCACGGGCCATTCGACCAGTCCGGCCACTTCCGCCAACAGCCCCTTGTCCTCGACCAGCTCGAACCCCGCCGCGAACGCGGCCTGTTCGGCGTCATGCCAGATCGTCTCGGCCCGCTCGGCCGGGTCGAGCACGACGCAGGCCTTTTTCAGCTTGGCCTGATAGTCGTCGAAGGACGACACCTTGAACGGCCCCGGCGCCATGAAGCGGTGGCCCTGCGTGGTGTCGCCCGCCGCGATCCCGTCGATGTCAAGCGGCACGACCTCGGCCCCGCCCTCGTCCGACAGGATGCACAGGATCGAATGCAGCGGACGCACCCATTTCAGGCTCCCCGCCCCCCAGCGCATCGACTTGGGCCACGGGAAGTTGCGGATGGTCTTTTCCAGAACCTCGGCCACGATGTCGGCTGCCGGGCGGCCCTGTTTCGCGATCACGGCGTACCAGACCTGCCCCTTCTTCTCGTCGCGCGCTTCAAGCTGATCCTTGGTCAGGCCTGTCGAACGCAAAAACCCCTCCAGCGCCTTTTCGGGCGCGTCGGTGCGCGGCCCTTTGCGCTCTTCCTGCGTGTCGGGCGACATGGCGGGCAGGTCGGTGAGCGTCAGGCACAGACGGCGCGGCGTGGCAAATGCCGCCGCCCCGCCATAGGTCAGACCCGCCTCGACCACACCGTCGGTCACGAGTTTCTTGAGATCCTCGGCAGCGCGGCCTTGCATCCGTGCTGGAATTTCCTCGGAAAAGAGTTCGATCAGGAGATCGGCCATTTCGGTCTTCCACGGTCTGTTGGCGCCATCAGGCGGGGTCCGGGCCGTGTTACCGAAGGGGGGATGGGACGTCCAGAGGCAGCGGGCCCCGGGACGTCCCCTTGGGTCAGCTTACCCGCGCGATGGCGCGTTCGAACGTGGTGTCGAAGCGGCCGGCGAGCGTCTTGGTGTCCGGGCTCGCGCAGCGCGGCACGATCCGGTAGCGGGCCTCGGCAAAGCAGTAGATCGCGAAACCGACAAGGCCGATGGCCAGCGCGCCCAGCAGGATGCGCCCGAAAGGCTGCGCGCGCACGGCTTCGAACGCCTGACCTAGCCCGCCGGCCTGCGACGGGTCCGCCGTCCAGCCCGCGCCGATCAGGAAAAAGCCGATGATCGCGATGACGACGCCGTGCGCCACAAGTCCGAACTTGATCGCCGGGTCCAATGCCTGCGAGCGCGGCGACTGGCGCATGTGGCGTTTGTATTTCTCCTTGAACCCCTTGTAGCCGTAGTAGATCCCGGCCCCGACCGTGGCCGCGCCGATGGCGATGAGCACCCATTTGCCCCACGGCTCCTGTTGCAGCACCCACGAGGCGAGGGTTTTCACGCTGTCGCTTTCCCCGCCGCTCGACCCGATGGCCTGACGGGCCGCCGACACGGCGAGGCCCGCGTGAATCGCGCCGGTGATGCACAGACCCGCACGCGCGATCAGGCCCTTGGCCCCGGTGCCGTGAAGTTCGAGATCCCACCACGCGGCGACGAAGCGCCAAATGGCATAGCCCAGCAGACCCGCCGCCACGACCCAGAGGAGCGGCACGCCCCACGGCTGGTCGCGCAGGCTCGCGAGAGCGGACGAGGTGCCTTCGGCTTCGCCACCCGTCCAGGCTGCGAGGAAGGTGAGGACACCGAGGATGACATAGGTGACGCCGCGCGCGGCATAACCGAACCGCATCAGCGGCACGACCCAGCCGGGCGGTTGGTCGAGATCGAGGGTGGTGGACATGGGGCAGCTCCGATTGAGGATGCTACCCCAATCCCCTGCCCCGGCGTTAAGTTCCGATCACTGGATCGGCTCGCTGCCCTCGTCGTTGAATTTCTCGTTGAGCTGATGCCACGCGAAAGCGCGCCCGTCGGGGTAGACCGCGATCACGCGATCCACGCCGTCGTGGATGTTCTTTTCGCTGAGAAACGCCACCGCCTGACCGTCCTCCAGATCGGTGCCGATTTCCTGCGCGTCGAAGCAATCGAACCAGCCGGGCGCGTTGAGCGGCGTCGGCTCGGGATAGGCCACGTAGGTCTCCTGCATCGTCGGGCTGGACATGCCGGCGGTGAAACAGGCGCGGAACCGGATCGGGCTGGACGAGCCGTCGATGGCCTCGATGTCATCCGCGATGATCGGCTCGGCCAGACCGGTCGAGATGTTGACCATCGTGAAGCTCACCTCTTCCGCGTTCACCCGGTCGTAATAGGCATAGACCTGCGTGTAGTAGAGGACGATCCCGAAGATGAGTGTGACCACGACGATGAACCCCGCAACAAGTTTTCCGCTCACGCCGCGCTCTCCGCGCTGAACCCGCCCGCCTCGGTCTGCACGAAGGCGTCGGCACAGAGTTTGGCGAGCGCGCGGACGCGGCCGATATAGGCCTGCCGTTCCGTGACCGAGATCACGCCCCGCGCGTCGAGCAGGTTGAAGATGTGGGAGGCCTTGATGCACTGGTCATAGGCCGGATGCGCCATGACGATGCGCTTGCCGGTCTTGGGGTCTTCGGCTTCGTGCGACAGGATCGACTGGCACTCGCGTTCCGCATCCTCGAAATGGCGCAGCAGTTTTTCGGTATCCGCCGCGTCGAAGTTGTGGCGGGAGTATTCCTCCTCCGTCTGCCGGAACACGTCGCCGTAGCTCAGGGGGATGGGCGACTGCGGGTCGTTGAACGGCATCTCCATAACGTGATCGATGCCGAGCACGTACATGGCGAGGCGTTCGAGGCCATAGGTCAGCTCGCCCGAGACCGGGCGGCAGTCGTGCCCGCCGACCTGCTGGAAATAGGTGAACTGGCTGACTTCCATGCCGTCGCACCAGACCTCCCACCCCAGACCCCAGGCGCCCAGCGTCGGGCTTTCCCAGTCGTCCTCGACGAAGCGGATGTCATGGAGCGCCATGTCGATCCCGATGGCTTCGAGCGAGCCGAGGTAAAGCGCCTGCAAATCGGGCGGCGACGGTTTGATAAGCACCTGATATTGATAGTAATGCTGAAGCCGGTTCGGGTTCTCGCCATAGCGCCCGTCGGTCGGGCGGCGCGACGGCTGGACATAGGCCGCGGCCCATGCGTTCGACCCCAGCGCGCGCAGCGTCGTGGCCGGGTGGAACGTGCCCGCGCCGACCTCCATGTCGTAAGGTTGCAGGATCGCGCAGCCCTTGGACGCCCAATAGGTCTGAAGCCGCAGGATGATTTCCTGAAAGCTCTTCGGTTTCGTGAATTCGGCCATTTCGTCACCTCGCGCGATGTCCGCGTCTCAATAGGACTGCCACAGGTCAGGGTCAATCGACCGGGCCGATATTGACCTCGCCGGATGGGTCATGTGTTACTGATCCGAATGAAATTTGCAGGGGCCCCGAAGGGGCAAAGAGGACATATGAAGCGGCTCACCGGGGCGATCACACTATTTGCGGGACTCATGGGAAGCACGTCTGCTTTCGCTCAGGATACCTTCTGGGTTCAGGTCGAGGCGAACACGACCCTCACCGAAGCGCAGAATGCCACGCGGCTTTATGATGCGGAGCTCGACGACGTGGTGGGTTTCCGCCTCGGTGCCTCCGGTTGGTATGCCACCGCGCTCGGTCCCTATTCCGAGACCGAGGCTGCCGCTGTGCTGGTCGATCTGATCCGCAGCGGCGCGGTGCCGGGCGATGCCTATGTGTCGGACGGCGCGGCCTTCGGTCAGCAGTTCTGGCCCGTCGGCGCGAACAGCCGGACCGAGGCAAACGATACGCCCGCGGTCACGGAAACGCAGGCGGAAGCGCCGGTGATCGTGGCCGAGCCGGAGCCTGAACCGGAGCCGATCGTCCCCGAGGAAACCCCGCAGGAAGCGCGCCAGTCGGAAGCCCAGCTTGACCGCGAAGCGCGCGAGGCGCTTCAGATCGCCCTTCAGTTCGAGGGCTTCTACACCTCCGGCATCGACGGCGCATTCGGCCCCGGCACGCGCGGCGCGATGGCGGCCTGGCAGGAGGCCAAGGGATACGAGGCGACCGGCATCCTGACGACCCGACAGCGCGACGAGCTGATCGGCGACTACAACGCCGTGTTCGACAGCCTCGCGCTCGCCTCGGTCATGGATCAGGACGCGGGCATCGAACTTATCATGCCGACGGCCATGGTCGACTTCGACCGTTACGAGGCCCCCTTCGCCCATTACGAGGGCGACCAGGGCGTGCGCGTCGTGCTGATTTCGCAATCCGGCGGACAGTCGACGCTTTACGGGCTTTACGACATCCTCCAATCGCTCGAAGTCGTGCCGACGCAGGGCGAACGCTCGCGCGGCGAGAACAGCTTCGAGATCACGGGATCGAACCGCGACATCGTCAGCTACACCTATGCCGAGGTCGTGGATGGGGCGGTCAAGGGCTACATGCTGATCTGGCCCACAGGCGACGAAAAGCGCCGCAACATCGCGCTGTCGGCGATGAAGGACGGGTTCGCGTCCACCGGGCCGACCGTGCTCGACGACAACGCCGGGCTGGACGAGGCCATGCAGAGCGTGGACCTTGTGTCCGGTCTGGAAATCCGCCGGGCCGACCGGGCGCGCACCGGGTTCTACGTGGCGGGCGACGGCACCGTGCTGACCACCACCGAAGCGGTCGCCGGATGTTCCCAGATTACGCTGGACGAAAGCTACCCGGCCAGCGTCGTCGCCACGGACGAGGCGCTCGGCGCGGCCATCGTGAAGCCGGAACAGGCGCTTGCCCCGCTTGCGGTCGCTTCCCTGTCCTCGGGCGAGCCGCGCATCAAGTCGGACCTCGCGGTCGCGGGCTATTCGTTCGGCGGGCGGCTGTCCTCGGCCACGCTCACCTTCGGCCAGTTGGCGGACATCAAGGGGCTGGACGGCGAAGACAATGTCTATCGGCTCGACCTCGAAGCGCAGGATGGCGATGCGGGCGGTCCGATCGTGGACAATGCCGGGATGGTGCTGGGTATGCTGAAATCCGACAGCGACGGAAGCCGCCAGTTCCCCGACGAAGTGTCCTTCGCCACCAAGGCCCCGGCGCTGGCCGCGTTCCTCGAGGCGAACGGCGTGGTCACGGAACCTGTGATCCCGGCGTCGTCCCTGTCGCCCCACGCGCTTGCGGTGAAGGCCGCCGATATGTCGGTGCTGGTCAGCTGCTGGGAGTGAGGCGCGCCGCCGTTTGAACAGGAAAACGCGCCCTCGGGGGCGCGTTTTTCGTATCAGAGCGCCGTAAGCGCGGTGTCGAGGGCCTGCCAGAGCGGGTCCACGGGTTCGATCCCGACCGACAGGCGCACGAACCCCGGTGCCACGTCATCCCCCCAGCGCGCGCGCCGTTCGGCCGTCGAATGGGTGCCCCCGAACGACGTGGTCGGCGCGAGCATCGCACAGCCGTTGATAAAGGCTTCCGCCGCCGCCTCGTCCTTGAGCGTCAGACCGATCAGAAACCCGAACCGCGTCATCTGTTTCGCCGCGACGGCATGGGGCGGATCACCTGCAAGGCCCGGAAACCGCACCTGCCCGACCGCCGGATGATCCGCCAGCCGTTCGGCGATCACCTGAGCGTTCGCGCACATCCTGTCGAACCGGACTTCCAGGGTCTCCAGCGACCGATGCAGAAGCCATGCCTCGAACGGGCCGGGGATCGCGCCCGACAGCTTGCGCCACTGCGTCACCTCGTCGAGCAGCGCCGCATCGCGGGTCGCCACATGCCCCATGAGCACATCGGAATGCCCGCCGGGCGCCTTGGTGTCGGAGGCGACGACCACGTCGGCGCCAAGGTCCAGCGGGCGCTGTCCGAACGGGGTCATGGTCGTGTTGTCGACCACGCTCACCCCGCCCGCCGCACGAATGGCCGCACAGGCCCCGGCAAGGTCGATCACGTCCAGACCGGGGTTGGAGGGGGTTTCGAGGAACACGAGGGCGAAGCCGTCATAACCGCCTTCGGAAAAGGCGACGGTCGGGCGTTCGACGACCTCGACTCCCAGCTTGGCAAGGTAACGGTCGGCCAGAAGCCGCGTCGTGTAATAGCCGTCTGACGGCACCAGTATCCGGTCGCCCGCCTTCAAGACCGCGAACAGCGCCGCCGAGATCGCCGCCATGCCCGAGGGGAACACGCGGACCGGCGCGTCTTCGATCAATGCCAATGCCTCTTCCACCGCGTCCCAGACCGGGTTGTCCATCCGGCCATAGCCCGCCACCCCCGGCTCGGGGTTTCCCGGCAGGTTGAACATGGACGCCATCGTGAGCGGCAGGGCGAGCGGATCGCCCTTGGCCAGCCCTTCGGCACGCAGGTGTTGCAAGCGCGCGGCGCGCTTTTCGTCGGACATCAGCCCCTCCAGAAACGCATGGTGAACAGAACGTAGACCGACAGAAGCTCAAGCCGCCCGACCAGCATCGCGGCGGTCAGGAGCCACTTGGCCGTGTCGTTCAGTGTCGCGAAATTGCCGGACGGCCCGATGGTATCGCCCAGACCCGGCCCGATGTTCGCGATTGCCGTCGCGGCCCCGGAGAGCGAGGTCACCATGTCCAACCCGGTCATGCTGAGAAGCACCGCGAGAATGCCGAGCGAGACGACGAACATGACGAAGAACGCCATGACCGACGACAGCACCGCCTCGGAGATCGGCCGGCCCTCGAACCGGGGTGTGAACACACCGTGGGGCGCGAGGATCTGCATGATCCGGGCGCGGATCGCCGCGATCAGGATCTGGTAGCGGAAGATCTTGACCGAACAGGCGGTCGACCCCGCGCAGCCCCCGATCAGGCCCAGAAAGAAAAAAGCGACGATGGGGAACGTGCCCCAGAGCTGGTAGTCGACGCTGGCATAGCCGGTGCCGGACATGATCGAAGTCACGTTGAACACGCCCTCGCGAAAGCCATGTTCGAAATGGTCGCCATTGGCCACGAGCCGGTAGATCGTCATGACCAGCGTGATGACAAGGATCGTGCCCAGATAAGCGCGGATCTGGCTGTCGCGAAACAGCGGCTGGGCCGTGCCCGCGACAAGCTGGATGTAGCGCACGAACGGCAGCGAGGCGAGGATCATGAAGACGGCCGCGACGTATTCCGGCGCGCCCTGATAGACGCCGAAACTGGCGTCATGGGTCGAGAACCCTCCGGTCGACATGGTGGTGAAGGCGTGGTTGATCGCGTCGAAGGGCGTCATACCGACAAGCAGGTAGGCGAGCACGTTCAGGATCGTCAGGGCAAGGTAGATCCACGTGATCCGCCCCGCGATTTCGGCCGCACGCGGCAGCACCTTGCCCATCGTGTCGAAGGCCTCCGAACGGAAGATCTGCATCCCGCCCACGCGCAGTTCCGGCAGGAACACCATCGCGACGACGATGATCCCGATGCCGCCGAACCATTGCAGCATCGAGCGCCAGACGAGCAGCCCCTCGGGCATCGCGTCGAGCCCCGAAAACACCGTCGATCCGGTGGTGGTGAGGCCCGACATCGCCTCGAATATCGCGTCGACCGGGCGCGCCTGAATCTCGCCGAAGATGAAGGGGAGCGCACCGAACAGCGGGAGCGCCACCCAGATCAGCGTGGTCAGCAGGAAGGTCTGTTGAACGGACAGCCCCCCGCCCACACCGTTCGCCGTCGCGATGGACATGGCCGCGCCGAACGTCACCGTGATGATCGCGGATTGCAGGAACACCGTCCAATCCGGGCGACCGAAGAACAGATCGACCATCATCGGCAGCAGCATCGTCACCCCGAGCACGGCGACGACCAAACCAATGACGTAGACCACGGGGCGCAGATCGAACATATGAAAGCACTGGCCTTGCCCGCGGGGACTGTCAAGCGAGAGCGAACCCCCGTGCGCGGGATGCTTGACAAGTTGTCGCACCCCCTGCGACGCTCATCTCGGACAGGGGAGGAACGTGTCGCGTCCGGGCTGGGGGACGAGGCAATGGAGGCCTGTCATGTCCAACATCCGCTATCTGCCCTACGCGCTTCTCGTCCTCGCCATCCCGTCGGGTATCGCGCTGGCCTTCGCCATGCCGTTCTGGGGCGGCGTCATCGCCGCGCTCGGCGCCGTGGGGGCGGCGGTCGGCACCTACGACCTTGTCCAGCGCAAGCGCGCGGTGCTCAAGAACTATCCGGTCTTGGCACGCATCCGGTTCCTGCTGGAATCGATCCGGCCCGAAATCCGGCAGTATTTTCTGGAAAGCGATCACGAAGAGGTGCCGTTTTCGCGCGAACAGCGCGCGCTCGTCTATCGGCGGTCCAAGGGGCTCGAAGGGCTGCGCCCGTTCGGATCGCTGCGCGACCAGCATCAGGTCGGGCACGAGTGGATCAACCATTCGCTCATGGCGCGGCATCTCACCGACCACGACTTTCGCGTGACCTTCGGCGAGGGGCAGTGCGACAAACCCTATTCCGCGAGCGTACTGAACATTTCCGGCATGTCGTTCGGGGCGCTGTCGCCCAATGCAGTCGAGGCGCTGAACATCGGCGCCAAACGCGGGAAATTCGCCCAGACCACCGGCGAAGGCTCGATCAGCCGGTTCCATACCAAACATGGCGGCGACCTCGTCTGGCAGATCGGGTCGGGCTATTTCGGATGCCGGGACGAAGCTGGGCGTTTCTCGCCCGATGCCTTCGCGGCCCGTGCCACCGCCGATCAGGTGAAGATGATCGAAATCAAGCTGTCGCAGGGGGCCAAACCGGGTCACGGCGGCATCCTTCCGGGCGCCAAGGTCACCGCCGACATCGCCGAGGCGCGCGGCATTCCCATCGGGGTCGATTGCCTGAGCCCGCCCGCGCACTCGGCCTTTTCCACCCCGGTCGAGATGATGGGATTCATCGCGAAGCTGCGCGACCTGTCCGGCGGCAAGCCCGTGGGTATCAAGATGTGCGTCGGCCACCCGTGGGAAGTGTTCGCGATCTGCAAGGCGATGGTCGAAACCGGCGAGCACCCGGATTTCATCACAATCGACGGTTCGGAAGGCGGGACCGGAGCCGCACCCGCCGAGTTCGCCGATCACATCGGCGCGCCGCTGCGCGAGGGGTTGATGTTGGTGCAGAACGTGCTCGTCGGCCTCGGCCTGCGCGACAAGATCCGGCTGGTCTGTTCCGCCAAACTCATCTCGGCCTTCGACATGGCGCGGGTCTTCGCCCTCGGGGCCGACACCTGCAACATGGGGCGCGGCTATATGTTCTCATTGGGCTGCATTCAGGCCCAGACCTGTCACACCGGGAAATGCCCCACAGGCGTCACGTCGCAGGATCCGGGCCGCTACCGGGCGCTGGACGTGAACGACAAGGCCGCGCGCGTCTATCAGTTCCACGAAAACACGCTGAAGGCGCTGGCCGAGACGATCGGGGCCTCGGGCCTGACGCATCCCAAAGACCTGAAGCCCGACCACCTGATGATCCGCATCAACGCGCGCGAGGTGCGCTCGGCCCGCTCGCAATACGACTGGGTCGAGCCGGGGGAATTGCTCGACCACAACGTGACCCATCCCGCCTTCGCCAAATTCTGGGACATGGCCCGCGCCGACAGTTTCGCCGCCGCCGTCTGAGGTCAGCGCGGCTTCACGTCTATGACCACGATCCCGGTCTTTTGCTCGGTGGCGACATGGGCGTAGGCCGCCGAAATGTCGTCGAGGTCATAGTGGCTGTCGATGACCGCGCGATACCGCCCGTCCGCCAGCATGTCGCCCAGAAACCCGATGACCTCGCGCGGGTCGCGCGGCATCCCGATGACCACGCGGCGCGAGCGAGTGATGGCCGACCACAGCGACAGCCAGACCGTCTGCCCCCAGGGGCCGAGGTCCGAGGCGTAATATGCGCCATGGGGCTTCAGCAGCTTGCGACAGGCCGGATAGGTCGTCTTGCCCACGGCGTCGAAGACAAGGTCGTAGCGTTCGGGCCGGGCCGTGAAATCTTCGGTCATGTAGTTCACGACCAGATCGGCCCCGAGCGCAGCCGCAAGGTCCGTGTGGCGCGTGCCGACCACCGCCGTCACATGCGCACCGCGCGCCTTGGCGAGTTGGACCGCTGCCGTGCCGATGGCCCCTGACGCGCCGTAGATCATCACGTCCTGCCCGGGGGTCAGCCCGAAGGCTTCGAGGTTGCTGTGCGCGTACCACGCGCCCTCGCCCACCACCGCCTCGTGAAACGCGAGCTTGTCGGGGATGTGGCCAATCGCGCCGTCTTCGGGCACGGCCACCCATTCGGCGTGGCATCCATACCGCGATGGCGAGAGGCCGAAGACGCGATCGCCGATGGCGAAACGGCAGGTGCCGGGGCCGACCTCGACGACGACGCCCGCGAAGTCTATGCCCAGCACCGGGTGTTTCGGGCCGGTCAGCCCGGTGACGAGGCGCGCGAACCACGGGTGGCCGCGAAGGGTTTCGCGGTCGGTCCGCGTCACAGTTGTCGCGTGGATTTCCACCAGAACTTCGCCCGCCCCCGCGACAGGGCGTGGCATGTCCCGGATCTCCACCACGTCCGATGGTCCGTATTTCGGCGCGAATGCTGCTTTCATGTCCCGGTTCCCCCGGGACAGACCTTAGCCCTGATGGATCAGGGTTGAGAAGAGGCGCGGGTCGAGCGATTGGGCGCGGAACGTCTCGCCCTCGGTCAGGATCGACACGGCATCATGGCTATGCAGGCTTTCCTGATGGCTCGCGACCACGCGGAAGTCCCCGATCCGGTCGTCAGCCTTGAGCTGTTCGGTGAAAAGCCGCGCGGCGTCTTCCACGAAGATCGGGTTCGCGGCGTTCAGTTCCGCGAACGCCTGTTCGTCTTCGCGTTTCACCATCACCTGCGTTTCGGTCGGCACGGCAGCACGGCACAGCTCGATCAGGTCTTCGAACCACAGGCAGCACTGGCCCGGCGCGACCTCGACCGAGACCCGCGCGACCGACCGCTGTGAATGCGGCGTGGCAAGCTGGCCGCGCGTCTGGCGCGCGTGCTCGCTCAGTTCCAGCGAGCAGGGGCAGGTCGACGAATAGACATAGTCGAGGTGCATGAAGTGGCGGCGCACGCCCTTGGTCTCGACCAGTTCAAGCGCGATGTTGTAATATTGATAGCCTTCAAGCCCCGACCGCAGGCTTTTCACCTTCATCGGGAAGGAAAACGACATTTCGATCCGCGCGTCGAGGCTTTCCAGATCGGTCTTGTAGTCGTCCAGAGCGGCTTCGATCACCTCGAACGAGAACGTCTTTTCAGCATGAGCATAGAACGAGCGCATGATGCGGCTCATATTGATGCCCTTCTTTTCGGCTTCGAGGCTCACCGTGCCGGTGACCGAGGTTTCGAGCTGAAGATCGCCGTTGTCGCGGGTGCGGTAGCGCAGCGGCAGGCGGAAGTTCGAAATCCCGACATGCTGAATGTCCTGACGCTCGCCTTGGATGAGCGAGGCAGGACCGTTCTGAAGATCGGGGAGCGTCGCCTTGTAATCCGCATCCGCCTCGAAGTCTGGATCGTAGGTGCGCGACAGCGCCGGGTAGTTCGACACCTCGCCACCGGGCAGAAGCCGAGAAATTGCGGGGTCCAGTGCGGCCACCTCTTCCGGTGTCGCCCCGCGCGCCCAGTCGCGCAACGTCTCCAGCGCAGCCTTGGCATCGTCGAGTTCCGGCGCGGCAAGCACCTTGGACGGAATATGGTTCATGGCAGGCCCTCCCGGACTGTCCGCGGCCCCATATGTGGGGTCCGCTTCAGGGATTTACCAGTTTACGTCTGCCGTGTCGCGTCAGATCACCGACAGGGCTTGTTCGATATCCGACAGGATGTCCTTGGGGTCTTCCAGCCCGCAGGAAAACCGGATCAGCCCGTCGGTGATGCCCAGCGCATCCTTCTGGTCCTGCGGCAGCCGCTGGTGCGTGGTCGTCGCCGGGTGCGTGGCGATCGACTTGGCATCCGCGAAGTTGTTGGAAATGATGATGAATTCCAAGGCGTTCTGGAACCTGAACGCCCCGTCCTTGCCCCCTTTCACCTCGAACGCCAGCACCGTGCCACCCGACGGCGCCTGTGCCTTGGCGATGTCGTATTGCGGATGCGACGGGTGCAACGGATAGCTCATCCGGCTGATTTTCGGATGGTCGGCCAGAGCGTTCGCGATGAACAAAGCCGTGTCGGACTGTGCGCGCACGCGCAGGTCGATGGTTTCGAGCGCCTTGAGGTGCGTCCACGCCGCGAACGGATTGATCGCCCCCCCGGTGTGCTTCATGTACGTTTCGATCGGGCCACGGATCAGCTCTTTCGAGCCGCAGATCGCACCGCCGAGCATCCGGCCCTGCCCGTCCACGTGCTTGGTCGTGGAATAGACGATCAGGTCAGCGCCCAGATCCGCCGCATAGGAAAAGACCGGCGTAATCATCGCGTTGTCCACGATGACGAGCGCGTCGTTCCTGTGCGCCACGTCGATGACGTGTTTCAGGTCGATGACCTCCAACGTCGGGTTCGAGATCGATTCAAGGAACACCAGCCGCGTGTCCGGGCGGATCGCCGCTTCCCACGCCGCGTTGTCGGTGCCGTCGACCAGCGTGATTTCCACCCCGAACCGCCCCAGCACCTCTTCGATCACGTATAGGCACGACCCGAACAAGGCGCGGCTCGACACCACATGGTCGCCCGCCTTGGTCAGCGCCATCAGCGCGCCGTTCACCGCCGCCATGCCCGAGGTGCAGGCGAAGGCATCCTCGGTCCCTTCCATCTGGGCGAGGCGGTCTTCGAACATGCGGTTGGTCGGGTTGCCGTAGCGGGCGTAGATGAACTCGTCATCTCCGGCCTCGACGAACCGCGCTTCGGCGGCTTCGGCGGAGGGGTAGGAAAAGGCCTGCGTCATGAACATGGCCTCGGACAACTCGCCATACTGGCTGCGCCGGATGCCGCCGTGCACGGCGCGGGTGCGTTTCGAATACTTGTCCATGTCGCCTCTCCAACAAAAAACGCCCAACCGGAAAGCCGGGGGCGTTCATCGTCCCAGACCTCTTTAGCGGAGTGATTAACGTGGCCCGCAATCCGGAAGACAAATCGCCACGGCAATCGCGATAGCCCCAGACCCGCGTCAGGTCAAGGTGGCCGATGTTTTACAGCACCGTTACGCGCGGGTCATGGGGCCTATACGCAGGTGCAGCATTCTGGGGCGGAATGAGGCAACCGGGCATGGGTCCATGGTGCAGGTCATCGTCAACGCCGGACAGAACGGGCTGGAGTACGACCACGCCGCGCTGTCCCGGGCGCTGGCCGATCTGCCACCGAACGCCCCCATCGTGATCCTGATCCACGGCTACAAATACGCCCCCGGCACAGGGGGGCATTGCCCGCATCGGACGATCCTTGCCGAACGGGCCCCGCGCCGGAACTGGAAGGTCATTTCGTGGCCCCGGCATCTGGGCATCGGAGGCCGGGCCGAAGGGCTGGTCATCGCGTTCGGCTGGAACGCCATCGGGTCGATCTGGCAGGCCTATCGCAGCGCGGGAGACGCGGGGCGCGCGCTCGCAGGGCTGATCGCCACGCTCGACCGCCCCGTTCACATGCTCGGCCATTCGCTCGGCGCCCGCGTCGCGCTGTCGGCCACCGCCCATGCCCCGGCCGGTCGGATCGGTCGGCTGGTGCTGATCGCGGGGGCCGAGCTGCGGTCGCGCGCGCGGGCCGCAATGGCTTCGCCCGCAGGGCGGCTGGCGGATGTGCTGAACGTCACGAGCGGCGAGAACGCGGTCTTCGACCTGATGCTGGAGGCCGTCATGGGCTTTCGCGGTCGCGCTCTGGGTGCGGGGCTTCCCGGTCTCGCAGGCTGGACCGACCTGCCCGTGGACACCCCTGCGACGCGCGCGCGGCTGGCCCGTTTTGGCTACCGCATCGGCGCGCCCTCACGAAAAATCTGCCATTGGAGCCTTTACCTGCGCCCCGGCCTGTTCCCGCTCTACGCCGCCGTGATCCGCGGCGACCTGCCGTTTGCGTGGCTCGGCGAACCGACCCACTCCCGCGCCCACCTCTTGCCCTTCGCTTGGAATACGTCATCCTGACCCCCGACAAGGAGGCTCACATGACCAAACCCATCGAACTCCACTACTGGCCCACCCCGAACGGCTGGAAGATCACCATTGCGCTCGAAGAAATGGGCCTGCGCTACGACGTGCACTACGTGAACATCGGCAAGGGCGAGCAGTTCGAGCCGGACTTTCTGAAGATCGCGCCCAACAATCGGATGCCCGCCATCGTGGACCCGGACGGGCCGGACGGCGCGCCCGTTTCGATTTTCGAAAGCGGCGCGATCCTACAATACCTCGCCCGCAAGACCGGGCAATTCTGCGGCCCGACCGAGCGCGACCGCATCGCCGTGGACCAGTGGCTCATGTGGCAGATGGGCGGCCTTGGCCCGATGGCGGGACAGGCGCACCATTTCCTGACCTATGCCCCCGCGATGGACCCGCCCAACGACCTGCCCTACGCCAAGGATCGCTACCGGGCCGAAACCGGGCGGCTCTATGGCGTGATGGACCGGCGGTTGGCCGAAGCCGAGTATCTGGGCGGCGACTTCTACTCCATCGCCGACATGGCCTGTTATGGCTGGGCGTCTCTGTGGGAGCGTCAGGAGCAGACGCTGGACGACAAACCCAACCTCGCCCGCTGGCTGGACACGGTGGGGGCGCGTGAGGCGGTCAAGGCAGGGATGGTCGTGGGCGCCGAGAAACGGTCGAAACTTCAAGACGACAAGGACGCGCAGAAGGTGTTGTTCAAGCGGTGACGCCCCCGAAACGCGTCATCCTGCACATCGGCCTGCCCAAGACCGGCTCGTCGTCGATACAGGCGTCGCTGTCGGGCGTGGACACGGGCGAGGTGCGGGTGATGCGGTTCGGTGAGAACCTGTTTCACAACCTGCCGCTCGCGACGCTCCTGTCCGACGACCCCGCCCGGATGCGCCAGCACCTGAACCGGGGGCATTCGCCGATGCAGGTCGAGGCACGGCGCGCCCGTTGGGATGCGGCATTCGACACGGAACTCGGACGGCGCACGCCCACGCTGGTTCTCTCCGCCGAGGTCATATCGAACGCGCTGCCCGACAAACTCCACGCGCTCGCGGACCGGATCGAGGCGTCGGGGCGCAGCCTGGAGGTCTTTGCCTATGTGCGTGAACCCATCGGGCTTTACGGATCGGCGCTGCAACAACGGTTGAAACTCTTCGACCGCCTGCCCCGCGACTTCGACCCGTTCCAGTATCGAAAACGGCTGGAGCCATGGCTCGACCGCCTGCCGCGCGAGCGGATCACCTTGCGCGACTTTCGACCCGAGGCGCTGGCGGGCGGCTCTCCCGTGCAGGACTTCGCCGCGCAGTGCCGCATCGCGCCCGATGCTTTCAAAGAAAAACGGCGCAACGAAAGCCTCAATGCCGAGGTGACACGGCTTTTGTGGATCTTCAACGATGCCATGCCCGTCTCGACCGGCCGTCCGCGCCTTGCCGAGGCGCGCAAAGGGTTCCTGCGCCTGTTGAGACAGACCATCGACGGCCCGCGTTTCGCGACGCCCGTGGCCTGCATCGACCCGGACAGGCTGGACGCGGAACTCGACTGGCTCGCGACCAACACGGGTATCGACTATCGACCCGACGTTGCGCCGTTCCGGCCCGACATGACCGCCGCGCCCCTCGACCCAATCATGCGAGAGCTTGCCCCTGAAACGGTTGTGCGATTGGACGGATTGGTCGCCAAAGCCGGTCTGACCCTGCCACAAGGGGCAGGTCCGGGCCGCAAACTGGCCGCGCTCTACCTCGCTCAACTGGCGCCGGAGCCGCAAGAACGCGCACGCACGGAGCGCAGTTTCGCTGCACGCATCAAGGCGCTTTGGCGCTCGAAAGAAACGTCTGGCGGTTAGCCCGCTTCAGCGCCCGGTCAGGCGTCCGCCTTATCCTCGTCCGTGCCGTATTTCTGGAACACGCCGGACTGGGTCATGAAGAAGACGAAGATCGCGAGCGGCAGGCCGAAGGTCTTGAAGTTGACCCACATATCGGTCGACATCGTGCGCCACACCACCTCGTTCAACACCGCAAGCACCGCGAAGAACATGGCGAGGCGCTTGGTGATGATCATCCAGCCCTCGTCGCTCATCGGGACCGTGTGATCCATTATCATCTTGATGTAGCCCTGCCCGCGCAGGATGCCGAACATCAAGATGAGGAAGAAGAAGACATACAGGATCGTCGGCTTCATCTTGATGAACCGCTCGTCGTTGAGCCAGATCGAGATACCGCCCATCACCGCGACCAGCACCACGGTCGCGATCTGGATGGCCGAGATCTTGCCGGTCACACGCCACAGCAGGAAGGTGCAGATCGCCTGTAACGGGATGAACCCGGCGGTGACGGCAAGGAAGCCCTGATATTCGCGCCCGCCCACGGTGAAGCTCATGTCGCGCACGAGCATGTAGCCCACGAAGAACGCGATGATCGGCCCGTATTCGAGCGCGGCCCTGAGCCAGGGGTTCACCTTTTTCTCAGCCGTGTCCTGGGTGTTGGTGTCGGTCGTGTCGGCCATGGTTGGTTCGCGCCCTCGTGCCTCGGATGGATCACCGCCTATTTAACCCCCCATTTCGACGATTACAGCCCCCAGCGCGATCAAACCCATGAGTGTGACCCGTCGTGGCCCCGTGCTCTCTTTCAAGACCAGCCAGCCGATCAGGGCCGCGAATACGGTCGATGTTTCGCGCAGCACCGCCGCCTCGCCCACATCGTCGAGCCGGGTGGCGAGCATGATGGACCCGAACGAGAAATAGGCGACCACCCCGCCGGTCAGCCCCCGCAGCGCGAGAGGGCCGGGCGCGGGGCGGTCGGACATGCGCGCATAGCGGATCGCGGCGACGATGGCGAAGGTGATGCCGTCGAGCATGAAGAACCACGCCAGAAAGGTGAACGGATCGGGGGTGGCGCGGATGCCATAGGCATCGACGGTCGTGTAAAGCGCCACGAACAACCCGGTGACCACCGCCATGGCCAGCGCGGGCTTGAGCTTGTCGCGCCCCACCTGCCAGTGCTTCAGGTTGTATAGCGCGAGGCCGTAGATCGCTGAGACGAGGAGCGCGACGCCCAACCACTGAATTGCCGTGAAATGCTCGCCGAACAGGATACCCGCCCCGATCACGGTGAACAGCGGGCCGGTGCCACGCACGACCGGATAGACCACGGTGTAGCTTCCCAGCGTATAGGTCACGCCCTGCGCGATCTTGTAGAGGATGTGGATCACCATGATCAGCGCGAAAAGCGGGATCAGCGAGGGATCGGGCCACGGCACGACGAAAAGCGCGAACGGCGCGGCCATCAGGCCGTAGGAGGCATCTATCGCCCCACGCGACAGCCACGGATCATGCCGCCCCTTCTGGAGCGCACCGAAAAGGGCGTGAAGCAGGGCCGCGAGTATCGCGAGCGCGAGGGCCGCCGTATGTCCGGCCTCGGTGCCTTCGAGACCGCGAATCCATTCGCTCATCCGCGCTGATTACAGCGACATTCCCCGAGGTGCACGAGGGATTCCGCGGCCCCTGCCCTGCCGCTCGCTGTCGGCCAGACGTGCGGCCATCGCGGCATCCATGGGAATGGTCAGCCGCCCGATCGGCATGGGGCGCGCCGCCTTGTCCTCGGCCCGGTTCACGCGGCGGCGGTTGATGAAGGGCGCGATATCCAGCGCCTCGCGCCAGGCATCCTGTATCTCGACCGTATCGGCGAGTTCGTGAGCGGCGTCCGCCAGCATCCGCCAGGTCAGCCGGCGCATGTATTCGTCGGTGCGAAACGCCCCGATCAGCCCCGCCTCGGCCACGCGCACGGTATCGCCCGCCCGGATCAGCGCGGCCGCGCCCACCACCTCCCAGTTCGCAAACAGCACGGCCCGCGCCAGCACGTCGGCCATGACCGAATACCCCGCCTGCCCGTCCTCGGGATAGGGATCGGAAATCGCAAGCCGCCGCGCCTCGGCGACGAAGGACATCGCGGTGCGGGTTCCTTTCAGAAGGAGCGTGGGTTCTGTTGCTCTGCGTCGGGCCATGCCCTGAAATCTGCTCGTTGTGGTCAGGAAAACCTGACTTGTGATGATGACAATATCGCACATAGCCGTCGAATTTGAAAACAATTGGGCAGAAGTCCCGGTTTTTTTTGCGTCGCCGGGAAAAGCGGTTAACAAGGGAAATCCCGCGCCGATCCACGCCGCCGACGCCCGCTCGGTCCTATGGTCACGCCGGGAAACGCGCGGCGATTCGGCCCTTCGGATTCAAAAGACTTACGCAAGATAAACATTCAGCGTGATCGGGCGCCCATGTATACTGGGAGTATTATTGTCACGGCGTGCCGGTTCGACCGTCCGCCCCGTCATTTCCGTCAGGAGCCGAACGATACACAAACTCAGGCTGCTCAAATCCGCCAAGGTCATCCATATCCTCGTCACGGACCCCTATTCCAATCGTGACATGCTCGACCCTTGGAAACGCATTCTGAACGGCGAAGAGCCGGACATGGACGTGGGCCTTCCCGCTATCATCGACGGGGGAAACCTGCGGTTCGTGAAGGCCGGCACCAGCGATGCCGCGCGGGTCGCGATGGAGCGGCGCAGCTTTGAGGACGTTCCGAAAGAGGGGCTTGTCGCCGTGGTGGTGCCGAACCTCGCCATGCTGATGCTGCACCGTCTGTTCGTCATCTATTCACAGCTCAACGGGTTGAAGGACGAGCGTGAGTTCTATGGCACTGTGAACAGGGACAAGGCGGTCGACTGGCTCGCCCGCAAAATGAAGCTCGACCCGGAAACCAGGCGGGCCCTGCGGCAGGAGGTGCATGACCTCGCGGCCCAAAACGCGTAAGGGTCAGAGCCCGGTCAGCGCCTTGGCGAAATCGTCGGGGTCGAAGGGTGCCAGATCGTCGATCTGCTCGCCCACGCCGATCGCATGGATCGGCAGGCCGAACTTGTCGGCCAGCGCCACCAGCACGCCGCCCTTCGCCGTCCCGTCGAGTTTGGTCATGACCAGCCCGGAGACATCGGCGAGTTTCTGGAAGGTCTGCACCTGGCTCAGGGCGTTCTGCCCGGTGGTGGCATCCAGCACGAGAAGCGTGTTGTGCGGCGCACTGTCGTCGATCTTCTTGATGACCCGGACGATCTTGGCCAGTTCCGCCATCAGGTCTTCGCGGTTCTGAAGCCGCCCCGCCGTGTCGATCATCAACAGGTCGGCACCATCGGCCCGCGCCTTGGTCAGCGCGTCGAAGGCGAGCGAGGCGGGATCGGACCCTTCGGGCGCGGTCAGCACCGGCACGCCCGCGCGTTCTCCCCAGACCTGAAGCTGCTCGACGGCAGCGGCGCGGAACGTGTCGCCCGCCGCGATCACCACCGACTTGCCCGCCGCGCGGAACTGCGAGGCGAGCTTGCCGATGGTCGTGGTCTTGCCCGCACCGTTGACGCCGACGACCAGCACGACCTGCGGGCGGTTCGGATAAAGCGGCAGCGGCTTGGCCACAGGCTCCATCACCCGCGCGATTTCGCTGGCGAGGATTTCCTTGATCTCCTCGACGGAAACCTTCCGGCCCAGACGCCCCTCCGCGATGTTGGCCGATACGCGCAAGGCCGTGTCCACGCCCATGTCCGAGGCGATCATGAGTTCCTCGAGGCTTTCGAGCATGTCGTCGTCCAGCACCCGGCGCACCACGGTCGTCTTGGCCGCGCCGCGCCCCATGAGGCGTCCGAAGAACCCCGGCTTTTCGCCCCGCGTCTCGCCCGTGTCCGGGCTTTGCGTGGGAATTTCCATCGGCGTGAGGTCCGGCTTCGGGTCCGCCGGTTGCGGCGTTTCCATCGGCGTCGGGTCCGGCATTACGTCGGGCGTTTGCGGGATCTCGGACGGCCCCGGCGGCGGTGTGGTCGGCGCGTCGGGCACCGGGTCGCTGTTCGGGGTGGGAATCTCGGTGGGCGGCGTATCCGGCGTCGGCTCGGTCGGCTGGGTCACCGGATCGGGCTGGGGCACGTTTTCCGGTTCCGGGGTCGGCTCGGGCGCAGGCTCCGGTTCCGCATCCGGCCCCGGCCCGGGCGCTGGTGTCGGACCGGGTGTCGGCGTCGGTTCGGGCTGGGCCGAAACGGCCTCTTCCTCGACCCCGCCATCCTCGACGATCGCCTCCAGCCCCTGTTCCAGCTTGGACGAGGATTTGGTCAACCGGTCCTTGAGTTTAGAAAAAAACGACATGACGCCTCCGCAGTTCGTTTTCACCTAATCGCGATTTCCCCGATATGGAAGCCTCAGGCCGACAGGATCATCGCCTGCCCCGCGATGTAGGCGATCCAGATCGCCCAACCGATCCGGCCCGTCAGCGGATTGTCCTCGTCCAGCCGGAAGAGTTGGAAGGCCAGCAGCGTGTCGGAGGCGATGAAGAACGCGGCCCCCAGAAAGGCGGTCCCCATCGGCATGGTCAGCGCGGCAAGGCCCATGAGCGTGATGAGCACGACATAGGCGCGCACCGGCCACCTGAGTTCCATCGTGTAGGGGATGAGCCACACCTCTGCCGCTAGAGCGTAGGCCACGAGAAACACCGCCATCGGCGTGTTCAGCACGAAGGCCTCCCACAGCGGCGACTGCGACAGCACCAGAAAGTGAAACACGTAAAGCAGGTGCGCCAATGCGAAAGCGGCGAGACCGAACAGGAACGTCTGACGCCCGGTCCGCGACAGCGCCATGTCGCCCAGCGCCGACAGGAACAGCCCCGCGACGAGGAAGGCGGTGTTCCCGGCCTGCCACGCCGCATAGGCGAAGAATATGAGCGGCAGAGCCTTGACCACGGTGCGTGGCCAATTCGGCTCGTCCTCGGTCATCGGCAGATAGACCAGTGCTGCGAGGATGCCGGTCCAGACGAGCAGAGGTGCGATCATGACGTCTCCTTCCCCCGCGCGGCAGAATGGCGAGAGGCCGCCACAGGTCAAGGTTTCATTTGCCGCAGTCCCAACAGGCTCTTTCCGCAGCGCGGCACGGGCGGTATCATTTGGGCATGAACCATCCGGTCCGTGCCTATGCCTTCGCCACCCTGACCCCGGTCGTGCTGATCGCGGTCGGCGCGGTCGCGGGCGGGGCATGGGTCTGGGCCGCGTTCCTTTACATGACGCTTTTCACCTTCGGCATGGATCAGTTGATCCGGGCGATGGACCCGCCCGCCGACCCGACCCGCGAATTGCCCGCCGCCGACGGGCTGTCGGCTATGCTCGCCATTCTGCATTTCGTGCTGCTGGCACTGGTCATCCGGGCTTTGGCGACCGGTGGGCTGCATCCGGCGAATTGGTTCGCGCTATTCGCGGCCGCAGGGCTGTTCTTCGGGCAGGTGTCCAATTCGAACGCGCATGAGTTGATCCACCGGACCCGGCGCCCGCTCTTCGAGCTTGGGAAATGGGTCTATATCTCGCTTTTGTTCGGGCACCACACCTCGGCGCATACCAAGGTGCACCATCGGTATGCCGCGTCACGGCAAGACCCGAACTCGGCGCGCGAGAACGAGGGGTTCTATTCGTTTTCGCGCCGCGCGTGGCTGGGGAGTTTCATCGAAGGGTATCGCGCGGAAAAGGCCGACCTCGCGCGACGGGGCACGGGCGGGTTCAACCCCTATGTCACCTATTGCGCCGGGGCCTTGGCCTTCGTCGCGGCCTCGGCGATCGTCTGGGGCTGGGCCGGGCTGGGCGCGCATCTCCTCCTGTCGTGGTATGCGACCACCCAGCTTCTTCTGTCCGACTACGTCCAGCACTACGGGTTGACGCGCACCAACCGCGAAAACGGCAAGTTGGAGCCAGTCGGCCCGCAGCACAGCTGGAACGCCGGGCACTGGTTCTCGCGCCACCTGATGCTGAACGCGCCGCGCCACTCCGACCACCATGCGCACCCGTCGCGGCCCTACCCGGCACTGGCCGCCCATGACGATGCGCCCACCCTGCCGTCGACGTTGCCCGCGATGGCCGCGCTCGCGCTGTTTCCGAAACTCTGGCGTCGGGTGATGAACCCGGTGCTCGCCCGATACAAAGGACGCCCCGCATGATCCGCGCCGCCCTGCTCGCCTTCTGCCTGCCGCTGACAGCCGTCGCCGCGGAAAGCGAACGCCTCACCCCGCAGCAGTTCGAGGAATATGTGACCGGCAAGACGCTGATGTACGGCTTCGACGGGCAGAACTACGGCGGCGAAGATTACCTGCCGGGCCGAACCGTGCGCTGGTCCTTCCTCGACGGGCGCTGCAAGTCGGGGCACTGGTATCCCGACGACGGCAACATCTGCTTCATCTACGAGGACAACCCCGAGCCGCAGTGCTGGTCGTTCTTCCTGCGTGGCTCGACACTGGTCGCCCGGTTCGAGAACAACCCGGAATACGAGGAGCTTTACGAAACCGGGGAAAGCGAAGAACCGCTTCTGTGCCTCGGCCCCGAAGTCGGCGTCTGACCTCAGGCCCCGGCGATCACCTGCGCGGCGGCGGACAAGGCGCCTTCGCCATGCGGGATGGAAAGCGCCTTGAGCCCGGATTCGATCACGCCCAGCGCGCCCAGCATCATGTGAGCGTTGATGTGGCCCATGTGGCCGAGCCGGAAAAACCCGTCGCCGTTCGGATCGCCCGGCGCCGACATGCCAAGCCCGATGCCCAGCGTCACGCCGCCGTTGTCCTGCACCCAACGGCGCAGGCGGCTGCCGTCATGGGCGCCAAGGCTCAACGCCGTCACCGCGTGGGAGCGCATGGCGGGGTCGGCCACGTTGATCTCCATCGGTCCGCCTTGTCCCCAAGCCTCGAACGCGGCCCATGCCGTGCGGGCGAGCACGGCGTGGCGTTTCCAGACCGCTTCGATCCCGCCCTCTTCCGCGATCAGGTCGAGCGCGGCGCGCAGGCCCAGCAGGTGATGCGTGGGCGCGGTGCCCCCGAAGAACTGGTAAAACCGCTCCGGCTCGATCCGCGGGGCCCAGTCCCAATAATAACTGACATTCGGGTTCTGCGCCGCCCGCGCCTTGTCGTTCAGAAACACGAAACCCAGACCGGGGGGCGTCATCAGCCCTTTCTGGCTGGCGGCCACCGTCACATCGACGCCCCAGGCATCCATCTCGTAGACGTCGCAGGCGAGCGAGGCGATGCAATCAACCATGAGAAGCGCGGGATGCTCGGCCGCGTCGATCGCTTCGCGCAGGAGGGGGATATCGTTGCGCACGCCGGTGGCGGTATCGGTCTGCACCGTCAGCACGGCCTTGATCCTGTGTTCGGTATCGGCGCGAAGCGCGGCCTCGACCCGCTCCGGGATGACGGCGGATTTCTTGCCGAAGTCGATGAGTTGCGTTTTGACGCCCAGCCTCTCGCAGACCGTGCCCCAGATGCCCGCGAACCGCCCGGTGTCGAGCACCAGCGCCATGTCGCCGGGGGCGAGAAGGTTCATCGCGGCCGCTTCCCATGCGCCGTGCCCGTTCGCGATATAGATCGCGACATGGCCTTGGGTCCGCGCGACCGCCTTCAGGTCCGGCACCATGTCGGCCACCATGTCGACCAAGGCGCCCTCGTAGATATTGGGGGCCGAGGTGTGCATCGCGTTCAGCACCCGCTCGGGGGACACCGAGGGGCCGGGGATGGCAAGGTAATCGCGGCCGAATGACAGGTTCATGGGAGGCTCCGGTTTTCCGAGGCCAAATCGGTAGCCCCGGCATCGGGCAAGGTCAATCGGTCCGGTAGCCGCGGGCGAGTTTGGCCGGATCGGCCCCTGCGAGGAAACGCGCCTGACGGATCAGGTTTCGGCTGCCTTGGGCCAGCCAGCGGCCCCGGTAGCGCGTCCAACTCGTTTCGACCCATGCATCCAGCGGGCGTGGGCGTGGCAGAGCGCGCACAAGCGCCATGTCCTCCATCAGCGGGACATCGGGATAGCCGCCCGCCTCCATGTAGGCGGCCCGGGAGACGAGCAATCCCTGATCCCCGAAGGAAAGCCCGAAAAGGGCGGAGCGCAGGTTGGCCCAACCGGCGGTCAGGCGTGGGGCGAGGCCCCGTGCGGCGAAGCGCAGGCGGAAATACCCGGGCCCGCCGCGCAGCATGCCGCGCTCGACCGCTTCGACCCAGCCCGGCCCCGGAACGCTGTCGGCGTGCAGCACCAGCATCCAGTCGCCGCCCGCCTTGGCGCAACCGCGTTCGAGTTGCCCGCCGCGCCCCGCATCCCCCGCGATCCAGATCGCCCCGACCTCCTCGGCGATCGCGCGTGTCGCATCCTGCGACCCGCCATCGGTCACGATCAACTCGCGCACGAGACTCGCCTCGACCCCCTCCATGAGCGCGATCAGAACGGCGGGCAGCGTGGCTTCCGCGTTCAAGGTCGGGATCACGATGGAAAGTCGCGCGCGCATCGGGGCCTTTCGCCTGACGGTGGAGCGCCTATATTAACCGCAACACCGACAGGGGAAAGCGATGACCGGGGAAACCCATGAAAACCGGACGATTTTCAGGATCACCGGCGCCGACCGCGTGAAATTTCTGGACAATCTCGTCACCAACAACGTCAAACCCGGCGGCATTGCCTATGCCGCGCTTCAGACGCCGCAGGGCAAGTATATCGCCGACTTCTTCATGGTCGATGTGGGCGACGCGCTGCTCATCGACGTGGACAGCGACCTTGCCCAAACGCTGGGCCAGCGGCTGACAATGTACAAGCTGCGCGCCGATGTGCAGATCGAGCCGACCGAGCTTTTCGCGCTGCGCGGGCGCAAGGATATGCCCGAGGGTGCCTTTCCCGATCCGCGCCACGCGGCGCTTGGCTGGCGGCTTTATTCCGACACGCCCGGCGACGCCCCCACAATGGACTGGGAGGCGTTGCGGGTCGAGTTGAACGTGCCCGCCTCCGGCACGGAGCTGACGCCGGACACCTTCATTCTGGAAGCCGGTTTCGACCGGCTGAACGGCGTGGATTTCAAGAAAGGCTGTTTCGTCGGGCAGGAAGTCACAGCGCGCATGAAGCACAAGACGGAACTGCGCAAAGGGTTCGTGACCGTGGCGGTCGACGGCGAGGCCGAACCGGGGACCGAGATCACGACCGACGACGGGAAGCCGGCGGGTGTGCTCCACACCTGCGCGGGCGACCGTGCCATCGCCTATCTGCGGTTCGACCGGGCCGAGAAGCCGATGACCGCCGGTGACGCGACCGTCACATGGACGCGCTAGACCACGCGATCCTCGACCTGACCGGCGACCGCATTGCGGCCCGCCGCCCCCTTCATGGCGGCGATCTGTCGGCGGTCACCCTCGTCACGCTACAGGGCGGCGGACGCGTCGTCGCCAAGTCCGGCCCGCTGGTGGATCGCGAGGCGCGGATGCTCACCGCGATGGCCGAAACCGGCGCGCCCGTGCCCGATGTGGTCGGGGTCGCGCGAAACATTCTGTTGATCGAAGCACTGGACGAAGGCGCACCCCAGCCGACCGCCTGGGCGAAGGCGGGCGAGGCGCTTGCCATTATGCATGGCGCGACCGGCACGAACTATGGCTGGAATGAGGACTACGCTTTCGGGAACGTCGAAATTTCGAACGCCGAAACGACGGACTGGCCCGATTTCTGGGCCTCGCGCCGCTTGCTTGCCCATGCGCCCTATCTGCCCGGCGGGGTCGCGCCACGATTGGCAAATCTGGCCGAACGTCTTCCGCACCTTCTGCCAGCCGCGCCGCGCCCTGCCCTGCTGCATGGCGACCTGTGGACCGGCAACCTGCTTTGCGGACCCGAGGGCGGCGTCCATTTCATCGACCCGGCGTGCTATTACGGCGACCGCGAGGTCGACCTTGCCATGCTTCACCTGTTCGGAAGCCCCGGTCGCGGCTTCGACGAGGCCTATGGACCGCTCGAACCGGGATGGGAAACGCGGCGCGCGGTCTACACGCTCTGGCCGGCTCTCGTGCACCTCAGACTGTTCGGCGCCAGTTATCGCGGCATGGTCGACAGGCTGCTGAAAGAACTGGGCGTCTGAACGCAAAACGGCCCCGGAGAGCGCCGGGGCCGCTCAATTCCGCGCATTCCGTCGCGTCAGGCGCGCTCGGAATATTCCATGGTTTCAGTGTTCACGATGATCGCTTCACCCTGACCGACGAAGGGCGGCACGGTGATGCGCACGCCATTGTCGAGCAGCGCGGGCTTGAAGCTGTTGGCGGCGGTCTGACCTTTGACGACCGGCTCGGTCTCTTCGATGGTGCAGGTCACTTTCTGCGGCAGGGTCGCGTTCAACGCCTCGGTATCGTGGAACTCGACCACGATGGTCATGCCGTCCTGAAGGAAGGGGCGACGGTCGCCGAGGATCTCGGCCGGAAGCTCGACCTGATCGAAGGTCTCGGTGTCCATGAAGGTCAGCATCCCGTCGGATTCATACAGGAATTGCATGTCTTTCTGCTCGAGACGCACGCGCTCGACCTTGTCGGCGGAGCGGAACCGTTCGTTAAGCTTTGACCCGTTACGAAGGTTGCGAAGTTCGACCTGAGCGAAGGCGCCGCCCTTGCCGGGCTTCACATGATCGACTTTCACGGCGGCCCAGAGACCGTCGTTGTGCTCCAGCACGTTACCGGGACGAATTTCGTTTCCGTTGATTTTGGGCATGTGGCGAAACCGTGGCAAAAGGTTGACGAAGATTTGGCGGCACCTATATCCGGGGGACTGGCTGCCTGCAAGCCGACTAGAATTAGTGTGTCCTCATGGCAAGGTATGCGCTATACGCATGGCAGCCATGCGCTGAGGTCCATATCGAATCGGATACAAAACCGCATATTGGCCAGCACGCCAGCAAGTGCAAGACAAGAACAACAAAAGGACTGGGAATGCTCGACAACGTCGACGGTACTGCCTTCAATCATGAACAAGGGAACCGGGCCCGCAAACTGTTTGCGGCGGTGGTTCTTGCCGCGCTCGATGACGCGATCGCGGATGACAAGAAATACGGCAATGGTCCTGAGCAGATCGCCCGCTGGGCCCGCTCGCGCGATGGGCGCGAAGTGTTGTCCTGCGCCGGCATCGACCCGAACGAACGCGTCGTCTCGGGACTGATGGAATTCGTGGGTAAAGGTGTGCGCACCTCGGTCGCCCTCTCGCGTGAAGAGAGTGAGCGTCGCCACGCTGCGGAAGCTGCCGAAGCCGCCTGATCCGAACGATCACCGGCTACGAGAAAAGCGCGTCCCTGGGGGGCGCGCTTTTCTGTTTGTCACACGGCGTTCGCGCGGGGCCGGTCCGCCAAGAGCCATCCGACAAGGACCACCGCGATCAGGCTGCCCGCGCATTGGGCCACCACGAAACCCGGCAGATCGACCGGGCGGATACCCGCGAAGGTATCGGTCAGACTGCGTGCAATCGCGACGGCGGGGTTGGCGAAAGATGTCGACGCCGTGAACCAGTAGCCCGCCGATATGTAAAGTCCGACCAGCGCGGGGACGGCATCGGGCCGGGCCCTGAGCCCGCCGAGGATCGCCATGAGAAGCCCGAAGGTCGCCACGACCTCGGCCAGCCATTGCGGCGGGCCTGCGCGCACCTGTGTCGCCACCTGTACGAGGTCCAGATCGAACATCGCATGGGCCAGAAGCGTCCCGACGATCCCGCCCGCGATCTGGACCGCGACATAGGCCCCGGCAAGCTTTGGTTCGATCCCGCCGCGCACCAGAAAGGCCAGCGTGACCGCCGGGTTGAAATGCGCGCCGGACACAGGGCCGAGGACGGTGATGAGCACGACGAGGATCGCGCCGGTCGCCAGCGTGTTCCCGATCAGCGCGACCGCGTCATCCGGGCTCAACGCGTCAGCCATAATCCCCGAGCCGACCACGGTCGCGACCAGAAGCGCGGTTCCTAACGCCTCGGCCACAAGCTTGCGTGGCACATCGGGCGTCACGTGGCGCGCTCCTCGGCGCCCATGCCTCCGATATCGTCGAGTTCGCGCTTGAGCGACAGGCTGTCCAGTGCGGCGAGCGGCAGGGCGGTGAAGGCCAGAATGCGGTTGCGCAGCATCCGGTATGCGTCGGAGAAGGCCAAGCGCTTTTCGGCTTCGTTGCCCTGTGCCCCGACCGGGTCCGGCACACCCCAATGCGCGCTCATCGGCTGGCCGGGCCACACCGGGCAGGTGGCCCCCGCCGCCTTGTCGCAGACGGTGAACACGAAATCCATTTCCGGCGCCTCGGCCAACCCGAACTCGTCCCAGCTTTTCGAGCGCAGGCCGGACACGTCGTGACCAAGCGTCTTGAGCAGGTCGATGGTGTAGGGATGGGGGCCGGATTTCGGCTCGGCCCCGGCGGAAAAGGCGCGGAACCGGTCCCCCGCCTCGGCGTTCAGGATCGTCTCGGCGATCAGCGAGCGCGCCGAATTGCCGTGGCACAAAAACAGCACGTTCTTCTTGTCGGTCATGGCATAGCCCTCCATTCGACCCAGCTCGCCCGGTCGGCCCGGCGCACACAGCTCCGGCTGCCCCCCGCAGCACTCATCCAGCAGGAACCCGGCGAGCCCCCGAACCGCCACGAGGTCGGCGGCATAGCGCACCCCCCGCCCCTCGCGGCGCGACACCAACAGCCCCGCCTCGCGCAACTGGGCGAGGTTGGTGGACATGGTGTTCTGCTTGGACCCCATCGCTTCGGCGATCTCACCGGCAAGCAGGCCTTGTGGACCTGCCGCGACGATAAGGCGGAACGCGTCGAGGCGAAGCGGCTGCGACAGGGCGGCAAAGGCGGTTGTGGCGCGGTTTGTATCCATATTTCTGGATTTCCCGATATTTTGATTCCTGTCAAGCGATTCTACACGCTTTCCCTTGCGCTGAGGACGCGCTAACCGGGGGTATGGCAAAGGCGATCATGATACAGGGCGCGGGTTCGAACGTGGGCAAGTCGATGCTCGTCGCGGGTCTGGCACGCGCCGCGGTCCGGCGCGGCATGTCGGTCGCGCCCTTCAAGCCGCAGAACATGTCGAACAACGCCGCCGTCACCGTCGACGGGGGGGAGATCGGGCGGGCGCAGGCCTTGCAGGCAAGGGCCGCGCGCCGCGATCCGGTGGTCGACATGAACCCCGTGCTCCTCAAGCCCGAGACCGACACCGGGGCGCAGGTGATCGTGCAGGGACAGCGTCTTGCCACCATCAAGGCGCGCGATTACGGGCGGATGAAGGGCGACCTGATGCCCCGCGTGCTGGACAGCTTTCAGCGTCTGCGCGCCGATGTGGATCTCGTTCTGGTCGAGGGGGCGGGCAGCCCGGCGGAGGTGAACCTGCGGGCGGGCGACATCGCCAACATGGGCTTTGCCGAAGCCGCCAACGTGCCCGTCGTGCTGGCGGGCGACATCGACCGGGGCGGCGTGATCGCGCAACTGGTCGGCACCCATGTCGTCCTGCCCGCGTCCGACCGCGACCGGATCGTCGCGTTCCTCATCAACAAGTTCCGCGGTGACCCGACGCTGTTCGACGATGGGCTGGTCGAGATCACGCGGCACACGGCATGGCCGTCGCTGGGCGTCGTGCCGTGGTTCGCCGAGGCGTGGCGTCTGCCTGCCGAGGATATCATGGACCTCGCCTCCCCCCGCCCCGGCGGCACCTTCAAGGTCGTTGTGCCGCGCCTGAACCGCATAGCGAATTTCGACGATCTGGACCCGTTGGCGGCCGAACCGGGAGTCTCGGTCGAGATCATAGCGGCGGGAACGCCGCTGCCCGGTGATGCCGACCTCGTCCTGATCCCCGGCTCGAAATCCACGATCGCGGACCTTGCCCATTTCCGGGCGCAGGGGTGGGACATCGACCTTGCCGCCCACATCCGGCGCGGCGGTCACGTTCTGGGCCTCTGCGGCGGGTATCAGATGCTTGGGCGGCGGATCGTGGACACAGACGGGCTCGAAGGTCCGCCGGGGGAGGTCGAGGGGCTGGGGCACCTCGACGTGGTCACGACACTGGAGCCGGAAAAACGCCTTGCGCTCACCGAGGCGGTCGACCGCGAAAGCGGGATCGGTCTGACGGGCTACGAAATCCATCTGGGCAAGACCGAGGGGCCCGACACGTCGCGCGGCTGGCTGACCGTGTCTGGAAAAGCCGAGGGCGCCGCCGATGCGACGGGCCGGGTTCGCGGGTCATACCTGCATGGAATGTTCGATTCAGACGCGTTTCGCCGGGTTTTTCTGGCGAGGCTCGGGGCGCCGACATCGGATATGTCCTACGGCGCAGCGGTGGACGCGACGTTGGATGCGCTGGCCGATCACCTCGAAACGCATCTCGACGTCAGCGCCCTTTTCGCGCTGGCACGTTGATCCTTACTTCGAAAGACTGACGTCGTTCAGTCGAAATCCTTGAGCGCAATGGCGCGTGCGATTTCACGGCGGACCATGCGGCGCAGATTGCGCGTGATGCGCTCGCCCATCGTGCCTTGCAGTTCCTCGCGAACCAGCCGTCCGACGATTTCGCGCAGCATGTCCTCGTCGATCACCATGTCGTCGGCGGTGTTTTCGCCGATCTCATAGTCGCCCATGACCTGCTCTGGTTCCGCCGCATAGGGCGCATCGTAATCGTCTTCGTCCTCGTCGATATCGGGCACCGCATAGGCCGTGGGCGTGTCGACGACATCCTCCCACTCCTGCACGTCGATCTCGGCGGCCTCGGCAACGCCCATCGGGTCGGGGTCCGGCAGATCGACCACCGGCTTCTCGTCCACAGGCTCAGCCTGGTCCGGTTCGTCGAAACGCGGTCCTGCGGCGGCCCCTGCGTGACGGAAGATCACGGTCGCAGGTCCGTCCTGCTCTTCCGAGCCATCGGGTTCCCAATCCTGCGTCGTGCTGTCGGTCACCACGGATTCCAGTTCCGCGATCCGGTCTTCGAGCGACGAGACGAGTTCGTCCTCATCGTTCACCTCGACGAAGCCGGCCTCGGGCACATCGTCCTCGACCGACTCGCTTTCATCGGACGACAAAGCCACTTCCGGCTCGTCCCAGTCCTCATCCGTGTCCTGGTCCACCGGCTCGGGTGCGGCGGACACGGCACGCTGGACGAGCGATTCGACCGAAGCCATCGGTTTTTCCGCAGGCTGCGACGTGTCGGCCTCGGCGGTATCGTGCCCTTGTGCGTCGGTCATAGCCGCCGGGTCCGCCTTGTTCGTCACGACGGGATCGGCCACCGTATCGACGCGGAAAGCCGGTGTAAGCACGAGTTTTCCGACCGGTTCACGGCGACGTTCCTCACGCCGCGGCGCACCGCTTTCCGACACGAGTCGGCGCACTGCGGACAGCACGTCTTCGATTTCAGCGTTGGTTACCGGTTCCGACATGGATTCGTTCTGCCTCGATCAGCCTCGGCCCCAAGAATACCCACCCGACGCCCTTCGGGCAATCCGCTGGACGGCATTAACCCATGCTTCAGTTAGGAAACCCTTAAAAACTCAGCGTTTTCCCAGAGCTTCCAGAATGTGCTCGAGTTTTTCGCCCTGCGGGCTGACCACGCGCAATGGCGCGTCCTGCACGGCGTTGTAGTAAGCCGACGGGTCATAGGTGGCGATCCCCAGCCGCAGATGCTCGGCAGTCAGGAGGCCCATGGCAGCAAGCAGGTTGTAGATTGCGGCATACTGGTCGGAGCGGGCCTGAATCTGGCTCGCAAGCGCGTCGAGCAATTCTTGCTCGGCGTTCAGCACGTCGAGCGTCGTGCGCGCGCCCAGCGTCGCCTCTTCCCGCGCGCCCCGTAGGGCCACCCGGCTCGCCCGGATCTGACGGTCGGTGGCCTGAAGGCTCGCGCTCGCGATCGACAGTTGCGCCCAGGCGTTGCCGACCGTCTGTTCGATGCCCTGCACGGTCACGAGCAAGGCGGCCCGCGATGCTTCGGCCTGTGCCAGCGCCTGCCGATAGAGGGCGGACAGGCGACCCCCGGAATAGATCGGGCCGGACAGCGTGAGGCCGCCGGACACACCAGCCGAATTGCGGTTCGATGTCGTCGTTCCCACAGGTGCGGGGGCATAGGTCGTCGTCGTGCTGACGCCGGTCTGCGCCGTCACGTTCGCGGTAAGCGTCGGCATCGTGCTGAGTTTGGAAAGTTCCACCGACATGTCCGAAATGCTCACCGCCCGCTGCGAGGCGAGGATATCCGGATGACGCCCGCGCGCCTGCGCCTTGGCGGCCTCGACCGTCGACGGGATGCTGGGCGGTGCCGGCGGGGGCGACAGGCGACCGGGGTAATGCCCCGTCGCGGCCTTGTAAGCCTCACGCGCGACCATCAGGTTGCCTTGCGCCGAGGCCTCCGCCGCCCGCGCGGCCGCAAGGCGGGCTTCGGCCAGCGAAACGTCGGTCTGGGTGATCTCACCAACTTCGAACCGGTCCCGCGCCGCGCGCAATTCCTGCGTGATGAGACGCACCGAGTTGGCCTGAAGCGCCACGGATTCGTTGGCGGACAGCACGTTGAGATACGCGGTCACGGCGTTCAGCAGTACGTTCTGCTCGACCCCGACAAGCGCCTCGCGCGCCATCATGACGTTTTCACGCGCGATCTCGATCCGCTTGTCGGTCGCGCCGAAATCGAACAGCAGAAGCTGCGCCGACAGGGCCAGCGTGCCGCTCCACGTCTCGGACGGGAGGCCGGTGGGCGACGTGCGCCGCAGATCGGGATCGCTATACCCGAGGTTGGTCTGGGCGGAATAGGAGATGACCGGGCGCAACGCGGACACGGCGACCGCGACGTTTTCGTCCTCGGCGCGCAGAAGCGCACGCTGCTGTGTCAGCAGGCCCGAGGTCTTGTAGGCCGAAACCATCGCGTCCGACAGCGTTTCGGCCCCTGCGGCCAGCGGCGACAAGGCAACCGTCATGGCCGCGAGCGACCCCGCCACCCGTTGCTTCAGCGTCAGCTTCTGTGTCATCCGGTGCCCGTCCCTGTTCTGGTCATCGCGTCAGAGCGCGAAATCCTTGGTTTTGGTGAACCCCGGCAGGACCGGCGCGGAGGCGTTGAAGGCGAACCGCCAGTTCACGGCTCCGTCAATCTTGTACCCCACCTTCACGATTCCAAGGTTGCCCTCGGTAAAAAGTGCGGCGATGCGACCATTTTCACGCAGTTGATCGGTTAACGTCGCGGGAAGTGTTTCCACCGCACCTTCGATCAGAATGACGTCGTAGGGACCGTGTTTGGCCGCGCCATCGACCAGAGGCGCCTTAATGACGGCGACATTGTCGACACCGTCCGAGGCCAGACGGCCCTCCGCCTCGCCCGCCAGCCCGTCATCCTCTTCGACCGCGACGACGAAATCGGCAAGCCGCGCCAGAACCGCGGCACCGTAGCCCAGCCCGGACCCGACCGTCAGGACGAGCTCGGTGGGCTGGATCGACAGGGCATCGAGGATTTTCGCGAAACTGCGCGGCTCGAGCATCACACGCCCGGGCGCCAGTTCGATCTGGGTTTCGGTATAGGCCGCCTCGCGCTGGTCGTCCGGCACGAAGTCCTCGCGGGGGACGGTCAGCATGGCGTCGATGATCGGATATTTGGTGACGTCGGAGGGGCGGACTTGCGTATCCACCATCATCGTCCGGCGGGTCTGAAAATCGCTCATGGGATCCCGTCCTGTGTGGCGCTTTGGCTTGGCCAAGGTCTTGCCACAGAACCCCGGGGGCCGCAACGGTGCGCGACCCTTCGGCAGCCCGCGCGTTCCCCTCCCGTTACCCCCTTGCACCACGCCGCCCCTTGGGCTATCTCCCCCGCACCCTTCGGCGAGTTGGCGGAGTGGTGACGCAGCGGATTGCAAATCCGTGTACACCGGTTCGATTCCGGTACTCGCCTCCATTTCTTTTCAATGACTTAGACGATTTCCCGCGAAAGCGGGGAAGCCCGTCTAAACATTTGTCTAAACATTCTGTTTTTGTTCTGTTCGCATCTTCTGCGCTTGGAGCGCCCTAACGCGCTGCCGCACCTTCTTGGTGTAGTGCAGCACCATCGCCGGGCTTTGGCCCGTCACGGAGGCGATCAGATCGTCCTCACATCCAGCCTCAAGAAGCTCGCAGGCCGCGTTGTAGCGCCAGCTATGAATGTCGTACTCGGTCGCGCCGATTTGCTTACGAACGGTCATCACGGCGTGGGACGCGCCGCGATAGGACCAGCGGTTTGTGCCCCGGTCATTCGTGAGGATGAACACCGAATGACGGCTGGCCGCATCCAGCGCAGTTTGCAGTTCGGGCAGGATCGGAACCCAGAGTTCCTTACCGGTTTTGTTCTGCTTCACGACGAACGCGCCGTCCTGAATGTCAGACCAGCGCATTTCGAGCACATCGCCGATCCGCTGGCCCGTGCAGACGCAAAGCTCCATCACGAGCCGTTCGCGCGTCCCAAGCGGACACGCCTCGCGGAAAGCGTCGAGTAGCTCACGGGGCCACGGCTCACGCCCTGCCCTCTCGGTTTTGATCTCTGGCACCCCCTTGGCAGGGTTCGTCTCACGCCAGCCCAGATCGACACAGTGCTCCATGAGCACACGCAGAACTCGAAGCGAATAGTTCGCGAAGTACGGTTTGTCTGCGTTGGCATCGCGCATCCGAATGACGTCTTTGCGTTGCATATTGGCGGGGTTGGCATCTGCCATGATCGAAAGGAAGAAGTTCAGGTACTTGTCATAGTCCAACGCCGTGCGCGGCTTGAGACGTTTGTACCTGGGGGATTTGTGGTAGTCCTTCACCAGAGCGGTGAAGGACCTATGTGACGCCTTTGGCGCTCCAGTCATTCCAGCGATGAGGCTGGCGTACTCGGTCCAGAACTCAGGCGTCCCAAATTCGGACTTGATCTTTCGCGTCTTCCAACCCCGACGCTGGAAGTACAATCCGTTCCGCTGGCGGTAGATGTGCTTCGGAAGCTCACGTTTTGTCATGACGCATGTCTATCCTCTCAAATTCGTCCTGCTCCGCGCGTTTCGAGAGCACAAGCTCAATGCGTTTGCCGTCGAAGGTGACTTGGCTAACTTCCCGTCCGGCCCGCTCAAACGCGGCCAGCAAGCCAAGTGCTTTCTGTGCGATTGTCGTTGCCATTTGCCGTATCAGCCTCCAGATCCTTTCCCTTGCCGTAGTTCGCGCGCCTAGTGGCGAATGAACGAGAATGTTCATGCAAACATCGTCTGGGGGAGAATCTAGAAGGGGGCTGAATCTGCGGCAAGAACTCCAAAACGAATTGCCAGAATTGCACCCCGCGCGCTGTCGCTGAACGCTTGGCGCTGTGTCACTAAATGCATAGAGTAAATATATAGGAACTTTCGGCAAACCTGCAGTTGCCCCAACGCAACACCAATTTCCGTAAAGTGCGCACTGATCGCACAAAATCCTTGACGCGATTTTCGCCCGACAGCTGTCCCGGATGACTTCGCCGCTGTGTCACTAAATGCATAGAGGAACAAGGGGGGAGGACGCACCGGCCCTCCTCCGATAGATGGAATCTACGGAGGGCCGGAGCTGTGACGAGCAGAGTTCTGAGAGTCGCTTTCGAAAGCCGTTGGCAACTGCCAATCTCAGGACGCGCAGAACGCGCCGTTAAACGGCCTTCTCATCCGCAGCGGCACTAGCCCCACCTCGGAGCCGCTGACGGGCCTCTAGGGCGCCGTCTAAACGGCTCTCCGTTGGTTCTAGCTATCTGATTACGGGCGGTCGATTGCCGACAACGCGAACAACGCACCCGAGTCCTGTATGTTGATCGCGCTTAAAAACACGATAGGGCGACAACGGAAGGTCGCTACAATAGTCACATACAGGGACTCACGATGGCAGGGCAGACACCAAAGGCTCGGCTTTTGTAGAGAGGAAAAGTTGGGCGCGCTCGGTTGTGTGTGGACCAGCAAACGAATCTCCATTCGCACGAAGGCCTTGGAGAGACGAAAGTGTAAGCAAATCTGAAACGGAGGCCTCGAAGAAACTACCCGCCAGCAGATCGCGCTCTCGAGCAACCGCCCGAATGGACCGTATCAGAACGAGTAGACTGGCTGCAAGCGCTTACGGTGCAGGATGTACGGTGCTTTGTTCCCGGTCCAATCCACAAAGGCAAAATGCGGAGCTATTGTGGCCACCTCTACAGGTGCCACCGCGACCCCCAACATCTCGTTGATCACCTGTGCTCTGAGAGCCTCGTCTAGGTGGGGGCAGCTAACAAAATCAGAAAATAATAGATAGACTTCCGATGAACGGCGCAGTTCATTTTTTTCCGCCAACAGACGCTTGCGCACACTCTTTGCAATATGACCCTTGATAGCTGAAAAGTCACCCTCCGCTTTACCAACCAAAAAAAGAATGCACAAAAAGGAAAAATATGAAAACTCCGTCTTTTGTGCGGCACTTCTCAAAAATTCCTGAACCGGCGGCTGCTTTGCAAAAAGGTTCGCATCAACGAGTGAAGCCAATACCACGATGTTGCAGACTTCAATCGGCACGCATCCAGCTTCTTCGTTAGAAGCGTAGTTGGTAAACAGCTCTGATAACTCAAAGATGATCAAAGCGTCAAGCACCTGCGAGCCTTCCTCACCTATGCGCCCGGCAACTTGCCGGGCCAAGCCTACCGCCTTCTGACAACGGAATATTGGAGCAACACGAAAATCCGACGCGAGACTATAGAAAAGTATGCGAAGAAGCCCTCTTAGGCGAGTTGAAATATCTTCCGAGTACCCTTGCGCCTCACTCGGCGTCATCTTTGAGAGGATTAGCAAACTTTCAATAATCTTGCTATAAATTGGGCTGCTAACTTCACTAAAAGTAGATTTTGTCTCGGCAATCACATGCCTAATTTCTTCGAGGGTTGCACGATATGCCTTTGAAGTCTCTTTGATAGTCTTTCTTGCGACGTCCGCCTCCCTGCTATCATCAAGGGTATCGCGGTTTCTAGTCAGGCTGCGTGCGCTGATTTCAATCAGAGCTCCGCAACTGTTTTCCACACCCTTCTTGGCTCGAGTAATGTTGGTCACGAATGGCCTGAAAAAGTCAGATTGTTTCCGCGTGTTGGGATAAAGCTTGTATTCTTCAAGGCAGGCCTCAACGCACTTTGTGAGGCTATCTATCGTCTCGGGGTTCAACGCAAACAGGAAGAAGTCGTCAACGTACCGCCGGATTGTGAAGTCTTTCCCAAAGACAAGCGGTTTCATCTTTTCGATTATGTTTAAATCAATCCGCTGAAAGATCACTTCCGCAAAAACCCGTGAGAACTCGGGCCCAACTGGGATTCCATTCGTTTCGTTATAGTTGGCTTTCTGCATGATCTGGTCGAAGCGCCCTTCAAATGAGTACTTCGACGAGTGACTCTTGGAGAAAGCTTTCTCTTTAACGGCCCACGTCACGGAATGGGAGTATATATTAAAAAAACACTTGGAAACGTCGATGGTACGTAGATAGGGGAACTTTGTTTCCAGCCGCATTATCTCATTAGACTTATAGAATCCATCAAGCAAGGTGTACTTCCTCAAAGAGAAAAACGATGCAGCATAATCGACGCCCGACATGCCGTCCTGCGGGGCCTGACTAATGAAATCGTCCTGCGACTTTGACAAAAGTTCAGCTTCCCTCTCAGAAAGGAAAGGCACTACCTCAGCGGGTGCCCTTAGCGATGCAGGGCTCTTGTTACATTGTTCAAGCAGTGTGGCCGAATACTCGTACACAAAATCCGCGAAATCACATTGCTTCAATGGATGGACAATGCTCAGGGTGTTTTGGGAGTTCGATCCTTTGCGGGCGGTGAAGTTGAAAGGAATAGTGTAGGCGTCTATTCTCAAAGGTCTCCGGTAGTCTGAGTCCGTCAGCAAGCGCCTTAGTTCGTCCGGGAGCGTATTGACCACCAGTTCCGACGCAAACATGAACTCATTAGAGAACACCGTGGGGACCTCGTACGGAAGGGTTTCTGTGAGAACAGCACGCCTTTTTAGCTTTTCAAAGTTAAGCATGTCGCCAAACCTTTCTCGCCATGGAGGCCTCACGGCGCGACAATCGTATCGTCATTTTCTTGTGGAAACCCTGTTTGAAGGATAACTTCCGAAGCCGGTCTTTTTGTCCTGCGGTTAGCTTCGTCTGAATATCGTGAAAGAATTCACTATTTGGTCGCCACAAAAGGGAGTGAAGAAAACCATCCAACTGATTCAATTCAGGTACTGCTTGGTCCGAATGCAGGATTGGGCGCCCCCGCAAACAGCCGTAGTTTCCACACGCGCGATAATTGTAAAAAATGCCCGTCTGGACCCGAGACTTTCGAGAGCCACTAGTCTGCCCTGAGCGACGGATCGACATATTACTGCTTAGTAAGCGCAGTCGCATAAGCAGCAGCTCGCCGTCTCCCGACTTTACAAAGTCTTTTAACGCAAGGATCGTCCGAGTTTTGCGCTTTTTGATCTTGCTGTCCGAAATTGTAACACGCACTGCACGTGAGTTTTGACCACGAATGCCCTGCGACACGAGAAACTTGTAACCCAAGAAATCGATTTTTGTAGGTAGTTCCGCACAAGGGCTTTTGTCAGTATCCTTCAATGTCGGAATCGGATGAACTCTTGTTTTTTGCTTGTTTAGCTTCAAATCTTCACCACACAAACCCTGTATATGCTTAATAGTACTATCTGGATCGCCGATTGTGAAAACAACAAAATCATCAGCAAATCTGAAGTATCTATATACGTTCGGTAGTTTGCGAATGGATTCATCGAATTCCTTTAGACGGAGCTCGGAGAGCGTCGCGCTTAAGCCAAGGCCACGCGGGATTCCGGGAGTTGCAGATTCAAGAATATTGTTTTTCTCAAGGCCGTCTAAGATTCGCCTAAGGTATGGATGGGTTCGCGTGTCCGCATAGATATCTTCTATTACCTGACCTACGTCGATATTCTCATAAAAGGAAGAAAAGTCACATCTGATTACATGGGATGGTGTGGCATCAAATAGCGCCTCCAGCGTACCTTGAACAATGCTATCTCTGCTTGTCGGCCGAATTCGATTTAATTTTGCAACAGCCGCGGCGGCCGCTCGAAGCGACAGAACGGTAATATAGTCGTCCAGTAAAAAAAGTTGGCGTCCCCCTTGAACAGAAATTCGCTTATGCCCAAAATCTAGAGAGTCATCGACTATTTTCTGCGCCGCTTCTTCTATGATGGTATCAAAATCGGTCTCTAAGTCAACGTCGTAGCGTTGGGAGTCGCCTGCTCTTGTGGCGTTCTTTAACGAGTTCTTAGAGAATGGATGTGAATACATTGAAATTAATCCGCAAGGGCTGATTCATGGTTAGCAACTCTTGACTGCGAAAGCTACAATCAGATTTACGCCTCCAAAAGTGCTGGCTATCAATCGATCTTTTTAGGTGTACGCTTTGACTTGCTTCAACGCTGCATCCGATTTGCCTCCTTGACGTCGGCTTTAGTAAGGTGTCTGTCACTATTTGTGGAATACGTGCATATGTCCTCGCTGACGGGCAGCTGCTTTCCAATGCTTCTTCCTCGCTCCTTCTGGCTCTAGGTGTGAGTACTTGCCTTTTGAGAATTTTGGCCAATCGAGCGCAAAGCCCAACCTTACCATTTCCGCGCTTAGATCCCGGCCGTCAGGCAAGTAGCAGGTTGCGACCAGTCGGTCGTAGGAAATGTCTTGCTCAAGCTCAGCGGTTATCACTGCTCCCTTGCAGAGGCGGACCAATTCCCATTTTGCCTTCTGACCCCAAGGGTGATCCAGTTCCGGTGCATCAATGCCCGCGAGGCGCAATCTGACTTTGCCGATTTGGATCGTATCACCATCGATCACGTAACATTTGCCAGTGATAGTCGTCTCGAGATTGCGATCAACCACTGGCGGATGCTTGGCCGGAGTTGTAGTGCGCGGCACTGGCCTAGGCCGGGCAGGACGAGTGCTTCGATTGGGGTCAAATCGAACGAACTCTTCGGTCCTGTGGTACTGCTTTGTGGTTTTGCTCTCCGAGCTTGATGAAAACAGGAGTCGAAGAACACGGGTCAACATGCGTTTGGTCTCAAAATTTCTTTCATGATTCCAAACGATGACGACTCAACGGGAGCCTGTAAAGGATGGTTCAGCCCACACCCAAAAGGTGTGGTTCGAATTGTGACATTCACGCAGGTATCCGTCTAAACATTCACGCTACGTTCATGCTTTATTCGGCAGTTCTCTAAACACGAAATCTAATGAATTCAAAGACAAGCCTACTCTTGCAAATCCGTGTACACCGGTTCGATTCCGGTACTCGCCTCCAATACCCCTATCACCCTGAAAACATTGAGGAAAACCGCCTGTTGTCCACTAAGAAGTTGTCCAACTTGGACCACATCGAAGGGAAGGACACGGGTGAAATGCGCTACCTCAAGCAAGCGAGAGGGGACGGAAGCGGCTATGTCTTCCGCATGGTGACCCCGGAAAAACTGAGGGGCAGGGAAAACCCTTGGACCGGCAAGCCATTCGGAAACGAGATCAAGAAGGGGCTGAACACCCGCCACCGCCCCACAGCGCGACAGCGCCGTGATGTCATCCTTGGGGAGATACGGGCGCTTGAGATGGGTGCCGAAGCGGCAGACGGCTTCACCATGCAGTCCGCCCTCGCATGGCGCGAAGAAATCGCCGCAGCGAGAGAAGCCGACCCTACCGGCCATGAGGCCGAGATCCTTGCCCTGACCCTTTCAGGACGCCTTGAGAAGGAAGAGGAAGGACGGGACGCGCCGCCCACCAAGACCCTCCGCCGCTTCGCGAGGGTGGCACAGGGCAGCGGCTTCCCCTTGTCAGAAGCGGTGCCGCAGTACATCCGGGAGCGGAGCCCCGATAACCCCTTCGGCTTCAAGCCACTGAAACGTGCGACCGTGAAGGAAGTCGAGATCGCGGTCAGTCACCTGCGCGACTTCCTCGTGGACACAGAAGATGCGGCTTGCCTAGAGGATGTGACCCCGAAGCTCGCACGGTCGTTTCGTCAGGACTACTTGCCCTCAATCACTTCCAAGAAGACCAAGGAGCCGATGGCAGCTCGCACCGCCGAGAAGTACGTCACCATGCTCCGGAAGCTATGGGACTGGGCCATCTCTGACCGTGAACTCACGTCCGCCAAGTACAGGTCGAACCCGTGGGACTTCGGTTGCTCCATCCCTCGCGACAGGAAACGGGATGAAGGCGTGCGCGAAGCATTCACGGCGTCAGAGGTACAAGCGCTGCTGGCACCTAAGCCGCGAGGTACCCGTGAAGGGGACGCATTCCGCCTCGCACTCGCAACCGGAGCTCGGATCAACGAACTGGTGTTGCTTGAGGTGGCCGACGTCGAACCTGACGCATCAGGGCTCTACATCCGCGAAGGCAAGTCGTCGAACGCGGCCCGCTTCGTGCCCCTTGTTGGCGACGCCAGAGCCCTTATGGGCGCTCGCCTGAGTGCTCATGGCCAAACGGGTAGGGTATTCCCCGAATGGCCCATCAAGCCCTCCACAGGCACCTGTGGCGCTGTCACGCGCTGGTTCATTGACTTCAGGCGGAAGATCTTGGGCGAAGAGAGTGAGGGCCGAGTAACACTGCACTCCACCCGGCACACATGGAGAACCGCAGCTCGCCGCGCTGGAGTGGCCGAGCCCGACGTCAACGACTTAGGAGGCTGGGCGGGTCCCAAGACCTCGAACTCCGTGTACGACCATGGCTTGCTGAAGGAGCAGCTTGAGGAGGCTCAGGAACAAATCTGGCAGGAGCTAGAGCGTTCAGACTATCTGATCGGCTTCTAGCTATCATTCTCACTGGTGCGCCTGCAAATTGTCAGGCTAAGGCTTGTCGTCCAGAGGGCCGAGACCGCTTCCGGTCGAAGCGCCCAAGTGCCGAGTTTCCAAGCAAAAGCTTGGTAGGACACAGCTAGCGACGTACGAGCTGGTCTAGCGCATTTGCAAGGTCTCCGAGGTCGAGGCCGACGGCAAACCCTCTAAGCTCACGTCCCGTGTCACTCGCATCGTTGAGGAGCGCTAGCT
Organism: Maritimibacter sp.; assembly: GCF_016774595.1. Taxonomy (NCBI): domain Bacteria; kingdom Pseudomonadati; phylum Pseudomonadota; class Alphaproteobacteria; order Rhodobacterales; family Roseobacteraceae; genus Maritimibacter; species Maritimibacter sp. The sequence goes on from NZ_JACBWT010000001.1 coordinate 839,683, forward strand.
CACGCAGCCAAGCATTGGCAAGGGTGTCGGTCCGAGGCGTCTCTTCTAGGCGCTCCACAACGCGAGCCACAGTGAAGCCTTGGGTTGAAGACCGCCTTGTCCGGGCTCTTGCCCTATTCCCTTCTCGACGCAGTAGTCTCGCGCCGAGATCGGCCATCTGTCCAACGATACGCTGAGGAGCGTTTTCCGGGAGGAACGCGACATAGTCGATGAAGGCATCAATGTCCTTTTGGTCATTCGCTGCATTCACCACGAATTGGAGCACATGTTCGCTGCGGCCGAAGTTTTCCTCAATGCGCACGAGTTGATGTCGACGTTCCGCGCTCGTTCGCGCCGATTGCACTGACTGCATCAGAGTGACGATCTGGAGGTCTTCCTCCCTGACCCAGCGGATGTCGGCATCTTGGAGGATCGTCGTTTCGTCGATTAGGGTGCTTAGGCTGACAGCGGTATCGCGCAAGTCCGCGCCGGTGAAGTCATAGCCCCGCAGGTCCGCACCGCAGAAATTGAGACCACGCAAGTTAGTGTGACGGAAGTCTTTAGCTGGGTCGAGACCGGACATAGCAACAAGAAGGTCGAACCGGACAACTTGGGCCGCTTGAAGGGCTTCGATCGCTTCCCGTTCTTGGTCCGTCAGGATGTCTTCTAGTAGCCGCGTCATTGCTCTGACACCTCGCACTTCGAAACCACCACGGTGCTCATGCTGTGGCCCTCACCGGATTGCGAAGCTTCCCGCCGCATAGCCTTCTCGAGGACCTTCGCGATCACCGCTTCTTTGTTGCCCCACAGCTTCAGCTTTTTTCCGATCCGCTCTCCTCCTACGGGCTGCACCACCACGTGGCGGCCAGCCACTTGGAGCTCGCCAATGACAGCGATGCGGTTCCCGCCCTGTGACCGCTCCAAGGAACAAAGGCGCTCTCCCGCGATCGCAGTCCCGGACAGCAAGTCATTACGGGCACATCCGGCAGACAACGCCCTTATCCTCCATGATCCATTGGGCAGGGCCACGACTGGCAAGTGGGTTCGCTTCAGCTCCTTCGAGTGTTCCTGTTTTCCACTCCGCCCCGCCCTAGCAGTGACATTCGCCGTAACTGCTTCCGGCGACGCCCCGATCCCACCTTCGAAGCCGATGGATTGCTGGCTACTACCGGAGCCAGTTTCGTCGAGCTGTGGTAGTCGTTCACTGCCGTAGTCGGAACCCAAGACCCGTTCACAACCTTCCAAGTCCAACTGAAGTCGCGCTTGCGAGAAGCCCACTCGATACTCGCTTCCACCCAATCCAATGGTCGTGTCCGCGAACACAAGCTGGCACATCAGCTCGTATGTCTCGCCCGCACTTGAAATCCGCAGCTGCAGTTCCGTCAATTCGGGCAGTGGGTTCAAAGGGGCATGCAAAAATTTCGGTTCCAAGAGACGGCCTCCTACCAACCCAGCTGAGAGTGTCGGACCTTGGGCCAATGATCAACTGTGGGTGGCATGCACTAGCTGGCCAAGATCCGGTACACTGAAGTCCGTGCGATGCCGAGCGTCCTCGCTATTTCGGTCGCACCTTTGCCCTCTTCAGCGTGTAGCCGCCTAACCTCATCCACGTCGATGGTAGGCTTGCGGCCCTTGTAGACGCCGTTCTCTTTCGCCTTGGCGATCCCTTCCATCTGACGCTCGCGTCGTAGGTTCGTCTCAAACTCCGCGAAGACACCGAGCATCTGGAAGAAGGCCTTGCCCGCAGCGGATCCAGTGTCCACGGGTTGCTCCGTCGCTCTCAGCGCGACGCCGCGTTCTTGCAGCTCTCGCGCAATCGCGGACAGGTCATCCATCGAACGCGCCAGACGGTCCAGCCGGGTCACTACAAGGGTGTCTCCCTCTTGGACGAAGTCGAGCAATGTCCGCAGTTCGATCCGCCCCTTCCGGCTTGTCCCACTCACCTTCTCCTCTCGGACCTTGTCGCAGCCCGCAGCCAACAACGCTTCGCGCTGGGCGGTCAGGTCTTGGTCGCTCGTGGAAACGCGGGCGTAGCCGTAGGTGGACATGGGTTGCTCCTGTGTTCCTTTTGGGTCTTAGACCCTCCCCACCTATCGCCCCATAATTCCGAATACAACCCTAATGGAACACTATTTCTGTACCGTGGAAATGCTCCCTAAGGGTATACCCAAAAGGAACCTCCGATCACCATTCGACCCGGCACGCTACTTCGGATAGTTTGCATCTCAGTAGATCGTTGGAGTATCAAATCACTGATCCAAAGGGAGCAAGCAGGTTGGTGTTGCGAGTATTCGATGGCAACGACATCGCATTGGATTTTCACGAAGGCGGCCAACGTCTTGCCATCACCTTTACGAGTTTCGAAAGGGACGGCGGCGCCAAAGTTGATGGATGGTCCGGAACAGTTGACCGCTTGGGCTTGTCCGGTCTCTTCTTCATCTCAAAGAAGAACCACTGGTTCAACTCAGTTGAGCTTCCTGAGGCACTCGAAGCTGCCAATGCGATCAGCAGGCGTTATGATCAAGTCACCGCGCTGGGCGGAAGTATGGGTGCGCATGCCGCCATCCGCTTGGCCGAGCGCTTGGCCGTAGATGCAGTGGTGGCTGTCTCGCCGCAATACTGCATCCGGCAAAGCTTGGTGCCATTCGAAAGAAGGTGGCAAGACTGTGCACAGAACATATCGCATTACGACACTCAGATTTCCGAAGTCGTCCCACGATGTCCCGTTTACATTATATTCGACGACGCCTTCACCGACGACTTGAAACATGCCCAACTCATCCAAAGGTGGACAGAGGCAATGTTGGTCCCTCTTGCCCATTCGGGACATTCCAGTGCAACAGCCCTTGCTGATCTCAGGCTACTCGACAGGATGTTCGAATTGACGGGCAATCCCACCCGCGACGCAACTATCGTGCATGAGATCGAGCGGTCCTTCGCTGAGAACTCAGACCGTTCCGCAACCGTTATATGTAACCGGTTGGAGGCACTGACCGCCTCGGAAAGACCGTCTGCCGTAGCCGCGATACCCAACGACGTTGTGGGAATAGCCAAGAGCAAAGCCCGACTACACCGACTGATTGAGCAGGTGCGAGCACACACCCCAAACCAAGACGAGAACGAAGCACATAGGGCTGCAGCTGAGCACCAGCAAACCTTCAAGAGTATGAGGTTGTTCCGGTGGATGCTCGGCCAATAGCCAAAATGGTCCGCCTGCTTCTCACCGCCATATTTAGTCTTGAGCGTACGGTGTAAGCCAAAAAGCCAATTGCCCCCCTCGGATGATGACATCTCCGTGGACATGCAGTTGCAGCCCCATGGGGGAACGAAGCCGCCAAGCAATAGTACGTACGCCCGCTGAGAAATCTGCGGCGAAAATAGGCCGGATGGTGTGGCTGCCCGGCCCTCACGGGAGGACAGTAGCGAGGTTCGGCTGATGGGGGCCGTGTGGCTCTGTGCTGCCCTGTGAGAGCCCTCCGCCCACTGTTGCGACACGGTGGGTGATCTTGCGCTTTGTCGGTCCTGTAAGAGGCTCTCAGGCGCTTTATCGGTGTCGCAAGTCAGCGCGACAGGAAGTCATCGTCAACGTCGGTTTCTTCTTGGTTCCATTCGTCGCCGTTCTCGAACCTGTCGCGCTCGACCCCATACGGATCAAGGATGTTTTCGGCGATGTCGGCATGTTCTTCGATGAGAAAGCTAAGGCCCTGCCTCCCCAGCCGCTTAGCCACCACGGCCGCCGCCGCCTCAATCTGGTTCTCGGCCATAAAGCCCAGCGCCTTCCCGATCTCTTCGTCGAGTTTGGCTGTCTTTGCGGCGATCATTTCGTCGATCTCGTCGTCGGTGTAGTCGCGCCTCTCCTTTCCCGCGAGGAGGTCTTTGACTTGCCACCTGTGCTTGGGAAGTGCTGCCTCTGGGTCTAGTCTCAGAAGTTGTTTCCGGTCCCGTCGCATCCTGCCAACCGAACCGTCACCCACGCCAGTCGCCTCGACAATCTCGCTTTTGCTGTAAGCTGTCTCGCCGACGCAAACGAGTTGCCAAGCCGCATCCATCCGTTCCGCAGTGGTCATTGCCAAGCGCGTCTTATTGTTGTCCTTAAGCGCCAGCAGACGAGCTCTGTTCAGCGAACAACTGTGAATACGCGCCCGGACCTTCCGATGCTTGCCGTACCGCCTGTAGGCTTCAAGCCGGTGGTGGCCGTCAACGACGGTTAAGTTGCCTCGCTCCCCGCCTTTCCATAGGACCAATGCGTCGAGCTCTTGTCCCCGCCTGAGAGCGCCGATCAGCATGTCTACATGGTGTTCATCAAGGTCGAAGTGTCGAAACTGAAAAACGTCTGTGTTTTGTTCAATAGAATTAAGCGAAACACTCCTCCTCACGACGCTCATATCGGATTGATTTTTCATGCTTTTCTTTGCCCCCTAAGCGTCTTGAAGGTCGTTGGTAGTAGTGTGAGGGCCTATGCCAATGGACCACCCTGATGTGGTATACCCTTGCTGCCCTCTATCCGGTTGGCCCAAGGGTTTCACATCGGCGGCCTGAGTTCCAATGCTCACATGGGTCAGCGGACAGTGCGCTTCTATAGTTCGGCTTCCACTGGTTCGCTCCTTTCCGTTTTCCCTACAACTTCGCACCACCACGATGATGGAAATTGTCAGCCCAGTTGGACCCGTGGTCGTCGCATCAGGTGTCCTAAGGGTCAAGGCAGGGCCGTTGCCAGTACGGCAGGCCTATGGCGCTGCTACACGACGCAGGAGACCAACTTCGCATGGTGATGCTTCTCCTGTGGGACATCAGCGACTGGGTTTGACACTTCGGAGAGATAGGCGACGGCTTTCTTCTAATGGTGGCGGGTAATGCCATAGCTGAAGACCCGCCCCACCCCGGTTCTCTGCGATCTTGCTCCGGCTGCCACCTTGGGGTTACCCTGTGGTCCACTGAGGACGACACATTGAATGGACAACACCAGCGCGTAAAATCACTCAAAGTCAGGTACTTAGGTTAACCGGCGTCGTATCCGGTACTCGCCTCCAATACCTCCCCACAAACTGCCCGGTCCCCCGCTCCAGACCGCCTTGAGTGGCCAGTCCTCACAATCCCCGCAAGCGAAGCGCGACGCATGATCGTCTGCGCCCTGCCCCCAGATGCGGCGCTCGCGACGACCCCCTTACCCGCCGATGATCGCGAACGGCGCCCAATACGCGGGGTGGCGTTCGAAATCCGTTTGCGCGCCGTCCAACATGTCGAGCACGGTTTCGCGCAGGGCTTCGGCGTTGGACAGGTCGGGCTTGGCTGCGATCCGGGTGGCGATGCCGGATCCGACGCGGGCGGAGGCGTCGCTGAAGACGGACCAGTGGGTCACCATCAGCGCGCGGGCGCCGGCGTGGAAGAAACTGCCGGCGAGGCCCGACAGGCCCTCCTGCCCCGGGTTTTCGCCCGCGGCCGTGTTGCAGGCCGACAGGATCACGAGACGCGCGTTCAGGTCGAGCGTCGCGATTTCCGCGGATGTGAGAAGGCCGTCGTCCGTCACGCCCGGTGCATCGGGCGGGGTCAGAAGGAGGCCGGGTGCAATCGTTCCGGCCTCACCGGAGATCAGGCCGTGGGTCGCGAAGGCGACCACGCCGTAGCGGGCGAGCGCGCCTTCACGGTCGAGGCGCTTCAGCTTCGTCTCGGTGGCGGCGGGTCCGAGGATCAGGTCGCCCTTGCCGAAAGCATCCTGCATCGCCTCAAGCTCGCAGCGCGTGTCCGGCAGGCGGGCATAGGCGCGCAGGGCTTGCGGGTCCGCAAGGCGCAGACCGCCTGCGTCGAACCCCAGAACCGCCCTATTCGACGATTGTCCGCCGCGCAGCAGCCCCAGACCGACTTCGGCGCAGTCAATGCTCGTATCCGCGCCGACGATGGGGTCACCGATTCCCAGAAAGCCCTCGGTCTGATCCTCATGCGGCGCCCGAAGCGTCGAAAGGGCGGGAATCGACGGCAGGACCGAGATCGCATGCTCGCGAACAAGCCATGGCGCGGAGGCGAGGTCATGCGGCCCCGGCGCGCGGACCAGCGCGGAGAAGGGCAGGTTCAGCAGGTCGCCGGGCGGCGCGATGATAAGGTGATCGGCCGCGTTCAGGACGTCTTGGACCCCACCGAAGAGATCGGCGTAAAGTCCGTAAGCGACGTTCCAATCGAAGGCGGGGGTCGCCGGCTCTGCATTTTCGTCCAGCGACAGCATGGCGCCGCGCATCGTGGCGCTGCCTGTCGTTACGCCACATGCGCCGTCGCTGACCGCCATTTCGCATCGAAAGGCGGCGATTCGCGCGACAAGGCTGCCGCGCCCCGCTTCGGCGACGGGGGCGATCCGCACCTCGTCCCGCGCGATCGCGATCACCTTGTTCGAGCTTGGGCCAAGCCCCGGCACCGCGTCGGGTTTCAGGCCCGGAAGCAGGAAGGTGACGAGGACTTCGCCGGGTGTCAGCAAAGCCTGAATATCAGCGACCGTCAGCGGCGTGATCGGGGCCTGCCCGGTGAGGGCCAGCCCGGCATCGGCCAGCGCGGCCTCGGTCCGCGATAGCGCGTCCGACAGCGCGGCCTGCCGTTCGAGATGCGTGGCCGGGTCTTCACCGCGCGCATAGGCGGTCGTCAGGGCCGAGCGTGAGCGGGTCAGAGCCTCGACCACATCCTGCCGCGCCCGGATCGTAACGGCCTGTGCCGGGTCGTCGATCATCATGCGCGCGTTCATCTGGTCCACGGCTTCGGCGGCGCGGTTGACCTGCGTCCATTGAACGGCCGCCAATGCCGCGTCGATGTCTTCAGGGGGCGGGGCATCTCGATCGAGCAGAAGCCAGGCGTAGATGTCGAAGGTCCAGCGGTTCGCCCCCAACTCGTCGCGGTTCTCCGGCGCGCGGTAGGCGGCGACGGTGCGGGCAGCGAACGTCCGGGCCGCGTCACGATCCCCCCGCATGACGGCATCGACCGCCTGCCGGAAGGCGATTTCGGCAGCCAACGGTGCGGTCGGCGGCAGCGCCTGAGCGGCGATGACCTGAGCCTCGGCCAGAAGGTCGAGCGCGATGTCGGAACGCCCCAGAACCATCAGTTGATCGGCGGCGTTGTGAAGTTTCTGCGCCCGATCTGCATGGACATCGGGGTAGCCGCGGCGCACCAACTCGACCCAGCGCAGGGTCGCCGCGACGCCATCCCGCCCGGTCGCGGCGGCGAGATAGGCGTCGATCTCGGCGATCTCGACCTGTTGCCGCAGGTCTTGCGCGTCGCCAAGACCCGCCGCACGGGCCTCACCCAGCAGCGCGTCCGCCTCCCCCCTCAGCGCCGCGGCCGCCTCGATGTCTCCGGTTTCGAGCGCAAGTTTCGCCCGGTTGGTGGCCAGCACCGAACGGTCGAAGGGCGCGAACGGCGCCATCCCGGCGGCAAGGTCCGCGTTGTAGGACACTTCGGCCTGTTCATAGAGCGCGCGCGATTGGTCATAGGCCCCGATCTGCCAGGCGTTGTTGGCGAGGTCTTCCAGCAACAAGGTCCGCTCACCCATCGCGGCGCGTCCGCCTTCGGGATAAGCCAAAGCCTCCTGCAAGGTCGCCGCCGCACGGGCATAAAGGCCAAGGCGGCTTTCGGCATCCGCCCGTTCCCGAAGCGCGACACCGATGCGGGGATCGTTCGCGGGATGGACGATGCGCGCCAGCGCGACCGCGAGTTCGGCATAGCCAAGCTGAACCGCGCTGCGTTCCGCATGTTCACCGCGTCGCGTGCGCTCAAGAATATTCGCAGCGATCTCGGTCAGGCTTTCGCGCTCGTCCTCGGTCATCGTGCCGACGCCCGCCCAGAAAGTCAGGGCATCCGCCGCTTCGCCGAAATTCTCGGCCTCGTAGTGCATGTAGAACTTGGTCCAGAGGGCACTGTGGGCGAACTCCTCGGCAAGTTGGGGTTGTGCGGTTTCGACGAGCAGGATGCGCGTGTCGATCAGCGCGGCGACCGCCGCGATGTCGCCCTCGGCTTCCAGCGCCAACTGCCGGTCGTAGAACACGTCGATGCCATGCGCGCTGGTCCAGACCCCGGTCACCGCCACCATCTCGCGGTAGTAGCCGAGCATCTCGACATACCGTCCAAGGTCGAAGGCAAGATCGCCGGCCGCGCTGGCCGCGAAACCATGCGCGGGCGTGTCACGCGTGACCTGCATCATCCGGCGCAGCATCTCGGTCGCGGGTCCGGCGCCGTCGCTCCGGCCCAGCACTTGTGCGCGTTGAAGAAAAGCGGTGCCCAGCACCCCCGGGTCGTCGATCTCATGCGCCTCGCCGAAGGCCACGGCCCGCGCGCTCAGGTCATCGGCCCTTGGGGCGTCGCCCTGCCCCATGACCAGAAAGGTCAGGTTGTTGAGCGCGAGAAGATAGGCCGTGGGATTGGCCTCGGCCACGTCCGGTGGCGCCGCCACGGCGTCCTCGGTCACGGACAGGGCCGTTTCGGCATCGCCCGCGCCATAGGCCGCGATGGCCTGCGCGTTCAAGGCGTCGAGGTCCTGAGCCGCCGCGGGAAGCGCGAGAAGAAGCGCGAGCGCGACGGCCAGTGCCGACCTAGCCTTCGACATGCCCCGCGATCCAATCGAAGTAGTTCGACAGGCGGGTGTAGACGGCATAGAGGTTCGGATGGGCGCACCGATGTTCGGCATCCAGCGCCTCGCGCCCCCAGCTGACGATGCCGACCTGCACCCATGTTCCATCGGTCGCCTGCATCATCAGCGGGCCGCCACTGTCGCCGCTGCATGAACTGCGTGCACCGGATGGAATGCCCGCGCAGATCATGTTCTGCGACAAGGCCGGCCCGATGTTGTTGGCGAGGATCTGGAACGCCTGTTCCAGCGCATCCATCGGGATGTTGTTGATGTCGCCGAGGTCGAGCAGCACCCCGCCCACCTGCTTGCGGGCCTCTTCGGCCATGCCGGTATCGCAGGTGGCGTTCGGAACCACGTTGATGTCTGTCTCCATCAGGACCGGGGGAAAGGTGCCGTCGTCGAGCATCCCCCAGCCCACGACCATCGCGGGCGCGTTCGGGATCACGGCCCCCTGCGGGATGAGCGGAATCGTATCCGTTCCGGCCCCGCCATAGATCGGCTGTGCGAGCCGGATGAGCGCGATGTCGTTGTCCAGCGTCCAGGGATCGTAGTCCTCGTGCACGACGAATTCGGCGGCGAGGTTCACGTTGCCGTCGTAGATCGAGTTCGAGGCCGAGCGGACCACGAGCGCATCCGCCGGTTTCACCTGACCGTCCTCGTCCACGAGGCAATGCGCCGCCGTCAGAATCCAGTCCTGCGTGATGATCGTGCCGCCGCAGAGTTCGGACAGGAAGAAGTCGCCGCCGGTTTCGTCGAGCGTGGCGGTGTCGTGCAGCGACACGGCGGCGGGCCATTCGCCCTCGTCCGCCGGGCGTCCGCCGACGATGCGCGTATCGCCGGGTTCGCCCGCTTCGGCCCGCCGGGCGAGGATATAGTCGCGCATACTGTCGACGCTCCGGGCGCGCTCGCCCCCGTCAAGGCCCTGCGACAGGGCCGGGGCACCCAGCGTCGCGGCGCCGAGTGCAAGGATCAGAAGTCGTTTCAAGGGTCCGTCCTCCTAAAGGGTCAATTCGATTCCAGTTCCAGAAAAGCCACCGGTTTGGGCACGACCGTCCAGCGCCAGCTTTCGACCCAGACGTCCGCCACGCCTGCCGCCGACATGGCGCCACGGGTGACGCGGCCCGACGACAGGCCCGAAAGAAAGTCGTTCACCGCCGTCACTTGCGGACCGCCGCGCGTCGCGGCATCGGCAGACCCGCAGTTTTCGATCAGGCCTTCGAGGTTCAGGGGTTCCGCATTCGCCATCGCTTCGGACACAATGACGAACATGCGCTCCTCCCCGGCGCCGTAGCCGCCCGGGCAGTCCGAGCACAGGAACATCCCCTCGCCCACCCTTTGCGCCGCCGTCGCATCCTCGATCCGGGCATAGCGGGCGTTGATGCAATAGTGTGAATCGATGTGGATGCGGTTCACGTCCCGCGCCCCGCCGACGACGCCACGCGCCGAGACCGTCAGCCCGTCGCATTGCTTGAGTTCGGCGTGAGGCGCGAGCGGCACGGGCGTGGCATTGGCGCGCCCGATGGCGGCCCGGCATTCCGTCTGCGGTGACACACCGGCATCCGCCGGTTGCAGATCGGCGGCGTTGACCGCGAGAACCTCGGTCTTCACCTCGACCGGGCTCGGGTTCAGGATCGACGCCGCCCCGGCAAGCGATCCGAACAGCCGTGCGGCGGTTTCGGCCTTGGCGATGCGCGTGACGATCGGGCCGAGCGGCCCGTCATCCGGTGCCCAGCGCAGGCCGATCGGAAAGCCGCCGACGGTGGCGCGCGGACCGAACCACAGCGCCGTGCCGTCCCACACGGTCTCGACCTCATAGGCTTCGCTCGACAGGCTGAGGGCAAAGGCCGGATCGCCCATCGCATCACTCAGGGCCAGGACGACAGGGTGGTCGGGTGCAAGCGACTCGCCCGAAGCCAGATCGACCGGCGGCGCGAAGCCGACACGAAGGTCCACCGGGCGCGCCAGAATCTCGGCAAAGCGGGCGGTTTCCGGCAATTCCCCGGCAAGGTCGCACAACTCCGCCTCCATCGGCACGCAATCCGGTGCGACGGGTCGAAGGAGCGCGTCGGTCGCCCCCACGGCTTCAAGCTGGGCGAGGCCCGTGAAATCCCCGGACGAGGCATTGGCCGCGTCGACCAATCCGACGAGCGTGCCATCCGTCATCCCGTGCACCAGCCCGGCCCCGATCAACTCGCCGTCGACGGGGAAGCGCCGCACCCCGATCGTGGTCGCATCGCCGAACAGGGTCGCGTCGATCAGATCGCCCTCCCAAAGCGGGGTTTGCAGGCGGGCCGCGCCTGGCACGCTCTGGTCGTTCATGTCGGACAGAACCGCCTGGAACAGCTGTCGGAAGGTGTAGGTCGCCTCGCCCACCAGATGCGCGGCGAGGCGTGAGGTAAAGACGCCGAACCAGTCCTCCCCCCGATCTTCGCCGCCCATATCGACTTCGCGCGCGGGCTCGGAGCTTTGCGCGGCATAGAACGCGATGATCCCACCGGGCAGGTCGGCGCTGCCCGCATCGTCGCGATCTTCGCGCCGGGCGCCGCGTTCGGTCGAGGCGCCGAGCGAAGCGGGATCGACAAATCGGGTGGCGACGTTCGAGCCGACACCCCGCAGGCCGGTGCCCGAATTGCAGCTATCCATGACAAGCCAGACATTCGCGCCGGTGGCCCGGATCGCATCGACGGCGGCCCCGATCTCGTCATCCAGAATGGCATTCTCGATCAGTCCCGTGCCCTCGGCAGCCCGGCCCGCATCGGCAGGCAGAAATACCTCGTCCAACCCATCGGTTTCGTCGCCGTCCCGGTCGGTCTGCCGCGTGCCGTGGCCGCTGAGATGGATGAAGACGAAATCGCCTGCGCCGACGGTCGCGGCCTTTTCTGCCAATGCCGACAGGATCGCGGTCCGGGTCGGTCGCGTCCCGCCCTCCAGATGATCGGCGAGGAGCGTGATGTCGGTGACACCGCGCCCGGTCAGCGCATCCGCCAGAAGCCGCACGTCGTTCGGCGGACCCTTCAGATCTCTGATCCCGGATTCGATGGTGTAGTCGGCAACCCCCACCAGAATGGCGGATACCTCGGCACGGCTCGACCTCGGCCACAGGGCCGCGATCAGGATCGCAATGACGAGCGCGACGGTTTTCACGGGTCTTCCCCCACCGAAAGAAACTTTGGCGCAATTGTGATTCGAGAAATTATCGAACCGAGCCTACGCCCATTTCGCCCATTTCCCAAACGACCCAATTCGACGGCTTTACAGAAACGGACCAGCCGATAGCATGTCCCGACGTTCGGCAACCGGGATTCATCATGTCGTTTCTGCGCTTTTCGTTTCTGATTGTCGCGATCCTGATGACCAGCGCACCGCGACCGGCAAACGCCCAGACCGAGCGTGCGTTTGCGCGGCTGCAACTCGAACTCGCCGACCTTTCGACGCTGCCGATCGACGAGGCGCTCGCCCGCGTGGATGCGGCGCTTGCCGGGGCGGGTCTGGCCGATCCGCGCATCACCTTCGACCTCGGAATGCTCAAGGCCGAACTGCTCGTCGAAGCCGGACGGATCGAAGAAGCCGCGCGGTTCTTTGCCCAGCTCGGCGCCCTTGCCGCGCGCGAACGTCAGGTGCTGGAGGAAGACCCGGTCGCGCTTTACGACACCGCGGCGACGCTGTTCGTGCAGGCGGGCAATCCCGCCGCCGCGCTTGAGATGGTTCAAGGCATCCTTGACGAACAGCGCGATTCCGGGCGGTCGGGCGATATCCTGTCCGCCACCTTCGCGCGTCTGGCCGATCTGGCCCGGCTGGCGGGCGACGAGGCAGCCACCGAAAGCTATGCGGCCTCCGCAGACTTCGCCGCCTCAGCCCCGGCCTCTGGCTTCGGGTCCACCCGTAGCGAAGGTGACGGCGGCTTTCACGAGGTCGAAGTCTTCTACGCGACGGACCGCGCGCGCGGGGACGAAAGCCAGCCTTCGACCTTCTATTCCGGCATGCGGGGGGACGCGCTGGAACTCGGCATCGCCATGGTGAGCATTCCGCCGGACCACACCCCCGCGCTCGTCGAAGCGCCGAGCATCTGGCGGCTGGAGTTCGGGCCGAACCCGGCGAAGCATGTCGTGCTTCACAGCGTCGTGCCGGTCGAACCCGGCGACTTCTACGACACGATGCGAACGCGGCTTGAGGATCGGGCCGCCGACGACCTGTTCGTATTCGTGCACGGCTTCAACGTGCCGTTCGCCAAGGCCGCCCGCCGCACCGCGCAGATGGCCCATGACATGAACTTTCCGGGTGTCCCGGTGCTTTACTCATGGCCCTCGCGCGGCAGCGCCTTCGCCTATGCCGCGGACGAGGCGTCTGTTCGGGTGTCGGCCCGGCGGTTGACCCACTTCCTCGACGAGCTCGTCGCCCGGTCCGGCGCAGGCACGATCCACATCGTCGCGCACAGCATGGGCAACCGGGCGCTGACCGATGCGCTGGAGTTGATGGCGTTGCGCAACGACATCGAACAGGGCGACGATCCGGTCTTTTCTCAAGTGGTCTTCGCCGCGCCCGACGTGGATGCCGGTCTGTTTTCGGGCATGTTGCCGACGATCCGCCCGGTGGCCGAACGGCTGACGCTCTATGCCTCGGACCGGGACTTCGCCCTCGCCACGTCCCGCCGCCTGCATGGCAGCGCACCGCGTGCGGGTCAGGCCGGAGACCTGCTGCTTGCCGACCCGAACCTAGACAGCGTGGATATGTCGGACCTTGGCGACGACATGCTGGCCCATACCTATTTCGCAAGCGACAGTTCCGCGCTGGCCGATCTGGTCACGCTGTTCTGGCGCAACGCGGACCCGTCGCAACGCTGCGGGCTGGCCCCGCGTGCCGCACAGGCCGGGACGCTCACGCTTTGGCATTATCAGGCGGGCGCCTGCGACGACACCACGCTGGTCGAGATCATGACGCATCTGCAAAAGGCCCGCGTCACCAGTCTGGACGCCGCCGAGAAGATCCTGACCCAGACCGTGCGCGACCCGCTGCTGCTCGACAGCCTGACCCCCGTGCTGGAACGCCTGATGGCGCACTAGGCGGCGCGGTGTCAGGCCAGCGTGGCCCGGCGCACCAGAATGGTTCGGCGCACGAAGGCCGCGACGAAGAAAGCGGTGAGGATCAGGATGATCGTCGGCGCGGGTGCACTGTCGAGAAAGAAACTCGCGTAGGTGCCGCCCAGCGTTGAGATCAGGCAGACGACCACGGCCACCCAGAGCATCGCGCCCAACCTGCGTACCAGCAGAAACGCCGTCGCCCCCGGTGCGATCAGCAGACCCACGGCAAGGATCAGCCCGGTGGCCGACAGGGTCGCGACGATGGTCAGCGACAGGATCGTGAGCAGACCGTAATGAAGCAGCCCCACCGGCAGACCCGAGGCCTGCGCTTGTGCCGGATCGAAAGCATGAAGCATGAGGTCACGCCATTTCATCAGCAGTGCCACGACCACGACCGCCGCGATCCCTCCTGCCGTCCAGAGATCCTCGGCACCGACGCCCAGCATGTTGCCGAACAGGATGTGGTCGAGGTGGACGTTGGTGTTGAGCGATACGTAGATCACCAGCCCCAGCCCGAACATGCCGGAAAAGACGACACCCATCACGGTATCCTGCTTCACCCGGCTGTTCTCGGACAGATACCCGGTCGCCGCCGCCGTCACCATGCCGGCCGCGAAGGCGCCGAGGATCAGGGGCAGGCCCAGCACATAGGCGAGCACGATCCCCGGCAGGACCGCATGGCTGATCGCATCGCCCATCAGCGCCCAGCCCTTGAGCACGAGGAAGCAGGACAGAAGCGCGGTCGGCACGGCGACGATCGCGGAAATCAGAAACGCGTTCTGCATGAACGGGAACTGAAACGGCATGAGCAGCATGTCCATCAGGCCGCCTCCCCGTCCAGTGCCGCCCGCGCCTTGCGTCTGGCCGCGAGAAGCCCATGTTTCGGTGCGACGAGGAAGGTGACGAGGAAAATCACGGTTTGCAGCACGACGATGATGCCGCCCGTCGCGCCGTCGAGGAAATAACTCGCATAGGCACCGACGAAACTCGTCACCGCGCCGATGGCCACCGAGGTCAGGATGAGCCGTGGGAACCGGTCGCAGAGCAGATACGCGGTCGCCCCCGGCGTCACCACCATCGCGATGACGAGGAACGCGCCGACCGTCTGCATCGCGGCCACCACGCTGGCCGAGAGGAGCATGAAGAACACGGCCTTGAGCAGACCGGGGCGCAGCCCGATCGACCGCGCGTGGCTTTCATCGAAGAACACCACCATCAGGTCTTTCCACTTGGCGATCAGAACGGCGAGCGAGACGAAGCCGATGATCGCCAGTTGCAGCGTGTCGTCCGGCGAGATGGCGAGGATGTTGCCCATGGTGATCGTCTGAAGCGACACGGCCATCGGGTTCACCGAAGCCATGAAAAGCCCCAGCCCGAAGAACGAGGTGAAGATGATCCCGATGATGACATCGACCTTCAGCCCGGAACGATCCGACAGAAACAGCATCGCCGCCGCCGCCAACCCGCCCGACAGAAACGCCCCCAGCGCGAACGGCAGGCCGAGCAGATAGGCCCCCGCAACTCCCGGCACGACAGAATGCGACAGCGCGTCGCCGATCAGGGACCAGCCTTTGAGCATCAGGTAGGACGACAGAAACGCACAGACCGCACCGACGAGCGCCGAGACCCACATCGCGTTGGTCATGTAGCCGTAGGTGAAAGGCTCGAAGAGCACGCTCATTCCTTGCGCTCCGTCACCCGCGTCTCGTCGCCGTATTGGACGAAGGGGCGCTCATCGTCGGTCAGGATCGAGATATGGCGCGCATCCTCGTCGTCATGCAGGTCGGTGCCGCCCAGCGTGAAATGGCGAAGCACGCCGCCGAACGCGGCTTCGAGGTTCGCGCGCGTGAAGGTCGTCTCGGTCAGGCCGTGGTTCAGGACCGTGCCCTTGACCAGAACCGTGCGATCACAGAACTCCGGCACGGTGCCGAGGTTGTGGGTCGAGACCAGCATCACCCGGCCCTCGTCGCGCAACTCCCGCAACAGGGCGATGATCTGTTCCTCGGTTTTCACATCCACGCCCGTGAATGGTTCGTCGAGCAGGATCACTTGCCCGTCCTGCGCCAGCGCGCGGGCCAGGAAGACGCGCTTTTTTTGCCCGCCGGACAGCTCCCCGATCTGGCGGTGCCGAAAGTCGCCCATGTTCACCCGGTCGAGCGCGGCGGCGACGGCGGCGTGGTCTGCTTTCGATGGGCGGCGCAGAAACCCCATGTGGCCATAGCGACCCATCATCACCACATCCTCGACCAGCACGGGAAAGGACCAATCGACCTCTTCCGACTGGGGCACATAGGCCACGAGGTTCCGCTTCAGGGCCTCGCGGACTGACATGCCCAGAAGCTCGATCTCGCCGCCCGCGACCGGCACGAACCCCATGATCGCCTTGAAAAGCGTGGACTTGCCCGCACCGTTCACACCGACGAGCGCCGTCACCGTGCCGCGCGGAATCGCGAAACTCGCATGGCGCAACGCGGTGTGACCGTTGCGGTAGGTCACGGTGACGTCACGCGCGGTTATGCCTGCGGTCTGCGCTTCCACGTTCATCACTCCCGCTGCCTTGTCTGCCTGCATGAATACGCGCCTCAGCCCCCGTTGGATGCAAGGCCTTTGACGACCGTTTCGGCGGTGACGCGCAGAAGGTCGAGGTAGGTCGGCACCGGGCCGTCCGGCTCGGACAGGCTGTCCACGTACAGCACGCCGCCATAGGCCGCGCCGGTTTCGCGCGCGACCTGTTCGGCGGGCGACGTGTTCACCGTGCTTTCGCAGAAGACCACCGGAATGTCATTGTCGCGCACCCCGTCGATCACCTTGCGCACCTGCTGGGGCGTGCCGTTCTGGTCGGCGTTCATCGGCCAGAGATACAGCTCACGCAGACCGAAATCGCGGGCGAGGTAGCTGAACGCCCCTTCGCAGGTGACGAGCCAGCGTTGGTCTTCGGGAATCTCGGCGACCGTTTCGCGCAGTGGTTCGAGTGTGGCGCGGAGTTCGTCCTTGTAGGCGGCCGCATTGGCCTCATATGTCGCGGCGTTGTCCGGATCATGTTGCGCGAAGGCGGCGGCGATGTTGTCGATATAGACGATCGCATTGTCGAGCCCCATCCAGGCATGGGGGTTCGGCTTGCCCTCATATGCGCCCTCCGCAATCGGGATCGGCTCGATCCCGTCCGTCAGCGTCACCGATGGCACATCGCCCAGATTGCGCAGGAACTGCTCGAACCAGAGCTCCAGATTCATCCCGTTCCACAGGATCAGATCGGCGTCCTGCGCGCCGACAAGGTCGCGGGGGGTCGGCTCATACCCGTGAATCTCGGCGCCGGGCTTGGTGACAGACACCACCTCGGCCGCCTCCCCCGCCACGTTCTCGGCCATGTCGGCCAGCACGGTGAAGGTGGTCACCACCTTCATCCGGTGTTCGTCAGCCGTGGCGACCGAGCCCATCAGGGCGCCTGCCGCGACACCCGCCACCAAAGCGATTATCCGCGTTCTCATCCTCTATCCTTTCCGTCGCTGTCCTGTGCGCGGCCAGCGCGCCACCAGTTGCGAATGAATTGCAACTAGGGATACAGATTCTCAAGCGTCTTGCAAGTGCAAATCATTTGCAACAAGGTGACCCGAGATCATTTTGCCATGGGCGGCCCCGCCCCAGACGTATATGACCGAGACATGACCGGTTCGCAGGACGACACACTCCTAGAACGCTCACGAAGAAGCGGCCTCAGGATCACCGGGCAACGCCGTGTGATTCTGGAAGTGCTCGAAGGCGCGACCGATCACCCGGATGTCGAGGAACTGCATCGCAAGGTCAGCGCGATCGAGCCGGGCGTGAACATCGCCACCGTCTATCGCACCATGAACACGCTGGCCGAGCACGGCCTGATCGAACGCCATACGTTCGAGGATGGGCGCACCCGGTTCGAACCTGCTCCCACCGATCACCACGACCATTTCATCGACGTGGACACCGGCGACGTGATCGAATTCGTCTCGGACGAGATCGAACGGCTACAGGAAGACATCGCGCGCAAGCACGGGTTCGAAATCGTGAGCCACAAGCTTGAACTCTATGTCCGCCGGATCAAGGACTAGCCGCTAACGGGCAGGCATCCCGCGCCCCCGCACCTGCCGTTTCTGGGCGGCGATGCGGAACGGGGCATTGGGCGCGCCGAAGCCGGTGTAACCCGGATCGCGTTGCAGGATCTCGAAGAACAATCCGCCTGCGAAAGCCTTGGAATAGCACTGGAAGAACGCGCCTTTTTCGTCGTGATCGTAAAGGACGTTCAACGCCTGCATCCGCGCCAAGAGGTCCGGCGCGATATCGAAGCGGGCCGCGAGGTCGTCATAATAGTTCTGCGGCATCGGTAACGGCTCGAACCCCCGCGCCGTCATGTCGGTGAGCGTCGAGAAGATGTCGTCGGTCGCGAGCGCCACGTGCTGAACCGAGGCCCCGAAGGTTTCGGACAGGAAGCGCCCCGCCAGCGTGCGGTGACTGTCGGCCCCGTTGAGCGTGATCTTGAGCGCCCCGTCCGGGCTTTCGACCACCTGACTGCGCACCAGCCCGTCCGGGTCGAACACGTCGACCATGGCCGATTTCCGCATGTCGAAGACCGAGGTATAGAACAGCGTCCACGACAGCATGTCCTCGTAACTCATGGTCTGCGCGATGTGGTCGATGCCCGTGATCCCCGCGCCCGCCGGTGTCTCGCTCTGCCCGAATTCGACCTGCCAGACGTGTTCAAGCCCGGTGCCTTCGTCGATGAAATGCAGCACCGAACCGGACAGGCCGCGAATGGCCGGAATGTCCATCTCGCCCGGCCCGATGGGTTGCGAAAACGGCGCGATCCCAAGCGCCCCGGCCCGGTCGACGACGGCTTGGGCATCGGCCACGCGCAACCCGATATCGCAGACGGTCGTGCCGCGCGCGTTGAACGCGGTCGCGGCGTGCCCCTCGGTCTCCTTGTTCAGCACGATGCGCACGCCGCCTTGGCTCCACAGGCTGACCGCCTTGTTGCGGTGGGTGCCGGACGGAGCGAAACCCAATGTCGCCAGAAGCGCCTCGAGCTTGTCGGCCTCGTCCCCGCGCGTCGCGAATTCGATGAAGCTGACACCATGGCTGGGCACACGGGCCGGAATGCGAGGCAGGTCGACGTCCAGCGACGGCTCGGCCCGGCGCACGTCATCCATCAACGCGACGAGCGAGCGGTATCCGTCCTGCGCCACCTGCCGCGTGGAGCTTCCCCGGAACTGATCGTTGAAAATCTCCAGACTGATCGGCCCGTCATATCCGGCCGCCATGACCGCCTGCATGAACGCTTTGACCGGCAGATCGCCTTCGCCCGGCATGTTGCGGAAGTGGCGCGACCAATAAAGCAGGTCCATGTCGATCTTGGGCGCATCGGCCAGTTGAATGAAGAAGATCTTGTCACCGGGGATACGCCGGATCGTCTCGGGGTCGATCCCCCGACCCAGCGTGTGAAAGCTGTCGAGGATCAGGCCGATGTTCGGGTGATCCGCCCGGCGCACGATTTCCCATGCGTCGCGATGGTCGCTGACATGCTTGCCCCAAGCCAGCGCCTCATACCCGACCCGCATCCCGCGCTTGGCCGCCCGTTCGCCCAATTCAGCGAAATCGTCCGCCGCCCGGTCGATCCCGCCCAGCGCCTTGGGATGGCAGGAGGAGCAATAGAGCACCAGATCTGTGCCAAGCTCGCCCATTAGGTCGAACTTGCGCTCGGCCCGGTCGAAGGCTTTGGAGCGGTAGGGTTCCGGCAGGCCCTCAAAGTCGCGGAACGGCTGAAACAGTGTGATCTCAAGCCCGTGGTCGCGCACCATCCGGCCCACGTCGCGGGGCGAACCGTCGAAGGCGATGAAATCCTGTTCGAAGATTTCGATCCCGTCGTAGCCCGCCGCCGCGATGGCCTCCAGCTTGTCCGTCAATGAGCCAGAGATCGAGACGGTCGCGATGGAGGTTTTCATGGCTTACCCTTGGTATCCCAGAAGCCGCGGCAGGAAGAGCACGAAGTCCGGCACGAAGGTGATGACCATCAGCGCCACGAGCAGCGCGATGATGAACGGCCAGACGTCACGGATGATCCGCCCCACCGGCTGCTGCGTGATGTTCGCGGTGATGAACAGCAACAATCCGTAAGGTGGCGTAATCAGCCCGATCATCGCGTTCACCACGACGATCACGCCGAAGTGGACAAGGTCGATGCCCATGGCCCGCACGGACGGGATCAGGATCGGGACGATGATCAGCAGGATCGCGCCCCCTTCCAGCACCATGCCGAGGGCGAGGAACAGCAGGTTGATGACGATCAGGAACCAAAAGCGGCTGAGTTCGTACTGGCCCAGGAATTCGCTGATCGAAACGGGAAGGTTTTCGCGCGTGATGACGTAGTTGAACGTGATCGCACCGGCGACCAGCACCCCGACGCTCGCGGTCGACCGGGCCGACCCCAGAAGCGCTTGATAGAAGTCTTTGAACGACACCGAGCGGTAGAACAGCGCCGAGACGAGCAGCGCGTAGAACGCGGCCACGGCGGCGGCTTCGGTGGGCGTCATGATGCCGCCGTAGATGCCGCCCAGAAGGATCACGGGCAGCATCAGGGACGGAAGCGCCTTCCACGTGATGCCGGGCAGGTCGCGCATCGGCACCACTTCGTCCACCGGGAAATCGTGGCGGCGGGCCATGATGTAGTTCATCACGCCCATCATCAGGGCCATGAGCAGACCGGGCAGCATTCCGGCGGCGAACAGGAAGCCGACCGATTGGTCCGACACGATGGCATAGAGCACCATCGGGATCGACGGCGGAATGATCGGGCCGACGGTCGCGGTGGCCGCGGTGATCGCGGCGGCATAGCTTTTCGAGTATTTCCCGTCGCGGGTCATCAGATTGATGATGATCTTGCCCATGCCGACCGCATCCGCGACAGCGGACCCGGACATGCCGGAGAAGATCAGCGACGAAACCACGTTGACGTGCCCCAGCCCGCCCCGGAACCGGCCCACCAGCGCCTGCGCGAACCTGAGCAGACGGTCGGCCAGCGAGCCGATGTTCATGATGTCGGCGGCAAGGATAAAGAGCGGGATCGCCAGCAGCGTGTAGTTGTTGAACAGGCCCTGAAGCAGCGTTTCGGACGCGATCGACGGATCGAAGCCCTTGAAGATCAGGTAGACGAAGCTGCCCGCGATCATGGCAAGTCCGACCGACGCCCCCATGAGCGTCAGCCCCACGATCAGGATCAGCGCGAGCGTGAAGGGATCAATCATAGTCGTGCGTCTCCGCGCTCGTTTCGGTGTCGAAGGTCGGCCCGGTGCCGCGAATGCCCGCCCACGCGGTCATCAGGCCGCGCACGGCGACCGAAATCGCGAAGGGAATGTAGATGATGAAGACCCAGAAGAACGGCACGCGGATATAGGCCGTGCGCTCGCGCATCATGAAGTCGATGTAATCCCACGACGCGGGCAGCGTGTAGAGAAAGATCGCGGCGATGGTCAGACCCACCACCACGTCCATGCCCCGGCGGATGCCGCGCGGCATGACGGAATAGACGATGTCGAGCCGGATGATATCGGTCTCGCGGACCACGAAGGCGAAACCGAAGAGGATGCCCCAGAGCCACGCGATCGTCACCCATTCCACGGTCCAGCCCACCGGAAGGCTCAGGAAGTACCGAAATACGATCTGTAGGATGAAGGTGACGAACATGGAAAACAGGAGCAGCGCGAGAATGTTCTCGGCCCGCCTGCCCAGCCAGTTCCAGATGGTCTTCGCCTGTTCCATATGCCCCTCCGGCTCGTGAAGGCAGGCGAGGTTTCCCCCGCCTGCCCGTATCGCGCTTGGCGTGCTTACTGACCGACGGCCTGAATGGCCTCGACCAGCCCTTCGGGCCAATCGGCCGAGTACTTGCTGTCGGCATAGACGCCCAGCACGTGCTCTTGGAAGGCGGCGTTGTCGGGGGCGTAGACGGTCACGCCGGCGGCTTCGATCTCGGCGCGCTTGCTTTCTTCAAGCTCCAGCGTCGAGGCGTCGAGCGCGGCTTCGAAGTTGTCGGCGCATTCCTGCACCTTCGCCTGCTGCTCTTCGTTCATCGAATTCCACTTGTCGAGCGAGATGGTGAACTCGTTCGCCGCGATCAGGTGCGACGTGGTGCCGATGTAGTTGATGACCTCGTGGAACTTCATCGACGCGGTCGCCGGGAAGCCGTTGTCCTGACCGTCGATCGCACCGGACTGAAGCGCGGTGTAGACCTCGGTGAAGGCGACGGGGACCGGGGTCGCGCCCATGGCCTGACCGACGAACTGCCAGCCTTCGCCGCCCGGCATCCGCAGCTTCATGCCTTCGAGATCGGCGGGCGTCATGTATTCCTTGTCGCCTTTGTAGCCCAGATGACGGGCGCCGATGTAGGGATAGGCGAGGATCTTGACCCCGGCCTTTTCCTCGATTTCGGCTTCCAGATCGGCCAGAACGTCGCTGTCGTAGACGGCGCGCATGTGCTCGTAGTCACGGAACAGGAACGGGGTGCCCAGAACGCTGGTCGAGGGGACCTGGTTGTAGAAGTCGAAAATGGCGAGGTTGCCCATGTCGAGGTTGCCGCGCTGCATGGCGGTCAGCTCGGTGCCCTGCTGGAACAGGGTCGCGCCGTGGTAGGGCTGGAAGTTGAAGCCGTCGCCAAGGCAATCGCCGAACTCGGCCTTCAGGATGGCCGAGCGCGGATCGGTTTCCGGCACGGTATCCGAATAGGTGAGTTCGACAACGTCCTGCGCGGACGCAGCACCGGCCGCACAGATGGCCAGAGCCGAGATGGTGGTAGTGAAACGCATTGGTAATCCTCCCTTTCGCGTTCAGTTTGGGTCGGTGAAGGCCTCGAACGTGGCCCGCATCCGGTTGGGATCGGGGACCAGCCCCGAAAACAGTTCAAAGGCGCGCACGGCCTGAAACACGGCCATGCCGGAGCCGTCGAGCACCCGGCACCCCCGCGCGCGCGCCGTGGCCAGAAGCTCGGTCTCACGCGGGAAATAAACGATATCGGCGACCCAGTGGCGCGGCTCGATCAGATCGGCCGGGATCGCCATGCCGGGCAGTTTCGCCATGCCCATCGGGGTGGCGTTCACGATGCCGTCGGACCCGGCCGCCGCAGCGGCGAGATCGGTGATCGCGCGGCCCTCGACCGCATCCGCAAGCGCGGCGGCGGCCTCGGTGTTCGCGTCGTAGATGAACAGGGTTCCGACACCCACATCGCGCAGGGCATGGGCCACCGCGCCGCCGGCACCGCCCGCGCCCAGAAGCAGAACCGCCTCCTTCGGCGCATCCGGCAGACCCCGGCGCAGGCTTTCGGCAAAGCCCCAGAAATCGGTGTTGTGACCGCGCCGCTTGCCGTCCCGGAACACGACGGTGTTCACGGCCCCCACCTTGGTCGCGGCGGGTGACAGCTCGTCAAGCAGCGCCATCACTTCGCGCTTATAGGGAAAGGTCACGTTCAGACCGGCGAATCCGTCCGCCTCGGCGCGGTCGATCAAGGCGCTCAGGTCGGGCGCGCTTTCCATCGCGTCCGGGTCGATCAGGTCGTAGGCGTAGTCGAGGCCCAGCGCCTTGCCTTCAGCGACGTGCATGGCCGGTGTGCGCGATAGCTGGATACCGCGACCGAT
The DNA here is from genome assembly GCF_016774595.1 of Maritimibacter sp. Taxonomy (NCBI): domain Bacteria; kingdom Pseudomonadati; phylum Pseudomonadota; class Alphaproteobacteria; order Rhodobacterales; family Roseobacteraceae; genus Maritimibacter; species Maritimibacter sp. The sequence continues at coordinate 862,989 of NZ_JACBWT010000001.1, forward strand.
CAGACCGACCTGCACCTTGCGTGCAGTCGCATCCGGCGCGTCTTGCGCTGTCTCGGCCGAGCCAAGCTTCATTCCAGTCATCCTCCCTCGCCCGGCGAACGAGTCGTCCGGGTATGGCGCCAAAATGGAATCGCGGTTTAAATCTGTCAATCACTTTTAACTTGGGGTTTAATTATTGACGTGCTAACCCTGTCTGAAACGGGGAGGAGAAAATTGGCCAAGTCATTGGAAAAAAATACGAAACCAAAGTCTGGCTGGAAGCAGGACCCGGAGCGGGTCAAGCGTGACATCATCGAAGCGGCGATGGCCGAGTTCGCGCAGAACGGTCTTTCCGGCGCCAAGATCGACGATATCTCGGCCCGCACGAGCACCTCGAAGCGGATGATCTACTACTACTTCGAGGACAAAGAGACGCTTTACATGCGCGCCCTCGAAGCAGCCTATTCCAAGGTCCGACAGGGCGAGGAAAAGCTGGATCTGGACGTTCTGCCCCCGGTCGAGGCGCTTGAACGGCTCGTGTCGTTCACCTTCGACCATCACCGCAAGAACACCGATTTCATCCGTATGGTGATGATCGAGAACGTCCACCACGCGGATTACCTGAACGCCTCGACCGTGATCCGCGGGCTGAACAAGAAAGCCATCGCGCGGCTGGAAACGCTCATCGCCCGTGGCGAGGCGTCCGGCGATTTCCGCGAAGGACTCGATGCGACCGAACTGCACTGGCAGATCTCGGCGCTCTCCGTTTTCAACGTGTCGAACAAGCCGACGTTTTCGTCGCTGTTCGGCAAATCCCTCTACACCCGCGAAGGACAGGACAGGTTGCGCGAGCGTGCCGTGTCGATGGTTCTTGGCGACGTTCTGAAAAGGTGAAACATGCTTAATCCCCAAATCGACGCCTTCATGGCGAAATGGACGTCCGAATGGGCCTCGCTCAAGCCCGGCGCGACCCTGCCCGAACGCAAGGCGCATTTCGAAGGCGTGGCCGCGAACATGGCATTGCCCAAACCCGAGGACGTGGATGATGCGACCGAGCATCATATCGAAAGCGCGGCGGGCCCTGTGCGCGTGCGTGTCTATCGTCACACCTCGGGCGGCACGCAGGATTGCCTGATCTACGCCCATGGCGGCGGGTTCGTTCAGGGCTCGCCCGAAACCCATGCCGACATCACCTCGCGGATCGCGTCGTGGAACAAGCAGACGGTCGTATCGGTGGATTACTACCTTCTGCCCGACCACCCGTTCCCGACCGCGTTCCTCCAGATGTGCGACGTGGCGCGGTGGTGCCGCGCGAACGCCGACCTGCTGGGGATCGACCCGGATCGCATCGCCGTCGGCGGCGATAGCGCGGGGGGAAATCTGGCCGCGGCCACGGCGCTCGCCATGAAGGACGAGTTTCCGTTCATCGCCCAACTCTTGATCTATCCCGTCACCGAGTTCGACCTCGAACGCCCGTCGATGATCGCCAACGCCAATGCGCCGCTGCTTCAGACCAAGGGGATGGCAGCGAACAACCGGATGTTCGTGGGGGGCGAAGAGAACGAGCACATGCTGCGCGACGATCCGCGTTGCGCGCCCTACGTGGCCGACGATCATTCCGGCTGCGCCCCCGCCTTCGTCGCCGTGGCCGAGAACGATCCGCTTTACGACAGTGGCGTGATCTACGCCGAAAAGCTCAAGGCCGCCGGGGTTCCCGTCGTGCTCGACAAGGGCGACGGATTGATTCACGGCTACCTGCGGTCGATGGAATATTGCGACGACGCGCAGGCCAAGCTGCGCAAGATGACCGACTGGCTCGCCGCCCGATGAAACCCGTAACGCCTGGTCTCGACCTCGCCTTCACCATCGAGGCCGAGATCGACGCGCCGCTTTCGGCAGGAACGTCGCCCGATGGCGAGCGGCTCCACATCCCGATCACCGGAGGCCGAGTCTTTGGCCCCCGGCTCACCGGGCGCGTCCTGCCGGGCGGGTCGGATTGGCCGGTGATCGCGCCGGACGGCACCAGCCGGATCGAGGCGCGGTATACGATCGAAGCCGAGGACGGAACGCCGATCTACGTGGTGAACAAGGGGCTGCGCGTCTCATCCGACGACGTGCGCACACGGCTCCGGTCGGGCGAGGCCGTCGATCCGTCGGAGTTCTACATGCGGGCCGCCCCGGTGTTCGACGCGCCATCCGGCCCGCACCGCTGGCTGACCGAACGGCTTTTCATCTGCTCACTCGCCCCGATGGGCCGCACCATCCGGATCGACGTCTACATCGTCACCTGAGTGCGCCGATCCTTTCGCGCTTGGCCCCATAGGCCGGGTGAGCGGTCAGATCGGCTGGGCCATCATACCCATCGTCTGACCGTTCAGCGCCCCCACATCGACGGGCGGCACCTTGCCCATCTGGGCGTCGCCGATCAGGATCGATGTCTTGGCGACATGGGCCACACGCGGCATCCGGCGCGTGCGGAAGGCCGTGAACACCTCGTCCGGGGTGTCGTGCTTGCCCAGTTCGTCGGCCAGTACCAAAGCATCCTCGATCGCCATGCCCGCACCCTGCGCCAGATGCGGTGTCGCCGCGTGAACGGCATCGCCAATGAGGACGACGCGGCCCTTGTGCCAATCGTCCTCCAGCAAGATGACCTCGAGCGGCCGGGCCACCACCTCGGCGTCCTCGGTGATCTGGTCGAGGTATGCGGCGATCTGGGGCGGGGCCATGCTGCGCAAGGCCCGGTCGCGCATCGCGGCGGCGGAGCCTTTGACGGGAAGTTTGAACCCCTCAGGCTCCTCCGACAGAAGAAACATATACATCAGGTCTTCGTTCAACGGGGTCAGCCCGGCGTTGCAGGGACCGGCGAAGACGTGGATGCCCTCGACCTCGGGCGGGCGGCGCAGGTTGTAACGCCAGACCCATTGCCCCGTGTAGCGCGGCTGCGGCGCGTCCGGCAGGATCATGCGGCGGGTGGACGAGAACACGCCGTCGGCCCCGACGACGATGTCGTATCGCGCCGTGCCGCCGTCGGAAAAGGTCACGTCGACCCCGTCGCCGTCATCCGCCATCGCGGCCACCGTGATCCCAAGGCGCACGGTCGCACCGACCTCGGCCACCTTGTCGGCCAGCACCTTTTGCAGGTCACGGCGCAGGATTCCGGCGTTCGACGGATAGTCGGGCCCCGCCAGACGCGGCGCGTCGAACTCGGCTTCCTTGTGCCCCTGCGGCCCGACGAACAGGGTCGTCCGGTCGAACCCCCAGGCGCGCGAGAGGTAGTCGTCGAGCACCTGAAGCTGGTGCATGGCGCGGATCGAATTCATCTGCTGAATGATCCCGACGCCATAGACCGTCCATTCCGGGTCGCGCTCGATGATCTCGACCTCGATGCCTTTCTGCCGCAGCGCGATGCCGGTGCACAGCCCGCCGATCCCGCCGCCGACGACGAGTGCCTTGTCTACCTTCATGACCCGTTTCCTCCCTGTTCGGGGTGAACCGTAGGCAGGGTTGAGGTATTTAGAAAATTGACAGGTTTAATTCAATGCATCCATCGCATCAATGCCGTCGAGGGTCGCGGCCGAGGCCAGCGCCAGATCGCGCAGCCATGACAGGCCGGGGTCGCCATCGCGCAGCATGTGCCATTGGATCATCTGGCGCAGCGGCGGCGCTTCGACCGGCAGCGGGTAGGACACGAGGTCGGCCTCATTCTTCATCAGGGCCGCGAGCCGTCCGTGGACCGTCGCGATCCGATTGGTTCCGGTGATGAGGTAAGGCAGCGAGGCGAACGAAAAGGTCGTAGCCTCGACGCGTCGTGTAAGCCCGCCCCCCGCAATCAGACGCCCATCGACGGTCTGGGCCTGCTGCGGCGGCACCATCACCACATGCCCCGCGGCCTCATAGGCGCGGCTGTCCATCGGGCCGGTGCCGTATTTACCCTTGGCCCATGCGACCACGACATAACGATCCTCATACAGAAGCGTCGAGGGATGGTCGGGCGACACGAAAGGCTCCGGCGCGATCAAGAGATCGACCTCACCCCGTTCGATCTGGTTGTAGGGCGCTATTTCCTGCGCCCGAAGATTGAACCGCACGGTCGCATTCTGGTCATCGGCGAGCCGGAACATGGTCGGCATCAGCACTCTCAGGCTGTAGTCGGACAACAGCAGGTTGAAGGTGCGGTCCGATTGGTCCGGCTCGAACTGCGGACCCCGGTCGATCGCGGCCTCTACGCGCACGAGAACGTCGCGGATCGCGGGCCGCAAGGCTTCGGCGCGCGGGGTCAGCTCCATCCGGCGGCCCACCTGAACCAGCAGCGGATCGTCGAAATAGGTGCGAAGCCGGGTCAGCGCGTTGGACATCGCGGATTGCGACATGAACATCCGCCCCGCCGCCTCGGTGACCGAGCGGTGCTCCAGCATGTGATCCAGCGCCACCAGCAGGTTGAGATCGAGCTTCTTGAACCGCATGCAGAACCCTCTTCGGTGCATTTTCAGAATCAATGGATAACATGAAAAATATCCATTTTCCGAATGATTGGAAGTCCCATACGGTCCCTGAAGCTGCAAGGAGGACACCGACATGCGCATCATCGGGCCGGACGAACTGGTCTTTGGCGTCGACAACCGTGACGCCTGCGAAGCCTTTCTGACGGACTTCGGGCTGACCGCGGCCGGAGACGGCCGCTTTGAGGCGCTCGACAAGACGGCGATCCGCCTGTGCGCCACCGACGACCCCGACCTGCCTGCCCCCCTGCCCACCAATTCCTGGCTGCGCCAGACGATCTGGGGGGTCGAGGATCAGGCCACGCTCGACGCGATCGAGACCGAGCTGTCGAAAGATCGCGACGTCGCAAAGGCCGCCGATGGCACGCTGTCCTGCAAGGACGACGCAGGGTTTCAGATCGCCTTCCGCATCACGCGCCGCGTCACGCTGGACATGCCCGCCGAGATGATAAACGCCCCCGGCGCCAAACCCGGGCGCGCCCCGAACCATGTCGGCGCCGACGAAGCGGCCACGGCCGCCCCCCGCACCCTGAGCCATATCGTCTACTTCGTTCCCGACATGGACAGGATGGCGAATTTCTACATCGACCGGCTGGGCTTCGTCATCACCGACAAGTTCACGAACACCGGGCCGTTCCTGCGCCCGCAGGCGAACCTCGATCACCATGTGCTGTTCATGGTCCAGACGCCCGAATACATGCAGGGCATCGAACATCTCGCCTTCCATATGTCCGGGCCGACCGATCTGATGCTGGCCGGGTCGCGCATGATCAAGAAGGGCTACGAGTCCTTCTGGGGACCGGGGCGCCACAAATTCGGCTCCAACTGGTTCTGGTATTTCAGCTCACCGCTGCGCGTGAACATCGAATACGATGCGGACATGGACCTGCACGATGGCGATTGGGTCATGCGTGAAACGCCGATGAGCGCGGAGGCCTCGCAGATGTTCTTGTTCGAGAACGTCGAAAAGTGGTCGCCGGGTGGCCCCCCGCCGGGCAAGTCGTAAGCGCGAAGGCCCGTCGCGCGCATCGTGACGGGGCCGGTCGATCAGGTGTCCGGCACCGGTATGCGGCCCCCCCTCGGGAACCGCTCCGCGTCTAGGGCCGGACATGGGAGGAGAGGACATGCAGGACATCTTGGACACCCCGCGCGCGGCGGACCGCTGGATGCGGAACATCACGGGCGGGATCGCCGTCGTCGCCATCGCCGGCATCCTGCTGGGGGCGGGCGTCGTCGTCGCCGACGTGCTGGGCAAATGGTTGTTCGGCCATTCGGTCTTCGCGTTGAACGAAGTGATGTCGCTGGTCTTCGCCGTCGCCGTCGCCGCGACATTTCCGGCGGGCGCCGCGAACCGGGTGAACCTCAAGATCGACCTGCTCGCCCCGCTGACCGGCGCCCGGATGACGGCATGGCTGAACGTCGTCGGGTCCGTCGTGCTGCTGGCCTTTTTCGTCATGCTGGCGTGGAGCATCTGGGGCCTTGGTCTGCGCTATCACACGCAGGCCCGCGCCACCGCGCTGCTCGAAGTGCCGCTCGCCCCCGCTTACTTCGTCATCTCGCTTTCGATGTGGGCGTCGTCCGCCGTGCAACTGCTTCACGTCGTCAACGACACGCGGGCCGCCGTGGCGACACCCAAGGACGCGGGATCGAGCGGGATCGTCGTGGTGCTCGCCGCCCTGTTCGCGGTGATCTGTCTGGGCATCCTCTACTGGATGGTGACCGACATGGATGGCGTCACGAACTTCATGTACGCCAGTCCGGGCCTTGCCGTGCTCGCCGCCTTCGCGCTGTTGTGGCTGGGGGTGTTTCTTCAGATCCCTCTCGCCTCGGTCACCGCCGTGATCGGCGTCGTGGGCGCGCTGGCGGTGCTTGGCCCCAACGCGGCGGTGAACACCTTCGGCGGCGATTCCGCCGATTTCCTGCGCAACGATCAGGTGGCGACCCTGCCCCTCTTTCTCATCATGGGGGCCTTCTCGGTCGCCGCCGGGGTGTCGCACGACCTGTTTCGGCTGGGGAACGCGATCCTCGGCCCGCTCAGAGGCGGCCTTGCCTATGCCACCATCGCGGCCTGTGCCGGGTTTGGTGCCGTGTCCGGCAATTCGGTCGTGACTTCGGCCACCTTCGGGCGCATGGCGCTCCCGGAAATGCAGAAGCTGAAATACGCGCCCACGCTTGCCACCGCCACGGTCGCGGCAGGCGGCACGCTCGGGGCGCTGGTGCCGCCGTCGGGAGTCATCATCCTGTTCGCCCTTCTGACCGAGGAAAGCATCGGCGCGCTGTTCGTCGCGGCGATGATCCCCGCGGCGCTGGCCATCGTGCTTTATTTCTGCGCGGTCTTCGCGACCGTCACGTTCTCGAAAGACACGGCGCCCGCCGCCGCCCGCGTGCCATTCTCGGAAATCCGTGCCGCCTTTGTCGGTGCTGGCCCTGTGGTCGGCATGTTCGCCATCGTGATCGGCGGGCTTTACTCGGGCCTATTCACCGTGACGGAAAGCGCCGCTGTCGGGGCGGTCTGCGCCTTTGCGCTCGCGATCCTGCGCGGACGGCTGAACCGGACCACCCTTCTGCGCGTGTTTTCGGAAACGACGACGACCGTCGCCATGATCTATGCGCTGATCTTCGGCGGTCTGATGTTCGCCTTCTTCGTCAATCTCAGCCAGGCGCCCGACCTCGTCGCCGCCTGGGTCTCGGGGATCGACGCGAAGCCGGTGATCGTCCTCGCGATCCTCGTGCTGATCTATCTTGCGCTCGGCTCGGTGATGGACAGCTTCGGCGTGATGATCATCACCCTTCCGGTGGTGACGCCGATCATCCTGCACCTCGGATACGACATGCTGTTCTGGGGCGTGCTCATGCTGGTGGTGGTCGAGATCGGGATGATTACGCCGCCGTTCGGAATGAACCTGTTCATCATCAAGAACATCGACCCCAGGATCAGCCTGACCACGGTGATGAAAGGCGTCTTTCCCTTCATCATCGCGGACATCGTCAAGATCATCCTCATCATCGCTTTCCCGGCCCTGTCGCTCTGGCTGCCTTCGACGATGAACTAGCGTGTGGTGTTAGGCGCGGGTTCCAGGCTGTGGCGGGCCGGAGAACGCGTCCTCCAGAATTCTAGGATACTAGAATACTAGGATACTAGGATACTAGGATACTAGGATACTAGGATACTAGGATACTAGGATACTGGAGAGGGACTTTGGCGCTAAGCTACTGAAATAAAAACACAAAAACCATAGCCCCGATCCCATCATAACAGCAAAAACGCCGGCCGGGGCACCCCCGACCGGCGTTTCGCCTTCCAATTCGTTCAGGCGTATTACGACCCGCTGTCGATCTGTTCCTGCGCCTCGATCACGGCGGCTTTCCATTCGTCGACCAGCTCTTCGCCGCCCGGCACACGCTCGGCGAAGCCCTTGACGATGACCGGAAACAGGTTGGTCTTGATCGCCTCGAACTCGGCATCGGGAAGCGTATTGAACGTGTGGTCGCCCTGAGCCTGCACGAAGCCCTTCGAATCCGCTTCCCACTGATCCACGATCTTGCCCATCTCGCGCGTCACGTCGCAGCCGGAATGCGCATCGAGCACGGCTTTCGCCTCGTCGGACAACGCGTCGTATTTCGACTGGAGCATGAACACCATCCCGATCGCCCCGCCCAGCGGCGCGTCGAGGTGGTCGGTCGTCACCTCGTTCAACTTGAAGCCCGGAAATGCCGTGTAGCTCATGAAAGTGCCATCCGCGTTGCCGCGCTGAAGCGCCTGATACTGCTCAGGCAGGATGATCGACAGCGGTGTGCCGCCATTGGCCGACACGATGGCGGCCGCCACGGGCGAACCTGTCGCGATCTTCTTGCCCGCCAGATCCTTGAACGAGGTCGCGGGCGAACCGTTCAGGTGCACCTTGGTCTGCGGAAACGGCACGAAGAACAGCGGGTGGTAATCGGCCAGCTCGTCACCGATCGTGCCCGCTTCGTAAAGTTCGCAGAACCCCATCGCGATGGCTTCCGCCGAGCCGTCGATGAACGGCGTGGTGGCGACGAGCGAACGCGGGAAGCGACCCGGATCGAAGGCGAGCATCCCCCAGGCCATCTGCACCACGTCGTCCATGACCCGGTCGACATAGTTGTTCGGGCTGACCAGCGCCGGGCCATGTCGCGGATCGACCTGAACGGCGTCGCCCCCGTCGGCGTTCACCGCGGCCGCCCAAGGCTCCATGATAAGTTTGTTGATCGGGTGCATCGGTACGTTGCCGGTCCCGAAGACCAGCGTTTCGGCAAAGCTCGCAAGCGGCGTCAGCGCCGTGGCGGCGGCAAGCGCGCCGGCCAGAAGTCGTTTTCCCATGGTATCCTCCCTATGGATATCAAACCCGGAGACGTCGCGGGCTTACGTGAGTGTAGGCACCGCCCCATGGGTTTGAAAATTGAATTGGATGAATGACATCAATTGATCCGCTGAATGCACCGGGTGATCTCGCGGCTTTCAATACCGTCCCAGATCTTCGCTCAAATGCACGGGGCCGTCGAAGACCGCCTCGATCCGCGCAAGGTATTCCGGCGCGCGCGCCGGCGTCATCATCCCCGGCGAAAAATGCACGGCGACAAGCTCTTTCGCGCCCGCGCGGCGGGCCATGTCGCCCAATTGTTCGGGGCTCAGATGGTGGTCTGCGAGGTGCGCGCCGATCATCTGGATACGCGCCTCGGGCATCTGGGGGTTCGCCTCGCGCACGCGCGTCATCGTCAGGTCCACATCCATGAGTTCGCCCACCAGCAGGTCGACGCCCTGCGCGAGTCCTTCCACCGCCTTGCACGGCCCGGTGTCACCGGTGAACACGACCGAGCGGTCGGGCGTGTCGAACCGAAGCGACAGCGACAGATACCACCCGCTGCCATGGTCCGCCTCACCGCGATAATGCGTGTTCTCACAGCAGGTCAGCGTCACCTCGCCGATCTCGACGGTGTCGCCCGGATTGATCTCCCGCACCTCGACGAAATCGCGCGCATGAGGGAGCGTCTGCCCCGGAACGCCAAATCCGATCTCGTTGGGCACGTCGCAGGCATCGGTCAGCCCGGCCACGATCCTTGCGGTTCCGGTCGGGCCGAAGATGCGGAGCGGCTGGTTGCGCTGGGTCATCATGTTCAGACCGAGCAAAGCGAACAGGCTGCCGATGTGATCGAAATGGTGATGCGACAGCACGACGGTGTGGATGTCGCGAAACGGCACCTCGGCCCGCGTCAACTGGCCCAGCGCACCCTCGCCGCAGTCGATGAGGATCGCCTGATCCCCGGCCTTCAACAGGTGCGCAGGCTGCGACCGGCCGGGTTGCAGGATCGGCCCTCCGGCGGTGCCCAAGGTGACGAATGTGGTCGAGTGATCCAAAGCGTGCCTCCGTCTGCGCGTCGTCGCGCGACGGTATCAGGGGGTGACGCATTCGGAAAATTCCGATGAACAATCGCACGCATTCATCGCGCGAATGCCTTGATCGGGATATCGGGTGGCCGCGTGGACCTCAGCCGTTGAAGGGGCCGGTCACCCGGCCCCCTGCTCGCGGTGCATCCGCGCCTGAAACCGCGCCAGAGCGTTTGACAGCTGCTCGGCCTCATAGGTGCGGGTCGCTTCCGAGGGGAAAATCGATTCACCATTCGCAATCTGCGCGGCCTCCCGCGCGAGATTTGCCAGCGGTTGCAGGTAGCGATAGGCGAACACGATGGCCAGAACACCGATTGCGGCGAACAGCCCGGCCAGCGTCCAGATCAGCGAGGACATCGCGGACCCCATGGCGGTCGCGCCCGTCGTTACCGGAACCTGAACCACCAGCGACCATCCGAACGGCGGCATGCTGCCCTCGATCACGTTGGGGAACACCCCGGACACGGTCGGTGCGTCGTCATGGGAAGAAACGATGACTTCAAACTCGGTTCCCAGTTCGGCGCGCGACCGGATCAACGCGGACGGCCCCGCTTTGGTCCAGTCGCCATAGGCGAACAGCGGCTCTGAATTGGTGTCGAGCACCATCACGTCCACTTCCAGACGCGCGGCTGCGCTCTGAACCACCCGGTCGAGCCACGCACCCTGAAGCTGGTAGACCGCCAGACCGATCGCCTGTCCGTAATCGTCCCGAACCGGCCGGGACAGGAAAATCCGGCTGCCTTCGCCGGAGGAGGCCGTCTGCACGGTGTCACCGCGAAGCCCCTGATTGAACCACGGTGCGGTCGAAACATCCGCGCCCTGATCCTTGCCCAGCGTCGAGGCCATGACGGTGCCGTCCAGCCCCACGACAGCGGCCCATGTGATGCCCTCCGATGCCATGGCCGCCGCGTCCGTAAGCACGCGCATTCCGTCATGGTCATCGAGATCGACATAGGCGCTGAAACCGACGAGACTGTCCCATTCCCGTTCCACCAGCGCCGAGACCGCGAGCTGGATGGATTGTGCCGAATGTCGTGCCACATCGCCCTGCGCGCGGATCGCCACATCCTCGACCTTCCGCTGGAACGGCAAGATGAAGACGACGATGGCGAGAAGAAATGCGATCCCAGCGCTTGCGAACAGGGTGCTTATGATGCGGGGATGGTTCGAATCGTGATCGGTGTGGGACATGGTCGTTACTCGCAGGAATATTAACCATGATCTGCCAGATACCTTTGGCAGGAATAAGGCAAGACTTGGACTCTCGCCTCGCAGGGGTCGCGTATCTGACGGTCGGTTCCCGGCTCAGGCCCCTCTTGCCCGGAGCCACCCTTGCCCATGAAACTGACCCGCCGAAGGCTCATCGCCACGCTGACCGGCTGTGCGTTGCCCATGGCCTTCCTCACGCCCGTTCGCGCCGATGAACGCGCCGCCTGGGACGTGTGGAAGTCCCGGTTTCTGGCCGGGAACGGGCGGGTGATCGACCACCTTCAGAACGGGGTGAGCCATTCCGAGGGTCAGGGCTATGGGCTGCTGCTCGCACAGGCCTTCGGGGACCGCGAGGCGTTCGACGCCATCGAAAGCTGGACCCGCGAGCACCTGCTGATCCGCGACGATGCCCTGATGGCGTGGCGCTGGTCGCCCAAGGGAAATCGTGATGACGAACTGGCCGGGAAAGACTGGCATACCGCGACCGACGGCGACCTGTTCCGCGCATGGGCGCTGATGCGGGCCGAGGTGTTTTCAGGCTGGGGGGACAGACGCGGCACGGTCGAAGCCATCTCCAACGCCCTTGCCGCGCTTTGCCTCGAACCTGACCCGCGCGCGCCGGACGAGCCAATCCTGACCCCCGGTGCGGAGGCCATGAGCGAACCCGACCGCGTCCTGTTCAACCCGTCCTACATCATGCCGCGCGCCTTGCGGGAACTGGGCCTCTACACGGAACGCGAGGCCCTGATCCGTGCCGCCGATCACGGCGAGACGATCCTTGCCGAACTCGCCGCAACGGGGCTCGTCCCGGATTGGGTTCTGGTCACGCCGGATGGGTTCAGACCTGCCGAGGGCTACGGCGCGAACCACGGCTACGATGCGATCCGGGTGGCCCTTTATCTTCACTGGTCCGGCAATGCGGCACACCCCGCCCGGACCCAAAAGCAAGAGATATGGACGGACGAGGCGCGCGTGCCTGTCGTGTTGACGCCGCAGGGCGAGGTTCTCGAACGCAGCACCTATCCGGGCTACCGCGCCGTCGCGGACCTGATCCGATGCGGCCCGAACGACCCCGCCGAAGATGCGGGCGAGCCGTACTATCCCGCCACGCTCGGCCTTATGGCCCACGTGGCACGCCGCGAGAGCGGCCTTTGTTGAGCGCATGTGTTTCCATACTTTCGACAATGTCTTGATGTGTTAAGGTTAATGGAAAAAACAACTTCACAGCTCGGAAGCTGTGGGCGCTTGCAGGAGGCACATCGTGCGGTATCTTCGCCTCGTCATCGGGTCCATCGTCATCATCGGGGCGCTCTACGTCCTCGTCGCTGAACACGTCACCGGTGCCAGTTCCAACGCCTTCGTCAACGCACCGATCGTCACGGTGCGCGCACCCGTCGCCGGGGACATCGAAATGCCGTCGCGGACCGTCGGGATGCAGGTCTCGACCGACACGGTCTTGTTCAGCATCAGCGACGTGCGCGCCGATGGTGTCCGGCTTGACGACCTCATCCTCGAACACGATCTGGCGCTGTCCCATGTCGAACGCCTCAAGGCGGAAAAGGCCGTGCTGGAAGATCACAGCGTCTGGCTTGCCGAAATGCGTGATGCCTATGCGGCGGCCAGAACGCGCGAGCTTGCATACCAGACCGAAGACCCGGTCGACCCGCTTCCCGATCTGACCGATCCCGAAAAGCTCGAGGATCTGGATCTGGAAAACACCGCCCGCAACGCGAGCAATGTGGACGACAACGCCGGGGACGATTCGGCACAAGCCTCCGAAGCGTTCTCGTCGCTCGAGGCGCTTCAACTCGACACCGCCCGCACGGATCTGTTTCTCGACGACACGGCGGGAGCGGCCTGGAATTACGCCTACTGGTCCGGCACGGCGCACCATCAACTCGCACGGATCGAGGCGGAACTGGCGGAGGCGCAAGCCATCGCGACCTCCATCGACGACCGCATCGCCCGCGAGCGTGTGCGCATGATCCGGCTGACGGGCGGCGACATCGCCTCGCCGGTCGACGGGATCATCTGGGAACGAATGGTGGGTGACGGAATCAACGTGCAGCGCGGCGACACGATCATGAAAGTCGCCGATTGTTCGGCGGCGGTGGTGTCGCTCAGCGTGTCCGAGATCGTCTACAACCGCCTGCGCACGGGCGACCCGGCCATTTTCCGGTTCTCCGGCGCGGATACGGCGCTGGAGGGCACGATCTCGCGGCTCGCCGGGGCCGGGGCCGCGACCGTCTACGACGACATGGCCGTCAAACCCAGCAAGGAACATCTGGAACGCTACGACGTGACGCTCATCGTGCCCGATCTGCGCGGTGCCGACATGTCGGGCGGCTGCGCCATCGGGCGGACCGGCCGCGTGTTCTTTCAGGACCGGCCCCTGGACCCGCTGCGCCGGCTGCTGAACTAGGCCCGTCGATGATCTATCCCAGCGAACTCGGGTCGAGCTTCAACCAACTGGCCCTCATTCTGGGGATCGCGGTGGTGATCCCTTTCGTCTTCGACAAATCGAAGACCAGCCATCGCGTCGTGATGCTTTCGATCGCGATGGTTCTTGCGCTGCGCTACATCTATTGGCGGGCGACCGAAACCGTTGCGCCCTTTGGCTTCACGCTCGACTGGGCGGCAAGCTGGGCGCTCCTGTTGCTGGAGCTGCTCGCCCTGATCGGGTCACTCAGCGCCTTCGTCATCATGATGCGGGTCAAGTCCCGCTCCGACGAGGCGACGGAAAACGCGAACTGGTGGGCGCCACGCCCGGACCCGTCCGTCGTGCTCCTGATCGCGACCTACAACGAGGAACTCGACGTCCTCGAACGGTCGATCATCGGGGCCAAGGCGCTCAAGCACCCGAACAAGGAAGTGATCGTGCTGGACGACGGGCGCCGCGACTGGCTGCGCGACTATTGCGCCAGCGCCGAGGTCGGATACCTGCGCCGACCCGACAACAAGGATTCCAAGGCCGGCAACATCAACCATGCCCTCGCGCGACTGGCCGAACGGGACACGCCCCCTGATTTCGTCGCCGTTCTGGATGCCGATTTCGTGCCGCATCGCGGGTTCCTGCGCCGCTCGCTCGCCCTGTTCCACGACCCCGATGTCGGCCTCGTCCAGACACCCCAGCACTTTTTCAACGCCGACCCGATCCAGCACAACCTCGGCGTCAGCCGGTCCTACCCGGACGAGCAGCGGTTCTTCTTCGACCACATGCAGCCGTCGCGCGACGCATGGGGGATCGCCTTTTGCTGCGGCACCTCGTCCGTGATCCGCTTCCCGGCCTTGCAGGACATCGGAGGCTTCCCGACCGAGAGCATCACCGAAGATTTCATGCTGACCCTCGCGCTTCAGAATGGGGGCTGGAAAACGGTCTATCTCAACGAGGCGCTGACCGAAGGGCTGGCCCCCGAAGGTCTGAAGGAATACGTCACGCAGCGCGCCCGCTGGTGTCTGGGCCTCATGCAGATCGCGCGCGGGTCGCTCGGCCCCTTCGCGACGAACAACCTGCGCCTTCGCGATCGCTGGAGCGTCCTCGACTCGGTGTTCTACTGGCTCACGACATTCACCTTCCGCCTCGCCGCGCTCGTGTTTCCCCTGCTCTACTGGTATGGAAACATCACCGTTGTGAATGCCCAGCTTGCCGACGTGGTGTCCTATTTCGGGGCGTATTACCTGTGGATTCTGCTGACCCTGAACCTTCTGTCGCGCGGGCATGTCGTCCCGGTTCTGAACGACGTGAGCCAGTTGATCGGCGCCTATCCCATCGCGCGCTCGGCCATTACGGGTCTTATCAAGCCCTACGGACATCCGTTCAGCGTCACGGCCAAGGGCGGGGATCGCAGCAAGATCGTCGTTCAGTGGCGTATGATGGTGCCCTTCGCCCTGTTGCTGGCCATCACCTTGGGCGGCCTCGTGCTGGGCGTGCTGTTCGACCGGTTCGCCTTTTTCGATGCGGGCGACGGCAAATGGGTCATCCTTTTCTGGACGCTCTACAACTTGGTGGTCCTCTCCGTGACGCTGGTCGCCTGTGTGGAACTGCCGCGCCGTGAACGCCATGTCGCCGATGCGCCGGAACAGGTCCGCGTTTCGTTCGGGGGCGAACAGATGGACCTCTGGATGACGAACCTGACGCTCGACCATGCCCGGCTGCGCGGGCGCCAGTTCGAGATCGGCACGCGCGGCACGATCGAACTGGAAAACGTCGGGGCGGTCGCCACCTACGTCAGCGCCAAGTCGCGCGACGGCGTGCGCCTGCAACTTCTGCCTGACGACACCCAGCGCGCCGCGCTCCTCCTGCGCTTCTACACCGAGGACAACACGCCCGGGATCTCCAACGTCAGGATGAGCGCCATGCTGCGCGACGTCGCCCGGCGCTTTACCTTCAGTTCGAATACGAAAGGACGGGGTTGATGAACCGCGCCCCTCTCCGCGCAGTCCTTCGCGTGTCCCTGATGTCAGCGTTCGCCCTGTTGCCCTCTGCCGCTTTGTCGGATGGCCTGTTCGCGCAACTCGACGCGTCGCGGAGCACGACGACGGGTGTGCTGTCCGTCGAGCGCGGAAACCTGTCCTATGCGATGAGTCTCAGTGGATACACGGGTGGGGCGGATCTGAACGCCTCGCTCACCTACAAATTCGTCCTTGGCGAAGCGGCCCCCGTCACGTTTCGGATCGGTCCCGCCTTTCAATACGAAGGACTCGCGACCCCGAAATTCGGCGTTCGCGTCATCGCCGAACACTACCGCCCCACGACGTTCGGACACGTCTTTCTTTTGGGTGAGTTCACGTCCATCGACACGGGATACTTCGGCTTGCTGACCGTGGGGTTCAACGAGCCCGACATCGATTTCGAGTTCACGGTCCAGGGCGACGACGACGGGTATTTCGACCAATCCATCGCTGCGACCTACGGCCTGCCCAACAACGCGACCCGGCTGCGCCTCGGCTACCGGTTTCAATCACGCGAAGTGTTCGCCGGGGTCTCGCTCAACACGTTCTAGCGCGGCGGCGTGAACACGGGCGGCGACGACGACCATTTCTGGCGGCCTGCATGCGCGGGGCCACTGTGAAGGACCGGACGCAACGCGACAACCCAGGTGACAAAGAAGGCCTGACGCGGGTGCAGGACCGGCCTGACGACTGGCAGGGGACACACATCTTTCGAAACTCGACGGAAAGCGTGGCTGGGGTGGTAGACGAAATCAAACGCGTCTGCGCCAGGGCGGGTTCGCGCAAAGCAGATACCTCCTCCGCGTATCTGGAAGCATCGGTTGGATACTTGGCTTGAGCTTGCCTGCACGCTCGCCAAGACACTTCCCCCTTTTGAACAAGCCCACAGTCAAGGCCTACATCCTATGTTGACGCACATCGGCATCAACTTTATCTTCCATGGAAGATAAGGGAGGATCACCAATGCTTTCACATGAACAGAATGAAATGATGTGCCGGGTCGGTCCCGGCACCCCTATGGGCGAGGCATTCCGGCGCTACTGGATACCGATCTGCCAGACGTCCGACATCCCGACCCCGGACAGCCCGCCTTTCCCGCTTGAAATCCTCGGCCAGAAACTCGTGGTCTGGCGAAATGCCGACGGCCAGCTTGGCGTGCTCGACCAGTTCTGCCCGCACCGCCGGTCCTCACTTGCTATCGGTCGCTGCGAGGGTGACGGCATTCGCTGCCTGTATCATGGCTGGAAATTCGCGCCCGACGGCACCGTTCTGGAAACTCCGAACGTGAACGACCCCGACTTCAAGAACCGGTTCAAGGCCGAGGCGTTTCCGGTGCGCGAAGCAGGCGGGCTTGTGTGGTCTTACCTCGGGCCGAAGCTCCTTCAACCCGAATTCCCGCATTTCCCGTGGTTCGATGCGGACGACGACCACCGCAACAACGCCTATGCACTGAACCACTGCAACTACGTGCAGGCGCTTGAGGCGCTGGTGGACAGCTCACACCTGAACATCCTGCACGCCGATGGCCTTGTCGCCTCCGGCCAGCTTGAGAACCTGAACTTCTCCGCCGCTGCCGAAATGACGTTCGACGCGGCCCCCACCATCGAAGTGGACGACACCGATTTCGGCTTCCATTACGCGGCGCTTCGCCGGGGCGAAAACGTGTCGGGCAAGGGCGAGGTACACGTGCGGGTCACCGCCTTCTCGCTGCCCTGCTTTATCGCCAACCCGAACGAAGACCTCTTTATGTGCGTGGTCCCGATCAACGACGAGCAGTGCATCCACTTCCACGTCTGGTGGCATGCCGAGCGCGAAATGGGGAAAGACCCGCTGAAGTCCAACATGCTCAAGCACGTCGGGCTCGATCCCGAGGCGCTGGCGAACTACAACATGACCTACGAGACGTTCAACGACGACGACCGCCCGTCGCTGCGAAACCGCTACAAGCAGGACCGTTCGCGCATTCAGGCGGGATCTTTTTCGGGTTTCCACAGCTTCACGCAGGAAGACAGCGCGGTGAACATCTCGCCCGGCGCGATCAAGGATCGGTCCAAGGAAATCCTCGCCCCCGTCGATATGGCGGTCTCACGGCTGTATCGCTCGCTCATTTCGGCGGCGCAGGCGGTCGAGAACGATCAGGAGCCGCAGGGGGTTCATGCTGACCAGACCAAGATCATCGGGCGCAATGGTACGGTCCCGGAGGACGAAGATTGGCGGCAGCTTGTCCCGTCGCACACGATCACGCGGCGGTATCGCTCGGTAAAGCTGGGACGCGGGACGCCGGAACAGGTTCACTAGTGACGGTCAAAAAAACGGAAAGGCCAGCGACAGGTTCGCCGGCCTTTTTTTGCATCAGGGATGCGCGTGTCAGATATGAACCGCGCGACCCAAGGCCTGCATCGCGGCCTCGGTGAAGCCTTCGGACCGGGTCGGGTGCGACTGGACGATGGCGGCCACGTCCTCAAGCCTTGCGCCCATGTCCAGCGCAATGGAAAAGGCCGAGGAAAGTTCCGATATCCCCTGTCCCACGGCCTGAATGCCCACAATGCGGTTGTCCTGAGCACGAGCCACAACGCGGACCATCCCTTCGGTTCCTTCGGTGGCCAACGCGCGCCCGTTGGCCGTGAACGGAAAGCGACCGATCTTTGCCGCGCCGAACTGGTCTTTCGCCTCTTGCGGTGACAGGCCGACCGTCACGATCTCCGGGTCGGTGAAGCAGGTGGCGGGCATCGCTTGTTTGTCCCAGACGCGGGCGTGGCCAGCGGCGATCTCAGCGACCATCTCACCCTCGGCCATGGCGCGGTGGGCGAGCATCGGGCCGGGGGTCACGTCACCGATGGCAAAGACGCCGCGCATCGGCGTCTCGCAGCGGTCGTTGACAGGGATGAACCCGCGTTGGGTGGGCAGCAATAGCCGCTCCAGCCTAAGACCGGCCGTGTAGGGCTTGCGGCCAACGGCTACGAGCACCTTGTCCGCGTCGATCTGCGCCGGGCCGTCCGGCCCCTCGATCCACAGGCAGCCGGCTTCATGACCCGTGGCGCGGGCGTTCAGGTGGACCGTCACCCCCAGCGCTTCGAGCCGTTTGGCAACAGGTTTCACCAATTCGGCATCGTATTGGGGGAGGAGGGATGGCCCCGCCTCGACCACCGTGACACGCGCGCCGAGTTTGGCGAAGGCGGTTCCGATCTCCAGCCCGATGTATCCGCCGCCGACCACGGCGAGTGTGGGCGGCACATGCGTCAGCGCAAGCGCCCCGGTGGAGGACAGCACATCGCCGCCGAAGGGCAAGGTCGTAAGCTCCACGGGCGTCGATCCGGTGGCGATGACGATGATCTTGGCCGTGATCCGGTCGCCCGCGCCGACCTGAACCGTCTTGCCGTCGATGAACTGCGCGGCGCCGCTCACCACCTCGACCTTCGCGCGTTTGAGCAGGCCCCGCACACCGCCCGTCAGGGTGGCGACGACGCCGTCTTTCCAACCCACCGTCCGGGCGTAGTCGATGCTGGGCGCTGCGGCCCGGATCCCGAGCGCGTTTTCGCCTGCAAAAGACACCGCGTCGTGAAATTTCTCGGCCGCGTGGATCAGCGCCTTGGACGGGATGCAGCCGACGTTCAGACAGGTGCCGCCGACCGCCTCTTTCTCGACAAGCACGGTCTTGAGGCCCAGCTGCCCGGCGCGGATCGCGGCGACGTAGCCACCCGGCCCGCCGCCGATCACGAGGAAATCGCAAGTCTTATCGGCCATGTCAGTCTCCGATGAACAAAAGCGCGGGGGTTTCGAGAAGTTGCTTGAGCCGGGCGATGAACACCGCAGCATCCCAGCCGTCGACTACCCTATGATCGAATGAGCCGGACAGGTTCATTATCGTGCGCGGGCGGAAATCCCGCCCGTCCCAGATCGGGCGCACGGCCATCTTGTTCACGCCGATCACCGTGACCTCGGGCAGGTTCAGGATCGGCGTCGTCGCAATCGCGCCGAGGGACCCGAGCGACGAGATGGTGATGGTCGATCCTTCCAGATCGCTCTTGGCAATGGTGCCGTCCCGCGCGGCCCCGCTCACGTCGCGCAAACGGTCGGCTATGTCCCACGGCGTCATCGCCTCGGCATGATGCAGGACGGGGACCATGAGGCCACGGTCCGTTTGGGTCGCGACACCTATGTGCACCGCCTCATGCTGGCGGATGATCCCCTCGGCAGGCAGGAAGTGCGCGTTGAGGCCAGGCTGTTCGCCCACCGCTTTGACGATGGCGAGAGCCACGAAGGGAATGACGGTCAGCTTGCCGCGCCCAGTGTCATTCAGCGCCTTTCGGGTGGCTTCAAGCTCGGTGACGTCGACCTCTTCGATGATCGAGAAATGCGGCGCCTCGGACTTGGCGGTCTGCATCCGGACTGCGATGACGCGGCGCAGCCCCGTGACCTTGAGGTCGGTCGTCCCGGTCTTTCGCCGGGTCTTGGGATGGGGCGCGGCAAGGTGGTCTTCGAGATCGTCGTAGAGGATGCGGCCCCCCGGACCAGTGCCCGTGACATCGCCCAGCGCAATCCCCATGTCGCGGGCGCGTTGCCGGACCCACGGCGCGGCGGCGGGCCGTGTGCCGGAACTGCGCGGCTTTGGTTTCGGCGCGGACTTTTGTTCGGCGTTCGCCGGTTTCGTCGGCGGCTCCGCCTTACCGGTTTCAGGCACGGAAGCGGACCTTTGTTCGGACTTACGTTCGCCCTCAGGTTCGGACTTTTGTTCGGCAACCGCGCCGCCATCCGTCGTCAATGCAACCAGAGCCGACCCCACCGCAAGCGTGTCCCCGACTTCGCAACCAAGCCGTGCGACGGTTCCAGACACCGGCGCGGGGATTTCGACGGCGGCTTTGTCGGTCATGACGACGGCGAGCACGTCGTCCTCCTGCACCATGTCGCCCACGGCCACGGACCATTCCGTCAGTTCCGCCTCGGTCACGCCTTCGCCGATGTCCGGCAGTTTGACGATGTGTTCTCCCATCTCAGGCCTCCAGCAGAGCTTCGATGTTGCGCAGTAGTCGCTCGGGGCCGGGGAAGTAGTCCCATTCACCGGCGTGCGGATAGGGGGTGTCCCAGCCCGCGACGCGTTTGACCGGCGCTTCCAGATGGTAAAAGCACGCCTCCTGCACCTGCGCGGCGAGCTCTGCGCCGAACCCGCTGGTGAGCGTCGCCTCGTGCAGCACAAGGCAGCGGCCCGTGCGTTTAACCGAAGCGACAACGGCGTCGATGTCGAGCGGGACGAGCGTGCGCAGGTCGATGACATCCGCCGAAAGCCCCGCGTCAGTCACGACGCCCAAGGCGACGTGGACCATGGTGCCGTAGGTCACGATCGTCAGGTCATCGCCCTCGGCCCGGAGCGCGGCCTTACTCAATGGCACGGGCGCATGACCCTCCGGCACGTCGCCAAGTTCGTGCTTTTTCCAGCCGACCAGAGGGCGGTCGTGGTGGCCGTCGAAAGGGCCGTTGTAGATGCGTTTCGGCTCAAGAAAGATCACCGGGTCCGGGTCTTCGATGGCGGCGAGGAGCAGGCCCTTTGCATCCGCAGGCGTGGACGGCACCACGGTTTTCAGGCCCGCGACATGAGTGAACAGCGCCTCGGGGCTTTGGCTATGGGTCTGCGCGCCGAAGATGCCACCGCCCGTGGGCATACGCACGACGATGGGACACGTGAACTCGCCCGCCGAGCGGTAGCGCAGACGCGCCGCTTCCGACACGAGTTGGTCGTAAGCCGGATACATGTAGTCCGCGAACTGTATCTCGACCACGGGCCGGATGTCGTTCGCCGCCATGCCGATGGCGGTGCCGACGATGCCAAGCTCGCTGATCGGCGTGTCGAAGCACCGGGTGGCACCGTATTTCTTTTGCAGCCCTGCCGTGCAGCGAAAGACGCCGCCGAAGAACCCGACGTCCTCGCCAAAGACGACGACGCGCTCGTCGCGGCCCATGGCGATGTCGTGGGCGTCGCGGATCGCCTCGATCATGGTCATGTGCGCCATGTCAGACCCCCATCTCGTGACGCTGGCGGACAAGGTGTGATGTCGGCGTCTCGAACACGTCCTCGAACATATGCGCGGGCGACGGCAGGCGGCCCGAGGTGAGCGTGCCGATGGCCTCGGCCTCTTTCTGGGTCGCAATGACTTCGGCCCTTATCTCAGCCGCGGCCTGGGTGTGGCGCTCTTCGTTCCATGCGCCACGTGCGATCAGGTGGTCGCGCAGGCGCAGGATCGGGTCGCCCAGCGGCCATGCGCTGCCTTCTTCCTTGGGGCGGTAGGCGGAGGGATCGTCCGAGGTCGAATGCCCGGCAACGCGGTAGGTGACGTATTCGATCAGGGTAGGGCCAAGGTTCGCCCGTGCGCGTTCCGCCGCCCATCGGGCCACTGCGCGCACGGCGAGGTAGTCGTTTCCATCGACGCGAAGCGCCGGGATGCCGAACCCGTGGCCCCGCGCGGCAAAGGTGCCGGAGCCGCCCCGCGCGATGCCTTGGAAGGTCGAGATGGCCCACTGGTTGTTTACGATGTTCAGAACCACGGGCGCCTGGTAGGTCGAAGCAAAGACAAGCCCGGCGTGAAAGTCGTTCTCAGCGGTCGAGCCGTCCCCGATCCATGCCGCCGCTATGTTCGTCGCGCCCTTGATAGCCGAGGCCATCGCCCAGCCCACGGCCTGCGGATACTGCGTGGCGAGGTTGCCCGAGATCGAGAAGAACCCGTGATCCTTGGACGAATAGAACACCGGCAATTGCCGCCCGTGCACCGTGTCGCCCTCGTTCGAGTAGACCTGATTCATCATGAGCAACATGGGGTAGTCGTCCGCGATCAGGAGGCCCGCCTGACGGTACGTCGGAAAGTTCATGTCGCCCGGCTGAAGCTCGCGCCGGAAGCCACAGGAAATCGCCTCTTCGCCCAAGTGCTGCATGTAGAAACTGGTCTTGCCCTGCCGCTGCGCCATGAGCATGCGGGCGTCGTATTCCCGCAGCAGCATCATGTGGCGCAGGCCCGTGCGCAGTTCGTCGTCGTCGATGTCAGGGGCCCAGTCACCGACCGCCTGCCCCTTGCGGTCCATGACGCGGATGATGGTGAAGGCGAGGTCGCGGATATCCTCGGGGTCGGCATCGACCGGAGGGCGGCGCACGCTGCCTGCCTTGGGGATCGGCACGCCGGAAAAGTCGGGACTGTCGCCGGGGCGCAAGGTCGGCTCGGGGACGTGGAGGCGGAGCGGATGGGTCATGCGGCCACCTCGGACGGCGCGGTGATCGCGCAGCCAAGGCCGCCGTCGATCCGGGCGGCGAGCGTCGCCACCGCCCCATCGGTCAGGCCCGCGAGTGTCAGGGTCACGTCCAGGCCTTCGCCGTGTTGGTGGGCCGCGACGGAGATCAGGTCGAACCCCATGCGCCGTGCGTGGTCGAGTGGGCGGATCAGGCCGGCGTAACCTTCGGTCGTCGTGAAATAGATGTGTCTGCGCATGACTCCTCCTACGGCAACGTTATCCTCAGAAGAACAAAAAAGGCTTTTGATCTTCTGCTATTTATGGCCATATGAAAATGATTTTTCTGTCATGACCCATTCCGACAGAATCATATCTTCCACGGATGAAACTGATGCCTCGCGAGCTAGACACCAAAGACCGCGCAATCCTGCGCCACCTGCTTGAGAACGGGCGCCTGACCACGGCGGAACTGGCCGACCGGGTCGGATTGTCGGCAAGCCCGTGCTGGCAGCGAGTGCGGCGGCTGGAGGCGGACGGGTTCATCGACGGCTACGGCGCACGGGTCGATATGGAGCTGCTCGGCCTGCGCGAACTGGCCATCGTCGAGGTCACGCTTGACCGTCACGACGATGAAACGCTCGAGGACTTCGGGCAGGCGCTGGCGGACATTCCCGAGGTGCTCGAGGTATACCTGACCACGGGCGACTACGATTACATGATCAAGGTCGCGGTGGACGGCACGCGGGGGTATGAGGAGTTCCTGCGCTCGAAGCTCTACAAGGTCAAAGGCATACGCCATTCCCGGTCGAGCTTTGTGCTCCGCCGTCTGAAAAGCCAGCAGGCCTTCGTGCCGGACTAGGCGTCGGTCAGACCCACGAGTTCGGCGAGATTTTCGGTGCGGTCGAGTTCCTCGATCTGGCCCCGGTGCACGATCGCGCCCCGGTCCATGACGACGAAACGGTCGGCCAGATCGCGGGCGATGTCGATTCGTTGTTCGACCAGCAGAATGCCCAGCGACTTGTCCACCGTCAGCGCGCGCATGGCTCCCACGAGTTGTTCGATGACGACGGGGGCAAGCCCCTCGGACGGCTCGTCCATGAGCAGCACTTGCGGGTTGCCGACCAGCGCCCGTGCGATGGCAAGCATCTGCTGTTCACCGCCGGAGAGTTGCCCGCCAAGGCTTCCGATCCGCGCGGCGAGGCCGGGAAAGAGGTCGAGCACCTTGTCGCGGGTCCAGACGCCGGGGCGCCGCGAAATCAGCAGGTGCTCGTCCACCGTCAGGCTTTTGAACACTTCCCGTTCTTGCGGCACATGTCCGATCCCGTGAGCCACGCGGCGGTGCAGTTTGGCTGCGGCAAGGTCGGTGTCGCCCAGACGGACCGATCCGCTGAGCCGCCGCGCGCGGCCGCTGAGAAGTTCGAGCAGGGTCGATTTGCCGACCCCGTTGCGCCCGATTATGGCGAGCGTTTCACCCTTGGCGAGGTCGAGGGACAGATCCTGGACCACGACGGTCGGACCCCAACCCCCGGTCAGGTTGCGCACTTCAAGCATTCTGAGCCTCCACTTCGCCGCCGCCAAGATAGACGCGTTTGACCTCGTCCGAGGACATGACCTCACGCAATGGGCCGTCGATCAGGACTGTGCCGTGGACAAGGACAGTCACATCGGTCGCGACCCGGCGCACAAGCTCCATATCGTGTTCGATGATGAGAAGGGCGAGGGACGGGTCGAGCTCTTCGATCACCCGAAGGAGCAGGTCGAGTTCGCCGGTCGGAATACCCGCCGCCGGTTCGTCCAGCAGCAGGATTTTCGGATCGAGGGCAAGCGCGATGGCGATCTCGATCAGGCGCTGTTGGCCGTAGGCGAGTTCCGAAACCAGCCGATCCGCGTGCGGCTCCAGCCGGACCTTGCGGATCAGGTCCATGGCGCGGTCGATGCTGTCCTTGTCGCGGCCTGCCGCGCGGAACGGGTTCACCCCCATGCGCCGGTTCTGGCTGACGGCTAGGTAGACGTTCTCGAGCACCGTCATGTCAGTGAATAGGTTCGAGATCTGAAAGGTGCGCACCAGACCCATACGGGTGCGTTTGGCGGGCGCAAGGCGCGTGACGTCCTCCCCCCCGATGAACACCTGACCGGACGTGGGTGCGATCACGCCGGACAACTGCCCGACGAGTGTCGTCTTGCCCGCGCCGTTCGGGCCGATCAGCGCGTGACGCGCGCCGGGGGCCAGTTTCAGGTTCACGCCGTTGGTGACGTGAAGCGCGCCGAAGTATTTGTGCAGGTCGCGTGCTTCGAGCATGTAGGTCATTCGCCCGGCTCCAGTTTTTCGCGTTTGGCGGGGGTGAAGGCCGGGCGTGCGGGGCGCACCCGCAGCCATGCCTTCTCGGCGATGCCCAAGAGGCCGCCTTTGCCGAAGCGGACGACGAGCACCAGAAGCACCCCGATGGCCAGCATCCAGAAATACGGATCCCATTGCTGGGCGAGGTATTGCACGATCATGTAGACCGCCGCCCCGATAATTGCGCCGTAGATGCGCCCGAGGCCGCCGAGCACGATCATCGCCAGCGCAAAGACGCCAAGGTCCACCGTCAGCGTCTCAAGCGAGACGAAATTGTTGGTCTGGGCATAAAGCGCACCAGCGATCCCGGCCAGAAAGGCGCTGTAGGTGTAGATGATCACCTGTTGCTTCAGCACGGGCGCGCCCATGACCCGCATCCTCAGTTCGTTCTGGCGGATACCCTGCAACGCCATGCCGAAGGACGACGAGACGACGATGCGCGAGATGATCACGAGAAGGACCAGCCAGGCGAGGACGTAGAGATAGCTTGTGGTGCCCCAGATCGACCATTTGAACAGGCCCAGCACCGGCTCGAACGTCAGGTTCGGCAGGCCGTCATGGCCGCCCGTCAGCCACGACATCTTGTTCGCGGCCTCATGCACAATGGCGGCGATGGCGACCGTGACCATGATGAGCGGCAGGTGTTTGAGGCGCAGGACGAACGGCCCGGTCAGGACGGCGAGCACCGCTGCCATGCCCCCGGCGATCAGGGCGGCCGTAATCGGCGTATCGATCCCGGCGATGGACAGTTTCGCGGCCCCATACGCCCCCACCCCGAAGAACACGGAATGGCCGAGCGTGACGATGCCCGCGTATCCGATCACGAGGTCGAGCGAGACCGCGAAGATCGCCATCACCAGCACCGCTGCGCCGAGCGTGAGGTAGCCGGGAAAGAGGTAGTAGCACCCTATGGCCACGATCAGCGGCACTAGTTCCCACAGCGAGAAGCGGTGACGATTGAGGAAGCGTGCGTTCGGCATGTCCATCAGGCGGCCCTCTTCGTGAACAGACCCTCGGGGCGCAACACCATGAGCACGACGAGGACGATGTAGATGATGAACCCACCGAAGCTGGGCACGAGGAAGCGGCCTGCGGTGTCGACGATCCCGACCAGCACCGCGACGGCAAGCGAGGCGCGCATGTTGCCAAAGCCCGACAGCGCCACGACGACCAGCACGAGGACGAGGTATTTCATTGGGTAATAGGGTTCGAGCGGCAGCATCCCCGCGCCGATGGCCCCGCCGAGGGCGGCCAAACCGCTCCCGATCCCGAAGGCGATGATGAACACGCGGTTCACGTTGATCCCAATCACGCGGGTCATCGACGGGTTGTCCACGGCGGCGCGCAGCTTGGCCCCGAACGAAGTTTTTTCGAACATGATCCAAAGGCCGACGACGACGATCAGCCCCATTGCGATGACGAACAGCCGGTAGATCTCGAAGTTGCGGATGCCGAGGTCGACGTTGCCGGTCAGGTAGTCCGGCAGGCTGATCGGGTAGACGTTCGGCCCGAAAAAGATGGTCAGACCGCCGATGACGATGAAGTTGATCCCGATGGTCATCAGCACCTGATCGAGCTCTGGCGCGCCGTAAAGGTTCACGAAGACCAGACGCTCCAGCACCACCGACAGGGCGACGACACCGGCGACGGCGGCCACTACGGCGAGCGGAAAGGGTATCCCGAAGTTGGTCATCACCCCCACCGCGATATAGCCGCCGATGGCCGCGAAGGCGCCGTGGGCGAGGTTCATGACCCGCATCAGGCCCATCGTGATGACGAGGCCGATGGAGATGATGAACAGGACAAGTCCGTAGGACACGCCATAGAGCAAGATGAATGTGAGTGATGAGGCGGCGCTGGCCATTAAGGTGCTCCCCGTTTCGTGCGGACCGTCAAAGCGAAGGTCCGCGGCACATCCGATGATGCCCCGCGGACGAAGTTATGACGAGGGCGTTCAGCTTCCCGAGATCGGGTGAACCTGCGGAATCGTATCGACCACGACGTTGCGCAGCTGGCCGTCCACGTCTTCGACCCGGCGGATCACGAAATCCTGGATCGGCTCGCGGCTTTCGGCGTCGAGCGTGATCTTGCCACGCGGGCTGGCCCACGAATACCCGGCGAGTTTCGCCATCACCGCGTCGCCGTTGAAGTCGGCACCCATTTCCGTGGCCAGCGCATAGATTAGCGCCATGGAGTCATAAGCGCCGAGCGTGAAGGTGCTGGGCAGCACGTCTTCGCCGAACTTGGCCTGAAGCCCGCCGACGAAGGCCTCGTTCTCGGGGTTGTCGAGCGATTCCGAGTAGTAAATCGCGGAATGGAAGTTCTTGATGGTGCCATCGAAGAGGTGGATGTCGCTATCCTCGGCCTCGCCCTGCCCCATGATGAGCGTGTCTTCCATAAGACCGCGCGCGGCCATCGCCTTGACCATCGAGACGGCCTGCGCCCCGGGCGGGATAAACAGCTGAACCATGTCCGGCTGCGCCTCGGCGATCCGTTCGGCAAAGGGCGAGAAATCGACGGTGGACAGCGGGATATTGTCGGACCCGGTGACGGTGCCGCCCGCGCCCTCGAACGCCGGTTTGAACGCGTTGGCAACGTCATGACCGGGGGCGTAATCGGCCACGGCGACATAGGCGCTTTCCATCCCGTTCTCGCGCGCCCATTTGGCGGCGACTTCGGCGTTGGTGGCGATGTTCTGACCGAGACGCACGAAATAGGGCGAAGCATCCATCAGCGCGGGCGATGCGACGTGCGGCAGGAACGTCGGGATCTGCACTTCGTTGATTACCGGAGCCGCCGCCGCGGCAGAGGGCGAGATGCCGAAGCCAACCAAAGCCTGCACGCGTTCGCGCACGATCAGCTCCTGCGCCATCTGTTTGGCGTTCGCCGGGTTGCCCGTCGTGTCGCGGTAGACCACCTCGATGGTGGTGTCGCCAGCTTTGTCGCCGTTCAGTTCCATGAACGTCTCGATACCTTGGCGCCACTGTTCGCCCATCACCGCAAGAGGCCCGGTCATTGGCCCGACGACCCCGACCTTCAGCGTATCAGCCATCGCTGTTGTACTGACCATAAGGCCAGCCACGACCGTTATCGTCCCAAGACGATTTCGTTGAGTTACCATGATTTCCTCCCTGTTCGCGCTTTTGCCGTGGCTCTCTGGAGCACGGTCACGCATCGTCGTCAGGCCAGTTTTTCCTCACTCCCGGATCGGTCTTAACGGTGTCCGACCAATAACCAACTCATCTGACCTTCCATGGAAGGTGAAACGATTGCGCTTTCACGTCAAGAAGATTCTTGAATATCTTCCATGGATGATGATGCTGCATCCGCAAAGCAGCGCCGTTGTCCCGGCAAGCGGAACGAAGGTGATTGGCGGAGGAACCGCTCGAGCAGGGAGAGGCGTTGTTCGGGCGTCCGCGGGACACTATGATCCCGTGAAATCAAGGGGAGGACTGCACGAATGCAGTCGCGGAGGGGATAAAGCGGGATTGGCACGAACATTGAATGACATGACCCAAGCGTGGCGCCGGGAGCGCCCTGACCTTAACCTCGACCCGTTCATCGTGGCGGCGGCGATCAAACAGATCGACACGTCGATGGAGGCAGCGTTTCGCGATCTCAGCCAGGCCGGGTATTCGATCGGGCCAAGCGACCTGCGCATCCTTCTGGCGCTTCGTCGCAATGGCCCGGACGGCGCAATGCGCCCGACGGATCTGTTCCAGTCGTTGTTCATAACATCGGGCGCCGTGACCAAGCAGGTCGATCGTCTGATCCGCAGCAAACTTGTCTCACGCAAGATCGACCCCGCCTATAAACGCGGCCGGATCATTTACCTTACTGACGAGGGGCGGCGTGTCGCGGACGAGGCGATCGAGCTGATCTGTTCGCCGGACACCGCGTTCGGACGGGTTGTTGACAGCATGAGCGCGGACGAGCTCGCTCACGGGATGGATTTCCTTTACAAGCTTCTCGCCTATTTCGAGAACGTCGAAGGCCTCCCCCCGGTAGAGAACGCAGCGGACTGATCGCCTAGCGTTCGAAGCGGAAGCCATCACGGGGAAGGTCCGGGTCGACCTCCAGAAACATGCCGAGCAGGATCAGAGGAAACCCGTTCGCGATTTCGTCGCGCCGGATTTCCGAAATGCCGTCGAATATCACGGGATGAACAAACATCCGCGTCGGCAGGTTCCCTTGGCGTTCGGCCTGCACCGCTGCCGGGCAGGCCTTGTCGATGATGTCGTTGAAACTGATCACGGGATACCCTTCTCGTTACGCTTGCACGGCGCGGCGCACTTCGTCGGCCATCTGGCGCTGCGCGACGATGGCCGCTTCGACCGCCGGGCGCATCTGGACGAAGGTGTGGATCATGCCGGCGTATCGCGCGTGGACCACGCCGACACCTTCGGCCATGAGGCGATGGGTCAACGCTTCGGAATCGTCGCGGATCGCGTCGCATTCCGCCGAGACCAGAAAGACCGGCGGCAGGCCCGTGAACGTCTCGGCCTTGAGCGGCGACAGACGCCAGTCGGACGGATCAACACCGTGGTTCAGCGCATAGGTGCCCAGCGCGTGGTTCACGTCGCGGCGGGTCTGAAGGTGGTTCTCGGCGAACAGGTCCATCGAGGGGCGCTCGACGCTCGCGTCCACCGCCGGATAGGCCAGCACCTGCTTGGCAATCTCGGGGCCGCGTGCATCCCGCGCCATCAGCGACACGACGAGGGCAAGGTTGGCACCTGCGGATTCGCCCATCACCACGATGGGGCCGTCCGGCAGGCCAAGGCCCGCGCGGTCCCGATCCACAGCGACGAGCGCAGCGAAGGCGTCGTCGACCGCTGCGGGGAACACATGCTCGGGCGCGAGCCGGTAGTCGACCGACACGACCGCCGCGCCGGATTCCGCCGCCATGAAGCGGCAGACCGGGTCAAAGCTGTCGCGGCTGCCCGTGATCCAGCCGCCACCGTGATAGGCAAGAACGACGCCGCGCGCCTGCTCGGGCACGTAAAGCCGCACCGGAATGTCGCCCGCCGGGCCGGGCACGACCGCATCGCGCACGGTCGCAATTTCCGGGCCGGGCCGGGATTTGGCGCGGTCTTCCATCATCTGGCGCACATCGGGAAGCGCCCCGTCGGCGAGCACGGATTTACCCCGGCTATGGCCGAGGATCGGCGCGAAGGCGGGATCGGTCGGCGCGCTCATGCCGTCGCCCCCGTGGCTTTTCGCTTTAGCGGGATCTTGGGCATGTGGGCCTGCGTGCTGGTGCCGCCGTCCACGGTCAGCGTCTGCCCCGAGATGCAGGCGGCAAGGTCCGAGCACAGGAACATGAGCGGCCCGGCGATGTCGGCAGGCTCGCACGGGCGGCCCACGGGGATATAGCAATTGAGCTCGGCCCAGAAGTCATCGCCAAGTGCTGCGACGAGACGCGGGGTGCGCACGAAACCGGGCGACACGGCGTTCACGCGGATGCCCTTGGGCCCCAGCTCGCAAGCCGCCCCCGCGACGAACTGGTTGAGCGCGGCTTTGGACGCGCCGTAGACGGTCTGGTTCTCGACCGCCCGCGTGCTGGACATCGAACTCACAAAGGCGAGCGCGCCGCCCTCCGGCATGAAGCGGGGGGCGATCTGGACGGTCAGGAAGGCATGGCGGAGCGTGAGGTCGAACTGCTCGTTCCAGCCCTCGTCATCCATGTCGGCAATCGCCCGAACGTCTGCGATCCCCACGATGTCCACGACCCCGCCAAGGCACCCATCCGCCCAGTCGGCGGCGTCCTGAAACATCCGCTCCATGTCGCCGCGCCGGGTCACGTCGCCCGACAGGGCAAGGCCGCCGACCGCACCCGCGACAGCCTGAGCCAGTCCTTCGTCGCGGTCCACGCAGGCGACGCGCGCACCGGCTGCCGACAGGGCCTCCACCGTTGCGCGGCCAATCCCCTGCCCGGCGCCCAGCACCACGAATGCTTTGCCGGAGATGCCCGGCACGTTCTCAAGCGTCATTGCGCCTGCTCCTCCCTCAGATATCCAGCACCAGTTTCGGGCTGCGGCTGCCCGAACAGCAGACCATCATCACCTTGTTTGCGGCCAGTTCCCCATCCGACAGCACCATGTCGCGGTGGTCCGGCGTGCCCTCGACCACGCCGACGCGGCACGATCCGCAGACACCGTCCATGCAGGAGAACGGAATGTCGATCCCGTTGTCGAGAAGCGCGTCCAAAATGGTCGTCTCGGGCGTGATCGTGAGGTTCAGCCCGCTTTGCACGCATTCCACCTCGAACGTCTCAAGCGCATCGTCCGAAACGGGAAGCGGCTCGCCCCCGAAACGTTCGAGGTGCGCGTGACCCTCTGGCAAGCCCGCAGTAGCGGCTTCGAACGCATCCAGCATCGGCGCGGGACCGCAGGCATAGAAATGAGCGCCGTCGCCCTGTTCCGCCCCGATGATCTCGGCCAGATTCAGCATTGCGCCGCCCGGCTCGCCGTCGAAATTCAGGTTCACGCAGCGCGCCTTGTCCAACAGGTCGAGCCGGTCAAGGAACGCCGCATCCGCGCGGGTGCGGCAGGAATAGTAGAGCGTCCAGTCGGCGCCCGTCGCCTCCATCCGGTCGATCATCGACATCATCGGGGTGATCCCGATCCCGCCCGCGATCAGCACGGACTTCGCCGCCGACTCGTCGAGCGGGAAGTTGTTCTTGGGGGCCGAGACTTTCATCACCTGCCCCACGCGCAGCGTGTCGTGGATATAGGACGAGGCACCGCGGCTCGGGTCCGCCTTTTTCACGCCGACGACATATCGCCCGGTGTCACCCGGCGCATTGCACAGCGAATAGGACCGGCGGATGCCGTTGGGCAAGAAAAGATCGACATGCGCGCCTGCGTCGAACGGCGGGAGCGTCACACCATCCTGCGGCGTGAATTCGACCGCGAGCGTGTCACGTGCCAGAAGGGTCATCGAACGGACAACGACCGGCAGGGTCATGTCCTGACCGGGGAGCGAGGGCTGCATCATCATCGCAGGCTCCTTTTGAAGAAAGATAGGTCGAACGCCCGGCCACGCTTGCAGCCGGGCGCGGCCTTATTCGGCGGCTTGCGGCGGAATTTCGTAATGATGGCCCACGGCCTGCCATGGCCGGTCGAGCGGCGCGTCGGACGTCACGCTCACCTGCGTGAGATCCTCCATCGTCGCGCCCAAGGGTTCTTCGCCCTCTTCGACCGCCTTGATGCTATCCAGAAGGCAGCGGCGCAGGCGCACGACGGCCCCGTCGGCTGCCACAAGATGTTCCTGCGTGCGGTCGAAGATCTGACCCATGGACAGGGCCATCGCGGCGTCTTCGTGTTCGACGCCCTTCATGCCGCTCCAGTGTTCGTCCATCTGATCGCGCTTTTGCCCAAGCCCCATACCCCAGTCGACGGTAAGGTTATGGGTCTCGGGATCGTAGACCGCCGGATCGTCCATGCCGAGCAGCTCCAGCATCTCTTCGCGGTCCGGCTTGGAATAGCCGTGCTGCACGATGAAGGTCGAGGTCTGGCCATCGTTGTCGGGCGTCTCGAACACCGTCAGGAACGAGTTCGGCGCGGGGATGATCCGGCCCGTGGGCATGATAAGCGGCACGACACGAACGTTCACCACCTCCGGCTCGCCCTGCGCATTCGGCGCGCGGCGCATGGCGGCGTAGTGAAACCCGTAGTCGGTGTTCTCGATCTCGAACGTCGGCGCATTGTCGACCACGGCAAGGTTCGCGGGGTTCGACGCCCGGCTGTCGCGCGTCGGCTCGTCATTCAGCCAACCCGGCGAAGCACTTTCGGCGTGCAGAATCCCGACGTGGGAACTATCGGCCCCGCCTTCCCACAGTTGCAGGTAGTTGCATTTCACGTTGATGCGCAGGGCCAGACGATGCTCCGCCGGCGCGTCCATGAAGGAATAGCGGCGGAACGGCGGCTCTTCGCCCTTCTTCGCGCCCACCACGGTCCAGATCAGCCCGCCCTCTTCGCGCACCGGGAAACAGGGCTGCTTGAGCCGCTGCTTCACACGCGGGTCGGGGTTGTTCGGGGTGTCGAGGATCGTGCCATCCACCGCGAATTTCCAGCCGTGATAGAGGCAACGCACGCCGCCATCCTCGACACGGCCAAGCGCCAGAGAGGCTCCCCGGTGCATACAGCTTTCCTGAAGCACGCCGACCTTGCCTTCACTGTCCCGGAACACGACGAGCTTTTCGCCCAAAAGCTCCGCACGGATCGGTTTGCAATCCGGTTCCGGCAGTTCCTCGGACAACGCGATGGGGTGCCAGTAACGGCGCATGACCTTGCCCATAGGCGTGCCGCGACCGACACGGCAAAGGGCTTCGTTTTCCTCGTGGGACAGCATTCCAGTTCCTCCTCCTGGTCCACAGTCGCCCGTTTCCGGTCGCCGCGGCTTTTCATCTTCCATGGAAGATAAACACCATCGGGAAGCCTCGTCAACTCCCCCTGCCGTCGCTGTGTCGGGATGCTAGCCAAAGCGATCCGCGCGTTCTGCGCGCTTGACATCCCTATTATCTTCCATGGAAGATAATGAGCAAACGGGAGGAAATCATGCTTTCACACGACGACAATATGCGGATGTGTTTGACCGGGGCCGACACGCCGATGGGCCGGGCGCTGCGGCGCTATTGGGTGCCCGCGCTGCTCGAATCAGAGGTGAGCGAGTGTGACGGAGACCCGGTGCGAATCGAGATCATGGGCGAAAAGCTGGTGGCCTTTCGCGACACGGACGGCAACATCGGTATTCTGAACGAGTTCTGCTGCCACCGGGGCGCGTCGCTGTCCTTGGGCCGGAACGAAGACTGCGGTCTGCGCTGCATCTACCACGGCTGGAAGTTCGCGCATGACGGCACGGTGCTCGACACCCCCAACGTGAAAGACCCCGAGTTCAAGACGCGGTTTAAGATCAAGTCTTATCCTGCGGTCGCAGCGGGCGGGATCGTCTGGATCTATATGGGCGCGCCCGAGGACAAGCCTGCGTTCAAGCGGTATCCGTGGATGGACCTGCCTGCCTCGCACCTCCTGACCACGATCCACTTCGAGGATTGCAATTATGTGCAGGTGACCGAAGGGCTTCTCGACACCACCCACCTTGGGTTCCTGCACTCTGACGGGTTGTCGCGTGCGGGCGATGTGCAGATCGACTACGCCGCCAAGGTCGGCAAGATGGCCGACGATCTGGCGCCGGAGCTCGCCGCCGAGGACACCGAGTTCGGGTTTCATTATGCGGCCCTGCGCAAAGGCGACGAAGGCGGCAGCCACAACGTGCGGATCACGTCCTTCGTAGCGCCCTTTACCGTGCTGAATCCGAACGGCGATATTGCGACGCTGATGGTCCCGGTCAACGACACGACGTCGCTGTTCATTCATGTGTTCTGGGACACCGAAAAGGCGATTGGCGAGGAACCGCTGCGCTCTCAGCAGCTCGAATTCGTGGGGCTGACCGATCACCATCTGGACAGTTACGGCATTTCGCGCCGCACCTTCGGCACCCCTGCGACGGCAGGGCATCACAACCGTTTCGGGCAGGACCGCGCAGCGATGCGGGCGGGCAAGACGTTTTCGGGCCTGCCGGGTCTGATCGAAGAGGATGTCGCGGTCGTCGTATCGAGCGGCCCCATACGGGACCGTTCGGGCGAGCGGTTGTCGTCAGCGGACATCGGTATCCAGCGGCTCTACCGCACGCTTCTGACCATCGCGAAACAGGTGGACGAAGGGCGCGAACCGACGGGGCTGGGATCGTCCGTGGATTACGGCGGAATCGTCGGCACATCGGGCGTGGTGGACGCAGGCGAGCCGTGGCAGAGCCTTGTTCCCGGTCACAAGAAAGCGCAGCCGAACCGCA
Organism: Maritimibacter sp.; assembly: GCF_016774595.1. Taxonomy (NCBI): domain Bacteria; kingdom Pseudomonadati; phylum Pseudomonadota; class Alphaproteobacteria; order Rhodobacterales; family Roseobacteraceae; genus Maritimibacter; species Maritimibacter sp. The sequence continues at coordinate 897,937 of NZ_JACBWT010000001.1, forward strand.
AGCCGGGCGTGCCTGCGGAATGACCAGAAGCGAACCGGCGCGCGGGCTGGATCGCCCGCGCGTCCTTATGTGCTGCACGCTGCCGGACCCGGTGGTGGCGGCGCTGGCCGAAGGGCTGGAACTGACCGCCAAGCCGCTGCCCGAGGTGACGGCCAAAGACGCGGCGGATGGGCTGATCCTGTCGGTCGAGACGCCTTTGGACGGCGCGGCTGTCGCCCGGCTCCCGTCGGGACTGGCGGCGGTCGGCACCTATTCGGTCGGGACCGACCACATCGACCGCGCCGCCCTTGCCGAGCGCGGGTTCGCGCTTTTGTCGACGCCTGACGTGCTGTCGGCCTCGGTCGCTGAAATCGCGGTCTTCCTTACGCTTGGCGCGATGCGGCGGGCGACGGAGAGCATCTCACTCGTGCGGTCGGGCGCATGGACCGGGTGGACGCCCGGTCAGCTTCTGGGCCACGAGCTTGCGGGTCGCAAGGCGGGGATCTTCGGCATGGGCCGGATCGGGCAAGAGATCGCCGCGCGCCTGTCGGGCATGGGCATGAGTATCGCCTATCACAACCGGTCGCGGCTGAAGCCGGAGGAAGAATGCGGCGCGGTCTATCACCCGACGCTTCAGGGACTTGCGGAGACTTGCGACGTGCTGGTCATCGCCTGTCCGGCCAATGCCGCGACCGGGGGCGCGGTGAACGCGCGGATCCTCGCCGCCATGCGCCCCGGCAGCTATATCGTGAACGTCGCGCGGGGGACCGTGGTGAACGATGCGGCGCTGATTGCGGCGCTGTCCAGCGGGCAGATCGCAGGGGCCGGGCTGGACGTGATGGCGGGCGAGCCGAACTACGATGCGCGCTATCTGGATTTGCCAAACGCGTTTCTCCTGCCGCATATCGGAAGCTCGACCGTCGAGGCGCGGGTGCGGATGGGCGCGATCCTGCGTGACGGGTTCAGGGCCCTCGCGCGCGGCGAGACGCCGCCAAACCTTGTGCCGGAGCCAGCCTGATGCCCGATCTGTCCACCGTGTCGAACATCGACGACCTGCGCAGCCGCGCCCGGTGCGCCCTGCCCCGCGCGCTGTTCGACTTCGTCGACGGTGCGGCGGGCGACGAGACGACCGCCCGTCACAACCGCGCGGATTTCGACCGTTATGGGTTTCGCCCGCGTGTTGGTCGTGACGTGTCCACGATCGACCTGTCGGCAACGATGGCGGGCCGGCCCGCCGCACTTCCCATTGCGCTTAGCCCCATCGGCTTTGCCGGGCTGTGCTGGCCAGAGGGCGAGGTTCTGGCGGCCCGTGCTGCCGCGCGGGCGGGCATTCCGGCTTGCCTGTCCACCAACTCCATCGCGTCCATCGAAGATGTCGCGCGCGCCGTGCCCGAGGGTGAGAACTGGTTCCAGCTCTATTTCCTCAAGGATCGTGACTGGATGATGGGGCTTGTGCGCCGCGCACAGGATGCGGGCTACCGGGTGCTGGTACTGACGCTCGACCTACCCGTGGCGGGGCGGCGCGAACGCGATGTGCGCAACGCCTTCACCGTTCCCATACGCCCGCGTCTGACAACGCTCGCCGACACCGCCCTGCGCCTGCCGTTCCTCGCCCGGTCGACCCGCACCCGGTTCCGATTCGGCAATTTCGAGGGCAACCCTCACGCGGACGGGTTCGTGAGCATCGCCAAACACGTCTCGTCGCTCTTCGATCCCTCAGCAACGTGGGAGGACGTGGCGCGTGTGCGGGCAGCATGGGACGGGCCGATGATCGTCAAAGGGCTGTTGCACCCCGATGATGTCGAGGCCGCGCGCCGGATCGGAGTGCAGGGCATCTCAGTCTCGAACCACGGCGGTAGACAGTTGGACGGATCGCTTTCCGCCGTCGCTACATTGCCCGACATGGTCGCGGCGGCGGGTAGCGACATTGAGGTGATGCTCGACAGCGGAGTTCGGCGCGGCACCGATATCCTCAAAGCGCGTGCGCTTGGCGCATCCAGCGTGCTGATCGGCCGGGCTTGGGCCTATGGCCTTGCCGCTGCGGGCGAGGCGGGCGTGGACAAAGCGATCGAACTTCTGCGGGACGAAATGACGAATGCGATGATGCTGCTGGGCGAACGCGACATTGCCGCGCTCACCCCCAGCCACCTGACGGGTACGACACGATGAGTTTTGCCCTGCGCTATGCCCCGCACCTTGGGTTTCGGGGCTTTGACACGCCGCTTTTTGCCCACGCCGCACCGTCGCGCGACCCGGTCGACCAGATCGCCTTTGCCGCTGCCGAAGGGTTCGCGGGAATTCAAGACCCTTGGTTTTCGTCCCGGCCCGAGGTGGACAAGGCGCGTATTGCCGAGGCACTGACCGCATCCGACCTTGCCGCAGGAACGCTTGGCATTGGCGGGTTATCTGACCTGCGCCGGCCGCTTTGGTTTCCGGGCGACACGTCCGGTGAACGCGCCTTGCAGGCCGCCTGCGATCAGGCCTTCGCCGACGCGGCCCGGATCGGGGCGCGTGACCTTGCCATCGTGCCCGCCGGGACGACCGCGCTTGGTCAGGACGCGGCGGAGGGCGCATTCGCCGCACGCCTTTCGACCCTCGCAGATCGCGCGGCGGCCGCTGGTCTGACGCTGAATGTCGAGGTTGTGGACCCGGCAGCGATCCCCGGTCAGCTGTTCACAAGCTTTGCGCAGGCCGCCCGCGTGGTTCGCCGGATCGGCCACCCCGCCGTGCGCCTGATCTACGACACCGGACACCTGATCGCGACGGATGGCGACCTCATGACCCCGCTCACCCGCGACGCGGACATCATCGGCCCAGTCCAGATCGCCGGGCAGCCGGGGCGGTGCGAGCCGGGGGCGGATCCCCGCATCCGCCCGGTCCTGGACGCGCTCGCCTCGCAGCGGTTCGCGGGTCTCGTGGAACTCGAACACCTCTGGGCGGACGCGTCCGCCCAAAGCGAACGAGCCGGCATCGACTGGCTCCACGCCATCGACGCCGAACTGACGCAAGCCAAAAGGACAGGATCATGAGCTTCGAAGGAAAAACCGCCATCGTGACCGGCGCAGGCACCGGGCTGGGCCTCGACATGGCGACCCGTTTGGCAGCGTGCGGTGCGAACATCGTCTCCGCCGACATTCTGGATGCGGACGCCGGGGCCGAGGCGGCCCGTGCCGTTGGCGCGAACGCCATCGCCACCACGACCGACGTCTCGGACAAGGCCGCAGTCGATGCCATGGTCGCCCGCACGATCGAAACCTTTGGTCAGGTCGATATCCTGATCAACAACGCCGCGATTTCGCGGGGCATGGTGCTGAAGCCTTTCGAAGAGGTCTCGGCCGAGGAATTCCGCCGCATGATCGACGTGAACACGCTGAGCGTTCTTTTGTGCTGTCAGGCAGTTTCACCGCACATGCGGGCGCGGCGTTATGGCCGGATCGTCAACGTCGTCTCGGGGACCGCTTTCAAAGGCGCGCCAAACCTCTGCGCTTATACCGCGTCAAAAGGCGCGGTGATCACTATGACCCGATCCCTCGCGAACGAATTCGGCGCCGACGACATCACCGTGAACGCGGTATCACCGGGCTACACGTTGACGCAGAGCAACCTCGAAAACACCGCTTTCGACGGTGTTTATCGAGGCATCGCCCGCGACACCCGCGCTCTTAAACGCGACGCCCAACCGGAAGACGTGTCTCGCGTGGGCTTGTTTCTCGCCAGTGACGACGCTTCGTTTGTCACCGGGCAGGTGATCGCGGCAGACGGGGGATCGGTTTACCACTAGGCGCATCGCCAGCGGTCTCGCATCAAGATGTGCGCTGACTTCGGGAAAAACTTGAGAGAAAATTTCAGGCGCATTGTTCGTCGCCACATGTACGATTTGTCCGTCTTGGACGCTTGACAGACCGCCACGGCGCAGTCGGAGGATTTAGCTCTTACTACTTTCTCGGTCCAACGTCGCCAACACTTCGACGAGGCGCCAAGTCTTCCCAGTCATTTTGATCGCTCCACACTTCCACTTTCATCGCAAGTCACCGACGTCTCGGTGCGAAAGCGGGCAAACGACATCAAGAATTTGCACGAGCCGGAAGATCTCTTGCGATGTCAGAAGGCACCGGCAGGGACTGATTTGGGCGTTCGATGACCGCTCGCCAAACTCTCGATTTGCCTAGAGGCAAATTCCTCGGTCGGCGCCATTGGTGATTGGGTAGCCTTGATCGGAAAGACAGTCCGTCTCACCGGCAGTCCCACAGAGCGAAATCATAGGAATACCAGAGATAGCGCGTAGAGGCTCGCAATGCAGGAAAGCGTGGCTGTGCTGGCAGACTAATTCAAACCAGTCTCAGCCAGGCCAGATGCGCTGTCCCTTATTCCGCGCAGAGAACGCGCCACTCGGCCAGAGCGGCGGCGCGGTTGGCCTTGAAAACCGGGCGGCTTGAGAGGCTGCGTTCCTCGTTGAAGTGGTTTGAGACAGAAGCATGAACGGAGGCGAACTTCTGGAGACTTCGCATGCGACGGAACCGGAGCATGGCACGTTCTCGCCTTCGGAACGGCAGGTGCGAATTCGCTGCGCGTTTGCCCACCCAGCGACCTGTTTCCTGCCGCGCATCAGCTCGGATTATTTTCAGAATGGCATCGTATGACTGGAGCTTTTCGGTCGAAATTGTCTCCGAGGCGCCATGCTTGAGCATCGTTTACTTTTGAAACCTAAAGTCCGCCTTCCGGTCGCAGGTCGTGGTAAAAAACCCTCCAGGCCCTCTCCCTCGTATCCACGGCGCGTTAGAGGTAGTGCCGCTCACCGTTTTTCTTCACGAACATCTCGTTGAGGTGCCTAAGGCAGAAACTGGAGCGCATTTCCTCATTCAGGCACCTACGAAGTTCGGCCGCGACTATTGGTCTGAACGGATGCCACAAGTATCTGGCCGTCTCGTGGCTCATGTCGATCCCGCGCTCGAGGAGCAGGTCTTCAACTTTGCGCAGCTTGAGCGGGAAACGAACATACAGCATCACCGCCAAAACGGATGATCTCGGCCGACGTATTATAGTAACGGGTGGGCTCGACTTGGATATGTTCGGACTTGAGCTAGTGTACTTCCCTCGCCTCAAGCCAAGTTGCTCTGACAAGACCGTATTGACTGCAAGACAGCCAACGTGACTACCCCGAGAAACCCACCCGTCCGGATAGACAGTGAATGGTGAGATTAGGAACGTCGTATTCAACACTAGTCTGCTTGGGTCAAACCTTCGAAAACGTCTTTCATAATCCAAGCTCGTATGATCACGGCGTTTCGATCCGGGCGCGCTGTTTGCAGGGTTCCGACGAGTACGCGACGGTTGAGCCATCCGAATGGACCGTCTCTGACTTTTGCGGTAATGGTCGACATCGCATAATGATCGGGCTCGCGCATGGTATCGACAACCACGCGGTTCTCAATGGTGATGAACGTACCGTCATACGTCTTCATTTCATAAATCGCTTCGAGTTCTTTGACCCCGTCCGCGCGAAGAAACTGGCGATCTGCGCCGCCGGCCAGCACAGTTCCGGATAGTCCCTCCCCCTCGAGTCCCTCGTAAAATCGCCCGCCACTGATCGGGACCATGAAACGCTGACCGCCCCGCGCCGGGCCAAGGTCTACGGGATCGCCAACATCGACGATAGCGGTCCAGACCAAACCGGCCTGCGGGGGCATCGGGGGAAACGTCGACATTAGGTCCTGATCTGTCATTCATTCCTCTCGAAGCCCATGCGCAACTGATACGGATTTCTTATCGTTCAGCGGGGTGTTTTATTTTTCGATTATAGATCGGGGGCGTAGCGTTTGGTCAAGCGGGATAGGACCCGCGTATGGGAGGATTAAAATGTCTATGACTGTGCGGACCGCTCTGAAAGGCGGCATCGCGGCGCTTGCCATGTCGATGATGGCTACGACATCACAGGCTGCGGATGAACTGGTGATTTCGACGGCAACGCCGCCGCAACATGCGCAAACCATGACGATGGTCTGGTTCGCCGAAGCTCTCGCCGAGGCGACCGGCGGAGAGTTGACGGCCAAGATCTTTGACTCGAGCCAGCTCTACAACGCTCGCGATGTGGGCAAGGCTGTTGCGCGTGGTGATGTTGGGATGGCCATCGTGCCATCGCCCTACCTGAGCCGGATCGAGGCCAACATCAACGTGCTCGATCTGCCAATGCTCAACGGGCTGTCCGAGACCACGCGAAACGACATGCTCGACGGCCCGCTAGGGGACAAACTGAACGAGCTTCTTTCCGACAAAATGGGGGTTGTCGTGCCGGGCAATTGGCCACTTCTGGGGCGGGTTATGTATTGGTCGACGGCTAAGCCGCTTACAAACCACGAAGAGTTCAAAGGTATGCAGGTGCGCATTCCCGGTGGTGCGGCAGCCGCTGCGCGCGTCGAGGCTATGGGTGGCGTGCCGGTGGTGATGCCGGGGTCCGATATGCCTTTGGCTCTGCAACAGGGCACGGTCGACGCGACCATGGCTTCGATTGAATCCGTCGTTCAGCAGAAGCTGACGGACGTGGGCGTAACCCACGGGTTCTGGGATCAGGGTATCGTTGGTTATCTGATCCCCATCGTGAGCCGGTCCTATTGGGATAGTCTGGACAAAGACCAGCAAGCGACCTTCAGTGAGGTCTGGAATGCGACGGTCGCAAAACAGCGCGAGATGGCGATTGAACAAGATGGCGAGTATCGCGCGAAGCTTACCGAATGGGGTGTGACGATCTCGGACGCTTCTGACGAGGCCTCGGCGACCGCACGCGACGCCATGATGCCCATTCAGGCGGGTCTGGTCGATAAGCTCGAGATCTCGGACGAGGTCATGTCCCTGGCTGAAGAGGCCGCCAAGTGATCCGCTTTGTGGGGGCTCTCGACCGATTGATCGGATGGATCGCGGCGGCAGCGCTGGCTACTTGCTTTGCGCTTCTGACGTTCAGCGTCTTTGCGCGATATGCGGCCCCCACATTACAACCCCAATGGGTTTTCGAGGTTTCCGTATTCCTCCTGGTCTGGGCGATCCTTCTGGGGGTCGCCCGGATCGAAAAACGAGGCGAGCACATTCGCGTCGATTTCCTGTTGATGTGGCTTGGGCCGCGTGGAAGACGGGCGGCGCAGATCGCGGCGCTTCTGGCGGCTCTCGGGGTCTCTGGTCTCTTCGTATATTCCGGTGTGATCGTCGTGCAGGATGGCATGATGTGGGATGAACGCACCGAAAGCGCCTTGCGCCTGCCGTTCTGGATATTCTACCTCGCCTTGCCCGCGAGTTTCGCGATCCACTTTATTTTCATCGTGAGCCGCATCGCGCTTGTTCTACAGGGCCAGGCCGCGCCGCATCCCCACGGGTTATCGGACTAAGACGACATGACAATCATTCTGGGTCTCGGCATCGTTCTGGCGCTGCTCGCTATCGGCATTCCGATCTACATCGTCCTAATGGGCGTGAGTTCGGTCCTGCTATTGTCCGAAGGGCGGACGCTGGCGGGGCTGGGACAGCATGTGCTGGACCACCTGAATTCGCCGGTTCTGATTTCGGTTCCGTTCTTCATCCTCGCCGCCGTCCTGATGCGCGGTGGCGGGTTGGCAAAGGTGCTCTTCGATGCTTCGTTGTCATGGATCGGTTGGTTGCCGGGCGGTCTTGCGATCTCCGGCGTCGTCGCAACAGCCATCTTTGCTGCAATTACCGGATCGTCCGCGGCTACGACGATGGCTATGGGTACACTCTTGGTGCCACTGATGATCGAACGGGGCTACAAACCCACGTTCGCCATGGGCTTGACCGCAGCCGCTGGGACCTTGGGCATCTTGATCCCGCCGTCGCTGCCGATGATCTTGATTGGCCTGATCGCGGAAGAGAGCATTCCGCGCCTTTTCCTTGGCGGCGTCATACCCGGCTTGATGCAGGCAAGCCTTTTCGCGCTTTACATCCTAGTGATCGCCAAGCGCGTGGGCGGCGGGTCCGAACGCCTCGAAGAAGGGCAGTCCATGCTGCGCACGAACCTGCGCGCCATTCCTGCCTTTATGATCCCTGTCGTTGTTCTGGGCGGAATCTATGGAGGTTTCGTGACCCTGACCGAAGCGGCCGTACTGGGTGCCCTTATTGCGCTGATCGGGGTGCTCTTTTTCTACCGCACCGCGAAGCTGCGTGAGATTCCCGCGATGCTGACCGAAGCGATTGACCGAACTTCGGTGATCATTCTGATTATCATGGGTGCGACGCTTGTTTCGGCGTGGATCATCAAATCGGGCGTACCTCAGGAATTGGCTCGCAACATCGTGGAAAGCGATCTGAAGCCGTGGCAGTTCCTGCTCATCATGAACGTCTGCCTGCTGATCCTTGGAATGTTCCTCGAAGGGGTCGCAATCATCCTGATCGTGTTGCCCGTTGTCTCGGTGGTCGTGCGCGAAATGGGGATCGACATGACGCATTTTGCGGTGGTGATGGTTATCAACATCGAACTCGCGCTATTGTCGCCGCCGATTGGCCTAAACATGTTCGTCATGTCCAATGTGACGGGGCGGCCGGTGGGTGAGGTCCTACGCGGAACAATCCCGTTCTTCCTGATAATGCTGGTGCTTCTGATGTTGGTGACGTTTATCCCGGCAATCTCGACATGGCTGCCCAATATGGTGCTTGGATAAAAAGGGGCGGTGAATCTTCACCGCCCCGAAGTCATAGCTTGGCCCACTATGTGGAAGGCGGCCGAGTCAGAGACCGTGGTCGAGCAAGAACTGTTCGACCACCTGGTTGAAGACTTTGGGGTTTTGTTGCGAAACCGAGTGACCGCTTCCTTCGACAAGACGCACCCGGGCCTGCGGCATCGCCTTGTTTACCTCGGCAAAAATCGCCGCGTGGACAGGCGCGGTCTCCGCCCCTGACATCAAAAGAACAGGCATCTTCAGCGCGGCAAGCGCGTCCGGTGCCAACAACGGGAACTCGTCATCAGAAAGAGCAAGCGACCGCGCCGCTTGCAGGTTTTGCATCCGTCGCTCCATAACTTCGTCAGGCACATCTTTCGGCGCTTTGCCGACGATCCCACCGGTCAGAATGCGCAAGCCTTGCTCGTCGTCACCTTGCTCGAACGCTTCCCGCGCCGGACGGGCAGATCGGTCGAGAAAGGCGCGAGCGATCTCGCGTCCGCTGTCCGAACTTAGGGCATATCGCATCATGGGCGCTTCGACCGAAACGACGGCCTGAACCCGCTCCGGCATCCGAAGCGCCGCGGCGAGTGCCGTGAAGCCACCGTAAGAACTGCCGACCAGCACGGCCTTCTGCACCCCAAGCGCGTCCATGAGTTGCTCGACATCTTCGGCATCGACCAGAGCATTGTGATCCCGCGTTTTCAGTATGTTCGGGTTGGGAAAGCTGTAGCGTCGGCTGTAGACGATACAATCGAACTTCGCAGTGAAAGCCTCCCACTGCGGCGCCCAAGAGCGATAGTCCCCCATCGCGCCGTGGATGAAGAGCACAACGTTTCCCCTGCCCGCTCGGATGTAGGTCAAGGTCACACCAGACTCGAGTCTCACGGAAGCCGGTTGCTGTAGTTCAATCGCCAAAACGAAACCTTCTCTCGGGGCAACCGAAACCCAGTCGCCCGGTGATGTTCGCTCCGACTTTATCCAGCTTTGCAATAGCCAGATAATAACGCTACGCATAAGGCGATAAGAGGATCGTATACCATGCCCCTGCCTAGTGCGGACACGCTCATGTCCCGTCTGCTAATGAAGGCCAAGGTCAGGCACATGCAAGTCTTGGTCACGCTGGCAGAAATCGGGAGTATGCGTCGGGCCGCAGATGCGCTCCATATGACTCAGCCCGCCGTGTCTCAGATGGTGGCCGAGCTTGAACGTTTGCTGGAGATTGACCTGTTTTTCCGCCACGCACGCGGGGTCGAGCCGACCGAGGCGACCAAAGACCTGCTGCCGATCGCACAGCGTATTATCGACGCGGTGGCCGACGGTTCATCGGCTGTATCCAACCGATTGCAACATCAGGCTGGCATCGTGCGCGTTTCGGCGAGTGCAGCGGCGATGGGAGGCATGATCCATGGTGCCCTCGACAGTTTTGCGACGCGGTATCCGGATATTGAGGTCATGATTACGGAAGCGGGGGCGTCAGCGCCTTTAGCGGGTATCATTGAGGCAGCGACTGATCTGATTTGCACGCGCGAGCCGAACATCGCTCCGAAAGGGTGGGCCTTCCAGAAATGCATTGATGATGCCCTGATTGTTGCTTGCGGGGCGCAACACCCATTGGCGAAGGCCTCGCAGATAAGCTGGGATGAACTCGGTCAGCAGAAATGGCTCATGAACCGGGTAGGGTCGATTGCGCGACGCACATTCGAAGGCTTGGCCCAAGAAAATGGCTGGCCCAATGAGACCAGATGCCAGATCATCGCGCACGTGCCCCGTTTGACACTGGGAATGCTTGAGACCGGAAAATATCTCGCAATCCTACCGCGAAGCGTCGCGATGCCTTGGTTTGATCATGGGCGTGTCTTGGAACTGAAAGTCGATATCTCGAGCGAACTGGAACCGTTAGGTTATCTTTATCAGCCAAACCGCGCGGGTCCGGCCGCTGAGACATTCGCTGCACATATCCGCGCGTTTTCTGCTGGAAAGCTATGAGCGCAGCCGGGGATCCTCGGAAGGTCGGGACCCCCGGCGCACCGCTCAATCCGCGTCCTGCACGACTTCGGCAGTGGAACCTACCTTTTTCTGCACCACAACAAGCGCGGCGGCGATTGCGAGGCCAATAAAGTCGGTCGTCCATCCGGCGAAGATCATGGCAAGGCCCGCCACCAGCAGCGCGAGGCGCGCGGCCCAGCCGGCGTGACCGAAGAACCATCCTTGCACGGCGGCCGATAGCAGATACACTCCGAGCACGGCGGTCACGGCCACATGGGCGATGGCAAGCCAGCTTCCGTTCAGAAGCATCGCGGGCGAGAAGAAGAACATGTACGGCACGACGAAGGCGGCCAAACCGATCTTGAAGCTTTCGACGCTGGTACGGATCGGATCGGACCCGGCGAGCGCGGACCCGGCATAGGCGGCAAGCGCGACGGGCGGCGTGATCGCAGACATCACCGCGAAGTAGAAGATGAACAGGTGCGCGGTCAGCGGCTCGACCCCAAGGTTGATGACCCCCGGCGCGATCACGCTGGCGGCCACCGCATAGGCCGCCGTCGTCGGCATCCCCATGCCCAGAATGATCGACACCACCATCGCGAAGAACAGGGCGAGGATCTGGCTCTGATCGGCAAGCGTCAGCAGCACCGTCGAAAACCGCGACCCGATCCCGGTCAGCGCGATGACCCCCACGATGATCCCCGCCGTCGCGCAGACCGCGACCAGTTGCAGCACCATCCGGGCGCCACTGTCGAGCGCATTGAAAAGCTGTTTCGGCCCCATCGCGTGCGGCGTGAGCCAGGACACGACCGCCGCCGTCGCCATGGCCAGCGTGCCGCAGCGGATCACCGAATACCCCATGAACAGCGCCCCGATCAGCACCACGATCGGGCTGAACAGGTAGATCTGCTTGATGAGAACGTCGAGTTTGGGCAACAGCTCGCGCGGGAGCCCTTTTATGTTGGCCTTCTGGGCCGCCATGTCGACCATGAAATAGACCGACACGAAGTAGATGATCGCGGGGATGATCGCGGCATAGACGATGTCCATGTAGGCGATGCCCGTGATCTCGGCCATGATGAAGGCGCCGGCCCCCATGATCGGCGGCATGATCTGCCCGCCGGTCGAGGCGGCCGCTTCGACCGAGGCCGAGGTCTGCGGCTTGTACCCCACCTTCTTCATCATCGGTATGGTGAGCGACCCGGTCGCCACGACATTGCCCGCCGAGGTGCCGTTGATCATGCCCATGAGGCCCGAGGCGAAGATCGCCACTTTCGCAGGGCCGCCGCGCCGGTGGCCCGCGGCCGCGAAGGCGAGATTGACGAAATACTCTCCGACCCGCGTGGTTTGCAGGAACGCCGCGAAGATGACGAAGAGGATGATGTAGGTGGATGAGATCGCGGTGGGCGCGGACAACACGCCGTTGTCCGTGAAGATGTACGAAAAAAAGCGTTTCGGATCATAGCCGCGATGTTCGAATATCCCCGGCAGCCACGGCCCGAGAAAGGCGTAAGCCACGAAGACGCCCGCAATGATCACGAGGGCAAGGCCCGCAAGACGCCGTGTCAGTTCGATGATCAGAAGAACGCCCGTGACGGCGGCCCACATATCGCCCGGCAGGGCCATGGGCATCCCCGCGCGCAGCTGAAGCTGGCGGGCGAAGAAGATGAGATAGGCGGTCGCGGCCAGTGCGGCCAGCGCCAGCAGCGTGTCGCCCAGGTCATAGACCTGCCGTTTGGGCCCGGGCGCGAACCAGGCGGCGGCGATCACCAGCGCGGAGCCGCCCGCAAGCGGGATGCCGAAGGTGCTCATGGCCCAGGCGGGGGGCAAAGCCTCGCCAAACACGCGTCCGTTGATCCAGATGGCGACCACACAAAGCAGGCCGTAAAGGATGCCCGCGCCGCCGACAGCGACCGCACCTTTGGCCCACAGCGGCCGCCCGCCATGGCGATCCCCATGATAGCTGTGCGCCGAGAACAGGAGGAACCCAAGGATCAGGCCGCCGCCGACATGGCTGAGCCGATAGCTCCAGGTTTCCAGCGGATAGACGTTCATCACCATCAGGTGAAAGACCGAATATCCGACGGCGAGCCACGCGATGACGTGGCCGCGAAGACCCGCGAAGTCGCGTTGGTTTGCCGAAATCGGATCGGTATCGACATTCGCGCGGGCCGTTTCCCTTTCGATCTCGGACAGATCGGTCGCGCCCGACGCGGCGTTGCTGGGCTGCTGGGTCATGGAAACCTACTTCTCAAGAGAGTTCAGGTGCAGGCACGGCCAGCGCAAGGGCCAGCCGTGCCGCAGAAGTGGGTGAGTTACTTAAGGTTGTCGGGAATCTGATGCCCGTTTTCCTCGAACCACTTCACGGCACCCGGATGGAACGGGATCACCTGATTTTTCAGTACGTTTTCGGCCAGCGTTTCCTTGGCCGCCGCGTGGTTGGTCACCATACGGTCATGGTTTTCCATGGCCAGCGCGGTGATTTCATAGGCAAGGCTGTCCGGCATGTCCTGATGCGCGATGGCGAAGTTCCACAGCGACACGGTCTGCAGGTCGTCCGGCTGATCCTCATAGGTGTTGGCCGGGATGGTGAACGGCGCCATGGCAGGCACAATCTCCATCATCGCGTCGAGCGTGTCCTGATCCATCGAGATGAAACGCACGTCGTTTTCGACCGCAAGCTGGGCATAGGCGCCCGTCGGCAGACCGGCGGCATAGACGAAGGCGTCGATCAGGCCGTCTTTCAGCTGCCCGGCGGTGTCCGACCCACCGGCGTTCGAGATTTTCACGCCGTCATAGCCTTCGGCGTTCTCGAAAAAGCGGGTCCAGTAGGTGGCCGAGGTGCCGCCCGCCGGGCCGACGCCCACGCGTTTGCCGGCCATGTCCTGAAAGCTTTCGATATCGGAGCTGGCCAGCACGGCGGCTTGCAGTGGGGTCTGGTACATCGGGAATAGGGCGCGCACGTTTTCATGCGGTACGCCCGGCATGAGGGGGCTTTCGCCCTTGCGCGCTTCGTCCGCCGGTCCGAGCGTGACGAAACCAAGCTGGTGCTCGCCGGTTTCGACAAGCGTCACGTTCTGGACAGGGCCGCCAGTGATTTCGGCACCTGCATTCACACCGAGCGCTTCGGTGATCATCGCGCCGAAGCCCGAACCATAGCCAAAGTACGTGCCGCCCTGCGACCCGGTGCCGATGGTGATCGACGATGGCCAGCTGTCACGGTCCTGAGCCGTGGCGGCAACAGCGCTGACGGCAAGCGCACCGGCGGCGAGAATTACATTCATTTTCATCGGGCTTTCCTCCTCCGTTAGCCTTCCTGCGGGCCTCTCCAAGCCAGCAGGAAAGTGACGTTCAAACTTGAGCAGCGCAGCGGGTTTCGCTCAATGCGCGTGCGATTATATTCAAGATTGATATAATTTAATCCGCGCCGCCGGAGGCGCCTGACCAGGCTCCCTCAGGCCGAGGCTTCGATCTCGTCTAGGTGCCGCTCCAGCACGTCGAGCACCTGATCGCGCCGTGGGTCCCGCGCCCCCTGCGGCCAGGCCGCAGCCAGGACCAGTTTCGAACGGGTGACGCCCTCGCGCGTGAGCAGCGGCACGAAGACGACACCAGCCACACGCAGCCGCTCGGTCCAGCGCGGAACAATTGCCAGCCCGGCGCCCGAGGCGACAAGGTTGACGATCGTGTGCTTTTCCTCGGCCATTTGGGCAATACGCGCCGTCAGCCCGGCATCCATGAACAGCTTGATGGTCAGGTCATGCGAATGGGGGCGCGAGCGGCGGTCCGGCACGATCAGGTCCTGATCGTCAAGGTCTTCGATGCGAATCTCGGACCGCGCGGCCAAGGGGTGGGTTTCCGGCAGGGCCACGACCGCCGTTTCGAAAAACAGGGTGCGAAAGACGATCTTCGGGTCGCGCACATCGGGCGGGCGGCAAATCGCAAGGTCGAGGCTACCGCTCAGAAGCTTGGGCAGCAGGTGCATCGTTTTCTGCTCGATCAGCTGCACCTCGATCTCGGGCGCTTCGGCCCTGAGATGGGCCAGAAGCTGGGGCATCAGACCGGCGGCGGCGCTGTCGATGACGCCGACGCGCAAGGGATGCCCGGCGGTCAGCCGAACCGCGCGCGCCTTTTCCTCGAACGCGTCCGACAGGGCGACAAGGTGGCGGGCGTCCTCGAGTATCGTCTGGCCTGCTTCGGTCAGGGACACGGCCCGCGTCGTGCGATGGAAAAGGGGCGTATCCAGCCGCGCCTCAAGGGTCTTGATCTGCCGACCCAATGAGGCCGGGAGCATGTCGAGCGCGCGCGCGGCACGGCCGAAATGCAGCGTGTCGGCCGCCGCCAGAAAGCACTTGAGTTGGTCGGTATCCATGTCGCACCTCAGAATTATACGAGTTTTGTATATAATCGGCTGCGAATTGAGAAGTGCCCTGATCCTTCTTTAGACCTTTGGGCAAAGCGAACGTAAAATAACCGTCGGGAGGACGAACATGTCGAAGGTCTACAGAGCGCCGGCCGATGGCACATCCGGGCAGGCGGGCGAGGCGACGCGCGATACCTCGGCCAACAAGACCTACAAGATTGCAGCCATTCCCGCAGACGGGATCGGGCCCGAGGTGATCGCAGCTGGTTTGCAGGCTCTCGAAGCCCTTGCGCGGCGCGATGGCGGTTTCACCATCGACGTGACCGAGTTTGACTGGTCGTCGGAACGCTACAAAAAGCTGGGCGCCCTGATGCCCGAAGACGGACGCGACCAGTTGAAAGATTTCGACGCGATCTTCTTCGGGGCCGTCGGCGCGCCGGACGTGCCGGATCACGTCACGCTCTGGGGCTTGCGTCTGCCGATCTGTCAGGGGTTCGACCAATACGCCAACGTGCGCCCGACCAAGATCCTTCCCGGCATTTCCTCGCCCCTCGCGGGCGTCGGACCCGGCGATCTGGACTGGGTCATCGTGCGTGAGAATTCCGAAGGCGAATATTCGGGCGTCGGGGGGCGGGCGCACCGTGGGATGCCCGAAGAGGTGGCGACCGAGGTGTCCATCTTCACGCGGACCGGCGTCGAGCGGATCATGCGCTACGCCTTCGCGCTCGCGCAGTCGCGTCCGCGCAAGTTCCTGACCGTCGTGACCAAGTCCAACGCGCAGCGGCACGGCATGGTCATGTGGGACGAAATCGCAGCCGAAGTGTCGCAGGATTTCCCTGATGTCACATGGGACAAGATGCTGGTCGACGCCATGACCGTGCGCATGGTCAAGGACCCGAAGTCGCTGGACACTATCGTCGCCACCAATCTGCACGCCGACATCCTGTCGGACCTTGCCGGGGCGCTGGCGGGTTCGCTGGGGGTGGCACCGACAGGCAATATCGACCCCGAACGGCGCTTTCCCTCGATGTTCGAGCCGATCCACGGCTCGGCCTTCGACATCACCGGCAAAGGGATCGCCAACCCGGTCGCGACCTTCTGGACCGCCAGCCAGATGCTGGAGCATCTGGGCGAAGCGGACGCGGCGACGCGCCTGATGCGCGCGGTCGAAAAGGTCTGCGCTGACGGGGTTCTGACACCGGACGTGGGCGGAAGCGCCACGACGCAAGAGGTGACCGACGCCGTATGCGAAGCGATCCGCGGCGACAACATCTAAGCCGCCCATCATGACACGCGCGAACGCTCAGGACCTGCTCCTGACGATGTTCCGGGCTGCCATCTCGGCCGCCGATCCACGGGACGTCCTCACCCCTTATCTGCCCGAGAAACCAGAAGGGCGCATCATCGTCGTGGGTGCGGGCAAAGCGTCGGCGGCCATGGCGCGGGCGGTCGAAGCGGCCTGGCCGGACGTGGACATGACGGGCGCGGTCGTGGTGCCCTACGGCCACGGCGCGCCGACCAGCCGCATATCCGTGCTGGAGGCCGCGCATCCCGTACCGGATCGTGCGGGTCTGGCCACTGCCAACACCCTGATGGAGCTTGCGTCGGGGGCTAGGCAAGGCGACCTCGTCCTTGCGCTGATCTCAGGCGGGGGGTCGGCATTGCTGCCCTGTCCGCAGCCGCCGCTGACCTTCGAGGACGAAGTCGCCATCAACCGGCGCCTGTTGCGGTCCGGTCTGGCCATCGACGACATGAACAAGATCCGCCGCCGGATGTCAGTCATCAAGGGCGGCGGGCTGGCCCGCGCAGCAGCGCCCGCGCGGGTCGTGACCTTGGCAATCTCGGACGTGCCGGGCGACGATCCCGCCGCAATCGCATCGGGTCCCACAATACCTGATCCGTCTGCGTCCGAGGATCTGTCCACTCTTGCCGCCGCTCTGGGCGACGGCCTGCCGGAGGGTTTTCTAAGCCTACTCGCTGCGCCGGACGTTGAACGTGACACAGGCCCCGCGGATGTCCGCCTGATCGCAACGCCGCAAATGGCCTTGGACGCAGCGGCCGCAACGGCGGACCTGTCGAACGTGCATCCGGTCCTTCTGGGCGACGCCCTTGAAGGCGAGGCGCGGGAGCTTGGCCGCGTGATGGCGGGCGTGGCGCGATCCGTCGCCGCGCACGGCGTGCCCAGCCGCCCGCCTGCGGCGCTCATCTCCGGCGGCGAAACGACGGTGACCATAGGGGCCGGGACACCGGGGCGCGGGGGCCGCAACACCGAATTCCTGTTGTCCTTGGCGCTTGAACTGGACGGTGCGAAGGGCATCTACGCAATCGCAGGCGACACCGATGGAATTGATGGGAGTGAGGATGCCGCAGGGGCCATCATCAGCCCGGATACACTTAGGGACATGCGACGAGCTGGCATAGACCCAACTGCTGCACTCGCGGCGCACGACAGCTATTCAGCGTTCGATGCGATCGGAGCGCTGATCAAAACCGGCCCGACGCTTACCAATGTAAACGATTTTCGCGTGATCCTCATTACCGATTAGCGGATGGAGCAACAGCAACCCGTGGAATAGTGGTGTCCCGCGACGCCTCAGACGCGCTCACAAAAGAAGATGGCTTAATGTGAACAACTTGGCGAGTTCGGGCGACCCCAAAAACCTGACAGGTTTCGACATTGGAATCCGACGACGCGAGATTTGCGCTGAGCTTCTTGCAAACCAGTTCTTTCAACTGCACCGTCGAGGCCACTTAGCGACGCGCTAGATCAAGCGCGACGTCGACAATCATGTCCTCCTGACCGCCGATAATCCCGCGCTTACCCACCTCAACGAGAATCTCACGCGCATCGACACCGTGGATTTTCGACGCCACCTCGGCATGTCGCAAGAAACTGGAATAGACCCCGGCGTAGCCCAGCGACAGGCTTTCGCGGTCAACCCGCACTGGCCTGTCCTGCAACGGGCGCACGAGGTCGTCTGCGGCATCCATCAGCGCGAACAGATCGCAGCCGTGGTCGTATCCCATCTTGTCCAGCACCGCGATGAGCGCCTCGAGCGGCGCGTTGCCCGCGCCCGCGCCCATGCCCGCGAGCGAGGCATCGACACGTCGCGCTCCTGCCTTGATCCCGGCAATTGCATTGGCCACGCCGAAGGTTAGGTTGTGGTGGGTATGCACGCCCACTTCGGTCTCGGGCCGCAACGCCTGCCGCAGCGCACCTGCGCGTTCGGCATAGTCCTCGGGCAGCAGCGCGCCTGCGGAATCGGTGACATAGACGCAGGCGGCGCCATAGCTTTCCATAAGCTTCGCCTGCGCGACTAGTTCGTTTATGGGCAGCATATGCGCCATCATCAGGAAACCGGCGACGTCCATGCCCATTTCACGTGCCGCCGCGATATGCTGGCGTGACACGTCGGCTTCCGAACAATGGGTCGCGACACGGACCGAGCGCGCCCCGGCCTCAAAGGCCCGGCGCAGATCCTCGACCGTCCCGATGCCGGGCAAGAGCAGGACCGTAACCACGGCTCGGTCGCAGACCTCGGCCACCGCCGCGATCCACTCCATATCGTCTTGCGCGCCGAAGCCGTAGTTGAAGGACGCGCCCGACAGCCCATCGCCATGCGTGATCTCGATGGCGTTCACTCCCGCCCGGTCCAAGGCGCGGGCGATGTCGCGGGTCTGATCCAGCGAATACCGATGCCGGATCGCGTGCATCCCGTCGCGCAGGGTGACGTCCTGAATGTAAAGATCGCTCATGCGTGAACCTCCTCCTGCCGGGCCGCCCAATCTTCTGCCGTGGCGAGCGCCGCCGATGTCATAATGTCGAGATTGCCCGCGTAAGCAGGCAGGTAATGCGCCGCCCCTTCGACCTCGAGCATCACCGTGGTCTTCAGCCCGCTGGTCGCCCCCTGCCCCGGCACGTTGACCGGATGGTTGTCACCAATCACCTCGAACTGGACCTTTTGCTTCAGGCGGTAACCCGGCACATAGCTTTGCACCCGCGCCACCATCGCCTCGACCGACGCTTCGATGGCTTCTGGCGTGCCGCCACGCGACAGGCAGATGACCGTGTCGCGCATCATGACCGGCGGCTCGGCGGGGTTCAGAATGATGATCGCCTTCCCGCGTGTGGCCCCGCCCAAATCCCGGATCGCTTGCGAGGTCGTCTCGGTGAATTCGTCGATATTGGCCCGCGTCCCCGGCCCTGCCGACTTGGACGCGATCGATGCGACGATTTCGGCCCACATGACCTCGTCCGTGGCCTGCCGCACCGCATGAACTATGGGAATCGTCGCCTGACCGCCGCAGGTGACCATGTTGACGTTCAGCGCATCCATCGTCTCGGCGCCGTTGATGACGGGGATGGTGAAGGGGCCGACGGCGGCAGGGGTCATGTCGATGACCTTTTTCCCGTCCGCCGCGAGCGCCTTAGCATGGGCCGCATGGGCCGGGGCCGATGTCGCGTCGAACACCACGTCGATCTTGTCGTAGCCCTCGAACGCCCGCAACCCGTCGATCCCGGTATCGATGGCCGCAACCCCCAGCCGATTGGCCCGCGCCAGCCCGTCCGACGCGGGATCGATACCCACCATCGCGACGATGTCGAGGTATGCGGCGTTGCGCATGATCTTGATCATCAGGTCCGTGCCGATGTTGCCCGACCCGATGATCGCGCATTTTCGTTTGGCCATATCGTCCTCCGTGATGTGCGTCGCGAACGGTCGCGAACCACCCCTGTGTGGCGCCACACTATGCGCGGCGCCGGCTGCCTCGCAAGATTAAATACATATTTTCATACTTATTGACATTTATCCATTTGCGCCGTTACCTGATTGCGCGATGCAGGGAGGACATGCAGCATCGCAAGACAGGAGGAGTTCCAATGTTCACAAGACTTGCGAAAGGTTTTCGGGGGGCCGCGACGGCCACCGCATTCGCCGTTGCAGCAGGATTCGCGGCCCAGACGGCCACCGCCGCCGAGCTGATTTTCAACAACTACGCCCCGCCGCCCTCGCCAGTCACGAAAGTGCTGTTCGAACAATTCGCGGCCGATATCGAAGCAGCCACGAACGGCGAAGTGACGGTCACGATCCCTGCCACCTCGATGGCGCCGGTGAACGGCAACTGGGAGTTGGTCACGAACGGCATCGTCGATGTGGTGAATCAGGCGGCTTACGTTATGCCGCAGCAGTTCAAGCTACAGAGGCTGGCCGAATTGCCATTCAATACGCTCTCGGCCGAGGCTGCTTCGGTCGCGCTTAACCGCACATATGACAAGTATTTCGCCGAGTCGGGCGAATACGATGGGGTCAAAGTCTTGGCATTCACCGTCTTCGCCGGTCGCCAGATCATGAACAACGTGCGCCCGATCGAGACGATAGAGGATTACGCAGGTCTGAAGATTTGGACCACGCCCGGCCCGCTTGCCGCCGCTGCCGATGCGCTCGGTGCCACCGCCGTCCCCGCGCCGTTCCCCAAGCTGTTTGAGTTCGCGTCGAAAGGCACCGTGGACGGCATGATGTACACGCCCTCGACCGCGCGCTCGTCGCAGACCGGGGACTATGTACAGTACTACACCCACATCCCCGGCGGTCTTGGGTCGATCAGCTTTGCCATGGTCATGAACCAGGACAGCTGGGACCGCCTGTCGCCCGAGCATCAGGAAGCGATTCAGACCCTCGCCGACGACCTTCCGTCAAAATACGGCAAGGTGCAGGACGGGGACGAAGAAAGCGCGCTCGGCATGATCGGTGTCGAAACACTGGACGCTTCGCCCGAACTGGTCGCGGCGATCGAAGAACGCCTTGCAGGCTTCGAGGCGGGCTGGATCGAGACCGCTAAGGGCGCCGGTATCGAGAACCCGCAGGAGGTTCTGGACTACTACCGCGAACAGATGGAACTTGCAGCTGACGCTGCGACCAACTGATCGCAGCTTGCAAAGGGGGGCACCATGTTGACGACGCTTTACCGGATCATCGCCGTGATTTCCGCCGTCGCCTTGGTGTCCCTCACCCTTCTGACGACTGCCGATGTCGTCGCACGCTATGCGATGTCCGCCCCAATCCACGCGGCGATGGAGGGTATTTCATATCTTCTCGCCCTCTTGATCCTCGCAGGCTACGGCCTCGTCACCCGTGACCGGACGCATATCGCCGTCGGTATCCTGCCAGAAATCTTCCCCCGGATCGCCAAAGTGGAGCGGCACGTCACCGCGCTTTTCACGCTGGGCGGCACGGTTCTCATCACATGGCTGCTCTGGAAACAGGCCAGCAGCCACCTTGCGCGCGGCCAGATGGGCGAGACTGTCCCTGTTCCGCTTGGCTGGATCATCCTCGGCCTGACGATCCTCTCCGCCGCCGCGATCCTTTTCGCGCTTCGCACCGTATTCCGGCCCGAACCGGCCTCGGACACCGACCACTAGGACCACGAACAGATGATGATTGCACTGGTCGCTGTCGGCCTTCTTGCCGCAGCCATTCTGACGCGTATCCCGCTCGGCTTCATCTTGATGGCGGCCGGAATCGTAGGGATCGCGATGATCCATCCGCGCGGCTTCGACGCGGGGCTCCTGATCGCCGAGCAGCAGTTGCTCGAGGTCGTCACCGACTTTCAGCTGTCGGTCCTGCCGCTCTTTATCCTGATGGGTGTCTTTGTCGCCCGCGCGGGGCTCGCCGACGACCTGTTCGACGCCTGCTACAAATGGCTGGGCCATCTGCGCGGCGGTGTGGCCATCGGCGCGGTCGCGGCCTGCGCGGGCTTTGCAGCCATGTCGGGATCGACCGCTGCCTCGGCCGCCACAATGTCCAAGGTCGCGATGCCCGCACTCAGACGGTTCAAATATGACATGGGCTTCGCAGCCGGCACAATTGCAGCGGGCGGCACGCTGGGCATCTTGATCCCGCCCTCCGGCGCGCTGATCGTCTATGGACTGCTGACCGAGACCAGCATCGCGGACCTTTTCATGGCCGGTCTAATCCCCGGCATCCTGTCCGCGCTGGCATATATCGCGGTGGCTTTTGTGGTCGCTACGCTGCGGCCCGATTGGGGGCCGCGCGGCGAACGCTTCTCCATGCAAGAAAAGCTCGTCTCGCTGTCCAAGGTCTGGGCCGTCGGCGCGCTCTTCCTGTTCATCATCGGCGGCATCTTCATCGGCCTTTTCACCACGACCGAGGCCGCGGGCATCGGAGCCTTCTGCGCTTTCCTCATCGCGCTCCTGCGCCGCCGGATGACCACCCGCATCTTTTTCGACGCGCTGGTCGAGGCCGCCAAACTGTCGGCTATGATCTTCATCATGATCGCGGGCGCGCTGACCCTGAACCAGTTCGTCAACTTTTCGGGCCTGCCCCGCATGGCGGTCGAGTTCGTCACGTCGCTCAACCTCTCGCCGGTCGAGGCGCTGCTCTGCATTCTGGCGATCTACGTGGTGCTCGGCATGTTCATCGACGGCTTCGCGATGATCTTTCTGACCGTGCCGGTGTTCACGCCGGTGATCGTGGCGCTCGGCTTCGATCCGATCTGGTGGGGCATCCTGCTCGTGATGGTGGTGGAGTTCAGCCTCATCACGCCGCCCGTGGGGCTGAACCTTTACATCATGAAGTCGATGAACCCGGACATTCCGATCACCCGCATCTTCATCGGGGTCGCACCCTACTATGTCGCCGACATCGCGCGGATCGTTCTGATGATCCTCGTACCGGGGCTCGCGCTCTACCTGCCGGGTGTTCTGAACTGATCAGGCGCGCCCGGCCCGGTCGGCGTAGTATTGCCACGCACGGGTCATCGGGTTCGGCGCAAGGTTCACGTCCTTCGACAGGCGCTGCTCTTCCTCGCTCAGGAACACCGGCTCGCCGATGCGCCGCGCTTCGGCCAGCACTTGCGCGTTGACCCCCAGATAGATCGCCTTGAGCGTCGCCTCGCGCACGTCGCGGCCAACGACGACCGAGCCGTGACCGCGCATCAGGATCCCGTCCCGCAAGCCCAGCGCGCGGGCGAGGTTGTCACCCTGATCGCCATTCGAGACCAGCATGTTCGTGGCGGGACCAAAGGCATCGCGGATATCCCAGACCGGCACCTCGGCCCCCACGATGGCCCCCAGATGGGTCACGGGGCGCAGAGGTTCGCGGGTCACGGCAAAAGGCAGGATCTCGCGGGCATGGCTGTGGACCACGGCAAGGACGTCGGGCCGCTCAGCATAGATCGAGCCGTGGATGAAACGTTCGAGATAGGGTTTTCGGTCGTCCTCGCCCACCACGCCGCCATCGTGCGTGAAGGTCATGATGTCGTCGCGCGACACGAGCTCGGGGCTGCGTGACTGCGACAGAAGAAAAAGCGCGGGGTCGTCAGGGTGGCGAATGCTCACATGCCCAAAGGCGTCCAGCACGCCCTCATGCGCCAGAATGTGGTTTGCGGTCACGAGGTCCGCGATCAGCTCGTCGAGTGTCATATTCTATCCTCCCAGACAAATGCAGGGGGCCGACATGCGCCGACCCCCTGCCCGATGCCAAACGGCGGCATCCTCACGCAGGCTTGTGCCCGCGCTCACGCAACATCCCGTAGTAGTCCAGCCGCCGAAAGCCGGAGTAGTTCCGGATCAGAAGCGGGTGCAGACCCCATTCGTAAACGGTGGCGAGGTCGTCGGCCTTCAGCGCCTCGATCTCTTCCGCCGCCATGTTCATCTCGGCCCCGACCGCGTCCGGGTCGTCGGCATAGCGTTGGCGCAGCCCCTCGTCCTTGTCGAACTGGTAGAGAAAGCGCTCAAGTCCCCTGCGTCTCTTGCTCATGTGAACTCCACCGCGCCGATCCCCGTCTTCCAAGCCGACACCGGCTCATAGGTCAGCGTGTGCGACCGCGATTTGCCGCTGGCGGCCGCCGCGACGAGCCAGTTGCGGATCTCACCCGCGCCGTTGCCCGCGCTCTCGATCACCGTGTCGCTGTCGAGCGCGGCCAGCCCGGCGAAATCCCCCGCCTCCAGCCCGGCAAGGAAATCGCGGTCGAACTCCTCGTTGATCAGCCCGGTTTGCGGCAGGCCGATCCAGTGGCTGAGGCCCCCGGTGCCGACCACGCCGACCTTGCCCGCCAGCCCCTGCTCACGCAGCACGGCCCCCAGCGCCTCGCCGAACGCAAGGCACCGCTGATGTCGCGGCAAGGGCGGGATCGTGCAGTTCACATAGACCGGCAGCACGGGCAGGCGCACGTGTTTGAACAGAAAGTTGAGCGGGCAGTTGAACGCGTGATCCAGCCGCATCTCGGCCACGCCCGCCACGTCGAAATCACGCTCCAGCAGCCGCGCGACCACGTCTTCGCCCAAGCCCTCGACCGCCTCGTAACTCGTCTTCTCCGTCCCAGCCTCGCCCCATGACGGAAACGCCTCGCCGGTGCCGATGGCAAAGGCGGGGACGGTTTCGTAGGAGAAGGTCATCATGTGGTCGGTGCCGACCATCACCAGCACCTCTGCGCCCGATGACTTAAGCGTCCGGCTGAGCCTGTCGAACGCGCCGAACACCCGCTCGGCCTGTGACGGGTCGGTGTCCTCGGGCAATCGCATCATGGCCGCCGTGTGGGCCATGGCGGCGCTCCAGACGATCTCGCTCATGCGGTCCTCCTCTGCCCGGCTGCTGCGGGCCATGCCTTGTTTCGGCCAAGTCTAAGCCGCCCATCCGGGCATTACAATCATTCATTCATACTTTTAGCCTTTTTAATGATTCCTTGCGCATCGTGCTTGCGGCAGGTATCGGCCTGTGAAACGCTGAGAGCAGCAAAAACCCCGGTTTCGACCTGTGCGAGAGCCTTCGGAACCGGCCACGGACCCAACGCGAGTCACCGAACTGTATGGAGAAGATCGTCCGAACGCCCATCGTCGATTTCGACCAGAGCGACTCGCCCATCTACCTCCAGCTCGTGACCCTGTTCCGGCGTCAGATTTCGCAAGGGTACTGGCCCGTGGGCGAGCGGCTGGACAGCATCGACACGCTGGCACAGCACTTTGGCGTGGCCACTGGCACCGTGCGACAGGCGCTGGCGTTTCTGGAACGCGAAGGTCTGGTGCAGCGCAAGCGGCGACTGGGAACGATCGTCCTGAAACGTCCCGAAACGCTGGACCCGATGACGATGCCGCGGACCCGCGCCGACCTTGCCGGGTTTCTGGACGGCATGACGGCCGCGCCGCTCGACCCCGCCGATAGCGGCCCCCTGCCCGACGCGGACCCGGACGGGCTGACGGCGACAAGCAGCGTTTATCTGCGCGGCGAAACCCCGGTGATGGTCGAAACGCTGCGCTTCGACCCGGCGGTATTCGCCAGCGCCCCCTCGCCCATGGCGCAGCTGTCCCGGCCCGATCTTGGCGCGCATGTGCTACGCCAGACGACGACTATCGGCACCGCCGACACCCGCAGCTCGCAAACCCTCGGCATCCCCGTGAACGCCGCAGTCGCGCTCGTGGCGCACAGCCTGACGGACCCGGACGGCGCGGTTGTACTGGACGCGGGCTGGCTGATGCGCGGCGATGTCGTGAACTTCGTCGAAAGCTTCGACACGACGAGAGTGACGGGATGAGCAAGACCGACACCTCCGGCACGAACGATATGACCTCGGCATTCGCCTTCGCGGACGCCACGCCGATCTACGTGAAGCTCGTGATGCTGTTTCGCGGCAACATCGAAAGCGGCATCTGGCCGGTGGGAGAGAACATCCCACCGCTTCAGACGCTGGCAGACGATCTGGGCGTCTCACGCGCCACGGTGCGTCAGGCAATGTCGTTTCTCGAAGAGGAAGGCATCATTCAGGGCGTGCGCGGGCGCGGCACGATGGTGCTCGCCAAACCCAAGGGACGGCTCTGGCTTCCCGTGGCCGACAACTGGCCCGACATGGTTCTCCAGTCGGAGCAGGTCGAGGCCGAGTGGGCCGAGATCGAAAAGCCGCTGTGGGAACCGGACCTGTCCGACTTCACCGATGGCAAACTGGTCGACGCTTACCATGTCCTGCGGAGGGTGCTGAGCCAGAACGGCGTGCCTTACCTCGTCGGCACATCCTATATCGATCAGCGGATCGCCGAGGCTGTCGGGGCCGAGGCCTTTGCCAAACAACCCCTGTTTGACATCCTCGATCCTTACCTCGCGCACATCGACCAGTCGGTGCGGATCGACGCCGCCGACGCCGAAACCGCCTATCTCATCGACATTCCGCTGAATGCCCCCACCGTAGTCGTGCGCCGCGCCGGGTTGAATGCCCAAGGCGAGATCGTCTATCAGGGCGAGGGCATTCTACGTGGCGATTTCGTCCGGGTCGAGCGCGACCTCGCCTGAGTTATTTCAGGTGAGCGTCGAGGAAATCGATCCCCATCTCCCAACTCCGATCCGCCGCCGTCTTGATGTATGACGGGATCGCCGGGTCCTGAAACGCGTGGCCCGCATCCGGGTGACTGACGAAGTCGATGTCCAGCCCCCACGCCTCGGCCTCGGCCTTAAGCGCCGCCTGATCATCCTGCGGGACCGCGGTGTCCTGTTCGCCGAACTGGACCTGTAGCGGACAAGTCAGTTTGTGTGCGTCGGGGATACGGTTGAGCGGTTTGTCATCGGGGCGGTATTCCGGGAACACGATGATGTTCGGGTAATATCCGACAGCGACCTTGAGCCGCTCCGTGCGCCCAAAGACCCACGCCAGCATCGTGCCGCCGCCCATGCAGTAGCCGACCGTTCCCAGACGATCCGGGTCCACGTCGTTGCGGGTGAGAAGGTAGTCGAGCCCGGCGTCACAATCCGGGATCGACTGCTCGTCGCGCGCCGCGATGAACGCTTTGGACCGACGCTCTTCGGGGTCTTTGAAATCCTGCGGCGGCTGCCCGCCCTCGCGGGAAAACAGATCCACCGTCAGCACCACATAGCCGCGTTCGGCGAGCCGTTCAGTCATCTCCTGCCGGTGCGCGGTGACGCCGAGGTTTTCGTGGACCATCACGATCGCCGGATGCTTGCCCGGCGCGCGCGGCGCGGCAAGGTAGCCACGGATGGTGTCGCTGCCGGACGGGAACTCCACCCATCCGGCGGTGATCGTCTTGCGCCAGAGCGGCGGAAGCGGAAGGTTTGCCATGATCGTCCTCCTCAGATTGCCAGCTCGATATCCCAGAGCGGCGCTTCGCCTTTCATCCCGAACTCCACCGCATGGATGCGGCCGCAGGACGGGCAGGCATAAAGCGCCGCGTCGAGGTCGGCATGCAGCTTGATGCGCGGCCCCAGATCCCCTGAGTCGGCGGACCCGCGCTTGGCGTAATCCTTCCAGTTCTCGGACGCCGGCGCGATGGCCGAGCCGCAACCGCAGCGGAAATAGGCCTTGCCGCCCGTGCGCGAGATGCTCGCCATGTCACCCACCGGGGCGAGGAGATCCCAGCTACCATCCGGGTCGGGCGCGTCGGTCAAAGCCTTTGCGAGCGGCCAAGAGCTCCGCGTTTCCCGGATCGCCGCGCGGGCCTTTTCCGTCGCTGCCTCGTCGAGGACACCATCTTTGAGTTCGACCCCGTAGATCGTCTTGGCCGCGCCGATCGACACTTCGCCGTCGCGCACATCCGCCGCCACCAACGCCGCATCCCGGTCGAGCGGATCGCCCCATCCGGCCCCGGCGCTCGGGCTCATCTCGTAGATGTCGGCCGAGGTGAACTCCTCTGGCTTAGTCATCTTGGCGGGAAGCGTGAGGACTTCGCCGTCCAGATCGGCCGTCTCTCTTGGGATCACACCGTTTCCGATGATGCCATCCGCGCTCGCCCCACGGCGGAAGCTGCGCATATTGCAGGCACCGGGGAAGCCCCCGAAAATGCCGAACGCGGTCGGAGACTCGTAGCCGTGGCAGGCCATGCGAAGCTCCATGTGATCGACCCCGTGCAGCACGTATCCGGTGCCGAGGCTGGTGCCCCCGCGATTGCGGCCCGCGCCGCCGGTATCGGGCACCATTTGGCGATAGAGGTAGAGGATCGGCGCTACCTGTTCGTTCGACTCCACGTTCTGAAGTCGGACGGCGGGCATGTGTCGGTGGCCCTGCGGGCTCAAACCGTCGCGATGGGCATAAGCACCGCCGCCGACATAGATCATGTCGAGGATCGACGAGTGGAAGAACTCGCCATGCTGGTTCAGACCATGCAGACCCAAGTGATCCGGCCCGCCGTTGGGCGAAGCCTGCGCTTCGGCCATATATCCCTCGGTGGTGGACACGAGTTTGGACAGCGCGTTGGTCGCCACGGTTTCCACCAGCCACATCGCGCCGAGCGGGCCTTGGCTGACAGGTGCCGGGAACCGGGCCGAGACGACCGAGCCTTCGCGGCTTTCGATCTCCACGGGCCGGAACACGCCCTCGTTCCACGGCAGGTCGTGCGCAAGGATCGGCAGCACCGAAGCACGCACGCCCGCCGACAATCCACCCTCGGTGCAATTGATGAAGCGCGGGGATTGATCGTCGGAGCCGGTGAAGTCGAACGTGAGCGTGTCGCCCTTTTTGGTCATCTCAACCTTGATCCGGTAGAGCCGGTTGGACGCCCCGTCATGGTCGAGGAAGGTCTGGGAGCGGAACACGCCATCCGGCATCTCACGCAGACGCTTGCGCACCTCGGCCTCGGTCTTGTCGATGCTGTCGTCCATGACCGACAGAACCGTGTCGACGCCGTATTGCGCGACGGTTTCCTCAATCCGACGCAGTGCCACGGTGTTGGCCGCCAGCATCCCCCGGAAATCGAGATTCATGTTCGCTGGCAGGCGCGACATGCCGGTAATCATTTCGATGATGTCGTGGCGGAACGCCCCGTTCTCGACCACCTTGAGCGGCGGGATCAGCACGCCTTCCTGGCGCACGTCCACCGCTTCGGGGAACGAACCGCCCGGCGCCATGCCACCCACGTCGAGCTGGTGACAGCATACGCCGACCCAGCCGATCCTTTGCTCCCCGTGGAACACCGGCGCGACCAAGCCCATGTCGGGGGCGTGGAGCGACCCTTTGTAGGGGTTGTTGACCAGAAACATATCGCCCGGCGCGATGCCTGGCTCGTCCTCGCAATCTGCGATGATGTGCTTGACCATCGTGGCGACCGAGGCCGCGTGAAGCAGCACGGTCTTGCCCATCGCCACCAGTTCACCGTTCGCGCGGAAGATGCCGGTGTTGTAGTCGGTCGCCTCGTTCACCAACGGCGAGCCCGAGATCGCCGAGAGCGTCGCGCCCTGTTCGTCGATGATTGAGTTCAGACGATGGTGGATCACCTGAAACGTGACGGGGTCCACGTCGATGCGGTCGTATTCATAAACGGTCGACATTTTCAGTTCCATGTTCATGTGTTCTCTCCTGCCTCAGACCCGCTCGATGATCATGTTGCCGAAAGGCTCGATCTCGGCGCGTTGGGTGAGACCGATGACGATGGTGGTGTCAGGACGTTCGACGATGGCCGGGCCCTCGATCCGGCTGCCGACGGAAAGGTCGGTCCAGCGATAGACCGGCAGGTTGTGAAAGCCCTCGCGGTAGAAATAGACGCGACGGGTGGCGACCGGAGCGGCTTCGCCCTGCCCGCCCGCGTCCGCTGTCATCGCCGGGATCGACAGCGGGCGGATGCCCTCGACCCGGACCGAGATGAATTCGACACCCGAATTGCGCAGTGCCGTGCCGCGACCATAGATGTTCTCGTACTGCGTCTCGAACCGATCCACGGCGGCGTCGATGTCCTCGGGCGTAAGCTCGCGCACTGGCATCTCGACCTCGATCTGGTGGACCTGCTGGCGGAAGCGCATCCCGACCATGCGCTTGATCTGCACATCGGCGCCGAGCGCGTCCTGACACTGTTTGTCGAGGCCCGCGAAGACGTTGGACAACGCCTCGGCCGACACGTGATCCGACGCCTTCTTGAAGCGAGCTGGCGCATGCTGACCGAAAGCGAGCGAAAAGGACCGGCGCGGATCGGCGCTGACGGTGCCGAAAGCCGAATGCACCGACGCCGTGCGCGGGATGACGATGCGACCGATCCCGGCGGCCTCGGCATACTGGTGCGCATGGGTCGGACCCGCACCGCCGTAAGCGACCAGCGTGAAATCACGGGGGTCATAGCCCACGCGGGTGGTCACGCTACGCAAGAGGTCGGCCATCTGGTTGTTGGCGACCTCCTTAATCCCGGCGGCGGCCTCTTCCAGCCCAAGCCCGAGCGGGGTCGCGATATAGTCCTGCACCGCCTTGCGGGCGAGGTCGACGTCGAGCGCCATCGTGCCACCCAGAAAGAATTCCGGGTCAACGATCCCCAGCACAACGTCGGCATCGGTGATCGTCGGCTCGACGCCGCCACGCATGTAGCAGGCAGGCCCCGGCACCGCGCCCGCACTTTCGGGGCCGACCGTCAGTTGCCCGGCATGGATGCGCGCGATGGACCCGCCGCCTGCGCCGATGGCCGTAACCTTGATGGCGGGGAGTGCGACGTGGAAGCGGCCCACCTCGCGCAGGTTTTCGAGCACCGGCTGGCCCTTGACCACCAGCCCCACGTCAAAGCTCGTCCCGCCCATGTCGGCGGTGATGAGGTTGTCGATGCCCAGCTGTTCACCCAGCTTCTGGCTGGCGAGCACACCACCCGCCGGACCCGAGGTCAGGAGTTTCGACGCCTGCACGGCGGCCTCTTCGGCGGGGAGCACGCCGCCCCCGGATTCCATTATCGCGGTCGACCCCTCGAAGCCCATCGAGCGGACCGAGGCGTCGAGCGACCCGATATAGCGGTGGATCACAGGCCCGAGGTAGGAGTTGATCGCGGTCGTCGAGCTGCGCTCGTATTCCCCGAGGATCGGCACGAGGGCCGAGGATTTCGTGACGAAGATGCCCGGCGCCATCTCGGCGATCATCTCAGCCAGACGCGCTTCGTGCGCCGGGTTGCGGAACGACCAGAGGAGCGCGATCGCCACGGCCTCCACCCCGTCGTCGATCATCTGCTGGATCGTCGCGCGGGCCGCGCTTTCGTCGAGTTCGACAATGACCTTTCCCTGAAAGTCGATCCGCTCGTCGATCTCGTAGGTATCGACCCGCGACACGATGGGGTCGGGCAGCGAGCGCATCGAGTAATGCGCAATCTCGTGGTCCATCAGACCGGTCCAGCTTGCCATGCAGCGCTGCACCCGAAGCGTATCCGCGAAACCTGCCGTGGTAAGGATCGCAGTACGCGCGCCCTTGCGTTCGATGAAAGCATTCGTCGCCGCCGTTGTGCCGTGGGCGAAATGGGCGAGATCCGAAATCAGCGCCTCGCGGGTGATGCCAAGCTGCTCGGCGGCGACGTTGAAGGCATCCAGCACTCCTCGCGTCCGGTCGTCCGGAGTGGTGGGCACTTTAATCGTCGTCACCTTTCCGGTGTCATCGAGAAGCACGAAGTCGGTGAAAGTCCCGCCGATATCCGTGCCGACGTAATAGGTCATGGGTACAACTCTCTTGATCGGTGGCGCGCGCCACCGGTGGGACCCGGCAACGCCGGGCATTCAGGTTGATCTGTCATCGGCCCCTTTCGGGGGCGTTCGAGTTCGTTCAGTTTGGCGCCAGCGCCACCACGTCGAGTGCGAAATGCGCGCGGCCGCCGGGGGCCGCGTTGGCATCGGCCACGCAGACCGCGATCCGGGCGGGCGGATCGGTCGGATAGACCTCCATCCACGCCTCATGGAACGCACCCCGCTTTTCGAGGTCGTGCAGGTAGAGCGTCACCTTCACCACATGGGCAAGCGTCGCGCCCGAGGCACCGAGCACGGCTTCGAGGTTGGCGAAACACTGGCGCGCCTGTTCGAGCGGATCGTCGGACATGCCGCCCTCGGCGCGCCGCCCACGAATCGCCGAGAGAAACAGAAAGCCCCCGGCGCGGACACCGGAAACCATCCCCTTCATCCGCTCCGGCGCGCCCTCACCCAGCGGCATGGACGCGCGGTCGAGTGCGCCTGCCTCAGCCATTCAGCACGAACGCCCGGATCACGCGGGCGACTTCTTCCGGCTGGTCGGTCTGAACCTGATGGCCCGCATCCTCGATCCAGTGGAACGGCACATCCGGCAGCAGTGGCTCGATTGCGCGGCCCGTTTCGGGCAGCGAGAATGGGTCTTCGGCGCCCCAGATGAAGATTGACGGGATGTGCTTGGTCAGGACCGGGAGCGACTCTCGCAGGTCCATCTGAAGCGACAGGATCGGGTCTTTCTTGAGCGCACCGGTCGCTGCGAGGAACTTGTCCATCGCCTCCATCCCGCCGGGGCGGGTCGCGCTTTCCTGACGGCCCGCGATCAGTTCGTCGGTGATCTTTTCCTTCTTCTTCACAAGACCCTCGAGCATCGCCCGCATCGCCTGTTCGGTCCCGTCATAGGCCATGAGCGCCTTCAAGGGTGGGGTCGGTGCCTGATCCACACCCATCGACTGCGCGATGGTTAGCGAACCGATCATCACGATCCCCTCGACCCGGCCCGGGTGCTCCAGCGCCAACTTCACGCCCGCGAAGGCGCCTTGCGAGTTGCCGACGACTGTGAATTTCTCAAGCCCGATCGCGTCCGCGAAGGCCAGCGCATGAGGGCCACGATCCAAGAGTCCTCGCGGCGTCGGGACGTTGGGATCAGTCAGGCCATAGCCGCCGATGCTGTCGGGTGCGTAGACCTGAAAATCCGAGCTCAGTTCGCGCATCAGCGCGCCCATACCCGCATGGCCCGACGAACCATGACCGCCGCCGTGAATGGCGAGGATGTTGGGTCCAGCCGACCCCGTTTCCGTGTAGTGCGTGAGCGCTCCGTCGATGGATACCCAGCGCGATCTGATGTCCTGCGTCGCCATTTGTCCTCCCTCAGGTCCTGTTTGCGGCGCGCCGAATCCGGCCCGCCCTTTTTTCGATAGCCACAACAATCGGGCTTATCAACATTAAATACATACTTTCATACTTTTTATCTTTTTGCTACACCTGCGGGAGTTCACGACAGGAGAGTGGGACATGAGCGAACCGACAGATCGTATTGCCGAAGCCACGCGAAGACTGGCCGCGGCTGGCAGAGACAAGGCCCCCTGCGCGCCGGTGCGGGAGCTAATCGGACGCGATGACACGGACGCGGCCTACGCGGTTCAGCAAAGGACCGAGGCAGCAGCCGCCGAGAGCGGACGTGTCGTTGTCGGCCGCAAAATCGGCCTCACCTCTCTTGCAGTACAAGCGCAACTCGGTGTCGACCAACCGGATTATGGCACCCTCTTTGCAGACACCGGGTTTTCAAACGGGAGCGAGATCCCTGTAGAGCAATTTCTGCAACCTAGGATCGAAGCGGAGGTCGCCTTGGCGCTCTCGCGCGATATGGACCACGCGAACCCCAGTGTGGACGACATCCTCGATGCACTCGATTGGGCTGCACCAGCCTTGGAGATTGTTGACAGCCGAATTGCAAATTGGGATATTTCGCTTGCCGATACCATCGCCGACAACGCGTCTTATGGCGGCCACGTGATAGGGCCACGTTTGCGTAACGCAAAGCATGTCGATTTCTCCGCACTTTCCATGGAAATGGATCTGAATGGTGCTGTGGTTTCGTCCGGAACGGGAAGCGATTGTATGGGGAGTCCAATCATCGCTGCCGCGTGGCTGGCGGCAACGCTTTATGATCTTGGCATGCCCATCCGTGCTGGACAAATCGTTCTCACAGGTGCTCTTGGCTCGATGGTACCTGTCAAGGAGCAACAACAAATCATCGCAAGGATCGAGGGTTTGGGTGAAGTATCCTGCCAATTCCGTTGATAGGATCGTTCTTCCATTGATCGGAGAGCCCCCGGCGTTGCACGGTCGGCTACAGTTGCACTGATCCGCAAAAGGCCAAGTAACCAACTCTCCGAAATCAAACAACCTTGCGGCCAAACACCACGAGCGATTTCCCAAGCACTGTATTGCCGAGCGTTCTGGAGTTCAGTTGCAGGTCAGTTTCGGCCCAAAGCTGCCATTGCTCACCCTCACGACGAATGGCAGCTTTGAGGTTCGATAGCAGTCTGCACAACAGGATCAGCCTTGCCCCAACCCGGCGGCGCGGTTGCCGCCGCCGATGAATGCCATCCTGTCAATGGCTCAGAAGCTCGTGATCACGATTGCGCCGATGGACTGGAACTTGTCCATGTTCATCAGGGCCTCAGGCGCTTGCTCCAGGCTGATCTTGTCGCCGACCAGCCGCGCGGGGTCGACCTTGCCGTTCTTGACCATATCCAGCATCGCATCATACCGATGCGCCTGCATACCATGAGAGCCGAGCAGCTCGATCTCTTGGCCGACAATCTTGGCCATCGGCACCGCAGGGGTCGCGTGATCGCCGAGCATGAGGCCGACCTGAATATGCTTGCCCCTTGGCCGCAGGCAAAGAATCGAGTTGGTCATCGTCGCCGGATGCCCAAGCGCGTCGAGCGAGACATGCGCACCGCCTTTGGTGATCTCCTTGATCGCTTCGACCACATCGCCCTTGCCATCAATGGCCGCGACCGCGCCAAGGTCTTTGGCCAGCGCCAGTTTTCCAGGATCAAGGTCTACCCCGATCACATTCGCCCCTGCCGCACTGGCGATCATCACCGCCGACAGGCCGACGCCGCCACAGCCATGCACGGCAACCCATTGACCCGCGCCCACCTTGCCTTGGTCGATCACCGCGCGAAACGACGTGGCGAACCGACATCCCAGACTTGCGGCTGTGGCAAAATCCATGGTCTCGGGCAAGGCAACGACGTTCAGGTCTGCCTGATGGATCGGCACATATTCTGCAAAGCTGCCCCAATGGGTGAAACCGGGTTGTTCCTGATGCGGGCACACTTGTTGATGACCGGCATGGCATTCGCTGCATGATCCGCAGCCGCAAATGAACGGCACGGTGACCCTATCGCCGACCTTCAAGTTCTTCACATCCTTGCCGACGGCCTCGACGACGCCGGCCAGTTCATGGCCGGGGATGTGCGGCAGGTCGATGTCGCTGTCGTGCCCCATCCAGCCGTGCCAATCGCTGCGGCAGACGCCGGTGGCCTCGACCTTGAGCACCACACCATGCGGCTCGGGTGTTGGGTCCGCGACAGTCACGACTTTCGGGACTTCTTGGAATTTCTCGAAGAGGACAGCTTTCATGGCAGGATCTTTCGATTGTGAGATCTGTTCGAGACCAAGCTACCAAATGGAGAGGAAATTACCTTGCTATTCTGCCCCTCTTGGCGATTACTTGGGGCAGAAACCCCTACGTTGCAAAAGATGATGAGAGGACTCTTCCAATGTCAAGCATCGACACGGTCAACGCTCAGATTCTCGAACTGCTTCAAAGCGACGGGCGCATGACCAACGCCAAGCTGGCTGAGCACCTGAACATGAGTGAAACGCCATGTTGGCGGCGGCTCAAGAAGCTGGAAGAGGCAGGCATCATCGAGGGCTACCAAGCCCAGCTCAATCGGCGAAAGCTGGGGCTCGGGGTCATGGCATTCGTTCAACTGAGCTGCTCGGAGCACGATCAGACGGCCACAGCCGAGTTCCAACGCATTATCGAGGTGACCCCCAACATCCTCGCCTGCCACAACACTACTGGCGCGGACGATTTCCTGTTGATCGTGGTCGCCCGCGATCTGGACGACTACAGCGCCTTCGTTGACAGCACGCTGCGACGCTTGCCTGGCGTGACAAGTATTCGCTCCAACCTGTCGCTCAAAGAGATGAAGGCTTCAAGCAAACTGCCTGTGCGTGACGGGTGACGTCGAGCAACTCCCGGCGGCCGAAACTGTCGCTCGCCCAGACCGCAGCGAACGGCTGCCCTCCGCCCGCTTCGGCTCTTAGCTAATCCCCCTCTGTTTCCCACTGGACTACCCACGCGAACAGAGCGTCACTGCCCCCACGCCCGGCCGCTCCCCGGGCGCGCCTCGGTACCGGGGGCGGCATTGGACCGGCCCGGCAACCAGAGGAGAACACCATGGCAAAACCCAAACAGACGAAGAAGGACAAGGTCCGCGCGATGCTGGAGCGGGCGGACGGTGCGACGCTGGACGCGATCTGCAAGGCGACCGGGTGGCAGGCGCATTCGGCGCGGGCGGCGCTGAGCCGCTTTCGCAAGGCGGGCCACACCGTTGAACGCTCCACCCCGAGCGACGGCAAGGGGCGCGCGCGCTACCGGATCACGGCGTCGCCCGCGGCAACCGAATGATCCGCGTAGAGGAACTGGAGACCATGGACCGGGCCGCGCTTGTCGCGGTCTGGTCGGAGGTTTTCCAATCCCCTGTCCCCAAGGGATGAGCCAGAACTTCCTCCGCCGTTTCTCGCCTTCGAAGTTCAGGCGCGACAGATGGGTGGCCTGCCAAAACATGTACTGGTCAGGTTGAACGCACGTTCGGGAGAGGCTAAGCGCAAGGCAACCACGCCCGGCCTCAAACCCGGTGGGCGGCTCTTGCGGAATGGAACGGCGTCACCCATGTGGTCGATGTAACCGAGGAGGGCTTTTTCTGGAACGGCAAAACCTGGCGGTCGCTCTCGGTCATCGCGCGGGAGATCACCGGGCACACTGGTCCGGGCCGAGGTTCTTCGGCCTCACGGGAAAGGCCGGTCATGACCAGGACTACGATCCGCTGTGCCATCTACACCCGGAAGTCCTCGGACGAGGGCTAGATCAGGACTTCAACTCGCTCGATGCCCAGCACGAGGCCTGCGCGGCCTATATCGCCAGCCAGCGGCACGAGGGCTGGAAGAGGCTGCCCGCTACGACGACGGCGGGATCTCCGGGGCACACTCGAGCGCCCTGCCCTGCAGCGGCTCTTGGGCGAGATCGACGCCGGCCGATCGACATGGTGGTCGTCTACAAGATCGACCGCCTGACCCGGTCGCTGGCAGATTTCGCGAGGCTGGTCGACCGGCTCGAGGCCGCCGGCTGCTCCTTCGTGTCCGTGACGCAGGCCTTCAACACATCGTCGTCGATGGGACGGCTGACCCTCAATGTGCTCCTGTCCTTTGCCCAGTTCGAACGCGAGGTCACGGCCGAGATGCGCATCCGCGACAAGATAGCAGCCTCGAAAAGAAGGGGCTCTGGATGGGGGCAACGTGCCTCTTGGGTATGATCGACCTCCTGACGGTGCCACGCGCGTACTCAGGGTCAATCCCGAGGAATCCCGAACGGTCCGCCGTCTCTTTGAACTCTATTCCGACCACGGTTGCCTGCGCCGGGTCGAAGACGCCGCGAGGCGTGAAGGTCTTCGGTCCAAGGAACGCAAGAGCACCAAAGACGTGGTCACAGGCGGCAAGGCCGCTTTCGCGCGGGCAGATCTATCACATCTTGCGCAATCCGCTTTACTGCGGCCGGATCCGGCACAAGGACAAGGTCTGGCCCGGGCAGCACGACGCCCTCATCGACGACGCGCTCTGGGAGCGCGTTCAAACCCTATTGCAGACACGCTCCGGCCGCTCCCGCACGCGAG
Source organism: Maritimibacter sp. (assembly GCF_016774595.1). Lineage (NCBI taxonomy): Bacteria > Pseudomonadati > Pseudomonadota > Alphaproteobacteria > Rhodobacterales > Roseobacteraceae > Maritimibacter > Maritimibacter sp. Next base: position 935,318 of record NZ_JACBWT010000001.1, read on the forward strand.
GCGGTCATTCGGACACCAATGAGACCACGTCCCCGTCGCCGGCCTGGCTCACGGGCAAGCTGCGCGACGAGACCGGCGACCGGCTTACGCCGACCCACACGACCAAGGCCGGTCGTCGTCTGCGCTACTATGTCTCCAACCGCCTGGTCTCGGGGCGCGGACCCGACCGGCTGGCGCCTGCCGGCCGCCGCGCTCGAGGCGCGCGTCCTGGCCCTGCTGATCGCGCACCTGGAACGGGCACGCAGGAGCATCGGCTGCTTGCCCGGCCTGATTCCGCCATGGCCGACGAGATCGGGAGAGCCATCGCCAGCTTGCAGCAGGGTCTCGAAGGCACCCGTGGTCAGGTTGCGGCGGCCCTGGACGACCACGGCTATCTGACGCGCAGCGAGATCCGGATCACCCTCGACCTCACGGCGCTGTCAGCGAGGCTGGCATTACCGCCGATGATCTCGATCCGGCGTTGGGTACTCTGTCCGCGCCGCTTCAGATCCGACGGCGCGGTGTTGAGACGAAGATCGTGGTGGGCGAGGCGCAATCGGACCCAGATCGGCATTTGCAGGCCATGTTGATCCGCGCCCACGGATGGACGCGCGCGTTGCCGTTGGCACGTCCCTCGCGGAGATCGCGAGGGCCGAGGGATGCTCGGAGGCCTTCCTGCGCACACGTGCCAAGCTTGCCTTCCTCTCTCCGAAGATCCAGACCGCCATTCTCGACGGCACACAGCCCCCGGACTGTACCCTCACCAAACTGGTGCGCCTGCCGCTCCTGCTCGACTGGCAGGCGCAGGAACGCGCCCTTGGGGTCTGATGCGATTCGCGCGCGTCTCAGCCCAGCAACCGATCCATGATCGCAAGAGTCTTCTGCGTTCGTCTGAGGTCCTTCTCGATGGCAGCTCGCACGGCTTCGTCACCCTCTGTTTCAAGCAACCGCTCGAGACCCTCCACCTCCCGCAGCCAATCCTCACGTCGCGCCCACAAGACCTCCAGTTGCGCCACCTGTTCCTTCGTGGCGGGCCCGTCGATCCAGGCGCGCCCGTCTCCATGTCGATCTTCACCTGATCCGGATGCGGCAAGGGCGCGGTAAATCCGTGATCCCGAGCTGCTCACGGCGGGCCAGTTCCTGGTCCCATTCGACCTTGTAGGTGATGGCCGTCTCGAGCCATTCATCCGCCAGGGCTTTGTTCTGCCGTTCTGTTGCCGCAAGCATCTCGGCGAACAGGCGTTGGGCCCAGTGCTGCCCTTTGCCGCGTTGACCGCCATCGCACGCACGATCGCCTGCGCCATCGGAACTGTTAACTGCGGCCCCGTCGCGGACGGTGATGTCGCGGTAAGCCTCATCCAGAATGATGTCCTTGAGACGCTCCTCGTTCAGGGCCGGCCGCTTCGACTTCGCCCTGCGGGTCGGCCCTTCTGCTGCCGGACTGTCCCTTCGCAAAACGCGAGGCCACCGGCGGCTTGCCATAACCCACCTCGTATGACGCGCCCGGCCGAACCGCCGGAAGTTTCTGCTTGCCCTGATCATTCCGCGGCCTCCAGCCGTGCCGCAGGCGCAGACCAACCGCAGACCACCTGCTCTGCTTCATCCTTGGCATAGGCTTCCCAACGGGCACGATCCGGTCGCAATAGATCGGGTCGAGCTTCGCACAGGTAGCCCTGCCGCCCGGTCTTTGCGCCGCGATCAGGTGGAGCCCGATCCGCCGAACAGGTCGAGCACGATCTCGCCCCGCCCGGAGACATCGCGGATCGCGTCCGCGATCATCTGGACGGGCTTCACGGTCGGATGCAGGGCCAGCTCTTCCATCCGGCCGGCGCGCAAAGTGTTCACGCCGCGGTATTGCCAGACATTTGTACGGTACCGCCCGTGCTGTCCCAGCTCGAACGTGTTCACGTGGGGCGCCGTGCCTTTCTTGAACGCGAAGATCAGCTCGTGACGTGAGCGGTAGAACGTCCCCATGCCCCCGTTGTCCTTGGCCCAGACGATAAGGTTCTTCAGCTCGTCATAGATCGCCTCTCCCGCGGCCAGCATCTCGCCCATGTGGCGCCAGTCCATGCACAGGAAGTGGATCGACCCTCCACCGCGTGGTCCGCCATGTTGCCAAGCGCGGTCGTCAGGAATCCGGTGAAGGCCTCTGAACTCATCTCGCCCGACGCCATCGCGAACTCCCGATGCTGCACCTTGCCGGAGTTGCCCACGTGCCCGTCGATCGGCACGTTGTAGGGCGGGTCCGAGAACACCATCCGCGCGACCTCACCCGCCATCAGGTCCCCGACCACCACCGGGTCCAGCGCATCGCCGCACATCAGGCGATGGCGCCCAAGCTGCCAGACATCGCCGGGATGCACCTGCCGCGACGCTTCCTCCGGGATCACCTCGTCCACCGGATCGTCCGGCTCCTGTGGTGCCACGGCCTCCAGGATCCCATCGATCTCCGGGATCGAGAACCCCGTCACATCCATGTCGAAGTCGAGCTCCACCTCCATCAGGCCCCCAGCTCCGCCGCCAGAAGATCCTCGTCCCAGCCCGCATTCAGCGCCAGCTTGTTATCCGCCAGTACATAGGCGCGCTTTTCCGCCTCACCATGTGATCCAGCCGTAGGCACGGCACTTCGCCCAGCCCGAGAAGCTGTGCGGCCGCGACCCGGCCATGGCCTGCAAGGATCGTGCGTCGCTCGTCGATCAGAACCGGGTTGGTGAACCCGAAGGTCTCGATGGAGGCCGCGATCTGGCGCACCTGCTTCCTTGAATGGGTGCGCGCATTGCGCGCCCATGGCGTGAGATCGCCCAGGGCGACGTATTCGATCTTGTCTCGGGTCATTCTTGACCTCCGTTGACTGCTCATTCGACAGAATCGGCTCTGCCTGCCCGTATCGTTCGATATATCTTACATTTGCACTACGGTCAATCTGGCGTATACCACCGTCAGACACGGTGAACGGAGGAGCCATGGAGATCGGGGAACGTCTCATGAGACTGCGTCAGTCCTCGAACCAGTCATTGCAGCAGGTCGCGGACGCCGTCGGCGTCTCCAAAGCCCATGTCTGGGAGCTGGAGAAAGGCCGCAGCCGCAATCCGTCCTTCGAGCTCGTGCGCAAACTGGCTAGCCATTATGGCGTGAGCATCGACGTCCTGACCGGCACGGCGCCGGAGCCCGCGCCCGAAGACATCAAGGTCGGCCGGATGCACCGCGACCTGGAGAGCCTCTCAGCGGGACCGGGCGATCGTCGAAGAACTGATCGCGTCGATGAAGGCCAGGTCCTCGAAGGTTCTGAGCCTTGGCGCTCGACCGGATCGACCTCGCGGAAATCCACGCGCCTGAGCGATTGGCGGCACGTCTGCACGCGCAGCTGGGCCCGGTGACCACGGCAGTTCCGATCGTCGAGATCGCGCTCGGTCTCGACATCTCCGATGTCCGGATCGACAGTTTCGACGGGTTCGAGGGCATGCTCCCGACGGACCGGGTCCGCAGCGACGGCGTGATCCTGCAAACTGCCGCTATGGACACCAACGCGCCCGTTTCACGATCGCTCATGAACTCGGGCATTTCTTGCTCGAGCGCCACGAGGTCTCAAGCGAGACCGGCTTTCGCTGCACGCCCGTGACATGCGCGAGACCCGCGAAGGTCGCAGGAGCTGCGTCAGGAGGCCGAGGCCAACCGGTTCGCGATCGAGCCCTGGCCCCGCCCGCCATGTTCGACCGGCACCTCTCGCGACCCGGACCTGCAAGACGCTCAGCACTTGCGCCGCGCCTCGACCTCAGCCGCGAGGCCTGCATCCGTCGCATGGTCGAGCGCCGGGACGAACCCCTTGCCGCGATCTGGTCCCACGAGGGCCGGGTGCGCTATTCCATTCGAGGAGACGCGTTCCCGTACCTCGCGCTCAATAAGAACGATCCCCTGCCAAAGATCAGCCAGGCGTTCAAAGTGGTCTCGAAAGGGGACCGGGGCATTACGACGTTCCGGGAGACCCACGCGGCAGCCTGGACGCGTCGCCCGGAGATCGAGATGTTCGAACAGACCCGCGTCGGTCGGGACGGTCATGCGGTGACCCTGCTTTGGGCGGACCTCCCCGATGCCGACGAAGAGGACGATGGCGGTTTGCCCGAGCTGGGTGCGCCTGGCTTCCGCTGAACCGGTGGACGAGCACCCGGTTCCCTGTTTACCCAGCATCGTTCCCTGTTTCCACCAAGCGCATTCCTGATCGCCGGATTGGAATTCCCTGTTCGTGAAAGAACAGGAACTGCCCGCAAGACCCTGAAAACACGCGCCAATCCAAGCCGAGAACCCGCGGAATCGCCCGAAATCAGGGCCAGAAACGGAGAATTCCCTGTTAATTCCCTGTTAACAGCCAAATCCAGCCAAAACCGAACCCGCGAAAAGGACGAACAGAGACACCGGCGGGAATTGGGACGGGAATGGTCGGACAGGTGCGTCTCAGATAGGGCAGCGCGCAGCCAAACACCCGAAATATCGCGGGAAATCGGCGCAAGGCGTCACTGGGGGAATGAGACTGAGTAGCGTGGCTGGGGTGGTAGGATTCGAACCTACGATACACGGTACCAAAAACCGCTGCCTTACCACTTGGCTACACCCCAACGGTGCGCGTGTTCCTACTCAAACGGCTGGTGGGCTGCAAGCCAAAAAATCCGGGCTGTCGGTTCATTCCTTGGTTGCGTCCTGACGAAGGAGATCCTGCCGCTCGGTATCGCGCTCGGCGTCAACGATATCCTCGAGTTCGTGTTCCGTCGTGGCCTCGACGTTCATCACGTCGTGGCTGACTTCGGCGACATTCGGCTTGGCTGGCGCGGGGGCCACTTCCTCAGTGCCGGCCTCGTTCATCAGCAGGCGATAGGTCGGTTCCGGCATCTCGATTCCCGCTTCCTCGAAGGCGATCAGAACCTGACGGATCGCCTCGGACCGCGCCGCGAGAAGCCCGGTTTCGCGCTGATCGATCCAGCCTGTCACCTTCATGCCCACGTCCGATCCGCCGAGTTCGGTCGTCCAGGACGAGACCGACGGCGTGGTCAGAACGAAGGGCAAACCCTTCACCGTCTCTTCGGCCAGCAGCTTTGCCTCCGCGAGATCGGTGCCGTAGCCCACCCCGATGTCGAAGTCGAAGCGGCGTTCGGGATTGCGGGTGTAGTTGATGACCGTCGACTTGAAGACCGTCGCGTTCGGGATGCGGATGTGGTTGCCGTCGAACGACAGGATGATCGTGGCGCGGGAGGTCAGTCGGATCACCTTGCCCTCATGCCCGTCGATCTTCACCGCATCGTTGGGCGCGAAAGGCTGGCGCACGGACAGAAGCACCGAGGCGATGAAGTTCTCGACCGTGTCACGGACCGCGAAACCGATGGCCAGACCGATGATCCCTGCCGCGCCGAGGATCGTGGACAGGAGCGCGGTGGCCCCCAGAATGTCCAGCGCCACCACGATCGCGGCGATGATCGCGGCGATCCGTATGACGGCGCGCAGGATGTCGGCGATGAAGGCATTCGGGGCGATCCGGTCCCACGGCTGTTTGCGCCGCGCAATGAAGAACCCGATCCAGACCACGATCCCGAAAGCGAAGAGCGCGATCCCGACGAGCGGCAGGAACGCGATGCCCTGCCAGAACCTCAGCTGAAAACGTTCGACCATCGGCATCAGCCGCCGCCTGACGTCGGTCGAGATCGTCACCTCGTTCTCGATCGCCACGACCCCTTCGACCCGACCGATGAGCCCGACGAGCGCCTCGGACTGGGCGAGGTCGAGCGTCGTGCCGCGGAGCGTGACGATGCCGGATTTGACGGTCACTGTGACGTCCTCGTAGCCGTCGAGTTCGTGCAGGATGTCCCGGATGCGCGTGGCCATGGCCGCGTCGGCCTGACCCTGTTCGGCGTTCGTGCCGTTGCCCGAGGTGATCGTGCCCTCTTGTGCGAGCACGGGCGTGGCGAGGCACAGGATAAGCGCCAGAAGTCTTAGAAATATCATGTCCGTCCCCGGGAATTTTTTCCCAGAGTATCCGGCGGCATCGACTTTTGGGAACCCCCGAAACCGGGGCTTTGCCCCCACCCGGAACGGAAAGCGGGCGCCCGGTGGCGCCCGTTCCATACCCGGTCTACCTGTCAGGTCAGCTCGTGACCTGTTCGCGCAGGATTGCCGCGGTGATCGAGATCATCAGGTAGATGCCCGCGAAGACGAGGAAGGCAAGCAACGTGTTCTCGAACGCACGCGGATAGGTCGCGCGGTCCGGGGCCACGGGATGCACGCCCATTTCCAAATAGCGCGTCTGTTTGTTCGCTTCGATCCGGGCGGTTTCGAGCTGTTGCAGCGCCTGTTGCATCAGCGCGGTCCGCGTCTGAAGGTTCGTTTGCGCGATGGTCAACTGACCGGACACCGAGGCAAGGCTGTCGCCGCCCTGCTGACCGTCTTCCGTCAGCCGCGCCCGCAGGTCGGCGACGAGTTGTTCCAGCCGCGCGATATCGCCCCGAACGCCTTCGACCCGTGCCTGGTTGGGGCGCGGGTTGTCCAGAAGCTGCTGAAGCTGAAGCCGCTTCTGCTGCAACTGCGTCTCGAAGGTGTTCACCTGACCCATGATCGAGGTCGCGTCGGAGGTGGCATCGAAAATGCCCATACTTTCCTGAAGTCGCAGAACCTCGGCCTGCGCGTCGAGCATCGCCTGTTCGGCCTCTTCATAGCTTTCGCGCGCGCCCGCCATCTGGTCGTCGCGCAGACGGCTCGTCAGGTTGTCGACCCGTTGTTCGGCATAGCGGATCAGCGCCTCGGACATCTGGCGCGAGAACGCCGGATCGGCCGCGATCACTTCCATCTTCACGATGCCCTCGGTCGGATCGAAGCCGATCTTCACGTTGCGCGTATAGGTCTTGTAGGCTTCCTCGTTCGAGGCATCCGCGTCGAGCCGCTGGATCGGGTCGATCTCGGGGTTCGAGAAATGAGCCTTGAATCCCAGTTCCTCGTCCAGCCGCAGCATAGCGTCGCGCGACGACAGGTAGCTCTGGACCGTGATCGAATCCTGCGACGTCGCCAGACCGGAGCCTGCGAACAGGCTCGACATCGCCGTGCCGCCGCTTTCGGCCTTCTGGATCACGAATTCCGATTTGGTGGCATACATGGGCGTCGCCACGACATAGAAATACCAGCCCGCGATGAGCGTCGGCAAAAGCACCAGCGCGGCCAGTCGCGTGGCCAGCAGCAGGAGTTTCTTGCGCCGCCGCCGCACGATCTGGTTCTGCATTTCCTGAATGGATTTCGCACGATCGGCGGCATCCATCACCTGCGTCGAGGGCAATTGCTGCTGCTGCGGCTGGATCGTCTGCGGAAGCTGCACCCGCGCCCCGCCCTCGGGCGGCTGCGGCTTGGCCCCGCCCTCTTCCGACGAGACGAGTTGCAGCATGTTCGCGGTCTGGAACGGGTCGATCCCGGCTTTGCGCAACAGGCGCACGGCGTCATAGTCCGACGTCGCCGGAAGCCCGTGTTTCTGGGCGACGCGGCGCGCCATGCGCAGTTGCCGGCCCGTCAGGCCCTCTTGCTTGATGCGTCCGATTTCGACCTCGGGCGGTTCGCGCCGCGATGGCGTCGGCGCGGCCTGTCCACCCCGGTCGGCTGCGGCGGAACCTGGGAAGGGCGCGCCGCCGAAGCCATCCTCCTGCGGTGACAGCGCGGCCTCTTCCATCGCGTTCAACTGGCGCGGTTGGCGCGGCTGCGGCTGTCCGCCCTGCGGCGGGCGCTGACCCTGCGGCGTGGCCGGGCGCTGCGGTTGCTGGCCGGCGGGGCGAAGCGTCTGCGCCTGTGCGCGCGGCGCTTGCTGCGCGCCCTGCGCGGTCGGCTGGGCTTCGGGGGACGCCTCACGCGGGGCGTCCGATCCGGGGCGGCGGATGCGGAATTTCTTAGCCTTGGGTGGAGTAGTCATACAGTTGCTTCGCCTCTTCCAAGGTATCGAACATAAAAAGCTGCCCATTGTGCAGCACCGCTGCCGAGCGGCAGAATTTCTCAAGTGTCTGCGCCTGATGGCTCACCACCACGACGGTCGAATTCTCCAGGCGTTGCCTGAGCACGTCCCCCGCCTTGCGGTTGAACTCGGCATCCGTCGTCTGCGGCATCCCCTCGTCGATCAGGTAGATGTCGAACTCGAGCGCCAGAAGCAGCGAAAACGTGAACCGGGCCTTCATGCCCGACGAATAAGTGCCGAGCGGAAAGTCGTAATATTCCTCAAGCCCGCACAGCCAGCGCGTGAACGCCTCGATATAGTCGGGGTCCAGCCCATAGAGCCGCGCGATGTAGCGTGCGTTCTCCTTGGCCGACAGCTTGGGCACAACGCCGCCCATGAACCCGAGCGGGAACGACACCCGGCTGGTGCGGCGCACTTCGCCCTCGTCCGGCTTCTCCAGCCCCGCCATCATCTGAATGATCGTCGTCTTCCCGGTGCCGTTGGGCGCGAGAATCCCCAGCGAGTTGCCAAGCTCCACCCGGAACGACGCATGGTCGAGGATGACCTTGCGCTGTTTTCCGGTCCAGAAGGACTTGGATACATTGTCGAATTCGATCATTCGAACCCCGGTGACTGCTGCTGCCCCAGGGCCCGGTGTAGTCCGGGCCGCGTTAAGGATACGCTATATTAGGCCAATCTGGCGTCATTATGTCGGATCAAACGCCTTCAATACAACGCTTTGTCTCGGAATTGGGCCGGAAAACGGCACAATACCCGGTGATCTTTGGTCCGGATCGTACACGACGCGCCCGATTCAGGCCCGGCGTTTCTGGACCCGCAACAATTTACCCAGTGCAATGGCAAGGATCGCGGCCCCCAGACTGAAGAAGGCGCCGATCTTGGCCGCGTCCTGCACGGGACCGGGGTCGAAGGCGGCGGCCGCGAAGAACAGCGCCACCGTGAACCCCATCGCGGCGACGATACCGACGATGAAAAGATCGGCCACGCGCATCCCTTCGGGCAAGCCGAGCCGCAAGAGCCGCGCCGCGACAAGCCCGAACAGGAAGATGCCGACGGGCTTGCCGATGACCAGCCCGCCCAGAACCAGCCATGTCGGCTCGGCCAAAGCCGCAAACGCCACCCCGGCGTTCACCAGCCCAAACAGGAACAGGATCAACTCGACCGGGATCTGTAGCGCATGTTCGATCTGGTTCAGGATGTCGTGCAGATGCGTCTCGGCCTCGGCGAAGATACCGAAGGCCCGGTCGGCATGGGGAATGGCCGGAATGACGGGCAGCAGCCCGAGCGCGGGGTGAAGACCCGACTGCGTGAAGGCGAGCAGACTGACGATCCCGGCAATGGCGTAGGGATACCATTTGAGGTTCAGGCGCACCCATGTCGACCGCGCCCGCGTCTGGTCGCCCCGATCCATCCGGCGCGGGATGAGGTTGAAGGCCAGATAGACGAAGACCGAAGCGAACAGCGACACGGCAAGCCATTCCGGCGCGAAATCGCCCGGCGGGTAGAACAGCGCGAGGATGACGAGCCCGCCCGCATCGTCGGCGATGGCCAGAAGCAGCAGGAACCTGAGCGCCGGGTGCCCGGCCCCGAACACGACCCGCCCGACGACATAGGAAAACGCGATGTCCGAAGCGGTCGGAACCGCCCAGCCACGGGCCACCGCGTCATAGATGTCGGACCCCATGAGCGTGGCGAGCGAGAGAAAGACGACGATCGGTCCAAGCATCCCGCCAAGGGTCGCGATCAGAGGCGTGGCGGCCTTGCGCCCCCGCAGGGCACCGCGTTTCAGGATCAGCGCCTCCCACACCTCCTTGCCCGCGAAAGCGAAGAAAAACGCCATGAGCAAATCGTTCACGAGCGTCTGAACGGTCAGCACGCTCTCGACATCGCCGGTTTCGAACCGACCCGCTTCGGGCCCGAAGGCCGCGTCCCATGCATGCAGGTCGAGACCGATCCAGCCGTTGAACCACAGCGGATAGTGGATGAAATGGCGGTAACTTTCGGTGTCGAGGTTCGCCCAGACGAGCGCGATCAACGCGCCGCCGACGAGCAGGACCGAGTAATTGGCGATGAAGTTCCAGACCCGATACATGCGCGCGACGTCTCCACAGGGTTTCAGCCCGTGTAGCGAAACGTCAGGTCAGGCTCAATGCCGCCCGGTGTCGCCTCAGAACCCCGCGATCAGCGCGACGTCGCTTTGCCGGTGGATCTGCCCCATCTCGGCGGCCCGGTCGCTGTCGGTCAGCGGGCGGGCCGGGCTGCCGTTCCCGGCGACCATCATATCGACCAGTTCGGGCATGATCGCGCGGATTTCCTCCAGCGCCTCCTGCCCGACCGCTTCCCGTGCGCCGGTCCCCAGAAACAGGCTCTCCATCGGTGCCCCATCGGCCATGATGACCTCGTGATCGTCGAACAGCAGGTGGACGTAGATGACGCCGCCCACATCCTCGGCCACCTCGAAACCGGGCAGGCCCAGAAGCGATTTCACCGCCACCAGCACCTCGGTCGTCCCGAACATCCGCATGGCAAGGCGCGAGCGCACCAGAACCCGGTGTTGCGGCGAAAGCAGCACGTCGCGCTCCGGCAAGCCGTGGCCCAGCGCGCCCTTCTTGACCCGGATCGGGCGGATCGCCGGATTGGCGCGCAGTTCAAGCAGCCCCAAACGGCGCATCGCGACCCAGCGGATCGGCTGCGGGCCGTGGTCGACCGTGTTCACGAGATCGCCGGGCTTCAGGCGCACGACCTTGCGCAGTCCGTCAGGCGTTTCGATCCGCGTGTCCGAGCCGAAACAGACGTAACCCTGATCGGCCAGCTTCTTGACCGCCGCGCGGTAATGTTCGCCCGTGATCGTCTCGATCTCGATGGTCTGGATCGGCTTCTCGACGAAGGCTTCGGAGAACTCGGACCCGTCCGCGAACGGTGTCAGGAACACGCGCCCCGCATCGTCCTGCAACACGATCATCCATGTCGTATCGGTCTTGCGATCCGTATAGGTCAGCTTCACCGAGACGTGGAGCGAAGCCAGCATGTCGGCGCTGCGTCCACCCCAGGTCAGGGTGTCCGCGCGATCCTCGCCGCAATCGGTCAGGATCAACGTGTTTTCGCGGGAATGCGCCGGGTGCTGGGCATCGCCGAGCCGAAACCCCACGAGCCGACCGGCGGTCTTTGCAACCGTGTCGCCCTCTGCGAGGTCCAGATCGGCATAGGTGCCGATGTAATAGGCGCTCAGCCTGCTCGTTGCCATTTTGCCCTCAAATCCTGGGGGTAAACCGATCCCAAAGACTCGTACGAATTCCGACCCCGTCGGGACGGCACGCACTATGGATAACCTGCCCTTAGGGACCGAATTGGGGCACGACGGTGGACAATTCGTGAAAAGTTCTGTGCGTGTCTGGCGTATTGTTGACGCGGCCCGTCACGCTTAACCTCCTGTTATGCAAGGCACCGACCCCCTCGCGGATCAGATCAGGAAATGCCGCATTTGCGCCGCCGCATTTCGCGCGACGGCGACCGGGCACGAACCGCGCCCCGTGGCGTGGTTCGACCCGTCCGCGCGCCTGCGCGTGATCGGACAGGCGCCGGGACTGCGGGTTCACGAAAGCGGGATTCCGTTCAATGACCCGTCCGGCGACCGGCTGCGCGACTGGATGGGCGTGGACCGCGACACCTTCTATGACCGCGCACGCATCGCGATCACGCCGATGGCATTCTGCTTTCCCGGCTACGACGCGCGCGGGTCGGACCTTCCACCACCCAGGGTCTGCGCCGAAACATGGCACGACGCGGTCGACGCCACGCTCGTACCGACCCTGACGCTGCTTGTCGGGGCCTACGCCCAGCGCCGCTATCTTGGCACGCGCGCCAGCCTGACCGACACGGTGCGCGGCTGGCGCGACCATCTGCCGGACATACTGCCCTTGCCTCATCCGTCTTGGCGCAATACCGGGTGGCTCAGGAAAAACCCGTGGTTCGAGGCCGATCTTCTGCCGGTCCTCAGAACCCGTGTGGCGGAGGCGTTGAACCCATGACCGAAGAGACACCGCTCGATATCGCGCATGCGGCGATGCAGGCCGACCTCGATGACGATGCCGCCCGGCTCGGGTTTTACGAGCGTCTGGCGGATGACGAACTGTTCCTGCTGCTCAAGGAAGAATCGCGGGGCGACTCGGTGAACCCGGAGATTTTCGAACTGGAAGCGGCCGAGGGCGAGCCGCCCGACCGCTACGTGCTGGTGTTCGACCGGGAAGATCGGCTGTCCACGTTCTCGGAAGGACCGGCGCCCTATGCCGCCCTGCCCGGCCGCGTCGTCGCGGCGATGATCGCGGGGTCTGGCATCGGTCTGGGCGTCAACCTCGGCGCCGCCCCCTCCTCCATCCTGATCCCGGCCGCCGCCGTCGACTGGCTCGCCCAGACGCTTGGCCCCGCGCCGGAAGAGGTGGAAAGCCAGGTCCGCGCGCTCGAACCGCCCACGGGTCTGACCGACCGGCTCATCACCGGGCTACAGGGCAAGCTTGCGACGGCGGGCCGGTTCTGCGACCACGCGACGCTCGCCCGCGCGGTGTATGACGATGACAGTCAGGGGCTGGTTCTCGCGTTCATCGACGCCGACCCGGATGCACATGAACCGCTGGCCCGCGCCGCGCAGGAGGCGATGACGTTTTCCGGGGCCGATCAGCGGCTGGACGTCGCGTTCTTCGATGCAAGCGATCCCGTCGCGGAACGGCTGGCCCGCGTCGGCCTGCGCTTCGACATGCCGGAACCCGAAGCGCCCGAACCCGTGGAGCGCAAAGCTCCGGGGTCCGACCCGTCGAAGCCCCCGATCCTGAAATAGACGCTCGGGATCGAAAAAAGCCAAGCCACGGCATTCAAAGCCAAGGGGTATGCCTCAGGAAAGCGGGTTTCGTGAAACTCCGGCTATTGCGCGGCGTAAAGCATGACCCAGACCACGCGCCCGCTCAGAAGCGCGACACCGACGCCGTAATCCTGTGCGGCGCGGCGCAAGATGTTCTCGCGGTGGCCCTGCGACATCATCCAGTCCGACATGAGTTCGGACCCGGACGACTGGCCCTGCGCGATATTCTCGGAGGTCATGCGCGCGGGATACCCGGTCGCGGCGATCCGGTCGCTCGGGCTCGAGTTGCCGCCGCCCTGATGCGAAAACGTGCCGTTCGTGGACATCCAGCAGGCGTGGCGCTGGGCCGCGCGGTCCAGCCGCGCATCCCGTCTCAGGGTCGCGCGCCCGTTAGCGGATCGCACAGAATTCATCTGCGACCCGGCGTCGGCCATAAGGCTTGCCGCATTGGGGGGAAGGTTACAGGCAGAAGCGACCGTTGCCGAAAGACTGATCGCCACGGCCGCAACCAGGGCCGTGACGTAAGGCATCACTCTTTCGCCGCGGGCTTTTTTGCAGCCCCCGCTTCCATCGCTTCGATGCGGGCCTTGAGGGCTTCGTTCTCCTCGCGGGCCTTCTGCGCCATCGCGCGCACCGCGTCGAATTCTTCGCGCGTCACGAAATCGCGGTCGGCGAGCCAGCGGTCCATCCAGCTTTTCATCGCCGTCTCGGCTTCGGTCCGCGCCCCCTGCGCCACGCCCATTGCATTGGTCATGAGCTGAGACAGGTCGTCCAGCACCTTGTTTCGCGTCTGCATTTCGATCTCCTGTTGCCCGGCCCTCATGAATGAACGCCCTTGGGCCGGTGCTTGTTCACTATATGGGCAAGATGGCCGCGATTCTCAACAGAGCGTGACAGGTTGACACTGCCGCGCGACCAGCGCACCAAACGGCCATGTGGGCTGCAATCCAATTTCCGAACCTGTCGCCAGAGGCGTTCGCATTCGACCTGTTCGGACTGCATTTCGCGATTCGCTGGTATGCGCTGGGCTATATCGTCGGCATCGGGATCGGGTGGTGGATCATCCGCATGGCGATCTCGCGCCCGCCGCTGTGGCGTGACGAAAACCCCGCCATGACGCGCGCCCAGCTCGAAGAGCTCGTGACGTGGATGGTGGCGGGCATCATCCTTGGCGGACGGCTTGGGTTCGTGCTGTTCTACCAACCCGGATACTACCTCCAGAACCCGCTCGACATCTTCAAGATCTGGCAGGGCGGCATGGCGTTCCACGGCGGGTTTCTTGGTGTGGTCGTCGGCGTGATCCTGTTTTCGCGCAAGCATGGTCTGGTCACCGCCTCCGTCGCCGATCTTCTGGCGATCGCCACGCCTCCGGCCCTCGCCCTCGTGCGGATCGCGAATTTCGTCAACGGCGAGCTTTGGGGCCGCCCGACCGATGCGCCTTGGGGCGTGGTCTTCCCCGGCCCCGCCGCACAGGCCTGCGCCACGGCGGGCGAGGTCTGCGCCCGCCATCCCTCGCAGCTTTACGAGGCGCTTCTCGAAGGCGTGATCCTTGGCACGGTTCTTTTGTACCTAGCCTTCAAACGCGGCTGGCTGAAACGCCCCGCCATGCTCGCAGGTCTGTTCTTTCTGGGCTACGGCCTTGCCCGGTTCATCGTCGAATTCTTCCGGCAGGCGGATGCACAGTTCATCACGCTGGACAATCCGATGGGTTACGTCATCGGTTCGCCGTCCTTCGGCATCACGATGGGCCAGCTTCTGTCCACCCCCATGATCCTCGTCGGCATCGCCACCCTGATCTGGGCGGCTCGCCGCAGCCGGACGTGAGCCTCGCCGACAAACTCCGCGCCCGGATCGAAGGCACCGGGCCGATGAGCGTGGCCGATTTCATGGCCGAATGCTTGCTCGATCCCGACCACGGCTATTACACGACGCGCGACCCTTTCGGCACCGCGGGCGATTTCACCACGGCGCCCGAGATTTCGCAGATGTTCGGGGAGCTGGTCGGGCTGTGTCTGGCACAAGGCTGGATGGATCAGGGATCGCCCACCCCCTTCGTTCTGGCCGAGCTTGGCCCCGGTCGCGGCACCCTCATGGCCGACATCCTGCGCGCCACGCGGGGCGTGCCGGGGTTTCACGACGCCGCGCGGATCGTGCTGGTCGAAGCCTCGCCCCGTCTGCGCGAACGCCAGCAGGCGACGCTCACGGGCTATGGCCTCGCTTGGGCGGACAGAGTGGAGGACGTCCCGGACGGCCCCCTTTTCGTCGTCGCCAACGAATTCTTCGACGCCCTGCCCGTGCGCCAGTTCCAGCGCGACGCGGACGACTGGCGCGAGCGGCAGGTGGGGCTGAAAGACGGTGCCCTCACCTTCGGCCTCGGCGGTCCGACCGCCCATGCACCACTCGACCGGTGGACCGACGCACAACCGGGCGACCTCGTCGAACTGCGCCCCGCAGCCGATGCCGTCATGGCGGAAATCGACCGGCGTATCGCCGCGAAAGGCGGTGCCGCCCTCGTCATCGACTACGGCGACTGGCATTCGCTCGGCGACACGCTTCAGGCCGTCGCCAAGCACGAGGCCGCCGATCCGCTCGCCAATCCCGGCGCGGCGGACCTGACCGCGCATGTGGATTTCGAGGCACTGGCGCTGGCCGCCCCCCGCCTCACCCATTCCCGCCTCACCCTACAGGGGGTCTTTCTGGAACGGCTCGGCATCACGGCGCGCGCCCAAGCCCTTGCCGCCCGGCTGGAGCGAGAACCGCTCACCCGCCACGTCGCCGCGCATCGCCGCTTGACGCACCCCGATGAAATGGGAACCCTGTTCAAGACACTCGCATTCGTGCCGGAAGGGGCAGCCATGTTGCCGGGGCTCGAGACATGAACCTCGAAATCATCACCGCAAGCGCATTGGACGGTATCCGCCACGGGTTCTTCACCCGCAAGGGCGGCGCGTCGTCGGGCGTCTATGCCGGGCTGAACTGCGGCGGCGGGTCCGACGATCAGGCCGACGCCGTGGCGATGAACCGCGCGCGCATGGCGGCGGCCATGGGGGCGGAGCCCGTGGACATCGCGGGCGTTCATCAGGTCCACTCCCCCGACGTCGTGACCGTGACGGAACCGCAGACCGGCGACAGGCCCAAGGCGGACGGGCTGGTGACGAACACCCCCGGCATCGTGCTGACGGTGCTCACCGCCGATTGCGAGCCGGTGCTGTTCGCGGATCGCGAGGCTGGCGTCGTGGGGGCCGCCCATGCCGGATGGCGCGGCGCGATCGAAGGCGTGCTGGAGGCGACCGTCGATGCGATGGTCGCGCTAGGGGCCAGACGCGAGAACATCCATGCCGTCATCGGCCCCACCATCAGCCAGCCGAATTACGAGGTCGGGCCGGAGTTCATGGAGCGTTTCATGGACGAAGACCCGGAAAACGGCCGCTTCTTCGCGGGCGGCGCGGGCGACCGCGTGCAGTTCGACCTGCCCGCCTTCGGCCTCCACCGCTTGCGCGAAGCCGGCGTGGGCCACGCCGAATGGACCCGGCATTGCACCTATGCCGACCCGGCCCGGTTCTATTCCTACCGCCGGTCGGTTCACCGGAACGAGGCCGACTACGGCCGCCTGATTTCCGCGATCCGTCTCTGACAGTCGAAACAATCTGGCGCGATTGTTTCCAAAATGGCCCCCAAACGGGCCGTATCTTTCCCCGAACCTGCCCCAGACTCGCCCAATTTCAGGCGCTTCATGGTCTCAACGAAACGAAACACGCCGGGGCGCCGACCCCGCGAGAGACGAGAGGCCGAATATGTCGAAGCAACGCTGGATTAAGTCGATTGTCGAAACCGCCAAGACGGAGAAGATCGATCTCCCGTTCCATCGCGGCAACCGCAAGCAGGTGCGCCTGCGGGCCAAAGCGGCCTGACGCGGTCGATATCGATGAAAGAGCCGCCCCAGCATGGGGCGGCTTTTTTCGTTTCTTGCCGGGCAAACGGGCGGAAATTCGCTGCAACTCGCTGATTTAAAATCCGAATATGCCCCGGCAAAGATACTAGAATACTAGGATTCTAGTATCTTGAATCGCACCATCAAACCCCGCCACGCGCCTACTGCTGACGCCGCCCCGTCAGCCAGCCGACCCAGCTTTCCACGCTGCCCGCAAAGGCATTGAGGTCCACGTTCCCCTTCACGCCCTTGGCGACCCCGGTCCCGGAGTATTGCCAGAACGTCCAGCGTTCGTCGGGATACCGCTCCGACGGATGCGCCGCGACCGAGCGTAGCCAGAACTCGTATCCGGCAAGCTTGCCCAACTCGTTCTCGGCATAGAAATCGGGCGTCACGTAGATCACAGGGGGCGTGCCGTAATGGCTCGTCACGATGGCCGCGTATTGACGGATCTCGTCGCGCACGGTCTCGGCGTCCGGGCGACGGTTGCAGGTCCGCGACTGGTGGTTCCACTCCATGTCCAGCATCGGGGGGAGGTCACCCGCCACACGCGGGACGTTCTTGATGAACCACCGGGCCTGCTCTGCCGGGGTCCGGCAGAAGTAGTAGAAGTGATACCCGCCCACAGGCACGCCCGCCGCCCGCGCGCGCGGCGCGTTGATCTCGTATCCGGGGTCGAGGTGATCGCCCCCCTCCGTCACCTTCAGCCAGGCGAAGTTCACCCCGTTCGCCCGTGCCGTCGCGAAATCGATGTCGCCCTGATACCGCGAGGCGTCGATCCCGTGCACCGGATAGGCCGAGGGCCGGATGTCGTGCTCGGTCCAGTCGATCGGGTCGGTGTCGCCGAATTGCGACGGGATGCCCGCAGCCTGATAGTTTTCGGGTAAAAGCGGCCTCGGGTTCGCCATGCGCCCGCGTGTCGAGGATGACCCGCAGGCCGCCAGGACGAGAACGGCGCACAGGGAAAGGGTGACGGCGGCGCGCCGCCGGATGGGTCGTGTCATAGGGTTGCCTGCTCGCATTATGTTTTGCGGCAGATCATACACAGAGTCCCACCATCACGCACGCACGTTCGCGTGGGGTCCGGCGGCGATCCGCTGTCAGGAGGCCACGTCCTCGGCCACCGTGTACATGCCGGTCTGGCTCTGGCTCAGGATGACGACCCGCGTGCCGTTCTCGACATTGGCGGCAAGGTGAATGGCATCCTGATGGAACATGCGGATGCACCCACCCGATTCCTGTCCGCCCACGGTCCACGGGTAGGGCGTGCCGTGAATGCGATAAAGCGTGTCGCGCCCGCCGCGATAGAGGTAAAGCGCCCGTGCGCCCAGCGGGTTGTCGAGGCCGCCCTCCATACCGCCGCGCACAGGACCGTATTTTTCGGGCTCGCGCCGCAGCATGTTGGCGGTCGGCGTCCAGTAGGGCCAATCCTTCTGGTGGTTGACCCGCGCCTCGCCGGTCAGCCCGAAGCCCGCCTTGCCGACACCCACGCTATAGCGCATCGCCTCGTTCGGGCCCGAAATCAGGTAAAGCTTGAAGGCATACGGATCAACCACGATCGTGCCCTCGGCATAAGGCGAGTAATACGGCACGTATTGCCGCGCGACCTCTTCCGACAGGTATTGGCGCGGCACGGCGGGCACGACGAACTGGCCGTCGTCGAATTCGCGATACATCGACAGCGTGCGCGGCGACACGAACGGAAGCACCTCGCCGTTCGAGGTGACGGCGGTTTCCGTGGGCACGGTTTCACAGGCCGCGAGGACCCCGGCCAGCGCAAGCCCGGCCACAAGTTTCACGATACGCTTGCCAATCAATTCAACATCCCCCGGATAAGCCCGCCGCCTGACAGAGCGACTCGCGCGAAAAAAAACTGTTCTCCGCGTGCCAGTTAACGGGGAATAGCCTAAGAAATTCAATGGCAATGGCCAAAGAATCTCGCCTCGACGCCCGAATCCGTGTTCGTGAGGCAACGCGCCGCGATCACATCTGAGGGAGCGCGCGGGCGGGATGGGCCAGCCGTGAACCCGACCCGTCCATCCTCATCGCCCTTGGATCAGCCTACTGACGCGCGGCCCGCGTTACAGCGGATCGGCGAGGACCAGCACCCAGACCGTGTCGCCCCCGGTGCCGGAGACACCCAGTGCGAACTCTTCGAAATTCGGGTTGATGAGGTTCGCATTGTGTCCCGGTGAGTTTTGCCACGCCGTCATCACCGCGCCTTCGCTCGTGTAGCCCTCACCCAGATTTTCACCCAGTTCGCGCCACGCGTAACCCGTCGCATTCACCCGCGACGCAAGCGTCGAGTTCCCCGCCGTATGGCTCAATTGATCGGTCGCGTTCAGATAGCCCGCATAGGACTGCGCGGCGTTGTCGAGCAGGTTGTTCCAAGCCAGCGTTTGCACGCCGGCGGAGGTGCGCACCCCGTTGAACAGCGTCTGAAACGACCCGTCCGCGATCGGGTTCGATTGCGTCGTCGTGTTCGCCGCCGGATCGGGCAGGTAACTGTTGAGAGTCCAGTCCGGTGCATTCGGATTGGTCGTCGTCTGCCCGACCGTCGTGACGATGCCCGGCGTCGTGCCCAGACACCCCGAAAGCGCCGCGACGGCACCGACGCAGGCCAGATTGCGAACAAGTTTCTTCAAGGCAGGTTCCCCTCTGCGCTTCGTCCCGCAGATGACCTTAACCGGACCGTTCAATCTCACAAGCCGCAAGCTGCGGACAAATCGCCGCCTGTGGCTTTTACGCCTGCGCCGTCATCCGCGCTTCCAGCACGTCGAAGGGCACGCCCGGTTCGTCCTTGGCGTCGCGGATCACCAGCGAGGTCTTTACGCTCGCCACGTTCTCGGCCGCCGTCAGTTGCTCGGTCAGGAAGCTCTGGAAGGTCGACAGGTCCGGTGCCACGCATTTCAGGATGAAATCCACCTCGCCGTTCAGCATGTGGCATTCGCGCACAAGCGGCCAGTCGCGGCAGCGTTGCTCGAACCGGGACAGGTCCGCTTCGGCCTGACTGACAAGTCCGACCATCGCGAACACCTGCACCTCGAAGCCCAGCGCGCGGCTGTCGACGTCGGCGTGATAGCCCTTGATGTAGCCCGCCTCCTCCAGCGTGCGCACACGGCGCAGGCAGGGCGGCGCCGAGATCCCGACGCGTTTGGCCAGTTCGACGTTGGTCATGCGTCCGTCGGCCTGCAACTCGGCCAGGATCATCCGGTCGATCGGGTCGAGTTTTGAATGCGCCATGTGCCGTTCCCCTGCGGTTTCGCGAACCTTACCGCTACGGCCCCGGCTACGCAATAATATTTCGCACTTGCGCAATATCCTGTCGGGCCCGCGCGCCGATCCGGCAAGGTGTCGCAAGGGGTTTCGGCACCATGCCCCTCCCCCTATATGCTGGGAAACGAGAAATTCGAAGGGATTCGTCATGTCCGGCACTCATCACACCCGCGTCCTTATCATCGGATCGGGCCCGGCGGGCTACACCGCCGCAATCTACGCCGCACGCGCCATGCTGAAACCGATCCTCGTGCAGGGGATGGAGCCGGGCGGCCAGCTGACCACCACGACCGAGGTCGAGAACTATCCGGGCTTCACCGAGATTCAGGGCCCCGAGCTCATGGTCAACATGGAAGCCCACGCCAAGGCGATGGGGACCGAGGTCATCACCGACATCATCACCGACCTCGACCTGTCCAAGCGGCCCTTCGTGGCCAAGGCCGACAGCGGTGCGACCTACGAGGCCGAGGCGGTGATCCTCGCCACCGGCGCACGCGCGAAATGGCTGGGGCTCGAAACGGAAGAGAAGTTCAAGGGCTTCGGCGTCTCCGCCTGCGCCACCTGCGACGGATTCTTCTACCGCGGGCAGGAGATTATCGTGGTCGGCGGCGGCAATACCGCCGTGGAAGAGGCGCTGTTCCTGACGAACTTCGCCTCCAAGGTCACCGTCATCCATCGCCGTGGCGAATTCCGGGCCGAGAAGATCCTGATCGACCGTCTGGAAAAGAACCCGAAGATCGAGGTGATGTGGGACCACGTGCTCGAAGAGGTCACGGGCACCGACATGCCGCTGGGCGTCGAAGGCGTGAAGGTCCGCAACGTCAAGACCGACGCGGTGACCGAACTGGACGCCAAGGGGGTGTTCATCGCCATCGGCCACGCGCCTGCCTCCGAGCTGGTGAAAGACCAGCTCGAGCTGCACAACGGCGGCTACGTAAAGGTCGAGCCGGGAACCACCCGCACCTCGATCCCCGGCGTGTTCGCCGCGGGCGACCTGACAGATCACATCTACCGGCAGGCCGTGACCAGCGCGGGCATGGGCTGCATGGCCGCGCTCGACGCCGAGAAATTCCTCGCCGAGCATGAAGAGGCCGAACCCGCCGCTGCGGTCGAAGCGGAAAAAGCTCCGGTCTGACGCCCAGCGAAAGACACGACATCACGAACGCCCTCGCATCCTCTGCGGGGGCGTTTTTCGTCACGGGCGGCGGCGGTCAGGCCCCCGTCACTCCCACGGCAGGCTGAAGAAGCCGTCGAGATTCTCGATGATTTTCACGAACAGGATCGCGCAGACGATCAGCGCGGCGAACCACCAGAACACCTGAAACAGCACGGCCCCGCCCCCCAGCGCGACACCATATCCGGCAAGTTTGCGGTCCTCCCGCCGGATAAGAGAGACCGCCGAGAGCACGACCGCGACAAGCCCAAGCGCAGGGCCGGCGAACGGCAGGTAGCGCATGAAAAGCGAAGGCTCCGGCGCAGGTGCAGCCGCTTCCGCCTCCATCCCGAGGAAGGCGCGCCACGCGGCCCGCTTCATCTCTCCCGCGATTTCGCCGATCTGCTGTGCTGCGGAGGGCTGCGGTTCCAGCGTCGGGCCGTAGATGTAGAAACACACGACCATGACGGCAAGCGCGCCGGTGACGATCGCCCAGAACCCCCAGGTCCTCAGCGGAGCGGGGCCGAAGGCGTCGGGAAGATGCGAAACCTGTGTCATGGTGAACGCATAGTCACAAAGCGTGGCGAAAATTTGGCCCCCTCGGCCCGGCGCCGTTACGGCGTCACCAACGAAAAAGGCCGCCCGGACCGAATAATCCGGGCGACCTTCCGTTAAGCCGTGAGTGTGGGCTGCGCGGCTTACATGGCGGGCAGAAGCACCTTGTCGATCACGTGGATCACGCCGTTCGACTGGTCGACATCCGCGATCGTGACGTTGGCGACGTTGCCGTTCTCGTCTTCGATCATGATTTCGTCGCCGTCATAGGTGGCTTGCAGCGTGCAACCGCCCACGGTCGGCACCGGGTGCTCGCCACCGTCGTCGTCGATCATGCCCTTGATGGCGTCCGACATCGCGTCGGCCGCGACGACATGACAGGTCAGCACTTTCGTAAGCTGCTCCTTGTTTTCCGGCTTCAGCAGGTCTTCGACCGTGCCTTCCGGCAGCGCTTCGAACGCGGCGTTGGTCGGTGCGAACACGGTGAACGGGCCTTCGCCCTGAAGCGTCTCCACCAGTCCGGCGGCCTGCACGGCAGCGACGAGCGTGGTGTGGTCGGCCGAGTTCATCGCGTTCTCGACGATGTTCTTGTCGGCGAACATTTCAGCGCCACCCACCATCGGGTTTCCGCCTTCTTCGTGGCTTGCGGCAAGCGCCGGAACGGTCATGGCGGCGAGCGCGGCGGCGGCAACGGTTGTCTTGAACATCTGTTTTCCTCCAGTTGGTCTGTTTCGGTTTCGATGCCTGTAGCCACGCATCCGACGGCGAAGAGTTGCGGCGGTTTCATCACGCTGTCGTGAGCGACCCTGCCGCAGTCCGGCCCCGCGCATCGCAATTGACAGACCCGCGCGTTGCGCCAAGATCATCCGCAGGCAGTGCGAGGACATTTGAGTGACCGAATTCATGTCGCCGGGGCCGGGGCACCCCGCCCCGTTCTTCAAAGCCCGCTCGACCCGCAACCCGCGCTTCACCTTCGATACCTCCGCAGGCCGCTATCTGGTGCTGTGTTTCTTTCACGACGCGGCACACCCGGTCGCCCGCGCCGCGCTGGCGGCCGCCCATGATCGCCCCGACCTGTTCGACGACCGCTTCGCCAGCTTCTTTGGCGTCAGCACCTCCCCGGCGGACGAGGCGGAGGGCCGCGTATCCCACCGCTTTCCGGGCTATCGGCAGTTCTGGGACTTCGACCTCGCGATCAGCCGCCTTTACGGCGCCGCCAACGACAACGGCGACAAACGCGGCCTCTGGGTCTTGATCGACCCGACCCTGCGCGTGATCGCCTCGCTTCGGTTCGGACCGGACGGCGCGGGACACGAGGCCGCGCTCGACCTGCTCGCCCAGCAACCTCCGCCCGACCGCTTCGCGGGCATCCCCTTGCAGGCCCCCGTCCTTTACCTGCCCCGCGTGTTCGAGCCGGAGTTGTGCACGCGGCTGATCGAGTTGTTCGACGAAACCGGCGGCGAAAGCTCGGGCTTCATGACGCAGGAAAACGGGCGCACCGTCTATAAACAGGACGCCAGCCACAAAGTCCGGCGCGACATCACCCTGACGGACGAGGCTTTGATCGGCACGATCCAGAACCGCATCGTCAACCGCGTCGCGCCCGAGATCGCCAAGGTGCATCAGTTCCACGTCACGCGGATGGAGCGTTACATCGTCTCCTGCTACGGCGCCGAGGAAGGCGGGCATTTCAACCCGCACCGCGACAACACCACCTCCGGCACGGCGCATCGCCGGTTCGCCGTCTCGATCAACCTGAACGACGACTTCGAGGGCGGCGAAGTGAGCTTTCCCGAATACGGCCCGCAAAGCTTCAAGGCCCCGCCGGGCGGTGCGGTGGTGTTTTCATGTTCGCTCCTTCACGCCGTCTCCACGGTGACGCGCGGCAGCCGCTATGCGTTCCTTCCGTTCCTCTACGACGACGCCGCGGGGGCGATACGGAACCAGAACGCTGGTCTCGTGGGCGAGGCGCAGGGTTGACAGACCAAAACAACGTCCCACGCCACACCCGAAATTCGGGACGTTAGCGCCGCATTTCCTCTTTTCTGCACCTGCAAAATCTCCTATGCGTTCACGCGTGAACACACTTTGAACCCGACACGCCATGACCGCCGCCCCTGCCCTTCCCGACCTGCCCGAGGACGACCAGCTTTTCCTGCTGCTCCGTCAACTCGACGCGGCACCGGAAGCCTCGCAGCGTGAGACGGCGGCGGCGCTCGGCATTTCGCTCGGCTCGCTCAACGCCCAGCTTCGCGCGGCGACCGAGGCGGGGCTGGTGAAGATCACCGATCGCAAGGGGCCGGATCGGCGCCAGCGTTTCGTCTATGCCCTCACCACCCGTGGCGCGGCCACCAAAGCCCGCCTCATCGACCCGTTTCTCGCGCGCAAATACACCGAATACGCCGCACTTCACGCCGAACTCACCGGCACGCCCGCCGGCCCGACCCCCATTAAATACAGGAGTACTCTGATGCTGAATAACCTCGCCCCGATCCCGGAACTCTACGTATCCTACGAAAGTGCCCAGAAGCTGAAGGTCGAAGCCGCCGACCTCGTGTCCTGGGACTTGACGCCGCGCCAGATCTGCGACCTCGAACTTCTGATGAACGGGGGCTTCAACCCGCTCAAGGGCTTCCTGTCCGAAGAGGATTACAACGGCGTCGTCGAAAACATGCGCACCGCCGACGGCACGCTCTGGCCGATCCCGATCACGCTCGACGTGTCCGAGGACTTCGCCGCCAACCTCACCGAAGGGCAGGACATCGCGCTGCGCGATCAGGAAGGCGTGATCCTCGCCACCATGACCGTCACCGACAACTGGGTGCCGAACAAATCGCGCGAGGCCGAAAAGGTGTTCGGCGCCGATGACGACGCGCACCCGGCGGTCAACTACCTGCACAACAAGGCCGGCAAAGTCTATCTCGGTGGCCCCGTCACCGGCATCCAGCAGCCCGTCCACTACGACTTCCGCGCCCGCCGCGACACGCCCAATGAAATGCGCGCCTTCTTCCGCAAGATGGGCTGGCGCCGGGTCGTCGCGTTCCAGACCCGCAACCCGCTCCACCGTGCGCACCAGGAACTGACCTTCCGCGCCGCCAAGGAAGCGCAGGCCAACCTGCTGATCCACCCGGTCGTGGGCATGACCAAACCGGGCGACGTCGACCACTTCACCCGCGTGCGCTGCTATGAGGCCGTGCTCGACAAATACCCGCAGTCGACGACCACCATGTCGCTTCTGAACCTCGCCATGCGCATGGCCGGCCCGCGTGAAGCCGTCTGGCACGGCCTGATCCGCGCCAACCACGGCTGCACCCACTTCATCGTCGGCCGCGACCACGCCGGCCCCGGCAAGAACTCGGCCGGCGAAGATTTCTACGGCCCCTACGACGCGCAGGACCTGTTCCGCGAATACCAGGACGAAATCGGCATCGAGATGGTCGACTTCAAACACATGGTCTACGTGCAGGAACGCGCCCAGTACGAGCCGAACGACGAGATCGAGGACAAGGACAACGTCACCATCCTCAACATCTCCGGCACCGAACTGCGCCGCCGCCTGCAAGAGGGTCTGGAAATCCCCGAGTGGTTCTCGTTCCCCGAAGTGGTCCGCGAACTGCGCCGTACCAAACCGCCGCGCTCGCAGCAGGGTTTCACCGTGTTCTTCACGGGCTTCTCCGGCTCCGGCAAATCGACCATCGCCAACGCGCTCATGGTCAAGTTGATGGAGATGGGCGGCCGCCCCGTGACGCTGCTCGACGGTGACATCGTGCGCAAGAACCTGTCGTCGGAGCTTGGTTTCTCGAAAGAGCACCGCGACCTGAACATCAAGCGCATCGGCTACGTGGCGAGCGAGATCACCAAGAACGGCGGCATCGCCATCTGCGCCCCCATCGCGCCCTACGCAGCCACCCGCCGCCACGTCCGCGAAGAGATCGAGCAATACGGCGCCTTCGTCGAAGTCCACGTGGCCACCAGCATCGAGGAATGCGAACGCCGCGACCGCAAAGGCCTCTACAAGCTTGCGCGTGAAGGCAAGATCAAGGAGTTCACCGGCATCTCCGACCCCTACGACGTACCGCAGAACCCCGAGCTTAGCGTCGAGACCGAGAACGTCGACGTCGACAACTGCGCGCATCAGGTGATCCTGAAGCTCGAAAGCATGGGTCTGATCGCGGGGCAGTAAGCTCTGCGGTGAGTTAGGGAAGAATGGAAACCGGGGCCGAAGGGTCCCGGTTTTTTGTTCGGGATTGGCTGAGGGCGGACGTTCCCCGCACTTGGATTGGATGTCCGCTCAGGGCGTTATCCTCCTCACTCCCCCGTCACCGTCAGCCCCAGCATCCGCCACATCTGCATCCCGCCGCGATAGTAGAACAGTTTTTCCGCCGGGAATCCCGCTTCGATCATGCGCCGCGCCGCCGTCGGGGATTGGCCGCACCACGGGCCGTTGCAGTACAAAGCGGCCGACTTCACCCCCTCGCCGTCGCAGATCCAGCCGTCGAAATCCGGCTCGCAGCCCAACTCGCCCAGACGGTCGGCGGCTTCGGTGTAGGGGACATTGACCGCGCCGGGGATCGCGCCGGTCTCGAAGTCGGGGCGCACGCGGCCGTCGATCACCACCACGTTCGGGTCGGTCAGGAACCCGAGCATTTCCAACTCCCCGACCGGCGTCACGCCGGGCGCGGGAACCATGGGTTGAATGCAGAAGTTCGGGCAGGGGCGCGCGATGCGGGCGAAGTCGCCTTCGATCACCGCGTCGTTGTCCTGTTCGCGCATGATCTCGACGGGGCCGGATGCCGTATCCACCGTGACGCTCATCATGTCGGGCGTGATCCCCACCGGGTCCGCCCCCGCCGTCGATGCCGCCACCAGAAATGCCACTGTCAGAACCCGCATGATACCCTCCCGTTCCAAAACCGTTCAGAGCCACGCTAGCACGCAATATTCATGAAATGGAATATAAATCGCGCGACGGGAGCGGCGCGTTGCGGCGGCGCGTGATTTCGGGTCTGTTCGCCCCATGTACGCGATCTCGCTGACGACCATTCCGCCGCGCTTTGCCACGCTCCCCCGCGTGCTCGCCGCGCTGGTCGGCCAGACGGCGGCCCCGGCCACGGTTTTCCTGACGATTCCCAGACACTGGGCGCGGTTCGACCCTGCACCCCTGCCCGCCATCCCTTTCGGCGTCACACTGATCGAGACCGAGACGGACATGGGCCCGATCGGCAAGCTGCTTCCCGCAGCGAAGCAGTTTAACGGGGATATCCTGATCTGCGACGACGACTGGCTTTATGCGCCCGACTGGGCCGCGACGTTCCTCGCCACCCGCGCCACCACTTTCGGCGCTCTCGCCGCCTCGACGTGGGATGCCCGTCGCATCGGCTATCGTGGAACGGTCCTGCAAGGGTTCGCGGGCGCGCTGATCCCGTCAACGTTGGCGCGCGCCGTCCCGGACCCAACGCCGGACGCTTGGGTTGCGGATGATGTGTGGATTTCGGCGCATCTTCCGACAATCACAGCCGTCCCTGCCGCGCGACGCAAGATGGCTCCCCTCGCCGATCCCGGTGCGCTTCAATCACGCCCGGACCGTGACGGCGCAAACCGCGCGGCGGCGCGGCTCGCAGGGACTTGGCCCGACCTGTGATGTTGGGAAACGGCCGAAGCCCTCGGCCAGAGGACAGAGGCCCCGATCGGCCCCTGCGCTTGGTTCAGTGCACCGCTACCGGCGAGAGGTCGTTTTGCCGCGCCAGCGTAAAGGCCAGATTGCGGTCCCCCACCAAGGCAAGGCGTTCGCCCTCGGACGAGTGCACGGCATAAAGCTTCTCGGCCCCTTCCACCTGGTCCTGAATATCGGACGGCAGGTCGGCCACCAGCACCTCCCGCACGTAGACGATGGTCTCGGGCGTCTCGCTCAGTTGCTCGAATTTCGTATCCATGACGCACTCCTTTCCTGTGGGGGCGTTTCGTCCCCAACGCGTCGCGGCAGGGAAATGATCCCTCAGCCTTTCGTGATCTGGATGGTCTGCACCACCGGATCGGGCTCCGACCGCTCGAGATCGACATGCAGCAGCCCGTTCTCGGTCCGCGCACCGACCACATCCACACCATCGGCCAGCACGAAGCTTTTCATGAACTGTCGCCCGGCAATGCCCCGGTGCAGGAACACGCGGCTGTCGTCCGGTTTCGGCTGACGCCCCCGCACGACCAGCTTGCGGTCCTCGATGGTGATCGCCAGATCGTCCTCCGAGAACCCCGCCACGGCGAGTGTGATGCGGTAAGCGAATTCGCTCACCTGTTCGATGTTGAAAGGAGGGTAGCCTTCCGTGCCGCTCTTGGCGGCCTGTTCGATCATGCGTTCGAGCTGATCGAAGCCCAGAAAATACGGGTGGGCCCCCAGCGTCATCTTCGTCATCACACGTCCTTTGCCTTGAAAGCGATGTGCACGTCGTGGGCCCCGAAGCGGCAACCCACGCTTCCAATATGGGTGGCGGGGCATATCGGCGCAAGACCTTGGCGCCCAAAGGCGAAGCCGCGCGAAAAGCTTTGAGAAAACCCACCGAGGGGTTAAATTGGTCGCGCGATGAAGGACGACTCGAAACCCATGAGCAATTCCTACGAGATGAAGCATGAGGACGTGCTTCGTGTCGAGCTTGAGGTCATGCGCCGCGAACATCGCGATCTGGACGAGGCGATCACGGCGCTGGAGGCCGAGGGGCGGGCCGACGTGCTCACCATCCGGCGTCTCAAGAAGCAGAAACTGCTGCTGAAGGACAAGATCGCCCGGATCGAAGACGTCCTCCTCCCCGACATCATTGCATGAGGCCCTGAAGGGTCTATAACGGCCATTCCTGAGGGAGAGCCGTATGACCGACGTGAAAGTGGGAATCATCATGGGCAGCCAGTCGGACTGGCCCACCATGAAACTCGCCGCCGACATTCTGGACGAACTGGGCATCGCCTATGAAAAAAAGATCGTCTCGGCGCACCGCACCCCCGACCGCCTTTGGGACTATGGAAAGTCCGCCGTCGAACGGGGCCTGTCCGTCATCATCGCGGGCGCAGGCGGTGCAGCCCACCTGCCCGGCATGATGGCGTCGAAGACCCGCGTTCCGGTGATCGGCGTTCCGGTCCAGACCAAGGCGTTGTCCGGTGTCGACAGCCTTTATTCCATCGTGCAGATGCCCAAGGGCTACCCGGTCGCGACCATGGCCATCGGCGCGGCGGGAGCCGCCAATGCAGGGCTGATGGCCGCCGGAATCCTCGCCACCTCCGATGCCGCGCTCGGCCAGCGCCTCGACGCATGGCGCGCGGCCCTGTCCGCTTCCATCCCCGACGAGCCGCAAGATGAGTGATCCCCTCGCCCCCGGCGCGACCATCGGTATTCTCGGTGGTGGCCAGCTTGGCCGTATGCTGTCCGTCGCCGCGTCGCGCCTTGGCTTCAAGACCGTCATTTTCGAACCGGGTGGCGATTGTCCGGCCAGTCATGTGGCCAATTACCACCACAAAGCCGACTATGACGATGAAGCCGCGCTGAAAGCGTTCGCGCAAGCCGCCGACGTCATCACCTACGAATTCGAGAACATCCCGACCTCGGCGCTCGACATCGTCGAAGCGATCACGCCGGTCCGTCCGGGGCGCACCGCGCTGCGCGTGTCGCAGGACCGCCTTACGGAAAAGGCTTTCCTTGCGGACCTCGGCCTCGCCGTCGCGCCCTATGCGGCCGTCGATGACGAGATCGACCTGACCGAGGCGGTGGCCGAGATCGGCACGCCCGCGATCCTCAAGACCCGTCGCTTCGGCTATGACGGCAGGGGACAGGCGCGGCTCAAGGGGCCGGAAGACATCGCACAGGCCTTCGCCGACATGAACGGCGCGCCCGCGATCCTAGAAGGTTTCGTGAAATTCGACTACGAGGTTTCGGTGATCGGCGCGCGCGGGCTGAACGGCGATTTCGCCAGCTTCACGCCGGGTGAGAACGTGCACAAGGACGGTATCCTCGACACGACCACCGTGCCCTCGCGCCTGTCCGTGCAGGCGATGCACGAGGCGCAAGGCATGGCCGCCCGCATCCTCGAAAAACTCGACTACGTGGGTGTCATGGGGGTGGAGCTCTTCGTGACCAAGCAGGGCCTCGTCGTGAACGAGATCGCCCCGCGCGTCCACAACTCGGGGCACTGGACCCAGAACGGCTGCGCCATCGACCAGTTCGAACAGCACATCCGCGCCGTGGCGGGCTGGCCGCTGGGCGATGGGACGCATCATACGAACGTGGTCATGACGAACCTGATCGGTGACGACGTGTCCAGGGTGCCGGACCTTGCGCAGGACAGCGCCAATGCGATCCACCTCTACGGCAAGTCCGAGGTCAAGGCGGGCCGCAAGATGGGCCACGTGAACCGGGTCACCGGTCCCGCAGGCTGATGCCGCGCTACGCGCTCAAGATCGAATACGACGGGCGGCCCTTTTCCGGCTGGCAGCGGCAAAAGGATCAACCGTCCGTCCAAGGAGCGGTCGAGGCCGCGCTTGGCAAGCTGGAGGCCGACGTGCCCTCCATCGCCGCCGCGGGCCGCACCGATGCCGGGGTTCATGCGCTGGGACAGGTCGCGACCTGCGACCTGCAAAAGGACTGGACACCGTTTCGCCTGACCGAGGCGTTGAATTACCACCTGAAACCCGACCCCGTCGCCATCGTCGATTGCGCGCTCGTGGATGACGGGTTTCACGCCCGGTTTTCGGCCATCGAACGGCAGTATCTGTTCCGCCTGATTTCGCGCCGTGCACCTTTGGTTCACGACCGGGGCAACGCGTGGCGCGTGGTGCAGGCGCTTGACGCGGACGCGATGCAGGCGGGGGCCGACCGCCTGATCGGCCGCCATGATTTCACCACGTTTCGCTCGACCATGTGTCAAGCCGACAGCCCGGTGAAGACATTGGACGAATTGCGGGTGGAAACCCTGCCCTACCCGGGCGGAACCGAATACCGCTTCCACGTCCGCGCCCGCAGCTTCCTGCACAATCAGGTCCGCAGCTTCGTGGGGACGCTGGAACGGGTCGGTGCCGGATCGTGGTCGCCGGATGACGTGACCGCTGCGCTCGAGGCACGCGACCGCGCCGCCTGCGGCCCGGTCTGCCCGCCGGACGGGCTGTACCTCGCGCGGGTCGGATACCCGGTCGACCCCTTCTCAAATACCTGATTTTACAAAAAGAAAGACCGGGGTACCCCTACCCCGGTCTTTCCCCCCTTGGGCTCCCCCGGCGGACACCCCTGACCGCCAAATTGCCCAAATCACCAGACTTGTCATTCCGCACGACCTTTTCCGGTGCCGGTTCCTGACCAAAGGCCGGCTTGCGTCCTGGGGACGCTGGATCGGATCGTTTGACGCGGAAACGTCGCTGACCATGTGCACGCACCCCTGACCAGGCTGCGTTCGCTTCGGGCCGAGCCAGCCCCCAAGCCAGCCGTCGCGACACCTGTGTTGTGCCATTTTCGCCCCCCTCCGGTCAACGAAAACGCGCAAGTTTGCCCCAAATTATCCTTATTTGCATCGCCGTTATCCGCGAACCGGCGACAATCCACGCCTGCCGAAATGGAGTGTTCAGGTATGGCTAACCTTACTACGGAAAACCGGACCATTCGGCACCCAAACCCGAATCACGCTTCCCGCTTTTTTCCGGCCCGCACCCCTGCCATAATGCCCGGCAACAAACCGACAAAAAGAGCAGCGGCACATGAGCGATCTCCTCACCAATCCGTCCGACGACTACGACGCCTCATCCATCGAGGTGCTCGAAGGGCTCGAACCCGTCCGTCAGCGCCCCGGCATGTATATCGGCGGCACGGACGAACGGGCGCTGCACCATATGGTCGCGGAAATCCTCGACAACTCTATGGACGAGGCCGTGGCGGGCCACGCCACCCGGATCGAGGTGGAGCTGCATGGGGACTATTCCGTCACCGTCACCGACAACGGGCGCGGCATCCCGATCGACCCGCACCCCAAGTTCCCCGACAAATCCGCGCTCGAGGTCATCCTCTGCACGCTCCACGCGGGCGGCAAATTCTCCGGCAAGGCCTACCAGACCTCCGGCGGTCTGCACGGCGTCGGCTCGTCGGTGGTGAACGCGCTGTCCGACAGCCTCGTGGTGCAGGTCGCCAAGAACAAGGAGCTGTTCGAGCAACGCTTTTCGCGCGGGCTGCCCCTTGGCCCCGTGGAAAAGGTCGGCGCGGCGCCCAACCGGCGCGGCACCTCGGTCACCTTCCATGCCGACGACCAGATCTTCGGCTCGCATCGGTTCAAGCCCAAGCGGCTCTTCACCCTCGCCCGCTCCAAAGCCTATCTCTATTCCGGCGTCGAGATTCGCTGGAAATCGGCCATCGACGACGGCGAGACGCCGACCGAGGCGACGTTCCACTTCCCCGGCGGTCTCAAGGACTATCTGAAAGAGGTGTTGGGAACCGCCTCGACCTATTCCGACACCGGGTTCGCGGGCAAGGTCGAATTCCGCGAGAAGTTCGGCGAACCGGGCTATGTCGAATGGGCGATCAACTGGACGCCCGCGCGCGACGGCTTCATCCAGTCCTACTGTAACACCGTGCCGACGCCCGAGGGCGGCACCCACGTCGCGGGGTTCTGGGCCGCGATCCTCAAGGGGATCAAGGCCTACGGCGAACTGGTCGGCAACAAGAAGGCCGCCCAGATCAACCGCGACGACCTGCTCACGGGCGGCTGCGCGCTGGTTTCGACCTTCATCGCCGACCCGGCCTTCGTCGGTCAGACCAAGGACCGGCTGTCCACCGAGGCTGCCGCCAAGATGGTCGAGGGCGCGGTGCGCGACCACTTCGACAACTGGCTTGCCGCCGACACGAAATCTGCGGGCGCGATCCTCGACTTTCTCGTGCTTCGGGCCGAGGAACGGCTGCGGCGGCGGCAGGAAAAAGAGACGCAGCGCAAATCGGCCACCAAGAAACTGCGCCTGCCCGGCAAGCTGGTCGATTGTTCGGCCACCAACCGCGAAGGCACCGAGATTTTCCTTGTCGAGGGCGACAGCGCGGGCGGCTCGGCCAAGATGGGCCGGGACCGCAAGACACAGGCCCTCCTGCCGCTTCGGGGCAAGATCCTGAACGTGCTCGGCGCGGCGTCGAGCAAGCTGGGCCAGAACCAGGAGATTAACGACCTGTGTCAGGCGCTCGGCGTCGGGATGGGCACCAAGTTCCGCGTCGACGACCTGCGCTATGACAAGGTCATCATCATGACCGACGCCGACGTGGACGGCGCGCATATCGCGGCGCTGCTGATGACGTTCTTCTTCAGCCAGATGCGCCCGCTGATCGACCACGGCCACCTGTATCTCGCCTGCCCGCCGCTTTACCGTCTCACGCAAGGCGCCAAGCGGCTTTACGTGGCCGACGACGCCGAGAAGGACGAATGGATGGCCAAGGGTCTGGGCGGCAAGGGCAAGATCGACGTCCAGCGGTTCAAGGGTCTGGGCGAGATGGACGCGAAGGATCTGAAAGAGACGACGATGGACCCGAACACCCGGAAACTCATCCGCGTGACCATCGACGAGGACGAACCCGGCGAAACCGGCGATCTGGTGGAACGCCTGATGGGCAAGAAGCCGGAGCTACGGTTCCAGTATATTCAGGAGAACGCTAGGTTTGTGGAGGAGTTGGATGTTTAGGAGGGTAATTCTGTGCAGAAAGATGCATTTCGATCAAAGACGTTGAGAAAAATACTGAAGAAAGCCTCCTTGGGCGAGATTGAACTTCGGAAAGCCTACAATACTTCTTATTGGCTATCGTTTGAGGGAAAGCTTTTTCCAATGAAGGACGCCGCCAGACGGGCGATTGAGACAGATTTTCAGCGCGGTCCTATTGACGACTTTCAATCAGTGAATGTCGCGGCATACATTACCGGAAGATCGAAAAAAGGGATCGATGTCGTATACATCAAGCCCTCTAGAAATATCGTGACACCGGAAAAAATCAAACGCGACACGGAGATTGAACAGCAACGCATCGAACGGATCGAAAGAATTTCGAGGCGGGATCAAGCTGAATTTCGCAGAAAAGTCCTGAAACTCTACGGTGGCGAGTGCGCAGTATCTTCTTGCACGACTATGCGCTCACTTGAAGCCGCGCACGTTGTGCCTGTTTCAATGCACGGGTCCAATCTAATAGCTAACTCCCTTCTCTTACGGGCAGATCTTCATCGCCTTTTCGATGCTGACATGATGGCAATTTGTCCATCCACCGGAAAGGTGCACTTCTCTGAGGAGGTTAGTGAAGACGACCGAATGGAGGCGATAGTTCGCTTGCCTAAGTCTGGACCAGCCCTAAGAGATTTTAAGGAACGCTGGAGAGCGTTCAAGCTAGTATAACTAGGGGAAGCGCTGGCGCCCACAAACCGAATGTTCATGTCGGCTACTTTGATTTCAACTGTGTGAACTGCCACAGCAACTATCACGCTAGAAATTTCCACAGAGTACGGCAAGTTCTCTGCGCCCGCCTCTTTGAGGAGGTTCGGGCGCTCACTTGTCGGCATGCCGACAAGTGACGGGGTGGCAAGGGCGAAGCGTCACCACTGGCGCCACTGAAGGCTGTCACGTCGTGCACGTCGCCCCCACCGTTGCCCAAACCCAACACCCGATTGTTTCCCCCTCGGCATGGAACCGCTCACCGTCCTCGAGACGTTGGCACATCAAACGCTGCCAACAGGACAACAGCTATGACCAATACAATCGCCGTCTCCGCCATTGCCCTCAGCCTCGCCCTGTCCGGTGCGGGCTTTCTCGTGGGCATCCCCGCCACCGCGCAGGACACGACCGACCGGCCCACTGAGCCGACCGAGGTGGCGCTGGGTGTCGCGCAGCAGGATTACCGCATCATCGCGAACCCCGCCGCGCATGGTCTGCCGCCGCTTTCGGCGCATGAGATGTATGTGCAGTTCAACGATCACATCTACCGCATGGCGCGGGCCAATGCCTCGGTCCTGACGCCCAAGGGGACCGTCGTCACCCAGTGACGAGACAACGACAACTCACGCCGCACAGCGCGCGCCCGAGATCGGCTCAGTCTTGCAGCCCTTCGACGTATTCCGCCAGCCGGATCAGCGCCTGCGGCGTGGGGGTCGGTGTGCCCTCTTCATCGACCCAGTTGACCACCGGGCTGTCGATCAGGTCACCGAAGCGCGGCATCGGCCCGTGCGTGTCGTCGCGGGCATAGCCGTCGATGGTCGACATCACGTAGGTCATCGGGAAGGTGCCGCCGTTGTTCTTGGCGAGCATGGTCAGGTCGGGCGTCGTCTTGCCGCCCACGTCCACCCCCCCGGAGCCCGACGGGCCGTGACAGGCCGCACAGTATTCGCCGTAAAGCTGGGCGCCGGATTTCGCTCCATCCGCCGTCCCATCCATCTCGCACCCCGCGACGAACATCGCCACGGGGACCAGCCAAAGCATTGGTTTCATGTCGCTTCTCCCGTCCGTCCCGGTTCATCGGCGGTCCCTCGCCATACGCGGACACCCGCTGAACCCTTCGGCCCCACCTTGCGTTAAACAGACGAAAAGGAAAAGGAGGACAGCATGTCCACACTCACCAAATCCGCACTCGCCGCCGTCTGCGCCGTCGCGATGGCCGCCCCGCTCGCGGCGAAACCGAACAACCACAACAACGGCACCGGATGGGGCGTCGGGAAGATCCCGCCGGGTCACTGCAAGAAGATCGAAAGCTGCCGCAACGGCGGCGATGTCGTCTATGAGCGCGAGCGCCATGACGACGATGACATCACGATCATCCGCGAGGAAAACGTGACGGTGATCCGGAACTATACGATCATCGAACAGCCCACGACCTATGGCCTGCCCGCGCTTCCCTCGAACCAGATCTACGTTCGTCAGGGCGACCAGATCTACAGCATCATCCGCGACACGCAGACTGTAGTCGAGGCGATCGGCATCGTGTCGAACCTGCTCAACTGACGCACCGGCCAGACCCGCGTTCAGCGGGTTTGGCGATTCGGCGAACTCTTGCTAACCTGATGGAAACGCTTGTCCATCGGGAGCTACAGATGCGCGCCATTGCCCTCGCCTTTGCCGTCGTCGCCACGCCGGCCGCCGCCCAAGACGTCATCACGTGGAAAACGATCGGCTGGTGGGACGTCAACTTTTACGAGGCTTACGGCGCCTGCGCGGCCATCGCGGAATACGACAACGACAGTTTCGTTTTCTTCGGTCTCGACACCTCGACCAGCGACCTTGGCCTGCGCGTCGCGATCTTGAACCATCATTGGGATTCCATAGCGGTGGACGAAGCCTATAAGCTAGTCGTCCGCTTCGACCGCCGCCCGCCCTGGGACATCACCATGTACGGCACCGATGTCGACGGACGGCGCGGGCTTTACAACCTGTTCCCCGCCACCTCGGACAGCGCCGGGAATTTCGTGCGGGAGTTCCAACGGTCGAACCACATGGTCTGGACCTATCGCGGCACCGAGCTGGGCGACTTTTCCCTGCGCGGCACGAATATGGCGATGAACGAGGTCATGTCCTGCACCGAAAGCTACCTCGATGCGGTCGGATCGCGGTCCGACCCCTTCGAGGGCGGTGGAAACTCGAAAAAGGCCGACCCGTTTCAATAACGGATCGGCCCTGCGCGCGCGGGCGCGTCTTCAGAAGTTGATGACGGTATGTGTGCCCACGTCCGGGTCTTCGTCCTTGGCGTGCGCCTTGGCGATTTCCCAAGCGAAGACGAAGCTAGAATCGGTCGAGGCCCAGATCGCGGCCTCTTCCAGTTCCAGCCGATATACGGCGAGCTTCGGATCTTCGGGCCCATCGAACCATGCGCCCGCGACCGGGTTCCACAGTTCCTTGTGCTTCTCCATCTCGTCGGAATAGTGCAGCCGCCCCTTGCAGCAGATCTGCACGTCCTGCCCCTTGGACACGAGGATGAACCACGCTTCGGTGCCGTCACCGCTCATCTTGGTCTGCCAGCCTTCGCCCGCGGCCTTTGCGAGGTCGGTGTCGCGGCTGGTCATGAACCACAGCGAATTGGTGTCGCGATCCACGAAATGCGTCATGGGCTGAAGGTGCTGATCCTTGCCCTTGAGACCCAGCATTCCAAAGCGCGTGTCCTCGGCGGTGCCCCAGAAAACGTCGGTCGGATCGGTCTTGGCTTTCTTGAGTTCTGACATCGAATGTCTCCTTTCGATGTCCCAACGCCGCGCCGTCGTTCCGGTTCCGCAAGGGGGAACCGTTCCGGGCGGGCGGCGTTAACTCCCCGGACAAGGCAGGCATCTATGACGACCGCAGACACGAACATGACCCCCACAACCCGGCCCGAAAGCGTCGCCGGAATCCTCAACCGGGCGCGCTTTTCGCTGGACGGGGACGAGGTGTCGGTGCGCGATGTGGTCGAAGCGATGGGGCGCGCGTCCTTCGCACCGCTTCTGATGCTGCCCGCGATGATCGTGGCGAGTCCGGCGAGCGGTATCCCCGGCCTGTCCTCGATCTGCGGCATTTCGATCGCGCTGATCGCGTTCCAGATGATCGCCCGGCGCGATCACGTCTGGCTGCCCGACTGGATCATGCGGCGCCACGCGCCACGTGAGCGTATCCGCAAGGCGCTCGACTGGCTGTGCCCGCCCGCGCTGTTTCTCGACCGGGTGACCCGGCAACGGGTTTGCATGTTGGTCGAGCCACCTCTGCTGATCGTGCCGCAGATCATCTGCCTGCTGGCCGGAGCCATGATGCCGGTGCTGGAGCTTGTGCCCTTCACATCGTCCCTTCTCGGCTTCGCGGTGGCCGTCATGGCGGTCGCGATGGTGACGCGGGACGGGCTTTTGGTGTTGCTCGGACTGTCGACGATCGTGGGCGCTTTCGCACTCGGCCAATACCTGCTCGCCTAATTTTTGATTTTGGGATGGAACAATAACATTTCTTGCGGCTTGGTCTTGGGGAAGTCGTGGATTTGGGATACATCTACCTGATATGAACAGTCTTACTAAGGTAGCGGCCGAGGCACCGTCCCGTCGCTCGTTCCGGGTGACCCTGCGCGAGATGACGCGCGAGGACCATGACGCTTCCGAGCGGCTCTTCGCCCCGTTCATGGACGATCCGGCGGCCTACATGGCGCCGTTCCTTGCGGCCCAGCATGCCGCCCTGTCGGCCATCCGCGACGCCACCGCGCGATCCGACGCGCCCGAGATCGCCGTGATCCTGCCCGACCTGATCGACCGCCTCGCCCAAGACTGTGCGGATCTGAACCAGCGCGCCCCCGTGGTGCAGCCGACGCGCCCGCTGTCGGGACTGGCCGGTGCCTATCTCGTGCTCGGCTCGCAGATGGGCGTGGATGCGATGCGCGTGCGCGCGACGCGGGCCGGTATCGCGCCTCTCCCCCGGTTCTTCCAGCCGACCGACCGGCGGAGCCAATGGGTGGCAGTCTGCGCCAAGCTGGGCGATGTGGACCCTGTCAGCGACGCCGCAAGACGCTTGATCGACGACACCCGGGCAGGCTATGCGCTTTATGCGCAAGCGGGCAGGCTTACCTTCGCAAAGGCGGCAACGTGAACGAACCCACCATCCGCCACATCGATCCCGGCACGCCCGTCGACCTGACCAACTGCGACCGTGAGCCGATCCACCTGCTCGGTCGCGTCCAGTCCTACGGCGCGCTCGTGGCACTGTCGCCTGATTGGGTCATCCAGCACGCCTCGGAAAACCTTGGCACGATCCTCGACCACGACGACGGCGAGGTGATCGGCCAGAACATCGACGAGATCGTCGACGCCAGCGCCATCGCCCGCCTCCGCACCGCCATGACGCGGGGCGACATCACCCAGACGGCGGTCCGCCTTTTCGGCGTCGAACTCAAGAACAACGGACGACTGTTCGACCTGTCGCTGCACCAGAGCGACCAGTATCTGATCCTCGAATTCGAACCCAAGGCCGCCGAACGCGGCAGCGACGTGATGAGCGAGGTCTATCCCCTCATCCAGAACATCGACACGACCAAGGATCTCGCGCAACTGGCCGACGACGCCGCCCGTGGCCTTGCCGAGATCGCCGGGTTCGACAGCGTCATGGTCTACGAATTCCAGCCGGACCACTCGGGCCGTGTGATCGGCGAGTGCCGGTCCGATGGCGAAACACGCTATCTGGGTCTCAATTTCCCGGCCTCGGACATCCCCGTTCAGGCCCGTGCGCTATACAAACGCGCGCTCCTGCGCCTGATCGCGGATGTCGAAGACCCCGGATCGGTCATCCGTCCCGGTGTGGATGCCGAAGGCAAGCCGATCGACCTGTCCCTCGCCGTGACCCGTGCGGTATCGCCCATCCATATCGAATACCTGCACAACATGGGCATCGAAGCCTCGATGTCGGTGTCGATCATGAAGGACGGCGAGCTTTGGGGGCTGTTCGCCTGCCACCACAATTCGCCGCGCTACATCGACTATGAACGGCGCACGGCGGTCGAACTGTTCGCGCATCTCTTTTCGTTCGAGCTGGGTCAATATCAGGCCCGCATCCGGTCGCGCGCGCAGGACGATACCGCGCGGCTTCAGACCCGGATCATGGCGCATATGGCCGATGGTCTGGCGCTTGACGAAAGCCTGTTCTCGCTCTCGCCCGACATCCAGCGCGTGATCCCGCACGACGGCATGGTGCTCTATCACGACGGCAAATTCAGTGCGACGGGGACGACCCCCACCGCCGAGGAATTCGAGCATATCGCCAAGTTGCTGGACGATGCGCCGACCCCCGGCATCTTCTCCACCGAAGACCTGTCGCGTATCCTGCCCGCCGCTGCTTCCTTCGTCGACCGGGCTGCGGGCATCCTCGCCATTCCCGTATCGCGCTTTCCCCGCGACTACCTCGTCCTGTGCCGCCGGCCGGTGACGGAAAAGGTGAACTGGGCCGGCGACCCGACCAAGGCGGTCGAGGTCGGCCCCAACGGCACCCGTCTGACCCCGCGCAAGAGCTTCGAGACCTGGCAACAGGATGTCGAAGGCAAGTCCGAAGCCTGGACCGATCACGCCGAACATGCCGCCGACCAGCTTCGCGTCGTGCTGCTCGAGATTTTCCTAAAGGTGACGGACGCCACCGCCGAGGAACGCAAGCGCGCTCAGGAGCAACAGCAGCTTCTGATTTCCGAACTCAATCACCGCGTGCGCAACATCCTCAACCTGATGCAGGGGCTGGTGTCTCAGACCAAGTCCGACACCGGCAGCGTCGCGGATTTCACCAGCCGCCTCGACGGCCGCATCCAATCCCTCGCCCGCGCCCACGACCAGCTCACCCGCGACCGGTGGGAGCCGGCGCCGCTGAAGGAACTGATCCGCTGCGAATTCGAGGCCTATGCCGAGGCCAAGTCGCAACGCGTGATCGTGAACGGCCCCGATGCGCTCCTGTCGCCCACCGCCTTCACGAACGTCGCGCTGGTGGTTCACGAGATGGCGACGAATTCCATGAAATACGGCGCGCTCTGCGATCAGTCCGGCACGGTCACGATCCAGATCACCGAAGATGCCAAGGGCGGAATCTCGATCGACTGGCGCGAGGCGGGCGGCCCCCCGGTCAAGGCGCCGAGCCGCCGGGGCTTCGGCTCCACCATCATCGAGCTGTCCATCCCGCACGAGCTTAAGGGCGAAGCGCGGATCGACTACAAGATTTCCGGCGTCGAAGCGCATTTCCACATTCCCAAGGGCCACATAGCCGGGGTGCAGGAAGAAGACCACGCGCCCGTCGCGCCGCCGCCCCCGTCGAAGGCCGCGCAGAAACTCACGCTTCAGGGGGTCGGCCTGATCGTCGAAGACACGCTCATCATCGCGATGGACGCGCAGGGCATCCTCGAAGAATTCGGGGCGAAGACCGTCAAGATCGCCGCCTCGGTGAAAGAGGCGCTCGATATCGTCGAAAGCCACAAGCTCGACTTCGCGCTGCTCGACGTGAATCTCGGTGACGAACAATCCGTGCCGGTGGCCAAACGGCTGGCCGAACTCGGCGTGCCCTTCGTGCTGTCCACGGGCTATGGCGAGACCCCGGAACTGATCGAAAGCTATCCACCCTGCCCCGTCGTTCAGAAACCCTTCTCGAACGAAAGCCTGCGCAGTGCTTTTGCCAAGGCGATGTCGCGCTGATATCTTCGCGTCAAGCTTGTCATTAGTCACCTCAAACGATACTGAGGCTCCGACTTATTGCCCAAGGAGGACAAGTTGGATCTCGTCTTCAAATCCAATGCGATCGACGCATCGGTGCTTCACGCGCTGATTGACCTTCTTGCAGACGCGGCCGGCATCTGCGCCAAACTCGTCGACGAGGCGGGCGAAGTGGTCGCCGTGAACCGCCGGGGCGCCGCCCTGATCGGAAAGCAGGCCGAAGACATCTGCGGCGCATCCTGGTCGGCCCTTTGGGCGCAGAACACGGCGCCCGAGGCGCGCGCCGCGC
Source organism: Maritimibacter sp. (assembly GCF_016774595.1). Lineage (NCBI taxonomy): Bacteria > Pseudomonadati > Pseudomonadota > Alphaproteobacteria > Rhodobacterales > Roseobacteraceae > Maritimibacter > Maritimibacter sp. The sequence goes on from NZ_JACBWT010000001.1 coordinate 976,467, forward strand.
TGGAACAGGCGCTCGACGGGGCCGTCGCGACCTTCACCGGGCAGTTGGCCGGAGAGGACGAACCGCGCGCCGTGCGCACCCTGCCCCTGATGGCCGAGGGCAGCGGCGTCAGAACCGTCCTCGCCCTCACCTCCGACGCGGGCGCACGCGACCGTGACATCGTGATGGCCCTGCCCAGCGCGCTGCACGCCTTCGCCAACCTCGCCAACGTCTCGGCCTCCTCCGCCCGACTCATGAAACGCGGGCTGGATAAGGACATGACCGCCCAGATCGCCGAAGACCTCGGGGGCGCGGCGGACCGCGCGAGCGCGGCGATCGACGATCTGCGCGGCCTCATGGACCGTGACAGCGAACCCCACGCAGGTTGAGGCTTGATCGGCGCGAGTGTTACGGACATTGTGGCCGCCATGACGCCTGAAACCGCCCAAAAAATCCTCGCAGACATGTTCGCCCCCTGGGTCAGCGCGCTCGACATGCGCATCGACGCGATCGGGCCGGACGGCGCGACCCTGTCCATCCCCGTAACGGACCACATCGCCCGCGTCGGCGGGATCGTTTCGGGTCAGGCACTGGCGACGCTGGCCGACACCGCGATGGTCTTCGCCGCCATCGGCCACTACGGCGAATTCAAACCTGTGGCGACCACCAACCTCGACACGGTGTTCCTCCGGCCCGGCGCGGGCGAGCGGGTCGCCTGCCACGCCCGCGTGGTGCGGGCCGGAAAGGCCGTGCTCTTCGCCGATGCGACGATGATCGCGGAACCCTCCGACAAACCCGTGGCCACGGCCACCGCAACCTACATGGTCCCATGAACGGCACGACCGGCTACGCCCTGACCATGCTGATCGCCGGGATCGGCATCCCCGTCTTCGCCGCGATCAATTCGCAGCTGGGTCAGAAGATCGGCAATCCCTTCGCCACCGGCATCGTGACCTTCGGCCTCGCCTTCACCATCGGCCTGATCGCCGCGCTCCTCACCGGCCCCTCGGCCATCGCGCGGCTCGGGGATGCGCCGAAAGTGCTGCTCACCGGCGGGTTCTTCGTGGCCTTCTACGTGCTCTCGATCACCTTCGTCGCGCCCCGCTTCGGCGTCGGCAACGCGGTGTTCTTCGTTCTGCTGGGGCAACTCGTCTCGGCCGCCCTGATCGACCAGTTCGGCCTCTTCGGCGCGCGCATTTCGCCGATCAGCCTGACCCGGGCGGCGGGCATCGCCCTCATGGCGGTCGGGGTCTGGCTCACTCAGAAAGCCTGATCCGGCTTCTTCGGTCTTCAAATACCTCGGAGGGGGAGTCTCGCCCCAAAGGGCGAGACGGGGGAGGCTGGCCTCCCCCCATCGCGACGACCCGCCGAAGGCGGGACGGCGCAAGACCTGCGCGGGCGCAAGCCCGCACAGTTTTCGAACCGGACCTAGTCCTGAACGACGATGAAGGTCTCTGCCTTCCCGGCCTCGAAGATCATCGCGTAGAGGAGCTTGGCATTGTCCGGATGCAGTCGCACGCACCCGGCCGAGGCCGGTGCGCCGAGCCGGCTGATCGCATCGGTGCCGTGGATCGCATAGTCGCCGTCGTAGAACACCGACCACGGCATCGGCGCGCCGCCGTATTTCGACGAGCGGTGATTGGGCGAAAAGAACTGCGGCTGGAACGTGCCGCGCGGCGTGTATTTCCCCACGCGCGCCGTCGACACATCCCAGTCGTAAAGCCTTTGACCGCCCTGAATCACGGTCATCCGCTGCTCCGACACGTCGACGCGCACCACGATCCGCTGGTTCGCTCGGTTGGATGATGAAAAGACCTCTTCCGCGCTGGCAGGCGCCGTGGTCGTGGAAAATATCGTCGCGGCCAGGATCGGCGCGAGCATGGAAAGTCGTTTACGCAACATATGGTGTATCCCCCTAAATACGACTCAATGATTGGGGGGTCACCTCGATTCGGCAAGAGGTATGTGTCGTATCACGTCTTGGGTGTGACCATCCCACCATCAAGGTGCACGATCCGGTCCATCCGCGCGGCGAGGTCGTGATTGTGCGTCGCGATCAGGGCCGACAGCCCGGTTTCACGGACTAGATCCATGAGCGCCCCGAACACCCGGTCCGAGGTTTCGGGGTCGAGGTTCCCGGTCGGCTCGTCGGCCAGCAGAAGCTCCGGCGCATTCGCCAGCGCCCGGCAGAACGCCACGCGCTGTTGCTCGCCGCCCGACAGTTCGGCGGGGCGATGGCTGGCACGGTGCGCGACGCCCACACGGTCGAGCAGCATCGCCGCCCGCGCCTTCGCGGTGCCCTGCGCGGCCCCGTTCGCAAGCTGCGGCAGGATGATGTTCTCGGCCGCCGTGAACTCCGGCAGCAGGTGATGGAACTGGTAGATGAACCCGATCTTCGAGCGGCGCAGCGCGGTGCGGCGGCGGTCGCCCAGATCGGTCACGTCCTCGCCCCCGATGGCGACGCGGCCCGCCGATGGCGTGTCGAGCAGACCGGCGATGTGCAGGAGCGTGGATTTCCCGGCGCCCGAGGGCGCGACGAGGGCCACGACCTCACCGGGTGCGATTGCAATATCCGCACCTTTCAGCACCGAGACCTCGCCCGGTTCGCCCGCGTTGTAGACCTTTTCGATCCTTTCCAGCGTCAGCACATCACTCATAGCGCAGCGCCTCCACCGGGTTCATCCGGGCGGCGCGGCGGGCCGGAAAGATCGTGACGATGAAGCTCAGGCCCAGCGACATGCCCACGGCCGACAGCACGTCGCCCAGTTGCAGCTTGGCGGGCAGCGCATAGATGCCCCGGATCGACGGATCCCAGACCCCGCCGCCCGACAGGTAGTTCACGAAGGCGAAGATCGGGTCGATATAGATCGCGAACAGGCAGCCGAGGATGACGCCGAACACGGTTCCCGCGATGCCCGTGACCGACCCGCACAGGAAAAAGACGCGCAGGACCGACCCTTCGGTCAACCCGATAGTCCGCAGGATGCCGATGTCACGCCCCTTGTTCTTGACCAGCATGATGAGGCCCGAGACGATGTTCATCGACGCGATCAGCACGAGCACCGACAGGATGATGAACATCACGTTGTCCTCGATCTCGAGCGCGCGCAGGAACGACCCCGCGCTGTCCTCCCACGTCCAGACGAGCGAACCGTCGCCAGCCGCCGCCAGCACCGCACCGACATAGCGGTTGATCTCTTCCGGGTCCTCGACCATGACCTCGATCTCGTCCGCCGATCCTTCCTTGTTGAAATAGGACTGCGCCTCTTGGAAGGGCAGGTAGACGCGGGTGGCGTCGATGTCGTAGCGGCCGGCGGAAAAGATATACTTCACGTCGTAGACATTGACGCGCGGGCTGGTGCCGAACGCCGTCTTGACCCCGTTGGGGGAAATCAGGCGGATCTTGTCGCCCAGCCCCAGCCCAAGTTCCCGCGCGACGCCAAGGCCGATGGCGACCCCGTCCTGAAAATCGTCGATATTCCCGGTCGAGGTCTCGTTGTTCACGATACCGGGGATGGTCTTCAGGTCATCGGCGCGGATGCCGAAGATCTGAACCCCGATGTTACGGTCCTGGTTGTTGGCCATGACCTGACCCTTGACCAGAGGCGCGGCCCGGGTGACGCCTTCGACCCCGGCAATCCGGTCGGCCCATGCGTCATAATCCTTGAGCGTCCGGTCGAGGTTGCCCTGCGCAGTGACCTCGCCCGCCGTATAGACCGTGACATGGGCGTTCGCGCCGAGGATCGTGTCGACGAATTCGGCCCGGAACCCGGTGCGCACGGCCAGGGTGATGATAAGCGCGGCCACGGCGAGCGTGATGCCGATCAGCGATATCCACGTCATCGTGGACACGCCCCCTTCGGCCCGGCGCGCGCGCAGGTAGCGCCAGGCGATCATCCATTCGAAACGGGAAAACGGGGCTGTGCGGTTGGCCACGGTCGGGCTTTCTGATCTGTAACCGGCGCGCCCTCAGGCGTCGCTGGTGTCCGTTTCGGCGGGAGTCGCGGGCTTTTTCGACGCGATCATGCCGGCCCCGATGGCCGCCAGCGCGATCACGGCGAAGATCCCGTAATGCAGCGGCGTCAGGTCCACCCGGTCGCCCGACATGGCGATCAGGTTGATGAACCGGCCAATGAGATAGAAGATCAGGATCATCACGCCCTGCGTGATGAGAATCGTCTGCATCGATTTCAGCCCGCCTTCGCGCCCGACCCGCTTGGCCCCGATGGCCGCGTTCAGGATGAAGACCGCGTAGATCGCGAGGCACCAGAACACGCTGGCTTTCAGGATGCCCGCGAGCAGCGGCATGACGAACAAAAGTCCCGCGGAAATCAGCGCGAAGCGCATCTGCATGGGCATGGCAATTCCTTTCAGGCGTAGCGGCGGCGGCGGAAGGGTCTGAGCAGAAGCGCGATCAGACCGCCGACCACCGCCCATCCGGCGACGAACCCGATCCCCGCCGTGATGGCGCCATCCACGGTGACCGGCACGGCGGGTTGATAATGCTCCCACGTCCGCTCCACAAGTTCCTCATCACGGAAACGCCAGACGTTCGCCAGCCGCGCGACCGGCGTGGCGGGTGCCAGCGCCTCGTAATCGGCGTTGAGCCGCTCATACCGCGCGATCCGCTCGCCGATCCCCGACCCCACACTGGCGACGAGGCCGGAATTGCCCGACTGCATTTCGCGCAACGCCTCTTCACGTGTCAGGCCGGCCGCACTGGCCGCCCCGTCGAACACGACGGTCACCGCGCGCAACTCATCCACGGCGCCCGACAGGCGCTGGACATACTGCTGCGAGAACTCGGGAAACTGCGACAGGCCAAGCGCGCCGACAATGCCGCCTGCAAGGGCCAGAATACGCATCTGCTCCACTCCTTTTTTGGGCGCGAGTCTGGGCGTTGGCGCGGCGTCGGTCAAGTCACGCGGCAAGCGCCAGCGCGACCCACGTGACCGGCGCCATGGCAAGCACCCCGATGCCCGCGGCCACCAGCCGCGCCGGGTCAGCCAAGGCCATGTGCCGGTAAAGCCAAAGACAAGAGGGCAGAACCAGCGCCAGCGCGGTGGCCGTTCCCGGCATATAGGTCCAGGTCGCGAGGCTGAGGCCCACGTGGCTGACCACGTTCGCCAGAAGCGCGCCGACGACGCCCGCGACGATGATCTGGACCGGGCGGTTCGTCACCGTCCGCCCGACGATCAGGATACCCAAAACCGCGATGGCGAGCCACGTGATCGCCTGCGACAGTTGCGGTGCGGTGATGACCACCGGCAGGTTCCGCGCCGCCACCCACGCCGCCAGCCCTTCCAGCTCTTCGATCGAATGGAGCATGAACGCGATGGCCGCGTAGCTGTAAGCCCGGCAGGGATGAAACAGCCCTTGCGGCTCGGTGACCTCGCGCCGCGAAATCACACCCCGTAGATCTCGCGCACCTTGGCGACGGCGGCCTCCGGCGCCAGTTCCTCGCTCTCGCCCGTGCGGCGCGACGTCAGCTCGACCACACCGTTCTTGAGCCCGCGCGGCCCAACCGTGATGCGCCACGGCAGACCGATCAGGTCCATCGTCGCGAACTTGCCGCCTGCGCGTTCGTTGCGGTCGTCGTAAAGCGGCTCGAGCCCGGCGGCGGTCAGCGCCTTGTAAAGCGCCTCACAGGCCGCGTCGGCCTCGTCATCGCCCTGCTTGAGGTTGACGATCCCGCAGTGGAACGGCGTCACGCCCTCGGGCCAGATGATGCCCTTGTCGTCGTGGTTCGCTTCGATCAGGGCCCCGACAAGGCGGCTGACGCCGATCCCGTGCGACCCCATCTCGACCGGAACCTTGTTGCCGTCGCTGTCCTGCACCGTGGCCCCCATGGCCTCGGAATACTTGGTGCCGAAGTAGAAGATCTGGCCGACCTCGATCCCGCGCGCCACGCGGCGGCGCTCTTCGGGGATTTCGTTGAACAGCGCCTCGTCATGGGTTTCGTCCGTGCGGGCGTAGCGCGAGGTGAACTCTTCCAGCACAGCCTGACAGGCCTCGACGCTGTCATAGTCGATTTCGCGGTCGCCGAATTTCAGATCGGTGATCTCGCTGTCATAGAACACCTCGGATTCGCCGGTTTCGGCCAGCACGAGGAATTCGTGGGTGTAGTCGCCGCCGATCGGCCCGCCATCGGCCCGCATCGGGATCGCCTGAAGCCCCATGCGCTCATAGGTGCGCAGGTAGCTAACGAGGTGGCGGTTATAGGCATGCAGCGCATCTTCGCGGGTCAGGTCGAAGGTGTAGCCGTCCTTCATGAAGAACTCGCGGCCCCGCATCACGCCGAACCGCGGGCGGATCTCGTCCCGGAATTTCCACTGGATGTGGTAAAGCGTGAGCGGCAGATCCTTGTAGCTGCCGACATGGGCGCGGAAGATATCCGTCACCATCTCTTCGTTCGTCGGACCATAGAGCATGTCGCGCCCGTGGCGGTCGGTGATGCGCAGCATCTCCTGCCCGTAATCGTCGTAGCGCCCGGATTCGCGCCACAGATCAGCCGATTGCAGCGTCGGCATCAGGATCGGGATGTGACCCGCGCGCTGCTGCTCTTCATGCACGATCCGCTCGATGTTTTTGAGCACCTTGTAGCCCAGCGGAAGCCACGAATAGATCCCCGCCGCCTGCTGCTTGATCATCCCGGCCCGCAACATCAGGCGGTGACTGGCGATCTGCGCCTCGGACGGCGTCTCCTTGAGAACGGGCAGGAAGTAGCGGGACAGGCGCATGGAAACCTCACGTGATATCGTGGCGCATCCCTATCGCGCCGCCCCCAAGGCGACAAGTGCGGTCGTTACGTTGAACGCGCCGCGCTTAGCCGCACTTGGAATGACCGCAGGACGAACAGGTCATGCAGCCCTCGATCATCTGCATGGTGTACTGGCCGCAGGACGGGCAGGCCGGGCCGGGGCGATGACCGATGTTGACCACGTCGGCCTGCGGGTCGGACTTCAGCCCCATGCCTTCGCCGGCAAGGAAACCGGTGGCGATCATGTGCTTCTCGATCACGCCGCCGATGGCCGCGAGGATCGAGGGGATATACTTGCCCTGCATCCACGCGCCGCCGCGCGGGTCGAACACCGCTTTCAGTTCCTCGACCACAAAGGTCACGTCGCCCCCGCGCCGGAACACCGCCGAGATCATGCGGGTGAGCGCCACGGTCCAGGCGAAATGCTCCATGTTCTTGGAGTTGATGAACACCTCGAACGGGCGCCGATGCCCGCCCACGATCAGATCGTTGATCGTGATGTAGATCGCGTGTTCGCTGTCCGGCCACTTGAGCTTGTAGGTCGAGCCGTCCAGTTCCTGCGGCCGGTCCAGCGGCTCGGAAATATAGACCACGTCACCATGCGGCTGGCGCGGCTTGGCGTCGGTGGTGGCGACGATTTCGGGGGCGGTCGACGTTTCTTCGCTCACCGACAGAACCGACCCCGTCACATTGTTCGGGCGGTAGGTGGTGCAGCCTTTGCAACCCGTCTCCCACGCTTCCATGTAGACGTCCTTGAACCCCTCAAAGCTGATGTCCTCGGGGCAGTTGATCGTCTTCGAGATCGACGAATCGACCCATTTCTGCGCCGCCGCCTGCATTTTGACGTGATCCATCGGGGCCAGCGTCTGGGCGTTCACGAAGTAATCCGGCAGGTCAGCGTCGCCGAACTTGTCGCGCCACATCTGCACGGCGTAATCCACGACCTCTTCTTCGGTCCGGCTCCCGTCTTTCTGGAGCACCTTTCGCGTGTAGGCATAGGCGAACACCGGCTCGATCCCCGACGACACGTTGCCCGCGTAAAGGCTGATCGTCCCGGTCGGCGCGATCGACGTGAGCAGCGCGTTGCGGATGCCGTGTTCGCGGATCGCCTCACGCACGTCGTCATCCATGTGCTTAAGCGAGCCGGAGGCCAGATAGGCCTCGGCATCGAACAGCGGGAACGGCCCCTTCTCTTTCGCAAGCTCGACACTGGCGAGGTAAGCGGCACGGGCGATGGCTTTCATCCAGACTTCGGTCTGCTCGGCAGCCTCGTCCGAGCCATAGCGCAGCCCGAGCATCAGCAGCGCATCGGCCAGCCCGGTGACGCCCAGCCCGATCCGGCGCTTGGCCTCGGCCTCACGCGCCTGCTGCTCCAGCGGGAAGCGGGAGGCATCCACCACGTTGTCCATCATCCGAACGGCGGTGGTAACGAGGTCGCTCAACGCATCGTAGTCGAGCGTCGCGGCCTCCTCGAACGGGTGCTCCACCAGTCGGGCAAGGTTGATCGACCCGAGCAGACAGGCACCGTAGGGCGGCAGGGGCTGCTCGCCGCAGGGGTTGGTGGCCGCGATCGTTTCGCAATAGGCCAGGTTGTTCATCTGGTTGATGCGGTCGATGAAGATCACGCCCGGCTCGGCATAGTCATAGGTCGCCTGCATGATCTTGTTCCACAGATCGCGCGCCTCGACGGTGCGATAGGTCGTGCCGTCGAAGGTCAGATCCCACGCGCCGCCGGATTTGACCGCTTCCATGAACGGGTCGGTCACGAGCACGGACATATTGAACATGCGCAGGCGGGCCGCGTCGGATTTGGCGGCGATGAAATCCTCGATATCCGGGTGGTCGCAGCGCATCGTCGCCATCATCGCGCCCCGGCGGCTGCCGGCGGACATGATCGTGCGGCACATCGCGTCCCACACGTCCATGAAGCTGAGCGGGCCCGAGGCATCGGCGGCCACGCCTTTGACCCCTGCCCCCTTGGGCCGGATCGTCGAGAAATCGTAGCCGATCCCGCCGCCCTGCTGCATCGTCAGCGCGGCCTCTTTCAGCATGTCGAAGATGCCGCCCATGCTGTCGGGGATGGTGCCCATAACGAAGCAGTTGAACAGCGTCACGTTGCGCGCGGTGCCTGCGCCCGCGGTGATCCGGCCAGCGGGCAGGAATTTGAAATCCTCAAGCGCCGCATAGAACTCATCCGCCTGCTCAGGCTCACCCACCGCCAGCGCATCCGCGATCCGGTGCCACGTCCCTTCGATCGTTTCGTCGATCGGCGTGCCGTCCGCCTGCTTCAGACGGTATTTCATATCCCAGATCTGTTCGGCGATTGGGGCGGCAAAACGGGTCATGAGCACGTCCTTTTGAACGTCGGTTTGGTCGATTGGGCGGCGGCCCCCGGTTGAATCAGTCAGCGGGGGAGACCTAGTATTACGCTAATGATGGGTGCGAGTCATCCCCAACCACTAGATTTTGGGGGATGAACAAGAGGTGAACACGGTGAGCCATATCAATCTGGTGAAACTCTGCGTCGGCGCGGAAGCTGTCGAAGATTTGACCGCGTGGCAAAAGATGCGCGCCGGGGGCGACCCGGATTACGAGCCGCGCCATGTCACCCGCATGTGGCCGAAACGCGAGGAGGAACTGCTGAACGGCGGCTCGCTTTACTGGGTCTTCAAGGGCGTGATTCTCGCCCGCCAGCGGGTCGTGCGGCTGGACGAGGTCGTGCGCGAGGACGGCATCCGCCGCTGCGGTCTGGTGCTGGACCGTGAGGTCGTGCGCACCCACGCCGCGCCCCGGCGTCCGTTTCAGGGCTGGCGTTACCTCAAGCCCGAGGACGCGCCGCGCGATCTGCCGAAAGGTCGCCAAGGTGAAAGCGAACTGCCGCGAGAGCTGGAAACCGCGCTGGCCGAGATCGGGATTCTGTAAGTCCGGCACGCCGCGAACGAATGAAAAAGGCCGCGCCAGAACCCGCGCGGCCTTTGTCGTTTCAGGTATCAGCCCCGGCTCAGGCGTCGGTGCCCACCGGACAGGTGACCCCGGTGCCGCCCAGCCCGCAGTAGCCGTTCGGGTGCTTGTGCAAGTATTGCTGGTGATAGTCCTCGGCCCAGTAGAACGGTCCGGCCATCTCGATATCCGTGGTGATCTTGCCGTAGCCCGCCTTGGACAGGCGCGGCTGGAACCGTTCGCGGCTGGCCTTGGCCGCGGCGAGTTGCGCGTCGTTCACGGCGTAGATCGCCGAACGATACTGCGTGCCCCGGTCGTTGCCCTGACGCATCCCCTGGGTCGGGTCGTGACCCTCCCAAAACACCTGAAGCAGCTCCTCGTAGCTGACCTGTTTGGGGTCATAGACCACGCGCACCGCTTCGGCGTGCCCAGTGCGGCCCGTGCAGACCTCTTCATAGGTCGGGTTCGGCGTGTGGCCGCCCGCATTGCCGACCATGGTCAGCCAGACGCCCGGCACCTGCCAGAACTTGCGCTCGACGCCCCAGTAGCAACCCATCGCGAAAATCGCGACCTCCATGCCCTCGGGCACGTCCATCGTCAGAGGCCGACCGAACACCGCGTGCTCGTCCGCCGTGGGGATCGCATGGTCGCGGCCCGGCAGTGCATCCGCCGCCGTCACCATCTCGGGGTCTTTGAAAAATCCAAACATCGCGTCCTCCTTTGCCCGGCAATATAGGCCCGGATCACTCGGCGGGCGAGATCGCGGTGCCGGTCAACACGGTCTCGTGACCCTTTTCCGGGTGTCGCGGGATCAGCATCGCCAGCATCAGCGAGGCCGCCGCCATGCCCGCCGCCAGCCCGAACACCGCACCCGGCGACTGCACCCAGAGATACCCCAGAAGCGCCGGAAGGAACACCGCCGCGATATGGTTGATGGTGAACGCCACGGCAGCCGTCGGCGCGATATCGGGCACATCCGCGATCTTCTGGAAATAGGTCTTCATCGCGAAAGCCAGTGAGAAGAACAAATGGTCGATGACGTAAAGCGCACCCGCCAGCATCACGCCCCAGCCGAAGTAATAGATGCCGCCATAGGCGAGAAAGACGAGGATCAGCCCCCCGTATTCGAACATGAGCGCCCGCCGCTCGCCCCACCGCGCCACGGCCCGACCCATGAGCGGCGCGAAGAGCATGTTGGCGACGAAGTTGATGATGAACAGCGCCGTGACTTCGTGCACCTCGAAGCCGAACCGCTCGACCATCATGAAGGCCGCGAACACGACGAAGATCTGGCGGCGCCCACCCGACATGGCCTGTAGGGCGTAGTAAAGCCAGTAGCGCCGGCGCAGCACGAAGGTCTTGAGCTGCGGCTCGGGGCTTTCGAATTGCGGAAAGACGATGAGCGCACCGATCGCCATGAGCGTCGCGATCCCGCCCGCCGCGAGATAGACGAAGTTGTAACTCAGATCGAACGCCTTCCACGTCAGCACCAGCAACCCGTAGGAAGCGAGCGACGCGGCAGAGGCCACGGCCACCAGCCAGCCCAGCACCTGCGGCGCGCGCTCGCGCGGAATCCATTGCAGTTGAAGCGACTGATTCACGGTTTCGTAGTAGTGGAACCCGATCGACGAGAGCATCGTGATGGTGAGGATGCCGCCCAAGGACGGGAACCATGCGGTCACCGCCGTCGCCGCGCCCAGCAGCAACAGCGCGATGAGGCCCAGAACCTGCTCCCGAACGAACATGATGAGCGCGATGACCCCGATGGCGAGGAAGCCGGGGATTTCGCGGACCGAATGCAGCCAGCCGATCTCGACCCCGGTGAAGCCCGCGACCTCGATGACGAAGTTGTTGAGAAGCGCGTTCCACGTCGCGAAGGCGATCGGCATCGCCGCCGCCGTCACCACCAGAAGCGCGATGGGCTGGCGCCAGATCGGCAGGCTCCTGGCTTCTTCGAGAGTGACTTTGTGAAATCGCATGTCCCTCAATAGGGCCGCACATAGGCTCTGGCGAGACCCGATCCCTGTTCGGACCCGCACAGTGCGACGCTGATCCGAGCCATCCGCGCACAGGAGACGTATGCAGTGCCGCGAATGCGTCTGATCCAAATCAAGGCTCGCCGGGCGGGATCGTGACACAAGACAGCGCGAACAGGAGGACGCGCGATGGATATCGTTCCGCTCATAGACTGGATTGGAGAGACCCAGACCGGGGCGCTGTTCGGCTTCGTCACCGGGATCGTCTTCGGCGTGGCGGCCCAACGCTCGCGTTTTTGCCTGCGCGCCGCGACGGTCGAATTCGCGCGGCGCCGGATGGGGCCGTCGGTCGCGGTGTGGCTCTTGACCTTTTCGACCGCGCTGGCCTGGGTTCAGGGCGCGTCGCTTCTGGGATGGATGCGGGTCGAGGACGCCCGGATGATGGCCGTCACCGGGTCATGGTCCGGTGCGATCATCGGCGGTCTGATGTTCGGGGTCGGCATGGTGCTGGCCCGTGGTTGTTCGGGGCGGCTTCTGGTGCTGGCGGCCACGGGCAACCTGCGCTCGGTCGTGTCCGGCCTGATCTTCGCCGTGGTGGCGCAGATGTCGCTGCACGGCTGGCTCGCCCCGCTGCGCGACCGCCTTGCGCGTGTCTGGATGACCGAAGGCGGGACCAACGTGAACCTGCTGCACGCGCTCCGCCTGCCGGACTGGTCGGGCGTCGCCCTTGGCCTCGCGCTCGCGGTGCTCGCGCTGGTCGTGGCACGGCGCAACCAGATCGGCGCTGCGCGCCTCGTCTTCGCCTCCGGCGTCGGCTTCGCCGTCGCTTTGGGATGGGTGCTGACCTTTTCGCTCAGTCAGGTGGCGTTCGATCCGGTCACGGTCACCTCGGCCACGTTCACCGGCCCTTCGGCCAATACGCTCATGTTCTTTCTTGAGCCGAACCCGGCGCTGGAATTCGACATCGGCCTTGTCCCCGGTGTGGTGATCGGCGCGTTCGTGGCAAGCTGGATCAAGCGCGAGTTCCGGTTTCAAGGGTTCGAGAACGAACAGAACATGCGCCGCGCCTTCGCGGGCGCCGCGCTGATGGGCTTCGGCGGGATGCTGGCGGGCGGCTGCGCGATCGGGGCGGGCGTGTCCGGCGGGTCGATCTTCGTCGGCACCGCATGGCTCGCGCTCTTTTCCATGTGGATCGGGGCGATGGCGACGGATTTCCTCGTCGATCAACGCGGGCCGGTGGGCCAGCCCGCGTGAGAGGTTTCGACTTGCGCAGGGCGCAAGTCGACCCGCGTGGGGGCGCTGCCCCCAAACCCCTGCTTCAAGTGGGGGCGCTGCCCCCACACCCCCGAGGTTTCCGGAAACAGAGAAGAGGAACGCGGTTCAGTAGAAGCTTTGCGGGTCGATATCGACGGAGAGGCGGATGTCGCCCCTGAGGTCGACGCTTGCCAGCCACTTTCGCAATGCCGTTTGCAGGGGGGCGGTCTTGGGCGCCTTTACGAGCAGGCGAACGCGATGGCGGCCCCGGATGCGGGCGATGGGTGCGGGGGCCGGCCCGAAGACCTGCGCGCCGATCTGGACGATGGGACCGTCGGCCCGGGCGAGCGCGGTGCCCAGGTTCATGGCCGCGTCGAGGTCTGGGGCGGAAATGACGATGCCCGCCAGACGCCCATACGGGGGCACGCCCGCCGCCTGTCGTTCCGAGGCTTCGGCTTTCCAGAACCCTTCCTCATCGCCCGACAGGATCGCGCGGATCACCGGGTGTTCGGGCTGGAACGTCTGAAGCAGCGCGAGGCCGGAGACATCGCCGCGCCCGGCCCGGCCCGCGACCTGCCGGATCAATTGAAACGTGCGCTCGGCGGCGCGCAGATCCGAGCCTTGCAGGCCGAGGTCCGCGTCGATCACGCCGACGAGTGTGAGCTTGGGGAAGTTGTGCCCCTTGGCCACGATCTGCGTGCCGATGATGATGTCGGCCCCGCCCGCCGCGATCAGCTCGATCTGCGCCTTGAGCGCGCGGGCGCTGGCGAAGAGGTCCGAGGACAGCACGGCGACCCGCGCATCCGGGAAGGTCTCGGCCACTTCTTCGGCCATCCGCTCCACCCCCGGCCCGACGGGGGCGAGTTTGCCCTCGGCCTCGCAGGACGGGCAGGCCTCCGGCATCGGTTTCGTCTCGCCGCATTGGTGACAGACGAGACGCTTGAGGAAGCGGTGTTCGACCATGCGCGCGTCGCAGTGGTCGCAGCCGATCTGGTGGCCGCAGGCGCGGCAGACCGTGACCGGCGCATAGCCACGGCGATTGAGGAAGATCAGCGCCTGCTCGCCCTCGTCGATCCGGCCACGCACGGCGGTTGCGAGCGTGGGCGAGATCCAGCGATTGCCCGGAAGATCCTCCTGCCGCATGTCGATGGTGCGCATTTCCGGCAGAACGGCGGGGCCGAACCGGCTGGTCAGATCGAGGCGATTGTATTTCCCGGCCTGCGCGTTGGCCCATGTCTCGAGCGATGGGGTGGCCGAGGCCAGCACCACCTGTGCGCCGTTGATGGACCCGCGCAGCACCGACATATCGCGCGCCGAATAGAGCACGCCATCCTCCTGCTTGTAGGAATTGTCGTGCTCCTCATCCACGACGATCAGGCCGATGTCGCGAAACGGCAGGAACAGGGCCGAGCGCGCGCCGATCACCATCTGCGCGCCGCCTTCGGCCACCATGCGCCAGACGCGGCGCCGTTCGGTCATGGTCACGCCGGAATGCCATTCGGCGGGTTTCGCGCCGAAGCGTTCCTCGACCCGTTTCAGGAATTCCGAGGTCAGGGCGATCTCCGGCAGGAGGACGAGCGCCTGACGGCCCTGCGCCAGACATTCGGCCACCGCTTCCAGATAGACCTCGGTCTTGCCCGATCCGGTGACGCCGCGCAGAAGCGTCGCGCCGAATGTGCCGGATCGCACGCCGTCGCGCAGCGCACCGGCAGCCGCCGCCTGATCCCCGGTCAGCGCCTTGCCCGGCGCGGTGTAGTCGAGATGGGGGAACGGCAGATCGCGTGGGCTTTCCTCTTCCTCGACCGCGCCGAGTTTCACCAGCCCCTTGACGACGGAAGAGGTGACGCCCGCCTCTTCTGCCAGTTCCTTGAGCGTGAAGGCCGAATGCGCCTGCGATTCCAACACCTCCAGCACACGCTCGCGCGCCTCGGTCTTGCGGTCCGGTTCATTGTGGCCCAAGCGATAGATCTTGCGCATCGACGGCGGATTGGTGAGGCCGGGCGCGCGGGTCGCCAGCCGCAGCATGAAATTCATCGGCGTGAGCGTGTAATCCCCGACACGGGTGAGGAACTCGGCCATCTCCGCACGCATCGGCGGCACGTCGAGCACCCGGATGACGGCGCGCAGTTTCGAGGCGTCGAACCCCTGCTCGCCCGGACCCCAGACCACGCCCATGACCATGCGCGGACCAAGGGGCACTTCGACGAAGGCGCCCTCCCAGCAGCCGCCTTCGGGCGCGCGGTAGGTGAGCAGCCGGTCGATGCCCTGAGTGGTCAGGACCGAAACCCGGCCCCCTTCGTCGAAAAACTCAGCCATGTCGGACGATCCCGGCGAACCCTCGCAAATCGGCAAAGGGGGGCTTTCTGCGGCGGATCACCTCCTGTATGACACCGCTAACATTTTCGACCATCCGACCCAGGGACGCTGCCATGAAATTCTTTGCCGATACCGCCGACGTCGATGCCATCCGGGAACTCAACGATCTCGGCCTGCTCGACGGGGTGACCACCAACCCCTCGCTCATCAAGAAGTCGGGGCGCGACATCCTCGAGGTGACGAAAGAAATCTGCGAGATCGTGGATGGCCCCGTCTCGGCCGAGGTGACCGCGACCGATGCGAACCAGATGATCGCCGAGGGCCGCAAGCTTGTCGAGATCGCGGGCAACATCGCGGTCAAGGTGCCGCTCACGCTCGACGGGCTCAAAGCCTGCAAGGCGCTGACCGACGACGGCCACATGGTGAACGTCACGCTGTGCTTCTCGGCCAACCAGGCGCTTCTGGCCGCCAAGGCGGGCGCGACCTTCATCTCGCCCTTCATCGGGCGGCTGGACGACATCAACATGGACGGCATGGAACTGATCTCCGAAATCCGCACGATCTATGACAACTACGGCTACGAGACGCAAATCCTCGCCGCCTCGATCCGCACCGTCAACCACGTGAAGGACGCCGCGTTGATCGGTGCCGACGTGATGACCGCACCGCCGGGCGTCATCAAGGCGATGGCGAACCATCCGCTGACCGACAAGGGGCTCGACGCCTTCCTCGCCGACATCAAGGCGGCGGGCATCAAGATCCTCTGAACCGGGTCGAATGTCACAAAACTGATGAAACGGGGCCTCATGGTCCCGTTTTTCGTAAAAAAGTTGCAGAAATCCGATTCGCGACCTGCTAGACTCACTGTCAAGAAACGAAAAAACGGCAGTTAGGACAGGCGAATGACGAGCAACGCTCCCATTACCGAAGACGTGCGCGAGCAGCTTCTGACCCAGCCAGAGGTCATCCTCGAAGATCACGACATGATGCGCGCCCTGATCGCGGCGAACGAACGTGCCATGGGCGCGAATATCGTCGATCTGCGCGGGATCGCGATGGAACGGCTGGAAAGCCGCCTCGACCGCCTTGAGGACACGCACCGCTCGGTGATCGCGGCGGCCTATGAAAACCTCGCGGGGATGAACATCATCCACCGGGCGACCCTGCGCATTCTCGAACAGGACGACTTCGAAACGCTCCTGCACGAGCTTGGCACGGATATCGCGGATGTTCTGCGCGTCGATTGCCTGCGGCTGGTTCTTGAAACCGAAATGACCGAAGCGGACCCTGCGCTGAAGAAGGTGGGCGACGTGCTCGTCACCGCCCCGCGCGGCTTCTCGGACGACTACATCGGGCGCCCGCGTGAACACGGCGGACCGTCGGTCACGCTGCGACAGGTGCAGGAGCAGGACAAGAAGCTGTTCGGCGACTCCGGCTACTGGATTCGGTCCGAGGCGCTGATCCGGCTCGACATCGGCGAAGGCCGTCTGCCCGGTATGCTGGTCATGGGCGCAGAAGACCCGCACCAGTTCAAGCCGGGTCAGGGTACCGACCTTCTGACCTATTTCGGCGGCGTGTTCGAACGCACGATGCGCCGCTGGCTGGCGTGAGCCGAGGTTTGAATTGGCCAAGCATCGCGTGGAACCTGCCGATTTCACGCGTGAAGAGATCGCAAAACTGAATGCCTGACGGGATCGTCATATCCGATGGCGCACGCGATGCGCTGTCCGGTTGGCTCGACCATCTGCGCGCGCTCGACGGGGCGGCGGCCAATACGATCGAAGCCTATCGCAAGGATGTGGTCAGTTTCCTTGCGTTCCTGTCGGCCCACCACGGCACCTCGCACGGGCGAACCGCGCTCGCCAGCGTCACGATCTCCGACATGCGCGCCTGGATGGCATCGGAACGCGCCGGCGGCCTGTCGGCCCGGTCGCTCGCCCGCGCCCTGTCGGCGGTCAAGGGCTTTTACCGCTGGCTGTCGGACCGTGACGGGTTCGATGCCTCGACCGTCCTGTCGACCCGCGCGCCCAAGTTTACCGCCAAACTGCCCCGCCCCGTGTCGCAGGAGGCCGCGGAAGAGGTCATCGCGACCACGGCCATTCAGGCCCGCGACGGCTGGATCGGGGCCCGCGACGCCGCCGTCGTCACGCTGCTCTACGGGTGCGGATTGCGGATCTCCGAGGCATTGGGCCTGACGGGACGCGCCCACCCCCTGCCCGACGTTCTGCGCATCGTCGGCAAGGGCGGGAAAGAGCGGCTGGTTCCAGTCCTGCCCGCCGCGCGCGATGCGGTCGCAAGTTACGTCCGCCTCTGCCCCTACCCGGTGACCGACGGCACGCCCCTGTTCTATGGCGCACGCGGCAAGGCGCTGGGTCCGCGCACGGTGCAGAAGGCGATGGAAAGCGCGCGCCTGCAACTGGGCCTGCCCGCGACCGCCACGCCGCACGCGATGCGCCACAGCTTCGCGACGCATCTTCTGAACGCGGGCGGCGACCTCAGGGCGATACAGGAGCTGCTCGGCCATGCCTCACTGTCCACCACGCAGGCCTATACGGCGGTCGACACCCAACGGCTGATGGAGGTCTATGACCGCGCCCATCCGCGCGCGTTAGGAAAATCTTGAAAGCTTGGCGCCATGCTGGTCGGCAGATTCGCTTGACCAGAAAGGACGAGCCATGTTTGCAGCAGCAGCCGGGGCCGCCGTGCCCCTCATGTTGGCCGGCAAGGCCCTGAACGCCATCACCACCATCGCCGCCGAGGGCAAGGCGGGCAATTTCACTGATGCGATGGAAAAAACGGCACGCGGGGCCGCGCCCGACGCGGGCGGTCCGGTCACCAGCGCCTCCGGACCGGGCGCATCGGTGCAAGGCCGCGCAGGGACGGCCGAGCTTCAGCCGCTGAACGGCGCACCGCTACCCCCGCCCCCTGCGGTCAGCCAACAGCCGATCCCTCCGACCGTCGATGGCATCCATCAGCTTTATGCGACCATGCGTGAACTGCGCTGACCCAGTCGGGGCTTGTCCTGCCTTCGTTGATCGTCCATCAAGTCGGGCATGACCCGCGAGTTAAAGGCGATTGCCGTCCACCTCTTCACCGCAATCGGCGCCATCTGCGCGATGCTGGCCATGCTTGCCGCCGTCGAAGAGGAATGGGGCCTGATGTATGTCTGGCTCGTCGTCGCCTTCATCGTCGACGGAATCGACGGCCCGCTGGCGCGGCGCTATGACGTGAAGCGATACGCCAAGCAGATCGACGGGGTCTTGATGGACCTTATCATCGACTATCTGACATACGTGTTCATCCCGGCCTACGCGCTGTTCAAGTCCGGCATCCTCCCCGGCTGGACGGGGTGGATCGCGATCATCCTCATCACCTACGCCTCGGCGCTCTACTTCGCCGACAGCCGGATGAAGACCAAGGACAACTCCTTCGCGGGCTTCCCGGGCTGCTGGAACATGGTGGTCGTGGTGCTGTTCGCGACCGAGCCGAATTTCTGGATCACGCTGGTTCTGGTCGTGGCGCTCGCCATCGCGATGTTCACGCCGCTCAAATTCATCCACCCGGCCCGCACCGTGCGCTGGCGCAAGCTGTCGCTTCCCATCGCGATCGCGTGGACCGGCTTCGCAGGCTGGGCGGCTTGGTTCGATTTCGCCCCCGGCCTATGGGCGCATTGGGGCATCGTTATCACCAGCGTCTACCTGCTGTTCGCCGGTATCGCGCAGCAGATCATCCCGCAGCGCAGCGCCGCGGGAACCGCCTAGATCAGCAGCCCCGCGGCACCCTCATGCCGCAAAAGCGCGACCTTGGTTTCGACCCCGCCTTCCCCGGAAAAACCGCCAAGCGAATTGGCGCCAAGAACCCTGTGGCACGGGATGATGACCGGGATCGGATTGCCGCCGCAGGCCTGCCCCACCGCCTGCGCGGGCACCCCAAGGTCGCGGGCGATGTCGCCATAGGTGCGGGTTTCCCCGAACGGAATCGCGGACATCGCCGCGCAGACCTGAAGCTGAAAGTCCGAGCCTGAAACGAAAAGCGGCAGGTCGAACGCCTGCCGCTTTCCATCGAAGTATTCGCCTAACTGCACCCGCGCCTCGGCTAGAACCGGGGTTTCTTCCCCCAGTTCCGCCGTGCGCCAGGATACCTGCGTGATCGCCCCGTCGCCCTCGCTCACGTAAAGCGGGCCGACCGGGCTCTCGACGCGGATGGTCACCCCAGCGCCTCGTCGCAGCGCCCACAGACGCCGTCATGCGAATGGGTGCCCACGTCCGGCAGGATCTTCCAGCAGCGTTGGCATTTCTCGCCATCCGCCGTCTCGAACACCACAGCCACGCCCGGCGCATCCGGCAGGCGGAAGGCTTCGGCAGGCGCGGGGTCAGTCGTCACCGACACGCCCGAGGTGATGCAGATGTCGGCGAAATGCACGGTGCCCAGCGCCTTGGCGACCTCGGCGTCCTCGACATGCACAACGGGTGCCGCTTCGAGTGACGCCCCGATCACCTTGTCCCGGCGCTGCACTTCGAGCGCGGCGGTCACGACCCGGCGCACCTTGCGGATACCGGCCCACTTGGCCGCGAGCGCCTCGTCCCTCCACGCCGCTGGCGTCTCGGGAATATCGACGAGGTGGACCGAGCTTTCGTCGCCCGGGAACCGCTCCAGCCAGACCTCTTCCATCGTGAAGACCAGGATCGGCGCGAGCCACGTGGTCAGACGATGGAACAGGATGTCGAGCACGGTGCGCGCGGCGCGGCGGCGCGTGCTATCGTCCGCGTCGCAGTAGAGCGCATCCTTGCGGATGTCGAAATACACCGACGACAGGTCCACGGTCGCGAAGTTGAAAACCTGCTGGAAAAGCCCCTGGAAATCGTAGTCGGCAAACCCCTGACGTACGATTTCGTCAAGTTCCGCGATCCGGTGCAACACCCAGCGTTCCAGCTCCGGCATGTCCGCCACATCGACCTTCTCGTCGTCCGAGAAGCCCGCGAGGTTGCCGAGGATGAAACGCATCGTGTTGCGCAGGCGGCGATAGCTGTCGGCGGTCCCTTTCAGAATCTCCTGCCCGATCCGCAGGTCGGCGGTGTAATCCGACTGCGCCACCCACAGTCGCAGGATGTCCGCGCCATACTGTTTGGTCACATCCTCGGGCGCGATGGTGTTGCCCAGCGACTTGGACATCTTCATGCCCTTCTCGTCGAGCGTGAAGCCATGCGTCAGCACCCCGCGATAGGGTGCGCGGCCCTTGGTCCCGCAGGCCTGAAGCAGCGACGAATGGAACCAGCCACGGTGCTGGTCCGTGCCTTCGAGATACAGATCCGCGATCCCGTCCTCGGACCCGTCCGGGCGGTCGCGCAGCACGAAGGCATGGGTCGAACCAGAGTCGAACCACACGTCGAGCACGTCGAACACCTGTTCGTAGTCGTCCGGGTTCACGACATTGCCGAGCACGCGCTCCTTGAACCCGTCCTCATACCAGACGTCCGCGCCCTTCGCCTCGAACTCGGCCACGACCCGCGCGTTCACGGTTTCATCGCGCAGCAGGAAGTCGGGATCGGTCGGCAGCGCACCCTTCTTGGTGAAGCAGGTCAGCGGCACACCCCAGGCGCGTTGGCGCGACAGCACCCAGTCGGGGCGGCTTTCGATCATCGAATAGAGCCGGTTGCGCCCGGTCTGCGGCGTCCACTTCACGAGCTCGTCGATCGAGGTTAGCGCGCGCGAACGGATCGTGTCGCCATACTGCCCCATCCCGTCGTCAAGCTTGGCATCGACGGCGGCGAACCACTGCGAGGTGTTGCGATAGATCACCGGAGCCTTCGAGCGCCAGCTGTGCGGATAGCTGTGCTTGATCTTGCCACGTGCCAAGAGCCCGCCGACCTCGACCAGCTTGTCGATGACGGTCTTGTTGGCATCGCCCTCCCCGCCCTTGCGGTTCAGGATGTATTTGCCGCCGAAGAACGGCAGATCGGCGCGGAAGCCGCCGTCGTCCATCACGTTGTAGGTGATGACCTGATCGAGCATCCCGAGGTCACGATAAAGCTCGTATTCCTCCATCCCGTGCGAGGGCGCACAATGGACGAACCCGGTGCCTTCCTCGTCCGTCACGAAATCGGCGGCCCGGAAATCGCGCGGCTGGTCCCATTCGCCGTTCGACCCTTCGGCCCCGGCAAGCGGGTGGGCCAGTGTCATGGCGGCCAGTTGATGCGCGGTCACATCGGAGACGCGCTTCCACTGTCCTTCCTCCAGACGGGCGCGCGCAAAGGTCTGCGCTGCCAGCTTGTCGGCAAGGATAAAGCGTTCGCCCACGCTCGCCCAGCATTCTTCGGGCGTGTCGGTGACTTCGTAGAGGCCATATTGATAGTCGGCCCCGAACACGACCGCCTTGTTCGACGGGATGGTCCAAGGCGTCGTCGTCCAGATCACAACGTTTGCGCCGAGGAATTTCTCGCGCGTTTCGGCCAGCGTCTGCGCCACGGCCTCGCGCATCTCCGAGGTCTCTTCCTCGGACATGCGATCCTCGTCCTTCACATTGAAGTCGGTGACCTTGAATTTCACCCAGATCGTGAAGCTTTCCTTGTCGTGGTATTCGACCTCGGCCTCGGCCAGCGCGGTCTTTTCCACCGGGCTCCACATCACGGGCTTCGAGCCCTGATAGAGCGTACCGTTCATGAGAAACTTCATGAACTCTTCCGCGATCACGGCCTCGGCGTGGTAATCCATCGTCAAGTACGGATCGGCCCAGTTGCCGGTCACGCCGAGACGCTTGAACTCCTCACGCTGGATGTCGATCCAGCCTTCGGCAAATCGGCGGCATTCCTGACGGAAGTCGATGACCGGCACTTCGTCCTTGTTCTTGCCCTTCTTGCGGTACTGCTCTTCGATCTTCCATTCGATCGGAAGGCCGTGACAATCCCAGCCCGGCACGTACCGCGCGTCATGGCCCAGCATCTGCTGGCTGCGCACGATCATGTCCTTGAGGATCTTATTCAGCGCGTGACCGATGTGCAGGTGACCGTTGGCATAGGGCGGCCCATCGTGCAGCGTGAAAGGCGGGCGCCCCTGTTTCTCGCGCAGGCGGTCGTAAACGCCGATCTTTTCCCAGCGGTCCAGCCAGCCGGGTTCGCGGTTCGGCAGGCCCGCACGCATCGGAAAATCCGTCTCGGGCAGATTCAGGGTATCTTTGTAGTCAGGCGTGTCGGCGCACATCGGGTGTGTCCTTCGAATTCTGGTCGCGGTGTGTGTAGGGGAAGGGCGGCGCGGGGTCCATACGCCTTGTCCCGGCGTCTCAGGTGAGAGCCGGGCCGCTAATTCGAATGATGATCGCCATGTGCATCATGGGCGGGGGTATAGCGCCCCTTGGCGACGGTCCGCAACTGTCAGCTTTTCGAGCCGAACAGCCCCGTCAGCGCCCGTTGCACCAACCGGGTGACCGAGGGCTTCTTCTCACGCGAAAACGGGAGGGGCCTGCACACCTCCATCGCGGCCACGCCCACACGCGCGGTCAGCGCGCCGTTCACGACGCCCTCGCCGAAGCGGCGCGAAATGCGCGAGAGCGCCGTGCCGCCCACGACCGATTGGATCAGGTCATCGCCCACCGCGACGGCCCCTGTGGCAACCAGATGTGTCATCACCGCCCGCGTCAGCCGCCACGCACCAAGTGCACCCGCGCGGCCCCCGTAAATCTCCGCGATCCGCCGGATCATTCGGATGTTCGAGGTCAACGCCGTGACAACATCCGCCAGAGCGAGCGGGACGATGGCCGTCACCGTGGCGACTTGCCGCGCCGCTGCCTCGACCTCGCGTTTGGCCAATTCGTCCAATGGCCCGAGCAACTCGGCCTCGGCCAGATGGATCAGCCCGTCCGCATCGAAGACGTCGCCCTCACGTTCGGCCAGACGATCCAGACCCCAGCGCAGATCCTCGCGCCCACGGAAGAGACGACGCAGCCGTTCGATGACGCCCTTCGCCTCGGCCAGATCGGCATGGGTCAGCGCCGCATCCGCCGCCGCGTGGATGTCGTCGACGCGCCGCAGGCGGGCAAAGGCCGCCAGCTCCCGCAACGCGATGATAAGCAGGACCACGACGAAGGCGACCGTCAGCACCGTGGCGATCAGACCCAGCACCGGGTTGCGTTCGAGCAGCGTCGTCACGAATTCCCAAGCCGCGACGGATGCGGCGAACGCCACAAGCGACAGGGCCAGCGACCAGAACCAGCGCGACAGCCGCGAGGGTCTGCGCGCGGCGATCCGGGCCGCCATTTCCATTGCGCGGGGCTGTGGCAGGTCCGGCTCCGGGTCGGGCACGGGTGGTGCGGTGGCGGGCGTTTCCTTGGCGGGCGCGCCTTCTTCGAGGTCGATCAGAACCGGGCCTTTGCTCATGCCGCACCCTCCCACTCAAATCGGATTTCCGTGAGCCGCTCGTCATTCGATGCGCCCACCGACACAGGCCGGAACCCGGCGGCGGCGTAAAAGCGGCGCGCGGGATGGTTGGCGGCATGGGCCCAAAGGCCCAGACGGGGCGAACGCGCCTGCGCATGGGCGATCAGCGCCTGTCCGATCCCCTGCCCCCGTGCTTCGGGCAGCAGGTAGAGCGCGTGAATCTCGCCCTCGCCCGCGGCGATGAACCCGACGACGCGCGCGCCACGGCGGGCGACATGGACCCATCCGCGGCGCACCATCCGGCGAATGAGCCGCGCCTCTTCGGTCCGGGTGCGCACACGGGGCAGCCACGCGGCCTCGCCCCCGAAATCCCACAGGATGCGCGCCAGCACGGGCGTCTCCCATGGCCGGGCGCGGGTTATGCGCACCGCTCTCACAGCCGATCCCCCAGCAGGAATTCGGCGGCGCGGTCGAGCCGGATATGCGGCGGACCCTCGCCCGGTTTCAACGTGATTTCGGCGGGCGCGAACCGCATGATCCCGTAATCCTCGTCGAGCCACGCCTTGGCCCCGTCGCGCGCGGGCTTGAGCAGCCGTGCCGGATCTTCGGGCAGATCGCCGGGATAGAACGCCGCGCGTTTTCCGGTGTCCAGAAGCGTGCCGCGCACGCAGTCGAGCTTGCGACCCTGATGGTCCAGCGTCTCTTCGGTCGTCGTCCGCAGCGCCGCGATGGACATGGCCGCCGTGCTTGCCCCGGCGAAATCCGCGCGATCCTTGGCCTCGCGCATCAGCGCCGACATCACGGCGGTCAGGCGCGGGTGCTGCGTGTGGTGCAAATGGTCGGCCTTGGTCGCCGCGAACAGGATCTTCTCGACCCGCCGCCCTGTCAAAAGCGAGGTGAGCCACGCGTTGCGACCAGGCCGGAAGGCCGACAGAATTTCCGCCATCGCCCGTCGCAGGTCTTCCAGCGCCGCAGGCCCCGCGTGGATCGCGCCCAGCACGTCGACCAGCACGATCTGGCGGTCGATGCGGGAAAAATGATCGCGGAAGAAGGGCTTCACCACCTTGGATTTATAAGCCTCGAACCGACGCTCGAACTCGCGGTGGAGCGACCCCCGCGGCGCGCGCGTGGGCGTCGGGAGCGGCGCGAACGTTAGCGCGGGCGACCCCGCCATCTCGCCGGGCAGCAGGAACCGCCCCGGCGTGCAGTCAGAAAACCCGGCCTCGCGCGCGTCGCGCAGGTAGGCGGCGAAATCCGACGACAAGGTCTTGGCCGTCGCCTCGTCATATTCGCCCGCCGGATCGGCGGCGTGGGCAGAGGCAAGGAAATCGCCCCCCATCTTGCGCGGCTCGGCCCGTTTCAGCGCGTCCTCGGACCACGTGGCATAGTCCATGTCGAGAAGCGCCAGATCGAGCAGCCATTCACCGGGGTAATCCACGATATCCAGATGCACGGTGCGGGGCGATCGCAGCCCGGACAGAAGCCCGCCGGGTTTGACGCGGAAGGACAAGCGCAACTCGCTCACCGCCCGCGTCGATTGCGGCCAGTGCGGGTCCGGCCCGGTCATGGCCGACAGGTGGCTTTCATAGTCGAAGCGCGGCACGTCGTCATGCGGCTGCGGCTGGAGAAAGGCGGTCAGGACGCGCCCCTCGGCGGCCGGCAGAAAGCCCGGCATCCTCTCGCGGTTCATCAAGTTCGCGACGAGCGAGGTGATGAACACGGTTTTGCCCGCACGCGACAACCCGGTGACGCCCAGCCGGATCACGGGTTCGAACAGCGCCTCGTTCACGCCGTTTCCCACCGCCTCGACCTGCCGGACGATGCCATCCGCGATATCGTTGAAAATCAACGCCGAACCCCTTTCGTTTCCAAGAACATAGGGGCTGGACAGCGGGCTCGCCAGTGGCATCGGACAACCCGCCCGCCCGAAGCGCCGCCCGAGCGCTGCTTACCGGGTGCAAAGCTTGCGCGGCCCGCCACCATAGGGCTGATAGGTGCAGTCCGAGGCGCGGAAAGACCGATAGGCGCGGTCGCACGAGGCGACGTTGCACGATCCGGCCTGCGCCGTCGCCGCGCCGCCCTGATTCAACAGGCCCCGCACCGCGCGTTCCAGCGCCTGCCCGTCGATCTCGCCCGTCCGCGTGATCCCGGCGATGACGTCGCGCAGGGCATCGGTATTCGCCGCCGGGGCCACGTCTTGCGGCTGGCCCTCGCGCGCGACGACTTCGGGGGCCGGGTCTTGGGCCACCGGCCCCGTCTGCGCGTCGCCCCCGGCACCCTCGAGGAACGCGGCCCAGATCTGTGCCGGAAGGCTGCCGCCCGTCACGCCCTCCATCGGGCTGTTGTCGTCATTGCCGACCCAGACGCCGACCACATGACCGTTGCCCCAGCCCACGAACCACGCATCGCGGAAATTCTGGCTGGTGCCGGTCTTGCCCACCGCCCCCGGCACACCCGCGACGGCCTTACCCGTCCCGTCCGTCACGGTCGCGCGCAACATGCCCGCGATCTGTTCGCGCACCGGGTCCAGCTTTTCGCTCATCGCGCTCGGCGCCGGATCTTGCCAGTCGAACGGAAAATACTCGCCCGTCTGCCCGGCGGTGATGCCCTCGACGAAATGCGACTTGAACGGCATCCGCCCGGTGGCGATCCCGGCATAGGCTTCGGTGAGGTCGAGCAAGGTGACTTCGGACGCCCCAAGCGCGAGCGACGGCGTGGCGGAGACCTCGGCGTCCAGTCCCAGCGCGCGCGCCGTCGCGGCGACGTTGTCGAGCCCCACGGCCTGACCAAGGTTCACGGCCGCCGCGTTGAAGGAATTCGCGAAAGCGGTCGTGAGCGTGACGCGGCCATGATAGCGGCCATCGAAATTGTCGGGCGTGTAGCCATCGATCTCGACGGGCGCATCTTCGATCACGTCGTCGGGCGACATGCCCTCAGCCAGCGCCGTCATGTAAACGAAGGTCTTGAAGGTCGATCCCGGCTGACGCTGCGCCTGCGTCGCCCGGTTGAACTGGCTGTCGGCATAGTCGCGCCCGCCGACCATCGCGACCACGCGCCCCTCCGGGTCCAGCGCGACGAGCGCGGCCTGATGCGGCGTGCCGGCAAGCACCTTGTTCACCGCGGCCTCGGCCTGCGCCTGCATGTCCGGGTCCAATGTCGTGCGCACGCTGCCCGGCTGGTCGAACCTGTCGGCCAGCGTTTCGGTCTGGGCCGCCACGACATCGGCGAACCACCCGCCGTAGCTGCCTTTCGCTTGCGTCGGTTGCATGACCGTCAATTCCGCAACCGCCGCATTCGCCTCGGTCGCGTCGATCTTGCCGTCCGCGCGCATGTTGCGGATGGTCTGGACCGCGCGGGATTTGAGCGCCTCGGGATCGGAATAAAGGTTCACGGCGGAGGGCAGCTGGATCGTCGCGGCGAGGGCCGCGCTTTCGGCGAGGGACAGCTCGGAGACGGGCTTGCCGAAATAGACCTTCGACGCGCCCCCCATCCCGCGCGCACCGCTGCCCAAGTACACCGCGTTCATGTAGCGTTCGAGGATGTCTTCCTTGGAATAGCGGCGTTCCAGCGACAGCGTGAGCAGCGCCTCGTGAAACTTGCGCCGCCACGTCCGCTCGGGTTCGAGATAGCTGATCTTGATAAGCTGTTGCGAAATCGTGCTGCCCCCTTCGACGATTTCACCGGCCGAGGCATTGGCCATGACCGCCCGCCCGACCGACCGGGGGTCGATACCACCGTGGGAAAAGAACCGGCGATCCTCGATCGCGACCACGGCTTCGGCGAGATGCACGGGCATCTCGTCCAGCGTGACATAGGCCGACGGAACTTCGCCGCGCAGCATGAGCGGGCCGCCTTTGGAATCCTCGAATTGAAGGACGGTCTCGGTGTTCACCTCGTAGCGGTCGAGATCGGAAAGCGTGAAAACGAAAGCGCCTCCGACCAGCAGCGCGCAAAGCGCAAGCGTCCCCGCCCCGATTGCGATGCGTTTCCTGCGCGACGGGCGACGCCCCGGCCGTTCGCGCCTTTCGTCGCCGTCGTCGGTCGCGGGGCCGGGTCCGCCGCGAAAGACGCGCCCCGTTCGCCGGCCAAGTTCACGGGCCCAGTTCGCAGCGGTGTTATGGTGATCGGACATGCGCTCTCCCTCGTTCAAGGGAAGAACGCAGGCTCAGTCCGTCGGTTCCGGCGCCTGCGTCAGTCTTCGAGCCCGAGACGGTCCTTGAGGTCGGTCAGGATGCGGCGGTCGTCCTTGGACCACTCGGCCATGCGGCTTTTGAACAGCGTCGCCTGCGAGCGGTGCACCGGGCCGCCGGAGAGTACCTTGAGATGGTTCGCGCGCAGGGTTTCCCCGGTCGAGGTGATGTCGGCAATCGCCTCGGCGGTCTCGTTCTTCACCGTGCCCTCGGTCGCGCCCTGACTGTCGACCAACTGGTAATCGGCCACCCCGTTGTCGCGCAGATAGTCGCGGATGAGGCGGTGATACTTGGTCGCGATGCGCAGGCGGAAACCGTGACGACGCCGGAACGCCGCCGCCACCGCGTCGAGATCGTCAAGCGTGGTCACGTCGACCCAAGCCTTCGGCACGGCGATGATAAGGTCGGCGTGACCGAACCCCATCGGCGCAAGCTCGCCCACCTTTTCTTCCCACAGCCCCAGCTTTTCGCGCACGAGGTCCGACCCGGTGACGCCGAGGTGGATACGGCCCGCCGCCAGTTCGCGCGGGATTTCCCCGGCTGAGAGCAGGACCAGTTCGATCCCATCGATCCCCATGACCGCGCCCGCATATTCCCGTTCCGACCCGGTGCGCGCCAGCGTCACGCCGCGATCCGCGAACCAGTCGAAGGTCTTTTCCATGAGCCGGCCCTTGGACGGCACGCCAAGCTTGATGGTCATGCCGCACCTCCCGCCGCCAGCAGCAGTTCGGGGCGGATCACGCCGCCGACCGCCGGAATCTCGGACCCGCGCCCCAGCACCCGCGTCAACGCATCGTAACGCCCGCCCGTGGCGACGGGCGGCAGGTCCGGGCGGCTGGCGGCGTAGAAACCGAAGACGAAGCCGTCGTAATATTCCAGCGTGGTGCGCCCGAACGACCCCTCGAAGTCGAGGTTTTCGACATCGACACCGCGTGCCTCCAGCGCCTTGCACCGCGCGCTGAACCGTTCGACCGCGCCCATGATCGACGGCATGTCCACCGCCAGATCGCGCAGGTTCTCGCACACGTTCGTCATCGTCTCGCGCATCGACAGCAGGTCGTTGAGCAGCGCGACCTCGGACTCGGGGATCGGCGGGGTCGTCATATCCTCCCGCAAGGCCGTGATGCGTTCCTCGATCTCGTCGCGCGACCGCAGGCCGATGACAGGCGCGTCCATCCCCTCGAACGGATCGCCAGCGGCCAGCGCCTTGCGCCCCTCGGGGTTCTGCGCGCGCCCCGAAAACCGGTCGAGCAGCGCACGGAACCGGCGCGGTCGCCACAGGTGCCTGAGCAGCGCGTTGCGCCGCCGCTCGGTGGTCGTCAGGCCGCGCACCGCCGCCAGCAGGATACCCAGATCGCCCGTTGCCGCCCGCAGACCCTGCGGCGCGAGGATGTCGGAAAACACGCTGAACACCTCGGCGTCGGACGCCGCAGGATTGGCCCGGTCGAACACCTCGTAGCCGACCTGCATGTATTCCGGCGCGCGGTGCGGATCGTCCTCCTGCTTGCGGAACACTTCCCCGGCATAGGTATAGCGCGCAGGCTCGGCCCCTTCGGCCATGTGCATCTGAACCACGGGCACGGTGAAGTCGGGGCGCAGCATCGCCTCGCCCATCATCGGGTCCGAGGTGACATAGGCGCGCGCACGAATATCCTCGCCATACAGGTCGAGCAGCGTCTCGGCAGGTTGCAGGATCGGCGTCTCCACGACCTGCGCGCCCTGCCCCTCGAACAGGGCCAGAAGCCGCGCGGCCTCGGCCCGGACCTGCGCCTTTGCGAGCGTGTCAGGCATTCTGGCTGTCCAGCATTTTTCGAACTTCCACCACCAGATCGGCCCGCGAAACTTCGATCTGGGACGGGCGTTCCTTCCACTCTTCCAACGTCGCGTTTTCAGCGATCTTCGCGCCGAGGATCAGGTCCTTGAGCTGAACGACGCCCCGCTCTTTCTCGTCCCCGCCTTCGATGATGGCGATGGGTGAGTTGCGCTTGTCGGCGTATTTCATCTGGTTGCCGAAATTCTTGGGGTTGCCCAGATAGACCTCGGCCCGGATGCCTGCGTTGCGCAGGTCCGCGACCATCGTCTGATAGTCGGCCATACGGTCGCGATCCATCACAGTGACAACCACCGGCCCTTGCGCGGTGCCGCCCACCCGACCCTTTTCCCGCAGGGCGGCCAGCAGACGGTCGACCCCGATGGAGACGCCAACGGCGGGCACGGTCTGCCCGGTGAACCGCGCCACGAGGTCGTCGTAGCGGCCCCCACCTGCGACCGACCCGAACTGACGCGGGCGGCCCTTGTCGTCGAGGATCTCGAACGTCAGCTCCGCCTCGAACACCGGGCCGGTGTAGTAGCCAAGACCGCGCACGACCGAGGGGTCGATGATAATGCGGTCCGAACCGTAGCCTTGGGCGGCGAGCAGGTCAGCGATTTCGCGAAGCTCGGCAACGCCTGCCTGACCGATGATGGTGTCTCCCACCGCATCCGCTAAGTTGGCGAGCGTCGTGGCGTTATCGGCCCCTTTTGAGGTCAGGAACCGGATCACCGGCTCGGCCTGCTCTTTTGTCAGCCCGACACCGTCGATGTAAGCGCCCGATGCATCCAGTCGCCCTTTACCGAGTAACTCGCGCACCCCGGCCTCGCCGACCTTGTCGAACTTGTCGATGGTGCGGAGGACTGCGTCACGCTTGTTCGCCGCATCGTATGCTGCGCCAAGTTGAGCATCTACGTCGTTTTCGTCATAGCCGAGCGCAATTTGAAGGACCCCGTTCAGCACCTTCCGGTTGTTGATCCGCACCACGTAATCGCCACGCGGAATACCGACCTCCTCCAGCGCGTCCGACAGCATCGCGCAGATTTCCGCATCCGCCGCCATGCTGGCCGTGCCGACCGTGTCCGCATCGCACTGATAAAACTGCCGATACCGCCCCGGTCCCGGCTTCTCGTTGCGCCAGACCGGCCCCATCGCATAGCGGCGATAGGGGGTCGGCAGGTCGTTGCGGTGCTGGGCATAGACGCGGGCCAACGGCGCGGTCAGGTCGTAACGCAGCGCCATCCACGTCTCGTCCTCGTCCTGCCAGGCGAACACGCCCTCGTTCGGGCGATCCACGTCGGGCAGGAACTTGCCCAGCGCCTCGACCGTCTCGACGCCCGAGGACTCCAGCGCATCGAAGCCATAGCGATGATACACGCCCGCAATCGCGTCCAGCATATGCCGACGCTCTTCCACGTCCGCGCCGAAATAATCGCGAAAGCCCTTCGGCGTTTCCGCCTTGGGCCGGGGCTGTTTCTTTTGCTTGGCCATGATCGGTCCCGTCCATCGTTCGCGGGCGGAATATCCCGGTTCCGGCCACGGGGCAAGCGGCGCTCAGCCCCCGCTCAGGTCCACGTAACAGATGTAATCGGTATAGACCCAGCCGACGGGGCCGGAATAATCCCAGCTTTGCATCGACCGCTGCACGATCACCTGCCGCCACTTGCCCTGCGGATAGGGATCGGTGGTGACGAGGAACGTCTCGGGCCCCAGCTTCATCAGCCTCTGCGAATTGATGTTCGGCGCGGCCTTTAACGCGACCCAGTTGTCGCCTGCCGGGTCGAGGTGACAGGTCACGTAAAGCTCGCCGTCATAGGCCTGCGCCGCGCTGGCGATCAGCAGGGCGGCCAAGGTTGCGAAGATGCGTTTCATTCTTACCTCCCATTTCACGAAGGTAAGTGTCGCGCTTGGCGGGCACCCCCGCTATGACACCGATCAAAAGGAGACGGACATGACCGACCGCATTACCGATCTCGAAGAACAGGTGGCCTACCTCACCCGCACCGTGGACGATCTGTCCGAGGTGATCGCACGGCAGGACAAGCTGCTCGACACGCTCACCCGCCGTCTGCACATGCTGATGGAACGCGCGGCGGAGCAGGAGCTCGAGGCGGGCGGAAGCGTCCCGCTGGCCGACCAGAAACCCCCGCACTGGTAGGACGGGCTCGACCCAGCGCCGACCATCGTGGCGCAAAGCGCAAGGACGCGAAAATCCGACTGTCACACACAGGTATCCTGCCCTAGGCTCGCGCCAGTCTCAGGGAGGATACCATGATTACGTTCTTCAACGGCATCGGCGCCTGTTCCATCGGCATCCATGTCCTGCTCGAAGAGGCGGGGGCTGACTTCGAGAACCGGATCATCGACCTTGCCAACCGCGAACAGTTCTCGCCCGACTACCGCGCGGCGAACCCCAAGGGCAAAGTCCCCGCGATCCTGCGCGAAGACGGCTCGCTCGTGACCGAGTTTCCGGCCATCGCGCTCTGGATCGGCCACACCTATCCCGAGGCCCGGATGCTGCCCGCCGATTTCGAGGGCCAGCTTCGTGTCATCGAGATCATGGATTACATGGTGTCGTCGATCCACATGCGCGGCTTCACCTTCATTTTCGCGCCGATGAAGTTCCACCCCCACGACCCGTCCGCGCAGGAGGCGCTTCGGGCGCATGGCCGCGATCAGGTTAAGATCGGCCTCGACAACCTGTCCGAGACGCTGGGCGACAAGGACTGGCTTCTGGGCGATTTCACCGTGGCCGAGGGAGCGCTTTTCTACATGACCCGCTGGTGTCACCAACACGGGATCGAGATGCCGAACAACATCCGCGACCACCACCAGCGCATGATCGCCCGCCCTGCCGTGCAGCGCGCACTTCGCGCCGACGGGCTCGCCACGCCCGAGAAAAGCGGGCTCGCGGCCTGACGCGGCTTCACCTGGGGGCGCGGGGCGTCTAGGTTTCTTGTAATTCAGACAGGAGATTTCATGTCCCGATACGCACTCGCCCCCGCCGCCACCGCATTCTGTCTCGCCGCGTCCATGGCGCTGGCACAGGACACCTCGGACGGGGTCGAGGCCACGGATTTGCCCGCGCCGGACGCCTCGCCCAGCATCGGCTGCACGCTCACCGCCGACGCAATCCTGGCGGGCGACGCCCCCGAAATTCTCGGCACCTACCAGACCTTCATGGGCGTGGGCGTGGCCACCATGTCGGGCCGCACCGTGCCTTTGCCCGATCAGGGCGCGGCGGAACCGACGACCCTGTCGATGGTGAACGACGCACTCTTCATCAGCGGCGGCCCGGTGTTCGAGGGCGAGGTCGAACTGCGGGCCTGGCGCGACGGCCTCAACTTCGATCTCCCCGAGGGCAGCCCGCTCGACCCCGAGGATGTGGCCCAAAACGACCAGATCTCCGCCGAAGCCGGGTGCGACATCGGCACCCTGCCCCAGCTTCAGGGCGGCGGCAGCTACACCGGGCCCGAGGGCGAGGTGGACTTCGACCTCTACTTCGTCGTCCTGTCCCAGCGTCTGATCTACGGCATCACCGTCGGCACCCTGAACGGCGGCGAAGGCGTGGCGCGCCGCATCGTGGAACTGCGCCGTTAACCCAGACGCCGTTCCCGGTCCCGCCGGGTCTGACCGTAGATCAACATGGTGAAAATCGCCGTGCCGCCGATCACGTTGCCCGCGAGCACCGGCAGGAAAAAGTCGAACACGCCGTCCGTAAGGCTGAGGTCGCCCACCACCATCAGCAGCGCCATTTCGACCGATCCGGCGACGATATGCGTGAAATCGCCTGCCGCGATGAGCCAGGTGAAGATCACGATGATCGCGACCGCCGCATCCTTGACCTGCGGCAGCATCCAGACGATCGCGGCGATCAGGACACCGGCGGGAATGCCGCGTGCAAAGGCCTCGCCCGGCTCGAAACCGACGGCGTGCAGCGACAGTTCGAACATGGCGGCCATAAGGTCGTCGCCCAGCGCGCCGCCGTAGGCATAAAACAACGCCACGACGAAGGCGCCGATCACGTTGGCGATCAGGACGATCGCCCAAAGCGCCGCCGTGCGCCCCAGAACACCCCAGCCGGGCTTGTCGAGCAGGGGCAGCACCGTGGTCATCGTGTTCTCGGTGAACAACTGCATCCGCCCCACGATCACCATCAGGAAGCCCAGCGAATAGCCGAGGTTCTCGATCAGGTAACGCGCCGGCGTATCGGGCAGGTGCGCGCGAAAGATCGCTTCGCCAAGGACCGAAAGACTGATGACGATCCCGGCCGAGATGCCCGACCACATGAGCGACAACTTGTTGCGCCGAAGCTCTTCCTCGCCATCCAGCCGGATCACCTCGTAAATGGTGGTCGGCGACAGCTTGGACGCCTCCTTGATCTCCTCCTGCTGCTCTTCTTCCTCGAGTGCGGGATCGGGCGCGGGGCTGTCGCGGTCGGGGGGATGGTCGTGCATGTAACGGTCCTCGTGTCCGACTTATAACGGCGCAAAGGCCGGAAAGGTTCAGTCACAGCCGAACTCGACGGCTCCCGCCCCGGACGCGCCCGCCTCTTCTCTGTTTCAAAAAACCTCGGGGGGGCACTCATTTGCCTGCAAATGAGAGCGGGGGCAGCGCCCCCTGATCGCCTGAGCCGCCCTTGGCGGATCAGGCTCCCAAAGCGCGGGCTTCAGCCCGCTCCTTTCGGAAACGTCAGACTTCCTCGACGTCGACGACGCCAGACAACGACTTCAGCGCGCCCTTGATCTGCGGGTTCAGCGGAAATTCGGCACCGATGTCCATTTCCACCTCGCCGGGCAGGGTCGGGTCCATCAGGCAGAAACTGACCGCACCGGGCCGCGCGCCCTTGGCCTGTTCGCGCGCCGACTCGAGCAGGCCCGCGACCGTGGCCACCACGCCGGGGCTGTCGACATAGACCCTCAGCGCCATGCCGCCCGCGTCCTGCACCACCGTATCCACCGGGGCGGCCGACCGGGCGAGCAGTTTCAGCTGCTCGCTCTCATAGGTCGCTTCGACCGTCACCACGACGTTCATGCCGGTTTCCAGAAACTGCCGGTTCTGCTCCAGGGTTTCCGAGAACACCGTGATCTCGCAGGCCCCGGTCGGGTCGGTCATGGCGACGAAGGCAAAGCGATTGCCCTTGGCCGACTTGCGCTCCTGCTTGGCCGACACCGCGCCCGCGATCTTGGCGACGCAGGGCGCGCGCTGGACCTTCTTGGTCAGTTCTTCCAGCGTTACCACGCCCTTGCGCTTGAGCGCGGCCATGTAGTCGTCCAGCGGATGCCCGGACAGGTAGAACCCGATCGCCTTGTGCTCTTCGGCCAGCCGTTCGTTGGGCAGCCAGTCCGGCGCATTCGATAGGCGCGGCTCCGGCAGATCATCCCCCGCTTCGCCGAACAGGCTGACCTGCGCGCTGTCGCGCTGTTCGTGGATCGCCGCCGAATAGCTCACCAGCGCGTCGAGGCTTTCGAAAACCCGCCGCCGGTTGGCGTCGAGCTCGTCGAAGGCACCTGCCCGCGCCAGCATTTCCATCGGGCGCTTTCCGACACGCTTCAGGTCCACCCTCCGCGCCACGTCGTAAAGGTTCACGAAGGGCTTTTCGCGGCCCTCAACCTTGCGTGCCTCGACGATCAGCTTCATCGCCTCGACACCCACGTTCTTCAGCGCGCCGAGACCATAGACAACCCGGCCTTCCGACACGCTGAACATCGCCTCGGACCTGTTCACGCAAGGCGGCACGATCTCGATATCCAGCCCCCGGCGGACTTCTTCGGCATAGACGCCCAGCTTGTCGGTCAGGTGAATGTCGCAGTTCATGACGCCCGCCATGAACTCGACCGGGTGGTTCGCCTTGAGCCATGCGGTCTGGTAGCTGACCACGGCATAGGCCGCCGCGTGGGACTTGTTGAAGCCGTAGTTGGCGAACTTTTCGAGAAGGTCGAACACCTCGCTCGCCTTCTTCTTGTCCACGCCCTTTTCGGCCGCGCCCTTTTCGAATTTCGGGCGCTCGGCGTCCATCGCCTCCTTGATCTTCTTACCCATCGCGCGACGCAGCAGGTCGGCGCCGCCAAGGCTGTAGCCCGCCATCTCCTGCGCGATCTGCATCACCTGTTCCTGATAGACGATGATGCCCTGCGTCTCTTCGAGGATATGGTCGATCAGCGGATGCACCGACTCGATTTCGCGCTGACCGTTCTTGACCTCGCAATAGGTCGGGATGTTCTCCATCGGGCCGGGACGGTAAAGCGCCACGAGCGCCACGATGTCTTCGATGCAGGTCGGTTTCATGCGCCTGAGCGCGTCCATCATACCCGTCGATTCCACCTGGAACACGGCGACCGTCTTGGCGCTGGCATAAAGCCGGTAGGTCTTTTCGTCATCCAGCGGGATCAGGTTGATCTGGTTCTCCCCGCCCTCGGCAGGGGTGTAGATCTCGGCCCCGTCCGGCCCGATATGCAGGTCGCGCCCTTGCCCGTGGATCAGGTCGATGGCGTTCTGAATGACCGTGAGCGTCTTGAGGCCCAGAAAGTCGAACTTCACCAACCCCGCCTGCTCGACCCATTTCATGTTGAATTGCGTCGCGGGCATGTCGGAGCGCGGATCCTGATAGAGCGGCACCAGCGCATCGAGCGGCCGGTCCCCGATCACCACACCCGCCGCGTGGGTCGAGGCGTTCCGCAAGAGCCCTTCGACCTGCTCGGCATAGCGCAGAAGCCGTTCCACGACCTCTTCCGAGCGCGCCTCTTCGCGCAGGCGCGGCTCGTCCTTGAGCGCCTGTGTGATCGAAACGGGCTTCACGCCCTCGACCGGGATCAGCTTGGACAGCCGGTCCACCTGCCCATAGGGCATTTGCAGCACCCGGCCCACGTCGCGCACCGCGGCCTTGGACAGAAGGGCACCGAAGGTGATGATCTGGCCCACCTTGTCGCGCCCGTATTTCTCCTGCACGTAGCGGATCGTCTCTTCCCGCCGGTCCATGCAGAAGTCGATGTCGAAGTCGGGCATCGACACACGTTCCGGGTTCAGGAAGCGCTCGAACAGCAGCGAATAGCGCAGCGGATCGAGGTCGGTGATGGTCAGCGCGTAAGCCACGAGCGAGCCTGCACCCGACCCCCGCCCCGGCCCGATGGGAATGCCGTTGTCCTTGGACCACTTGATGAAGTCGGCAACGATCAGGAAGTAGCCGGGAAACCCCATGCCTTCGATGATGCCCAGCTCGAACTCCAGCCGCGCCTCGTATTCTTCGACCGGGGCGGCATGCGGAATCACCGCGAGACGCGCCTCCAGCCCCTCCTTCGCCTGACGGCGCAATTCGTCCACCTCGTCGTCGGCGAACTTGGGCAGGATCGGGTCGCGGCGATAGGCCATGAAGGCGCAGCGGCGCGCGATTTCGACGGTGTTCTCGATCGCTTCCGGCAGGTCGGCGAACAGCGTCGCCATTTCCTGCGGACTCTTGAAATAGTGCTGCGGCGTCAGGTGGCGGCGCGGCTCCTGCTGGTCGACATAGGCCCCTTCGGCGATACAGATCAGCGCGTCATGCGCCTCATAAAGCTGGGTCTTGGGGAAATAGACGTCGTTCGTCGCGACCAGCGGAATGCCCATCGCATAGGCCATTTCCACGAACCCGCGCTCGGTCTTTTGTTCCGGTTCGGTCAGCTGCCCGCCTTCGCCGGGATGGCGCTGCAATTCGACATACAGCCGATCCGCGAACACGCGGTGGAACCACGTCATCAGCTCCTGCGCCTTGGCACGATTGCCTTGCTGAAGCCAGTGACCCACCGGCCCCTCGGCCCCGCCGGTCAGACAGATAAGACCCGCCGAATACCGCTCCAACTCCGCCAGAGTGACCTCCGGCAGCGCCCCGTGCTTGTCGAGGTAGAGGCAGGAGTTCAGCTTCATCAGGTTCTCGTAGCCGCCCTCGTTCTGGGCCAGCAGGACCACGGGCGCGCCGGGTCTGGGCTGCTCGCCCGGCTCCGGCGCATCGAAGGCGACCGTCACCTGGCACCCGATGATCGGCTGCACGCCCGCCCCGCTCGCCGTCACGGAAAACTCAAGCGCACAGAACATGTTGTTCGTGTCGGTCACGGCGACGGCGGGCATGTCCATGCTCTCGCACAGACCGGCGAGTTTCTTGACCGGAACCGCGCCTTCGAGAAGCGAATATTCCGTGTGGACGCGAAGGTGAATGAATCGGGGAGTGGCAGCCATACGCCCAGACTAGGCCCCCGGTCGGCGGGAGCAAGCCGGGATCGTGCGCGGGTCGCAAATGTGATGGACGGTCTCGCGTGCAGACCCTCAAGATCGCGCAAAACGAGACATGAGGCAGACATGATTCCCGGACCCAATCAGGAAGTCCGCACGACCCGGTATCTGAAATCCAGACCCCAAGGGGTTTATCGCGCTTTGACCGACGGTCGGCTGCTCGTCGAGTGGTTCAAACCGTTCGGCGAGGATCTTGCCGGTGCAATCGTCGAGCCGCATCGCGGCGGTCGCTTCGACCTCACGCTGGCGCGCGCCGGTGCGAAGCTCGAGACCATTTCAGCCTGTGTGATCGACGCGCAGGCCCCCACCCGGCTGGTCATCACCACCGCGCTCGGGGCCGAGTATCGCCCGACCGGGGCCGCCAATCCGGCGACGCTGGTCATCGACCTGCATGAGATCGCCTCGGGCACGCGGCTCGAAGCGGCGTTGATGCAGGCCGAAGGGTCCGAACCCAGCGCCCTTGCCAGCTGGGACGACGGCATCGCCAAGCTCGACGGCCTGTCCGCCGACATATCCGAAAACAGTTAGCCTGTGGGGTAACTTTTCCCTTGCCTCGAATCGCGTCGCGTGAATAGTTAGCTTCATGGCTAACCAAATGGATATCCTGTTTCTGGCGCTCGCCGATCAGACCCGCCGCGACGTGGTGGAACGGCTGACCCATGGCGAAGCGCCGATCAAGGAACTGGCGGCCCCGCACGACATGGCACTGCCCTCTTTCCTCAAGCACATCGACCGGCTTGAGGACGCGGGCGTCGTAACCAGCCGCAAGGTCGGCCGCCAGCGCATCGTCGCCCTCACGCCCGAGGCGTTCGGCCCCGCCGAAACTTGGATCGAACGCCAGAAACGGGTGTGGGAGGGCCGCCTCGACCGGCTCGAAGCGGTCGCGAAACGGATCGAAGCGGAATCCAACACCTTTCCGAAGGACGAGACATGAGCCTCGACAACGATCGCTTCACGCTGGAGCGCGGGATTGCGGCCCCGCCCGCCGCCGTCTGGGCCGCCTTTTTCGACCCGAAAGCGCGCGCGATCTGGTCGCCACCCTCGCCTGACGAGGTGTTGGAGGTCTTGGAACACGACCCTCGCGACGGCGGAACCGGGCTGCATCGTTGCGGCCCGAAGTCGGACCCGACCTACATGGTCGAGACGCGCTATCACAAACTCGACGAACCCGCCTCGGTCAGTTTCACGGAAATCGTGCGCAAGGGCGACACGCCCCTCGCCGCCTCGCAGGTCAGCGTCGTCTTCGGCGCGACCGAGGCCGGCACGCGCCTGACCCTCGACGTCTACACCACATCCTTCGTCGGCGACGGAATGCTCGCCGGAACCAAGGGCGGCTGGACGACCTCAATCGCCAATCTGATCCACCATATCGAGAGCGCATCATGACCATCGAACACGGCAATTTCTCTGTTTCCCGCACCATCGCGGCCAGCCCCGCCAGCGTCTTTCGCGCCTTCGCGGACGAAGACCTGAAACGCGCGTGGTTCCTGAACCCGCACCTGTCGGCCTCCGACTACGAACTGGATTTCCGGGTCGGCGGGAGCGAGCGCGGGCGGTTCACCATGACCGAAGGTCCGGCCACGGGCATCCACGAAAACGCGACGACCTATTTCGACATCAAGCCGGACGAACGCATCGTTTATGCCTATTCGATGTCGTGGGATGGTCGCGTGCACTCCACCTCGCTGGCGACGGTGGAGCTTACCCCGACCGAAGCGGGCACCCGGCTCGACTACACCGAAGCGGGCGTCTTCTTCGAAGGCTCGGACGGGGCCGAAATGCGGCAGGGCGGCATGGAAGCCCTGATCGACGCGCTCGTCTCCACGTTCAAATGACAGGACACCCGATGGACCCTTTCGCTTTCAACCCCGCCACCGACCTTGAACTGACCCGCACCGTTTCCGCCACGCCCGCGACCCTGTGGCGCTGCCTGACCGACCCGGACCTCCTCGCCCAGTGGTTCTGCCCGAAGCCATGGCAGGTGCGCGGCGCGATGATCGACCCGCGACCGGGCGGCATCTTCCACACGCCGATGTTCGGCCCGAACGGGGAAACGCAGGACGCCGGCCCCGGCTGCGTCCTGATCGCGGACGAGGGCCGGACATTTGCCTTCACCGACGCGATGACGCCGGGCGTTCACCCCAAGGGCAGCGCGTTCCTGACAGGCGTCTACATGCTGGAAGCGACCGAGGCCGGGACCAAGGTCACCGCCCGTGCGCTTCACGCGGACGTCGCGACGCGCGTCAGCCACGAAAGCATGGGCTTTTTCGACGGCTGGGGCACGGCCATAGATCAGTTGGGCGACCTCGCCTCGACCCTGTAATCGGTGATCGTCCCGCGCCAGTAGGCCTCGTAGCCGGTGGGATATATATAGCCCACTTCCCCCCGGCGCGGGATGCGGCGCCCGCCGACCATGCCGTAGTCCGAAAAGTGACCGGCCCAGTCGAGAAGCCAGACGCTTCCATCCGGCTGCGTCGCGGCCCTGTCCTTCGCGGTCATGCGCACGATGTCGCCCGCCGCGTCGAAGTAGAACGCGACCCGCGCCTCGCCCCCTGCCGTGTCCAGCGCGACCTCGACCCCGTCCGCCGTTTCGCTCCAGATCAGATCGCGGTTCAGCAGGATCGCGTCGGGCGACCACGGCAGTTCGGCAAGGTATCGCGCGGCCTCGGCCCGGTCCGCGTCCGGCCCCTGCGACACACCCATCCGCCACGCGCCTAGCACACGAATGTCGAGCATCCCGCGCCCCTCGCCGAACGCGTCGATGGCTTTGACCAGCGCGATCGGTCCCACCGTCATCGCCGCCACCCAGACAAAGCCCGCAGTGTCGATCCCGATGACCTGCCGCGCCCGCATCGGCTGCCACCCGGCCCCCGGCTTCAGCACCATCTCGACGCTCTGGCGCAGGCGCACGACCCGGCCCGGCGGCGCCCCCGCCAACCCGCGTTCGGCAAAGGCGCGCACCACTTCGGGCAGGTCGTCGCGCAGCGTGCCGCCCTTCGTGACGGCCAGACGCGCTTCGCGCGCCGCGAGGGTCCGGCTCACGAAAAGGGCCTGTGCCGCCGTCGCCACAATCGCCGCCAGCAGCGCCAGCCCAAGGATCCACAGAACGATCTTCATCCCAACCTCCCGCCAAAGCCCCGATCATACGACCCCGGACGCCCCCGTCCTTGCGCAGGATCAAGCCGACGAGCAGCCCCCGGCGGGCCCGCGCCCTGCCGCTATTTCGGGCAATTCGCCGATGAACCGCTTGGTTCAAGGGCAATTCCAACGCTTTACGCCGCTTCCGTGACCGGCACGCGGGTAGACAGCGCCCATTTTCTGCGCTTTCCTGCTTTGGATAACCCGGTCCTTCTACGCCGCATCGAAGGACGTGAATGGGGTGACAACGGTAAAGCGGCGGGACAGACAGGGCATGGACATCGCGTTTCTTCTGAACGGAGAGACCGTGGAGTTGACCGGCGTGTCTCCGACCACGACGGTGCTCGACTGGCTGCGCGAGACGCGCGGACTCACCGGCACGAAAGAAGGGTGTAACGAGGGCGACTGCGGGGCCTGCACCGTCATGGTGACGGACGAGGCGGGCACGCGGGCGCTGAACGGCTGCATCCTGTTTTTGCCGCAGATCAACGGCAAAACCCTGACGACGGTCGAGGGGCTGGCCGCACCGGATGGCGAAATGCACCCGGTGCAACAGGCGATGGTGGAACACCACGGCAGCCAATGCGGCTTTTGCACCCCCGGCTTCGTGGTGTCGATGGCCGTGGGCCAGATCAACGGCGAAACGGATCACGACCTGCAACTGGCGGGCAACCTGTGCCGCTGCACGGGTTATGCCCCGATCGTGCGGGCTGCTACCAACGCGGCGCGCCGCCCGGTGCCCGGCTGGCTGCGCGACATTCCCACCGGCCCGGCCCTGCGCGGCTATGTCAACGATTTCCAGCCGACGACAACGGCGGCGCTGGCGGAGCTTCTGCGCGCCCACCCCCAGGCCACGCTCATCGCGGGGGCGACAGACGTGGGCCTGTGGGTCAACAAGAGCCTGCGCGATCTGGGCACCGTCATCTTCGTCAGCCAGATCGAGGAAATGCGGCGCATCGAAACCGCGCCCTACATGATCCGGATCGGTGCGGCGGCGAGTGTCGAAGCCTTCCGCCTCGCCATCGCCAAACGCTATCCCTCCTTCTCGGCCATGCTCGACCGCTTCGCCTCGCATCAGGTGCGCTCGGCCGCGACGGTCGGCGGCAACATCGCCAACGGCTCGCCCATCGGCGACACGCCCCCGCCGCTCATCGCGCTGGGCGCAATGCTGCAACTCAGGCATGGCGACGACACGCGCGAGATGCCGCTCGAGGACTTTTTCCTCGAATACGGCAAACAGGATCTCGAACCCGGCGAATTCGTCGAGGCGGTGGTGATCCCGCGGGAAGAGGGCGAGGACCGGCTCAAGGTCTACAAACTGTCGAAAAGGTTCGATCAGGACATTTCCGCGGTGCTCGGTGCCTTCAATATCCGTCTGAAAGACGGAATCGTCTCATCCGCCCGCATTGCCTTCGGGGGCATGGCAGGCACGCCGATGCGCGCGAAGGCGGTCGAAAAGGCGCTGGTCGGCAAGCCGTGGACCATCGAGACGGTCCGCAACGCCAAGTGGTCCTTCGCCGAAGATTTCCGCCCGATGAACGACATGCGGGCCTCGGCGAATTACCGGCTGGAAACGGCGGCCAACATGCTGGAGCGGGTCTGGCGCGAGGATCAGGGGCAACCCACCGACGTGCGGGAGGTCGCGCCATGAGCATGGGCAAGCCCCTTCCCCACGACTCCGCACCGATGCACGTCACGGGAGCTGCGCGCTATATCGACGACATCCCCGTGCCCGCCGATTGCCTGCACCTCGCCTTCGGTCTCAGCCACGTCGCGCGCGGCGTGATCTCGTCCATGGACCTGACCGCCGTGCGCACCGCGCCGGGGGTGGTCCGCGTCATCACCGCCGCCGATCTGCCGGGCGTCAACGACATCTCGTCGGCGGCCCATGACGAACCGCTCCTCGCCCCCGGCGAGGTGCATTACCACGGCCAGCCGATCTTTCTCGTCGTCGCCACCTCGCACCGTTTGGCGCGCGAAGCCGCCGCGAAAGCCGAGGTGGTCATCGACCCCAAGCCCGCGATCCTGACCATCGACGATGCCGTCGCCGTGCGCAGCTATTTCGAGGGCGGGCCGCTGACATGGAAACGCGGCGACGTGGACCCGGCCATGGCCAAGGCCGACACGATCATCGAAGGCAAGATCGAGATCGGCGGGCAGGAGCATTTCTATCTCGAAGGCCAGATCAGCCTCGCCTCGCCGCAGGACAACGGCGACATGGTGCTGGCGACCTCGACCCAGCACCCGACCGAGATCCAGCACAAGGTGGCCGAGGCATTGGGCACCCCCTTCCATGCCGTCCGGGTCGAAACCCGGCGCATGGGTGGCGGCTTCGGCGGCAAGGAAAGCCAGGGCAACG
The DNA here is from genome assembly GCF_016774595.1 of Maritimibacter sp. Taxonomy (NCBI): domain Bacteria; kingdom Pseudomonadati; phylum Pseudomonadota; class Alphaproteobacteria; order Rhodobacterales; family Roseobacteraceae; genus Maritimibacter; species Maritimibacter sp. The sequence goes on from NZ_JACBWT010000001.1 coordinate 1,019,820, forward strand.
CATTGGCCATCGCCTGCGCCGTGGCCGCGCATCTGACCGGAAAGCCGTGCAAGATGCGCTACGACCGTGATGACGACATGATCATCACCGGCAAGCGCCACGACTTCCGCATCGCCTACAAGGCTGGGGTGGACGCCAAGGGCAAGCTGGTCGCGGTCGAGTTCGACCAATACGTGCGCTGCGGCTGGTCGCAGGATCTGTCTCTTCCCGTGGCCGACCGCGCCATGCTCCATGCCGACAATGCCTATTTCATCCCGAACATCCGCATCACCTCGCACCGGATGAAGACCAACACCTGCTCCGCCACCGCCTTTCGCGGCTTCGGCGGCCCGCAGGGCATGGTGGGGATCGAGCGGGTCATGGATCACATGGCCCACCGGCTGGGGATGGACCCGCTGGAGTTCCGGCAGGCCAATTTCTATAAGAAATCCAAACCGCAGGAGACGCCTTATGGCCAGCCGGTCAAGGGCTTCATCCTGCCCGATCTGGTCCGGCAACTGGCCGACACCGCGAACTACAAGACCCGGCGCGACGCGATCAGGACGTGGAACGAGAAAAGCCCGATCCTGAAGAAGGGCATCGCGCTGACCCCCGTGAAATTCGGGATCAGCTTCACCCTCACCCACCTCAATCAGGCGGGCGCGCTGGTGAACGTCTACGCCGACGGGTCGGTCACCATCAATCACGGCGGCACCGAGATGGGGCAGGGCCTGTTCCAGAAGGTGGCCCAAGTGGCGGCGGGCGAATTCGGCATCGACATGGGCCGGGTCAGGATCACCGCGACCGACACCGGCAAGGTCCCCAACACATCGGCCACCGCCGCCTCGTCCGGGTCCGACCTGAACGGCATGGCGGTCAAGAACGCCGTGGATCAGATCAAGGACCGGATCGCGCGCTTCCTCGCGGTCGACGGGGTGAAACCCAAGGATGTCCTCTTCGCCGATGGCAAGGTGACGGCGGGCAACACCGTCCTCAGCTTCGAGGAAGCCGCCAAGCTCGCACATGAGAACCGGATCAGCCTGTCGGCCACCGGGTTCTACGCCACGCCGGACATTTCGTGGGACCGCACCATCGGCAAGGGCCATCCGTTCTACTACTTCGCCCACGGCGCCGCGATCACCGAGGTGGTGATCGACACGCTCACCGGTGAGAACAAGATCCTGCGCGTCGACATCCTTCATGACGTCGGCCAGTCGCTGAACCCCGCCGTGGACGTGGGCCAGATCGAAGGCGGCTTCGTGCAGGGCGCGGGCTGGCTCACCACCGAGGAACTGGTGTGGGACGACAAGGGCGTGTTGCGCACCCACGCCCCCTCCACCTACAAGATCCCGGCCTGCTCCGACCGCCCCGACGTGTTCAACGTCGCCCTCTGGAACGGCGAGAACCACGTGCCGACCATCTACCGCTCCAAGGCGGTGGGCGAACCGCCCCTGATGCTCGGCATCTCGGCCCTCATGGCGCTCTCCGACGCCGTCGGCGCCTGTGGCGAGGCCTACCCGAACCTGAGCGCCCCCGCGACACCGGAACGGGTCTACATGGCGGCCAAGAAGGTGCGCACATGACCGCCGCCCCTTCTTCGTTTCAAAAATACTTCGGGAGGGTCCGGGAGGGCTGGCCCTCCCGGTTCTCCACCCGCACAAGGGGCGCGGCATGAGCTTCGACCGCGCCCACCTCGCCACCCTGATCGCAGACCACGGCCCCGTGGTGCGCGTCGTCGTGACGCAGGTGGCAGGCTCCGCCCCGCGCGAGGTCGGCGCATCCGTCACCGTCTGGCCGGACGGGCAGGACGGCACCATCGGCGGCGGCACGCTGGAATACGAAGCGGTGGCCACCGCCCGCGCCATGCTCACCCAAGGCCGCGACATCGCCACCCGCACCGTCGCCCTCGGACCCGACATGGGCCAATGCTGCGGCGGCCGCGTGCGCCTGCTCTGGGAACGATTCACCGAGACATCGCTGCCCGAAGGCGACACCTTCTGCCGCCCGATCACGGACGCCCCCGCCACGCTGAAAGTCCAGCAAATTCAAACCCGTGCCCGCAATCAGGGCGACGCCCCTGCCCCGGCCCTCGTCGACGGCTGGATGATCGAACCGATCACCACCACGCCCGCCCCTGTCTGGATCTGGGGCGCAGGCCACGTGGGCCGTGCGCTGGTCGCCACCCTGACCGCGCTGCCCGGTCTCGCGATCACCTGGGTGGATACCGGCCCCGACCGTTTCCCCGGCACGATACCCGAGGGCGTCACCGCCCTCCCCGCCCCGAACATCGCCGAGGCGACCCGCTTTGCGCCGACGAACGCGCATCACATCGTGATGACCTACAGCCACGCGCTCGATCAGGCGATCTGCGACGGTCTGCTCACCCGCGGTTTCGCCAGCGCGGGCCTCATCGGCTCGGACACCAAATGGGCGCGCTTTCGCAAACGCTTGCAGCAATCGGGCCACCCGTTTGCCGAAATTGACCGCATCCGCTGCCCCATCGGGGACAAGGCGCTCGGCAAACACCCCGCCGCGATTGCGCTCGGCGTGGCGGCCGATATCGTGAGGGACGTCGCGCGCGCAGGGGATGGCGCGCTGGGGGACAAGGGGACAGGGAATGATAGACGCCTATCTGGCGATTGACGGGCTGACCAAGGCCTATCCGGGCGTGGTCGCCAACGATGGCGTGTCGTTCGCCATCGCTCCCGGTCAGGTCCATGCGCTTCTGGGCGAAAACGGCGCGGGCAAGTCCACGCTGGTCAAGATGATCTACGGCCTCGTCAAACCCGACAGCGGCCAGATGAAGGTGAACGGCGCCCCGTTCGAGCCTGCGAACCCCCATGCCGCCCGCGCCGCCGGGGTCGCGATGGTGTTCCAGCACTTTTCCCTCTTCGACGCGCTCGACGTGGCCGAAAACATCGCACTCGGCATGGACAATCCGCCGCCCATGCGTGAACTCGCCAAGAAGATCACCGACGTGTCCGAGGCTTACGGCCTGCCGCTCGACCCCACGCGCCGGGTCGGAAACCTGTCGGCCGGCGAGCGTCAACGCGTTGAAATCATTCGCTGTCTTTTGCAAAACCCCAAGCTTCTCATCATGGACGAGCCGACCTCGGTCCTGACCCCGCAGGAGGTCGAGATCCTGTTCAAAACGCTGAACAAGCTCTCGGCAGAAGGCACCGCGATCCTCTATATCTCCCACAAGCTCGAAGAGATCCGCGCGCTCTGCGACCACGCCACCGTGCTGCGCCTCGGCAAGGTGGTGGGCGAGTGCAATCCGCGCGAGAAATCCGCCCGCGAACTGGCCGAGATGATGGTGGGCCAGACCCTCCATACGCCCTCGCGCGACTATGCCGAACCGGGCGAGGTGCTGCTCACGGTCGAGAACCTCACACTCGCCCCCGCCGACGAATTCGGCACCCGCCTGCGCGACATCTCGTTCGAGTTGAAGGCGGGCGAGGTCCTCGGCATCGCGGGCGTCGCGGGCAACGGGCAGGACGAATTGCTCGCCGCCCTCTCGGGCGAGCGGACCACCGCGCCGAAGACCATCACGCTCGAAGGCGCCCCGGTCGGCCGCATGGGCCCCAATGCCCGCCGCGCCGTGGGCCTGCTCGCCGCACCCGAAGAACGGCTGGGCCATGCCGCCGCGCCCGAGATGAGCCTGACGGAAAACGCGCTGCTCACCGGCGACATCCGCGAAAACCTCACGAAGAACGGCTTCGTGGCATGGGGCAAGGCCCGTGACTTCGCGGCCAGCGTCATCAAGGCCTTCGACGTGCGCACGCCGGGGACCGAGACCGCCGCAGGTGCCCTCTCCGGCGGCAATCTCCAGAAATTCGTGATCGGGCGCGAGATCCTGCAGCGGCCCACCGTGCTCGTCGTGAACCAGCCCACATGGGGCGTCGATGCCGCCGCCGCCGCCGCGATCCGGCAGGCGATCCTCGACCTCGCCGCCAAGGGTGCAGGCGTCATCTGCATCTCTCAAGATCTCGACGAGTTGATGGACGTCTCCGACCGCATCACCGCGATCACCGAAGGCCGCCTCGCCCCGCCCCGCCCCGCGAAAGGCATCACCATCGACGCCATCGGCCTGATGATGGGCGGCGCGCATGACATGGAAGAAGCCCACCCCGAAGAGGCCCACGTATGAGCCTGATCCGCCTCGAAAAACGCCCCGCCCCCTCACGGCTCTTCTCCGCCCTGACCCCGCTCATGGCGGTGGTGGCGACGATGATCGCGGGCGGCATCATGTTCGCCATTCTGGGCGCGAACCCGCTGGAGGCGATCCGCACGATCTTCTGGGATCCGCTCTTTGATCCGCAATTTGGCCCCTATTCCCGGCCCCAGCTTCTGGTGAAGGCGGGCCCCCTGATCCTGATCGCCACCGGCCTCGCTTTGGGGTTCCGGGCAGGCATCTGGAACATCGGCGCGGAAGGGCAATACATCATGGGCGCGGTGGTCGGCGCGGGCGCGGGCCTCGCCCTCTACCCGTCCGAAAGCCCCCTGCTCTTTCCCCTGATGGTGCTCGCCGGCGCCCTCGGCGGCTGGGCCTGGGCCATGATCCCGGCCATTCTCAAAACCCGCTTCGGCACCAACGAAATCCTCGTCTCTCTGATGTTGGTCTACGTGGCCGAGAACATCTTGGCCTCGGTCTCCTCCGGCCTACTCAGGAACCCCGACGGCATGGGCTTTCCCGGCTCGCGCAACTTCCGCCGCGACTTTCCGGCGGCCTCCAACACCGAAATCATCGAGAACACGGGGATGCACTGGGGCGTCGTCGCCGCCTTCATCGCGGTGATCCTCGCCTATGTCCTCATGTCGCGGCACAAAATGGGCTTCGCGATCCGGCTCGCCGGCGAAGCCCCTCGCGCGGCGCGCTTCGCAGGCGTCTCGCCCACGCGCCTCATCATCTTCTGCCTCGGCACCGCAGGCGCGCTCGCGGGTCTCGCGGGCCTGTTCGAGGTCACCGGCCCCGCAGGCCAGATCTCGATCGACTTCAACTCGGGCTACGGTTTCACCGCGATCATCGTGGCCTTCTTGGGTCGCCTGAACCCCATCGGCATCCTGCTCGCGGGGCTTCTCATGGCGCTCACCTATATCGGCGGGGAACTCGCCCAACTCATGCTCGGCATGCCCGCCGCCGCGATCCAGCTCTTCCAAGGGATGCTCCTATTCTTCCTGCTCGCGATGGACGTCTTCGCCAACTACCGCATCCGTATCGGCACGCCGGAGGTCGCGAAATGAGGGTCTTTCCGGTCTCGAAATATCCCGGGGTCCGGGGCAGCGCCCCGGAATCCGCCGCGCCCAAAGGCGCGGCTCCCACAGCGCGGGCGCACGCCCGCACCGCTTGCTAGGAGGCGCATATGGATTTCGGCTCGATCAACCCGATCCTTCTCATCGCCTCGCTCATGGTGGCCTCGACCCCGATCCTGCTCGCCGCACTGGGCGAGATGGTGGTCGAAAAGGCGGGCGTCCTGAACCTGGGCGTCGAGGGCATGATGATTACCGGCGCCGTCGTCGGCTTCGCCATCGGCGTCAACACCGGCTCCAGTTGGGCAGGCTTCGCGACCGCCGCAGTCGCGGGCGCGGCGCTGTCGATGATCTTCGCGGTCATCACGCAGGTGCTTCTGTCCAATCAGGTGGCGACCGGCCTCGGCCTGACCCTCTTCGGCCTTGGGCTCTCGTCGCTCATCGGCAAACCCTATGTCGGGATCAAGGCGCCGGGCTTCTCCAAGCTCGACATTCCGATCCTGTCGGACATCCCGGTCCTGGGCCCGATCCTCTTTCGCCACGACCCGATGGTCTACGTCTCGCTCCTTCTCGTCGCCGCCGTCTGGTATCTGCTCACCTACACCCGTGCGGGCCTCGTCCTGCGCGCGGTGGGCGAGAACCACTCCGCCGCGCACGCCCTCGGCTACAAGGTCGTGCGCGTGCGTTTCATGGCCATCGCCTTCGGTGGTGCCATGGCGGGCTTGGGCGGCGCTTACGTCTCCCTCGTGCGGGTCCCGCAATGGGTCGAGGGCATGACCTCGGGCGCAGGCTGGATCGCGCTCGCCATCGTCGTCTTCGCCTCGTGGCGGCCTTGGCGCATTCTGCTCGGCGCCTATTTGTTCGGCGGCATCACCGTGCTACAGCTCAATTTGCAGGCAGCCGGTTCGACCATTCCCGTCGAGTACCTGTCGATGAGCCCCTACCTTGTGACCATTCTCGTGCTGGTCATAATCTCCGTCCGGGGCAATCACGGGGCTCCGGGCTCACTCGGTCGGGTGTTCCATGCGTCGCATTGACGGCCCCGGCGAAGGCGAGGCCCAACGGTCTGAGGGATGAGTGTCACGCACCGAGATCTTGGAAATTCTGGACGGGACGCATGCGCGGATCGGGGGGCGGGTCGCGCTTGCGATGGACGTGCTCGTGGTTCTGTCGGCCATCGCCATCGCGGTCGAAACCCTGCCGGGGCTCGCACCGGGCACGCGCAGGCTGCTCATCTCGTTCGAGGTGTTCATCGTCCTCGTCTTCGCAGCCGAGTATTTCCTGCGCCTTTATGCCGCCACCAGACCGTCACGCTACGTGTTCAGCTTTTGGGGTGTCATCGACCTTCTGGCATGGCTTCCGGCCCTTCTGATGTTCATCCCCGCGTTTCAGGCGATCCGCGTGTTGCGGCTCATCCGGCTTCTGCGGCTCATCAAGCTGTTCAACACGGCCCCTGCGCTGAACCGTCTGCTTCGCGCCTTCAGTCAGGTGAAATCCGAACTCGTCGTCTGGGGCGTCGTCTCGACCCTTCTGCTCTACATCTCGGCGGTCGGCATCTACGTGTTCGAAAACCCGGTCCAGCCCGAGGTCTTTTCGTCGATCCCGGCCGCCCTATGGTGGTCGGTGGTCAGCTTCACCACCGTGGGCTACGGCGATATGTTCCCCATCACGGGGGGTGGCCGGATCATGACCACCATAATGCTCTTCATCGGTCTCGGGATCTTCGCGGTCCCGGCGGCCATCGTAACGACCGCGCTGCTCGAGGCGGAAACCAAACTCGACCCGCGCGATCCGGACCCGAACCAACAGGAATCCAACAAGGGAGACTGACATGAAAACTGTCACCAAACTACTCGCCGGAGCCGCGCTCGCGGTCGGACTGGCGGGCATGGCACAAGCCGAAAGCCATGGCGAACCGGTCAAGGCCGGCTTCATCTACGTCGGCCCCGTCGGCGACGGCGGCTGGACCTACGAACACGATCAGGGCCGCCTCGCGGTCGAGGAAGAGTTCGGCGACATGGTCGAAACCGTCTATCAGGAAAACGTGCCCGAAGGGGCCGACGCCGAACGCGCGATCACCCAGATGGCGCTCTCGGGTGCGGACATCATCTTCACCACGTCCTTCGGCTACATGGACCCGACCATCGCGGTGGCCGAGAAGTTTCCGGATGTGAAGTTCGAGCACGCCACCGGCTACAAGACCGCCGACAACGTGTCGGTCTATTCGGCCCGCTTCTACGAAGGCCGCGCGGTTCAGGGCCACATCGCGGGCAACCTGACCGAGAGTAACATCATCGGCTACATCGGTTCCTTCCCGATCCCGGAAGTCATCCGTGGCATCAACTCGGCCTACATCCACGCCAAGAAGGTGAACCCGGATGTCCAGTTCAAGATCGTCTGGGCCTACACCTGGTTCGACCCGGCGAAAGAGGCCGACGCCGCCAAGGCGCTGATCGAGCAAGGCGCTGACGTGATCCTCCAGCACACCGACTCGACGGCCCCGCAGGCCGCCGCGCAGGAGGCGGGCAACGTCTACACCTTCGGTCAGGCCTCGGACATGTCCGAATATGCCCCGATGCCGCGCGTCTCGTCGATCATCGACAACTGGGCGCCCTATTACATCGAGCGCGTGAAGGCGGTCATGGACGGCACGTGGGAATCGACGAACACCTGGGACGGGATCGGACCGGGCATGGTCGGCATCGGTGAAATCACCGACGCGGTTCCGGCCGAGGTGAAAGCCGAAGCCGAAGCCCTGCGCGACGCCATCGGCGCGGGCGAATACCACCCGTTCACCGGCCCGCTCAACAAGCAGGACGGTTCGGCATGGCTGGGCGAGGGCGAAACCGCCGACGACGGCACGCTCGCGGGCATGAACTTCTACGTCGAAGGTATCGAAGGCGAGATCCCGAACTGATCCGGGCGACAGTCCGACCGGAAAGGCCCTGCTTCGGCGGGGCCTTTTCTTTTGCGATGCGGTGCCACTTCTGCGGCAGGCGGTCGCAGGTCCGACGGAACACATTCGCCTAGCCGTATATGTTTCAGATCGAACGCATAGGAGACAGAAATGACAAAGCTTCGCACCACACTTCTCACCACCGCGATCGCAACCGCACTCGCCCTCCCCGCCCTTGCGGATGCCCGGGGTCAGGGCTTCCTCGACCAATGGGATGCGAACGGCGATGGTCGCGTCACGCTGGCCGAGGCGATCCAGCACCGTGCCGAGACCTTCGCGACCTTCGACGCGGATGAAAGCGGCTCGCTCGACGCGGACGAGCTGACCGCGATGGACACCGCCAGCGACGGGATGCGCCGGACGATGCGGGCCGGGCAGCACGCCGAAGGCCGTCAGGGGAAGGGTCCGCGCATGGGTCAGCATGAAGGCATGGGCCAGCATGACGGCATGGGTCAGCGCCAGGGCAAGATGATGGGCCAGCATGGCGGTCAGGGCCGGATGGGTCACGGCCAGCAGCCGCAGGATCACGCCGCCATGGACGCGGACGGCGACGGCCTCTTGTCGCTCGCCGAATTCACCGACGCCACCGCCGACTGGTTCCAGCGCCGCGACCGCTCCGGCGATGGCGCGATCACCGCTGACGACTTCGGCCCGCGCTTCTGACCCTCGCGTCCCTGTCAGAGCACCGGCCCGGCCCCGCAGGGAAACCTGCGGGGCCTTTTCATTGGCAACCCGCCATGTCAGCGTCGCGCCATGGACGACTTTCTCATCATCGGCGGCGGCATCGCCGGCCTCACCGCAGGCGCCCACCTCGCCGCGCACGGCACCGTCACCCTACTCGAAGCCGAGGATGTGCTGGGCTACCACGCTTCGTCGCGCTCGGCGGCGATCTTCATCCCGACCTACGGCGCACCCTCGGTCAAGGCCCTGAGCCTCGCCTCGGCCCGCGACCTGCACGACACCGGTCTGACCAGCCCGCGCGGCGTCATGGCCGTCGGGCGCGCGGGGGAAGAGGAAAAGCTCGCCCATATCGCCGCCGACCTGTCGCTCTCGCCGATCCCGGTCGCCGACGCCCTGTCCTTCGTGCCGATCCTCGACCCGGCGGTCATCACCTGCGCCGCCCACCGGGAAGAGGCCTGGGACATCGACACGGATGCGCTCCTGCAACTCTATGCCAAACGGGTGCGCGCGAACGGTCAGGTCGTGACCCGCGCCCCGGTGACGGCGATCCGCAGGGGCGACGGGTGGGAGGTCGAGGCGGGCGAGGTCACCTACCGCGCCCGCACACTGGTCAATGCCGCCGGACCCTGGGCCGACCGGGTCGCGGAACAGGCGGGCCTCGCCCCCATCGGGATCAGGCCGCTGCGCCGCTCCATGGCACGCATCGACGTGCCCGGCGGCACCGACGCCCGCGACTGGCCCATGCTGATCGGCGCCAACGAGGATTGGTATGCCAAGCCCGACGCGGGCGCCCTGATCGTCTCGCCGTCCGAGGAGGACCCGAGCGACCCGATGGACGCATGGGCCGACGACATGGTGCTGGCAGAAGGGCTCATGCACTTCGAAGAGCATATCACGGGCGAGGTCACGCGCATGCTCGCCAACTGGGCCGGGCTGCGCACCTTCTCGCCCGACCGTCAGCTTGTGATCGGGGCCGATCCGGCGGCGCCCGATTTCTACTGGATGGCGGGGCAAGGCGGCTACGGCTTTCAGACCGCCCCGGCCGCCGGGCGCCTGCTCGCCGCGCTCGTCACAGGCACCGCGCCCGAGGTGCCGCCCGACATCGTCGGCGCCTGCGACCCCGCCCGCTTCCGCTGAACGCGCTTGCACGCGACGGGTTGGCGGGGAAATATCCGAATATGGATGGACCGACCCAGACCGGCGCGCCGCTGCGCACGGGCCCCCTCCGGCTCGCCCCGGTTGCGGGGGCCGAGCTGGAATGGTGGTTCGGTCAGGGCCATGTCACGGGTGAAACCACCCGCCTGCGGTTCATGTTCGCCCTGTTTCGCGCCGAGATCGGCGGCACCGAGGGCTCGGTCGTCCTGACGCATGTGCTGGACGAGGTGACGGGCAAGACCCAAGCCCAGGCCCGCGTGACGCCCGGCATCCTCGCAATCGAAGACCGGATCGCCGCCGAGGTCGCGAAATCCTGCGTGCCGAACTGGGTGCCCGGCCTCATGCAACTCGCCCTCTGGCGTCACCGCAAGGACAACGCGACCCTCACGCTCCGCCACCCGGCGCTCACGGTCGACCCCAAGGGTGTCCGCTTCGGCACCGATCCCTTCGCGGCAAGCGGCGGCGGCCTCCTCCTCGCGCATGATCCGATGCGGGGTCTTCTGCGCCTGACCCTGCCGACCGGCGCGGGGAGCGGCCTCGAGGCGCAAGTGCCGATGCCCGACGAGGTCATGCACGAAGATGCGGCGGGCCTCTCGGCGGGTCACGCTGCGGGCTTTCACTACCAATGCGCCCCCGCGCTCCCGCTTTCAGGCCGGATCGGGCATGAAAGCGTCACGGGAAGCCTGTGGTTCGACCGGCAATGGGGTGCGCTGGAGGGCTGGATGCTGGCCGATGCCCCGCGCGGCAAGGCGCTGTTGGGCTGGGACTGGTTCGCGCTTTCGCTGGGGCCCGACTGGCACCTGATGCTCAGCCGCCATCACGACCGCCCCACGGGCACGACTCGGGCCGCCTCGACCGTGCTCTTCGACCGGGGTCAGCCCATCGCCCTGCCGCAGGGCCACGATGCCGTTCCGGTCCGGTTCTGGCGCAGCCCGGCCACGGGGGCCGACTACCCGGTCCAATGGTCGGTGCAGGTGCCCGATCTCGGTTTCGAGACCTTCGTGACGCCCCTGACCGACGATCAGGAAATCCCCTTGCCCGGAGGCCTGACGGTCTGGGAAGGCGCGGCCGGGTTCGAGGGCACGCTGGACGGCCACATGATCGAAGGGCCCGCGCGGCTGGAACTCGCCGGTTACGCCGCCGTCCTGTCGATCCGAGACCGATGGCGGCGGCGCTGACCCTCAGGCTTCGTGTTTGAGAAGCATCAGGATCGCGACGGCGGTGATGAGCAGGCCAAGCAGCGTCCAGAGGTCCGGCAACCCGTGCCCGAACGCCAACTCCCACAGGATCACCCAGCCGGGCGTGAGATAGGTATAGGCCATGACCTTGGCGCCGGGCAGACGCATGGTCGCGAAGTTCAGAAGCACGAAGGTCATCGCCGACGCCCCGATCGCCAGATAGGCGAGCGCGACCCAGAAGATCGGCGGCATCGCCCCGAAATCGACGCTGACAAGGTCGCGCGCACTGTATCCCGCGAGCACGAGAAACCCGGCCGACAGCACCCAGAACGACGCGGCAATCGCGCTCTCCCCCCGACTGAGCTTGCGCATCAGCGGCACGTAGAGGGCATGTGAGATACAGCCGATGAAATAGATCACCTCGCCCCGCCCGATCTGGAACGCGGCCAGCCGCGCCGGGTCGCCCCGGAAAATGACCCAGAGCGCCCCCACCGCGCCCACGGTCAGGGCCAACGCGATCCGGCGCGTGGTGACCTGCCGCAAGAGCAGCCACGAAAACGCCGCCGTCATGACGGGCACCAGCGTGAACACCGCCGAGGCCGCCACCGGCATCGCCGTCTTGAGCCCCTCGAACATCAGCGCGAAATAGCTGCCGAACACGGCGCCCAGCACCAGCCAGCGCCACGGCGCCCGTGCATCGCGCAGCCGGATCGCCCCGGTCGCAACCCCGATCACGCCAAGGATCACCGCCGCGATCGCGAAGCGCAGCGCCATGTAGGCCACCGGGTCGATCAGGTTCGCCGTAAGCGAGCCAAGCGTGAACGACCCGCCCACCAGCATCGAAAAGGCAAGCATGGCCCCATGGCCCTTGACCGCCTCGGCCCCGCCGAACCGCTCGCTCATTCGCAATCCTTGAGGCTGGCCTTGAGGTGCTGGGTCAGCGCCTGAACCTTGGCCGTGCGGTGCAGGTCCACATGGGTGACGAGCCAAAGCTTCGCCGACCATTCGTCGCGCGGCGGCAAGACCTGCACAAGGTCCGGCCCGGCCTCGGCCACGGGCGAGAACCCAAGGCCGACGCCCGCGCGCAGAGCCTCGTAAAGCGACAGATCGTCGATGGCCCGGAACACGACTCGGTCGCGCGGGATGTTGGCCGACATCCAGCGCAGCCCCGGCGCGCGGGTCTGTTCATCATCGGCACCCACGAAATCATGGGTGACGAGGTCCGCCTCGGTCGGCATCCCCCGCCGTTCGACATAGGACGGCGCGGCATAAAGCGCGGTTTTCAGCGTCGCCAGTTCCTGCACCACATTGTCGAGTTCCTTGGGCGGGCTGCCCGCCCGGATCGCCACATGCGCCTCACCGTATTCCAGACGGAAAATCCGGGGGCCGGTGCGATAGACCAGCGTCACGCTCGGGTGCTGGGCCTGAAACTCGGCCAGAACCGGCATCAGCCGCCGGGTGAACGAGGCGAGCGTGGTCACCACCAGCTCGCCCTGCACGGCGCTGCCCTGCCCCGACAGCCGCGCCGAAAGCTGGGCGAACTGATCGTCCGTGGCCTGCGCGACCCGCGCCAGATCCTCGCCCGCCTCGGTCGGCGTGTAGCCCCGTGCGTGACGCTGAAACAGCTTCACCCCCAATCGCGCCTCGAGCGCGTCGATGTGGCGGATCACCGTCGCATGGTGGACGCCCAGCGCCTGCGCGGCACCCGAGACCGTCCCGTGCCGCACGACTTCGAAGGCGGTGCGCAGCCCGTCCCAATCCTGCATGTCGCCTCCTGTGCGCATGTGAACACTTGGGGCAGAAGGAAGCACGGGATGTGGAGAGAGGCAAGGTCGGGTTTTCGCGGCGGTCCGTTGCCCGACCCATCACGACCCACCGAGGACGACGCCCTTCCCCTTCGCGCCAAGGCGGTAGCTTTCGCATGTCAGCCGCGCGGAGCCATGAAAGTCATCACCCACACCCCGGACCTCCTGATCGTCGAAGACCGGCCCGTGTTCATCGCGTTCATGCTGATCGTCTTTACGCTGGTCTTTCTCGGTGCGGGTCTGGGTATCCTCGCTGCCGGCGAATGGTGGGGGCTGGTCTTCGCGGGCCCGGGCGGCGGCATGGGCTGCTCTTCTTCGCGATTTTCGTGCGGCGGGTTCAGGTGGTGTTCCACCGCCCGGACCGCTACGTCGAGTTTCGCCGCAAGAACGTCTTTCGCGCACTCAAAGTCCGCCACGACCTGCGCGATGTCTCCCGCGCCATCGTGGAGCGCAATCGGTCGTCCGAGGGTGGCACGACCTACCGCGTGACGCTTGTGTTCGACACCGGTGAAAGCGCAGGCCTTCACCCGATCACCTTCGCCTATTCCTCGGGCTCGGGCCACGAACGGGCGGCCCGTGCGATCAACGAGTGGCTGGGGGCACAGTGAAAGTCACCACCGACACCCCTGATCTGCTCGTCATCGACGACCGGCCGCTGGTCTTCGCGGTCATGCTGATCCTGTTCATCCTCGCTTTCGTCGCCGTCGGCTTTTTCCTCGTCTCCGAAGGGATCTGGGCGGGGCTGATCTTCGGTGGCTTCGGCGGCGGGCTCGGCCTGATCGGATACGCCCTTTTCGTGCGGCGGGTTCAGGTGGTGTTCCACCGCCCCGAGGGCTGGATCGAACTCCGCCGCAAATCCGTCTTTTCGACCGAAACGGTGCGCCACGGCTTGTCCGAGGTGTCCCACGCCGAACTCGACATTCTGCGCAGTGCCGGCACGTCGAACACGTGGCGTGTGGTTCTCGTGATCCCCGAGGGCGAAAGCGCGGGACACCACCCGATCACCCTTGCCTATTCCAACGGACCCGGGCACCAGCGGTGCAAGGACGCGATCAACGCTTGGCTGGGGGTGGAATGAGAATTGCGGTGAACCGACCGGACCGGCTGGTGATCGAACACCGCCCGCACAGCCTGATGCTGATGCTCGCGGCCCTCGCGGGCGTGGCGCTTGCGGTCGGGGTGGACCTTGCACGGCACGGGTCGGTCTGGGCGGCGGTGCCCCTTGCGCTCGCCCTCGTCCTCGCACTTCTCGTCCATTACGATTTTCTCGCCCACACGACGGTGACGCTGGACCGGACCACGGGCATGGCCGACATCCTCTGGTGCGACGACGCGGGCCTCTCGCGCCGGACCCTGCCTCTGCACGGGGTCGAGCGGGCGGTGGTCGACACCATCCGCTCCCACGACGGTCCAGCGATCCGGCGCACGGCGCTGGTCGTAGGCGACCGGCACCACCAACTCACCCGCGCCTTCCTGTCCGGCCCGACACCGGACCGCGTCGCGCGGGCGATCAACGACTGGCTGGCCCGATGAAAGTGACCGAGAACACCCCCGATCTGCTCATCGTCGAATACCGGCCCGTGTGGATGAGCCTCGGCCTGATCGCCTTCATCCTCGGGTTCCTCGTCTTCGGCATCGCGATCCTGTCGGCAGGCGATACGCTCAAGGGGGTCACCGTGATCCTGCTGGGCGTGGTCTGCGGCGGCATCGGCTTCGGGGCCTTCGTGCGTCGCGCGCAGGCCGTGTTCCACCGCCCCGAAGGCTGGGTCGAATTGCGCAACAAGTCCGTCTTCGGCACCAAGCGCGTGCGCCATGATCTGACGGAGGTGGCCCGCGCCATCGTCGAAGAGCTGTCCGACACCGCCCGCGTCACGCTCGTCATCGACGAAGGACAGTCGGCGGGTCGTCACCCGATCAGCCAGATCTATTCCTCGGGCGACAAGCAGGCCGTCGCGGAGACGATCAACGACTGGCTCGGTGTGCGCTAGTCGTCTTTCGGATCGAACCGCCGGATCGGGTGATCGTCGCGCCCGCCCGCCGCATCCCACTCGGCCTCGTGCGCCGCACGCTCGGCATCCATCAGCGCCATCACGTCGGAAATCCGGTCGCCGCCATGGCGCATGTGGTCCATGAACCGGTGCGAATGGAGGATCGTGGGGCGCGCATCCAGCGGCTCCCACGCGTCGAGCATGGTTACGCGGCGCAGGTTGAACTCGGGCGGCAGAACGTAGAACCGCAGGTCCGATTCCCACAGCAGGTCTTTCAGCACCGGCTGGTCGCGATAGGTGCCCGCCGCCACGTAGCGCCGCACCCACTCGGCCAGAAAGGCGCGCATCGCCTTGGACCGGCGATAGAGCATGACGCCGGAATTGAGCTGCGGAAAGGCATAAGGCGTCGTCACCGCATGGCCCGCCCGGATCAGGTCCGACCTGCGCCGCACGTCATGGGCGAGCGCCAGATCGAAACGGTCGAGAACGTCCCACAGATCGCCCAGCGGGTTCACCACCAGCGTGTCGCAGTCCAGAAACAGCGTGCGGTCGAACCGGGTCAGGGCCATGCAGTCGAGTTTCGAGCGGTCGTGCGGATCGGTGATGCGATGCACGGCGTCGAACAGCCCCTCCGGCACCGCCTCGGGCGCATCGGTGAACAGGTCCACCGCCAGATCGGGTTCGACCACACGCAGGGACCGCGCAGAGGCGACCGCAAGATCGCGGTAGTCGGCCCCCGTGGCCACGTAGATGACGCCCCTGTCCATGATCCAATCAGCGCATGAGGCCCCGACCTGTGCAAGTGCGAAGGCATTCTCGATTTCGCCGCGGGCTGACGCCCGCGTCGACCCGCTGGAGGGGCATCGCCATTGTCGCTCGGACCAATGGCGCGACACTGTCGATCCCTCCAGACCTCCCCGAGGTTTTTTGAAACAGAGAAGGGCAGTCGGGCAGGCACAAGCCGGGTGCAGGCTTGACTCGGTGGTGCGGCGCGCTTATTGCCCGCATCAACTTCCGGAAGTCGAAAGCTTCCGGTCCCATGGCTTATGCCGGGATCGCCCTCCGTCAGCGCGTTGCGCCCACGGGGGCGCTACTGGTTTGAGTTCGAGCGCACCCGCCCCTATCTGGGGAGCAAACGGAATACGGCGAAAGGAGCCGCAATGTTTGAGAGCCTTTCAGATCGCCTGTCCGGTGTCTTCGACCGGCTGACGAAACAAGGTGCGCTGTCGGAAGATGACGTCAAAACCGCCTTGCGCGAGGTGCGGGTCGCGCTGCTCGAAGCCGACGTCTCGCTCCCCGTGGCGCGCGACTTCGTCAAGGCGGTGCAGGACAAGGCCACCGGGCAGGCCGTAACCAAGTCGGTCACGCCGGGCCAGCAGGTCGTCAAGATCGTGCACGACGAACTGGTCTCGGTACTCACCGGCGCGGAAGACCCCGGCAAGCTCAAGATCGACAACGCGCCCGCGCCGATCCTCATGGTCGGCCTTCAAGGCGGCGGCAAGACGACCACCACCGGCAAACTCGCCAAACGCCTCAAGGAGCGCGAGAACAAGCGCGTCCTCATGGCCTCGCTCGACGTCTACCGCCCGGCGGCCATGCACCAGCTTGAAGTGCTGGGGGGCCAGATCGGCGTCGACGTGCTTCCGATCGTCGAGGGGCAGAAGCCTGTCGACATCGCCAAGCGCGCCAAGCAGCAGGCCACGATGGGTGGCTATGACGTCTACCTGCTCGACACCGCCGGTCGTCTTCAGATCGACGAAGTCCTGATGCAGGAAGTCGAGGATGTGTCCAAAGCGGTGAACCCGCGTGAAACGCTTCTCGTCGTCGATGGTCTGACCGGTCAAGTCGCCGTGGAAGTCGCGGAAGAGTTCGACGCCAAGGTCGGCATCTCCGGCGTGGTCCTGACCCGGATGGACGGTGACGGGCGCGGCGGGGCGGCGCTGTCGATGCGCGCCGTGACGGGCAAGCCCATTCGCTTCGTCGGTGTGGGTGAGAAGCTGGACGCGCTCGAAACCTTCGAGCCGGACCGGATCGCGGGCCGCATCCTCGGCATGGGCGACATCGTGGCCCTCGTGGAAAAGGCGCAGGAAACCATCGAGGCCGAGCAGGCCGAAAAAATGATGCGCCGGATGGCCAAGGGTCAGTTCTCGATGAACGACCTGAAAAGCCAGTTCGAGCAGATGATAAAAATGGGCGGCATGGAGAACGTGATGGGGATGCTCCCCGGCATGGGCAAAGCGGCCAAGGGCCTGACCGCCGCGGGGCTCGACGACAAGATGCTGCGCCGTCACATCGCGCTCATCAACTCGATGACCAAGCACGAGCGCCGCAATCCCCAGATCCTTCAGGCCAGCCGCAAAAAGCGGATCGCTGCGGGCGCGGGGATGGAGGTCGCGGACCTCAACAAACTGCTCAAGATGCACCGCCAGATGGCCGACATGATGAAGAAGCTCGGCAAGATGGGCAAAGGCGGGATGCTGAAGAACGCGATGAAATCCATGTTCGGCAAGGACGTGGACCCGACCGAGTTCCAAGATCCCAAGAAACTCGACGAAGCCGCCAAGATGCTCGCCCAGAAGGGCGCTGCGGGCGGTTTTCCCGGCATGGGGAATATGGGCGGCATGCAGATGCCGTCGGACCTGTCCGGTTTTGGAAAGAAGAAATAAGATGACCAGCTTCATCCAGCATATCGTGTTCGCGCTGACGGCGGGCAGCGTGTCTGCCCCGTGTCCCGTGCGTGCGCGCTCTGTCGGGGCCGTGCGCGGATGACGGACGGCGTGTGTCAGCCATGGGAACTGCCCGCCTCTGGCCCGGCCGCGATCTTCGCGGACCGGCTGCAGGCGATGCTGCCCGTGCTCGACACCCCGCGCCTGACGCTGCGCGCGCCGATGCTCGACGATTTCGCGACCTATGCCGCGATCATGGGGTCCGAGCGCGCCCTGCACATGCACGGACCGATGAGCCGCGAAGACGCTTACCTCGATTTCACCTGCACCGTGGCCGGATGGCTGCTGCGCGGCCATGGCCTTTGGACCGTGATCCGCAAGGACACGGGCGCCGTTGCCGGCTTCGTTCTGGTCAACATGGAGCCGGGCGATCAGGAGCCAGAGCTTGGCTTTTTCCTGACCGATGAGGCCGAAGGCCACGGCTTCGCGACCGAGGCGGCTCAGGCCGCGCGCGACCATGCGCTGGGGGCCTTGGCGCTGGAGCGCCTCGTCTCCTACGTCGCACATGGCAACGACCGCTCGGCCCGACTGGCCGAAAAACTCGGGGCCTTCCGCGATGCTGTGGCCGAGGCCGCCGTCAACGACGACTGCCGCGTCTACCGTCACGCGCCGATGGGCGGCGACGGCGGGATGGAGGCTTACGCATGAGCCAGTTGGAGACCGACATGACCACCGACGTGACCGCCCGCGCGGCCGAGGTTCTGAAAGAACACCGCGCTTCGATCGACCGTCTCGACGCGATCCTCGTCTACACGCTGGGCGAGCGGTTCAAACACACGCAGGCCGTGGGGAAACTCAAGGCCCAGCACGACCTTCCCCCGTCCGATCCGTCGCGCGAAGCGACCCAGATCGCGCGTCTCGAAGATCTGGCGGTTCAGGCCGACCTCGACCCTGAATTCGCCAAGGCTTTTCTGAACTTCATCATTCAGGAAGTCATTCACCACCACGAAAAACATCAGGAATCAGGGGCTTGAGCCCCTTCCATAGCTAATCTCAGGAGACACTCATCATGGCTATGAAAATTCGCCTCGCCCGTGGCGGCACCAAGAAACGCCCCTTCTACCGCATCGTCGCCGCCGACTCGCGCATGGCGCGTGACGGCCGCTTCATCGAGAAGCTGGGCACCTACAACCCGCTGCTGCCGAAGGATTCGGAAGAGCGCGTGAAGATGGACCTCGACGCCGTCAAAGCCTGGCTCGACAAGGGCGCCCAGCCGACCGACCGCGTGGCCCGTATGCTCGAAGCCGCCGGCGTGCTCGAAAAGAAAGAGCGCAACAACCCGAACAAGGCCGTGCCGGGCAAGAAAGCTCAGGAACGCGCTGAAGAGAAGGCCGAAAAGGCCGCCGCTGCCGCTGCGCCCGCCGAAGAGCCGGCCGAAGAGGCCGCTGCCGAGGAAACCACGGAGTAAGCTCCGGTTTCGCTTGGAACATATCAGGGCGCGGGGTTACATGGCCCCGCGCCTTTTTCGTGAGCAAGGGAGCCTTGGACCGTGAGCGAGGATCGCATCTGCGTCGGCGCGTTCGCCGGATCTTTCGGGGTCGGTGGCGAGGTGCGCGTGAAGTCTTTCTGCGCCGAGCCCGAGGATATCGAAACCTACGGGACGCTTTGGACCGAAGACGGGGCGCGCAGTTTTACCCTGTCCCTGACCCGGTCGATCAAGACCGGCTTCGCGGCGGATGTCGACGGGATCACCACCAAGGAACAGGCCGATGCCCTGAAAGGCGTGCGGCTCTATGCCGACCGTGACGCGTTGCCGTCGTTGCCGGATGACGAATTCTACCATGCCGACCTGATCGGCCTGACCGTGCTCGATACCGGCGGGGCCGAGGTCGGGCGCGTCAGTGCGGTCCACAACCACGGCGCGGGCGACCTGATCGAAGTCGCGGGACCGGGGCTCAAGACACCGGCACTGGTGCCCTTCACCCGCGCCAACGTGCCGACCGTGGACCTGACGGCAGGCCGCATCGTGATCGACCCGCCGGAGGGGACGTTCCCGGAATGACGCGCGTCATCGTCCATGCCGGGTATCACAAGACCGGCACGACGAGCTTGCAGGATTTCATGGCGGCGAACCGCGAAACGCTCGCCCCCGTCTTGGCCTATTACGGCAAGATGGAGTTTCTCGGCGCCGGGGCCGACGCCCGCATCTATGCCCAGCGCCCCTATCCGTGGCGGCTTGCCCGGTTTCGGCGGTCGCTGCGCAAGTTCCTGAAATCCATACCGGATCACGAGTTGATCGTGCTCTCGCGCGAGACGTTCTCGGGCGGAATGCCGGGCCACCATCAGGTCGGCGGTGCCCTGATGACATCCTATTTCGGGCCGTCGCTGAAACTCGCCCATGCGATCGTCGCCGAATTGCGCCGCCGCTTTGGCGAGAGTGTCGAGATCACGTTTTTCTACACCACCCGCGCGCGTGAGGCGTGGATCAGGTCGGTCTACGGCCACCTGCTCCGCTCGATCCGGCTGACCGAGGATTTCGAGACTTTCCGTGGCCATTTCCCCGCCCTCGCCTCGCCCGCCGAAGAGGCGCAGCGCATGGCGGGCGCGCTCGCCCCGATCCCCGTCGCCATCGCCGCGTTGGAGGACTGGGGCCACACCGCCGAAGGCCCAGCGGGCGCGCTTCTCGATCTCGCGCGTGTGCCGGGTGACCTGCGCGCCCGCCTGACCCCTGTCGCACGCGCGAACGAAGGACAGACGCCCGAAATTCAGGCCTCCTTCCTTGACCTCAACCGGCAGGCGATGTCCAAATCCGCATTGAGACAGGCCAAGGCGGCGCTGATCGACGCCGGGCACTCCGGTAACTGACAAAGGCGACCCGCACCGTATGCCATGCGCCCGTCGGCTTCGACGGATCGGGGGTGCGGGCCAGACACGAGGGAGAGAGGCAACTGTCGTTCGGGCCATACAGTCGCGCGGGCCTCGCCCTCGTCTTCGTGCCGCTTTACGCGGGTCCGATCCTGTCGGGCTGGGCCGGGCATCCGCTGGCCACCCTGCCCGTCTTTGCCCTCGCCTTCCTGTTTTTCATCGCCGCAAGCCGCCGCCCGGACCTGAGCGACCCCGCCGGGATCGCGGGCCTTGCGATCATGGCGGCGGTGCAGTTCGTGCTGGTCACCGTCTGTTTCGGGGGCGGGGCGCTCGTCGCGCGGTTCGCAGGCCCGCTCGCCGCCCCGCTGTGGCTGCCCATCCTGATGACCGCCCTCGCCGCCGTCGTCGGGGCGCTGCGGTATTCCGAAAATGCCGAAATGAACGTCTTTCTCGACAGCGCCATCGAAGAGCTCGAAGCCATGAACGACGGACGGGCGTCGGACTGGGCCGAGGTTCACCCGGAACCGTCACCGGACGTTCAGGCCGCCGTCGATCAGACGGTCGCGGCGCTCAGGGGCTTGCCCGCCAATGCCAACGTCGCGATGATCGACCCCATCGTTCAGGATCTGGAACAGCAAGCCGACGTCGCCGGTTTCGACCCGTTCTACGACGCGGCGGGCATGGTCGACGGGGTCGAGGATCGCCGGGTCGATCTCGGCCTCCTGCGGTTCGTGGCCAGCCCCTATATCCGGCGTAAGCTCGTCGAACGTGGCGAAGGCGGCATCGCGCCGATGCTGATGCTGAACGCCAGCGACCCCGGCGTCCGCTCCGAGGCGCGCAGCCTTCTCGCCACACTCATCGACGAGGGCGCGCCGAACGCGCAACTTCCCGATCCCGTCTGGCTGGACGAACTGAACGCGGCGTTTCCCGGCGAAGGCTATGAAGAGATCGCCCGGCAGCGACGCGACCGGATATCCGCCTGAACGGCAGATGCGTCGCAAGACCCTCTGACCGACGCCATCGGTGCGCCGTAGTGCCGGGCGCTTCCGACCATGGCCCTGATTTCAGCCACGCGCCATCGACGGACCCTTCACGCTGGCGACTTCCCAAGCCGTGCGCCCCGCGCTATGAGCGCGGCCATGACAAACCCGCCCAAATCCCACGGTCGGCTGGCCGTACGCCCCACCCTGCGCCCCCGCTCGCTGATGGAGGACAACCCCGACCTCGTGGGCAACTGGCGCGCGCGGGTCATCACGCTGTTTCCCGAGGCTTTCCCCGGCGTGCTGGGCGAAAGCCTGACGGGCCGTGCGCTGGCCGAGCGCAAGTGGGGGCTGGAGACCATCGCGCTGCGCGAGTTCGGCGAGGGCAAGCACCGCAACGTGGATGACACACCGGCGGGCGGCGGCGCCGGGATGGTGCTGCGGGCGGATGTGGTGTCACAGGCGCTCGACCGGGCGCGCGAAGGCACGCCGATGGACCGCGCCCGCTGGCCCATCGTCTACCTGTCCCCGCGCGGGCGACTGTTCGATCAGGCCACCGCGCGCCGTTGGGCGGCGGGCGACGGGATCACCCTGCTCTGTGGCCGGTTCGAAGGCGTGGACGAACGCGTGCTCGAAGAATATGCGATCGAAGAGGTGAGCCTGGGCGACTTCGTTCTGACCGGGGGCGAAATCGCGGCGCAGGCGATGATCGACGCGACCGTGCGGCTTTTACCCGGTGTGCTCGGCAACGCCGCCTCGACCGAAGAAGAAAGCCATTCCTCGGGCCTTCTGGAGCATCCGCAATACACCCGGCCCGCCGAATGGCGCGGGCGCGCGATCCCGCCGGTGCTCATGTCCGGCAACCACGGCGAGATCGAGAAATGGCGCCGCGCGCAGTCCGAGGCCCTGACCCGTGACCGTCGCCCCGACCTTTGGGCGCGCTACCGCGACGACTGACCAAGCGCACGCTTGTCGCCACCCCCCTTGCCCGGCTAGGCTCGACCCGACCGCACAGGCAGGAGCGCCCATGTCCCGCGCCAAGAGCGACGAGATCACCATCCAGTTCGACGGATCGACATGCATCCACGCGCGCCGCTGTGTGCTGGGTCTGCCCGCCGTGTTCAAACCCGGCACGCCGGGCGGCTGGCTGTTCCCCGAGAACGCCCGCGCCGCCGAGATCGCGCGCGTGATCGACGCCTGCCCCTCCGGTGCGCTCAGCTACACGCGCCACGACGGCGGCATGGGCGAACAGGTCCCGCCCGTCAATACGGTGCGCCTGTGGGAGAACGGGCCGAACGAGTTGCGCGGTGATCTGTGGATCGACGAGGCGCCGACGACCCGGATGCTCTTGTGTCGCTGCGGACAGTCGAAAAACAAACCCTTCTGCGATAATTCCCACGTCTCCGCCGGGTTCACGGCGACCAGCGAACCCGAAACGCAGGACGCGCAGGAAACCGAGATCGGCGGCGATCTGACCGTCACACCGCTGCCCAATGGCCCGGTGAAGATCGAGGGGCATGTGGAGGTCATCGCGGCCTCGGGCCGTCAGGTCGCGGTCGGCGAAAAGATGTTTCTGTGCCGCTGCGGACAATCAGCCAACAAGCCATTCTGCGACGGCAGCCACACACGCGCGGGGTTTACGACCGAATGAGCATCGACGTCACCAAGGAACAGGGCGAGACCAAGGGGCGCTTCGTCGCCGTGGTCGACGGGCACGAGGCGGAACTGACCTATTCGCGCACCAGCGCCACCCTCATCATCGCCGATCACACCGGGGTTCCCGACGCGCTTAAGGGGCAAGGCGTGGGTCAGGCGCTGGTCAAGGCACTGATTGCCGACGCCCGCGAGTACGGCTACCGCATCATCCCGCTCTGCCCGTTCGTGAAAGCGCAATACGCCCGCCACCCGGAGTGGTCGGACGTCATGCAATAAAGGGATTTGAGGCGTTCAAAAGCCTTGATCCAAAGTGATTCTGCTCTTATACGCTGCCCGTCCGGGCCCCTCGCGGGGCATCCGGGCCGTTGTCCAATGCCAGGGCACCCGCTTCTTCGGTGGGCAGGTCGGCCGGACGACGAGACCAAAGGAACAGTGACCTGAACCCTCCGGTGGGCGCTCGCGCAAGCGACAAGCGGACCCAGTCGAAGACACGGAGCTCTGAGGCGCGTCAAACTTCGCGGGTCAACCGTGAGCAGTATAGGAGTGGTCCGATGGACCTGATCGCACAACTGGAAGCCGAGCAGATTGCCGAGCTCGGGAAAGACATTCCGGATTTCAAAGCGGGTGACACCATCCGCGTCGGCTACAAGGTGACCGAAGGCACGCGCACCCGCGTGCAGGCCTACGAAGGCGTCTGCATTTCGCGCAAGAACGGCGCGGGCATTGCCGGTTCGTTCACCGTTCGCAAGATTTCCTTCGGCGAAGGCGTGGAACGCGTGTTCCCGCTCTACTCGACCAACATCGAGTCGATCGAAGTGGTGCGTCGCGGTAAAGTCCGCCGCGCCAAGCTCTACTACCTCCGTTCGCGTCGCGGCAAATCGGCCCGTATCGCGGAAGACACCACCTACAAGCCGCTCAAAGCGAAAGCCTGAGGAGAGACGAGATGAAAAAGGAAACCCATCCGGACTACCACATCATCGACGTCAAGATGACCGATGGCACCGTGGTGCAGATGAAATCGACCTGGGGCGCCGAGGGCGACACGCTGTCGCTCGACATCGACCCCACCGTTCACCCGGCCTGGACCGGGGGCTCGTCCCGCCTGATGGACACCGGCGGCCGCGTGTCGAAGTTCAAGAACAAGTACGCCGGTCTCGGCTTCTGAGCCAGCCCGCAAGACGTATCGGAAACGCCGCCCCACACGGGCGGCGTTTTTCGTTGGGCTATTTCGTCGCCCGCAGCACAGGGGCCAGTATGTCCGAGAACATGCGCCGCCATTCGTCCGGCTGCGTCTCGGGCACCACGGCGTTCAGGTAGCAGCGGCGCGACTGGATCAGCAGGTAGACCGGATCGTTCGCCCGGATCGGTTCGGACAGCGGCTCGCCCGTTTTCCTCAGTTGGGCCAGAGCTTCGGCAAGCTTCTCCTGCCGATAGTCGCCCTCGGTCTTCATCGCCTTCACCGCGTGATAGGCGGCGAGGATCGCGTCTAGCGCCGGGCGTCGCCGGCCCGCGAAAGCATCGCCTTTTTCAAAGCCGAACGCGTTGTCTCCGCTCGTGTCGTTGGGAAACAGAAACCGCCCCGCATCCACCATGCCCGACAGCCGGGTGGCGAGGCGTTCGAGTTCGGCGCGCACCTGTGCCGGGTCTTCCACGCTGTCGCGCACCGCAAGCACATCGGCGACGATTTCGAAGTACTCTTTGGAAAACGCAGTCACTTCGCGCCGGTATTCGCCCAAAAGCGCATAGCGTTGCGTGTGCCGGTCGTGGCGCCTGAGGTTGCGACTGATGACGAAACCGACACCCGCGATCATCAGGCCCGAAAGCGCCGAGACGGCTTCCCATGTGATGACGTCGAGGGTGAAGTTCAGGTCAATCGGCATCGCGAAACGCAGTCTGGGGCAATCGTGGCCCACTGTCCGGCCTTTTGCCATGCGCGGCAAGGGTGGTCATGCGTGATTGCGCAGGCCGGCCGCACCCGCCGACCTGCGCACACCGTGGCCCCCGCCCGGCTGGACGAAGAGAGGCCCCGGTGATCCTCAGAACACGAAATCGTCGGCACCAAGGTCGCGCGCGTCGATTGCGACGAGGAACGCTGTCCCTTCGCCGTAGTCGATGAGAGCGCCCGTGGTCCTCTCGCCGTCGATCCGTGCCGTCGTGTTCACGATGGTAAGGTCGGAATAGCGCGCACCCGTTTCGGACAGGTCGAGCGTATCCTCGCCCGCGTCGTAATCCGTGACCACGTTCGACCCCGCGCCCTTGAACACGAAGCGGTCCGCACCCTGCTTTCCGCTCAGAATGTCGTGTCCGGGTCCACCGACCAGAACGTCGTCACCGCGCCCCGCGATGATGACGTCATCCCCGCTCCCGCCGTAAAGCCAGTCGTTGCCCCGCCCGCCCTTGAGGGTATCGTGGCCCGCCTCGCCGAAAATCTGGTCATGCCCGCGATTGCCGCGCAGGTCGTCGTCCCCCGGCCCGCCGAGGATCGTGTCCGGCCCTTTGCGCCCCTTGGTGAAGTCGTCCCCGGTCCCGGTCAGAATCTTGTCGCGGCCCTTGTTGCCCTGCACCCAGTCGTCGCCGCCGCCCGCGTTGATGAAATCGTGCCCGGCCCGGCCCCAGATCTCATCGCTGCCGTCGGTGCCGTAAATCCGGTCGGCGGTCATGGCGCCCGAGATATATTCCGGTGCGGCGAAGCGGTCGGCAGCGGCGTTCAGAACGTATTCGACCATGACCACCTCGAACGGTTTCAGGGTCACGTCGATGACAGCGGAATTGCCCAGATCGCCCGCCGACAGCGGGTCGGTTTCGGCAAACCACCGCGCCTCGTTCCAGTGGGCCGCGTCGTTGATGAGCGATATGCGCTGGCCGGACATCGACGAAAACCCCGGCACATAGGCCGACACATCCAACTCGACATCCTGTGTCGCCGCGTCGCGCGACGAGATGAAGACGACGAAGCGGTCGGCGCTGCCGTAGCTGTTCACCTCGACCGTCTGGACCGCCGCATCCGCGGCGCTGAACCCGTTGTCCAGCACCTCCAGCCCGATGGTGTATTCCGCCATCAGCCGGAACGCCTGCCCGCGCGCGGTCAGCTTGTCGCTATCGGCCCCGTCCCGGTCAGTGTGGCTGCCCGCGAAATCGACCGAGCCGTCCAGTTCGATGGGCCAGACATTCGCGCTGCTGGCCCCCATCCGCACCAGCCCTTCGAACATCTCCAGCACGACGCCCGCCGATTTCAGCCCCCATTGCTCGCGCGCTTCCCACGCAACGCCCCATTCCGTCACTGCGATGTCCAGCACCCCGTGGCGCGCCGGATCGAAGGCCGCGCTCCACTGACGGATGTCCCACTGCATTTCGCGGAAGTAACGGTCGGCCTTTTCCGGCGCGGTGTCCCCGATGTTCAGGGGATCGGTCGTTTCGACGAAATAGTAGTGCTCGATCAACCCGTCGATCGCCACCTTCGCCGCGTCGGTGAGCTCGGCCAGCACGTCGATGTTGGCCTGCGTGACCTTCGCGGGCCAATCCATCCCGTTGCCGTAATAGACCCCGCCCAGCTTAAAATCGCGGCCCCATTGTTGGCCGGACTGGACGAGGATTGCGGGTTGATCGGCCCCCGCCCCCAGAACCCTGTCCAGTCCGGCCTGCGCTGCAATCGCCACGGCATTCGCGAGGATGCCGTATTCCTGCGAGGTCACCCGATCCACGGCGCCCCAGTATTCGTTCCCGATCTCGAACCCGTCGATCACCGCCTCGGGGTGGCGCGCGACGAGGTCCGCGACGAACTCCCCGATCTCGGCCACCGCCGCCATGTCGAGCCTGCGCGGCGCCTGCCCCACGGGGTCGCCGACGAACAGGTGGCTCGTCGGCAGCACGATGGTCGCCGCCCGGCCCTGCGCGGTGGTCCAGTCGAGAAAGGCGTCCAGCCCGATGAAGCTGTAGGCATCGGTCACATGGGCGGGCAGCGTGTTGGGATCGTCATAGAACGCGGCCCCCCACTCCTCCGTCATCGTCCCGCCGGGATAGCGCAGGCCGGTGACGCCAAGCTGATCGACCGCTTGCACGAAGCTGCCGTCCGGGTCGAGCGAGTTGAGAGAATAAAGCGTGTTGCCGCCGAACAGCTCTGACCGCACCGTCAGGCCCGTCGCAGGCTGATGGGTGAGTTCGAGCTTCATGGGTCCCCCGGTCCGCAGACAAGTATTCCGTCGCAATGCGACGAAACCGCCATTATCTGCCCCCAAACCCGCCTTGTTCTTACCTTATTCCTGCCACATTTCCCTATGAGCGATTTGGAAACAGACTGTGCGGACCCCTCCGGCCCACCCCCGCGCCATCACGCGCCGATGCGCTTCGCCGGGTGCTTCGCCGCCGGATGCGGATGGCCTTCGTCGCGTCAGGGCAAGGGCGGTTCCGCTTCCAAATCCCGACCTCCCACCATATAGTGTGGCAAAGCGTCGGCACAGGCGCATCATCGGGACAGTTTCGGGGGCCGGGCGTGGCGCATATCATCGTTGTGGGGAACGAAAAGGGCGGGGCTGGCAAGTCGACCGTTTCCATGCACGTGGCGACCGCGCTGGCCCGTCTGGGCTTCAAGGTCGGCGTTCTCGACCTCGACCTGCGTCAACGGACCTTCGGCCGCTACATGGCGAACCGCGCCGCGACCATCGCCAAGGAAGGCGTGGACCTGCCCTCGCCCGTCTACCACGAACTGCCCGAAATAGATCAGGCGAGCCTCAAGCCCGGCGAAAATCCCTATGACCGCAGGCTCTCGCAAGCCGTGGCCGAGATCGAGCCGACCTGCGATTTCATCCTGATCGACTGCCCCGGCTCCCACACCCGGCTAAGTCAGGTGGCGCATACGCTGGCCGACACGCTCATCACCCCGCTCAATGACAGCTTCGTCGATTTCGACCTGCTCGCCCATATCGACAGCGACTCGAACAAGGTGCTCGGCCCCTCGGTCTATGCCGAGATGGTGTGGAACGCGCGCCAGCTTCGCGCGCAGGCGGGTCTTAAGCCGATCGACTGGATCGTGGTGCGCAACCGGCTGGGGGCACAGGCGATGATTAACAAGAAAAAGATGGGCGACGCGCTCAAGAACCTGTCGCGCCGGATCGGGTTCCGCACCGCGCCCGGCTTTAACGAACGGGTGATCTTCCGCGAGTTGTTCCCGCGCGGCCTGACGCTTCTCGACCTGCGCGACGTGGGCGTCGTCGGTCAGATGAACATCTCGAACGTGGCCGCGCGTCAGGAACTGCGCGACCTGATGAAAGAGCTAAAGCTGCAAGGCGTCACCGTCGATTTCTGACCCGTCCAGCGGCACCAGCCCGGCGCCCTGACGCTTGAACCGCGCCTGCGTGCGCTCGGTGAAATCGGTGCCGTCGGCCTCGACCGCCATGCGCGTAACGGTCAGCCGGTCGCCGGTCATGTCGAGCAGGGCGAAATCGTTCACCTCGCCGCGCAGGCGGCTCGACAGGCTCGTGCCGGCATGAACCTGAATCGGGCCGACATGGCCGGGGCGCGTCAGGAACGGGCCGGTGTGCCACATATGCAGATGCCCCGACAGCACCACATGGGTGCCGCAGGCCTTGAGCCGCTCCAGCATCGGCTCGGCCCGTTTCATCGGTGTCTTGTGGCTCGCATGATCCTGCTCGAACGGGTGATGGGCCATCAGGATGTTGAACCGGTCGTCCGGCCCACCGTCAAACAGGGAACAGACCCGCCGGATCGCGCCCGCCCGTGCCCGGCCCCGCTGCCCGGCGAACCGATCCACCGTATTCAGACCCGCGACAAGGTAATCCTCGCCCTCGTGGCAGGGCTCCAGATCCAGCGCGATGTTCTCGCGATATTTTCGGAACGGCTTCAGAAACCTGTCCCACGGTTGATAAAGCGGAATGTCGTGATTGCCCGGCACCGCCAGCCAGCGCGCACCGAGACCGTCAAGAAACTCCCGCGCCGCCGCGAACTCCCGCGACCGGGCGCGTTGTGTCAGATCACCCGACACCACGACCAGATCCGGCTGCGCGGCGTTAATCGCATCGGACAGCGGCGCGAGCAATTCGGGGCGCGCACGCCCGAAGTGAAGGTCGGACAGGTGGACGAGACGGCTCATGCCGGACGCGGGCCGGCCTTAGGGCGGATGACGTCCAGCCCGCGCTGGTCCAGCCGTATGCGATAGGGCCCGCGCATCGGTTCCTTCTCGCCGTCGCGTACGACGAGCCGCTTGTGCTTGCCCGGATCGATCACGATCTCGCGCCCGGTGACGAGGCGGAAGTCCCGCCCTTCCTGCATCCGGCGCGCGGCGAGTTTGGCGGCGTGTTTCACCAGCCCCCAGCGCCCGACGTCATCGGCAAGGAACAGCGCCAGCTTGCCCTCGCGCACCTCGTCGGCCCCTTGCAGAGCGAAGCGTTCAAGCTGGAAGGCCGAGTTGCAGACGAAGGCGAGCGGGGATTTCACCGACATCCGCTCGCCATCCACTTCGATCTTCATCGTCATCGGGTCGTAGAATTTCACCAGCGCCCGCAGGACCGACCAATAGGCGGCGATGCGCGAGCGTCCGAATTGCTTATAAGTGTCTTCACGCTGCTGAAGGATCGCGGAATAGACCCCGATCGAGGTGTTGTTCAGAAACACCTTGTCGTTCACCCGACCGATGGCCGCCGGGCGCACCTCGCCGTCGCAGATCGCGGCCACGGCATCCTCGGCCGTTTCCGGGATGCCGAGCGAGCGTGCGAAATAGTTGAACGTCCCCATCGGGATCACGCCCAGCGGCACGCCCGAGCCGACCATCCGGTTCGCCACGCCGCAGATGGTGCCGTCGCCCCCCGCCGCGATCACGGCAGATGCCCCGGCGTTCAGGGCCCGACGGGTCAGCTTCTCGACCGAGCCGCCCCGTTCGTCGACGTGAAAGGTCACCCGACCGCCATGCTTGGCGACGCAGGCCTCGAGCGCATCGGTGATGGCCGTGCCTTCACGGCGCCCCGAGCGGGCGTTGATCACCACATGGGTGTTCATCAACTGTGGTTCGTTGGTTCGCTTCAACATACTCGGGGCACGCTCTGTCGACATCGGTGACCTAACGGCGCGCCCCGAGATTGGTTCCCTCTACCCGGCAGACTTCGCAAGCAAATCGGCGTTACCGCCCGCGGCTGTGGTATCCACGCACAGGTGCCGCTCGTGGCAGACATGCGCGCGGTCGGGATAGCCGGTGATAAGCGGCAAGATCGCGCCCTTACGCGCCGCCAGCGCCTTGGCATAGATGCGCGCCGTGTCGGCCTCGCCCCACCAGATCGCGCCCGAGAAACCGTCGAGCGTTACCAAAGCTTCCGGCGTCAGCTCGCCTTCCGGCACGACGGCCTCGCCGCCTAGCGCGCGCACCACCTGCGCCTGCGCCTCGGCGGCGCGGGTGCCGGGCCCAAGGCACAGGATCGGCGGACGCGTCCAGTGCGTCAGGCGGTTCAACTCCCCGGTCGGGCCGGGCAGCAACTCCTCCGACACCACCTGGTCCCTGTGATCGGACAGGGCGCGTTTCACCGCGGGCGTCTCGGCAATGATCTCCCACGTCTGATCGGCCATCGGGGTGGGCGACGCGGTGAAGCGAGCGACATAATTCGGCCCGCCCGCCTTCGGACCCGTGCCAGACAGCCCCTCGCCGCCGAACGGCTGACTGCCGACAATTGCGCCGATCTGGTTGCGGTTCACATAGGCGTTCCCGACACGAATACGGCGCGACAGGTCTTCGACCCGCCCGTCGATGCGGGTGTGCAGGCCGAAGGTCAGGCCGAACCCCCGCGCGTTGATGTCGTCGATCACCCGGTCGATATCCTCGGCCCGGAACGTCGCCACATGCAGCACGGGGCCGAACACCTCGCGCTCCAGATCCGCGATACCGCCCACCTCGATCAGCGTCGGCGCGACGAAGGTGCCCGTCTCGGGCGCCGCCACCCGATGCAGCACCCGCGCCTTGTGGGCTTCGACATAGGCCTCGATCCCCGCCTTGGCCTCGCCGTCGATCACCGGCCCCACGTCCGTCGACAGATGCCACGGATCGCCCAGCGCCAGCTCGTCCATCGCGCCCTTGAGCATCTCGATCAGCGCCGGCGCCACGTCCTCCTGCACGTAAAGACACCGGAGCGCCGAACAGCGTTGCCCCGCCGACTGGAAGGACGAGGCGACGATGTCGCGCACCGCCTGTTCGGGCAGAGCGGTGGAATCCACGATCATCGCATTCAGCCCGCCGGTTTCCGCGATCAGCGGCGCACCGGGGGCGAGGTGTTCGGCCATCGCGCCCTGAATGATCCGCGCCGTTTCGGTGGACCCCGTGAACACCACGCCATCCACCCGCGCATCCGAGGTGAGTGTCGCCCCCACCGTGGCCCCGTCGCCCGGCAGATATTGCAGCGTACTGCGCGGCACCCCCGCCTCGTGCATCAGGCGCACGGCCATCGCGGCGACGAGCGGCGTCTGCTCGGCGGGTTTGGCGATCACCGCGTTGCCTGCGGCCAGAGCGGCGGCGATCTGCCCGGTGAAGATCGCGAGCGGGAAGTTCCACGGGCTGATCGCCGCGATGATGCCGCGCGGGCCTGCCGTCAGCTTTTCGCCCTCGTTCGCGTAATAGCGCAGGAAATCGACCGCCTCGCGCAATTCTCCCACCGCATCGGGGATCGTCTTGCCCGCTTCCCGGTGGAGCGCGGCGAAGAGCGGGCCAAGCGCATCCTC
This sequence comes from Maritimibacter sp., assembly GCF_016774595.1. Lineage (NCBI taxonomy): Bacteria > Pseudomonadati > Pseudomonadota > Alphaproteobacteria > Rhodobacterales > Roseobacteraceae > Maritimibacter > Maritimibacter sp. Next base: position 1,051,691 of record NZ_JACBWT010000001.1, read on the forward strand.
ATAAAGATCGGCCGCCCGGCGCAGGATCGCCGCGCGCTCGGCGGCGGGCGCATCCCACGGCGCCGCCCCGACGAGCGCGCGCTCGACGCTGTCGGCATCCGCATCGGTCACGGTCGCAATGCCCTCTCCCGTCGCCGGGTTGACGATCTGCCGGTCCGTGCCCGTTCCCAGACGGTCCGACAGGATCGGCTTTGCCCCCGGCATCTCGATCTCGCGCGCCTCATAGATGCGCGCGAGCGTCGCCGCGTCGGACAGGTCGTAGCCCTGCGAGTTCAGGCGCCCGGCCCCGAAAATCGCGGACGGTTTCGCCAGAACCTCGGCCCGCTTGACCTCGCTCACCTGTGTGATCGGATCGGCGGCGATGGTTTCCGGCGGCACGTCCTCATCCACGATCTGATTCACGAAGCTGGAGTTCGCACCGTTCTCCAAAAGCCGCCGGACGAGGTAGGCGAGCAGATCGCGATGCGCCCCAACGGGTGCATAGATGCGGCAGCGCGTGCCGTTTTCGCGCATCACGATGTCGTGCAGCCCCTCGCCCATCCCGTGCAGGCGCTGGAATTCGTAATCAACCCCCTCGGCCATGTGCAGGATCGCGGCGACGGTATGGGCGTTGTGCGTGGCGAACTGCGGATACAGCCGGTCGGCATATCCGATCAGCTTGCGGGCATTGGCCAGATAGCTCACATCGGTCGCGGGCTTGGTCGTGAACAGCGGAAAGCCCGGATGTCCCTCGACCTGCGCGTGCTTCATCTCGGTGTCCCAGTAGGCCCCCTTGACCAGCCGCACCATGATCTTGCGGTCCAGCGCCTCGGCGGTGGCGTGAAGCCAGTCGATCACCGCCCCCGCGCGTTTGCCATAGGCCTGCACGACGACGCCGAAACCGTTCCAGCCGTGCAAGGCCGGGTTGCTCAGAACCGCGGCGATCACCTTGAGCGACAGCGCCAGCCGATCCTGTTCCTCGGCGTCGATGTTCAGGCCGATGTTGGCTTCGGCGGCCTGGCGGGCAAGATCGGTGACGATCGGCACAAGCTCCCGCATCACGCGGTCTTCCTGCGCCACCTCGTAGCGGGGATGCAGCGCCGAGAGCTTGATCGAAATGCCGGGGCTTTCTGCCACCGGCTTGTCGCGGGCCACATGCCCCATGCGCTCGATGGCATGGGAATAGGCTTCGTGATAGCGCCGCGCATCGCGGGCGGTTCGCGCCGCCTCGCCCAGCATGTCGTAGGAATAGGTGTAGCCTTTGTCCTCCTGCTTCTTCGCCCGCTTGATCGCGTCTTCGATGGTCTCGCCCAGCACGAATTGACGCCCCATTTCGCGCATCGCTTGGCCGACCGCGACACGGATCACCGGCTCGCCCAGACGGCGCACCATGCCCCTGAGCGTGCCCGCGACACCCGGCTGATGATCGTCCAGCACCCGGCCCGTCAGCATCAGCGCCCAGGTCGAGGCATTGACCAACGGCGAGGCCGCCTGCCCCATGTGCCGGCCCCAGTCGGACGGCGCGATCTTGTCTTCGATCAGGGCGTCGATGGTGTCCGGGTCCGGCACGCGGAGCAGCGCCTCGGCCAGACACATGAGCGCGACGCCTTCTTCCGTGGACAGGCCGTATTCGCCCAGAAACTGCTCCATGATCCCCGGCCTTTCGCCCTCTCGAATCTGGCGGACCAGCGCGACCGCCCGCGAGTGAATCGCCGCACGGTCCTTGGTGGACAGGCGGGCATCCACGATCAGGTCGGGGATCAGGTCGGCTTCGGGGGCGAATTTGGCAGTGTCGTCAAACGGGGTCATCAGCGTATCGCGCATCTAGGGCTCCTTTGGCGGCAGGATACCCTCTCAACGCTGGACTTATCGCCCTTGTTTCGCGATGTTGCAGGCGAAAGCACCGAAGTTGAGGCTAATATTGGACGATCAGCATACGTTGGACCCGATAGACAGGCGAATCCTGTCGGCCCTCACCGAAAACGCGCGCCTGTCCATCGTGGAACTCGCCCGGCGCGTGGGTCTGTCGAAAACGCCGGTGGCCGCGCGGGTGAAGGCGTTGGAGGATCGCGGGATCATCCTTGGCTACCGCGCGATCCTGTCACCCGAAAAGCTGGGGCTGGCCCATGTGGCCTATGTCGAGGTGCGCCTGCTCGACACCCGGCAGGCCGCGCTTCAGGAATTCAACGACGCCGCGCGCCGGGTGCCGGAAATCGAAGAATGCTACATGATCGCGGGCGGGTTCGATTACCTGCTCAAGGTCCGCTCGCGCGACATCGTGGATTATCGCCGCGTGCTGGGCGAGACCATTTCTTCGCTGCCCCATGTCTCGTCGTCCTCCACCTACATCGCGATGGAGGCGGTGGTCGAACAAAGCTACGTCACGCTTTGAACCGGATCACGTAGTCGGCCTTGCGGGAGCGGTCGCGCACCACGCGGGCATTGACCAGATCGTTGTTATGGGCGCGAAAGAGCGCGTCTTCGGGCGGATGGCCATGCCGCGTCCACCGCTCCACCAGACGACGTTCAAGCTCGTCTTCGTCGACCTCGAGCGTCACGGTCACGTCCCACAGGCGCGCAAGCTCGCGCCACGGGTCGTCGTCGAGCAGAAGGTAGTTGCCCTCGACCACGAAGATATGGGTATCCGGCGCGATGCGCCCGCCTTGCGGGACCACAGCATCGGCGACCCGGTCGAAGGTCGGGTAATGCGCCTGCTGGCCGCTCGCCAGCGCACGCACGAAGCGCACGAACCCTGCCGCGTCGAAGGTTTCGGGCGCCCCTTTGCGTTCGAGCGTGCCTTGCGCGGCGAGCGTCGCGTTGTCCATGTGGAAACCGTCCATCGGAATCCACTGGGCCTGCGGCAAGGCGCCCGCAAGCGTCTCGGCCAGTGTCGATTTGCCGGACCCCGGCGCCCCCACCACGGCGACGAGCACGCGGGAACGCCCGACGGAAGTTCGTCGCAGAAGGTCGGCAAGGTCGGTTTCGCTGATCTCGGTCATGCGACGACACTGCCGCCGTCGCGAGTTCTGCGCAAGTCACTCGGCAGCGAGGGCGAAATCCGCGCGCGCCGCGATGAGCCGCAGGGCGAGCGCGCCGGACAGATAGGCGATGCGACCCCCGCAGATCGTCCCCTCAACCGTCCGGGTCGCGGCATTGAGGATGGTCAGGTCCGCGCGTAGTCCCGTCTCGATCCGACCCCGGTCCTCAAGCCGCATGATCCGCGCGGGCCCGGTGGAAATCATCGCCCAGGCCTCGGCGAATCCACGCGTGCCGCTATCGACCAGCGCAAAGACCGCCTCGACCAGAGCCGCGGGATGATCGCGCGAGGCCAGCGCATCCCCCATCCCCTTGGACAAAAGCGCGATGGTCGACACGCCGCCCGCACGCGGCCCGGCCCCGAGGATATCGGCGGCGCAGAACACGATGGGGTTTCGGTTGCACCGCGCCACCGCCGCCGCCCCGGCGCGCAGCGGAAACTCGGCCAGCCGCGCGCCCAGCGTTCCCATCCGCTCGCGCGTCTCGCCGTCCGGGTCGTCATGGCTGCCGTAAATCACGCCCAGCCGGTCGAAGGCCTCGGCCAGCGCCAGCAGGTGACGCGGCACATCCGGCGCGGCATCTTTAGCCATGCGCAGGCGGCGGATGAACTCCTCCGGCCTGCGCCCCTCGGCCTCGGCCCATGCGACCAGCTTGTGCGACGCCCGGTGCGACATCGCGATGGCTTCGGGCAGCCCGTCGGTGAAGATCACCTGATCCACCTCATGCGCGGTCACAGCGGCGATCAGCGCCTCGCGCGTTTCCGGCATGTGGGTCTCGACCCGCAGTTGCAGCCTGAGATCGCAAAGCGCCCGGCGCCGCGCCATGCCCAGCGCCGCCAGCGTATCCATCGCGGCCTCGGGGCTGCTGGCACCGCCCTTCCACGACCAGCCCTGCGCGATCCAGCCCGTCGTGATGCCATGCGCCGCCGCCTCGCGGTCCAAGGCGGCAAAGGCGGCCCCGTGGGTCAGCGCGCCCGCCCGGCCCAGCGGCCCCATGTTCAGATCGACGATCCCCGGCAGGACCAGATAGCCCGACAGGTCAACCTGCGGCGCATCGCCTTGCGCAATCCGACCGTCCTTCAGGGCCACCGATCCGCGCGACAAGGCGCCGTCACGCAGCACCTCGGCGCCCATGAACCTCAGCGGGGGGAGAGTTGTCATTTTCGAACCTGCGCTCAATTTCCAACTGAGATAACAGGTCTATGTGTCGCTCACATGACGTGCGGTCAGGTGTCGGCGGCGCTGGTTTCGACCAGGGTCTCCAAGAGCCCGGCGATCCATTCGGTATCGGCCGGGCGCGTCAGCGTCGGCGCGTGGCCGCAGTCGTCATAGACCGTCACACCGGGCTTGGGTCCGCGCGCCTTCATCGCCTCCGCGATCTCGGCGGTCAGCAGGTCCGATTGCCCGCCGCGCACCACATGGGTCGGCGCGGTGATGCGGTCGAACACCTCCCACAGGTTTGTCGAGGCGCGGTCCCCGTCCAGCACAGCGATGATCCGGGGGTCGTAATGCAGCGTCAGCCGCCCGTCGGCCCTGCGCCGCACGCTCGCCTCGGCCATGCGCCGCCAGAATGCATCGCTCGCCGGCCCGAACGGCAGATAGACCTCGCGCAGCCAGGCCTCGGCCTGTGTCAGGGTTTCGAAGGTCGGCAGGTCGGCGGAATAGGTCACGATCCGGTCCAGCGCCGCATCCGGCACCTCCGGCCCGATGTCGTTGATGACGAGGGCCGAGATCCGGTGCGGTGCCACATCGCCCGCCACGGTCATGCCGATCTGCCCGCCCATCGACGTGCCGATCCACGCCGCGCGCTCGGCGCCGTAATGGTCGAACATCGCCACCGCCATGCGCGCGTAGTTGGGCAGCACGTAATCCGTCTCGGGCCGGTCGGACCACGTGGAATAGCCGCGCCCGATGGTATCCGGGCAAACCACGAACCAGCGATCCGTCAGCGCCATCGCAAGCTCGTCGAAGTCGCGCCCGTTGCGGGCCAGCCCGTGCCACATCACCAGAAGCGGCTTGGTCGCGTCGCCCCATTCCATGACGTGCAGTTCATGGCCGAGAAGCGGGAGGTAGACCGAGCGCGGGGTCATTTCGCCGCCCGCCGCTGGATGATCGTGCCCGCGATCCCGGCCGGAAAGAAATAGACCAGAAGGATGAAGATGATGCCGAGCCACAAAAGCCAGCGGTCGGGACTGAGAAGGTCGGGCAGAAGCGGCAGCGCCTCGGTCGCGTTCGCGGCCACCTCCATCAGGTCACGCAGGTAGTATTGCGCCATGACCATCAGCGTCGCACCGATCACCGCGCCCCACATGGTGCCCATGCCGCCGATCACGACCATCAGCAGAATGTCGATCATGATCGCGAAACTCAGCGTGGTATCCGGCCCGGTGTATTTGAGCCATGTCGCATAGACCGCCCCCGCCAGCGCCGCTGCGGTCGCCGCGATGACGAACACGGCGGTGCGATAGGCGACGACGCGGTAGCCGATACCTTCGGCCCGCGCCTCGTTCTCGCGGATCGCCTGAAGCACGGTGCCCAGGGGGCTGGCCACGATCCGCAGCATCGCCCAGAACAGAACCGCGCAGGAGATGAAGACGAAGTAATAGGCCGCGATCTTGCCGTTCATGCGCACGTCCATGATGCGCAGCACCTTGCCCTCGTCATCCGTCAAAAGCTTGGTCGCGGGCTTGAAGATCGACTGGACGGAATAGGTAATCCCGTCCTCGCCGCCCGTAAAACTCGACAGTTGCGAGGCGAGCACAAGTGCCACGCTCGCCGCCGCCAGCGTAATCATGGCGAAGAAGATCGCCTTCACGCGCAGGGACAAAAGCCCGATCAGCACCGCGACGATGGCCGAGACCAGCACACCCGCCAGCACCCCGACGATCCAGTAGCCCCACGTGCTGTCGCCTTGCTTCATGGCGATGGCGACACCGTAGGCCCCGAACCCGAAGAACATGGTATGCGCGAAACTCACGATCCCGGTGTAGCCGATCAGGAGGTCATAGCTCGCTACCAGCACGATGAAGACGGCGATCCGCGCGGCGACCTCGATCTGGCGCACGTCCTGAAACAGGAAGGGCGAGAACAGGAGCAGCCCCCAGATGGTGAGCGCGATGATCTTGACGGTGATTTTGCCGTTCATGGTCCCCTCCCTCACTTGATCTTCACCGCCGGGGCAAGGCCGTAGGGCCGCCACAGCAGAATGACCATCATCAGGATCATGTTGGATGCGAGCGCGAGTTTCGGGGCAAGGAAGCCCACGTAGTTCTGCATCAGAGCGACCACGATCGCCCCCAGCAGCGTGCCCTGAATGGACCCGAGCCCGCCGATGATGACGACGATGAAGACGATGACCATCATCTCGGCCCCGAGCGCGGGGGTGATGATCGTCTCATACCCCGCCCACATGGCCCCGCCCATCGCGGCCAGTGCCGACCCCAGCATGAAGACCCCGATGAACAGGCGGTCGATCTTGAAGCCCAGCGCCTCGACCATCTCGCGGTTCTCGACGCCCGCCCGGATGAGCAGACCCATGCGGGTCCGGTTGAGCAGCACGAAAAGGCCGCCATAGACGAGGGCGCCGAGGCAGAAGGCGAACAGGCGATAGACCTCCAGCGACGAGTTGCCGACGATGATCGCGCCCTCGAGGAAATGCGGGCGCGGCACGTTCACGGGCGAACCGCCCCATGTCGCGAGGATCAGTTGCTCGGCCACGATCAGCGCGCCCATGGTGATGAGGATCTGACGCAGGTGGTCGGAATAGACCGGCTTGACGATGACCCGCTCGAAGAACCAGCCCAGCGCCGCGCCGAACACGACGGCGGCAGCGATGGCGAAGACCAGCGCGAGGCTGTTCAGAAGGATGCTGTCGGAGCCGAGCCAGCCGCCGAAATAGGCCAGCACGCTCGCCGCGACGAAGGCCCCGAAGCTCACGAAGGCCGAGTGGCCGAAGTTCAGCACGTCCATCAGGCCGAAGACGAGGCTGAGGCCCGAGGCCATGAGAAAGATCATCAGACCCATCGACAGGCCAGCCACGGTCAGCGTCAGCCACGAAGACGGCGCGCCGATCAGGACGAAGGCGATGATGGCGAGGATGACGGGGAGCCAGAAGACACCCCCGAAACGGTCGAGCATACCCATCAGGCGAGCCTCCTCGGATGAATGTAAGCGAAGGCTCGATCGCCCGAACGCGCGGAATCAAGGCCGCAGGCCGCCGCGCGAGCGCCGGACCGTCCCGCGGTCTGGCGCTTGGGTTCTGTAGACGCTTCGCTCAGATGTTTTTCGGACATGGCACTATAAAGCGCCTTGTTCGGCTGTCGGTGCGCCAGCCCCCGGTCCGGCGCTCCCGCTCTGTTTCCACATCGGACCAAGACCATCACCCCGCCTCCATCGACAGGCTCAGAAGCCGGTTCTGAAGTTCGGTATCGGCCACGAAATCGGCCATCGTCCCGGTATGAACCACCCGCCCGTCGTCAATGACCGCCATGTCCCGGCCCAGCGACTTGGCGAAGGCGAAATTCTGTTCGACCAGCAGGATCGTGGTCTGGGCCGAGATTTCGCGAAACGCCTCGCCCATCGCGGCGATGATCGACGGGGCCAGCCCCTTGGTCGGCTCGTCGATCAGGATCAGATCGCGCGGCTCGATGATGGCGCGGGCCACGGCGAGCATCTGTTTCTGCCCGCCCGACAGGCTCCAGGCTTGCTTGTCCCAGAACTGCTCCAGCGCCGGGAACAGTTCATAGACGCGCTTCAGGCGGGTCTGGTCGAATTTGCCGTTGGCGGTCGCGAGCACCATGTTCTCGGCCACGGTCAGCCCGCCGAAAATCCCCATGTTTTCAGGAACAAAGGCGATGCCCTTCTTCGCGATGTCGGAGGTGTGCATCCCTGCGATCTGCTCGCCGCGAAAGCTCACCGATCCCGGCGAGGGCTGCCACAGTCCCATGATCGCGCGCAGGGTCGTGGTCTTGCCCGCGCCGTTGCGGCCCAGAAGGACGAAAACGCCGCCCTCGGGCACGTCGAAGGTCACGCCGTGCAGCACGGAATACTGCCCGATCGAGACGTCCAAGTTCTGAATGGAAAGCAGGCTCATGCCATCTCCCCCGCATTGCCGAGATAGACGTCGCGCACCACCTGCGAGGACATCACCTCGGTCGGGTCGCCATCGGCGATCAGCTCGCCGTTGTGAAGCACGATGATCCGGTCCGCGAGCGCGCGCACCACGTCCATCTTGTGCTCGACGAGGAGCACGGTTTTCGTGTGGTCGTGCTTGATCTCGGCGATGAGGTCGAGCACGTCCGGCGTATGGTCGAGGCTCATGCCCGCGGTGGGTTCGTCGAACATGTAGATGTCCGGCTCCATCGCCATCAGGAGCGCCACTTCCAGCTTGCGCTGATCCCCATGGGGCAGCGCGGCGGCGGGCAGATCGGCTTTGTTTTCAAGCTTCGCAGCGGCGAGATAGCGTTCGGCGCGCGAGGTGAGTTCGGTCAGTTTGGAAACCGGTGAGAAAAACCGGCGTCCATCGCCCGACTGGGCCTGAACGGCCAATCGGATGTTCTCGATCACGCTCAGGCGGGGAAACAGGTTGGTCAGCTGGAACGCGCGGCCGACACCATGGCGGGCGCGGGTCGAGGCGGGCATCCGGGTCAAGTCGATCCCGTCCTTCGTCACGGTCCCCTCGGAGGGCGTCAACTGCCCAGAGATCATGTTGAAATAGGTCGTCTTGCCGGCGCCGTTCGGGCCCACGATCACCGTCAACTCGCCGGGGCGAAAGTCGCAGGTGACGGCGTTCACAGCCGTATGGCCGCCGAACCGGATCGTGAGATCCCGGGTGGAGAGCGAAGCTTGGGTCATGTCGGAAAGGGTCTTTTCAGGGGTGTGTCCCGGCCGGGGATGCAGGGCCGGCCGGGACGGGACGATCAGTTTTCGCGACCGATCGGAATGTCCATCATGTCGGGCGTGATGATCTCGACCTTCTCGGGGATCGCCCAAGCCACGTCGTCATCGACCCGGATCTTGAAGTGCAGCATGGATTGCAGCGCCTGATGATCCTCGGGGCGGAAGGTCATTTCACCCTTCGGCGTGTCCCAGGACATGCCTTCCATCGCGGCGATCAGCCCTTCGGTGTCGAGCGTTTCGGCGGTGTTCAGCGCCTTGACCACGGCAAGCGCGGCGGCCATGCCACCTGCGGTGAAGAAGTCGGGCGGACCGTCGAAGCGCGCCTGATGCTCTTCCACGAGCCAGTCGTTGATCGGGTTATCGAAGGCTTCGTAGTAGTAATACACAGCGCCTTCCATGCCCGGATAGGCCTTGTAGCCGACCATCGCGGGCAGGATGTTCCCGCCGAACGACAGTTCGATCCCGAAGCGCGAGGGGTCCATCGCCTGAAGCTTGCCCGGCGCGTCGCCCGACCCGGCCACGTAGATCAGGATGACCTTGCGACCCTCTTGATCCTTGAGCGCGTTGAACATGCGCTCGCCCACGGCGGTGTAGTCGGTGGTGCCCTGCGGCACGTATTCCTCGGTCACGACCGTGGCGCCCGTGCCTTCGAGCGCCGATTTGAACGCGGCGATCCCGTCACGACCGAAGGCGTAGTCCTCGGCCAGCGTGGCGACATAGAGGTTTTCGTCCGGCTTCAGCGCGAGCGCCTGCGCCTGCATGTCCATCGACGAGTTGCGCGAGGTCTTGAACACGTAGCGGTTCGAATCCGGCCCGGTCAGGCTGTCGGCCACCGCAGGTTCGACGAGCAGGATGCGCTCGTATTCCTCGGCGATGGGCAGAAGGCCCGTGGTCACACCCGACGAGGTTGCGCCGACGGCCAGCAGAACTTCGTCATCGGCATAGGCTTCGGCCAGCACGGCGCGCGCCACGTCCGGCTTGAACTGCGTGTCCTTGTAGATGATCTCGATGGGGCGACCGTTCACCTCCATCGTGCCATCGGTGGCGTATTCGAGGCCAAGCTCGAACCCGGTGTGGGTCTGCTTGGAAAACGCCTCGAGCGGGCTGCCCGACATGCCGTGGACGAGTGCGATCTTGATCGGATCGGCATCCTGCGCGGCGGCAGGAACGGCAAGGCCGGCAGCAAGGGTCAACGCGGCGAATGCGCGTTTCATGATAGTCATGGAATGTCCTCCCTTTTCCCGTCGCATGGTTGTGCCTGCACGGGATCGTTCATATCGTGGCATGAACCTCGCTTTTTGGGATGGGTCTGAGCAAGTTGGGGAAAATACGTATAGATCAGGCATATGCCACCGGCGACTTCGCGGGTCTGGCCTTCGAATACGCGCCCGTCGGCCTCGTCATCACCGAGAGCCGGGTGATCCGCAGTTGCAATCCCGAGTTCGAGCGCATGTTCGGATATGGCGCGGGCGAGCTTGTCGACCAGTCATTTCAGGTGCTCTACCCGACGCCGGAGGAGTTCGCGAAGATCCGCGACCGGGGTGTCGATCAGTTGCGCACGACCAACACATATTGGGATGAACGCGTGATGGCGCGCAAGGACGGATCGCTGTTCTGGTGCCGGACGCGCGGCCATTCCCTGACGCCCGAGGGCGACCCGCTGAACCGCGCGGTCTGGAGTTTCGCCGACCTGTCGGGTCACCGCCCCTATCAGCCGCTCACCCGGCGCGAGACCGAGGTGGTGAACCTTCTGGCCGAGGGCATGACGTCGAAGGAAATCGCGCGCGAGCTTGAGATCAGCCCGCGCACGGTCGAAGTGCACCGGGCCAAGCTGCAAAAGAAGTTCGGGGTGACCAACACCAACGCCCTGCTTCACGCCATGTCGGGCGTGCCGCCCGAGCGGATCGTCGCCCGCTAGGCCACTCGTTTCGTCATCAGGATCGCATCGACCGGCGCGCCGGCCGGGCGCGGGTAATACCCCCGGCGCCACCCGGTCTCGGCCCACCCTGCGGAAAGGTAGAGCGCAATCGCCGCCGTGTTGTCGGCGGCGACTTCGAGGAACGCGGTTTCGCCATCACGGTCCTGCACGGCGCGATCGAAGGCGGCGAGCAACGCCCGGCCTTCGCCCCTCCGGCGGGCTTCGGGCGCGACCGCAAGCGTGACCAGTTCCGCCTCTCCGGCAATCGCGCGCCCGACGGCGAAGCCCGCGTCGGTGTAGACCGCGAAACCGCCCGGCCCACCGACCAACCCGGCAAGTTCCAGCGCCGACCATGCCCGGCCATCGGGAAAGGCGGCCGCGTAGATGTCCGCCATCCGCTCCGGTGTCACGGCAGGATCACCGGAGGCGGGTCGCTGGCCGGGGCGGCATCGGCCCCCCGGATGTAAAGCGGCGCGGGGCGCGCAAGCTCGGCACCGGATGCCAGACGGTCGGCGGCGATCTGGGCGATGCGGGTCACGAGCGTCTCGGCAGGCACGGGACCGGCGACCGGGTGGTCGTCGCCCACCGCGTCCGCCGCATCCAGACGGGGCGACGGGTCGCCGCCGCCGAAAACCTGCACATAGACCATCCCGCGCCGGGCATCCGCCACAGCGCGGCAAGGCCGCGGGTGACCCAGCGCCTGCGCCTCCAAGGTCGAGACGCCGATGGCGGGTTTGCCGAGGCCCAGCGCCAGCCCGCGCGCGGCGGACACGGCGATGCGGATGCCGGTGAAGTTGCCCGGCCCGACGCCGACCGCCACCGCGTCGAGATCGTCGAAGGACAGCCGGGCCGTCGTCATCATGTCCTGCAACAGCGGCATCAGGCGTTCGGCCTGCCCCTTGGCCATCGCCTCCACCGTGACCTGCGTGATCGCCCCGCCCACAAGCAAAGCGGCCGCGCAATGCGCGGCCGATGTGTCGAAAGCGAGGATCGTCGGGTCAGACCGCAACCGGCCGCACCTCGGTCACTTCCGGGATGTAGTGCTTGAGCAGGTTCTCGATCCCCATCTTCAGCGTGAGCGTCGAGGACGGGCAGCCCGCACAGGCGCCCTGCATGTGAAGATAGACCACGCCGCGTTCGAACCCGTGAAAGGTGATGTCGCCCCCGTCCTGCGCCACGGCGGGCCGCACGCGGGTATCGAGCAGGTCCTTGATCTGAACCACGATCTCGGCATCCGGGCCGTCATGTTCGGCATGGGCCGCTTCGCGCGGACCCTCGCCCATGACCGGCGCACCGGATTGGAAATGCTCCATGATCGCGCCGAGGATGGCGGGCTTCACGTGGTCCCACTCGACATCGTCGGCCTTGGTCACGGTCACGAAATCGGTCCCGAAAAAGACGCCTTTCACCCCGTTCACCGCGAAGACGCGTTGCGCCAGCGGCGACTTGGCCGCGGCCTCGGCACTCGGGAAATCGGCGGTCCCGGCCTCAAGAACTTCCTGACCGGGAAGAAACTTCAGCGTCGCCGGATTCGGTGTGGACTCGGTTTGAATGAACATTTGCACAGCCTTTCTGTCGGGTATTCATATGAGCTTGGAATCGTTCCAAGTCAACCCGACCGGTTCCCTCTTCCCTTTTGCCGCCAATCACGATTGATGGAGGCATGACCGATCACCTCAAAGGCCTTCTCATCACCTTCACGGGCGTCCTGTTCATCCTGCCCGACAGCCTGTTCGTCCGTCTCATCGGCACCGACGGTGTGACGGTGGCGTTCTGGAAGGCGCTGCTCATCGGGCTGGTGCTGGGCCTTGGCCTGCTCGTCACCCGTGGCCCCGGCGTCTACCGCGCCACATTCGCCGCAAGCCCGCTCGTCTGGGTCTATGCCGCCACTTCGGGCGCGAGCGGTGCGCTGTTCGTCATCGCCGTCGCGCATACCTCGATCGCGAACGTGGTCTTCATCGTCGCGGCCATGCCCCTGGCCTCGGCGCTGTTCTCGCGCATTGCACTGGGCGAGGCGATCTCCCGGCGCACGGCGCTCACCATGGCCGTGGTCCCGGTCGGCATCGCGCTGATCGCCTTCGGCTCGGGCGAGACCGAAGGCGCCTCGCTCAAGGGCGACCTGATCGCGGTCGGGATCGTCATTGTGTTCTCGATCGGCTTGACCGTCGCGCGCAAACTGCGCCCGGTCTCGGTCGTCCCGGCCATTCCGGCGGGGATGCTGGGCGCGGCCCTTGTCCTGTTTCCCTTCGCCACCCCGTTGTCGGTCCCCGCGGACGACTGGATTTGGGTCGCACTCCACGGCGGCTTCTTCGTCACCGTCTCGACCGCGCTTCTGGCGACCGGACCGCGCTTTCTGCCCTCGGCGGAGGTCGCGCTTCTGCTTCTGGTCGAAAGCGTCCTCGCCCCGGTGCTCGCATGGGTGGTGGTGGGCGAAGACCCCGGCAAATGGGCGCTGATCGGCGGCGCGGTGGTGATCGGCGCCCTCGCCGTGTCGAACGGCATCGCGCTGGCTCAGGGCCGCCGGGTCGCCGTCAAACCCGGACCGCCCCGCGCGTAGGGATGATCGCGACGCTGGCGACCAAAAGGCCCGCCGCCACGCCCGGCAACAGCCAGTCGTCGCGCACCGCCTGCGTCGCCACGATCTCGCCGCAGCTGCGAAGGTTCATGATGATCTGGATGTAGATCAGAAGCGCGACCCCATGCACGATCGCCTCCCAGAGCGGCACGGGGCGCGCCAGCCGCACGAGACGCAAAAGCATACTGGGCAGGAACACCACGATCAGCGAAAAGAACACCTGATCGTCGCTGCCGGCACCCGTCAGGGTCGTGCAGTCGAACACCCCGCCGTCCGCCTGCCGCGCATACATCCCGGTGGTCTCGTCTATGGCCAGCCCCATGGCCGCGACGAACGCCCCACTCATCGCGGCGAGGTAGATGAGCGACAGCCAGACCCGGCTCAGGTGATGCTCTCCAGTCGCTCCTTGGACATCTCGCCCGGAACGATGGTCAGCGGCACCGGCAGGTTCGCCGCCGCCCGCGTCAGCGCGGTGACCAGCGGCCCCGGCCCCTTCTTGCCGGACCCGGCGCCCAGCACCACGACCCCCACATCCGGGTCTTCACGCACCTGGGCCAGAAGCTCTTCGACCGCCTCGCCCTCGCGGATCACGAGTTCGGGGTTCACCCCCTGCTTGTCGCGCATCCACTTGGCGAACACCTCGTAATGCGCCTCGATCCGCTCGCGGGCTTCCTCACGCATCACCGCACCCACGCCAAGCCAGTGGTTGAATTCCTCGGGCGGAATGATCGACAGGATCTCGACCCCACCGCCGGTGTTGGCCGCGCGCATGGCGGCGAAGCGCATCGCGTTCAGACACTCGCGGCTGTCGTCCAGAACCACCAGAAACTTGCGCATGGATCACTCCCCTCGACCGTCCGGATCATGACGCAGCACCCGCAACCGATCAATGTTCTTCTTCGTTTTCTAAATACTTCGGGAGGTCTGGAGGGCTGGCCCTCCTGAGCCGCCAACGGCGGCTGCCACCGCGGCGGCCCGACGCAGTCGGGGCGGCGCAAACCCTGCGCGGGGCTTCAGCCCGGCACCGCCTGCCAACGCTCAAAGGCTCGCGGCCCAGTCCCAGTAGAGCTCGCGGACCCGGCGCGTGACGGGGCCATGCTGATACATCGTCCCGTCGAACTCGGTGACGGGCGTGACCTTGTTGAGGTTGCCCGACAAGAACACCTCGTCCGCGGCCCTGAAATCGTCGAAGCTCAAGACCGCTTCGTGCACCGTGACGCCATCGGCGCGCAGGTTCTCGATATGGCGGGCGCGGGTGATGCCGGACAGGAAGGTGCCGTTGGCGATGGGCGTGAACACCTCGCCGTCCTTCACCATGAACACGTTCGCGCTCGCGGTTTCGGCCACGTTGCCCAGCGCGTCGGCGACGAGCGCGTTGGTGTAGCCCTTGGCGCGGGCCTCGGCCAGCATCCGTGCGTTGTTGGGATAGAGGCATCCGGCCTTGGCGTTCACCACGGCGTCCTCCAGCACGGGGCGGCGAAAGCGCGTCGTCGTCAGGGTCATCGACGCATCCGGCGCGGCCATCGGGATTTCCTCCAGCGCCACGGCGAACCCGGTTGCCGACTGGTCGGGCAGGATGCCGAGATAACCGCCCTCGATCCCCCAATACATCGGGCGGATATAGACAGCGGCGTCCTTGGGATAGAGCGCCAGACCTTCGCGCACGATTTCGAGCATCTCGTCCACACCGACCGTCGGCTTTATCATCAGCGCCTCGGCCGAGGCATTGACCCGCGCCAGATGGCGGTCGAGGTCCGGGGCCATCCCGTCGACGAACCGTGCACCGTCGAACACCGTGGTGCCCAGCCATGCGCCATGATCCCCGGCCTTCATCACGGGCACGTCGCCCTCGTGCCATGTGCCGTCGAAATATGTGCGCAGATTGGTCCCGGTCGCCATGTCGTTCTCCTTGATTTCGCGCGACCCTATGCCCGGCCTTTCCGAAGGTCCAGTCGGACAAAAAAGCGCCCCCGGTGGGTAGGACCGGGGGCGCGAGGATGCGCGCAGGGGAATGGGTAGGGACAGGCGCGCGGCCCATGTCATCCCCACCGGGTCGGGCCGGGAATCGCGGGCAGGCTTACCCTAGGGTCGGGCTGATTCCGTTTTGTGACAGGTCAGGTCAAAGACGGACGATCCGCGCCCCGATCCGGGCCAGCCCGTCATCCACGAGGGCCGTTTCCTCGGCTGCGAGCCGTTGATGGCGCGGATAGACCGGGGCCGCGCGGTCATCCAGCACGGGCGCGTGCCAGCCTTCGGTCGTCTCGAAGAAATGGTCGACGCCGGCTTGGCCGAACTCGGAATGAAAGCCCTGAATGACCACGTCGAGGTAGGACATGAGGATCGGGTGATCGTCGCCGGGCACCGGATAGGTGGCAAGGTCCACCGCATAGATCGCGATGTCCAGATCACGGGCCACGGGGTGCGTGACCGCATGACTCGCGTCATGGCGGGCATAGGCCCCTTCGCGTTCGTCGAGCGCGGCCCAGTCGGCGCCGGGCACCGAGGCGATCAGCCCGTCGATGTAATCGTCGGGCGCGGGCACGGCGGAGAGCAGGCAGCGGTCGAACCGTTTCGAATGGCGCCACGCGCGCCGCCATCCGGTCACGCGGGCCGGGTGCGCTTCGGGGTAGGCATGGGTCCGCCGGTTCACCAGCGAGCCGTAGCCGAAAAAGAATGGGTCGGACATGGCCGCACTGTTTGCGCAAGCAACCGAGAAGGCAAGTCTTGACCCGGCATCAACGCCGGGTAGGTTAAGCGCACCACGTTGGGAGAATCTGGCGCCCGTCTGACCGGGACCAGTGCCGAAGGAGCAACCGCCCCGGAACCTCTCAGGCTTCAGGACCGCGTGGACGACAGCACTCTGGAGAGTGGCGCATGGGCGCCCGCCGAAGGGATAACGATCTCAGGCGACAGGACAGAGGGGGCATCGGGCGGGCCGGATCGGCCCCGCGATGCCGGGCGCGTCACCCCGGTGGATTGGGAGCCGGGAGCGCATGGGCGACTTGAAACGAACACCGTTATTCGATCTGCACGTGGAGCGCGGCGGCAAGATGGTGCCCTTCGCGGGCTGGGAAATGCCGGTGCAATATCCGCTGGGCGTGATGAAAGAACACCTGCACACCCGCGCCGCCGCCGGGCTGTTCGACGTAAGCCATATGGGTCAGGTGATCCTGCGCGTGGACCCTGCGGCGCTGGAGACGCTGGTGCCGGTCGATGTGGTCGGGCTGGCCGAAGGGCGGCAACGCTACGGGGTGTTCACCAACACGGCGGGCGGGATCATGGACGATCTGATGATCGCCAACCGCGGCGACCACCTGTTCCTCGTGGTGAATGCGGCGATGGCGGATCAGGACATCGCCCACCTGCGCGCGCATCTGGGCCATGCGGTGGAGGTTATCACGGATCGCGCATTGCTGGCGCTTCAGGGGCCGAAAGCCGAGGCCGCACTTGCGCGGATCGCACCTGAGGCCGCCGACATGCGGTTCATGGACGTGGCCGTGTTTCCCTCCGACTTCGGCGCGCTCTGGGTCTCGCGCTCCGGCTATACCGGCGAGGACGGGTATGAAATCAGCGTGGGCGAGGCGCAGGCCACCGCATTGGCCGAGGCGCTGCTCACGATGGAGGAGGTCGAACCGATCGGGCTGGGCGCACGGGATTCGCTGCGGCTCGAGGCCGGGCTGTGCCTTTACGGCTCCGACATCGACACGACGACGACCCCCATCGAGGCCGGCCTTGGCTGGGCGATCCAGAAGGTCCGGCGCACCGACCGAACGGACTTTCCCGGCGCCGCCACCATCCTCGACCAGATCGCGAACGGCGCGCCGCGCAAGCGCGTGGGCCTGCTGCCCGAAGGGCGCGCCCCGATGCGCGCGGGCACGCAGCTTTTCGCCAGCCCGGACGCGGGCGATCCCATCGGGGCCGTCACCTCGGGCGCCTTCGGCCCGTCCATCGAACGGCCCATGTCGATGGGCTACGTTCCCACCTCATCCGCTGCCCCCGGCACGACGCTGTTCGGCGACGTGCGGGGCAAACGGCTTCCCGTGACGGTCGCGCCCCTGCCCTTCCGTCCCGCCACCTTCAAACGCTGACCAACAGGAGAGACGCGCATGAAATATACCGAAGAACACGAATGGCTCGATGACGTGGACGGGATCGTCACGGTCGGCATCACCGCCCACGCCGCCGAGCAACTGGGCGACATCGTTTTCGTCGAACTGCCCGAAGTCGGGACCGAAGTGACCAAGGACGACGAGATCGTGGTGATCGAAAGCGTCAAGGCGGCGTCGGACATCCTTGCCCCCATCGACGGCGAAATCGTCGAGATCAACGAGGCCATCGTGGAAGAACCGGGCAAGATCAACGACGACCCCGAGGGCGAAGCGTGGTTCTTCAGGATCAAGCCGTCCGAGCCGGAGCAGATGGACGACTATATGGACGAGAACGGATACAAGGACTTCATCGGGTGATCGACGGCGGTCGCACCGACCGGGCGGAACGCTTCATCGCCACCTCGCCCGAAGAGGTCTGGGCGGCCCAGACCGACCCGGACCGGCTGGTGCGATGGCTACCGCCCGACGATGCCACGATGGAGGTATTGGCGTTCGACCCGACACCGGGCGGCGCGTATCGCCTGCGCCTGACCTTCACCGAGACGGGCGTGGGCAAGACGCAAGCCAGTACGGACGAGGTGCACGGGCGCTTCGTCGCGCTCGACGAGCCGACTCGCATCGTGCAGGAGGTCGACTTCGTAAGCACCGACGACGCTTACGCGGGCACCATGCGCATGACGTGGGACCATATCGCCGCCGCAGGCGGGACCAAGGTGTCCGTGACCGCCAAGAACGTGCCGCCGGGGATCGACCGGGCCGTGCATGAAGCCGCGCTCGCCTCGTCCCTCGCGAAGCTCGCCGCAGAGGTGGAAGGATGACCGTCATCCGCATCGTGCCCAACCTGCCCGCGACCGATCCCGTGGCACTCGCCCGGTTCTATGCCGAGGTGTTCGACCTCGACGTTCCGATGGACATGGGCTGGATCGCGTTCCTGCAAAACGACCAGTCCCACCAGATCGAACTACACACCGCCAGCGAGGGCGGATCGGGCACCGACATGCCCGTCATCTCGATCGAAGTCGACGTTTTCGCCGCCACGCTCGACCGCCTGAACGCTCGCCAGATCACCCTGTCCTATGGCCCCGTGGATGAGCCGTGGGGCATTCGCCGCTTCTACTTTTCCGACCCCGAGGGCAACCTCGTGAACGTCGTGACCCATATCAATTGAAGGAAACCGATATGACCTTCACGCCCACCGGCTACGACCCCTACGACTTCGCAAACCGCCGCCACATCGGCCCGTCGCCCAGCGAGATGGACGAGATGCTGAAAGTGATCGGCGCCGACAGTCTGGACGCGCTGATCGACGCGACGATTCCGAAAAGCCTGCGACAGGACGAACCGCTCGACTTCGGCGCGCCCCTGTCCGAGCGCGAGATGCTGCATCGGATGCGCGTAACGGCGGGCGAGAACGAGGTTCTGACCTCGCTCCTCGGACAAGGCTATCACGGCACGGTCACCCCGCCCGCGATCCAGCGCAACATCCTTGAGAACCCGGCGTGGTACACGGCCTATACGCCCTATCAGCCGGAGATCAGCCAAGGGCGGCTCGAGGCGCTGTTGAACTATCAGACGATGATCTCGGACCTGACCGGGCTGGAGGTCGCCAATGCCTCGCTTCTGGACGAGGCGACGGCCTGTGCCGAGGCGATGGCGATGGCGCATCGGGTGGCCAAGTCGAAGGCGACCGGGTTCTTCGTGGACGAGAACTGCCACCCGCAGAACATCGCCGTCATGAAAACCCGCGCCGCGCCTTTGGGGATCGAGGTGATCGTGGGCGACCCCGATACGCTCGACCCCGAGGCGGTGTTCGGCGCGATCTTTCAGTATCCCGGCACCAATGGCGAGGTGCGCGATTTCACGGGGCAAATCGCGGCCCTGCACGACGCGAAGGCCATCGGCATCGTGTCGGCGGACCCGCTGGCCCTGACCGTGCTGAAGGAACCCGGCGCGATGGGGGCCGATATCGCCGTCGGCACCAGCCAACGGTTCGGCGTGCCCATGGCCTATGGCGGCCCGCACGCGGCCTATATGGCGACCAAGGACGCCTACAAGCGGTCGATGCCGGGGCGGATCGTGGGCGTGAGCGTGGATGCGCGCGGCAACAAAGCCTATCGCCTGTCGCTTCAGACCCGCGAGCAGCATATCCGGCGCGAAAAGGCCACGTCGAACGTCTGCACCGCGCAGGCCCTTCTGGCGGTCATGGCGAGCTTTTATGCGGTTTTCCACGGGCCGGAAGGGTTGAAGGCCATCGCGCAGAGCGTTCACCGCAAGGCGCTGCGCTGTGCCAAGAAGCTGGAAGAGGCCGGATTCGAGATCGGGCCGGGTGCATTCTTCGACACCTTCACGGTCGAGGTCGGTCTGCTTCAGAAAGGCGTGCTTCACGCGGCGCGGTCTCAGGGCGTGAACCTGCGCCCGGTCGGAAAGACCAAAGTGGCGATCACGATGGACGAGGCGATCCGCTCCGCCACCATCGAAGCGGTCTGGCGCGCCTTCGGGATCGAGGCCGAGGACGATCCGTCGGACACGGATTACCGCCTGCCAGACTCGATCCTGCGGGACAGCGATTACCTGACCCATCCGGTCTTTCACATGAACCGGGCCGAGACCGAGATGATGCGCTACATGCGCCGGCTGGCCGACCGCGATCTGGCGCTGGACCGGGCGATGATTCCGCTCGGCTCCTGCACGATGAAGCTGAACGCGGCGGCCGAGATGATCCCGATCTCGTGGCGCGAATTCGCGATGCTGCACCCGCTGGCCCCCGAGGATCAGGCGCGGGGCTACCACCGGCTGATCGAAGATCTGAAGGCCAAGCTTTGCACGATCACCGGGTATGACGCGATGTCGATGCAGCCCAACTCGGGCGCGCAGGGGGAATATGCGGGGCTTCTGACCATCGCCGCCTATCACGCGGCGAACGGGCAGGACGAGCGCGATGTTTGCCTGATCCCGATGAGCGCGCACGGCACCAATCCGGCGAGCGCGCAGATGGTGGGGATGAAGGTGGTGGTCGTGAAATCGGCCGAGAACGGCGACATCGACCTGGACGATTTCCGCGCCAAGGCCGAGGCGGCGGGCGACAAGCTGGCCGCGACGATGATCACCTATCCGTCCACGCACGGCGTGTTCGAGGAAACCGTGCGCACCGTCTGCGCCATCACGCATGAACACGGCGGGCAGGTCTATATCGACGGGGCGAACCTGAATGCGCTCGTGGGTCTCGTGAAGCTGGGCGAGCTGGGGGGCGACGTGAGCCACCTGAACCTGCACAAGACCTTCGCCATTCCGCACGGCGGCGGCGGCCCCGGCATGGGTCCGATCGGGGTCAAGGCGCACCTTGCGCCGCATCTGCCCCCCGATCCGTTCAAGGGCGGCATCGGTGCGGTGTCGTCCGCGCCCTATGGCTCGGCCAGTATCCTGCCGATTTCCTGGGCCTATATCCTGATGATGGGCGGCGAGGGGCTGACACAGGCGACGCGGGTCGCGATCCTGAACGCCAACTATATCGCGGCGCGGCTGCGCGGGGCCTATGACGTGCTCTACAAGGGCGAGGCCGGCCATGTCGCGCATGAGTGCATCATCGACACCCGCCCCTTCGCCGACAGCGCAGGCGTGACCGTGGACGACATCGCCAAGCGCCTGATGGACTGTGGCTTTCACGCGCCCACGATGAGCTGGCCGGTGGCGGGCACGCTGATGGTCGAACCTACGGAATCGGAGACCAAGGCCGAGCTCGACCGCTTCTGCGACGCCATGCTGGCGATCCGCGAGGAAATCCGCGACATCGAAGAGGGGCGCGCGGATGCGGAGGCGAACCCGCTGAAACACGCGCCGCACACGGTCGAGGATCTGGTGGGCGACTGGAACCGGCCCTATAGCCGCGAACAAGGCTGCTATCCGCCCGGCGCGTTCCGCGTCGACAAGTACTGGCCGCCGGTGAACCGGGTCGACAACGCCTATGGCGACCGGAACCTCGTTTGTATCTGCCCGCCGCTCGAGGATTACGTCGAAGCCGCCGAGTGATCTTGGCGCTGGTCAAAGCGCGCATCGGTTGCTACCCAAGCCGCCGGGGCAAACGAGAGCGGTCATGGCGCAGAAGACGAACGATCCGAAACTGACGGACTATTCGGTGACGGATGCTCTGGCGCTGATCGACAGGCGGTTCGGCAAGGACCGCCTGTTGCGTGATCTGTCGACACCGACGGAACGGCTCGTCACCGCCTACTACCTGCAATCGCGTTGGGGCTACGAACGCTACAACCCCCATGCGGCGATGCACATGGCATTGTCGGATGACGGGAAATACACCCACGACGGGCTACGGGCGCAAGCCGACACGGTCATCGCCGAGGCGCGGAAGATCGGGGCGAGGCGTATCCTCGAACTTGGGTGCGGTCAGGCCTTCAACGCCCGCGTCATCGCCGAGGCCCTGCCCGAGGTCGAGGTGGTGGCGACCGACCTGATCGAAGCGCATATCACCAAGGCCAACGAACGCGGGGCGCATCTGCCGAATTTCCGCGCGGTGCGGTCGAGCTTTACTGAATTGCCCGACGATCTGGGCCAGTTCGACCTGATCTTCGCGGTCGAAACCCTGTGCCATTCGCCCGAGATCGACGCGGTGATCGAACGCGTCAAGGCCCGGCTCGCTCCCGGCGGCACCTTCATGTTCCACGACGCCTTCCGTCGCACGGACTGGGAATCGAAATCGGACGATCTGAAAGAGGCGCTGGTCCTGAACGAGCTGTGCCTTGCGGTTCCCCACGGCTATGCGGTCTGGGGCACGTGGGAGGATGCGCTGGCGCGCGCCGGGTTCACCGACGTCACAACCGAGGACATTTCGATGCAGGGTCTGGGCACCTGTCGACGTCTGGGCCGGGTCGGGCTGAAGTTCCTGACCCAGTGGAAATACCGGCTGCTGCGCCCCTACGTTCCCAAGCACCTCGCGCGCAATGCCGTTGCCGGGTTCCTTGGCATCTACATCATGTACGGCGGCGCGTCCGACCCCGCGAGCGAGAACGGCATAACGCGCTATGGTCTGATCCGGGCCGTGGGGCCCAAGGCGGTCTGAGCGGGCGCGGCGGGGATACCAGAATCCCAGTATCCTAGTATCCTAGTATCCTAGTATCCTAGTATCCTAGTATCCTGAGAGTGACGTATTGCATCATGATTTCAATGCGTTAATCACGGACTTCCGGTCACCACCACCCCAAAACTCCCGCGTCCGTCAGCCCCGGCGCGCGAGTTTGGTGGGCCAGGACGACAGCCCCCGTGCAACCGACATGAAGGCACGCTTGGCGACCCGCTTTTCGATGTCGGCATAGGTCGCGTTTCCCGCCAGTACCTCGAACAGGGACGAGCGCATCATGGTCGAGGTCCTGAGCTTTTCCTTGAACAGATCGCGCATGGCGGAGCTGTAGGCGATCACCCGCAGCCGCCGGACCTTTTCCAGATCGGTCTGGATATACTTGATGCGCGGGAAATAGGCGCGGTCGGCGCGCTGAGGCCGCCCCTCGCCGATCACCTGCGCGGCGGCCTCGGCCGCTTCGGCCCCGCTTTCGATGGCCAGTGCGATCCCCTCGCCCGTGATCCCGTCCACGAACCCCGCCGCATCGCCTGCGAGCAGCACGTTGCCCTTGCCCGGCTTTTCCTTGAAGTCGCCCAGCGGAATATGCGCGCCCTTGATCGTCACGCTGTCCGGATCCACGCCTTCATGCGCCAGATAGCGCGCCATGCGTTTCTTGAGATCCTGATCTACCGACCGGATCGCGCCCAGCCCGATGGTGCGGCTGCCCGCCTTGGGAAAATTCCAGCCGTAGCCCCAATGCACGATGTCGAAGTCGATGGACATAAGCGCCTCGGGTTCGCAGCCGCCCGGTGCCTCGGTCTCGAACGCGAAGCCGATCTTGTCGGGGTCGTAGGCCGCGCCGAGGATGTGCTTGGCCACCGGGCTGGCGGCCCCGTCCGCGCCGATCAGAACCTTGTAGCCGATCCGGCGCCCGTCCGAGAGTTCCAGCAGGTTGTCGGCGTCACGGATCGTCTCAACCCGCGTGCCCTGCATGTCCACGGCGCCCGCCGCGACGGCGGCCTGTTGCAGCCAGTGGTCGAAATCGAGCCGGTAGGTATAGGTCAGATCATAGGGCGCGTCGAAACGGTTCAGTTCCTCGCCATCCCATTTGAACGCCACCTGCCGCGAGACGAGATACATCTCGGGCGACATCTCCATATCGAAGACGCGTTTGACCGCCTTGTTGCCACGGGGGCTGATGAGCGCGCCGCAAAGCTTCGGGCGTGGGAACACCGCCCGGTCTATGAGGGCGACGGTTAGGCCGAGGTCACGGGCCCTTTTCGCGGCGGACGACCCGGCCGGTCCGGCGCCGATCACGACGACATCGAAATCCTGATCTGCCATGACATGCGCTCCGATCCTTTACCGGGCCTTGTTAGGCGAAAGGTCGGCGGCGGAAAAGGCCACCCCGCGCGTGGCGAGCCAGTTGGTGAACCGTGTCACTTTTTCGTCCATCGAACAGGTGCGCGGGTTTCGGTCTATCTCATCCTGATAGGCCAGACGCAGCGCGGTCTGCTCGTCCTTGGTGAGGTCTGCCCATTCGCGCATTTGCCGCCACTTGCCCCTTGAACCGCGATCCGCCCGGATACATATTCACTCCAAAGAATATTTACGAGGTCCGACATGACCAAACACGTCAAACTTACCTGTCTCGAATGCGGCAGCCTGAACCGTGCGCCAGAAGACAAGCTGGGCGCAGGCCCGAAATGCGGCACCTGCGGCACCAAGCTGGTGGACGGCAAGGTGCGCGAGTTGGACCCGACGACGCTGGCCAAGGCCGCCAAGGCCGACGATCTGCCCTTGCTCGTCGATTTCTGGGCCCCGTGGTGCGGGCCGTGCCGGATGATGGCGCCGGAGTTCCAGAAAGCGGCCCAGTCGCTTGCTCCGAATGTGCGGTTGGCCAAGATCAACACCGAGGAATTCCCCAAGGTGTCGATGAAGAACAACATCCGGGGCATTCCCGCGCTGATCCTCTATCAGAACGGTCGCGAAATCGCGCGGCAGGCGGGGGCGATGCCCGCCAAGGGGATCGAGGATTTCGTGCGGTCGAAAGCCAAGGTCGGGGCGTGACACAGGCGGCGTTACCCGCTTGACAGCGGGGCCGGAAACCTCCAGATACCACCGCGTTGGGGCCGTAGCTCAGTTGGGAGAGCGCGTCGTTCGCAATGACGAGGTCGTCGGTTCGATCCCGATCGGCTCCACCAAATTCCCTCCATCGGCAATGTCGTGGCCCGGTTTGCGGCGCCCCCGTGTTTGACTCCGGGCGCGTCTCGTCGGACAGTCTCGGGACCAATTTTCAGACGAGGCGTTCCGATGACCCAATTGCCAATGTTTTATAAAAAGGTCGAGGCGCTCTCGACCGTGAACCATCGCAAGTTCCAGATTTCACCCGAGGCCGAGCCGTTCGGCTTCGCCCGCGAGGCGCAGTTGATCCCGGCGGTGTTCGACGAGTTCATGGCGGCAGCGCATGACCTGCCGATCGTGTTCGTGCCCACCGGCACCGGGTATACGCCGGTCTTTCTGTGCGGGCTGACCACGGGCCACAATCAGTTCGTGGATGCCGACGGGCGCTGGAACCGCCGCTACCTCCCCGCCTATCTGCGGCGCTATCCTTTCATTCTGGGCGAACAGGACGGGGCCGACCCGATCATCTGCGTGGACGCGGAGTTCCCCGGCTTCGCCGAGACCGATGGCGGCACCGCGCTGTTTGACGCGGACGGCAAGCAGACCGATTTCATGGGGCGGGTGGTCACCCTCGTCACCGAATACGCGGCCTCGGCCAAGCGGACCGAAGCCGCGCTTGCCGTGCTGAACGAACTGGCGCTGTTCCAGACCATCACCATCGAGGCGAAGGATGCGAACGGCAAGGTCACGACCAGCCTACAGGGCTTCGCGGTCATCAACGAACAGGCGTTGTCGGCCCTGCCGGACGAGGCGTTCCTGCGGCTGCGCGCAGCCGGTATCCTGCCCGCGATCTACGCCCATCTGATGAGCGTGTCGCTGACCCGTGTCCTCAAGGACGAAAGCGAAGCGCAGGCGGCCTGAGCTATTCGGCGGCGAGCTGCGCGGCGCCTTCGGGGTGTTGCGCGGCGAAGCGCCGGATGTAGTCCATCCCAAGCGTATCGCGGGTTTCGGCGGTCTTCACGAACACGCCGACGGTGTCGCCCCAGAAGTTGTCGGCGTGCCGCCGCGTGCGCGTGAGCCGCTTGGCCCGCGCCCTGTTCTTGGTCTCGTAATACGCGATGTGTTCGTCCGACCAGTCCGTCGTCGTCTCGACGCAATCGAAGCCGGCCCATTTCGCCATCGCGAACATGCCGTCGCGATACCAGCGCCAGCAGTCCTGCGGATCGCGATGTTCCGGCCCGCGCGACGGCACGACATGCACCATCACGCCGCCCAGTTTCAGCACCCGCGACATTTCGAGGAAGGTCAGCCAGAAGAACTCGTTATGTTCGAGCATGTTGCCCGAGATGACGGCGTCATACCTGCCGTCCTCGATCTCGAACCGCCAGGGGTCGTCCAGCACGATGTCGACGTTCGGTCCCGCCTTCATGTCCATCCCATGATAGGTCCAGCCGCCGTCCTCCCACACCTGGCGAAACCACGGGCGCTTGCCCACGGACCCGACGTCTAGGACAAGCCCCGGATCGCGTTCCGCCACGTGTTTGCGGAACGCCTTTTTCATCAGCGTGATCGTTTCCTTGTGCATCTGTCCGCCCGATCTTCTTGTCTTTTTACGACAAGGATTCCGAAGGATGCAGTCAGATCAAGGGAAAACCGGCCAAAATCCGATTATCCTCAGACCCGTTGCCCGGCAACATAGGTGGCGGCCACGGCCCGGTCGTCGCCCATCATGATCGTGGGAAACACCTGTTCCCAGATCGTCTCGGCCCGGCCCGCGCGCTGTTCGATCCCCGGTGTCGAGGCGAGATCGAGAACCACGAGGTCCGCCTCGTAGTCCGGCGCGAGCCGTCCGATGGTCTGCCCCATTCCGATGGCCTCGGCCGATCCGGCGGTGGCCAGCCACAAAAGGTGCGCGGGGTGCAGGGGCGTGCCGCGCAGTTGCCCGACCTCATAGGCCGCCGCCATGGTGCGCAGCATGGAAAACGACGACCCGCCCCCGGTGTCGGTGGCGAGCCCGACCTTCTGCCCCTCGGCTCTCAGCCCGGCCATGTCGAACAGGCCGGAGCCGATGAAGGTGTTGGAGGTCGGGCAATGGATGAGCGATGCCCCCACCTCCTTCAACCGCGCTCGTTCACGGGCCGACAGGTGGATCGCGTGGCCCATCAGCGCGCCCTCGCGCAAGAGGCCGAAGCGGTCGTAGATGTCGGTGTAATCCGTGGCCTCGGGAAACATCCCCATGACCCACTCGATCTCTTCCGTCTGCTCGGACAGGTGCGTCTGCATCAGGCACGAGGGGTTCTCGGCCCAAAGGCTTCCCAGCGCCTCGAGTTGTTCGGGCGTCGAGGTGGGCGCGAAGCGCGGCGTGATGACGTAGGACAGCCGCCCCTGCCCGTGCCACCGTGCGAGCAGCCGCTTCGAGTCGTCGTATGCCGATTGCGCGGTGTCCCGCAAATTGTCCGGCGCGTTCCGGTCCATGCAGGTCTTGCCCCCGAACACGCGCATCCCGCGTTTCTGCGCCTCGGCGAAATAGGCGCCCACGCTTTCCGGGTGGATGGTGCAGAAGCTGACGGTCGTGGTCGTGCCGTTGGACAGGACCAGATCGAAATACCGCGATGCCACTTCGGCCGCATAGCCCGCATCCCCGAAGCGCGCCTCTTCGGGGAATGTGTAAGTGTTCAGCCAGTCGATCAGGCGTTTGCCCCAACTGGCGATGATGCCGGTCTGCGGGTAATGCGCGTGGGCGTCGATGAAGCCCGGCAGGATCAGGGCGTCGCCGTGATCCTCGACCACCGCATTGGACCACAGGCGTTTCAACGTGTCCGCCGGCCCGATCTCGACGATGGTTCCCGTGGTGTCGTCCACGACGACGCCCGACCGGCGATCCCAGAGCGCCGACGCTTCGGGGTCGCCCGCGAACGGGTCCGACAGGAATGACAGGGTCTGACCGAGGATGATTTTCATGGGGCTTCCGCGCTGGTGACTCGCAAAACCTAGGCCGGGCTTGGGGCAAGGTCCACGGCCTTTCCCCCTGTATCTCATCCCGGCCTTCCCCTAATGTCGCCCGCGACAACAGGCGGGGTGAAAGATGGCGGAAGACCTGAACACCGAAGAGATTCACGAAGAGGACAGCTACGCGCTTGACCGTGAGACGGTCGAGCCGGTTCTCGTCGCCCTGCGCGACGGTGACAGCGATGCGCTGATCGAGGCACTGGAGCCGGTTCACCCGGCCGACATCGCCGACCTTCTGGAACAGGTGGACGAGGATACGCGCCTGCGCCTCGTCCAGCTTTACGGCAAGGAATTCGACGGCGACATCCTGTCGGAACTGAACGAGAGCGTCCGCGAAAGCGTGATCGAGGCGCTGCATCCCGAGGTTCTGGCAGACGCCGTGCGCGAGCTGGACACCGACGACGTCGTCGACCTGATCGAGGATCTGGACGAACCGCAGCAGGAAATCATCCTCGACGCGCTGGCGATCACCGACCGGGCCGCCGTCGAACAGTCGCTGTCCTACCCCGAGGAATCCGCAGGCCGTCTGATGCAGCGCGAGCTTGTGGCGGCGCCCGAGCACTGGGACGTGGGCCATCTGATCGACCACATGCGCGCGCATGAGGATCTGCCGGACCAGTTCTATCACGTCATTCTCGTCGATCCGCGGATGCGGCCCACGGGCTATGTCACGCTGGGCAAGATCATGGCCTCGCCCCGCACCACCGCCCTGTCCGAGATCACTGAGGACAGCTTTCGCACCATCCCGGTGACGCAGGACGAGGGCGATGTGGCCTATGCGTTCAACCAGTATCACCTGATCTCGGCCCCGGTTGTGGACGAAGACGACCGGCTCGTCGGCGTCATCACCATCGACGACGCGATGATCATTCTGGACGAAGAGCATGAAGAGGACATCCTGCGCCTCGCCGGTGTCGGGGAAGGGTCACTCAACGACCGGGTGAGCGAAACGGTGCGCGCGCGCCTGCCGTGGCTGGCCGTGAACCTTGGCACCGCGATCATCGCCTCGCTCGTCATCGCGCTCTTCGAAGACGTGATCGCCGGGTTCGTGGCGCTGGCCGTGCTGATGCCCATCGTCGCGTCGATGGGCGGGAACGCGGGCACACAAAGCCTAACCGTCGCGGTGCGGGCCATCGCGACGAAAGACCTGACCTCCTCGAACGTCTGGCGCGTGATCCGTCGCGAGGCCGCCGTTGGCTTCATCAACGGGGCGGTCTTCGCCATCGTGATGGGGATCGTCGGGATCATCTGGTTCGGCTCGCCCATGCTGGGCGCGGTGATCGCGGCGGCCATGGTCATCAACCTGATGGTCGCGGGGCTGGCGGGCGTGCTCGTCCCCGTCGTTCTGGACAAGTTCAACGTGGACCCCGCGCTGGCCTCCGGCACCTTCGTCACCACGGTAACCGACGTGGTGGGGTTTTTCGCCTTCCTCGGCCTCGCCGGAATCGTACTGCTGTGATGGACAAGGCCGAGGCCCGCGCCCGCGCGCTTGCCGCCCGTGACGCGGTGCACGACCCGGCGCGCGCGCAGGCGGCGCAGGCGCGGCTCAGGGCCGTGCTGCATGAGCATCGCGGCAGGCCACTGGCCGGATACCTGCCGATGCGCTCGGAGGTCGATGCGCGACCCGTCATGGCGGAAATGGCCGGGGATGGCCCGGTGGGCGTTCCGGTCACGCCCAAGTTGGGCCTTCCCCTCACCTTCCGCCTATGGACGCCGGACACACCGCTGGTCGAGGGGAAATACGGCACCCGATGGCCCGCCGACGGGCCGGACGTGGAGCCGCATGTGCTGATCGTCCCGCTTGTGGCCTTCGACCGTGCGGGCAATCGGCTGGGTTATGGCGGCGGGTTCTACGACCGGACATTGGCGGCGCTGCGGGCGCTGCGCCCGACCCTCGCCATCGGCTATGCTTTCGCCGCGCAGGAACTTCCCGACCTGCCGCTGGAACCCACGGACCAGCCGCTCGACGCCATCGTGACCGAGGTCGAAACGCTGCGCTTCGGGTGAGCGCCCGCTTGCCCTCGCCCCGGCAACGTCCTAGTCACGATCCATGAAGATACTTTTCCTTGGCGACGTCATGGGCCGCGCCGGCCGTCAGGCGATCTCGGATCGCCTCCCCACCCTCCGCAAAGACTGGAAGCTCGATTTCGTCGTGGTGAACGGCGAGAACGCCACCAATGGCGCGGGCCTGTCCGAGGCCCACGCGAAGCTGATCTTCGAGGCGGGCGCGGACGTGGTGACGCTGGGCGATCATGCCTTCGACCAGAAGGAGATGCTGTCCTATTGCGAGCGTGAAACCCGCATCATCCGCCCGCTCAATTTCGCCAAGGACGCGCCGGGGCGCGGTGTGCGGGTGTTCGAGGATCATCGGGGCCGCCGGGTGCTGGTGGCGCAGATCCTGGGCAACGTGTTCATGAAACGCGCCTTCGAAGACCCGTTCGGGTATATCGACCGGGCCCTAAAGCCCTTCAACCTCGGCGGCGCCGTGCAGGCCGCGCTGGTCGACGTGCATTGCGAGGCGACGTCGGAGAAGATGGCGATGGGTCATTTCCTCGACGGGCGGGCGAGCATCGTCGTCGGCACCCATACCCACGTGCCAACCGGCGACGCGATGATCCTGCCCGGTGGCACCGCGTATCTCACCGATGCCGGGATGTGCGGCGACTATCATTCCGTGATCGGGATGGAGAAGGCCGAGCCGCTGCGCCGGTTCGTCACCGGCATGGCCAAGGGCCGCTTCAACCCCGCGAATGAGGACGCGACGCTCTCGGGCCTGTACGTCGAGACCGACGACGCCACCGGCAAGGCGGTGCGGATCGAGATGGTGCGCGAGGGTGGAAAGCTGCAACAGTCGGCACCCTGACCCCTTCCGCGCTTGCCCGCACGCGGCGGCCCGGTTTAGATGAGCCGGTCAAGGCACAGGCAGCATGAACGTTCTACAACTTTCCCCGTCAGTCGAACCCATCGTTGCGCTGATCGTCGTCGGCGTCATGTTCCTGCTCTTCCTGCGCGAGGTCTTTCCGACCGAAGTGGTCGCGATCGGCGGGGTCGCCGTCATGCTCGTCACCGGCGTCCTGCCCTACGAGAACGCGCTCGCCGTCCTGTCGAACCCGGCACCCTGGACCATCGCCTGCATGTTCATCATCATGGGGGCGCTGGTGCGCACCGGCGCATTGGACTGGTTCACCAACATCGCGGAACGGCAGGCGGGTGCGCGGCCGAAGCTCGCCCTCGCCACCCTCATGGGGTTCGTCGTCTTCGCCTCGGCCTTCGTGTCCAACACCCCGGTCGTCGTCGTGATGATCCCGGTGTTCACGCAGCTTGCGCGGCGGCTCGGCATCTCGGCGTCGAAACTGCTGATCCCCCTGTCCTACGGCGCGATCCTCGGCGGCACGCTGACGCTGATCGGCACCTCGACCAACCTGCTGGTCGACGGCGTGGCGCGGTCGGCGGGGCTGGAGCCGTTCTCGATCTTCGAGATCACGCCCATCGGGCTGCTCGTCGTGATCTGGGGCATGGCCTATCTCTGGATCGTGGCGCCGCATCTCTTGCCCGACCGCGACACGATGGCGGGGCTGCTCACCGACCGCTCGCGCAAAAAGTTCTTCACCGAGGCGGTGATCCCGCCGGACTCCAACCTCATCGGGCGCGAGGTGAACGGGGTGCAGCTGTTCAAACGCGAAGGCGTGCGGCTGATCGACGTGGTGCGCGGCGACGTCTCGCTGCGCCGCAACCTCGCCGCCGTGAAGCTTCAGGTCGGGGACCGCGTGGTTCTGCGCACCCAGATGACCGAACTGCTGTCGCTTCAGGCGAACAAGAGCCTCAAGCGGGTGGATCAGGTGTCGGCGGTCGAAACGACGACGGTGGAGGTGCTGATCTCGCCCGGCTGCAAGATGATCGGGCGCACGCTGGGCCAGCTTCGCCTGCGCCGGCGCTACGGGGTCTATCCGCTGGCCGTGCATCGCCGGAACCAGAACATCGGCCAGCAACTCGACAACATCACCGTGCGGGTGGGCGATACGCTGCTTCTGGAAGGCGCGCAGGAGGATATCCAGCGACTGGCGGCGGATATGGACCTTGTCGACGTGTCCAAACCGTCAGGCCGCGCGTTTCGCCGGGGGCACGCGCCCATCGCGCTTTTGTCGCTGTTCGGGATCGTGGCGCTGGCCGGTCTGGGGGTCGCCCCGATCCTCGCCGTGGCCGTGATCGCCGTGGCGGTGGTGCTGTTGACACGCGCCGTGGATGCGGACGAGGCCTTCAGCCAGGTCGAGGGCAGTCTTCTGGCGCTCATCTTCTCGATGCTCGCCATCGGGGCCGCGCTGGACGCCTCGGGCGCCGTGAAGATGATCGCGGACGCGCTGGCGCCCGTGATCGAGGGCCTCCCGCCCTTCCTGCTGATCTGGTCGATCTACCTGCTGACCTCGGTTCTGACGGAGCTCGTCTCGAACAACGCGGTCGCGGTGGTGGTCACGCCCATCGCCATCGGGATCGCCACGGCCATCGGCTATGACCCCCGCCCTCTCGTGGTGGCGGTGATGGTCGCGGCCTCGGCCAGCTTTTCGACCCCGATCGGGTATCAGACCAACACACTGGTCTATGGCCCCGGCGGGTATCGGTTCACCGATTTCATGAAGGTGGGGATTCCCCTGAACCTGTCGATGGGCCTGCTGGTGAGCGCGGTCATCCCGCTGATCTGGCCGCTCTGAGCGGTTTCGAACGGGCTTGCGCCCGTCCGACCGAGGCGGGGGAGGCCAGCCTCCCCCACACCCCCTCCGAGGTATTTCCGGACCAGAGAAGCAGAACGGGGCGTCAGTAGCCCCGGCGTTTGTCGACCTCGTTGAGAAGCGGCTCGCCGGCTTCGACCCGCCTGATGTTCCGGGCCACGACCCGGGACGCGGTTTCAGGCCGGGTCTCGGACGCGATGTGGGGCGTGACCGTGACGCGTGGGTGCGACCAGTAGGGGTGATCTTCGGGCAGCGGTTCGATGCGGAAGGTGTCGAGCGTCGCGTGCCCGATGTGCCCCGCGTCGAGCGCCGCGAGCAGGGCGTCGTCGTCGATCAGCGCGCCGCGTCCGGGGTTCAGGATCACGGCGCCTTCGGGCATGAGCGCCAGCGTCCGGGCGTTCAGCGTGTTCTCGGTATCGGGCGTCGAGGGCAGGAGCAGCACGAGGATTTCGGCACTGGTCAGCACCTCGTCCAGCCCCGCCGCGCCGTGAAAGCAGGCGACGCCGGGGATGGATTTGGGCGACCGGCTCCACCCCGTTACGCCGAAGTTCAGGGCCGACAGCGCGCGCGCGCAGGCCGCGCCAAGCTCGCCCAGCCCCAGCACCGCGACCTTGCGCGAACGGGCGAGGGGCGGGGCGGCGTGGGTCCAGTCCGGCGCGGTTCGGGTGATGTGCTGGTCGAGGCCAAGATGATGGCGCAGGACATGGCCTGTCACCCATTCGACCATGCCTTCGGTCAGGCCCGTATCGACCATGCGCGCATAGGGCTGGGTCAGCGTGTCGTTCGCGATGATGCTTTCGACCCCGGCCCAGAGACCGAGCACCGCTTTCGTGCGCGTGTAATCCGACAGGTCCGCCGCGCCCTTGCCGGGCGCGTAAATCACGTAGTCCACCGTTTCGGGTGCGAAGTCGGTGCCGAGGGACGCGGTGATCCCGGCCTCGGCAAAGGCCGCCTCCAGATGCGGCGTCCACTCCGCGACGAGGCGGCGGGGGGCGAGGCACTGAACCTTCAGCATCAGCGGGGCCGGTGGACGTGCGCGGATTGGACGAGGCCGAACCCGATCATCAGGATGAGCATGGCCGAGCCGCCGTAGCTGACCAAGGGCAACGGCACACCGACAACGGGGGCGAGGCCCATGACCATCGACATGTTGACCGCGAAAAAGAAAAAGAACGTGGCGGCGATGCCGAGCGTCAGCAGCGCCCCATATCGATCGGTGTTACGAACGGCGCTTGCGATGCAGAACACGATGATGAGCACATAGACGGCGAGGAGCGAGGCGGCGCCGACAAAGCCGAATTCTTCGGCCAGCGTCGTGAAGATGAAGTCGGTGTGTTTTTCGGGCAGGAAGTTCAGGCGCGACTGGGTGCCCTGCATGAATCCCCGGCCCGTCCAGCCGCCCGACCCCAGCGCGATCTTGGACTGGGTGATGTGGTAGCCTGCGCCGAGCGGGTCGGTCGTCGGGTCGAGGAAGGTGTCGATCCGGCGATACTGATAATCTTTCAGAAGCTGCCACTCGGTTCCGCGCGAGGTGAAGACGGCGGCCACCAGCCCGACGCCCCCGGCCCCGACGACGGCGAAGTAAAGCCAGTGGACCCCCGCAAGGAACATCACCACCGCGCCGCCGCCGACCAGCAGGATGGCGGTGCCGAGGTCGGGCTGGCTGAGGACGAGGAAGGTGGGAAACAGCACGACCACGACCGGCACCAGCACCCAGAGTGGGCGCGAGACCTTGTCGACGTCGAGCCAGTCGTAATAGGCGGCGAGCACCATGACCAAGGTGATCTTGGTCAGCTCGGACGGTTGCAGGCGCATGAAGCCGAGGTCGATCCAACGCTGCGCGCCCATGCCCACGTCGCCCACGAACTCTACCGCGACAAGCAGCGCGACCGAGACCGCGAAGGCCAGAACCGACATGTTGCGCCAGAACCAAATCGGGACCATCGCGACGATGAACATCATCACGAAGCCGACCGCGAACCGCTTCATCTGCGGCTCGGCCCAAGGCGAGAACGACCCGCCCGCGACCGAGTAGAGCATCAGGAATCCGATACTGGCGGCGGCGGCCAGCAACAGGGCGAGCACCCAATTGAAGTAAAAGACCTTGGACAGCCCGGTGGGCGTGTACTTGACGTTGTATTCGAGAAAACTCATGCCCGCGACCTGCCTTGCGACGGGGCGAGCGGTTCGCGCAGGTTCATCATTTCGAACTGAGAGCGGATCGTGCCGCGCTGGGGCGAGGGATAGGCGTCGAGCGGCGGAATGTCGTCGTAAAGCGCGGCGAGCATGATGTCGCGGGCGATGGGCGCGGCGGCCAGCGAGCCGCCCATGCCGTGTTCCACGACCACGGACACCGCCACTTCGGGCGCGTCATGGGGCGCGAAGCTGACGAACAGGGCGTGGTCGCGGCGGTTCCACGGCAGATCCTCGTTCCGGGTCACCCCCGCCGCACGTTCTGCGGCGGTGATGTTGCGCACCTGACTGGTGCCGGTCTTGCCGGCCATGCGAATTCCGTCGGCCACGATGCGCGAGCGCCCGGCTGTGCCCCGCGTGCCGTTGACGACCTCGTACATGCCGAGGCGGACGGCGGCGAGGTGCGAGGGGTCGATGTCCAGAACATCGGTCCCGCGCACGGGCTGTTCGACGCCGTCGATCGACCGCACGAGGCGTGGTTCGATCGCGGTGCCGCTGGCGATGCGGGCGGTCATGATGGCGAGTTGCAGCGGCGAGGCGAGCACGAAGCCCTGCCCGATCCCCGCGTTCAGACTGTCGCCGATCATCCAGTCGCCGCCACGAACCTCGCGCTTCCAGTCCTTTGTCGGCATCAGCCCTTCGGCCACGCCGGACAGCGGCACGTCGGGCCGGATGCCCAGCCCCAGCTTGCGCGCCATCGCGGAAATCGCTTCGATCCCGACCCGTTCGGCAAGCTCGTAGTAATAGACGTCGCAGGATTCCTTGAGCGAGCGGACCAGATCGACCCGGCCATGCCCGCCACGCGACCAGCAGTGGAAGCGTCGGCCTGAGACTTCCTTGTAGCCCCGGCAGGTCACGGTTTCCTTGTCGTCGATGACCCCCGCCTCGAGCGCCGCGAGCGCCACGACCATCTTGAAGGTCGAGCCGGGCGGATAGGTGCCCTGCGCCGTCTTGTTGGCGAGCGGGCGATACGGGTCTTCGAGCAGCGCGTTGTAATCGCGGCTGGAAATCCCGCGCACGAACTTGTTCGGGTCGTAGGACGGTGCTGAGGCGATGGCGAGGATATCGCCGTTGCGCGGGTCCATCACCACCGCCGCCGCGCTTTCTCCCGCCAGACGCGCTTCCGAGAAATTCTGGAGCGCGTGGTTCACCGTCAGTTGCAGGTTCGCGCCGGGGATGCCCTCTTCCCTGTCGATCTCGCGCATGACGCGGCCCACGGCGTTCACTTCGATCCGGCGTGTCCCGGCCTCGCCCCTCAGATCCTCTTCGTGCTTGTTCTCGACCCCGGTCTTGCCGATCTGGAAACGTGGGATCTGAAGCACCGGGTCCGGGTCTTCGATCTTGGACAGGTCATAATCGGACACCGGGCCGACGTAGCCGACCACATGGGCGAAATCGCTGTCGAGCGGATAGACCCGGCTGAGGCCGACCTCGGGCGTGACACCCGGCAGGGCGGGCGCGTTCACGGCGACCTTGGAGATGTCTTCCCACGCGACACGTTCGGCCACCGTCACGGGCACGAAGGGCGAGCGGCGCATCATCTCGTCCAGCGCCTTTTGCTTGTCCTCTTCCGAAATCCAGACGAGTTTCTGCAGCCGGGTCAGGATTTCTTCGGGGTCGCCCGCATCCTCGCGCACCATGACGATGGAGTAGTTCTGCTCGTTCCCGGCAAGCAGGACGCCCTTGCGGTCATAGACCAGACCGCGCACCGGCGGGATCAGGCGAATGTTGATCCGGTTCTCGTCGGCGAGCATCCGGTATTCGTCGGCCTGATCGACCTGCATATAGCGCATCCGGCCCACCAGAACGCCCGCCAGCGCAAGCTGGGCCGTGCCCAGAAGCAGGCCGCGCCGGGTGATGCGCTTGGCGCTTTTCTCGGTATCGGCGGGGGTGCGTCTCATGCGGGCCGCGCCTCCGGGTCGAGGGCGCCGGGTTTCAGCCATTCGATGCGGAACCCGAGCGACGAGATCAGGACGGCCACCGGATAGGCGACCACCGTGACCAACAGGTTCAGAACGGACATGCCGAACCCGACCTGCGGAACGAAAAAGACGCCGAGGATCAGTCTCTCGGCCAGCATCATCAGGGTCAGGATCGCGCCGACCGACACCCATTCGAGCGCAAAGCCCTGTTCGGCCAGCAGGCCACGGCGCGAGCGGAGCGCCTCCAGCCCCAGGATCGCAAGCAACGGCGCGATGCCCGGCGGGGCGAGCGACAGCATGTCACCGACGAGAAGGATGGCCGCGACCAGCAGGACCGGAAGATAATCCGGGCGCCGGACGGTCCAGGCGAAGGCGAAGCACAGGATCAGATCGGGCGGCGGAAAATTCTGCGCGCCATTGTGTAGCGGCAGCATCCGGGTGAACAGGATCAGCGCACTGATGCCGAGAAATAGCAGCATGTAAAGCAGCCTGCGGGCGAGATACGGGTCGATCATTGCGTGACCTCCGCCGTTTCCTCCGCCGGGCAGGTTTCAGGCCGCTCCGCCCCTTCTTCGAGGTCGAGGCATTCGGGCGGCAGGCCGTCGGCCACGGGGGCCATGACCGGGTTCATCACGATAAGCGCGCCGTTGTCCGTCACCACTTCGCCGGGGTGCGAGCGCATGACCCGCAGGAATTCGAGCCGTTCGTAATCGGCCGCAAGGCGCACGCGCAGGCGGCGATCCTTGCCCTGCACCACCTCACCCACCAGAAGCCCGGCGGGGAATACGCCGCCGTCGCCCGAGGACAGCACCCGGTCGCCGGGGCGCACGAGATCGCGGTTGTCGACGAAGCCCAGCGGCGGCACCGCCGAGTTGTCGCCGGTCAGGATCGCGGTCTGGCCCGAGGGCTGCACGGTCACCGGAATGCGGCTGTTGGAATCGGTGAGCAAAATCACCCGGCTGGTGCGCTCGCCCACGCCCGCGATCCGGCCGACGAGGCCCAGTCCGTCCATCGCCGCCCAGCCATCGACAACGCCATCGCGCGCGCCGAGGTTGATGAGCACCGACTGGCGGAAGGGCGACCCGGAATCGGCCAGCACCACGCCGGTCACGTAGGACAGGCGCGCGTCGAGGCGGACGTTGTTCAGGTCGCGCAGCTTGGCGTTCTCCTGCTCCAGTTGCAGCGCCGCCTCTTTCCACGCCTGCATCTGGCGCAATTCGCGGCGCAGTTCCTGATTCTGCTCGGAAATGCGCTGGTAGCTCTGGAAATTCTCGATCGCGTCGGCGGTTTTGGTCACCGGGACCAGCGCCCATTCGAAATTCGGCACCACGGCATCGACAAGCTGCGCCCGGAAGCGTTCCACCCGCGGGCTGTCGATCCGCCAGAGCAGGAACAGGGCGAAGAGGACGAACAGCGTCAGACCGATCAGGATGCGCCTGACCGGACCCACATAGTCCTCTGTCCTTGCCTTGGACCTTGCCAATCTGATCCCCTATCGTCTCGGGGTGCGGGCCACGTGGCCCCTCAACTGTCGTAGTCGATAACGTGACGCAGTTGCTTTTCGTATTCCAGTGCCTTGCCGGTGCCCAAGGCTACACAATTCAGCGACTCGTCCGCCACCGAGATCGAAAGCCCGGTCTGCTCGCGCAGGGCGAGGTCGAGCTCGCCCAGAAGCGCACCGCCGCCGGTGAGCATGACACCCCGGTCGACGATGTCGGCAGCGAGGTCGGGCGGCGTGGTTTCCAGTGCCGTCATCACCGCCTCGCAGATCTGCTGCACGGGTTCGGCCAGCGCCTCGGCCACCTGGGCCTGGCTGATCTCGATTTCCTTCGGCACACCGTTGAGCAGGTCGCGGCCCCGGATCATCATGCTCGCCCCGCGCCCGTCGTCGGGCATCCGCGCGGTGCCGATGGAGGTCTTGATGCGCTCGGCGGTCGCTTCGCCGATGAGCAGGTTATGCTGGCGGCGCAGGTAGTTGACGATGCTTTCGTCCATCCGGTCGCCACCGACGCGGACCGAGCGCGCATAGACGATATCTCCCAGGGACAGGACGGCCACCTCGGTCGTGCCGCCGCCGATGTCGACGACCATGGACCCGGTCGGATCGGTGATCGGCATCCCCGCCCCGATGGCCGCCGCAATGGGTTCCGCGATCAGGCCAGCACGCCGCGCGCCTGCGGACAGGACCGACTGGCGAATGGCGCGTTTTTCGACGGGGGTGGCCCCATGGGGCACGCAAACGATGATCTTGGGCTTGGAGAAGGTCGTGCGCTTGTGAACCTTGCGGATGAAGTGCTTGATCATCTCTTCGGCGGTGTCGAAGTCGGCGATCACGCCT
Source organism: Maritimibacter sp. (assembly GCF_016774595.1). NCBI lineage: Bacteria > Pseudomonadati > Pseudomonadota > Alphaproteobacteria > Rhodobacterales > Roseobacteraceae > Maritimibacter > Maritimibacter sp. The sequence continues at coordinate 1,090,583 of NZ_JACBWT010000001.1, forward strand.
TCGCGCATCGGGCGGATGGCTTCGATCGAACCGGGGGTCCGACCCAGCATCAGCTTGGCGTCCTCGCCCACGGCGAGCACCTTCTTCACGCCGTCTTTGACGTGGTAGGCGACCACCGAAGGTTCGTTGAGAATCACACCGCGACCCTTCACGTAGACGAGCGTGTTCGCCGTCCCGAGGTCGATCGCCATGTCGGACGAGAAAAGTCCAGAGATTCCTACCATTTTCGGTGTCTTCCGTCAGTCCCAATACCCAAGCCCCCGACGCGAGGCCGGGGGTGTGACGCCTTATATGAGCCAAGGGGCGCAGGTGAAAGGGGGTGCGCAGGCGGCCCCGGCAAAATTCTGCCCAGCCCGCCCGCTCTTCAAGGGCGCTGCCCTCTCATCGCCGTCTGGGCGAAGACGGGTCGCAGGGCCGGATGAGCGCGGCCCTCCCGGTTAGCTCGCGTCGGTGTAGCGCACTTCCGGGGTCGATTTCTTGCGGACCTGAAGCCGGTTCAGCGCGGTGATATAGGCCTTGGCCGAGGCGACCACGGTATCCGTATCCGACGACTGGCCGGTGGCGATCCGCCCGTCTTCGGACAGACGCACCGACACCGTGGCCTGCGCATCCGTGCCTTCGGTCACGGCGGACACCTGATAGAGTTCCAGCCGCGCGCCGGTCGGGAACAGCGCCTTGACCGCGTTGAACGTCGCGTCCACCGGACCGTCGCCGGTCGCGGTGTGCTGGTGATCCACCCCGTCGATGGTCAGGTTGATGTCGGCGGATTGCGGCGCTTCGGTGCCGCAGATCACCCGCAGGAATTTGAGCTTGATCCGCTCGTTCACCGCGTCGCCCGACACCACCTGCATCAGGGCGATGATGTCGTCGTCGTAGACCTCTTTCTTGCGGTCGGCCAAAGCCTTGAACCGCACGAACACGTCCTTCAACTGGTTCTCGCCTACATCGTCGTAGCCCAGACCCTTGAGCTTGTCGCGCAGCGCCGCCCGTCCCGAGTGCTTGCCCAGCGGCAGCGAGGACGAGGCGAGGCCGATGTCCTCGGGCAGCATGATCTCGAACGTCTCGGCGTTCTTCAGCATCCCGTCCTGATGGATGCCGCTTTCATGCGCGAAGGCGTTCTTGCCGACCACGGCCTTGTTGAACTGCACCGGGAAGCCCGACACTTGGCTCACACGGCGGCTGATCGCCATGATCTTCTTGGTGTCGATCCGGGTGGCATAGGGCATGATGTCGTTGCGCACGCGCATCGCCATCACGACCTCCTCCAGCGCGGTGTTGCCCGCGCGTTCGCCCAGCCCGTTGATCGTGCATTCGATTTGGCGCGCGCCCGCGTCCACGGCGGCGAGGCTGTTGGCCGTCGCCATGCCCAGATCGTTGTGGCAATGGGTCGAGAACACGACCTCGTCCGCGCCCGGCACCTTTTCGATCAGCATACGGATCAGGTCGGCGCTTTCGCGCGGCGCGGTGTAGCCCACCGTGTCGGGAATGTTGATCGTCGTCGCACCCGCCTTGATCGCGATTTCGACGACGCGGCAGAGATAGTCGTGCTCGGTCCGGGTCGCATCCATCGCCGACCACTGGACGTTGTCGGTCAGGTTGCGGGCATGGGTCACGGTGTCGTGGATCAGGTCCGCCATCGCGTCCTGCGTCAGGTTCGGGATGGCCCGGTGCAGGGGCGAGGTGCCGATGAACGTGTGGATGCGGTGCTGGCCCGCGTGTTTGATCGCCTCATAGCAGCGGTCGATGTCCTTGAAATTCGCACGCGACAGCCCGCAGATCGTGGACTGTTTCGAGCGGACGGCGATTTCCTTCACCGCCTCGAAATCGCCCTCGGAGGCGATGGGAAAGCCCGCTTCGATCACGTCGACGCCCATGTCGTCGAGCATTTCCGCGATCTCGAGCTTTTCCTCGTGGCTCATGGTCGCGCCGGGGCTTTGTTCGCCGTCACGCAGGGTCGTATCGAAAATCAGGACGCGATCCTGTTCGCTCTTGTCGGTCATGGGAATGTCTCTCTTGTCTGTCTTAGCCTTGGGTTCGCTGGCGCGGTTGCATACCCCTGAGCGCTCGCGCCGACGGCACGCTCAGAGGCGGCTAAGAAGGAGGAGGGCAGCACGACGGGACGGGCGCGGGGTTGCGCCGGTCGAACCGAGAATATGTGCCATCATCGTCATGGGGCGGATTTATACCCCGCCCAGCGTGAATGAAAAGTGATTTTTCGGCGGAACTGGTCTGGGGGCCCATGCGTGTCGTAAGCACCCCATGACGAAAACAGCACTCATCATCGGCGCATCGGGCGGGATCGGCAGGGCCATCGCGCGGCAGCTCAACGCGGACGGCTGGTCGGTCACTGGTCTGTCCCGCAGCGCGGGCGGGCTGGACTATGGCGACCCCGAAAGCGTGGATCGGCTGCTCGGGGGCGTCGAAAGCCCGGTCGATCTGATCTTCATCGCCACGGGCGCGCTTGAGATCGACGGGCACGGCCCCGAAAAGGCGCTGCGCCAGATCGATGCCGCCGCGCTGGAGGCGCAGTTTCGCACCAATACCATCGGCCCCGCGCTGGTCCTGCGCCACGCCGCCCGCCTTCTGCCCCGCGACCGCCCGGCGACCATTGCGGCCCTTTCGGCGCGGGTCGGGTCCATCGGGGACAACCGGCTGGGCGGCTGGTATGGCTACCGCGCCGCCAAGGCCGCGCTCAACCAGATCATGCACGGCGCCGCCATCGAACTTGCCCGCACCCACAAACAGGCCGTCTGCGTGGCCCTGCACCCCGGCACGGTCGAAACGGACCTGACCGCCGTGCACGGCGCGGGCTACGACAAGGTCACGCCAGACCAGGCCGCCGCGAACCTGCTGGGCGTTCTGGGCGGTCTGACGCCCGAGGACACGGGGCTGTTCTTCGACTGGCAGGGCAAGCGGGTGGAGTGGTGAGCCGCTTGATCCTTGTCCTTGGGGATCAACTGACCCCGACCTTATCGTCGCTGGCGCAAGCGGACCGCGAAACTGATGTGGTGGTCATGGCCGAAGTCCGGGGCGAAGCGGGAAGCCCCAAGCACCATCCGCAGAAGATCGCGCTGATCATTGCCGCGATGCGCAAGTTCGCCGCGCAGCTGATCGAAGACGGCTGGACCGTGGCCTATGCGCGGCTCACCGACGAATGCAATGCACAGACCATCGACGGGGAGCTATTGCGCCGGGCCGACGAATTCGGCGCGCAGGAGGTGATCTGCACCACCCCCGGCGACTGGCGGTTGATCGAACTTCTGGACGAGTTGCCGCTCAAGGTCACGCGCTTGCCCGACACCCGGTTCATCTCGACCCAGTCGGAATTCGAGGATTGGGCCGAGGGCCGCAAGGAACTCCGCATGGAGTATTTCTATCGGCTGATGCGCAAGAAGACGGGCATCCTGATGGATGGCGACAAGCCGGAGGGCGGCAAGTGGAATTACGACCACGACAACCGAAAGCCCGCCGAGGCGGACCTGTTCCAACCGAAGGTGCCGAGGTTCAAGCCCGATGACGTGACGCGGGAGGTGGTGGAGCTTGTCGCCGACGAATTCGCCGACCATTTCGGTGATCTGGACGGGTTCGCCTATCCGACGACGGCGAAAGAGGCCGCGAAGGCCGCCGACGACTTCATCGCGAATCGCCTTAAGGACTTCGGCCCCTATCAGGACGCGATGCTGACCGGCGAGGCGCATCTGTATCACTCGATCCTGTCGCCTGCGCTGAACATCGGGCTTCTGGACCCGCTCGATCTGTGCCGTCGCGCCGAAGCGGCCTATCGCGACGGGAAGGTGCCGCTCAATTCGGCCGAAGGGTTCATCCGCCAGATCCTCGGCTGGCGCGAATATGTGCGCGGGATCTACATGATGGACGGCCCCGGCTACACCGGCCGCAACGCGCTGCGCCACGACCGCGATCTGCCGTGGCTTTATTGGGGCGGCGAGACCGATATGGCCTGCCTGTCCGAAGTGGTGACCCTGACGCGCGAAAACGCCTATGCCCACCACATTCAGCGCCTGATGATCACCGGGAACTTCGCGCTTCTGATCGGCGCGGACCCGGCGCAGGTGCACGACTGGTACTTGTCCGTCTATGCCGACGCGTTCGAATGGGTCGAGGCCCCGAACACGATCGGCATGAGCCAGTTCGCGGACGGCGGCATGATCGCGTCCAAGCCCTATGTCTCGTCCGGCAATTATATCGACAAGATGTCAAACTATTGTGACGGTTGCGCCTATGACGTGCGCAAGAAGACCGGGAAAGGCGCTTGTCCGTTCAACCTGCTCTACTGGTGGTTCCTTGACCGGCACGCGCAAAGGTTCCGAAAAAATCCCCGCATGGGAACGATTTATGCGACGTGGGACCGGATGGACACGGACCGGAAAAAGGTGATCCTGTCGGAAGCCGAAGAATTCTTGGCCCGACTCGATAATGGTGAGACTCCGTAACCCACTTCCCAAGCGAAAATCGGCCTGCACGGCCAAAAGTTGTATTTCACTATCGTATTTAAAGCCCATATGAGTCACTGTTAGTCAGTCCTTGCTGTCAGGATTTCCAGACATGACCGGATGGGCCGGTCGAAAAGGAGGTATTCGTGGACCAGGTGCGCAGAAGAAAAAGCGCCGCCGACCGCAAAGCCGAAATCGTGGACACGGTGATCCAGCTGTCGGCGACGATGGGGCCGGACCGCGTGACGACACAGCACCTTGCAGATGCGGTGGGGGTGACCCAGCCGGCGATTTTCCGTCATTTCGGCACCAAGGCCGAGATCTGGGACGCCGTGAGCGAGCGGATCGTGACCGACATCGAAGGCATCGCGCGCACCGCGGGAGACGCTCTGGACGGGCTGCGCGACTACGTGAAGAATTTCGTCGATCTGGTCAAATGGCGGCCCGCCCTGCCCTCGATCCTGCATTCGCTGGAGCTTCAGGCCGACAACGCCGCGCTGCGCGACCGTTTCCATGCCATGCATTCCGAGCGCACGTCGATGGTCGCCGGGCTGGTCGAGCAGGGTCAGGGCGCACGGATCATCCGGCACGACCTGAAACCGTCGGAAGTGGCCGGTGTGGTGCTTTCGTCGCTTCATGGTCTCACGCTCGACTGGACCTTGAAGGGCCAGACCTTCGATCTGGAAGAAGAAGGCGCGCGTCTTGCGGACAACCTGATCGCGATGATCCGCACCTGAAACCTGCGGCGGAATGTAACATTCTAAAATATGAATTTATGCTTCCGTTTTTCGGTCTCCGATAGTATACAATCGCCCTTGGCCGCACTGTCGCGGCCTGCTCGGGCGCTTGGTGGGATCGCTGCGCCCCTCTTGTGGGAGGAGACATCATGGCGCATGTGGTCGTTCTGGGCGGGGGCCTTGGGGGCACCATCCAGGCCTATGAGCTGAAGGAAACGCTGACACGCAGCGACACCATCACGCTCATATCGAACAAGCCCTATTTCCAGTTCACCCCGTCGAACCCCTGGGCCGGTGTCGGCTGGCGCTCGAAGGACGAGATCACCATCGACCTCGCTCCGGTGATGAAACGCCGGGGGATCGATTTCATCTGCGACGGCGCGACGAAACTCGTGCCCGACGAAAACAAGATCAAGCTCGAAAGCGGGGCCGAGGTCACATACGACTACCTCATCATCGCGACCGGGCCGGAGCTTGCCTTCGACGAGATCGAGGGGTTCGGACCCGAGGGTCACACGAACTCGGTCTGCACCATCGAACATGCCGAGAAATCGGGCGGCAAGGGTGGCACGTGGGAGGCGTTCTGCAAGAACCCCGGCCCCATCGTCGTGGGCGCGGTTCAGGGCGCGTCCTGCTTCGGCCCGGCCTATGAATACCTGTTCACGCTCGACACGGATCTGCGCCGCCGCAAGACCAAGCACAAGGTGCCGATGACCTTCGTGACGTCGGAACCCTATATCGGCCACTTAGGCCTTGGCGGCGTGGGCGACACCAAGTCGATGCTGGAAAGCGCGATGCGCGACCGCGACATCAAGTGGATCACCAACGCGCGCACCGACAAGTTCACCGATGGCGCGGTCCACGTCACCGAGTTCGACGAGGACGGCAACGAGAAGAAGACGCACGAGGTGCCGGCGACCTACAAGATGATGCTGCCCGCCTTTCGCGGCATCCCGGCGATCCGGGGCATCGAGGGGCTCGTGAACCCGCGCGGCTTCGTCATCGTCGACGAATACCAGCGCAATCCGAAATACCGCAACATCTTCGGGATCGGCGTCGCCATCGCCATCGCACCGCCTGTTGCGACCCCCGTCGCGACGGGCGTGCCCAAGACCGGGTTCATGATCGAGTCGATGGTGACCGCGACGGCCCACAACCTGCCCCGCATTCTCGCGGGAGAGGAGCCGAACAACCTGCCGTCTTGGAACGCGCTTTGCCTTGCCGATTTCGGCGACAGGGGGGCCGCGTTCCTCGCCATGCCCCAGAACCCGCCGCGCAACGTGAACTGGGCGTCGGAAGGCAAATGGGTGCATTGGGCGAAGCTGGCCTTCGAGTGGTATTTCATGCGCAAGGTCCGCAAGGGCGTGAGCGAACCGTGGTACGAAAAGACCGCAATGAAGATCATGAAGATCAACAAGATTCAGGGCCGCTGAAGCAGCCCTAGGATCGGAAAAGGGAAAAGGCCGCCCAGTGGGCGGCCTTTTTCGTGGTCGAGGATGTCGGGATCAGTAAAGTCCGCCGCTTCCCAAGGTCGAATTGATCTCGGGCGCCTGCGGCGGCCCCGACGGCACGCGGGGCGCGGCCGAATTGTTCTGATCCGACGACTGGTTCTCTTGCGCAGGTGCCGGAGCGGGTGCCGGAGCGGGCGCAGGCTCCGGCTCGGGCGCAGGGGCAAGCGCGGGTTCCGGCGTGGGCTCGGGTTCGGGCGTCGGCGCGGGTTCCGGTGTGGGTTCAGGCTCAGGCTCGGGCGCAGGTTCCGGTGTTGGTTCCGGTTCTGGGGCGGGCTCGGGCTCCGCAGCAGGTTCCGGGTCGGTCGCAGGTGTCTCGGGTTCGGCCGCGGGCGTTTCGGGTTCGGCTTCGGTCGCGGCCGGGACGATCGGCGCGGGCGTGCCCCCTTCGAGCATCGACGACATCACGCCGTTGACCCATGCGCCCGACACCCGCTCGCCCGAGGCATAGGCCACCGTGCCCTGCCCGTTGCGCTGGTCGTTCGCGAACATGCCTTCGTAGACGTCGCCGTTGGCATAGGTCGCGGTGCCCATGCCGTGTTTCATCCCGTCTTTCCATTCGCCGGTATAGGTGAACCCGTCGGCCAGCGTCAGCGTGCCCTGCCCGTCGCGTTCACCATTGGCCCAGCCGCCGTCATAGACGGAGCCGTCGGCGTATTCCTCGCGCCCCTGACCGTGGCGTTTGCCAGCCTTCCAGCCGCCGGTGTAGCCGTGGCCTTCGGCGAAGGTCAGCGTGCCTTCGCCGTCGAACAGCGCCGAGACGAAGCTGCCCTCGTAGGTCGAGCCGTTGGGATAGGTCGCGCGGCCCGTGCCTTCGATCACCCCGTCGCGCCAGTCGCCGACATAGGTGCCGCCGTCGGGATAGGTGATCGTGCCACTGCCGTCGGGCAGGCCCGCGCGGAAGGTGCCCTGATAGACCGACCCGTCGGGATAGGTCACGGTGCCTTCGCCTTCGATCTGGCCGTCGACCCAGTTGCCTTCGTAGCGATACCCGTCCGCGCCGGCGAAGATGCCCTGCCCGCTGCGGTGATCGTTCAGGAACGCGCCGGTGTAGCTGTCGCCGCTGGCATAGGTGACCTTGCCCTCGCCCGACCGCTGACCTTCGACGAACTGGCCCTGATAGACGTCGCCATTGGCCTGCGTGAGGATGCCGGAGCCGTGCATCTGGCCCGCGACCCACTGGCCTTCGTAGCGCATCCCGTCGGTTCCGACATAGGTGCCCTGCCCCTGCCGCTGGTCGTTCGAGAACCCGCCGGAATAGGTCGAGCCGTCCGCATAGGTCGCGGTGCCCGTCCCGTCCTTCTGGCCCATGTTCCACTCGCCGTCGTAGGTGAAGCCCGACGGGCTGACCATCTTGCCGCGCCCGTGATGCAGCGCCTCGCGCAGTCCGCCCTCGTAGGTCACGCCATTGGCGTATTCCGCGATCCCGGTCCCGGTGATCTTGCCGTCGACCCAGTCGCCTTCGAAGCTCGAACCGTCGGCGAAGGTGATCTTGCCGAAGCCATGCGGCTTGCCGGCGGCGAAGTTCCCTTCGTAGACCGAGCCGTTGGGAAAGCGCGCGACGCCCTCGCCCCGGATCTCGCCCTCGACGAAGGTGCCGGTGTATTCGTAACCCGCCGGGGTACGCAGCGTGCCCTGTCCGTGGGGCTGCCCGTCCTTGAACGTGCCTTCATAGACGCGGCCGTCGTCATACTGCATCGTATCGGCCCCGTCCTGCGCAAAGACGCCGCTGGCGCACAGGCTGGCGGCGAGGGGAAGGACAAGACGCATCGCGCGATACATGAGAACCTCGTGGGCATTCGTTCGGAAAGTGTGCGAAACCTAAGCGTCAGGGCCATGAGAGACAATTGTTTTCGCATGACAATCACGGCACCCGGCTTTTCCCTGCCCATGAACCCCGCTAAGAGGGTCGCGACCTCGCGAGGATGGACATGGCTGACACCTTTCGCCTGACACTGGCCCAGTTGAACCCTGTTGTGGGTGATATTCCCGGCAATGCCGACATGGCGCGCACGGCGTGGACCGCCGCGAAAGAGGCCGGGGCCGACATGGTCATGCTGACCGAAAGCTTCCTGACCGGCTACCAGCCGCAAGACCTTGTGATGCGCCCGGCCTTCTGGTCCGAGGCGATGGAGGCGTGCGAGGCGCTGGCCAAAGACGTGGCCGATGGCCCGGTCATGGGGATCGGCTGCCCCTATCACGACGGCAAAGACCTGTATAACGCCTACTGGATTCTCGAAAGCGGGCGGGTACGTCGGCGCATCCTGAAACAGATGCTGCCGAACGAGACGGTGTTCGACGAAAAACGCCTGTTCAGCCACGCAGAACCGCAAGACCCGATCAAGGTCGGGCCGCTCACGCTGGGCATCCCGATCTGCGAGGATGCGTGGTGGCCCGATGCGGTCTGCGAAGACCTTGCCGAAAAGGGTGCCGAGGTGCTCGCCGTGCCGAACGGCTCGCCCTATTACCGGGGCAAGGTCGAGACGCGCCACAGCGTGATGCGCGCGCGCGTCGAAGAGACGGGCCTGCCGCTCATCTACCTTAACATGGTCGGCGGGCAGGACGATCAGGTGTTCGACGGCGCGAGTTTCGGCATGGACGCGCAGGGCGAGCTTGCCTTCCAGTTTCGCGAATTCGACGAGGTGATCCGGCACGTCGACCTCGAAAAAGGCGACGACGGCTGGCGCATCGTGCCGGGTGAGGTGGTGCCCGCCCTGCCTGCCTATGAGGCCGACTACCGCGTCATGGTGCAATCCCTGCGCGACTACATGGGCAAGACCGGGTTCAAGAAGGTGCTTCTGGGTCTGTCCGGCGGCATCGACAGCGCTATCGTCGCGACCATCGCCGCCGACGCGCTTGGCCCCGAAAACGTGCGCTGCGTGATGCTGCCGTCCGAATACACCAGCCAAGGCTCGCTGGACGACGCCAAGGCGGTGGCCGAGAGGCTCGGCTGTCACTACGACTTCGTGCCGATCAAAGGCCCCCGCGACGCCGTGACGGAAACGCTCGCCCCACTGTTCGAGGGCTACACCCCCGATCTGACCGAGGAAAACATCCAGTCCCGCCTGCGCGGCCTGCTCCTCATGGCGATGTCCAACAAGTTCGGGGAAATGCTGCTGACCACAGGCAACAAGTCCGAGGTCGCGGTAGGATACGCCACGATCTATGGCGACATGGCGGGCGGCTATAACCCGATCAAAGACCTCTACAAAATGCGGGTGTTCGAGACGTGCCGCTGGCGCAACGCGAACCACCGCGACTGGATGATGGGCCCCGAAGGCGAAGTCATTCCGGTGTCAATCATCGACAAACCGCCCAGCGCGGAACTCCGCGACGATCAGAAAGACAGCGACAGCTTGCCGCCTTACGAGGTGCTGGACGCCATTCTAGAAGGGTTGGTGGACAAGGAACTGTCGGTGGCCGAGCTGGTGGCGCAGGGCTTCGACCGGGACACGGTGAAAAAGGTGGAACACCTGATCTTCATCTCGGAATACAAGCGTTTCCAATCCGCACCGGGCGCACGCCTGACGATGCGTAGCTTCTGGCTCGACCGCCGCTATCCCATCGTGAACCGCTGGCGGGACAAGACATGACGAATACGTTGGAAATCCACGCGGCCCCGCCGTCGTTCCGGACGATGCGCTGGATCGGGGCGGCGTTTCTGGCGCTGGGTGTGATCTGCATCTTCAACGTGGCGACGACCGATCTCGATGCGCTGTGGAAAACGCCGCTCGGCGTGATCCTCGCCGTGCCGGTTCTGATCGGTGTAATGCTGGGCTGGGTCGGGCTGACCGAAACCCATATGCGGCGGCGGCTGGCGCTTTTGACGCCCGAGGGCGCGCAGGTCGGCGTTCATGGCCCGATCCCGTGGAGCCATATCGTGCGCGTCGAACGGCGCGGCTCGGGCACCTACGAGACGCTCACGCTGTTCCCCTCCGGCAAGCGCGAATTGCGCCGTCCGATCCCGGTGGGCCGCGCCGAAACCTCGCCCGACATGATCGTGGGCGAAGTGCTCGCCCTGATCGAAAATGCCGGGCTGACCGTGACCCACGCACCGAAAGAGCAGATAATCGGTCAACGCGACGTTTGGGAGGTGTCGGGCGCGCCGGAACCCGCGCCGGCCAAGTCCGGACACGTCCCTGCCTGATCGCCCCTCGGGGATGCGTCAGGCAAGCGAGGTGCCGCGCGCCTTCATCAGGTGGTTGCCGATATAGCTCGCGATCCGCTTGCCGTCGGCGCGATGCACGTCGTTGCGGAAACTCACCCGCCCCCGGTCGGGCCGCGATTTCGACCGTTCCGCCGTCACGACCTCGGCCCGCACGTGGATGACGTCGCCCGGAACCGCTGGCAGGAACCACCGCACCTCGTCCATCCCCGAGGCGCCCATCGACGCCTCGTCCCAGACGCCCGACTGCATGGCGAGGTTGAAAGCGATCAGAAGCGTGTGCCAGCCCGAGGCGATCAGCGTTCCGAAATGGCTTTCGGCCGCCGCCGCATCGTCGACATGGAACGGCTGCGGGTCCCATTCGCGGGCGAATTTCACGATGGCCTCGCGGGTCAGCTCCGCCTCGCCGGATCGGTAGGTGAACCCGATCGGCAGATCCTCGAAATACCTTTGTGTCACTGCGCAGGCTCCGCCGGTTTGGTCACCGGCATTTGTGGGGATGTTTCGGTTCCGCCCGCCATGCCGCCGATCAGGCCCGAGCTCAGGATGAACAGGCCGAACGCGAGTGCGATCGCGATCATGATGATCCCCGGAATACGGCTTGCGACCCGTTGGGCCGATCGACGCTCGAACCGGCTGCCGATCACCCAGACGATGACGGAGATGACGAGCGCCACCGCCTGCCACGCCATGAACTTGCCGACCTTGTTCAGCCCAGCGGTGAACCCGTCGCTGGATGGTTCGGTCATTCCGAAGTCGATGAACGCCAGAATGAACGCGACGCTCCAGAGCAAGAGACCTATTCGTAAGGCAGTGCGTGCTGTCATGCGGCGACAGTGCCATGTGGCGCGACATGCGCAAGCGAAACTTGGCCACCGGCCCGGCGATCAGCCCAGCGTGACATCCAGAAACATCATCAGGACCAGTCCGACGATAAGCCCGGTCGTCGCACGGTGCTGGTGCCCGCCGCGATGCGTTTCGGGGATGATCTCGTGGCTGATGATATAGAGCATGGCCCCGGCGGCGAAGGTCAGCCCCCAGGGCAGCAGCGCCTCGGCCATGGTCACCGCAACGACACCGATCAGCCCGCCCACCGGCTCCACCAGCCCGGTCATGAGGGCGATCAGGAAACTGCGCCCCTTGGCATACCCCAGCCCGCGCAGGGCCACGGCGACCGCAAGCCCCTCGGGCGCATTCTGAAGGCCGATGCCGGTGGCCAGCGACATGCCGTTGGCCACGTCGCCGCCGCCGAACCCGACACCCACGGCCATACCCTCGGGGAAGTTGTGGATCGTGATCGCGATGACGAACAGCCAGATGCGCGACAGCGCACCGGGGTCCGCGCCCTCGGGCCCGGCGATGAAATGCTCATGCGGCAAGGCTTCGTTCATCGCAAAGACGGCAAGCGCGCCCAGAACAATCCCGCCCGCCGCGATGGCCGCAGCCGCCCAGACGCTTCCCGTTTCCGCCTTGGCGATATCGAGACCGGGCAGGATGAGCGAAAAGAACGAGGCCGAGATCATCACCCCGGCCGCGAAGCCCAAGAGCATGTCCGACCATTTCCGAGTGATGGTGCGACCGAAGAGAACGGGCAGCGCCCCGACCCCCGTCATGAGCCCGGCGCCAAGGCTCGCCAGCAATCCGATCAATACGATAGACATGGCGCCACCTTGCGGGGCGTCGCGCCGGGCGCAAGCGCAATCGGTCGCGTTGCGCACGGTGATCGCCGGCTGTAGCGTCGCGCGGACAGCAGGTCCGGGGGAGGTAGCCATGACCGTCATCACCAACATCGACGATCTCAAACGCCTCTACCGGCGTCGTGCGCCCAAGATGTTCTACGACTATTGCGAAAGCGGTTCGTGGACCGAGCAGACCTTTCGCGAGAACGTATCGGATTTCGACGCGATCCGCCTGCGTCAGCGCGTGGCCGTGGATATGTCGAACCGGACCACGAAGACGCAGATGATCGGACAGGACGTGGCCATGCCCGTCGCGCTCGCCCCGGTCGGCATGACCGGGATGCAATCCGCGGATGGCGAGATCAAGGCAGCCCGCGCCGCCGAAAAATTCGGGGTGCCCTTCACGCTGTCCACCATGTCGATCTGCTCGATCGAGGACGTGGCCGAGCACACCACGGCCCCCTTCTGGTTCCAGCTCTACGTCATGCGCGACGAGGATTACCTGTCGCGGCTGATCCAGCGCACCAAGGATGCGGGCTGTTCGGCGCTCGTCATCACGCTCGACCTTCAGATCATGGGGCAGCGGCACAAGGACATTCGCAACGGCCTTTCCGCCCCCCCGAAACCCACCGTCCGAAACCTCGTGAACCTGTCGACCAAATGGCGCTGGGGCATGGGGATGCTGGGCACGAAACGGCGCAGTTTCGGAAACGTCGTCGGGCATGTGAAGGGGATTTCGGACCCGTCCAAGCTCATGTCCTGGACCAACGATCAATTCGACCCCTCGCTCGACTGGTCCAAGATCGAAAAGATCAAAGAGATGTGGGGCGGCCCGCTGATCCTGAAAGGCGTGATGGAAGCCGAGGACGCGGTGATGGCCGCCAAGGTGGGTGCCGATGCGATCATCGTGTCGAACCACGGCGGGCGCCAACTGGACGGGGCGCTCTCGTCGATCCGCGCGCTGGACCCGATCCTTCAGGCGGTGGGCGACCGGATCGAGGTGCATCTGGACAGCGGCATCCGCTCCGGTCAGGACGTGCTGAAGGCAATGGCGATGGGCGCGAAGGGCACCTATATCGGCCGCGCCTTCGTCTACGGTCTGGGCGCGATGGGCGAAGCGGGCGTGACCCGCGCGCTGGAGGTGATCCACAAGGAACTCGACACCTCCATGGCGTTCTGCGGACACCGCGACATCAATCAGGTCGACCGCGACATCCTGCGCATCCCGCGCGATTTCTCCGGCGACTGGGCCTAAGAGCACCCGCGAGTCGTCTGCGGGTCAAGGATCGCGCCAGCGACCGCGCCCCGGCGCGGCTCGTCCTTGACGCGCAGGCGACTCGCCTCATGCTGGACATGGCGCCTTGAGGGGCGGATCGCCCCCTCAAGCGCCTCCCCAGCCCATGCTCCGACCGTCGTCTCCGCATGCGCCGTCGGGCAAGGTCGCCCACCGCGTGTTCCCGCCAGAGGCTGGGACGCGCACATCCTGCGCGGGCGTCAGCCCGCACAATTCGGAAACTCTACCGACGCGACAGCGCCAGAACCGCCGGGATGATCGCGGCGGAGGAGACCGCAACGGCGGCGAAGGACAGGCGCAGACTGCCCAGTTCCGCGAGCCCGCCCATCAGGGCCGGGCCGATGAAGAACCCCAACAATCCCAACATCCAGGCCCGAGAAATGGCGATGGACCGGGCCGGACCTTTCACTTTTCGCGCAAGGATCGAGTTGGTCGAGGGCACGATGACCGCAACGCCGAGCGCGGTCAGAACCACCCCGCCATGCATAACGATCTGGCTCGGCGAGAGGGCGATCACGATGGCCCCGATCACGGCCAGCACCGCCGAGGACAGGATGAGCCGTTCGGCCCCCAGTCGCCGCACCAGCGCCTGCCCCGACAGGCGCGCGGCCCCCATGACGAAGCCGAAGACGGCGGGACCGAAGCTGCCCTCGCCGACCGCGCCGCCGAGCGTGCGTTCGATGAACAGCGCGGTCCAGCCTTCGGTCGCGTTCTCGGCCACGAAGGAACAGAACAGCATCCCCCCGGCCAGAAGAACCACGATCATGGGCGGGCGCGCCGGGCCGCTCTCGGCCTCGTCATCGCCGCTCGACGGGTCGCGACTGTCCCACCCCAGCACGGCATAGGCCAGCGCGACGCCGGACAGAATCATCGCGATGGTTCTGAAATCCCATCCGCCGCCGCGCAGACCCGCGATCAGAAGCGCCGTGATCGCGAAGGAAAACGAATAGGCCGCGTGGTTCAGGTTCATCAGGTGCACGTCGCGCCGCGCCTCGACATGGGCGATGCGGATATTCGCGGTCATATCTGCGAAGGCGACCGCGAAGCCGCCCGCGAACAGCGCGCCGGCCAGAGCCAAAGGCGTATCGGCGACGAGATACAGAAGCAGCGTCAGCGCGATCAGGATCGCCGCGACCGGAAGGGTATATCCGCCATACCGGCGCGCAGCCCAGGGGGCCGCCCCCATCGCGAGGATCGAGGCCGCGGCGGGGGCCACCAGCACCGCGCCCATCACCCCGTCAGAGGCCGCCACATGCGCCTTGACGTCGGGCATCATGCCCGCGAGGCCACCCCAATAGACGCCCGTCGCCATCAGGACGAAGGCCGGTCCGCGGGAGATTCTGAGGGCGTCGTACAGGGTCATGCACCGGGACCGATAGCGCAAACGGGAACGGGCGTCACGACGCATTCGTGTTTCGTGGCGGGCCTGCGCCCCCGTCGGACCATACGAGGGGTGCTGCCCCTCGCACTCCCCGAAGTATTCGGAGAACGATGAAGAAAAGTGCGCCCCGTTCGCCCGGCCCGGCGGGCCACCGCGAGGCCGCCGGGGCGCGCGCGCTTTTTTCCTTCCCAAACCCATGATTCCCGCGTATACGCGCGCACTCATGCGGGGTTGCACCCTTGGAGGAACGCCGCAGACCTTTACAATCTGGAGAAAACCCATGGCTGGTGAAATACCTGACTTTCACGCCACGGTACGGACGGGGACGGGCAAGGGGGCCGCTCGTCAAGCACGCCGCGAAGGCAACGTACCTGGTATCGTGTATGGTGGCGACGTCGATCCGCTGCCGATCAACATCAACTTCAACATGCTTCTCAAGAAGCTCAAGGACGGTCGTTTCCTGTCGACCCTCTTCAACCTCAAGGTTGAAGGTCAGGACGATGTCCGCGTGATCTGCCGCAACGTGCAGCGCGACGTGGTCAAGGATCTTCCGACCCACGTCGATTTCCTGCGCCTGCGCCGCACATCGCGCATCAACCTGTTCATTCCCGTCGAGTTCATCAACGAAGAGAAGGCTCCGGGCGTGAAGAAGGGTGGCGTGGTCGTGCACGTTCGTCCGGAAGTCGAGCTTGATGTGGTCGCGGGTGACATTCCCGAAAAGATCGTCGTCGATCTCGCCGGCCGTGACATCGGTGACGTGATCCACATCTCGGACGTCGAGTTGCCGCAGGGCGCCAAGCCGACCGTCGAGCGTGATTTCGTGATCGCCAACATCTCGGCCCCGTCGGGCCTGCGCTCCGCCGGTGCGGACGAGGACGAGGGCGAAGCCGAAGAGGATGTGACCGAGGGCGAAGAGGCGTAAGTCTCTTCCCATCGTGGAACAAACGAAGCGGGGCCGATCAGGCCCCGTTTTTCATTTATCGCACCTTTGCAGCACGATGACCTCTCCGCGGGTGCCCCACGGCATGAGCGTCATGTTGTTTCTCGACATGCCGTCGAAAATCGCCTTCACCGCCGAGGGCGGATATTGGCTCGTGTGAATTTCCATCACCACCATGCGCACACAGGGCGGCCAGGGCTGCTGGCACAGTTCCAGTTCGCCCCCTTCCACATCCATCGACACGATCGTGGGCTGGTGTTCGTCGAGCAGCGCCGACAGCTTCAGCGCGGGCACCTCGACGATCTTGTCGGGATTGGTCTTTTCGTTCGCGATCGAGGACGACCAGAACGCATCGCGCGCCGCGAACAGAACCGTCTCCTCGTCGAAATTGTCGGCCACCACGGCCCCGTGCAGCACCTGCGTCGCCTGCGCCCCGTTTTCGTCGAGGTTGTGGCGCAGCGCTTCCATCATCACCGGGTTGCCTTCGACCGAGATCACGTTTTCGGGCCCCGCCGCGCGCCCGGCGATGATCGAGATGTAGCCGGCCCCCGCCCCGATATCGAGCACCTTGTCGCCCGGCTTCACATGCCGTTCGATCGCGTCGCGCTCGTTCCATTCGTAGCGGCCCGTCTCCAACGCCACCCGCAGCGGCTTGGTCAGCGCCTTGCCCGGCACGCGAAGCGTGATGTCTTTCAAAGTGAATTGCGCCATGATCCGCCCTGCCCGGTTTTGGCGACGATCCTAGACCGGGCGGGATGAAAGTCCAGCGGGACGGCAGGACATTTACCTCGCGCCCGTCCGCCCCTAGATTGCCGCCATGAAACTGTTCGTCGGCCTCGGCAATCCGGGCAGCAAATACGCGGGCAACCGCCATAACATCGGCTTCATGGCCGTGGACCGGATTCGCGAGGATCACGGCTTCGCCCCGTGGCGGTCCAAATTTCAGGGACAGGTGAGCGAGGGCAACCTGGGTGGCGAGAAGGTCATCCTGCTCAAGCCCGAGACGTTCATGAACCTGTCGGGTCAGTCGGTGGGCGAGGCGATGCGCTTTTACAAGCTCGACTCGACGGACGTGACGGTGTTCCACGACGAGCTGGACCTGCCGCCGTTCAAGGTGAAGCTGAAGCTGGGCGGGGGCCATGCGGGCCATAACGGGTTGCGGTCGATCCACCAGCATATCAGCCCGCATTATGGCCGCGTCCGGCTGGGCATCGGGCATCCGGGCCACAAGGACCGCGTGTCGCCCTACGTGCTGTCCGACTTCGCCAAGCAGGAAGAAAAGTGGCTCGACGACATGCTGCGCGGCATTTCGGACGGGGCCGAGCATCTTGTGACGGACGACAACGCCAAATTCACCAATGCCGTTGCGCTGCGCACGGGGGGTGCCAAACCCAAGCCCGAAAAACCCGCGCCGAAACCCGCCCCTGCGAAGGCAAAGGAGCCGCCGGCACCGCAGGAAGACCGTTCACCGCTTCAGAAACTGGTCGACAAGTTCAGATGAGTCTCACCACCGCCTTCCGCGAACAGGCCAAGAGCAACGAAGCTCTCGGCTCGCCGTTCTCCGCTCGTGTCCTGCGCCTTGTCGCTGACCGCATCGCACCGGGAAGCCCGGTGATGGACCGGATGCTCGCCTTCGAGGGCGACATCGGCCCCTCGGGCCAATCGGTGCCCCTGCGCCTGCTGGGCGGGCTGCACGCGCTGGTGCTGGCGGGCGAAGACCCGGACCTTGCCGCCTGTTACCCGCCGAACCCGGCGACGGACGACGCGACGCTTGGCGCCGCCCTCGACGCGGCGCTCGCCACCCGGACCGACACGCTGCTCACCTATCTCGCGCTGCCGCCGCAGACGAACGAGGTGCGACGCTCGGCGGTGATGATCGCCGCCGGTCACTGGCTCGCCGACCGCTATGGCCTGCCCTTCGTGCTGACGGAACTGGGCGCGAGCGCCGGACTGAACCTGATGTGGGATCGCTACGCGCTCGACCTGCCCTGCGGCTATCGCGGGCCTGCCGATCCCGCCGTCACGCTGTCGCCCGACTGGACCGGCCCCTGCCCGCCCGAGGCGAAGATCGAGGTTGCGGACCGGCGCGGGATCGACGTGGCCCCACTGGACGTGCACGACCCGGCGGATGAACGCCGCCTCTTGTCCTACCTCTGGGCCGACCAGCCCGAGCGGATCGAGCGCACGCGGGCGGCGATCGCGGTCTATGACGCGCAGGTGGATCAGAGCGACGCCATGTCGTTCCTGCCGATCCGCGTGGCGATCCGGCGGCCCGGCCACATCCACCTCGTGTTCCACACGATCGCGTGGCAATACTTCCCGCCCGCCACCAAGGCCGCCTGTGAAATCGCGTTCGAGGCGGCGGGCAAGGCCGCGACCCTCGACGCCCCCATCGCGCGGCTGTCGATGGAAGCCGACGGACAGGGGCCGGGCGCGGCCATGACGCTGACCACATGGCCCGGCGGCGAGGTGCACGACCTCGGCCGCGTCGATTTCCACGGGCGTTGGGTGGACTGGCAGGCCCCCTGACGCCATAGTCCGGGCATCGGGAGTGCTATCATGCGCAAACTGGGTTACATCCTCGTCGCCGTCGTCGCGATTGCCGCTTTGATCGGCATCACGCGCGGCGAGGAACTCAAGCGTCTCATGGCCGTGCAGACGCTGTTCGACGAGGGGCGCATCGTCGAGAATTTCTCGAACATGGACGCGCTGTTCAACACGGTCCCGATGTCGCGCGGCGACGGCCCGGTTTCGCCCTTGCCCGAGGGCGAGGCGGTGACGCTGCCCGATGGGATCGACGACTGGATCGAAACCCGCACCGTGACCGCGATGGTCGTCCTGTCCGGGGGCGAGATCGTCCATGAAGACTATTACCAAGGCACCGCGCCCGAAGATCGACGCGTGTCATGGTCGGTCGCCAAAAGCTGGCTGTCGGCGCTGCTCGGCATCATGATCGACGAGGGCGTGATCGCCTCCATCGACGATCCGGTCACCACATATGCCCCATCGCTCGAAGGGACGGCCTATGACGGTGCCACCATCGCGCAGGTGGCGAACATGGCCTCGGGCGTCGCGTTCGACGAGGATTATCTGGACTTCTGGTCCGACATCAACCGCATGGGCCGCGTGATCGCGCTTGGCGGGTCGCTTGACGATTTCACCCGCGACCTGATGGATCGTCGTGCCAAGCCGGGGGCGGAGTGGTATTATGTCTCGATGGATACCCATGTGCTTGGCATGGTCATTCGCGGCGCGACGGGCGAACGCATTCCACCGCTTCTCGAAGACCGGATCATCGAGCCGCTCGGTCTGGAAGCCGACCCCTATTACATGGCGGACGGCGACGGAAATGCCTTTGTGCTGGGCGGTCTCAACCTGCGGACCCGCGACTATGCCCGCTTCGGCCAGATGATCGCGCAGGACGGCATGTGGCAGGGGCAGCAGATCGTTCCCGCCGACTGGGTCGAGGCATCGACGACCCCCACAGCGCCGACCGCGCAAGGAGAGGCGCGCTATGGCTACCAATGGTGGCTGCCCGCCGATCCGCAGCCCGGCGAGGTCTTCGCCATCGGCGTCTATGGTCAATACATCTGGATCGACCGCACCCGCGACGTCGTCATCGCGATCAATTCAGCCGACCGGGGCTTTACCGAACCCGGCGTCTTCGAAGACAATGTCGAGAGACTGAGACAGATCACCCGGACCGCCCATGAAGCCAGAACCGATTGAACCGATCAACGTCCTTGGCGGGACATTGCTGCTATGCTCGGACGACCCCAAGACGGGATACTTCCGCGACAGCTATTGCAACACCTGCAACGCGGACACCGGCAATCACACGGTCTGCGCGGTCATGACCGCCGAGTTCCTCGCCTATTCGAAATACGTGGGCAACGACCTGTCGACACCCCGGCCCGAGTTCAGCTTTCCCGGCCTCAAGCCCGGCGATCAGTGGTGCCTGTGTGCCGCCCGGTTCCTTCAGGCCCATGACGAGGGGTGCGCGCCCAAGGTCCGGCTGGAAGCGACCCACGGACGCGCGCTCGAAGTCGTCCCGCTGAGGGTGCTGGAAGAGCATTCGATCTGAACGACCCGAAAAAAAGTTGCGGCCCTTGATTTGGCCGTGGCTGGCGTCCGGCCCCCGAAGCGAACAGTCACTTCAAAAAAATTCTCTTTGTTTCCAGCACCAACTGAACTGGCACGAGTCCGCCCCGCGAAAAGTTTCAGCCGATAGCCCATTGGAAAAATTAAAGTTTTTTCGCAGCCGAGACAGGAACTTTCGGTCTTTGAGGCTGTTGTCCGGTCACAGCTTCCAACGGGGGGCGCCCTCATCCGGCCACGACGGTCGATGCGATCCCGGCGACCAACGCATTGGAAGGGGCATCCAAGGGGTGCCACAGCAGATTGGAGAGAGATTATGAACCGCTTTGCTACGATGACTGCGATCGCCCTTCTGGCCGCTACGCCTGCCGCGACCGCTTTCGCACAGGACTCGGCCCAAGCTGAACTCAACCAAGAAGTCTATGCGATGGGCATGGCTGAACTGCGCGGCGACGGCTACAACGTCGACTCGGTGCGTCAGGACGGCGAAGGTTCGCTGACCTTCATGGCCCGCAACAACACCAATGGCCGTATCCTCATCATGAGCGAAGACGGCGACGTCATGTCGGACACGATGACCGACCTGAGCGCCTCGGCCGCGATCGAAGCCGAAGGTGACGAAGACGGCGGCTCGCTGAGCGCAATGGCCGACTCCGACACCATGATCGGTGTGGAAACCATGTCGGACGATGGCGACGACTCGGGCAGCCTGTCGGCTGGCGTGGGGTCGGACACGAACATCGGCATCGACGCTGAAGGCGACGATGGCGACGGCTCCGCCTCGGTCAACGTCGGCACCGGCCTTGACGTCGGGATCGACGCCGAAGGCGACGACGGCGGCGACTCCGCCTCGGTCGGCCTTGGCGCTGGCGTGGACGCCGGTGTGTCGGTCGAAGGCGAAGGCGACGATGGCGACGGCAGCGCGTCCATCGGCCTCAACACCGGCCTGAACCTTGGCCTGTCGGCTGACAGCGACAGCTAATCCGGGGTCGCACGGTCACACAGCTGACCGACAGACCTGACCTTTGCGAGAGGCGGCACTTCGGTGCCGCCTCTTCTCATTGCGGAAGCGCCACAACTTTCACGCGAAACGATTTGTTGCGTCTCAATTGGGAACTGATCCGGGCCGCCGGCAGTTTGGCCAACATGTAGGTTACGTGTTCAGCCCGATGGTCGGGCGGGTTCGTCCGATCAAGCCTCGGGTTGTCGCGTCCCCATCTGGGTGGGGGTCACCGCAGACCGAAGAGGACCAGACAATGACTTTTACGCAACGTGTTTCCGCAGTAACGATCGCCGCTGCCTGTTCCGCAGCACCGACCATCGCACAGACGGCTTTGAACGACAGCGTCTATCAGATGGGCACCACGCAACTTCGCGCCGAAGGGTATTCGGTCGGCACCGTTCGCCAGGACAGCCTGGGGCGGCTGACGTTTTACGCCTGCGCCGGTGACGACGGGCGGATCCTGATCCTGTCCGAAGACGGCACCGTGGTGTCGGACGAACAGGTCGCCTGCACCGGCGACCTGCGCACCGCCGCCCGCCAGTCTGTCACCACACCGGTCGGCCCGGATACCGGAAACGGTCGGACGGGAGACGCCGCGTCCGACGATCCGATGACGCCGCCGGGTGACGGCGACGACATGGCTGGCGGAGAAAACCCCGGCAGCGATGGGCCGGCGACCGACGGCAGCTCCACTGGGGCGGATGTCGCCGCTGGCATCGACGCAGACGTGGGCGTCGGCGTGGCTGGCTCGGACGGCGGTGCGGGCCTTGCGGCAGAGGCCGGAGCCAGCGTCGGCACATCCGGCGCGGACGGCTCGTCCGGTCTCGGTCTCGACGCCGATGTCGACGCGGCGGTCGGGTCGTCGGACGGGCAATCGGGCCTCGACGCCGATGTCGATGCCGACGTCAGCGCCTCGGGCAGCAAGAACGGCGGACTGGGCATCGGCCTCGACGTGTCCGTGGGTCTCGGCTCCTGACCGCAGGGGCGAAATCACATCGGTGGGGACAGGGTGGCGCCAACGCTTGGCGCCACCCTTTTTCTTAAAAAATCAATCATTTGAAAAAAACGCACCGGGGTGAGGAACCAAATGATCGAGTCTCGTGTTGGCAGACCATAGCGCCCGGCGGGCGGTCCTCGACGGACCATGAGGGTCCACGTGAACTGACCGCCAACAACAGCCGGGGCCCGCGGTTAAACGAGACGCGGGGACAACAGGAGACTGAAGTTATGAAACGCAAGCTGATGACCCTTTCGACCGTCGCCCTCATCGCCGGCACGGCCGCTTTCGCTCAGAACGTGGAATCGGGCCTGAATCAGGAAGTCTATGCCAAGGGCATGGCCGACCTGACCGCCGAAGGCTACGATGTGAACACCGTGCGTCAGGGCCGCGACGGCAACCTGACCTTCATGGCGTCCAGCGACGCTGGTGGCCGCATTCTGATCCTCGACGCCGACGGCATGGTCGTGTCCGACACCATGACGCAGATGGAAATGGGCGTGGACCAGTACGCCGCGACCACCATCTTCACCGACGAAGAGATCGAAGACTCGGATGACACGAACGTCAGCAACCAGACCACCGAGATTCTGCCGGAAGAAGGTTCGATCGATCCCGACATCGACATCGACCTGAACACCCGGACCGAAGCCGGTGGCGGCGCTGAAGCCACCAACGATCTGGAAGAAAGCGCTTCGGCCGACGCCGAGACGGAGTCCGATACGGAAGTGAAGAACTCCACCAACTAAGTGAGGTCTCTCTCACGGATCAGAGGCGGCGCAGTGCGCCGCCTCTTTTCATGAGCGGGCTTCGACGTCGCGCGTCTTGGCCGCGATCTCATGCGGTTCGGGGACGGTCGGTGGCGGAAAGTCCTGCATCACCTGATCGTCCATCAGCGTGTCGATCAGGTCACTCAACATCTGGGCCCGGCCGCTCACCCCCGCTTTGCGATAGATGGCGTTGGTCTGTGCCTTGACCGTGCCTTCGGACGTGCCCCGGACCGCCGCGATATCGGCCAGACTCATCCCCTTGATGGCGAACAGCGCCACGTCACGTTCGGCAGGCGTCAGGGCCCAGTCGTCGAACCGTTTGGCCACGAGGTCCAGAAACGCCGCCGACGCCTCGCGCAGGCGCTCTTCGGCCAGCCGGTGGTGGCGGCGCACCCGCGTCAGAGCCAGAACGCCCAGCACGAACCCGAGCAGGAGCCCAAGCGCAGCCCCGATTTCGATGAGCTCGCGCATCCGCCACGGGATCGGCGTGCTTCTGAACCCGATGCGCGAGGAAAGAATGTCGGAAATGAAGAACCCGGCGCAGAGCGCCTGAACGACCAGCGCGATCACGATGATGACCCGGTCCTGCGCCAGTCGCCTCCGCCCCTGCATCAATCGTCATCCTCACGATCGGAGTCGCGATCACGGTCGTCGTCGTCGTAATCGTCGTCGTCGTCATACGAGTCTCTGTCGTCGCGATCGTCCCGCCCCGAGCGGCCACTTGAGCCCGACGATCCGCTTCGGTCGTCGCGGTCGTCCCTGTCGCTCACCCCGGACGGATCGAGGATCTGCGCCTGGGACCGGGACGAGGACTCGGAGCGCACCTGCCAGAAATCGCGAAGGATCTCGCCCGTGTTCGTGTTCACGACGATTTCGCGATGAAACTGGTCTGAGGTGGCGAAAATCCGGGTTCTGCCCAGCAGGGTCGTCGAGACCTGCATCCGCGTGAACCCCTGTTGCGACAGGCTGCGCATCAGCGTGTCGAGATCCACGTCGGCGCGGGCGAGCCCGGTGCCCGCCAAAAGCCAAACCGCCACGATCACGAGACGCCGCAAATCCATTCCTCCCGCCCGCAAGATGGCACGCCCCCACCCGATGCCGCAATCGCGATGGGAGCGTTCCTGTGTCGCAGGCTCAGTCGTCGTCGCGATCTTCGCGATCCCGACCGCCATGGTCACGGTCTTCGCGGTCGCGGTCGCGCCCACCGTGGTCGTCGTCACTGTCATGCCCGCCGTGGTCGTCACGGTCGCGGTCGCGGTCCCGGTCACGGCCGCCGTGATCGTCGTCGCGGTCATGGTCGGGGCCGTCGTCGTCATGGGCGAAACCATTGGTGGCGCTGCGTTGGCCGCTGCGGTCCCGATCCCGGTCCCGATCCCGGTCACCGAAGCCGAACGTGCCCTGACGGCTGTGCGTTTCTTCCTTCACCAGCACGCCGTTCCCGTCGTAGATCCGCTCCACCGAACCGTTCGGGCCGTGGGCTTCGATCTTGACGCCATTCAGTCGGTTCTTGATTTCGACCCGCGTGAACCCTTCGCCTGCGAGCCCCTTCACGATCTCGTTGATCGTGTCCTGCGGCGCGGCCGATGCGATACCAGCCGACAGCAATACGGCTGCCGTCACTTTGAAAATGTCGAGTTTCATTATGCGTTCCTTTGCGTTCTCCTCCGGCGCCTGGATCGTGGCACCCGAGGAGAGGCTGCGGCGAACGCATGGGTCAGGCTATGAGCGTCGGGTTTATGACCGGCGTTTTAAACCCGGCGCAGACGGGTCTAAACCTGAGTTTATAGGCCGATCACTAGTCGCTCAGACCCGCCATATCCGTGCCCAGCGCCTTGGCGACCGTGAAAATGTCTTTGTCGCCGCGCCCGCACAGGTTCATGCAGATGATGTGATCCTTGGGCAGATCGCCCGCGATCTTCATCACATGGCCCATCGCGTGAGACGGCTCCAGCGCCGGAATGATGCCTTCGGTCTGGCACAGAAGCTGGAACGCTTCGAGCGCCTCGGTGTCTGTGATCGACACGTATTCGGCGCGCCCGATGTCATGCAGCCACGAATGCTCCGGCCCGATGCCCGGATAATCCAGACCCGCCGAGATCGAATGCCCTTCGAGGATCTGACCGTCTTCGTCCTGAAGCAGGTAGGTGCGGTTGCCATGCAGCACGCCGGGGCGACCGCCGGTCAGCGACGCGCAGTGTTCCATCTTTTCGTTCACGCCCTTGCCGCCGGCTTCGACGCCGATGATGCGCACGGATTTGTCGTCGAGGAACGGATAGAACAGGCCCATCGCGTTGGACCCGCCGCCGATGGCCGCGATGATGGTATCGGGAAGGCGCCCTTCCGCCTCCATCATCTGTTCCTTGGCTTCCTTGCCGATGATCGCCTGAAAATCGCGGACCATCGCCGGATAGGGGTGCGGGCCGGCCACCGTGCCGATGCAGTAGAACGTGTCGCGCACGTTGGTCACCCAGTCGCGCAGCGCGTCGTTCATCGCGTCCTTCAGCGTGCCGCGACCGGAGGTCACCGGAACGACCTCGGCCCCCAAAAGCTTCATGCGGAACACGTTGGGCGCCTGACGCTCGACATCATGCGCGCCCATGTAGACGATGCATTTCAGCCCGAATTTGGCGCAGACGGTCGCCGTCGCCACGCCGTGCTGGCCCGCGCCGGTTTCGGCGATGATGCGGGTCTTGCCCATGCGGCGGGCGAGGATGATCTGCCCCAGCACATTGTTGATCTTGTGCGCGCCGGTGTGGTTCAACTCATCCCGCTTGAGATAGATTTTCGCCCCGCCAAGCTCTTCGGTCAGACGCTCGGCGAAATAGAGCGGCGACGGGCGGCCGACATAGTGCTTCCACAGGAATTCCATTTCGTCCCAGAAGCTCTGGTCGGTCTTGGCATGTTCGTACTGCGCTTCAAGCTCGAGGATCAGCGGCATGAGCGTCTCGGACACGAAACGCCCGCCGAAATCGCCGAACCGGCCCTTCTCGTCAGGGCCGTTCATGAAGGAATTGAAGAGATCGTCAGCCATATCGCGCTCCCGGGCAGTCTTGCCCGTTCCTAGAATAGGCATCGGGCAAGAGCAAGCACGGCAGCGTGGCAATCAGTGGGACGTGACCCCGGCGCGGGGGGCGGCCAGCCGCACGGGCTGGGCATTGCAGAAGACGATCAGGTTGTCGCCGTTTTCGACGGCCTGAAACCCGCGCGCGCGCACTTCGCCCAGAAAACGGTCGCGCCCGACGATCCGGTCGATGTCGCTGATCCGGCGCTTGATGACGCCGCCGGAGGTCGCGGTGTTGGAGGTGAAAGCTGCGGACAGCCAGTGGTCGGGGCTCTGAGGCGGGATGAGATGTGTCATGGGTTAACCATGGCCGAGTCGCGGTGAATCCCCGGTTAACGCGCGATCAGATCCTTCTTGAATCCTGCGTGCGTCGCCTTGAACCCCAGCCGTTCATAGAACCTGTGCGCGTCACCGCGCGAGGCGTTCGACGTGAACTGCATGAGCGTGGCATCCGCCGCCCGCGCCCGGTCCTCGGCATCGCGCATCATCGCCGCGCCGATCCCCTGCCCGCGCAGGTCCGCGCGCACACGCACCGATTCCACCTGTGCGCGGATCGGCGTGGATGGCGACACGAGGTGGAGGATCGTCAGGTGATAGCAGGCCACGACCTCGCCCGCGCGCCACCCCACGACCAGCTGGGTCGTGCCGTCGGCGATCATGGCGAGGTACATCTGGACCGGATCGTCGTCCCGCACCGGCTGCGCACCCGGCGCGCGATCCTCCATGAGCAGGGCCATCACCGCGGGCACATCGTCGGCGCGCGCGGCGCGGAAGGTCACGGTCACCGGACCGCCCCCAGAAAGTCTCGGACGAGCCCTTCGTCCTTCATCCCCGGCGCGCTTTCCACGCCCGACGAGACATCGACCTGCCGTGCACCCGTCAGCTTCGCCGCCAGAGCCACGTTTCTGGGGGTCAGGCCGCCGGCCAACATCCACGGCACCGTCCAGTGCCGCCCCTGCAAAAGCCGCCAGTCGAACGCCAGACCGTTGCCGCCGGGAAGCTCCGCCTCTTTCGGGGGCTTGGCATCGACGAGGATCTGGTCGGCGACGCCGATATAGTCGTCGATGCGCGCAAGATCGGCGGCATCCGCGATCCCGACCGCCTTCATCACCGGCAGGCCATAGCGCGCGCGCACCTCGGCCACCCGTTCCGGCGTTTCAGAGCCGTGAAGTTGCAGCATGTCGAGCGGCACCCGCGACGTGATCTCGTCAAGCACCGCGTTGTCCGCGTTCACCACCAGCGCGACCTTGGCGATGCCCGGCGGCACCTCGGCGGCCAGCTCCGCAGCCAGATCGACCGAGATGTTGCGCGGGGATTTCGGGAAGAACACGAAGCCGACATAACGCGCACCGGCGTCGGCAGCGGCGGCCACCGCCTCCGCGCTCGTCAGCCCGCAGATTTTCACTCGGATGTCGGTCATGGGCGTGTGCTTACCGCCCATCCTCCAGAAGCGCCAGAACATCGTCCTTCGGCCCAGCCTTCTCGCGCTTGAGGCTCTGCACCTCGCCCGCCAACTTCACGGCGGCGGATTTGGCCCGGCGCCCTTCGGCGCGCTGGTTGTGTTCCCGGAACCATTCCCAGACGAACCCGATCATCACGCCCGCGATGATGGCGAGGAAGATGACGATGAAAAGCGGCAGATTGATGGTCCAGCTCCAGCCCAGAAAACCGGCCATTTCTTCCGGCAGCAGACGAAGTTCGACGATGTTGCGATTGGCGAGCGCCACGGTGATAAGCACCACGGCCAGCGCGCCCAGAAACGCGTAGCGAATGTAACGCATGGGAAAGGGCCTTTCAGTTCCCGTTCAGTCGGTCGCGCAGCAGCTTGCCGGTCTTGAAGAAAGGCACGTGCTTCTCTTCGACATCAACCGATTCACCCGTGCGCGGGTTCCGCCCTACTCTGGCATCCCGTTGCTTGACGGAAAAGGCGCCGAAACCGCGCAACTCGACCCGGTCGCCGCGCGCCATCGCTTCGATGATTTCTTCGAAGATGGTGTTCACGATGCGCTCGACATCGCGCTGGTAGAGATGCGGATTTTCGTCCGCGATCTTCTGAATGAGCTCCGAACGGATCATCCCGTCTTCCCCCCGAAGGACTGACCGGCGTTTGTTGGCAGCACGCCGCTTACCCCCTGACTATAGGGGGAAAGATTTCGTCGCGAAACAGCCGAGGCTTGGGCCGCGCGCCGAATTTGGCGGCAAAGTGCCGATTTTTTCATGGAAATCCCGACCGTTAGGTGGTGCGCCCGGCGAAACCGCCCGCCACGGCCCCGCGAACCGCATGGTTAGCACCTTATGATTCGGGGGCCGGATCAGTCGCCCTCGGGCGGGTCGGTCAGGGCGAGGACGAGCGTGGCACCGACCGCCCACACCGACACCGACAGCGCGATCGCCATACCGAGCGAGTAGATGCCGCCGAACAATCCCAAAAGAAACGCGGCCAGACCCAATGCGCCGACGACACCCATCCATTCCTTGCGTTTCTGTCTCATACGCCCCTCCTGAACCAAGTGTATCGCGGTCGGCGCGCCATGTCGCCGCGACAAAAGAAAACGGCCCCGGAACGCTCCGGGGCCGTCTCAATTCTCATCGCTTTACGCGAAAGGCTTATTCGTCGCCCTTGTTGAGCGCGGCGCCGAGGATGTCGCCGAGCGAAGCACCGGAGTCGGACGAACCGAACTGTTCCACGGCCTCTTTCTCTTCGGCGATCTCGCGGGCCTTGATCGACAGACCGAGGCGGCGCGACTTGGCGTCCACGTTGGTCACGCGCACGTCGACGTGGTCACCGACCTGGAAACGCTCGGGGCGCTGCTCGGCACGGTCACGCGACAGGTCGGAGCGGCGGATGAAGGACTTCATGCCTTCGTATTCCACTTCGATCCCGCCATCTTCGATCGCGGTCACGGTCACGGTGATGATCTGGCCGCGCTTCACGCCGCCAACGGCTTCGGCAAACGGGTCGCCGTCGAGCGCCTTGATCGAGAGCGAGATACGCTCTTTGTCCGTGTCCACCTCGGTGACGACGGCTTTGACCACGTCGCCCTTGTGGAACTGCTGGATCGCGTCTTCGCCACGCTGGTCCCACGAGATGTCCGACAGGTGCACCATGCCGTCGATGTCGTTGTCGAGGCCGATGAACAGACCGAATTCGGTGATGTTCTTGACTTCGCCTTCGACCTGTGTGCCCTCGGGGTGCGTCTCGGCAAAGACTTCCCACGGGTTGCGCATGGTCTGCTTGAGGCCGAGCGAAACGCGACGCTTCGCCTGATCGATCTCAAGAACCATGACCTCGACCTCTTGCGAAGTCGACACGATCTTGCCCGGGTGGACGTTCTTCTTGGTCCAGGACATTTCCGAAACGTGGACGAGGCCTTCGACACCCGGCTCCAGCTCGACGAACGCACCGTAGTCGGTGATGTTCGTGACGCGGCCCTTGTGGACCGACTCGAGCGGATACTTGGCAGCGACCAGATCCCACGGATCTTCCTGAAGCTGCTTCATGCCGAGCGAGATGCGGTGCGTCTCTTTGTTGATCTTGATGACCTGAACGTTGATCGTCTCGCCGATCGAGAGGATCTCGGACGGGTGGTTCACACGGCGCCAAGCCATGTCGGTCACGTGCAGCAGGCCATCGACGCCGCCCAAGTCGACGAACGCGCCGTACTCGGTGATGTTCTTGACCACGCCCTCGACCGTCTGGCCTTCGGACAGGTTGCCGATGACTTCGGCACGCTGCTCGGCGCGGCTCTCTTCAAGGATGGCACGGCGCGACACGACGATG
This sequence comes from Maritimibacter sp., assembly GCF_016774595.1. Classification (NCBI taxonomy): domain Bacteria; kingdom Pseudomonadati; phylum Pseudomonadota; class Alphaproteobacteria; order Rhodobacterales; family Roseobacteraceae; genus Maritimibacter; species Maritimibacter sp. Next base: position 1,120,448 of record NZ_JACBWT010000001.1, read on the forward strand.
TTGCCACGGCGGCGGTCCATCTTGAGGATCTGGAACGGCTGCTTGAGACCCATGAGCGGGCCGGCGTCGCGCACGGGGCGGACATCGACCTGCGAACCGGGCAGGAACGCAACGGCACCGCCGAGATCGACGGTGAAGCCGCCTTTGACGCGACCGAAGATCGCACCTTCGACACGAGCGTCGTCGGCATAGGCTTTTTCCAGACGGTCCCAGGCTTCTTCGCGGCGGGCCATCTCGCGCGAGATGACGGCTTCGCCACGGGCGTTTTCAGCCGCGCGCAGGTAAACCTCGACTTCGTCGCCGACGGTGATGTCGGGCGCTTCGCCGGGGTTTGCGAATTCTTTCAGATCGACACGGCCTTCCATCTTGTAGCCGACGTCGATGATGGCTTGGCCGGCTTCGACAGCGATGACCTTACCTTTGACAACCGTACCTTCGTCCGGCGTGTCCATTTCGAGGGATTCGTTAAGGAGGGCCTCGAATTCCTCCATAGATGCGTTAGCGCTCATAAGCGGATCAGTTCCTTTACAGTTCTATTCGGGCCAGACGGTTGTCTCCGCCGGTCTTTCATGGGTTTCCAGACGGGCTTACGCAAAACAAAGAGGGCCGGTTGCCCGACCCTGCTCGCTCTCTGGCATGCGGCTTAACGCCTGTCTGGGCGCGCGTATACGGCTCTCGGCCCCATAACGCAAGGGCAAAGCACCTTGACAGGACGGGGAGCGGCAGTGCTTCGATGACGCGTTCGATCAGGAGTTTTTCATGTCGCAGAAGACCATGACACGTCTCGGCTGGGTGTTGTCCGGCCTCTACATCCTCTTCATCCTCGGCGCGTCGGTCTATCCGAAACTGTCCGGGATGCCGATTGCCGACGAAACGATGGTGTCGCTCGGGTGGGAAGGCAGTCCGGTTCTGATCATCGGCATCCTCGAACTGATCTGCGTGCTGCTCTATGCCGTGCCGGCGACGGCGGTGCTTGGCGCGGTGCTGTCGATGGCGATCCTCGGCGGTGCGATGACGATGCAGGTCTTCGCCGACATGCCGCTTTTGTCGAACAAGCTCTTCTCCATCTACCTCGGCCTTTTCATGTGGGGCGGATTGTGGCTTCGCTCGCCCCGGCTGCGTGCCCTGTTCCCGCTGGCGCGGACGCTTTGACCGGCGCGTGAAAGCGGCGGGCGGACCCGCGCGGCACCTTTCCATGGCGTCTCGATGTCGGGCAGAATGCGCCGTGAAGGGAAGATCATGACCGACACGTTGCACCAGCACCTCGTCACCGCCGAAGCGGCCCTGAACGCGGGCCGGTTCGATGAAATGCACGCGGCGCTCGACAAGGTGTTCGCGGCCGATCCCGGCAGCCTCGCCGGTCTGTGGATCTACACCTACGGCACGCCCTATACTCCCGGCGACAAGGTGCTGGCCCGGATCAAAGGCTTCGCGAAGCAAAAGGCGCTGTCGGCCCCGCTGCGCGCGCAACTCCTGTTCATGTTGGGCAAGGCCTATGACGATCTCGGCAAACCCCAGCGAGCCTTCGACGCGGTGGTCGCGGCCAATCGCCTGAAAGGCGTCCGATACGACAACGGCGCGATGGCGGCGCTTGCCCGCGACACGCTTGCCGCCGTGCGCGCCGCCCCCGACCTGCGGCTGGACGCGAGACCGCCCCGGATGGTCTTCGTCCTTGGAATGCCGCGCTCCGGCACCTCGCTCATCAGTCAAATGCTCGCCGCACACCCCGAAATCACGAACCTTGGCGAACGGATCGCGCTTGGACCTGCGCTCATGCGCGACGGCACGGGCCGCAACCCGCACATCGCCTTTCTCGACGGGCTGGACATCGACCGGCTCGAGGCCGCCCGCACCGCTTATCTGCAAGGCGTCCCGAACACAGGCATCTTCGTCGACAAGATGCCGGAGAACTACTACTTCGCCTGGGCGATCCCGATGCTGTTTCCCGACGCCCAGATCATCCACATGCGCCGCGACAAACAGGCGACCTGCTGGTCCTGCTTCAAGAACGACTTCCGCGACGGCCACCGCTACAGCTACGACTGGGGCGATCTGAGCGCGCAATACGACCGACACCTCGACTTCTGTGCGCTCGGCGCGGCGCGCGCGGGGTCCGCGTGGCATGACATCCACCTCGACACCCTGACAGCCGCGCCGCGCGCCACCCTGACCCCCGTTCTGACGGCGCTCGGCCTCGACTGGACCGACGCCTGCGCCGCGCCCGAGAAATCCGGGGGCGACATGCCGACCCTGTCCAAATGGCAGGTGCGTCAGGGGATCGACCCGGCCATGGCGCGGGGTTGGCAGGCCTATAAGCCGCTCATCGAGGCCCGGTTCGGCGCATGATCTCGCATCCCCACCGCACGATCTTCGTCCATATCCCGAAATGCGGCGGTCAAAGCGTCGAACAGGCGTTTCTGGACGATCTGGGCCTGACATGGGGCCAGCGCGCGCCGCTGATGCTGGGGCGCAACCCGTCGAAAGCCGTCGGTCCACCCCGTCTCGCCCATCTGTCCGCGCGCGACTACACGCGCCACCACTACGTGACGGATGAGATGTGGGCGGACTATTTCACCTTCGCCGTGGTCCGCGACCCAATCGCGCGCGCCGTGTCGCTGTTCAACCATCTGCGCCCGGTCGAGACTCTGGGGGAGTTCGTCCACGACTGGCTGCCTGCGCAGTTCATGCGCGACCCGGACGACCGCAGCGCCAAGTTCCACTTCGTCCGTCCGCAGGTCGATTTCTTGGCGGGCGACGACGGCACGCTCCTGCCAGACCGGATATTCCATCTCGAAACGCTTGGTCGTGACTGGCCTGCACTCCAGAATCCGGCAAACCTCGGGGCCCCGCTCCCCCATAGAAACCGGAGCGTGGATGGCGCAACGCGCCGCGACCTTGCTGACAAAGACCTGGACCAGATCGTCGTCCTCTACGCGAAAGACTTCGAAGCATTCGGCTACATCGAAGACGCGGGCCAACCGAAGCGCCGCCTCTTCCCGAGTTTCGGCAAAGGGGCCTGACGGTCCACCTTCTCTGGTCCACAAATACCTCGGAGGTCTGGGGAGGCAGCGCCTCCCCAGCGGGTCGCCCGCGCAAGCGGGCGAAACCTCTCAGGCCCCGCGCACCTTGTTCACTACCGCGACCGCCGCCGCCACCGCCGCCTCGATCGTCATGTGACTCGTGTCGATGGTCACCGCGTCATCCGCCGGCTTCAGGGGCGCCGTCGCGCGGGTCCGGTCCCGCTCGTCGCGCGCGCGCACGTCAGCCAGAACGCTGTCGTAACCCGCGTCATGCCCGGTTTCGAGCAATTCCTTGTGCCGCCGGACCGCCCGCACCTCGGGGCTGGCTGTCACAAAAAGCTTCACGGCGGCTTCCGGGCAGATCACGGTGCCGATGTCGCGCCCGTCCAGAACCGCGCCGCCTGCGCGCGCCGCGAAGGCGCGTTGGAAATCCACCAGCGCCTCGCGCACCTCGGGTTCGACCGCCACCTTGCTCGCCGCCTGCGCGACCTTGGGCGTGCGCAGCCCCAGCACTTCGAGGTCCTCGGCGCGCAGCGACCGGGCCGCCGCCACCGCGTCTTCGCCGTCCAGCACACGTTTGCCCACGGCGCGATAGAGCAGCCCCGTGTCCAGATGCGCGAAGCCGAAATGCTTCGCCACCGCTTTGGAAATCGTGCCCTTGCCCGCTGCCGCAGGCCCGTCGATTGCTACCGTGAAGCTCAAACCGCTACCCCTTGCTCGCTCGTGCCCGCGTTTTGAAGAAAGTCGCGACGAGGAGCAAGATCGACACAGGCAGAAGCAGCCATTTGAGCATGGTGGCGGCGCTCGCCCGCCCAATCGTGCCCGGATCGAGGGCGTCGGGGCCAGTGAGCAGGCTTTGCGTGACCAGCGCGTTCTCGGTCAGGTCGGACAGGCCCATGACCACCGGCACCAGAGCAAACCAGCGCCACGCCCCGCCCCCCAGCCAGATCCCGTAGGCGAAGGTCACACCGAACAGGACCGGCACGGCGACGTCCCATGTCCGCGAGATGCGCGCATAGGCTTCGGGAAACCCCGGCTCGGCCCCGTCGAGCAGCGCCCGGATGTCATCGACCCCATATCCCGTTACCCGCAGGTCAGGGATCGACGCCCCGTTGGTGAGCGCGATCATGTCCTGCCCGGCCCAGCCGACCAGAAGCCCGTAGACCAAAAGCGTCACGGCGAGCAAAATCCAGAAAATCCCGATGCGTCCCATGCGTCGCTCCCAAGCCCCGCCGTCACTAAGCCAGAGGAACGGCGGCGAGGGAACCGCCAATATCAGGCGGTCGAACGCTCGATGGTCGCGCCGAGACCCGTCATCAGCGGCTCGAAAATCGGGAACGAGGTTGCGATGGGCTGGCCGTCATCGACGCTCACGGGCGATTGGGACGCCATCCCCATGACCATGAAGCTCATCGCGATCCGGTGGTCGAGCCGCGCGGCAGCGGTGCCGCCCCCCGGCACGCCGTCCGGACCCAAGCCGTGCACGGTCATGAAGTCGCGGCCTTCCTCGATGGTGACCCCGTTCGCCTCGAGCCCACGCGCCATTGCGTCGATCCGGTCGCTTTCCTTGACGCGCAGCTCATGCACCCCGACCATCTCGGTCTTGCCGGTCGCGAAGGCCGCGACCACGGACAGTACCGGGTATTCGTCGATCATGCTCGCCGCACGCTCTTCCGGCACACGGATGCCTTTCATGTCGGGCGAGAAACGCGCGCGCAGGTCGGCCACAGGCTCGCCCCCCTCTTCGCGTTCGTTCTCATAGGTCAGGTCCGCGCCCATTTCGATGAGCGTGGTGAACAGCCCGGCGCGGGTCGGGTTCAGGCCGATGTTCGGCACCAGCACGTCGGACCCCGGCACGATCAGCGCCGCGCAGACCGGGAACGCCGCCGAGGACGGATCGCGCGGCACGGCGATGGTCTGGGGCTTCAGTTCCGGCTGACCAACCAGCGTGATGACGCGACCCTCGCCCGTGTCCTCGACGCTGATCTCGGCCCCGAACCCCGCCAGCATCCGCTCGGTGTGATCGCGCGTCGCCTCGGCCTCGATCACCACGGTCTCACCCGGGGCATTGAGGCCCGCAAGCAGCACGGCGGATTTGACCTGCGCCGAGGCCATGGGCGTCTTGTATCGCACCGGCACCGGGTTCTTCGCGCCCACCACGGTCATCGGGAGCCGCCCGCCCGTGCGTCCGTAGCTTTGCGCGCCGAACAGCGCGATGGGATCAGTCACCCGGCCCATCGGGCGCGAGCGGAGCGAGGCGTCGCCCGTGAAGGTCGCGGTGATCGGCGAGGTCGCCATGCAGCCCATGATGAGCCGCACGCCGGTGCCCGCATTGCCGCAGTCGATCACGTCTTCAGGCTCGGCAAAGCCACCGACGCCGACACCGTTCACCCGCCAAGCGCCGTCGCCCAGCCGCTCCACTTCGGCCCCGAAAGCCTGCATTGCCGCAGCGGTCGCCAGCACGTCTTCGCCTTCGAGCAGCCCGGTCACGCGGGTCTCACCCACGGCCATCGCGCCGAGCAGGAGCGAGCGGTGGCTGATCGACTTGTCCCCCGGCACGTCCGCCACGCCCTTGAGCGGGCCGGACTTGCGGCTGGTCATCGGGATCGGGGTGCCGTGGCCGGACATGGAAAGCCTCCTCGCTGCGTTCGGGCGCTGATAGCGCAGGTCAATCGGGGCGTCCACCGGCAGAGCGTCCGGCCCATGCGCCGGACACGAAAAGGGCGCGGACCGTGGCCCGCGCCCCTGCATTGATAGATGGTCGTGAGCTTACAGATTTTCCGGCTGCGGCATCCCGAGCACGTGGAACCCGCAATCGACGGTGATGATCTCGCCCGTCGTGCATTCGCCATACGGCGAGGCGAGATAGACCGCCGTGCCGCCGATGGATTCGAGCGTCGCGTTCTGGCGCAGGGGCGAGTTCGCCTCGGTGTGCCGGAACGTCTTGCGCGCGCCGCCGATGGCCGCGCCCGCCAGCGTTTTCATCGGACCGGGACTTATCGCGTTCACGCGGATGCCCTGCGGGCCGAGGTCGTTGGCGAGGTAGCGCACGCTCGCCTCCAGCGCCGCCTTGGCCACGCCCATCACATTGTAGAACGGCGTCACGCGGTTGGACCCGCCATAGGTCAGGGTCAGGATCGTGCCGCCCTCGGTCATGTAAGGCTCGACCCGACGCGCCACTTCGATCAGCGAGTAGCACGAGATATCCATCGAGTTCTTGAAGTTCGCGCGGGAGGTGTTGAGGAACCGCCCCGTCAGTTCCGACTTGTCCGAAAACGCGATGGCATGGACGAGGAAATCGATCCGGTCCCACCGTTCCCACAAGGCCGCGAAGCCCGCGTCGAGTTTGGCATCGTCGGTCACGTCCATATCGACAAGGATGTCGGAGCCGAGCGACTGGGCCAGCGGTTCGACCCGCTTGCCGAAGGCCTCGCCCTGATAGGAAAAGGCAAGCTCCGCGCCCTCGTCGGCCATCGCCTTGGCGATCCCCCACGCGATGGAGCGATCGTTGGCGACGCCCATGACAAGGCCGCGCTTGCCCTTCATCAACTCACCCATGTCCCCGGTCCCTATCCGTTATACTTGCTGATCAGCATCGACCCGTTGGTCCCGCCGAAGCCGAAGCTGTTGGTCATCACGGTGTCGAGCCCCGCGTTTTCGACCAGTGTCGTCGCGATCTCGCCCTCGTGGATCGCCGGGTCGAGCGTTTCGACGTTGATCGAGGGGGTGATGAAATCCTGATCCAGCATGAGGATCGAGAAGATCGCCTCCATCGCACCCGCCGCGCCTTGCGCGTGGCCGGTCATCGACTTGGTGGAACTGATGAGCGGGGTGGAGCCTTCGCCGAAGACGCGGCGCACCGCTTCCACTTCTCCGACATCGCCGACCGGGGTCGAGGTGCCGTGAGCGTTGATATAGCCCACTTTCCGACCTTCGGGCAGCGTGGACAGCGCCAACCGCATGGCCCGTTCGCCGCCCTCGCCCGACGGGGCGACCATGTCGTGCCCGTCCGAAGTGGCGGCGAATCCCGTCACTTCGCCATAGATCTTGGCACCGCGCGCCAGCGCGTGGTCGAGGCTTTCGAGCACGACGATCCCGCCGCCGCCCGCAATCACGAACCCGTCGCGGTCCTTGTCGAAAGCGCGCGAGGCCTTGTCGGGCGTGTCGTTGAACTTGGACGACATCGCGCCCATCGCATCGAAGAGGCAGGACAGGGTCCAGTCGAGCTCTTCAGCCCCGCCCGCGAACATCACGTCCTGCTTGCCCATCATGATCTGCTCGGCGGCGCTGCCTATACAGTGAAGCGACGTGGAACAGGCCGAGGTGATCGAGTAGTTGATGCCCTTGATCTTGTATTGCGTGGCGAGGTTCGCGCTGATCGTCGAGGACATGCATTTCGGCACGGCGAGCGGGCCGATGCGCTTGGGCGAACCGGATTTCAGAACCGTCTGGTGGGCCTGAAACATCGAACTGGTCGACGGGCCGCCAGAGCCAGCGATCAGCCCCGTGCGTTCGTTGACCACGTCGGAGTCGTCCAGCCCGGCATCGGCAATCGCCTGCCCCATCGCGAGATAGGCATAGGCCGCGCCCGGCCCCATGAACCGAAGTGCGCGTTTGTCCACGTTTTCCTTGAGGTCGATATCCACCGCCCCCGCGATCTGGCTGCGAAAGCCGTATTCGGCCATGTCCGCATTGGCGGTGATGCCTGAGCGGCCAGCCTTCAGCGACTGCGTGACCTCTTCGGTGTTCAGACCGATGGGGGACACGACCCCAAGACCTGTCACGACGACACGTTGCATTTCTGGCTCCTTATCTGGTGCGCCCGTCCCCGAATGGTTTCGGTCAGCTTTCCGAAAGCGCGACCTTCATGTCCTTGACCTGATAGATGACTTCGCCGTCCGCTTCGACGATCCCGTCGGCGACACCCATCGTGAGGCGACGGGTCTGCACGGCTTTCGTGAAGTCCACGTAATACGTCAGTTTCTTGCGGTCGGGCCGGACCATGCCGGTGAGCTTCACCTCACCCACACCCAGCGCATAGCCGCGCCCCTGCCAGCCGCGCCAGCCGAGGTTGAAACCGGTGAGCTGCCACAGACCGTCGAGGCCGAGACAACCAGGCATGATCGGGTTGCCGGGGAAATGGCAGTCGAAGAACCAAAGATCCGGCACGATATCGAATTCCGCGACCACGTGGCCCTTGCCGTGCTTGCCGCCGTCACCCGAAATATCGGTGATCCGGTCCATCATCAGCATCGGCGGCGCGGGAAGCTGCGCGTTTCCTTCGCCGAAAAGCTCGCCGCGGGCGCACTTCAGCAGGTCGTCCTTGTCGAAACTCGTTGGATACTCTGCCATCAGGCCCCCTGGCTACGTGTTATGAACGGTACATCGGTTTGCTTCGGCCCGTCTATCACCCGCGCGAAGTGAGTGGCAAGTGCGGCGCTCCTGCCCTGCCTTCACGGTGGGTCCTGCCCCGCCTTCACGGTGGGTGCGGGGAATCCGATTGAAATGCACAGGTATTGTTGACTATATATACCGCCAGACGAAGTCAGAGGGTGAAGATGACCCACAGCCAGTCACAGGATATGGGCCGCAAGTGGCTCGAAAGCGCCGGGCTGCGCCCGACGCGGCAGCGCGTGGCCATCGCGGCGCTGCTGGTCGGCGACGGCGAGCATCGGCATGTCACCGCCGAAAGCCTGTTCGACGCGACGCGCGAGGCTGGTGAAAAGGTATCGCTTGCGACGGTCTACAACACGCTTCGGTCGTTCTCCGAGGTCGGGCTTCTGCGCGAAATCCTCGTGAACGGCACCAAGGGCTATTTCGACACCAACACCACGAACCACCCGCATTTCTTCTGGGAAGATTCGGGTGAGCTGATGGATGCGCCCGAGGAAGATCTTGAAATCGCGGCCCTCCCGGCGGCGCCGGACGGGGCCGAAGTGTCGAAAGTCGACGTAGTGATCCGGCTGCGCGCCAAACGCTGATCAGCCGGCCGCGCGATCTTCGACCACATTGATGGATACGTCGTGCTCGATCAGCGCCTTGGCGGCGATGAGCACCTGACTGAAACCGCCCGTTGAATCGATGGCTTGCGCCGCCTGCGCGGCCTCGTCGCCCTCGAACCCGGTTTCGGTGACTTTCACCTCGGTCATCGGGCCCTTCTCGATGAAGGTCCACGACACGTCGGTCATCTGCGTTCCGTCGCCCCAGCGGATGTCGATGCGTTCTCCCGGCATCGCCTCGACCACCTCGACGGTGATGGGATGGGCATCGGGCGCCGTGCCCACGTACCACGTCAGGGTCACGCCCTTCTCGATCGGGCCGGACACCCTGGGGAACCAGAATTCCGTCATCCGGTCGGGGGTCGCGAACGCCTCGTAGCATACGAGCGGAGGCGCGGCGATCATCGTGGCGGCTTTGGCCATTACAGCGGTCATGGCGTCCTCCTTCCTAGTCTGTCGAAGGGAAAACGCCGGGCCGCCGGGGGGTGTTCCGCCTTGGCATCGCCGTCGGCGGAGACCCCCGGTCGGGTCGGATCAGGCGATTTCGACCAGTTCGATGTTGAACGTCAGGTCTTTGCCCGCAAGCTGGTGGTTGGCGTCGATCGTGACCTTTTCCTCGGTCACGTCGGTCACGGTGACCGGGATCTGACGCCCGTCCGGCGTGGACATCTGAAGCATGATGCCGGTTTCCAGCGGAATGTCGGCGGGAATGTCGCCGCGCGGAATCTCGGTCACACCTTCGGGATGATGCGGGCCATAGGCCTCGTCCGCCGGGACCGGAACGGTTTTCTTGTCGCCGGGCGTCATGCCGGGGATCGCCTTGTCCAGTCCGGGGATGATCTGGCCCGAGCCCACGGTGAATTCGAGCGGATCGCGCCCGTCGGAACTGTCGAAGACGGTGCCGTCGTTCAGCGTGCCGGTGTAGTGAATACGGACGGTGTCGCCCGATTTGACTTCGGTCATAAGTGCCTCGTTTGGTCGGGAGTGAGTTCGGCAAGGCCACGCGTGAACGCGCGGGTGCTTGCGGGGTTCCCCCTAAACATAGGCGCATGTGATTTGATGTAAACCCGGGGCCTCTGCTTCGCCGCGCCGCGCTCACCACGGGGCTCAACCAGTCAGAACCACTGCCCCGGCTCCATCAGCCCGAGGTCCAGAAGCTGCTGCGACGTCCAGTCGAACGGCACCGAGTTGTGCCATTTGAAGGTCGGAATGTCGAAGGTGGACCCCGCGTTGGACTTCAGCGCCTTGGCGGTCCGAAAGCTCACGATCGCCGCCGTCAGGTTGTTGTGCCACGGACAGGCGTAGGTGTTGTATTCCTCGTCGTTGAACGTGTGGTCCGCGCGCAGAACGAGGTCGGGACGGGCCTTGAACAATGCGATCCGGTCGATCTTGCGCCGGTCCTTGGGCACGTGTTCCTCGAACCGCCAGCGCAGGCCGCCGAAGAAATCGAGCTGCCGCTCCTTGGGGTAATTGTTGTTCTCGGGGTCCGGTCGCCCGAGTGCGTAGTAACCCGACTTGTCGAGCCAGGCATGGTCGAGCGAAACCGCATCGGGATAGCGTTTGAGATCACCGGCATAGAGGTCGACCACATAGGCCAGCATCGCGCTGCGCCGTTCTTCGGTGTGAAACACCAGAAGTTCGTTGACGTTGCGCGTCTCGCAGAACGGAAAGAACAGGTATTCGGCGTTGTAGCAGTAATAAAGCCAAGTGCCCTCGGCGATGTCGATGACGGCATTCACCGCCTTCTGAACGTCGCCGACATGCAGCACCGGATAATCCACCCGGTGAATTTCCTGTTCGAGCGAATGGGTCAGGTCCAGTTCCCTTGGCGCGAACAGAACGATCCCGCGAAACCCGGTCAACTGGTGGTAGCGGATCGTGCTTTCGACCTCGACCAGATCCTCGACGAAGATCAGCGCCACCGGCCCCTTCGCAAAGGCCGCTTTGCCCCGGTCGATGAACTGTGCGAGCGATGTGTAACGCATTCTCTGCCCCAAATGCCCCTTGTGGCGGGGTCTGGGTAAACTTTCCCTGAACGCCCGCGCCAATGCAACCGTTGCGGCGATAGGGCAAACGCGTTACGACGCCGCCTTGATCGAAGGCCCCGGAGAACGCGCGACATGACCGATCAGAGCACGGACCCGAAGAAACTGTTCATCCGCACCTACGGCTGTCAGATGAACGTCTACGACAGCGAGCGCATGGCCGAGGCCATGGGCGGTCAGGGCTATGTCGAAGTCGGTTCGCCGGACGAGGCCGACATGATCCTTCTGAACACCTGCCACATCCGCGAAAAGGCCGCCGAAAAGGTCTATTCCGAGCTGGGGCGGTTCAAGGATCTGAAGGATGCGAAACCGGATCTGAAGATCGGCGTCGCAGGCTGCGTGGCCCAGGCCGAAGGGGAAGAGATCATGCGGCGTCAGCCGATGGTCGATCTTGTCGTCGGCCCCCAGACCTATCACCGCCTGCCCGAGATGGTCGAAAAGGTCGGCCGCGGCGAAAAGGCGCTCGATACCGACTTCCCGCTCGAGGACAAGTTCGAGGTGCTGAAGAACCGGCCCGCCGCCAAGCGTGCGCCGACCGCGTTCCTGACCGTGCAGGAAGGCTGCGACAAGTTCTGCGCCTTCTGCGTCGTGCCCTATACGCGCGGTGCCGAGGTCAGCCGCCCGCCGGAGCGCATTCTGCGCGAGGCACGCGAACTGGTCGAACGCGGGGTGCGCGAGATCACTTTGCTGGGCCAGAATGTGAACGCCTATCACGGGGCGGGCGACGGCGGCGACTGGTCGCTCGCGCGGCTCATCTGGGCGCTGAACGACATCGACGGGCTGGAGCGTATCCGCTTCACCACCTCGCACCCCAACGATATGTCCGACGACCTGATCGCGGCGCATGGCGAATGCGCGAAACTGATGCCCTACCTGCATCTGCCGGTGCAATCGGGGTCGGACCGCATCCTCAAACGGATGAACCGCAAGCACACCGCCGAAGAATACCTGCGGTTGATCGAACGCATCCGGGCGGCCCGCCCCGACATCCTGATCTCGGGCGATTTCATCGTCGGCTTTCCGGAAGAAACCGATCGCGATTTCGAGGACACGCTCGACCTGATCCGTGCCGTGAATTATGGGCAGGCCTTCAGCTTCAAGTATTCCTCGCGCCCCGGCACGCCCGCCGCCGAACGCCCGCTGGTGGACGAGGCCGAGGCGTCGGACCGACTGCACCGCCTGCAAGCCCTCATCAACGAACAGGCGCGCGGCGTGATGGACGGCATGGTGGGCCGCGAAATCGGCGTTCTGTTTGAAAAACCGGGCCGGATGGAGGGCCAGATGGCCGGGAAATCCGACTACCTTCACGCCGTTCACGTGAAAGCCGAGGGAATCGCCCCCGGCGACCTCAGACGGGTGAGAATCACCGAGGCTGGGCCCAATTCCCTGGCCGGCGCCTTGGTGTAGGGCCCACTCACTAACACTAGGAATTGTGTGGATTTTCCCAGCAATCACTAGCAATCCACATATATGATACAGAATGTCCACACAGCTTGGACAAATTCAATCTGCCCAGCATTTACATAAAGACTTTCATCGGTTTAACCTTCCTCCAATAGATATCGCGCCGTCGCCACACGGCCATTTTTTGGGGGATCAGGAGTGAAGTACCGGGTTATTTCCAGTCTCAGAACGCTGGCTGCCGCAGCCGTTCTGGGGCTCTCCGCTGCTGCGGGGGTCACGACCCCAGCCGCAGCGCAATCGCAAGTGACAGTCACCGGCAAGATCAACTGGGGGCTTTGGGTAGACCCGGATGGATGTATGCACTGGTGGGCGGACGGTGGCGTCGAAGGGTATATGGTGTCGCGCCGCGATCCCAAGACCGGGCGCCATATGTGTCTGGAAAAGAACACCTGTGCCGTTCAGAACACGGATGTCCTGTTCAAGACCGACAGCTACCAGCTGACCGCGCAGGGCCAGCAGTGGCTGCGCCAGTTCTTCGCAAGCGCCGGCGCCTTCGCCTATGCCGTCTACGGGCATACCGACAGCCGCGCGTCGGACGAATACAACATGCGCCTGTCGCAGAACCGCGCCAACACCGTGGCCGGTGTCGCGCGCCAGTCGGGGGCGGTCGTGGACCGTGTCGTCGGCTTCGGCGAGCGCCGTCCGATCGCGCCCAACAACTCTGCGGCCAACATGCAAAAGAACCGCCGCGTGGAAATCGTCTGCTACAGGTACCCGAACCCATGAAAATGAAGACCGCACTTATTGCGCTGCTCGCGCCTGTCGTCGTGGCAGGCTGTTCGGCCACCGCCTATGATGGCGGCGCGCCAAAGCTGATCGCGACCAACGTCGACCGCACCATCGGCGACTCCCCCGGCCCGCGTGACGGCATCGCCGCTGTCGCGGTTCTGCCCGACGGCTGCGAAGCGTGGATCACCGACGATGGCCTCGAAGGCTACGGCGGCGACCGCTCGGACCCGAAATCGGGCCTGCCGCGCTGCTCCAACGAACTGCCGCGCGGTGCCGTCATCGGCGAATGGCGCGTGTCGCCGGACCTTCCGGATTACCTGCCGCGCTGATCCGGCACCACCGAAGACATCGACGAGGCCCGGCCAAGCGCCGGGCCTTTTCCTTTGCCGCACGCCCCGACAACGACTCGTTCAGTCTCGGATGGATAACATCACAGGGCACGGGAACCATTCGCGCCCGTCGGGGCTTTCATTTGTGCACACCGCTTAATCCGAAGCCGACCCGAAAGCGCCCTTTTTGTATCAGTTGCGTAAATTTCGCGCACTAATGCTTGCGTGTGCGAGGGGTCGGAGGCACCATCATTAGTACAGGCACCCGTGATACGGAGACATACTTGGGACTAGATGCGTTAAACCCGCCGAAACCCGAAGACATTCACGAAACCCTGCTGGAGTTTCCCGACAACCGATTGCTCATCGACTTGTGCGGGGAATTCGACCGAAACCTCGCCCAGATCGAACACCAGATGAACGTGCATATCCTGCGCCGTGGCAACCAGCTTGCCGTCGTCGGTGACGGAGAGGCGCGTGGGCAGGCGGCAGCGGTCTTGCAGGCGCTTTATCAGCGGCTCGAACAGGGCAAGCAGATCGAGGCCGGAGACATCGACGGCGAGATCCGCATGGGCCACCACGAAGACGGTCCCGGCCCGGATGCGCAGCTTGAGATGTTCAAGGGCGGCCGGGTCGAGATCAAGACCCGCAAGAAGCTGGTCGAACCGCGCACGGACGCGCAGAAGGCCTATGTGAAGAACCTGTTCAAACGCGAACTGGCCTTCGGCATCGGACCTGCGGGCACCGGCAAGACCTATCTCGCCGTCGCCGTGGGGGTGAACCTGTTCATCTCGGGCCATGTCGACAAGATCATCCTGTCGCGCCCCGCCGTCGAAGCGGGCGAGCGTCTGGGCTTCCTGCCCGGCGACATGAAGGAAAAGGTCGATCCTTACATGCAGCCGCTTTACGACGCGCTGAACGACTTCCTTCCGGGCAAGCAGGTCGAAAAGCTGATCGCCGAGAAGCGTATCGAAATCGCGCCGCTGGCCTTCATGCGGGGGCGCACGCTGTCGAACGCCTTCGTCGTGCTGGATGAGGCGCAGAACGCCACGACGATGCAGATGAAGATGTTCCTGACCCGGCTTGGCGAAGGCTCGCGCATGGTCATCACCGGCGACCGCAGCCAGGTGGATCTGCCGCGCGGCGTGAACTCGGGCCTGCACGATGCCGAAACGCTTCTGAAGGGCATCGACGACATCGCGTTCAACTACTTCACGGCGAAGGACGTAGTGCGCCACCACCTTGTCGCCAAGATCATCGAAGCCTACGACGCGGCCGACCCGGCCAAGGGCTGATACGGACCACGTTAAGGAAAGCGCGGGCCGAAAACGCCCGCGCTTTTTCTTTGGAGGAAACGAAATCCCGACGAATTGTTCTGGATTTTCCGAAGTTTGCGTTATCGTGGGGGCAGCCAGAGGGAGGTCGCCATGTACGCGTTGCGCCGCTTCGCAGTCCGCCGCTCACGCCAGTTCGAATGGGTTTACCAAAGGCTCGAAAGCCTTCTCGTCTCGCTGGACCCGCTCTTGTCCAAGCTCGGATATGCGCGGCTCGAACGCCCCGTCGCCGCCGTCGAGCGCGTGACCAAGGGGCTTTTGTTCGACTGCAAGATGTGCGGGCAATGCGTGCTGTCCTCGACCGGAATGTCCTGTCCGATGAACTGCCCCAAGCAGTTGCGCAACGGCCCCTGCGGCGGGGTGCGTCCGGGCGGGTTCTGCGAGGTGAAGCCCGACATGCGTTGCGTCTGGGTCGAGGCATGGGATGGCGCCTCGCGGATGAAGCACGGCGACAAGATCGGGGTCGTACTGCCCCCCGTGGATCGGCGGCTGGAGGGGAGCTCCGCTTGGCTGCGCGCCAGCCGGGAACGCGTGCAGCAATTGACCGAAGCGACCGAGGCGAACCGCACCGCACTGGCGCGCACCTACCCCGAGGCCCGCGCCAGTGCACCGACATCCGCCCCGCTGACCGAAGAGACCCGCAAGGAAGGGGCCGCGCGATGAGCATGTTCTACTCCGACCCCAACGCGATCCGACCCTATGAGCCGATCCCGGAGGGGCACAAGGCCGGGTCCGTGCTCGAGCGCACCCTGAGGGCGGGCGAATTCGCCGTCACCTCGGAACTGAACCCGCCCGACAGCGCCGACCCCGAGGATGTGTTCGCCGCCGCCAAACCGCTGGCCGAGGTCACGGATGCGATCAACGCGACGGATGCGTCCGGGGCCAATTGCCACATGTCGTCCATCGGCATCTGCTCGCTCCTCACGCGCACGGGGCATGGCTCGGTCTACCAGATTTCGTGTCGCGACCGGAACCGGATCGCCATTCAGGGCGACGTGCTGGGGGCTGCCGCGATGGGCGTGCGCAACGTGCTGTGCCTCACGGGCGACGATGTGGGCGCCGGGGACCAGCCGGGCGCGAAGCCGGTGTTCGATCTGGACAGCGTTTCCCTGATCCGGCTCATCAAGACGATGCGCGACGAGGGGCGGTTCCTGTCGGGGCGCGAGATCGCAAAACCCCCGCGCCTTTTCATCGGGGCGGCCGAAAACCCCTGTGTCGATCCGGTGGACTATCGCGCCGACCGGCTCGCCAAAAAGGTCGAGGCGGGGGCGGATTTCATCCAGACCAACTACATCTTCGACATTCCGCGTTTCGAACGGTTCATGGAGCGGGTGCGCGATATGGGCCTCGACAAGCGGGTGTTCATCCTTGCCGGCGTCGGCCCGCTCGCCTCGGCCAAGGCCGCGCGCTGGATGCGCTCGAACGTGCCGGGCATCCATATCCCCGACAGCGTGATCGACCGGCTGGAAAAGGCCGAGAAACCGGGGGACGAGGGTCGCAGGATCTGTGTCGAACTGATCCAACAGGTGAAGGATATCGCGGGCGTCTCGGGCGTGCACATCATGGCCTATCGGCGAGAGCATCTGGTCGCAGATATTTTGCGCGAGGCGGGCATCGCCCGGCCCCAGAAACAAAGCGCCTGAGGCCCGCGTATACAGCCGACGCGATGGATGATACGCCTCGTCCCGACAACACGAGGTGACGCATGGCATGGACGCCTGAGGATATGGGGTCGCTCGACGGCCAGGTGGCGATGGTCACGGGAACGAGCGGGCTGTGCACCGCGATCGTCGCGGGTCTCGCCCGTGCCGGGGCGCATGTCATCATGGCCGGACGCTCGGTCGAACGGGGCGAGGCGGTGCTGGACAAGATCCGCGCCGAGGTGCCGGGAGCCACGCTCAGTTTTCGGCAGGTGGACCTTGCCGACATGGCCTCGGTCAAGGCCTTCACGGCCAAGACGCTGGCCGAGCTGGACCAGCTCGACATCCTGATCTGCAACGCCGCCGTCATGGCCGAACTGGGGCGCAGCGAGACGAAGGACGGGTTCGAGATGATGTTCGGGGTCAACCACCTTGCCCATTTCGCGATGGTGGTCGGGTTGCTGCCGCTCTTGTCACGGTCGAACGCGCGGGTCGTCGCGCTGTCCTCCGGGGCGCACAAATACGGCGAGTTCGATTTCGACGACCTTCAGACCAAGGGCAAGTTCAAGCCGATGGTGGCCTATGGCAAGACCAAGCTCGCCTGCCTGATGTTCGCGAAAGAGCTTCAGCGGCGCAGCGAGGCGCGGGGCTGGGGCATCACCTCGGTCGCCGCGCACCCGGGTTTCTCACGCTCGCAGGGAGTCTATGACCGCCTCGCCACCATCCCGATCATGGGCTGGATCGTCGGCACCTTCATCATCCCGTTCATCTCGCAGGTGCCGGAAAAGGCGTCGGAAGCGATCCTCTACGCCGCCACAGCCGATGATGTGACCGGCGGCGGCAACTATGGCCCGGTGGGCTTTCGCGAGCTGGTCGGCCCGGTGGGTGTCGCCTCGACCGCCGACTACGCCGAGCGCGAGGATATCGCGGCGCGGCTCTGGGCGGTGAGCGAGGATCTGACCGGGGTGCGGCAAGACGACGTGATGGCGCAATGAGCGTTCCCGTGACGCCCGAAGCCGGGTAAGAGCGACCCCATGATCGTGGACGTGGTATATGAGGACGACCGCTGGGTGGCGCTGGGGCTCGAAGCTCTGGCCGAAACCGCCTGCGCGGCCACACTCGCAAGGCTGGGCATCGCGGGTGCCGAGATTGCGCTGCTTGCCTGCGACGACCACCGGATCGCCGCGCTCAACACCGAGTTCCGGGACAAGCCGACGCCGACCAACGTGCTGTCATGGCCATCCGAGGAACGCGGCGCGGATCAGCCGGGGGGCGACCCCTACCCGCCCGAGGACATGGAACTGGGCGATATCGCCATCGCCTATGACACCTGCGCGCGGGAAGCCGCCGAGGCCGGCAAACCGATGGTGGATTATGTGACCCATCTTGTCGTACATGGAACCCTTCATCTGTTGGGTTATGACCACATAGACGACAAAGATGCGGCCCTGATGGAAGGGCTGGAAACGGAAATACTTGGCAAGATGGGTCTCGCCGACCCATATGGAGGGACGGAGACGTGATCTCCGGGCCAGTGGAAAGGACAGATGGGCGACACCGACGGGTCTTCTAGCGCGGCGCAGAGCGCGCGCGAGGAAGAGGAAAACGCACGGTCCGAAGGATTCTTCGGACGTATCATCGGGGCGCTCAGCCCCTCGGACACGGATGAGGCCGAAGCACATGATGCTCCGGCTGGCGGTGGCGACAGCGCCCGCGCCGTTCCCCTTGGCATGTTGAACCTGCGCCGGATGCGCGTGGAGGACGTGATGATCCCGAAGGTCGAGGTCGTCGCGGTCGCCGAGGATATCTCGCTCCCCGATCTGGTCGAGAAATTCCGCGAATCCGGTAACACGCGCCTGCCGGTGTTCCGGGGCACGCTGGACACGCCCATCGGGCTGGTCCACCTCAAGGATTTCGCGCTCAAGCACGGCTTCAACGGCGACAGCCCGGATTTCGATATGGGCGACCTCGTTCGCCCGCTGATCTATGCGCCGCCATCCATGCCCATCGGCGTCCTGTTGCAAAAGATGCAGACGGACCGGATGCACATGGCGCTCGTCATCGACGAATACGGCGGCGTCGACGGTCTGGTGACGCTCGAAGACCTCGTGGAGCAGGTCATCGGCGAGATCGAAGATGAACACGATCTGGAAGAGGGCGCCCTGTGGATGCAGGAACCTTCGGGGTCGTGGCTGGTCGAGGCGCGCGCGCCGCTTGAAGAATTCGAAGAGGCGTCGGGCCTGTCGCTCGTCACCGAGGACGTGGAAGAGGAAGAGATCGACACTCTGGGCGGTCTCGTCTTTCTCGAGGCGGGCCGCGTGCCCGCGCGCGGCGAGGTGATCGAACATCCCTCGGGTGCCGAGTTCGAAGTGGTCGATGCCGAACCCCGGCGGATCAAGCGCCTGCGCGTCAGGCTTCCGGGCGAAGGCAAGGCGTAGATGCGCGAGGCGATGCAGCGGCTTGCCGCGGCGAAGTGGAAGGGGCTGTTCGCAGCCCTTTTCTTTGGCGGCATGGCCGCGGTCGGTCACGAACCTTTCGGCCTTTATACCGTCAGCATCGTCGCCTTCGCGATGGGCCTGGGTCTGGTTCTGGACGCCCCGAGCTGGAAGCGCGCGGGCGTGCTCGGCTGGATGGTCGGCACCGGGTTCTTCGCGGTGCAGTGGAGTTGGCTGGTCAATCCCTTCCTCGTCGACATCAAGGCACACGGCTGGATGGCACCTTTCGCGGTCATCCTGCTCGCTGGCGGCATGGCGCTGTACTGGGGCGTGGCCTCGGCCCTTGCCGCGCTCGTCCGCCCGGCCCTGCGCTGGGTCGCACTGCCCATCGCGCTGGGGCTCGCCGAATACGTGCGCGCCTGGGCCTTCACGGGCTTTTCGTGGGGCGGGCCGGGGCTGATCTGGATCGATACGCCCGTCGCGCAGATTGCGGCGTGGATCGGCGCCTATGGGCTCGGCTGGGTCACACTCTTCTTCGCGGCGCTCATCTATGTCGCGATCTATTCCGGCTGGCTCAGGGTCGGCGTGGTCGCGGCGGGCGTGGCGCTTGCCGGTTTCGGCTTTCTCGCCGACCAGCGGCCCCTGCCCCCCACGACCGAAAACGTCCTGCGGCTCGTCCAGCCCAACGCGGCCCAGCACCTGAAGTGGGAGCCGGACTGGGTCATGACCTTCTTCGAACGCGCCACGGCGCTCTCCTCGGCCCCCGCCGATGGGCGCGAGCCTGATCTGGTGGTCTGGCCCGAAACCTCGATCCCCGCGCTTCAGGGTCAAGCCCCGCTGCTTGAAGAACGCGCCTTCCGCTCCGCCGCCCCCGCGCCCCTCGTGGCGGGCATCCAGCGGCGCGAGGGATCGACCTATCGCAATTCCATCGTCTACTACGATGCGCCGGGCGAGCCTGCGTGGATTTACGACAAGCACCACCTCGTCCCGTTCGGGGAATTCGTCCCCTTCGGCAACCAGCTCGCCAAGATCGGCATCCGGGGTCTGGCCCAGCAATCCGGCTATGGCTTCGAAGAGGGCGACGGCCCGGTGATCCACCAGCTTCCCGGCACGCTGGGCAAGGCCCTGCCGCTGATCTGCTACGAGGCGATCTTTCCGCGCGACATCCGGGGCGCGAAGGGACGCGCCGACATGATCCTGCAATTGACGAACGATGCGTGGTTCGGCACCTTTTCCGGCCCGCAGCAACACCTCGTCCACGCCCGGTTCCGCGCCATCGAGTTCGGCCTGCCGCTCGCACGTGCCGCCAACACCGGGATCAGCGCCATGATCGACGCCAAGGGCAATGTCACCGCCGCGCTGCCGCTCAACGAAGCCGGGTTCCTCGACGCGGCCCTTCCCGCACCTCTGCCGCCCACGGTCTATGCCTGGATCGGCGATCTGCCCTTCATTGTGGCGCTTTCGGCGCTGTTCGCCGGGCTTCTGGCCTTCGCGCGGCGCAAATCCGTTGACCCGGTTGCGGCACCCCTGTAACGCAAGGTGACCCAACCGCCACAACGGCTTCCTGACGTGGCGGGGATATCATAACGGAGCACTTTTCATGGCACGATCCAACTACGTATTCACTTCGGAATCCGTTTCCGAGGGCCACCCGGATAAGGTCTGCGACCGGATTTCCGATGCGGTTCTCGACGCCTTCCTGTCCGAAGACCCCTATTCCCGCGTGGCCTGCGAAACCTTCGCGACCACCGACCGCGTCGTCATCGGCGGCGAGGTGCGCGGCCCCGCCAGCGTGATCGAACGCGTGGAAGAGATCGCGCGCGATTGCGTCAAGGACATCGGCTATGAACAGAAGGGCTTTCACTGGGCCAACATGAAGGTCGACAACTACCTTCACGCCCAGTCCGCCGACATCGCCCAGGGCGTCGACGCAGCCGACAACAAGGACGAGGGCGCGGGCGATCAGGGCATCATGTTCGGCTACGCGACGGACGAGACGACGGCGCTCATGCCCGCCCCGATCCTCTATGCCCACAAGATCCTCAAGCGTCTGGCCGATGCCCGCAAGAACGAAGGCGTGGTCCAGCTTGGCCCGGATGCCAAAAGCCAGCTTTCGGTGCGGTATGAAAACGGCCAGCCCGTCGCGGTGACCTCGCTCGTCCTGTCGACCCAGCACCTCGACGACACCATGACCTCCGACGACGTGCGCGCGCTCGTCACGCCTTACATCGAAGAGGTGCTGCCGGCCGAGTGGATCACGGACGAGACCGAATGGCACGTGAACCCGACCGGCAAGTTCGTCATCGGCGGGCCGGACGGCGACGCGGGCCTCACGGGCCGCAAGATCATCGTCGACACCTATGGCGGTGCGGCCCCCCACGGCGGCGGCGCCTTTTCGGGCAAAGACCCGACCAAGGTGGACCGCTCGGCGGCCTATGCCGCGCGCTACCTCGCCAAGAACGTGGTGGCGGCGGGCCTTGCCAAGAAATGCACGCTGCAACTGTCCTACGCCATCGGCGTCGCCAAACCGCTGTCGATCTACGTCGACACCTATGGCACGGGCACGGTGGACGAAGCCGCGATCGAAAAGGCGGCGGCCAAGGTGATGAACCTGACCCCGCGCGGCATCCGCGAACATCTCGGCATGAACCGCCCGATCTACCAGCGCACGGCGGCCTACGGCCACTTCGGCCGTCCGGCCGAGGACGACGGGGGCTTTTCGTGGGAAAAGACGGACCTCGTGGACGCGTTCAAAGCGGCGGTCTGACGAGCCCGATATGAATGACGCAAGGCCCCGGCACTATGCCGGGGCCTTTCATTTTGGCACTACCCGTCCTCTTCTTCGGTCTGAAAATACCTCGGAGGGGGTGTGGGGGAGGCTGCGCCTCCCCCACTCAGGTCGACCGGACGCAAGTCCGGGCGAAATCACTCGGCGGGTACGAGCCCAGCCTCTTTGCGCGACACCGACACGCGGCCCGGGCCGAACGCCACGACCATCAGCATCCCGCCCGCGATGGTCACGTTCTTCATGAACGAGATCACCTGACCCTGCGCGGCCATCGCATCCTCCATCCCGAAGGACGGGATCAGGTGGAACAGAAGCCCCGACACGACCGAGAACCCGGCGAGCAGAAAGGCCGCCAGACGCGCCTGAAAGCCCACGAGCAGCGCGATCCCGCCCACGACTTCGACGAGGATCACGATGGGCAGAAGGCCGGGGGCCACGCCCATCGCCTCCATATACCCTGCGGTCCCGGCGTATCCGGTGATTTTCTGAAGACCCGAGATGATGAACATCGCGGAGAGGAGAAGCCGGGCAAGAGGCGCGGCATAGGCGAGCGTTTGTGCGTTCATGGTTTCATTCCTTGACTGTTGGCCCGTCCGGGCGATGGCCAAGAGATGCATCAGCGCCGCTCCCTGCACCATTCTCCAATTTCATACACTTTATGTGCACACCAGCACATATTGATCCGCCTCCCGCCTGCGGGTATGCGCGGCGCATGAGCGAGACGAGACATCAGAGTGGCGCGCCGTGGCGCAATTTCTACGGACGGTTCAAGGCCAAGGGTCTGCGCGATAGCCAGGTCGCCTATCTCGAAGAAGACCTGCCGAAACTTTCCCCCGGCCCGGTTGGCTGGGACGAAAACCCGGAACGTGAAAACCTCGACCTCGCCAGCCTGTTCGGCGGGCGCGACGTCTGGCTCGAAATCGGCTTCGGCGGGGGCGAGCACCTTGTCCATCAGGGCGAGACCTATCCGAACGTCGGCCTGATCGGTTGCGAGCCTTTCGTGAACGGGGTCGCGATGATGCTGGGCAAGCTGCGCCAGTCCGAAGCGACGAACATCCGCGTCCACGCGGGCGATGCGCGCGACCTGTTCGACGTGCTGCCGGATGGTTCGATCTCGAAAGCGTTCCTGCTCTACCCGGACCCGTGGCCCAAGAAACGCCACCACCGCCGTCGCTTCGTGACGCCCGAGCACCTCGAACCGCTGCACCGCGTCCTGAAACCGGGGGCCGAGTTCCGCGTGGCCACCGATATTCCCGACTACGTGCGCCAGACGCTTGAAGAAGTGCCGAAGGCCGGGTTCGACTGGCAGGCCGAAGGCCCCGCCGACTGGCGCGAGCCTTGGGGCGACTGGCTGTCGACCCGCTACGAACAAAAGGCCCTGCGCGAAGGCCGCGTGCCGCATTACCTGACCTTCCGCCGGATCTGACCGGCTTCCCTAGTCCTGGTTCACATCCACGCGCACGGGCCGGTCGGCCCGCTTTCCCCCGGTGATCTGCGACCGGCTGTCGGCCCAGCGCGAGACGAAATCGCGCTCGTCGCCGTAGTCCATGAAGCCCGCGTAGTGGTCATGCGCCCCGTCCCAGCGTTCCGCGTGCTTGATCGGGCACCAATAGGCCTCGGTCCGCGCGGCGATTTCGCGGGCATAGGCGATGACGCCGTTTCCATATCCGCAATAGACGCAGTTCACCTTCTGCACCCAGTTGAGATAGGGCAGCCGGTGGCGGTCGACCTTCACATGGTCCCGCCGGCGCACTTTGGGGATGCCGTAGACCGGGAAGCAGACGTGCATGTAGACCGTGACGAACAGGTCCATCACAACGAAGGCGATGAGCACGGAATAGATCACCGGCGCGGTGATGACGTTGAGCGGCTTGATGCCGCGCACATATTCGGCGAACGCCTGTCTGGCGCGCCTCTGACGCCGCCGCACCTCGGCGTCGAAGATCAGCCGCCCTCGCTCCCATCGCCCGCCCAGCGCCTCGATCCGGCGCTCGTATTCGGCCTCGAGGGCTTCGCGGGTCTCGCGCGCATGGCTGCGCAGCATCTCTAGCCGTCTGGGCATGTCCGATCCTCCGATGCGTGGACAATGGGCACATTGACCCCCGTTTCGCGCCACCGCGCAATTGGAAACAATCAGTTTCGGCCTTAATCGTTGCCTGACCTGCCGCAATCCCGGCATAAGAAAGGCAGGGCCGCCCCGGATACGTCCCTCGTAATCTCTCCGGGCGGCCCCCTGTGAACGCCGGGGTCACATGACCTTTTTTCTGCTAAGCATGGTGTTGGTCGGCGCTACCGTGACGGTAGTGCGACCCGCCATGTACGCAGGCCGCAGACCCATTCCGCTGATCGGTGTCTCGGGCTCCCACGTCATCATTCTGGGCACGATCCTCGCCGCCATCGCGCTGACCTTCGACGTCGTGACGAGCGCCTCTTTGCTGATCGCGCTTACCATACACGAGCTTGGCATCGTGCTGGGTCACCGTCTTGCGGGCCACGCGGACGTGCGCTTTCGCCTCATCCCGATGCCCCGGTCCGGGCCGGTGTCGCGCGATCCGCATCTCACCGATCTCGAACATTTCTTCGTCGTGCTCATGGGCCCCGCGCTGGGCCTTGCCCCGATGGTGCTGGCCTTCGCCCTGTCCGACCTGTTCGCGGGCCACCCGCTGCAACACCTTTTCGGCACGCTGGCGCTGACGCTCGGCGCGTTCAACTTCATCGCGCTTCTGCCGATCTGGCCCTTGTCCGGCGGCACGCTGGTGCAACTGATGATGCGCCCCGGCTTTCTGCGCGTCTCGGCCCTGCCCGCGGCCTCGCTCTTCGCTGGAATGATCGGCATGTCGTGGGCCACGGATACGCCCGGCCTGTTCCTGATTTCGGTGATCGGCGCACTGGCCTATGCGATCCGCCCGCCGATCCCCAAGGAACGCCCGCCGATGCCCGGCCGCGCGCTCATGACGGCGATCCCGGCCTACCTCACCACCCTTTCGGCCTTCTTCCTCGGCGGCTGGTGGGTGCTGCTGGTCGTGACCGGGCAGTTCTGACCCCTTTCCCTCGCGCGGCACCCATGCAAGTCTCCCGCTCGAAACGGGAGGACATCATGGTCATTACCACCTGCATTTTCGACGCCTACGGCACGCTGTTCGACGTGTCCGCCGCCGCGCGGGAGGCTGCGGAGGAACCGGGGAACGAGGCGCTGGCCAAGGTCTGGCCCGCCCTCGCCGCCGACTGGCGCACGAAACAACTGCAATACACATGGCTGCGCGCGGTCACGGGCGAACACACCGATTTCTGGACCGTCACGCAGGACGGGCTGGACTGGGCACTCGACAAACAGGGGCTGCTCGGCGACGAGGCGCTGCGCGAACGCCTGCTGGCGCTGTATTGGGAGCTTTCGGCCTATCCGGAAGTGCCGGCGGTGCTCGCCGCGCTGAAAGAGGCGGGCTTTTCGACCGCGATCCTTTCCAACGGTTCCCCGGACATGCTGGACGGCGCCGTGCAGTCCGCGGGGATCGGCGATCTTCTCGACGATTGCCTGAGCGTCGAAAGCGTCGGCATCTTCAAACCGGCGGATGCGGTCTATGATCTCGTGAACAAACGCTTCGGCTGCGAAAACGAGCAGGTTCTGTTCGTCTCGTCGAACGGGTGGGATGCCTCGGCGGCCTGCGGATACGGCTTCTTCACGGCCTGGGTGAACCGCGCGGGCGAACCGATGGACCGGCTTGGTCACCCGCCGCACGAAATGCTCACCGATCTCACGACCATTCCCGACATCGCGAAGGCCATCTGATGACCGAGGTTCAGCACTTCACGACGCCTGACGGGCTGTCCATCGCCTATACCGACGAGGGCGAAGGGCTGCCCCTGATCGCCTTGTCCGGCCTCACCCGGAACCATCGCGATTTCGATTTCGTCGCGCCGCACCTGAAGAATGTGCGCCTGATCCGCATGGATTATCGCGGGCGCGGGCAAAGCGACCGGGCCGATTGGTCGACCTATACCGTGCCTGCCGAGGCGGGTGACGTTCTGGCCCTGATGGCGCATCTGGGGATCGACAAGGCGGCTTTTCTGGGCACGTCGCGCGGTGGCCTGATCTCGATGGTGATCGCCGCGACGCAGGCCGACCGGGTGCTGGGCGTCTGCCTGAACGATGTCGGCCCCGTGGTGGATCGCGAAGGGCTGAAGGTTATCGACGGCTACATCGGGCGCAAACCCAAAGCCGCCACGCTGGACGAAATGGCCACGATCCGGGCGCAGACGGTCAACGGGTTCGAAGACGTCCCCGCGTCCCGTTGGCGCGAAGAAGCGGAGCGGTCCTACGTCGAAACCGACGATGGCCTCGACATTCGGTACGATCCCGCCCTGCGTGAAAGTTTCCTCGCCGCGATGATTGCGGAGATGCCGGACCTCTGGCCGCTCTTCATGGCTCTGGCCGCAAAACCGCTCGCCGTCATTCGCGGCGCCGGGTCCGACGTGCTGACCGCCGAGACCGCAGCCGAAATGCGAAAACGCATCCCCGAAATGCGCTACGCCGAAGTGCCGGGGCGCGGCCATGCGCCGTTTCTGGACGAACCGGAGGCGGTCGAAACGATCAACGCGTGGCTGGACGACTGCCGATGAACCTCGACATGATCCGGGCGGCGGCGATCCGCATTCACGGCCATGCCCGCGTGACACCGCTTCTTTATTCTCCGTTTCTCGACGAGATCGCGGGAAAGCGTATTCTGGTCAAAGCCGAATGCCTTCAGGTCACCGGCAGCTTCAAGTATCGCGGCGGACGCTCGGCGGTGTCCTCGATTCACCCCGAAGTGCGCAAGAAAGGGGTCATCGCGTTTTCCTCGGGCAACCATGCGCAGGGTGTCGCGCAGGCAGCACGGGATTTCGGCGTGCCTGCGGTGATCGTGATGCCGTCGGACGCGCCGCGGCTGAAGCTTGAAAACACCCGCGCGCTGGGGGCCGAGGTCGTGACCTATGACCGCGCGACGGAAGACCGCGACGCGATCGGCGCGGCTTTGGCCGAGGAACGCGGGCTGACGCTCATCAAACCGTTCGACGAGCCCGAGGTGATCGCGGGCCAGGGCACCGTGGGGGTTGAGATCGCGGCGCAGGCCAAGGCGCTTGGCGTCACGGAAGCCGAAGTCCTGATCCCCTGCGGGGGTGGCGGGCTGACCTCCGGCACGGCCATCGCGCTCAACGCCGAAGCACCCGGAATGCGGGTCAGGCCGGTCGAGCCGGAGGGGTTCGACGACGTGGCACGGTCGCTCGCCGCCGGCAGCATCCAGCGCAACCCGGCGCTCACCGGCTCGATCTGCGACGCGATCATCACGCCCGCACCAGGGCAACTGACTTTCCCGATCATGCACGCGCTTTGCGGACCCGGCCTCGCCGTGCCCGATGCCGACGCTTTGCGTGCCATGGCACATGCCTTCCTTCGGCTGAAGATCGTGGTGGAACCCGGCGGCGCCGTTGCGCTGGCCGCCGCGCTGTTCCATGCGCGCGAGACCGAGGCCGACACGCTGATCGTCGTCGCCTCCGGTGGCAACGTGGACCCGACGAGTTTCGCCCAAGCCCTCGACACCCTCTGACACAGGGAGCCCCTGATGGAGTTCACCCTCGCATCCTTCAACGTCAAGAACCTGATCGGGCCGGACAAGGAGTATTACGAGTTCCAGTCCTACACGCCCGAGGAATTCGCGTGGAAGCGCGACTGGATGGCAAGCCAGCTTGTCGATCTGGATGCCGATGTGATCGGGTTTCAGGAGATTTTCGAAGAGGAACCGCTGCGCGAGGTGATCGCGGAGGCTTCCGACCGGGCGCGCACGTTGAACGACGCGGTGATCCCGTCGAAGGGCAAGGCGTATCATCGCAAGGTCATTTTCCGGAAACTGGGGGTGGAGCCTTATGACGACGCCGCGCTGGCCTTTGCCCGCAATGCCGCCGACACGGGGCAGCCCGGCAAGCGCCGCCCCGGTGTGGCGGTCCTGTCGCGCTTCGGCTTCGTGGGGGAACCGGAGGTCATTCAGGATTTCACCACGCCCCTGACCATCCCGTTCCAACCCCTGCGCGGTCTGGACGGCGACCTCGACGCCGGAGCGTTCACCCTGCGCCGCTTGTCGCGCCCGATCCTCAAGGTTCGAATTCCGGTTGGGGATCAGGTCATTACCCTCTTCAACTGCCACCTGAAGTCGAAATTGGGCGAGTTCATCAGGCCCGAAGGCGCGGACTTCGCCCCGGAAGAAGACCTTGTTCATTACGATCCCGTGGGCCGCGCGATGGGGTCCATGCGCGCCGCCGTGCGCCGCATGGCCGAAGCATGGGTGCTGCGGCGTGAGATTGTGGCGGAGCTGGCCAAGGGCCATCCGGTCGCCGTTATGGGCGACTTCAACGACGGTGAACATGCGGTGAGCTCCGAGATCGTCTCGGGCGAGGTGCCGTTCCGCAACTACCAGTGGATGCTGCGCCACGACGCCGAAAGCTATTCCGACCGTTATTCGGCGGAGGAAGCCGCGACCATCAAGGAACAGGTGGAGCGCAACCGCCTGCACGCCGCCGAGGGGCTGTTCGTGCGTAAATCCTTGCGCGACATGGTCTATACCACCGCCTTCGCGGGGGTGTTCGAAAGCATCGACCAGATTTACCTCAGCCGCCACTTCCACCCGGATTACGACAAGCGGATCGCGGATATGGAGTATTTCTCGGTGCTGAACGACCACATCACCGACGGCTCGCACCCCGAAGCCCCCTACAACAAACTCGCTTCGGACCACGGGCAGATCAAGGCGCACCTCAGGCTGCGCGACGGTGAGGACTGAGCCGTGACCACGCGTATCCTGTTCGTCTGTCTCGGCAACATCTGCCGCTCGCCCACCGCCGAAGGCGTCGCGCGCAAGATGGGCGCGGACCATGACCTGACCTTCGACAGCGCGGGCACGTCCGGCTGGCATATCGGCGAGCCACCCTATGGCGATATGCAGCGCGCGACGCGCAGGCGCGGCTACGACCTGTCACCGCTCAGGGCCCGCCAGT
Organism: Maritimibacter sp.; assembly: GCF_016774595.1. NCBI lineage: Bacteria > Pseudomonadati > Pseudomonadota > Alphaproteobacteria > Rhodobacterales > Roseobacteraceae > Maritimibacter > Maritimibacter sp. The sequence goes on from NZ_JACBWT010000001.1 coordinate 1,149,254, forward strand.
TCGATGCGGCCGACTTCGACACTTTCGACCTGATCCTCGCGATGGACGCGGAGAACCTGCGCGACATCGAACGGAAGCGCCCACCCGGCAACACGACGCCCGTGCGCCTGTTCACCGACTATGCACCCGAGACGGGCATGGATCACGTGCCCGACCCCTATTACACCCGCGCGTTCGACGAGACGCTCGACCTTGTCGAAGCCTGCACCAAGGGATTGCTGAAGGCGATCTAACCGCAGCTTTTCGCTGCGATCACGCCGTAATCCTTCCACTTGCGCCAAAAGGCGCCGTCGTTTGCATCCGCGCTCTGGCGCGTCTCTTGGCTTTTGTGCGGGTCCGCGAAGAACGCGGCGCCCTTGCGCTGCTCATGCGGGGCGAGCAGCTGATCGGCCACGCCCTGAATGCAGTTGCACAGAACCGAAGAGGCCGCCGTGCGACCCGATTTCATGCAGGCGCTTTCGATGATGCCCGCCGCCGAGGCCGGGGCGGCCAGCACGAGCGCGAGGCCCGCGCCGAGAATGATGCGTTTCATGGTCGATCCCTGACTGTCGAAACACCGTTGTCCAATGGGCGCGGAAGGTAGCACGCTTTGGTGGTTTGCGAAACAGTCACGCTGTCACAGGGGCGTCAGGGTGGCGGTGCGCGCCAAGGCCTCGACATCTTCGCGCCGGCACAGCGCAGTCGCATCCGTCATCACGGCGGCCGAGGCCGCCGCGCAGCCCTGCACCAGCGCGGCCTCGGGCGCCGCTCCGCGCGACAGGGCCAGCGTGAAGGCCCCCACGAAGCTGTCGCCCGCGCCGACCTTGGACTTCACCGGAACGTCGATGGTATTGGCGTGCCAGCGCCCCTGCGCGGTCGCCAGAACCGACCCGTCCGCCCCAAGCGCCAGCACCACGACCTCGGCGATCCCGCCCACGATCAGGGATTGCGCGAAATCCGCGACTTCTTCGCGGGTGACGAGCCTTCGTCCCGCCAGTTCGGCGCTCTCGGCCCCGTCGAGCCTGAGCACGTGATGGCGGGCATGGCCGACCCCCAGAAGCGCGCGCAGCGGCGGGCCGGAGGTGTCGAGGATGAGCCGCGCCCCCACCGCTTCGATCTCGGCGGCCAGTCCGGTGGGGAAATGCACCGGGACGCCGGGCGGCTGGCTGCCCGACAGAACCACGAAACCGTCCCGTGGCGCGGCCGCGACGATGGCCCGGATCGCGGCCTCGGCCAGATCCGGCGACCAGCGCGGCCCCGGCATGACGAACCGGAACTGCTCGCCCGTGCCCTCGTCGGTCACGGCGAGCGACTGGCGCGTGTCGCCGGGAATGTCGAACACCACCGGGTCGAGCGGTTCGTCCTCCAGAAGATCGCGAAACTGCGCACCCGTATGCCCCGCCAGCGCGACGAAGGCCCCGGCCCGCCCGCCAAGCTCGCCGATGGCGCGCGCGACGTTGACGCCGCCGCCGCCGGTGTCGAGCGACGGCATGGCGCAGCGCAGCTTGTCCTCGGGCCGCACCCTGTCGACCGAGGTCGACACGTCCAGCGCGGGGTTCAACGTCACGGTGAGAATGCCTGTCATGGCCAGACGCTAGCCGCCCCCGGAGGGACTGTCACCAAGGTTTCGCGAAACCGTCATGCCCCGGTTTCAAGCCCGCCCATTCTATGCGCACCGGACACGTCAAAAGGGAGTATTCCGACATGACCCGCACGCTCACCCTCGCCCTCGCCGGCACCATGCTGGCAGGCGCCGCCATCGCCGCCCCCATCGAACTGGGCCCCCGCCCCTACTACCTCATCGACCGGATGGAAGAGGGCGCGCTCAAGGACAAGCTCATGGCCTGTCAGGACATGGACATGACCGCGCAGAAATTCTCGATCGGCCACCGTGGCGCACCGCTCATGTTCCCCGAGCACACGGTGGAATCGAACCGCGCCGCCGCGCGGATGGGGGCCGGTATCCTCGAATGCGACGTGACCTTTACGGCCGACAAGGAACTCGTCTGCCGTCACGCGCAGAACGACCTGCACACCACGACCGACATCCTTGCCACGGACCTCGGCGCGAAGTGCACCACGCCGTTCGTCGGTGCCGACGGCGACACCCCCGCCGCCGCCGAATGCCGCACCTCGGACATCACGCTGGCCGAGTTCCGCACGCTGATTGGCAAGATGGATGCCGCGAACCCGGCGGGCGAAACCGTCGAGGCCTATTTGGACGGCACCGCCGGCTGGCGCACCGACCTTTACGCGGCCATGGGCGGCACGCTGATGACCCATGCCGAGTCGATCGCCCTGTTCGACGAGTTGGGCGCCGACTTCACGCCCGAGCTGAAATCGCCGTCGGTCGAAATGCCCTTCGACGGGTTCACGCAGGCCGACTACGCCCAGAAGATGATCGACGAATACAAGGACGCGGGCATCGCGCCGAACCGCGTCTGGCCGCAATCCTTCAACCTCGACGACGTGCTCTACTGGATCGAGAACGAACCGGAGTTCGGTGAACAGGCGGTGTATCTGGTCGAATGGTCCGAGGGCTTCGACGAGCAGAACGCCGAGACGTGGAACGAGGATTTCGCGGCGCTGGTGGATCAGGGCGTCAACTACCTCGCCCCGTCGATCAACATGCTGGTCACGGTGAAGGACGGCGAAATCGCCGCGTCGGAGTATGCGCTGGCGGCGAAGGACGCTGGCCTGAACCTTATCACGTGGACGCTGGAGCGCTCCGGCCCGCTCACCACCGGTGGCGGCTGGTATTACCAGTCTGTCGCCGAGGCCGTGGATAACGACGCCGACTATTTCACCGTGCTCGACGTGCTGGCGCAGGACGTGGGCGTGGACGGCGTGTTCTCGGACTGGCCCGCGACCGTCACCTACTACGCAAACTGCATGGCGCAGGGCATGTAAGCGGTTTCGCCGCGGGCAAGCCCGCGGCGATCCATGCGAGGGGGCGCTGCCCCCTCGCGCTCCCCCGAGGTTTTTGGAAACAGAGAAGAGGCGCGGCTCAGGTCGCGCTTTTGTCGTTTTGTGGGAAGATGCGGCCCCAGTGGATGCGGGACCAGAGCCGTTCGTGGGCTGCGTAGCAGACGAAGCCGACGAGCGCCGACGTGAGGGCGAGCGCCCCGCCTGCGGTGAGCGATCCGGTGGCGACATAGCCGAGAACGGTGGTCGTGACGAGGCCGAGCAATTGCCATGTGATCGCTTTCGCGACTGTGCGGCGCGCGGTGTCCATCCGAGGCTCCCGTTCGTTTTGGCGTTGCGTGGGAACGGCTTATCGGCTGGACGGGTGGGCGCGAAGTCTGTTACCCGTAAACTGAACCGGCCATTTGTTTATAATAGACAACATCGCTTATGAAAATCGACAAGCGCGACCGTGCGAGCCTGTTCCGTGAACGCCTGCTGTCGGCGATGACCCTCGCGGGGGCCAGCCGCGCCGGGATCGCCCGTGCGACGGGCGTGAATCGGTCCACGATATCGCAGGTTCTGGATTCCGAGGCCGCACGCCTGCCCTCGGCCCAGCTGACCGCCGACCTGGCGCAGCAACTGGGCGTGTCGACCGACTGGCTGCTGGGGCTCACCGACCGGCCCGAACGGCCCGGCGACGCCATCGCGGCGGCCATGCAGATGACCGAGGCCGACCGCACCCCCGCCGACGAACAGCTTCTCGACTGGTATCGCGAGGCGGCTGGGTACAAGGTGCGCCACGTGCCCGCGACCCTGCCCGATATGCTCAAGACCGAGGATGTGCTGCGCTGGGAATACGCGGATTTCCTGTCGAAGACGTCGGATCAGGCGATTTCCGCGATGCGCGAGCGGCTGGATTTCCTGCGCGCCCGGTCATCCGATCATGAGATCGCCCTGCCCGTTCAGGAGGTGACGGCGCTGGCCGCAGGCGAAGGCTATTATCGGGGGCTGGAGGCGGGCGCGCGACAGGCGCAGATCGACCATCTGATCGCGCTTCACGAGGAGTATTTTCCCAGCCTGCGGGTGTTCCTGTATGACGCGCGGCGCGTGTTTTCGGCACCCCTGACGGTCTATGGACCGTTGATCGGGGTCATCTACGTCGGGCGCTTCTACCTCGCCTTTCGCGAATCCTCGCGTCTGCGGTCGCTGACCGAGCACTTCGACTGGTTGGTGCGCGAGGCGGAGGTGGATGCGCGCGATTTCGGGCGGTATCTGGCGCAGCTGTGAGCCGAAATCAGGTCTCGTCGTCGTCCTTCGTGCGGCCGGACAGCGCCGCGCCGATAGCGGCGCCCATACCGGCCCCGATCGCGATGCCCGCGCCGACATTGTCCATCGCCACGCCGATGGCCGTGCCGATCCCGATGCCCAGCGCGATGGCGGCCCCCATGTTCATGGCGGTTCCCTAGCCCCGGTCCATCCGGCTGCGTAGGCCACTGGCGACCGCGCCGATGGCGGCACCCAGCGCCACGCCCCAGGCGGCCCCCTCGGCCGCAGCCCCGGTGGCCGCCCCGAACGACGCACCGATGGCGATGCCCAAGGCGACGCAGATACCCATGTTCAGCCTCATGCCGGCCTCCTTTCACAGTAAAAGCATATCTGTCACGTAACATATCCGGGCCTTGCAAACAAAACCCGCCAGCACGATTTTGCCCACTTCCACGCCTGTCGGAAGGGTGTTATCTCCCACCGCCATGACTGACCTCGCTCACATCCGCAATTTCTCCATCGTCGCCCATATCGACCACGGGAAATCCACACTTGCCGACCGCTTGATCCAGGCCACGAACACCGTGCCGGATCGCGACATGAAAGAGCAGTTGCTCGACGCCATGGATATCGAGCGCGAGCGGGGCATCACCATCAAGGCAAACACCGTGCGCATCGAATACGACGCGCTCGACGGCCAGTCCTATGTGCTGAACCTGATCGACACGCCCGGTCACGTCGACTTCGCCTATGAGGTCAGCCGGTCCATGCGCGCGGTCGAAGGCTCGCTGCTGGTCGTGGACTCGACCCAAGGGGTCGAGGCGCAGACACTGGCCAACGTCTATCAGGCGATCGACGCGGATCATGAAATCGTGCCGGTCTTCAACAAGATCGACCTGCCCGCATCCGACATTTCGCGGGTGGCCGAACAGGTCGAGGACGTGATCGGGATCGACGCCTCGGGCGCGATTGCAGTGTCGGCCAAGACCGGCGAGGGCATCCGCGAGGTGCTGGAAGCCATCGTGCACCGCCTGCCCGCCCCCACGGGCGACGCCGACGCACCGCTCAAGGCCATGCTGGTCGACAGTTGGTATGACCCCTATCTGGGCGTCGTCGTGCTGGTGCGCATCATGGACGGCAAAATGAAGAAGAACGACCGCGTCATGTTCATGCAGAACGGCACGGTTCACCAGATCGACAAGATCGGCGTGTTCCGCCCCAAGATGCAGGACGTGAAGGAGCTTGGACCGGGCGAGATCGGCTTTATCACCGCGTCGATCAAACAGGTGCGCGACACCAAGGTCGGCGACACGATCACGCATGAGAAGAAGGGGTGCGAAAAGCCTCTGCCCGGCTTCAACCCGTCGATCCCGGTGGTGTTCTGCGGCCTGTTCCCCGTGGATTCGGCGGAGTTCGAGGATCTGCGCGACGCGATCGAGAAACTCGCCCTGAACGACGCCTCGTTCAGCTACGAGATGGAGACCTCGGCCGCGCTCGGCTTCGGGTTCCGCTGTGGTTTCCTTGGTCTCCTTCATCTGGAAGTCGTGCGTGACCGGCTGGAACGCGAATACGACATCGAACTCATCACCACCGCGCCCTCGGTGGTTTACAACATCTACATGAAGGACGGGACGATGCAGGAGTTGCACAACCCGGCCGACATGCCCGACCTGACCTATGTCGACCACGTCGAGGAACCGCGCATCAAGGCGACGATCATGGTCCCGGACGAGTTTCTGGGGGACGTGCTGAAACTCTGCCAGGACCGTCGTGGCATCCAGCTCGACCTCACCTACGCCGGGTCACGCGCGATGGTGGTCTATGACCTGCCGCTGAACGAAGTGGTCTTCGACTTCTACGATAGGCTGAAATCGGTAACGAAAGGTTACGCGAGCTTCGACTATTCGATCGAGGGCTACCGGCAGGACAACCTCGTCAAGATGCAGATCCTTGTGAACGACGAACCCGTCGACGCGCTGTCGATGATGGTCCACCGCGACCGCGCCGAAATGCGCGGCCGGGCGATGTGCGAGAAACTCAAAGACCTGATCCCGCGCCACATGTTCAAGATCCCGATCCAGGCGGCCATCGGCGGCAAGGTCATCGCGCGAGAGACGCTTTCGGCGCTGCGCAAGGACGTGACGGCCAAGTGCTATGGCGGCGACGCGACCCGGAAGAAAAAGCTGCTGGAGAAGCAGAAGGCCGGTAAGAAGAAGATGCGCCAGTTCGGGAAAGTGGAGATCCCGCAGGAGGCGTTTATCTCGGCTTTGAAGATGGATGGGTGATGTCAGCCCCGCTCGACTTTTCATTTTGCATAATTATGCTGTAGTTTGGTTCGCTTGATCCTTTTATGCCACTAGACCACAAAATCGAGGGATCGCCGAAGTAAAAATTATGACGCATACCGTCCTCTTCGTAATAGCCAACCCATTCGGATTCCGAGACCTTTTCCACCTCTAGCACGTTGGATATAAATTCTAGGTTTGAATTATATATGTCGGCCCCCAAGTAATCATCCGGAGAGGCCATTTTTTCAGGGCTATTGTATGTCTGGCCACAGCGAGCAGTCGTGCTTCTAACGGGACTAACGTCTACCGTCCTCCGCTCCATGCTGTTGCAGTACTCTATCACTAGGTAATCTTGAGAAACCTCAACAATTCGAGCATATCTTCTAGGTAAGTCTGAATGCACATAGATTGTGTCGTTTACGCTGAAGCCAACCTCGGACATACCAAGATCAGACACCTCGGAATTTTGCCCCTTCGCAACTACCGGTAGCAGCGTCAACGACATCAAGACTATTGAATAAACGCACCAGTAACCGAAGTTTCCTCGCGGGGAACTCGTATCACCCATCTTTCACCTTCAGCACCTGTGTCACCGTAAAGATAATACGTGGAAGACGTCGCCACCACAAGCCGAGGCAAGACGTTCGCCGGAAAAGCAATCCCAGAAAACTCTGGATCATCTGAAATCTCGTAGAATTGAGGAAGTGTCGCGAGAGCCTTCCTGCCTTCAACTACTCCGAGATCGTAAGCTTTGGATAAAGCGTAAACTAGCCATAGAGAGAAAACACCAGCACTCAAGATGATTAGGCTAGGTACGATTCTTTTCGCATCGTGTCCCACAAAGAATAACACAAGTATGAACACTCCTACGCTTAATGCGACAAAAAATGGTTCAAGAGTCCTACTCATAGGCGCGGCAGCGCCGCGTGCAACCTGCTCCAAAGACAAACTTAGTTCGGACAAATTGATACCGAAAAAGTCATAATACCCAGATAGGAACTGGGCACCGGTAGCGTACACAACCGCAAACGAAACCGGCACCAGTGCCAAGAAAATGTCTTTCATTTGCCGCTCCTTTGCATTCCCTTCAAACCTACCATTTTTTGGTTAATGCATGTTTAGCGCCGCGCACTCCCGGATAGCACTTTCTTTCCACTTGAGACCGTCAACGCCTAGGTTATGGATCAATCTACCAGCAACACCTGTGTTGCGCAGCAACTCAAAAGACAGAGCGGATTGTCCTTCATGCGGTGTGCCACTTAGGGGTTGGCCTCATAACGCTAAACCGTCCATGCTGTACGAGAAGGGACAACCCACACCGTGAACCTGCAACTCGTCATCAAGCACCGGGTGGGCGTCCGGATGGAGCGGTTGGGCGCAGATGAGCGGCCCCGGTTTCGTATGCTCTCAGACCATTGGGAGGCGGCGTTGGCGACACTTGGCGACCTCTCCCGCACACTCGACAAGGCGGGGGTCGCGCATTTCGTGTCGGACGGCACGCTCCTCGGCCTGATCCGGGACGCGGGCTTCATTCCCGGCGACAACGACATCGACGTGAAGCTGCCGCTGGAGGCCCTGACCCCCGACCTTGTCGCCACGCTGGCGTGTGCCGGGTTCGTGCCGTTCCGCCAGATCTTCGTGCAGAACAGGCTGGTCAATGTCGGCGTCTCCCGCGACAGCTTTCACATCGATATTGCGGGACTTTATTGCGAGGACGGCACGGCGTTCTACGACCAGCCGATGCTGCATTCGACCGGGTGTTTTCGCAACGGCTTCCTCACCTACGGGTTTCCGCACACGGGCCGGGAACGGTTCACCGTGGGTGGGGTCAGGCTCTGGCGTCCGAGCGCGCCCGAGCGGATACTCGGTGCCTTCTACGGCCCCGGCTGGCGCGTGCACGTCACCCATTGGGACCATTTCTTCAGCCCGCCCGGCCTTGTCCGGGCCACCGGCGCGCCCGAATTTCTGCGCCGTGTCGCGGGGCGCTGGACCGAGGCGCAGGGTGCGGGCGACGGGCCGCCGCCGATGCCCCCCGCCGACCCGATGCCGCCGCTCGAAATCAAGGAGAGACGAGGATGGCGAAACCGCATTCCGTGGTTCTGACCACAGGGGTCTTCGACCTCATGCACTCCAACCACCTCGCCGCGCTGCGCGAGGCCAAGGCATTCGGCGACCACCTGATCGTGGGCGTCCATGTCGATACCGTCGTCGAAAGCTACAAGCGCACGCCGATCCTGCCCGCCGAGGAACGGCTGAAACAGGTTCAGGCGGTGCGCTGGGTCGATGAGGCCTATATCGACCCGCTGCCGGAAGTCGCGGACAGCTATGAGGCGCGGTATCAGCGGTTCCGCCCCGATCATTTCGTCTATTTCGGCGAGGGGTTCGAAGAGGCGTTCGAGCCGATGACACGGCGCGGGTTGCTTCGGCGGCTGCCCTATCACGAGGGCATCTCGACCTCGCAGATCATCGAAACGGTGCGGCGGCGTCTGGCGGACGGGACACTCTGACGCCCGCTTGGCCCCTGCGGCATCCGCCCCCGGGCGGAACAAGAGCGCGCGGGCGGTCGTTCGGTTTCCCGAAGGAGATACCGATGCCGACCGACACTTCCCTGACCGCCCGACTGCCCGACCGTGCCGAGGATCTTGCCCGCGTGGACCGGGTCGCCCGACTGCTCGACACGCGCTACGGCATCCCCGGCACGCGCCTGCGCTTCGGCCTCGACTCGATCATCGGGCTGATCCCCGGCGTGGGTGATACGGCGATGCTCCTGCCCTCGCTCTGGATCATGTCGGTCGCGTGGAAACATGGCGTGCCCAAGCGCACCATCGGGCGCATGGCGTGGAATGCGGGCGTCGATTACGTCATCGGGAGCATCCCGCTCGTCGGTGATCTGTTCGACCTCGTGTTCAAGTCGCACCGCAAGAACGCCGCGCTTCTGCGCGAGGCGCTTGCGAACGGTGCCTAGAGGCCCGACGCGCATCGGAACCGGCCCCTTTGCCCGCGCGTTGAGCGGCAAAGGAGACACATCATGAAACATGGTTGGAGACTGCTTTTCATCCCGCTCTGGGCGCTCTGCGTCGCCGGTGTGGTGGTGATCGCCGGGCTTGCGCTGGGGCTGTTCACATGGGTGACCTTCGTGGTCGCCGGCGTCGTCGGGCTGATCGTGGGCATCCCCGCGGGCCTATGGGACACCAAGAAGGTGCGCCGCGACGATCCCGACTGGAAGACCGACCGGCACATCCCGGCCTGAGGCGAATTACCGCGACGGAATTGCCGTGGCGTGGCGTATGTTAGGGGTGAACAACCCGGAGCTTCGCCATGCCGCATGGATATACCCGCACCCAGATCATTCTGCACTGGGCCATCTTCCTTCTGATCGCCGCGCAATTCGTGTTTCACGATGCCATGTCCGAGGCGTGGCGCAGCCTCATGCGCACAGGCGGCTACGAGGGCAACGCGCTTGTGGCGCAGCACGTGTTCACCGGGTTGGCCGTTCTGGCTCTGGCGATCTGGCGGCTCGCGATCAAGTTGCGGCGGGGTGCCCCGCCGTTGCCCGAGAACGAGCCTGCCGTGCTGAAGCTTGCCGCACATGCCACGCACGTCACCCTTTATCTTCTGATGATCCTCGTCCCGGTGTCGGGCGCGGTCGCTTGGTTCGGCGGAATCGAGAACGCGGCCGAGGGGCATGAACTGCTCAAGACCGTTTTGCTCATCGTCGTGCTGATCCACTTCCTCGGCGCGGTCGCGCAACGAGTGATCTTCAAGTCCGACGTCATGACGCGGATGGTGCGCCCGAACCCGTGACCCGCCTCGTCTTCATGATGCACTCGATCATCGGGGCCACGCTCGCGGGCGTGGCCCTCGTGATCGCGCTGGTGTCGGGTGTGACCGGCCTCTGGCCTCTCTTGGCCTCGGCCGTCGCGGGCTGGCTGATCGCGTGGCCCATAGCCTTCTTCATCGCCAAACGTATTCAGTAAACGGAATGACGTAGATCAAGGACAGGTCCGGCCCGGCCCCCCCATCTTCACACGGAACGCGCGTGTGAATTGGGGAGGGAACGATGTTCCTTTGGATTGCGCTTTACGCCATGGGCGGCACGACGCTCGCCGGTATTTTCATCGTCGCCGCGCTGACGGCTGGCTACACCACGACCATGCCGATCGTCTGGGCCGCTGTCGCGGGCTTCGTAGTGGCGCTGCCGGTCGTGTGGATGGTGGGCCGCAAGCTGCGCGGATAGGCGTGAAAGCGGTTGCATGGGGTCGGTTGCTGCGGCTATCTCGCCTGCAAGCGGCCCCTTAGCTCAACTGGATAGAGCAGCTGACTTCTAATCAGCAGGTTCCGGGTTCGAGTCCTGGAGGGGTCGCCAAGGACATCAGGTCATTGGCACGAAATTGGTCGTCTTGTCGTCGCAGTGGTCAAGCGCAGGGTGCGCTTTTGCTTGGCACTTCCCGCACGCAGTTTCGACGGTTGCGTGCAGAGACCCTAGCTAAATCCCGCCGCTCGGACGCAAGCTGGCCAGACCGCCGCAGTTTCCGGGCCAATGCCTAACCCTCGTTTCGTGGTCGAACGCCCATCATTGCCTTGCCCCGTTTCACGAAAACGGCTTGCCTTCCCAAGCCGTCAGTCCAGCAGACCGAACAGGCTCGCCGCCGCGCCTTCGTGCGCCGCCGCACTTGCCCGGAGCAGGTCGAGCCGCCCCTTCATGTCCCCGATGTTGTGGGGGTAGTCGGACCCGAACAGAATCCGATCCGCGCCCACCGTCTCGATGCACAAGTCGAGGGCGCCTTTGGTGTAAACCACACTGTCGAGGTAGATCCGGTCAAGGAAGCGCGAGGGCCGATTGTTCGTGCCGGCCGCGCAGGCCGGGATGCGCTCGTGGCAAATATCCAGCCGCCCGATCAGGAACGGCAGCGTGCCGCCCCCATGGGCTAGGATCATGTGCAGGTTCGGATAGCGGTCGAAAAACCCGTCGTAGAGCATCCGGCTGATTGCGAGCGTGGTATCGAAGACGAAGCCGACCGGAGGCGAAAGGTTGTAGTCGCCAAGACCCAGCGCCTCGCCGCCGGGCGGCACGGACGGATGCAGGAAGACCGGCAGGCCCGCCGCGTCGATCGCGGCCCAGATCGGCGCGAAGGCGCGATCCGTGAGCGGCGTGCCGTCAACGGTCGCGACCGCGATGACGCCCGAGGCCCCGAGCGCGACCGCGCGCAAGAGTTCCTCGACCGCAGCGGTCGGATCGGTCCACGGGAGCGAGGCGAACCACCGCAGGCGATCGGGATGGGCGGTGCGCGCCTCGGCGAAGGCATCGTTCATCAGCCGGGCCGCGCGCCTGCCCAAATCGGCATCCGGGAAGATCGCATTGGGCGAGGTCAGCGAGATGACCGAGACATCGACCCCGGCGGCGTCCATGTCGCGAATGCGTTGGTCGAAATCCCACATCGGCGGCAGGAGCGTGAAGAACGGCACCCCGCATTTGTCGATCACCTCGCCCCCGCCGGGAAGCGTGCGGAACGTATAGTCCGGCCCGCCCTCGCGGCGCAGCAGATCAAGGTAGTCTTCGGTAAGCATGTGCGTGTGGACGTCGACGATCATGCCGCCACCTCGGCCATCTTGGCGCCCCGCAGCAGTGCGACAAGGGCCGCCGGGTCAGGCGGGAGTGCGTTCCCGCGCCATGCGATGTGGTTGTCCGGGCGGGCCAACACCAGCGCCTCGGCATAGGGCGCGGGGGCGTCGGGCAGGTCGATCACCGTGATCGGCAAACCGGCGGCCCGCGCCGCGTCCAGAAGCGCATCCACGTCGACGGATGTGTCGGTGCGCACCAAGGCGAAGCGGTCGCCCTGAACGTCGTAGAGCCACCGCTCCGCATCCACCTGCACGTTCGGCAGGCGGGCGCCCGGAACGGTCGAAGCCGTGAAACTGCCCATCGTATAGGGCGGCGGCGTGCCGTCCTTCGCGATCAGCGGGGAGGCGTCGTAATAATAGCCGAAGTTCAGGCCCGCACAGCAATATTGCTGCACGTTGAGGTCATAAAGCGCCCGCCCCGCCGTCTCGCGCGCAGCCGCGCCTTCGGGCGTGTCCTCGTCGATCTCGGGCGGCACGGCCTTGCGTTTGCGGGCCATCTCATGCGCATGGTTCATCGCGAAATAGGACACCTGCTCGGTAATCGGCAGTCGTTCCGCTTCGTGCGCGTCCAGTGACCGTGGGTCGGCCCAACCGGCAAAGACCCCGCCCATATGCATAGCCAGATTGTGCGCATCCGCGATCCCGGCATTCATGCCGTAGCCCGCGTATGGCACCCATAAATGCGCCGCGTCGCCACAGATGAAGACGTTGCCCTCGCGCAGCTTGTCAGACACCAGCCGGCGCCCGAACCAGTCTTCGCGCGCGAGCATGTCGAATTCGAAATCGTCATCGACCCCAAGGATCTGCCGGATCGCCCAGTCGCGGTCGATGCTGTCGAAATCGGCCTCGTCATCCCTCAGGTAATTGTGGACGAGCCATGTTTCGCGCCCGTCGATGGAATAGACGACGCCGGTGCGCACGGGGTTGAAGGCGAACATCCCCCATGTCGGCGGCACCTCCATCAGGTCGATCAGACCGGGCGCACGGATGTAGGTCGATTGCACGCGCTGAACCACCGCGTCACCGCGAAGCTTGGCACCGATCGCACCGCGAACCATGGACCGCCCGCCGTCGCATCCGACGAGATAACGGCCTTGGGCGCTGAGAGCCTCGCCGCCCGCCCCCAATATCTCGACCCGGACGCCGCCGGCGGATTGGGTGAAATCCGTCACTTCCGCCTCGTTCAGCACCGTGATCCCCGACCGCGCCTGCGCCGCCTCGAACAGAACGGGTTCGAGATAGATCTGGTTGATGCGATGCGGAGGTTCCGGTGTCGGCCAGTCGGTGTCCGGTCCAGGATCGCCGCGCTCCCGCCCCGCACGCGACGGGATGGGAACGCAGGCGATCTCGCGCCCCGTGAGTGTGGTGCGATAGCTGACACTGTGCGGATAGTCGTCCGGCAGGCCGGTCGCGCGAATATCGTCGGCGATGCCGAGGCCCCTGAAGATCTCCATCGAACGCGCCGAGACGTGATTGCACTTGACGCTCGGCGGTTCACCGGCGCGGCGCTTTTCGACGATCAGGGTCGAGACACCGTGCCGATCAAGCTCCATCGCCAGCGTCAGCCCGACAGGGCCGGCACCGACGATCACGACATCTGCGGACAGGTCGGTCATGAGATGCCGAAGACCTTCCGGGCGTTATCCTCGTAGAACGCCTTCAGCGTCTCGGGCGGCACCGGCATTGCGTCGAAGAACGCGGTTTCCTCGACCACGTACTGCCACGGATAATCCATCGCATACATCATGCGGTCGGCACCGATGACGTCCTGCACGTACATGACCGGCTTGGGGTCCCCGACGCCGGAGGAGGTATAGTAGAAGTTCTCACGGAGGTATTCGGACATCTTGCGCTTGAGCGGCCCGACGCCCGGATACCGGTTCGAATGCGACAGACGGGTGTGCATGAAGTCGAGCCGGTAGAGCCAGAACGGCAAAGCCTCGCCGGTATGGCCGAGCACGATCTGAAGCTTCGGGAACCGGTCGAACAGCCCGGACACGATCAGCCGCAACGCGTGCAGCCCCGTCTCGCAGGCGAAACCGTAAACCGCCGCGTCGAGACCGCGCGACAGGAACGGCTCCAACATCTGCGGCGACGGCGTGTTCGGGTGCAGGTAGATCGGCACGCCGAGGCTTTCGGCCGCTTCGAAAACGGCCCAGTATTTTTCGTCGTCCATATAGGTGCCGAGCGTGTGCGAGTTCAGGATGCCGCCCCTTAGGCCCAGCTTGGTCACGCCGCGCTCGAGCTCTTTCGCGCCGCCTTCCGGGTCGAGCGGCGAAAACGCGGCCAGACCCACGTAGCGATCCGGGTTCTTCGCGATCCCTTCGGCGAGTTCGTCGTTGGCGCGAATGGCCAGGCTCGTCGCGGTCGCGGCGTCGAAGATCTGGACGCCGGGCGAAGACAGCGACAGAACCGCGATGTCGATGCCCGCGCGGTCCATGTCCGAAAGCCGTTCCTCTCCCAGATCGACGATCCGGCGGTTGTGATCCTTGGCGATCGGATTGTCGCCTGCGAAGAAGCCCCAGAGCGCCTGAAAGCCGGGTTCGTTGATCGCCTTGTCGCGGATCTCGGCGCGGTAGAGTTCGAGAATCTCCTGCGGCAGCCACGCCTCTTCGGTGGCGATCCGTTTGTAGGGCGGGTTCGGGTTATGCTCGGGCATCGGATTCTCCGTTCTTCGGGGTTTTGGTGGAAAGCTCTGGAAGGGCCGCAGCGCGCCGTGCCTGCCAGCCGAAAAGGACCACGAGGGCGATACTGCCTACGGCCGCGACCACGGCGACCGGATGGGCGGGATCGAAGACCGCCGTCGCGCAGAACAGGACGAGCCCTGCGAGCGCCGCCGCGATCCGACCCAGCCCGCCGCCGAAGGCGTGCTTTCGGGCCAGTATGTCGGCCAAAATGTATCCTCCGGCATAGACGGTCGCGCAGGAGACCGCGATCTCGAGCCATGTGCCGTCCATGATAAGCGCGGGATTGAAGGCAAAGACGAACGGCAGCAGATAGGCCACGAAGGCAAGCCGCACCCCGGTCACGCCGGTCTGCCACATATCGCTCTTGGCGATTGACGCTGCGGCATAGCTCGCGATGGCCACCGGCGGCGTCAGCATCGACAGCAGGCCGAAGTAGAGGATGAAAAGATGCGCGGCGGTGATGTCGATCCCCTGACGCACCAGCGCAGGGGCCAGCAGCACCGCGACCACCACGTAGACGCCCGAGGTCGGCATTCCGACGCCCAGAACGATGGCGATAACGGCGGTGGTGAGGAGCAGCGGCAGCACCCCGCCCAGTTCGGCGATATTGCCGAGGGCGAGCGTCAGCGCAAAGCCGAGCCCGGTCACGTTGATCGTCCCGATGATGATACCGGCGATGGCGCAGACCAGCAGGATCGGGATCAGCGTTTCGCCGGCCCTCACGAGGATTCCGGGGAGTTCGCGAAGCCCGGACACAAGCCGCATTCCCGTCGCGAGATACAGAACAAGCGCCGCGCCGGAGGCATAAAGCGCCGACTTGCCCGGCGCATAGCCCAGCCAGAACAGGAAATACATCAACACGCCCAGCGGAACGATCAGGGGCGTGCTCCCTTTGAGCGCCGCACCGAGGCGCGGCAGCGACTCGCGCGGCTCGCCGATCAGCCCGTTCGTGGCGGCGTAGCTGTCCACCTGCCGATAGAGCAGGATATAGTAGAACGCCGCAGGCAGAAGCGCCGCGATCACGACGTCGGTATAGGAAATCTGCAAAAACTCGGCGATGATGAAGGCCGTCGCGCCCATGACCGGCGGCGCGATCTGGCCGCCGTTGGAGGCCACGGCCTCGATCGCCCCGGCATGGCGCGCAGGCCAGCCGCTTTTCTTCATCATCGGGATCGTGACGACCCCGGTGGACATGACGTTGGCGACGGTCGAGCCCGACAGGGTGCCGAACAGCGACGAGGCGAGGATCGCGACCTTGGCCGGGCCGCCCCGCCGGTGGCCCATCGTGGCCATCGCAAGGTCGGTCATGGCCGCCGAGCCACCCACCGCCGTCAGCACCGCGCCGAAAATGATGAACCCGAGGATCTGCGTGGCCCCGACACCGAGG
Organism: Maritimibacter sp.; assembly: GCF_016774595.1. Taxonomy (NCBI): domain Bacteria; kingdom Pseudomonadati; phylum Pseudomonadota; class Alphaproteobacteria; order Rhodobacterales; family Roseobacteraceae; genus Maritimibacter; species Maritimibacter sp. Next base: position 1,165,390 of record NZ_JACBWT010000001.1, read on the forward strand.
ACCAGCCCCGGCACGCCGTTCGAGTCGTTGTAGACGTAAAGGAGGTAGCGGGGCGGCGACAGATAGGCGGCTTCGAAGATGCCGGGCGCGAAGTGACCGATAAAGCCGTACAGCATGAAGCCGACGCCCAGTGCGCTCAGAACCAGCCCGCAATGACGGCGGGTCGCTTCGAACAGGCCGAGAATGCCCACGACCGCAGGCACCCATTTCTCAGGCCCCCTGTTCACCGGGTCGAGCAGCCAGTCCTGATAATTCAGGGCCAGCCACCACCAGCCGGCGAGCGAGAGCAGACCGAACCCCACATCCACGACCACGGGCACCGGGGGCTGGCGCTTGAGCACCAATCCGGCGAGCACGGTCAGGCCCAAAATCACCGCGAGGTATTGCTCGGTGATGTAGACCTGCCCCAGCAGGCCCGGCAGGTTGAAGGTCCACGCGATGCCGAGCAAAGGCAGGCTCGCGGCAAGGACAGCGGCGACGGCGCGCATTTCTGGTGCTCCGGGATTGGGCGTGCGCCGGGAAACCGGCACACCGATCAACGCCCCTTGGGCGACGAGACGTGGCGGCCGGGCCGGACCCGGCCGCCGGTTTCGCGGTTACTGCGCGAAGCTCGCTTCGCGGGCTTCGTTCGCGTCCGTCCACAACCCCTTCTCTTGGAAGAAGGCGATGGCGGCCGGGTGATACGGCACCGTGTTGCTTGCGTTGCCCATCGCGTCCTGCGCACCGCCACGCAGCGGCGGATAATCCTCGCGCAGTTGCGGGAAGGCATCGTAGAGCGCGGTGAGGATGGCGGTCGCCTCCTCATCCGAAAGCGCCGCGCTGGTCGTCAGGAAGATGTCGTAGGCCGACACCACGACCGGCTCGGTGATCTCGGGCATGGCCGGGTTCGGACCGACCTCGAGCGGGTAGACGCCCGGCAGAGTCTCATCGAAGAAGGCCTCCGTCGCGGTCTCTCCCGTCAGGCTGAGATAGCGGATGCCACCTGGGATCGCCGCGTTGGCCTGCTGCGTCAGCGGGATGCCGATGGCCGCGGCGGTCGCATCGACCGAGCCTTCGACGAGCGCGTCGAGCCCGGCTTTCAGACCGGACACCTCGACCGGTTCGACATCGTCGCGCGTCAGGCCCGCGGCCTGAATCGTCGCGAGGTTCACGGCGGTCACACCCGTCAGCGCGGTCATGTCGATCACCGTGCGTTTGCCCGCAAGGTCGCTGACCTCGGTCATCCCATCGTTGGCACGGGTGATGAAGGCCTGCCGGAGCGGCCAGAGACGGGCCAGCACGCGCAGGTCCGTCAGCGCCTCGCCCGAGGTTTCGCCGGAATACCAGCCGCCGGCATCGATGGCGGAGTTCAATCCGACCGTCACTTCGCCCGCCGAGATAAGCGGCAGATAGACCGACGAGCCGGTGAACGGCTGCACCGTCACCTGCCGCCCCATCGCATCCTGAAGCGCAGCCGCGATCCCGCTGCCGATCGTGTAGTAGAGCGAGCCCTGCGGGTTGGTCCCGATGGTGACGCGCCCCTGTGCGGCCGCATCATCCGCTGCAAAGCCCATTGAAGCGACAAGTGCCACCGAGGCGGCAAGTCCTTTGATCTTCGAAATCATGTGTTCCTCCCTGCACGCCGTCGTCTTTTCTTCGGTGCGACCGACGTGTGATGACAGGCTAAACCGGGATACTTGATAAGATAATCGAATTTTTCTAATTTATTCATGAATTTAATTGATGTATCTGATGTCCGTCTCACGCCTCACCCTGAAACAGCTTCGCGCGATCCAGCAGGTCTATCGCACCGGCCAGATTTCGGCTGCGGCAGAGGCGCTCAACATCACGCAATCGGCCACCAGCGTTCTGATCCGGCAGGCCGAGACGGTCCTTGGCGCCACGCTGTTCGAGCGCACGACGCGGTCGCTGGCCCCGTCGGCGGCGGGCGAAAGCGTGATCGGTCTGGTCGAACGCATCCTCGGCGACCTGTCGACGCTGGAAGAGACCATTCGCGGACTGCGCGACCTCGAACGTGGCCGCATCCGGTTGACCGCGACCCCCGCGACCGGGCTTACGCTTCTGCCCGAAACGGTGCGCCGGTTCCGGGCCGCCTATCCCGCCGTCAGCCTGATCCTCGACGATTGCGCGCCCGATCAGTTCTATTCCAATATCATCGAGCAACGGGCCGATTTCGGGATCGGGACCGAGCCCGAGGACAAGTCCGCGCTCGACTGGCAAAGCCTCAATTCCGATCCGCTCTGCATCATCTGCGCAGTCGACCACCCGTTCGCCGAACGCGATTGCGTCGGGTGGCGCGAATTGAAGGACGAACCGCTCATCCTGTCGCGCCGCGACTACGGGGTGCGCGGCATGGTCGAAACGACGCTGGCCAAGCTCAACATTCGGGCGCGCGTGGTCGCCGAGGTGGGCTTTCTGGGCAGCGCGGCCTGGATGTCGGCCTGCGGCATCGGCTTCGCCATCCTGCCCGGCCGGCTCGCCCGCGCGCAACCCGCCCCGGGCATTCGCAGCGTCCCGCTTGTCGACCCGGTCGTGGCTCGCGACGCCGGCCTCGTGAAGCGCCGCCGCCATACGCTATCGCATAGTGCAGAGCGGTTCATCGAGATGCTTGCGGAAGACCTTCAGGAGTAGGGTCTTGCCGAGTGGCCGGGACGGTGGTTTCCGGCGCTCCAGCCGATCTGCACGGCCAGGACTGGCAGGGCACCGCTTTTGGGTGGACCTCACCCTCACCCGGCGCGTTTACCTGCCGCCCCGGCTTGCGAATGCCGCGCGTCAGACGCCGGGCGCGGCTGGTCGAGTGAGGCCGCGAAATCCGTTAGCTTGTCCTTGAGCACGTCACGACGCAGGCGGTAGTTGAACCACCGTCCGTCCCGCCGCACCTCGATCAGCCCGGCTTGCGAGAGGATTTTGACGTGGTAGGAAATCGTCGATTTCGCGATCGGCAATTCCGCTTCCAGCGTCGTGCAGGCGAGGTCGTCGACCGCCGCCATCATCTCGACCATCCTGAGGCGCAGGGGATGCCCCAGCGCCTCGAAAAGGTCCAGCGTGCGGTTGTCCGGGCCCGTCATCGCGTCACCACGACAGGACGACCCGGCCCCGGATTTTCTGGTCGAGCAGGTCTTGCGCCAAGCCGTCGACCGCGTCGAATTTCTCGCGCACCAGCATCGGGTCGAAGCGTTTCACCACTTCCGGCGTGAACCGGCCCCAGGCCCGCGCGCGCTTTTCGGGCGGCGCATAGACGGAATCGACGCCGAGCAGCGCGACCGCCCGCAGGATAAAGGGTGCGACCGAAGTAGGCAGGTTCATAGACTGGGCCAGCCCGCAGGCCGCGACCGCACCGCCATACTGCATGCCCGAAATGACATTGGCGAGGATTTCGCCACCCGCCACGTCGATGGCCGAGGCCCATTGTTCTTTCCCCAGCGGACGGGGCTTGTCCTCGAACGGCGCGCGGTCGACCACTTCCGAGGCGCCGAGGCCCATCAGGTAGTCCTTTTCCGAGGACCGGCCCGAAACCGCCTTCACGTCGAACCCGGCGGTTGCGGCAAGGGCGACGGCATAGCCGCCCACGCCACCCGACGCGCCGGTGATGACCATCGGCCCGCTGTCCGGGCGCACGCCATGATCCTCGAGCGCGTCGAGGCAAAGTGCGGCCGTGAGGCCCGCGGTCCCGATCGCGGCGGCATGTTCGTTCGACATCGACGATGGAATCGCGATCAGCCAGTCGGCGGGCACCGCGAGCTTTTCGGCATATCCGCCCCAGCGCGTTTCGCCCATGCCATGTCCGGTGATGACCACGTCCGTGCCCGGCGCCATGCGGCCCGAGGGATCGTGCTCGACCACGCCAGCCACGTCGATGCCCGGCACCATCGGAAAGCTACGGAAAATGGGCGAGGTGCCGGTCAGCGCCAGCCCGTCCTTGTAGTTGATCGCGGAATGCGTGACGCGGATCAGCGCCTCGCCATCACCCGGCACGACCTCGTCGATCTCGGCCCAGCCGCCGCGCGTTTCCTTGTCGTTCTGAACCCATGCACGCATCATGCACCTCCCGTCGTCAGTTCGAAAATTTTCGAATTGACGCTAGGCGCGCGCGGCCTGGCCGTCAAGCGAAGCGGATCAGGCAGGCAACGGAATGTTCACGGTCACGTCGTCGTCGATGCCCAGCGTCGCCATCACCACGCCGCCTTCGACGAACTGATAGATGTCGAGCGTGTTGCCCTGCCCATCGTCCACGCCGCTCTGGACCGCTTGCCACGCGCCGGGACCATCGGGCAGAAGCGTGATGACATCGCCCGTCTCGCCAAGGATCGTGGCGCTCTCGCCCAATGCCGCGTTCAACAGAAGCTCGAGGTCGGTATCCGCCGTCGAGGACAGGTTGATGACGTCCGTCACGTCGAGGAACAGCGTATCGGCAAGCCCGTTCGACAGGCTTATGGCCTCGATATCGGACCCCGAAAGCGTCTCGATCAAGTCCGAGGCAGCCCCGGTCGCGAGTTCCAGAAGGTCCCGCCCCGCGCCGCCGTCGAACACATCGGTCCCGCCGAAACCGACAAGGATGTCGTCCCCGGCGCCACCGGACAGCACGTCATCCTCGCCGCTGCCCAGCAGGAGGTCGGACTTGTCGGTGCCCGCAAGGGTCTGCGCCACGTCCTTCTTCGCGATCCGTTCGAACGAATTGATCGTCACCTGATCGTCCGTGGTCCCGAGGTCACCGTCCAGATCGAACGTCGCGAATGCGGAGAACAGGTTCTCTTCCCCCAGAAGCTCCCCGATCCCGGCGATCTCGGCCAGCGGCAGGTCGAAGTTCAGGCCGTCGGACGTCAGCGCCGGGCTCGTCTCGTCGGCAATGCCCAGATGCTCCACACCGTCCGCCACCAGCGAAATCGACAGCCCGACGAGTTGCGCGGCGAACAGGGGAGACTGTTGTATCGCGGCGAGCAGAGCGCCCGGCTCCGAAACCGCCGTCGGTTCATCGTCGCTGTCGACCCGCGCAAGCTGGGTCGTGTTGTATCCAGATCCTATGCCGAAAGCCTGAATGTCGACGTCATAGGGCGCGTTCTCGATGTTCTGAAGCGACGTTTCCCACGGCGAGTTCGAGGTGGGCTGCCCATCGGTGACGAAGTAGAGAATGTTCGTGGCATTCGCCGCGTCCGATTCCGATGCGTCGAAAAAGCCTTTCGCCGCATCGAGCGCGTCGTCCCACTGCGTGCCGCCCCCCGTAAAGCCGAGCGTCGTGATCGCGTCGATGAGTGCGACCTTGTCTTCCACGAGGTCGAAGGTCTGGTTGTAGCTGACGTCCGAGGCATAGCGGATGAACTGGACGTTCACGGTCGTCTCGGACCCGGCGAACTGGTCGGACAAAGCCGACAGCGCGTTTCCGACGGCCGCTCGCATCTGGTTCCACCCCGTCGACCCGACCGACCCCGACGCATCCAGCGCGAAGGACAGGTTGATCATGTTGGACTGAACCTCGCTCACGCCGATCCTGAGGTTCCCGGCCGGAGCATCGCCCACCGGCTCTTCCGACAGGGCGAGCGAGACGGACTGCCCGCCCGACACCGGGAAATTCTCCTGCGCGACCTCGAGCGTTACGGTGGCAAGATCGCTCCCCCCATTGCCGTCCGAGACCTGCATGACGAAGTGGTCGAACCCGGCGTAGCCCTCGTCCGGCGTATAGATGTAGCCCCCATCCCCATCCAGCTCGACCGTGCCGTGGTCCGGCGCTTCGGCCACCGTGTAGGTCAGCGTATCGCCCTCGGTATCGGTCGCCACGACCGCGCCCGCGGTGGCGGTATCGACATCGACCTCGAGCACGCTGTCCTGCGCCCTGGGCGCATCGTTCACCGCGTCCACCGTGACGGTGACTTCGGCCGTGTCCGTGTTCCCGTTCCCGTCGCTGACCGTATAGGTGAACGTATCGTTTCCGTTGTAATCGGGGTCCGGCGTATAGGTCAGGCCGCCTTCCAGATCGGGTGCGACCGAACCGTGCGCCCCTTGGGAATAGGCCGAAATGAACACCTCGTCACCGTCCGGATCGGTGCCCGCGAACGACGGATAGACGGTGACGCCCACATCCTCATCCGTGCTGACGGCGGCGTCGACGGCCTCCGGTCCGTCTTCCACCGGGGTCACCGTGACGCTGACTGTCTGCGTGTCGGTCCCGCCCTGCCCGTCGCTCACCGTGTAGGTGAAGCTGTCGGTGCCGTTGAAATCCGCGTCGGGGGTATAGACCAGCCCGCCCTCTTCGTCCGTGTCCACGCTGCCGTTGGAACCCTGCGAATAGCCGCTGATCGCCACCGGGTCGCCGTCCACGTCGGTCCCGTCGAAAGCGGGATAGACGACGCCCGAACCGTCCTCCGCCACCGTCAGGCTCTCGGGCGTCGCGACAGGGTCGTCATTGACGGGTGTCACCGTGACGGTCACCGTCTGCGTGTCCGTCCCGCCCTGCCCGTCGCTCACCGTGTAGGTGAAACTGTCCGTGCCGTTGAAGTCCGCGTCGGGGGTGTAGACCAGCCCGCCCTCTTCGTCCGTGTCCACGCTGCCGTTGGAACCCTGCGAATAGCCGCTGATCGACACCGGGTCGCCGTCCACGTCGGTCCCGTCGAAGGCGGGATAGACCACGCCCGAACCGTCCTCGGCCACCGTCAGGCTCTCGGGCGTCGCGAAGGGGTCGTCGTTGACGGGTGTCACCGTCACGCTGACCGTCGCTATGTCCGTCGCGCCCGTGCCGTCGCTGACCGTGTAGGTGAAACTGTCGGTGCCGTGGGCGTTTTCGGCTGGGGTATAAAGAAACCCGCCTTCGCCATCGTCCACGACCGTGCCGAATGACCCTTGGGTGAACGCGATGATCGAAACCGAGTCGCCGTCGGCATCTACCGTCGCGAACGCGGGTAGGATCTGAACCGGCGTATCCTCAGCCGTTTCGCTTGCCTGATCGTCGGCAACGGGCGCGTCGCCGACGGGTGTGACCGTGACGGTGAGCTTCGCCGTATCCGTGTTCCCGTGCCCGTCCGACACGGTGTATTCGATGGTTTCCGATCCGTTGAAATCGGCGGGCGGAGCGAAGCTGATGTCGCCATCCTCCCCCGGCGTCCACGGGCCTTCGACGTCCAGCACGGACCAGTCGATGACACTCAGCGTGTCGCCGTCGGCATCACTGTCGTTGGCGAGCACGTTGACGGTCACCGGACCGGCGTCTTCCGCGAGGGTCAGCGCATCGTCCACCGCGACGGGTGCATCCTGCGCCGAGGTCACGGTGAAGGTCACGGTGCCGCTGTCGGTGCCGCCGTTTCCGTCCGACACCGTGTAGGTGAAGCTGTCGGTCCCGTTGAAGTCCGGCTCCGGCGTGTAGCTGTAGCTGCCGTCCTGACCGATCGTGAGCGTCCCGTGCTTGGGCCGCGTATTGATGATGACCGACAGGTCGTCGTCGTCCGTATCGCTGTCGTTCGACAGCACGTTGCCGGTCACCGGGCCGTCCTCGACCGTCGATCTGGCATCGTTCCGGGCTTCGGGGGCCGTATTCTGCGGTGCCTCGTCGCCCCCCGTCTGGGTCGTGGGCGGCGGCGGGCTGGGCGCGCCGCCCGTTGTGCCGCCTGAGGTGCCGGGCGGCGGCGGCGGTGTGTTGTCCGGGTCGCTCTGGTTGCCTTGCGTCCCGGTGTCGTCGCCGATGTTGGGGCCGTTCGACCCGGACCCGGCGTTCGAGACGAGTTCGACGAAGGCGCCGCCGGCATCGACCCGTTCAAAGGCGAGCGCATAGGCGCGGGCGGCGTCGAGGAGGAGCGTCTGGTCGTCGGCCAGGTCCTCCGCCGTCCGTACGACCTCGCGCGTTTCGCCTTCGACGGGCGACACGATCCACTTGGTGTCGGTCGAGTCGATGGTCGCGATCAGATTGCCGTCCAGATCACGCAATTCGAACGCGCCCTGACCGCCATCCGGGTCGGTGTTGAGCGACACTTCGACGGTCGAGATGCCGTCCAGCGTGGTGATCTCGACCAGCACGGTCGTGCCCCGGATGCCCATGGTGGCGGTCGGCGTCGTGACGTCCATGCCGCCCGTCTTGGCCACCTCGCCTGCGATGAAGACAAACCCGCCCTCGATCAGCGAAAAGGCACCGCTGTTCCCGTCCTGTGACTCGGCGTCGTAGACGAGCGAGTCGATGACCATGCGGCTGTCGGCGGCGAGGGTGAAGATCGTCCCGTCGGCGAAGGTGACCGACAGTTTGCCGCCCTCGGTGATGAGCACGTCGTTCTGGTAGATCTTGGAACCCACGTCCAGTTGCACGCGCGTTCCGTCGGCGCGTTCGGCGAAGGCCACGCCGTCCAGCGCCTCGACCTGACCGATGGGATCGGTGCTGGCGGCGCCTCCGACCTGCGCATACTGACCGGGCATGATCGGACCCGCGAGCCGCGCGGCCAGATCGCCGCGCAGGACCGCGCCGTTCCCGGCCACGAGATCGGGGGGCGTCTCTTGCAGGAAATAATCGACGAGCCGGAGGTCGGGTTGGCCGGGCGAGGCGAGGACGAGGTCATAGCCCTCGCGGCTGAAATCGGCGGTAAAGATCGGGCGGTCATCGACGACGACCGGGTCGGCACTCGTCACGTATTGAACAGCCGATGGCGCGGCCCCGGAGCCGGTCGAGAAGTCGAGCTGGCGCATAATGTCCCGTGCCTAAGAAATGTAGCTTCACAAAATTGCCATCTTTTCTTACCCGATTCGAAAGAAAATTGCATCTTGGGTGTCGAATGGTTTCGCGGATGCGCCTTGCGCGCGCCATCGGCGGGGCATTGTTTCGATTGAGGATTGACCCACGGCCCCCGCGCCCGTTTGCTTGGCGGGACAACAGGCAGGGGCGGTATGGGCGCAGGGAGTATCTGGACACGGTTCGCAAGCGGGGTGCGCCGGTTCACGTCGTCAAGGGCCCTTGGCCTCGGCCTCGTGTGCCTGCTTCTGGCGCTGCGGATCGCGGACCCATCTCCGGTTCAGGCCCTCAGGTTCGGGGCATTCGACCTGTTTCAGCAGATCAAACCGCGTGAGTTCACGCGCCAGCCGGTCGCCATCGTGGATTTGGACGACGCCAGCATCGAAGCCTTGGGGCAATGGCCGTGGCCACGGGATCGTCTTGCCGGCCTCGTCGATGCGATCACAACGGATGGGGCGGCGGCCATCGCCTTCGACGTCATCTTTTCCGAACCGGATCGCCTTTCGCCCGCCCGACTTACCGAGCGACCCGGTCTGCCGGACGCCTTGCGCGACGAACTGGTCGATCTGCCGGACAACGATCAGCTCTTCGCCGAAGCCATCGCCCGATCCCGCGTCGTGGCGGGCCAGACCAGCGTGCGCCTTGCCGGCGACCGTGGCGATGCCTCCCCGATCCGCGAGGTGCCGCACGCGATCCTCGGCGACGACCCGACGCCGTTCCTCCAGAAATACCCCCGTCTCTTGCAGAACCTGCCGGTGATCGAAGACGCGGCGCTGGGGCATGGCGTGTTTTCCACGCGGCCGGACCCGGACGGCATCTATCGGCGCGCCCCGCTCGTCCTGATGGTTCAGGACAGCCTGAGGCTCGGTCTGGCGCCCGAACTTCTGCGCGCCGCGACCGGGGGCGACGCCTTTGCCGTGCGCACCAATGCCGCCGGGATCGAGGGCGTCGTGGTCGCCCGGCAGTTGGTGCCGACGGCGGCGGACGGGTCGGTCTGGCCCTATCTCACACCGTCGAACGATGCGCGCTATGTTTCGGCCGCCGATGTGCTGACCGGACGGATGCCGCAGGGGCGGCTTGCCGGGCACCTCGTCTTTGTCGGCACCTCCGCCATCGGGCTGGAAGACTTCCGCCCGACCCCGTTGGGTGTCTCGATGGCGGGTGTGGAGATTCACGCTCAGATCCTCGAAAACATCCTTGCCGGAACGATGCTGGAGCGGCCGAATACCACCATCGCGGTGGAGCTGGTCATCACCGCGCTTCTCGGGCTGGTGATCGTGACCCTCGTGCCCGCGTTCCGGGCGAGCTTCGTCATGATCCTCGCCGTCGTCGTCATGGCCGGATATGCGGGCGCGTCGTGGTACGCCTTCGACGCGCGGCGCCTGCTGCTCGACCCGACCTTCCCGATCATCACCGCGGTCCTGACGCTGATCCTGATGGCCAGCCTGAACTATCTGCGCGAGGAACGGATGCGGCGGCAGATCAGGTCGGCCTTCGGTCAGTATGTGTCGCCCGATCTTGTCGACCAGTTGTCGGAAAACCCCGACGCCCTGACGCTGGGCGGCGAGCGCAAGGAGTTGACGCTGCTCTTTTCCGACGTGCGCGGCTTCACCACCATTGCGGAAAGCTACCGCACCGACCCGGTGGGCCTGACCCACCTGATGAACCGCTTCCTCACCGCCCTGTCCAACGCGATCCTCGCCGAAAAGGGCACCATCGACAAATTCATGGGCGACGCCGTCATGGCGTTCTGGAACGCCCCGCTCGACATCCCCGACCACCCCCATGCCGCCTGTCGCGCTGCGCTGGCGATGTATGACCGGGTGCAGGAAATTAACCGCGAGCGGATCGCGGAAGAGGGTGAAGACGTGCTGCTGATCGACGTGGGCATCGGCATGTCCACCGGCCCCTGCACCGTGGGCAACATGGGTAGCGACACGCGGTTCGACTACACCGCGCTTGGCGACACGGTGAACCTCGCGTCCCGGCTCGAAGGGCTGTCCAAGACCTATGGACTGGGGATCATCATCTCCGAAAGCGTTCACGACGGGGTGGGCACCGATTTCGCGATGCTCGAAATCGACCTTGTCCGGGTCAAGGGCAAGACCCTGCCGGTGACGATCTTCGGATTGCTGGGCGGACCTGACCTGTTGTCCCATCCCGATTGGCCGCGCGTGGCGAAGGCGAACCACCGGATGCGCGTCGCCTATGCGACGCAGGATTGGGATGCCTGCGACGCGGCGCTGACGGCGCTGGCCGATGCGGGACAATCGGCTGGGCTGGCTCTGGACGGGTATGTCGAATTGTATCGCGGGCGCGTGGCGGCCTTTCGCGGCACGCCCCCCCCGGCGACTGGGACGGGGTCTTTGTCGCCACCTCGAAATAGCGGCCCTGCCGGTTACCGCTCGCGCAGCGCCTCGTCCCGAACGCGCAGGAACGGGTTCAACAGGTAATCCAGCACCGTCTTGCGTCCGGTCTGGATATCCACCTGAGCCACCATGCCGGGGCTGATCTGGTTTCCACCAAGATCCGTGCTGTCGGTGCGCACGGCGACCTGAAAGAACGCGTTGCCGTCCTCGTCGGTCAGGGTGTCCGCGCCGATCCGTTCGACGGTGCCCGACAGCGAACCGTAGACCACGTAGTCGAAGGCGGTGATCTTGACCGAGGCCGGGTCACCGGGCCGAAGGAAAGCCACGTCCTGCGGACTGATGCGCGCTTCGATCAGCAGATGGTCGTCGACCGGCACGATCTCGACCAGCGGATCGCCGGGGCCGACGACCGCACCGATGGTGGTGACGTTGAGCGTGTTCACGACCCCGCGCACGGGGGCGCGCAGCGTGGTGCGCGTCACGCGGTCTTCGGCGGCCCGCAGGGTTTCGCGCAGAACGGACAGTTCGCCCTGCACCCGCGCCAGCCGTTCGCGCGCGGTCAGAACATAGGCACGGCGCGCCGTTTCAAGCTGGGCTTCGGCCTCGGCAATGGCGGCGTCGAGCCGGGGCATCCGCGCGCGGCTCACGGCAAGGTCGCCCTCGAGCTCGGCAAGTCGGGTTTCCAGCCGCAACAGCTCGATCTGCGTGACCGCGCCCGTTTCCACGTATTGCCGGGTCAGGCGCACCTCTTCGGCCAGCGGGGCGATCTGCCCCTCCAGCTTGGCGATCATCGCGCGCGCCTCTTCGATTTCGGCCCGCCTTTGGGTCAGCTGATCCTGAAGCACCTGCAATTCCGACGAAAGCTGCGAACGGCGGGAGGCGAACACCTCCTGCTCCGCCGCGACAGCCTCGGGCGCCCGGGCGGCGAGAGTTTCGGGAAAGGCAAGCGCCTCGCCCCCCTCGGCTTCGGTGCGAACCCGGATGAGTTCGGCCATCAGCGTCGCTTCCTGTTCCAGAAGTTCGCCGCGCTGCGCGCCGGCTGCGGTGTCGTCGATCCGCAAAAGCGGCGCGTTCCGATCGACCGTCGCGCCCTCTTCGATCAGAATTTCGCGCACGATCCCGCCCTCGAGGCTCTGGATCACCTGCACCTGTTGGCTCGGCACCACACGACCGGCGCCGCGCGTGACCTCTTCGATCTCGAACACGGCGGCCCACCAGATGAACCCGGCGATCCCCGCGACCAGAACCGTCAACAAAAGCGCCCCGCGCCGCCCCTCGCCCTGTGGCCCCGCTCCGGCGGCATTCACGTAGTCCTCGTCGATGGTCGGACCGAACATCAGGTTGCCTCCCCCTGCCGGGTCAGAGCTGCCTGTTTGAGCGTGCCGAGGACCTGCTGGCTGGACCCGTCAAGCACCTTGCGGCCCTTGTCCATGACGATCATGCGGCCGGCGAGCGCGGCGAGGCCGGGGCGGTGCGTGCACAGGATCAGCGCGGCGCCATCTTCGCGCAGGCCCGACAGACGCTCGGTCACCTGCGTTTCCATGTCCCGGTCCATCGCGTTCGTCGGCTCGTCGAGGAACAGGATGCGTGGGCGGCGCAGGATGAGGCGCGCAAGCGACAGGCCCTGACGCTGACCCCCCGACAGGTTGCCGCCCCGCTCACCGATAAAGGTGTTCAAGCCGTTGGGGAGTGTCGCGACAAAGCCGTCCATGCCGGACAGCGACAGGGCGCGCGCGATCTCGTCCGACGTGGCGCGCGGCGCGCCGATGGTTAGATTTTCGGCCAGCGTTCCGGTGAACAACTCCGGCTCCTGCGGGAGGTAACCGACACCGCGGCGCAGTTCTGCCGGGTCGTATTGCGTAATGTTCTGACCGTCGATCAGGATCGTGCCCTGCTGGGCCGCCAGAAGCCCGCTCATCAACTTGCCGAGCGTGGATTTCCCCGATCCCACCCGCCCGACGAGCGCGACGATTTCCCCCGGCTCGATGTCGAGCGTCACGTCGTTGACGGCGGCCACGGTGCTGCCGGGATAGGTGAATGTCAGGCCCTTCGTCTCGACCCGGCCCGTGCCGACGACCAGCGGACTGGTGATCGTGTCGCGGCGCTCCGGTTTCACCGCCATCAGGTCGGAGAGCGAGGCCATCGCCCGCCGGGCGTGCTGGGCGCGAAACACGGTCTGGGCGATCGCGCCCAAGGGGGCCAGCGCCCGGCCCGACAGGATATTGGCGGCGATCAGCGCGCCGATGGAGATGCGCCCCTCCGCGATCAGGAACACGCCCCAGGTGATGATCCCGATGCTCACGCCTTGCTGGATGACCATGGTGCCGTTGGCCGCGAAGTTGGACCAGAACCGCGAACGTCCCGAAACCCTAGCCGAGGCGGCGGTGGCCGCATCCCATTCGCGCTGCATCACGGGTTCGGCGTTCAGGGATTTGACGGTCTCCAACCCCGCGAGCGCCTCGATCAGCACCTTCTGGCGGCGGTTCGCAGCGGCCTGCGCCTTGGCCACGGCGCTGCCCATCGGGGTCTGTGCGGCGAAGGCAAGGACCAGCATGATCGGGATCGCGATCAGCGGGACGAGCGCGAGCGGCCCGACGATCAGCCAGAGCACCGCGATGAAAATGCCGATGAACACGAGGTCGATGGCGGCGACGAGGCTTTGGGAGCCGAAGAACTCCCGCACCATTTCGAAGTCGCGCAGAAAGGTGGCGGTGCCCAGTGCGCCGCCGGGCATATCGGCGGGCCTGAGACCAAGCGCATGGCGAAAGAGCGTGGCCGAGATGCCGACGTCCAGCCGACGCCCGATCCGCTCGAGCACGGCCGCCCGCACCGACCGAAGCGCGAAGTCGAGCGCAACGGCAAGGCCGACGCCCAGCGCCAGCGTGGTCAGCGTGACGAAGGCGAGGTTCGGGATCACGCGGTCGTAGACGTTCATCACGAAGATCGGCATGGCGAGGCCCAGAAGGTTGATCCCGAGCGCCGCAATCACGATCTGCACCCAAGCCCAGCGGTTGTCGCGCATCGGACGCCAGAACCAGTGGCCGTCCGGGGGTCCGGCAGCTTCGTCGCGCTGCTCATCGGTCGTGACCAGCATGGCCATGCGCCGGGCGCGGTGGCGCAATTCGCGGGGACTGACCTCGCTCTCCAGCCCGTCTTTCGCGGGTTCCACGATTGTCAGCCGGTTGCCCCGTGCGGCGGTGACGACGAAGGGCGTGCCCTCGAAGTCGAACAGGATCGCGGGGAGCGTCGCCGGGTCCAGCCGGTCCGGGCGGCGCGTGACCATACGGGCGCGTAGGCCCGCCGACGCCAGCGCGCGCGACAGCACTTCGGGTCGGCGCGTGTCTTCGCCCCCCGGCAGACGCGCGCGGGCGGCGTCATCCGTCCGCGGGCGGTTGTGGTGATCGGCAAGCCATGCGGCGGTCCGGAGTCCGGCGTCGGACCCGTTCCCGGTTGTCGCCGCAGGTGACTGGTTCATTTCAGCGCCGGGATGTCCGTCGAAAAGACCGAGAACGGTCCGGTTTCGACCGCGCGGCGTTCAAAACCCGGGGCCAGCGCCATGTTGGACGCACGCACGCCGAAATGGCTGGCCAGACGACTTTCGACGGCGAGCATCTGATACTGGTTGAAGGCGTATGAGGCTTCGGCGCTCACGTCTTCGAAGCGGGCGTTGAACCACGCGGCCTCGGCGCCCAGCACTTCGATCAGGCTGCGGGTGCCGGCCTGAAACTGCGTGAAATACTGATCCGCCGTCCGGCGCGTCGCGGAAAGCTGGCGGTCGATCAGCACCGTGCGTTCGATGTTGGCGGAATAGGCGTTCCACGTGGTCGCGGCCAGTTCGCGCACGTCGAGCACCACGGCATCCCGCGCGGCCTGAGCCTGCACGGTGCGCATGATCGCGGCGGATCGCTGCGCCTTGCGCCCGCCCGAGAAGATCTCCCACTCCACACCGACGGCGGCATAGGCATCGACCGAGCGGCCCGGCACGCCGTTCTGATTGAGACCCGCGTTCACCCCGGTGCGCGCGGCGACCTGCGGCAAGGTGCCGGACCGGACGGTTTCTTCGTCGTAGCGGCTTTGCCGGATCGCGGTCTCGGCGGCCTTGACCTGAAAGCTCTGGGCCACGGCCTGACGCAGAAACGCCTCTTTCGTCAGCGGCAGGTTGCGCACCCACTGCATCGACATCGGCCCCTCGGGCTTGTGGCCCACGACCGCCTCATACCGATCCTCGGCATCGCGAAGGGCCTGTTGCACCTGCACGCCGACCAGACGCGCGGCGGCGATACGTTGATCGACCTCGAACCGTTCGGAGGCAGGCAACCGGCCCCCGTCGACGAGGTCCATGACCTGATTGCCGATGTCCTGATGCTTGACGAGGTTCTGGCGCGTGACGGCGGCGAGGTTGCGATGGCGCAGCACGTCGATATAGGCCTCGACCGCCGACAGGGCGAGCGTTTCCGACGCATCGAGCAGGCGGAAGATCGACTCGTCCACCCGCGCCGCGTCGCGATAGACCGCATTGGCCCGGCGGAACCCGTCGAAGATGACGTATTTCGCTTCGACATTCGCGCGTGCGCCGGCCGTCACCCGGTTGTTGTTGGCGGGCGCCAGACGCGCGGGGTCGTTGTAGTAATAGGCCCCCGCCTCGGCCGTCGCGGTCACCGTGGGCAGGAAATCGCGTTCGCGGGCCAACAGGTCGAGAGTCGTCGCCTGCACGTCCGCATTGCGCACGCGGGCCGTCGGGTTTTCGGTCACAGCGGCCTGAACGGCAGATTTCAGGCTTTCGGCTTGGACCGGGACGCCCAGCGCGAGCGATAGCCCGAGTGCTGCGGCCCACTGTCCGGCGTGGCGGATCATCCCTGTCTCCCCTCGCCGCACGGGCAGACTTCCATGCGGCAGAATCTCAAATTTGCAAATACTCGTGAAAGAATATGGATTTGCCCGTTGGGTGCAAACCTGCTTTCGACTCCCGGTCAGGCCCGCCCCGTCTGTGTCAGCCAAACCACAAGAGCGCGGCGACGACTCCGACGAGCGTCACCTGATGGCAGAACTGGTCTATGCCGTGAAACACCCAGTATTCGCGCTTCTTCGGGTCCGGCTTGCGCACCCGCGTGATCCGGTCCTTGGCGAAGTCGATGTGATAGTGGATCGCGAATTCCAGAAGGCCGAGGATCAGGATCGGCCACAGCGCGAAGCCGGTCACGCCCAGCACGATCACGGTCAAGAGCGCATGAAGACCCGCATGCGCCAGCCCGCCGGGATGGCCGTAATTGCCCTTGTTCGCGATCATCCAGCCGTTCTGCCAGACATAGTCCGCCAGCAGATGCTTGAACTGCAAGAGCAGCAGGATGAGCAGAACGAAAGCCGGTGTCATGATGCCCTTTGCCCCAGTATCTTGTTCGTGCGGTCGAGTTTTTCCGCCAGCCCCGCCGCCATGGCCTTGTGCCAATGGGCCGCCAGTGTCGGAGCCGTGTCCTGCAACTCCCGCACCTTTTTCTCGCTCAGACGGTAAACGACCGAATCCACGTCGGCAATGACATCGGCCGTGCGCGGGATGCCCGCATAGGCCGCGATCTCGCCCACGATGGCGCCGGGCCTTTGTTTCAGAACCCGGATGCTGTGGCCGTCCGAGGTGCGGATCGACACTGAAAGCGCCCCGCTTTCCAACAGGTAGACATCGCCCGACGTCTCGCCCTGCGTGACGATCCGCGTGCCTTCGGCAACCACCTCGCGCTCCATCTGGGCGAACAGGCGCTCCGCCGCCCCGGCGTCGCCCAGCAACGAGACGAGCGACGACAAAGCGTCATCTTGCGCGTCGGCGGGCTTCATCCGGGCGATCAGCGCATCCTCGGCCGCCTCGAGCGCCATATCGGTGGTCTTGGCGAACGACAGGTTGCTGTCGGGGCCGATCACGCCGCTGCGCGTCACCTCGCGCACCGTGTCGGCGTTCAGTTCCGCCAGAACGACCTTCACGCCACGGCTCTGGGCAAGGATGTCCAGCTTTTCGAGCGCGGCCATGGAGGAGGCATCCATACGGCTGACCCGGCTGCAATCGAGGATCACGGTCGTCAGATCCACCTGACTGTCCATCAGGTCGCGGACACGGGAAATCAGCCGTTCGATGGAGCCGAAGAACAGGAACCCCTGCAAGGCGACGACCCCGACCTCGTGGCCGTGTTTCTTGAGATACTTCGCCTGTTTGCGCCCGCGATCCACGGTGGAGCGCGTCACGGTCAGGTCGGACACGGCGCGCACCACCGGAAGACGGGCATATGAGATCACGAAGATCACCGACGCCGCGGTCAGGCCCAGAACGACGGCGGCGGGCATCCCGATCGTGACCGAGGCGAGGACGATCGCCCCGGCCAGCAGCCACTCGGCAAGCGAATGCTGGGCGCGCGTGCCCAGCCACCAACGGTTGAAGATCGACACGCCGAAAAAGACCAGCAGCCCGGCGGTCAGGAAGGGCGGCACGAAGGCGAGGATCGGACGCGCGAACACCATGCCGAGGGCGAGAACCGCAATGGTGACGGCACCCGTCACGCGCCCCTGCCCGCCCAGCAAAAGCGCGGCGGTGGTGTTGGAGGAGCTGAGGAAATTCACCGTGCTTCCAAGCAGACCCGTCGCGATGTTGATCGCACCTTCGCGCTTGAGCTCGCGCACGGTGTTCATGTCGCGACGCAGGACCAGTTCGACCCCGGTGATGTTGAGCATCGCGGAAAACAGGCTGACGATGACGGCGGCGACGATGACGGGCGCGGCGTCGAGAATGAGGTCGAAGCGCACCGCGCGGATCATGTCGGGGTGCAGGTCGAGCGGCACGCGGGACGGGTCGATGGCAGGCAACAGCCCGACGCCCCGCGCCTCGTCGATGCCGATGCCCAGCACGCTCAACGCAATGTAGAACCCCGCGAGCACGGTGAACAGCGCCCCCACCAGCCCGTAGTTCGGCCATATACGGATCGCGAGGAAGAAGATCGCGGCGGTCACGAGCGTGAGCGCGACGAGCCATGCCTCGGCGGGCGAAATCGGTCCGGTCACGCCCGACATGCACAGGTCGGGCGGGCAGACCATGCGCAGCGCCGACACGATCAGAAGCGCCCCGGTCGCAGCCAGATAGCCGGATGAAACCGGGAACGGGATAAGCTGGACATACCGGCTCCACCCCATCGTCGCGATCACGAGCATGGCGATCCCGGCGAGAACGGCGGTCACCCCGAGAAGGGTGAAAACCGTGACGATCCTCGCCTCGTCGGGCATGTCGAACGCGCCGACCATCACGACCGCAGGCAGCAGGATCGCGACGGTTGTATTCTGCACGTTCGAGAACGCGGGCCCGACGAAGTAACGGTTGAGCAGAAGCGTTCCGGTCCCGACGATCCCGCTTAGAAGAAACAGGACGATGGACAGCGGCGCACCGGCCACCAGACTGCCGGTGAACACAAGGCTCGCCAGCGCGACGCAACGGCCCAGATTGTCGAAACCCATGACGACACCGGCGAGTGCGCGTCTTGGTAGCGGCACCCTGCCTTGAACGTCAGTCGACATGGTCCGGGGTTCTGGCCGGCGCAGACAGCTTGCGGTTCGCTTCGATCAGCTTTTCCTTGGTCGAGCGCGCCAGATGAACGGACAGGCTCGACGCGAAATCCGCATCGCTTTCGGCCAGAGACCGCAGCGTGGTGCCCGAAACGGTGAAGATGCGCGACGGCTCGGCGACCGTGACCGTGGCCGAGGCGGGCGCCGCTTCCATCACGTTCATCTCGCCCACGAAACCGCGCTTGATCTCGGCGATCTCGGCCCCGCCCGATTTCACCGCTGCCGACCCGTGCAGCATGAAGTGCAGATGCGTCACGCATTCGCCCTCGGCCGTCAGGATCGTGCCCGGCTCGGCATTCACCCAGACACCCCGATTGAGCAGATTGCGTGCGGTCGGCTTCGACATCCGGGGCAGCCCGTAGGCGATGAGCGTCTGCTCTTCCTCGGAAAAGTTGAGCCGGGAGTTCTGAAGGTAGATACGCACGATGCCGAAGACCGAAATCGCCGCCCAGCCGATCTGAAGCGCAGCCGCGGGCCAGTTGAAGGCGTCCGCGAGACCGGCGAGGACCAGAAGGCTCGCGACCAGATTCAAAGCCGGATAGACGTAGCCGTTTCCGCGAATGGCCCCGAAGGCGAGCATGGCGTAGGCGCCGACGTAGAGCACGACACCCAGAAATCCTACAAGCGCCAAAGGGGTGAGTGTGTCAAACGCGATCATCGCAAACGTGCCTAACGTGATTTTCGGGCGAACCAAAGTCTATTTGTCTCATCCCCCTGTTTTATCGTGCCTTTCCCGGTCGGCAAGATTCGTCTGGCCTCGAAAGTCGATTTCGCCCGCACCCCTATTATGTGCGCGACGCTGATCGCGGCTGCATCGGCGCGGTTTGCGGGCGGTGCGTCCCGCAGGCATTCATCGTGTCTTTTACCACCGGAGGGATGCGCCGTCGCATGGAGGGGCAGCCCCGGGAGCGGTCGGGAACAGCGCACAATCTCGCTTGGCACAGCGTCACCCTGAAAGAAGAGCAGCGCCGGAACAGACCTTACTTCAGCACGATCACATTGCGCTTGGCGCTGCCCGACTTGGTGCTCGCGATCGCCTCGTTGATCTGGTCGAGCGAAAAGCGGTTCGAGATCAACTCGTCCAGTTTCAGCCGCCCCTGCTCATACAGATCGACCATCCACGGGATGTCGCGGCGGATCACGGTGTCGCCCATCATCGTGCCCTGAATGCCCTGGCTGGCGTTGCCCATGCCGAGCGGCGAATACTTCGCCTTCTCGGTCGCGTGCGGCAGCCCGACCATGATGACCTCGCCGCCCGGGGCGAGGTAGCGGGGCGCAACATCATAGACCGGCGCGACACCCACGGTGACGAAGACCGCGTCCGCCCCACGTCCGCCCGTCAATTTTTTGACCGCAGACCACGGCTTTTCCTCGGTGCCGAGAACGCCATGTGTCGCGCCGAACTCCTTGGCCATGGCGAGCTTGTCCTCGGTCATGTCGACCGCGATGATCCGCGCCGCGCCCGCGATCCGGGCGCCCTGAATGGCGTTGAGACCCACGCCGCCCGCGCCGATCACCACCACGTTCTGTCCGGGGCGCACCTTCGCCACGTTGACCACGGACCCAAGCCCCGTGATGACCCCGCAGGCCAGTAGGGCCGCGCTGTCCATCGGCACGCTGTCGGGGATCTTGGCCGCCTGTGACGCCAGAACGACGACCTTTTCCGCGAACGCCCCGGTTTCCAGCCCCTGATAGATCGGATCGCCCGAAGCGGTCTTGAGCGGCCCTTCGGTAAGCGAGTCATACGGCGTTTCGCAGGTCACAGGTCGCGCGGTCTGGCACGATGGGCAATGGCCGCAGGCGCGGATGAGCGTGACGACGACCGTGTCGCCCTCGGCCAAACCGCGCACGTTCGCCCCGACCCGTGTGACCTTCCCCGATGCTTCATGGCCGTAGACGGCCGGGACCGGACCGCCGAACCCGCCTTCGGCAAAGGAAATGTCGGACTGGCAGATCGCGACCGCGTGAACCTCGACCTCGATCTCGTCGGCTTCGGGGGGGCGGATGGTGATCTCCTCGATCACGAGCGGCTTGCCGTGTTCGCGGCAGACCGCGGCCTTGATGTTGTCCATGCTGCCCTCCCGAAAATGAAACGCCGTTTCGCAAATGCTTTTGATCCGGTTCGCCCGGCAAGGCAAGTGCGAACTGACTTACGTGGCGTTCGCGATCCGGTCGAGGATGTCGGCCAAGGCTCCGGGGGCCGAAAAGAACGGGGAATGCCCGGTGGCGAGGTCGAAGGTCTCGTCCGCGCTGAACCCGGCCGCCATCTGTTTCTGATGGGCGAGCGGTATGGCGCGATCCTCGGTGCAGAAGATATAGCGCCGCGGCACGGCGTCAGAGGCCCCGGTCAGAGTGGCGGGCACGGTCTGGGTCGAAAGCGGCTGCCACCCGATATGCGCCATCGCGTAGTCATAGGTGCCATCGGGACAGTCGCCGTAGAGCGCGCGGGTCAGGAATTCCGGCTTGAACCGAAAGCTCTTCTTGTCGGGCGCCATGTCGAACGCGCCTTTCATCGGCTGCTCGGGCGCCTCGCCCAGCATGTCGACAAGGCTCTTGCCCGGCTGCGGCACATAGGCGGTCAGAAAGACGAGGCCCGCCACGTTGGTCGGATCGCGTTCGGCGGCCTGCGTGATCGCGTAGCCGCCCGCCGAATGGCCGACGAGGATGGTCGGACCGTCGAGCGCGGCGAGGATCTTGTCGGCATACCCATCCAGCGTGACATCCGCGATGGGAGTCTTGTCAGCACCATGCGACGGCAGGTCGAGCGCGGTGGCTGTGTGCCCAAGCGCCTCGAGTTCCGGCACCACGTCGCGCCAGCACCAAGCCCCGTGGTTCGAGCCATGAACAAGCAGAAAATGCGCCATCAGATATGTCCTATCTCGGTGAGGAATGTGGTGAGCACTCGGGCGTATTCGTCCGGGTTGTCGACGCAGGGCAGATGCCCGGACCCGCGTATGAGGTGGAATCTGGACCCCGCGACCAGTTCGGTCGTCTCGCGCACCAGATCGGGCGGCGTAGACCCGTCCTCGGACCCGGCAATCCCAAGTGTCGGCAGTTTGAGCCGCGCGGTGGACTCGTAAAGATCGCTTTCGCCGATGGCGGCGGCGCAGCCCGCGTAACCTTCGAGCGGCTGGCGCACCATCATGTTGCGGAAAGCCTCGACCGTGTCCGGGTCGCTGTCGCGGAACTTCCGGGCGAACCACCGCTCCATCGTCGCGTCCGCCAGCGCCTCGACCCCGTCTCGACGGACCGTCGCCACCCGCTCCTCCCACATCGCCGTGGTGCCGATCTTGGCGGCCGTGTTCGACAGCACCATCGCGCGGATCAGGTCGAGCCGTTCGGCCGCCAGCCCCTGCGCGATGAAACCGCCGATGGACAGGCCCACGACCACCACGTCGCGCACCTCCAGATGGTCGAGCAACCGCCCGGCATCCTGCACGAGGTCACCCATGAAATAAGGACCGTCCGGCGCGGTCGTCAGCCCGTGACCCCGCTTGTCGTAGCGGATCAGGCGCAGATGGTCCGGCAGCCGCGCGACCACCCGATCCCAAAGCCGGAAATCCGTGCCCAGCGAATTGGCGAACAACACGGTCGGGCCGTCCTTGGGCCCCCTGTCGTCATAGTGGACGCGGATATCCGCGAGCCTTGCGATCTGCATGAATCCTCCTCGCTCCGAACGTCGCGGCCCGGCACGGAAATTGAAAGGTCACGCCCCGTCGGGGCCGGGACAAGGGATTAGCGGAGCACGCGCTTTCGCGCCATCGCGCGGGCGTAGAACCACAACAGAAGCGCCACGATAATGATCGCAGCCGTAAAGGCCATCGACCCCGGCCCCATCATGTCGACCAGCGCGTTGCCCATGCTGGTGAGCGAGTGGAGCGTATTGCCCAACAGCCCGATCAGCGACAGGACGAAGGCCAGTTGCGCGAAACCGGACCGCAGAAGCAAAAGGATCGACCCGATCACAGCGCCCCAGACGCCCAGCGCCCAGAAGATCTCGGCCCAGAGCGGGAAGGCGGAATACCACGCGCGCTGTTCCTCGGTCATCATGCCCATGTAGCTGTCCGCCGCGAAA
This sequence comes from Maritimibacter sp., assembly GCF_016774595.1. Taxonomy (NCBI): domain Bacteria; kingdom Pseudomonadati; phylum Pseudomonadota; class Alphaproteobacteria; order Rhodobacterales; family Roseobacteraceae; genus Maritimibacter; species Maritimibacter sp. The sequence continues at coordinate 1,188,125 of NZ_JACBWT010000001.1, forward strand.
TGAGCCATCACCCAGTCATAGGCGCCGCCCGCGTTCCACAAAAGCGACAGCACGCCCACGACCCACAAATGCCACGGTGCTTTCATCGGATATCCCTCCCCGTTTTGTCACGATCCTTGCTGGTGGACTGCGCCCGGTCAAGCGGCCTAGTCTCGCCCCATGACGATCCTCATCCTCACAGGCGCGGGTATTTCGGCGGAAAGCGGTCTTGGCACGTTTCGCGACATGGACGGGCTCTGGACGAAGTACGACCTGAACGAAGTCGCGACGCCCGAAGGGTTCGCGCGCAATCCGAAACGCGTCCAGACGTTCTACAACGCCCGCCGCGCCAACTGCCGGGGGGCCGCGCCGAATGCGGCGCATGTCGCGCTCGGCCAACTCGTCTCGGCGCGCGAAGACGTCATCCTCGTCACCCAGAACGTCGACGACCTGCATGAGCGCGGCGGCGCGACCCGGGTGATCCACATGCACGGCGAATTGGCGCGCGCCCTGTGTGCGGCCTGCGACCATCGGTGGGACGCGCCGGACGAGATGTCGGTCGACGATCCCTGCCCCGCCTGTGGGACCAAGGCAACGCGGCCCGACGTGGTCTGGTTCGGTGAAATGCCCTACCACATGGAACGGATCTACGACGCGATGGCCGAGGTGGACCTGTTCGTCGCCATCGGCACATCGGGCAACGTCTATCCGGCGGCAGGCTTCGTCACCGAGGCGAAACAGAACGGCGCCGCGACGCTCGAACTCAATCTCGAACCCACGGACGCGCGCGGCCTGTTCGACGCCGGGCGCTATGGCCCGGCATCGCAGGTGGTGCCCCTATGGGTCGACGAGGTGCTGGGGCGCTAGTTCGACCCCATGGATCCGTGGTTCATGCCGCCCATGTTCGGCTGCCGCTCGAGGTCGACGGGGATGTCCACCTCGATCTCTCCGGCTTTCTCGAACACGAGGGTGACCGTGACGGTGGCGTCCTGTTCCATCGGTGCTTTCAGCCCCATGAACATGACGTGGTCGCTGCCGCGCTGAAGCACGTGGCTGGACCCGGCCGCGACCGGGAAACCGTCTTCCACCTGCCGCATCTGCATGACGCCGCCTTCACCCTCGATATGGGTGTGAAGCTCGACCTTGGCGGCGATGTCCGAACGCGCGTCGATCAGGCGGTCGTCCTCGTTGCCGGTGTTCTCGATGACGAAGAACGCGGCCCCCGCCATGGCAGAGGCGCCGGCGGCACGGGCATAGGCGTCGGTGATGGTGATCTCGCTGCCGGCAGTGGCGGGCAGAGCGAAGGTGGCGGCGGTCAGCGCGCCAAGAAGGATGCGTTTCATTGCTGTCTCCTGAAAGGGTGTCTAAGGTTTGGGTTCAGACCGCCGCAGGAGGCCCCCGTGCCGAGGGGCTGAGTTCATCGCGCGACAGGCGCCCTTCCGGCTCGACCGGGGCGACCGTCGCGACCAGCCGTGCCAACGGCGTGGGCATGTCCGGCACGGCGAAGACGGCGCCGAAGATCGTGTGACCTTCCGGACAGACCTCGACCTTTTCGACCGGCTCGCCGTCCGGCCCGATGGTGATCGTGGTCACGTTCACGCCGGAACAGATGACGATGTCCGTGCCGTGTACCGCCGGCACGCCCTTGGCCCCGGCGAGAACCACGCCGGAAAACGCAATGAGCGTGCTTAGAACTATGGCAACGAGCCGTTTCATCGCCTGTCGAGGTAGCGCGGGCGAAAGCGGGCGGCAAGTCCCATGACGTCGCAGGTATCGGGTTGGTCTTGGGCCGGAACCGGCCTAGGCTGCCCCTACACCAACATGAGGGGAGACAGATGGCCGGCCTGACCGAAGCCGAAGACATTTCAGATATCGCGTTCGCCTACATGGGGTCCAAGGCCCTGTTCGCCGCGATCAAGTTCGACATCTTCACGACGCTCGCCGCGGGTCCGTTGGACGCGGGCACGCTGGCCCAACGGGTCGGATTGCCGACCGAGCGGTGCCGCACGCTCATGACCGCGCTCACCAGCCTCGACCTGACGACGGTCGACGATGACGGCACCTTCGCCAATTCCCCCGCCGCCGCCGCCTTTCTGGTGAAAGGGGCGAAATACGACTTCTCCGACTACCTCGAACGGCAGGTGGGTCAGCAGATGTATCCGTTGATGGACCAGATCGACGATGCCCTGTCCGGCGACATGGCCGAGGATGCGACCGACAGCTACGACAAGTGGTTCTCCGACCCCGAAGAGGCGCGGCTCTATTCCGAAAGCCAGCACGCCGGATCCCTGGGCCCGGCGCGCGGCCTCGCCAAGCGCGTCGACCTGTCCGGGGTCCGCACCCTGCTCGACTTGGGCGGCGGCACGGGGGCCTTCGCGATCACGCTGTGCAAGGCGAACCCCGACCTCACGGCGACGGTCATCGACTTCCCCAACGTCGCCGCCCTGGGCGAAGCCTATGTGGCCGACGCGGGGCTGTCGGACCGTGTGACCTACCGCCACGGCAACGCGCTTGAGGGCGACTGGCCCGATGGGCAGGACGCGATCCTCATGTCCTACCTGTTTTCGGGCGTGCCCGATCACGCGCACGAGGGTCTGATCGCAAAGGCCTTCGCCCACCTCGCGCCGGGCGGGCGCCTGCTGATCCATGACTTCGTGGTCGACGCCGACCTGTCGGGGCCGAAAAACACCGCGCTCTGGCAACTCCAGCACACGGCCTTCACGCCCGAGGCCCGCTCGCTCGACGACGACTGGCTCGCGAAAGCGATCGAAACCGCCGGGTTCACGGATGTCGCCGTCGGCCCCCTCATCCCGGGCATGACGAAACTCGCACAGGGCACCCGCCCCTGATCTTCTTCGTTTCCGAAAACCTCGGAGGGGTGGAGGGCGTTTTCGCGAAAACGCACTCGGGGGAGGCTGGCCTCCCCCATCGCGACGACTCGCGGAACGCGAGGCGGCGCAAACCCTGCGCGCGCCTTGGCGCGCACCTTTCGGCAGCACCCACAAAGAAAAACGGCCCCGCCGCTCTGGCAGGGCCGTTTCCAAAATCCGTCAGGAAGCGATCAGGCGCTGGCCTGAGCCTTCGCGATCTCTTTCTTGACCTTCAGCGCCTTCGCCGACAGTTCCGCGTCCTTGGCTTTGGCAAGGAACTTGTCCAGACCACCGCGGTGGTCGACGGTCCGCAGGGCCGAGGCCGAGATGCGGAACTTGATCGGGCGACCGAGGGTCTCGGAGACCAGCGACACGTCGTTCAGGTTCGGCAGAAACCGACGCTTGGTCTTGTTGTTGGCGTGGCTGACATTGTTGCCCGTTGCGGGGCCTTTGCCAGTCAGTTCGCAGACGCGCGACATGGGTTCATCCTCATCTATCGGGCAGTTTCCGGGGCGTTTTCGCCGTTTTCCAGACTTGCCAGTCAATACAAACGGGCGCCGCACGCGCAGCGCCCTGAATTCCGTCCGCGGGCTTTAGGCGGTTTTTCCGGGTGCGTCAAGTGAGTCGCCTCCCGAAAAACAGGGGTTTGTCGCCATATCCCCGCTGGCCGACGCGCCAACCGGGCAGGCCCTATCACTGGCGATCCAGAAACGCGAGCAACGCCCCCTCGCCCGCCACCAGTCCCGGCAGTCGGTCGGGTTTCGGCAGCTTGGGTCGTTCCACCCCCGCAAGCTCGATGACTGCCGGGTGGATATAGCTCTTGCGCGCGATCGCGGGTGTATTCTGAAGCCTGTCCGCCGCAGCATCGCACAAGGCCTTGATCGTATGCCCCTCACCGTCAAGCACGGTGCGGAACGCGGCAAGGGTGCCGGTCCAGGTGCGAAAGACCTTGGCGGTGACACCGTCCCTTCCGGCAGCTTCGGCGAGATAGGCGTTCAGCCCCTGCGACGTGACCCCATGCGGCGTGCCGTCGTCATCGACCCAGGTGATCAGTTCCGCGCCGGGAAGATCGCGCGCCTGTGCCAGCGCCTTCATCAACCGCTTGTCGGTGACCCGGCGTCTGGCCCGCTTGCCACCCTTCGCGGTGAAGGCGATCTGCATCTCGCCGTCCTTCAGCCGCAGGTGGCGCCGGGTCAGGGTCACCGCGCCGTAAGAGCCGTTCTCTTCGGCATAAGTCGGGTTGCCGACCCGCAGCGCCAGCTTGTCGATCAGCGCCAGCGTGGCGGCCAGCGCGAATTCCCGCTCCCCCGGCTCTTCGTTCAGGTCGCGCGCCACCCGGCGCCGGATCGTCGGCAGAAGCCGCCCGAACGCGGCGAGTTCGCTGTACTTGGTCTGCGACCGCGCCTCGGACCAGTCCGGGTGATACCGATATTGCTTTCGCGCACGGGCGTCATATCCGGTGGCGAGAAGATGTCCGTTGTCCTTCGGGGTCATCCAGACACGCTCATAGGCCGGCGGGATCGCCATGGCTTCCAGCCGGGCGCGTTCGGGCCCGCGCGCGATGGTCGTGCCATCCGCTCCTTTGTAGGTAAAGCCCCGCCCGTGCCGCATCCGGGTGATGCCCGGGCGATTGTCAGGGTAGTAGATCAGGCCCGCAGGAACCATGTCACGCCGACTTCACTTCGGAAGCGAGCTTGAGCACTTCGTCTCCGTCGTCCTGCTTGATGACCAGCGCCGGGTTGTCGTCGGACCCGTCCCGCGTGATCTTGGACCCCTTGATCTTGCGGGTGACCTTCTGGGTATAGCGTTTGCGCACCGTGCCTTTGGCGGTCCCGTTGCCCCAGGGCCATTTCACCGTGTCGCCGACCGTAATGCTCATCTCAAGCCTCCTTCCGGGTGCCGTATGAACGCGGCAGCGGAAGGCCGGGTTCCGATGTCAGGCGGCGACGGCCCCCATGTGAGGCCACCAGACGGTCGGGTCGGCGAAATCGACACCGTCGCGGGCGGCGAGCGTTGTGGTGACGATTTCGCCGCCCTCTCCGGTCGACAGATCGAGGATCTGCGACTTGAACTGGTCGATGGCAGCGGAGCGGTCCGAACCGCGCAGGCGCAGGAAGTGGATGCGCTGGCCGACGTAATCGGCCGCGTGGGTCATCGGTTCCAGCATCTGACGGAACACGCCAGCACGGGTGTCGGCAGCGCCCGTCATCTTGTCGAACCCGTCGAGCGGACAGGTCCAGTCGGGCGAGGCGCCCACCACGGTCACGTCCTTGACCCGGCTGACCATGCGCGCGGCCCCCAGCGCCACATCGCCCCCAAGGCCGAAGCCCGAGAGCGAAAGCGGCAGGTCGCCGAAACGGCGGCGCGCCCATGTCGCGACGGTCGGGATGTCGAGGATGGTTTCGCCGAGAAGCGTCCAGAGCACACGGGTGTAATCGTTCGCCACCTCGGCTTCGAGCGAATGGCCATCCCGGCGTGCGCCGTGACGTTGCAGGTCCAGCGTCACCGCGATCAGACCCTGCCGATTGAAAAGCTCGAGCAGACCCGTGGTCTCTTCCTTGCGCTGTCCGAAGTCGGGGATGTGGATCACGATGCCGGTGGGGTCACCTTCAGGCAGGGTCCAGAGCAGCGGAATATCGTCCAGACGGGCCTCGTGATACGGGCGGAGGTAATGGATACTGGCGGTCATGTCACTGTCCTTTCGGTTACCCCGACAACGCAACTAAGCCTATATTGTTCCCAATCAATGAACGGACACATCATATGGACGTGATGAGCGGCTCACCGCCGTTCTGGCGGGAGCCGCTCAAAGGGTCGTCCGAACCTGTTCAGGTCGTTAGCGCACGACGCGCACGATCTGACGGCTCTCGTTGTCGACGATCACGGTGTCGCCGTTCACGTTGAGGTAGGAATACTGGTACTCCGGAACCTCGTAGGTCTGCACTTCCTGCGGAACGGTCACGCCGACCACCGGCTCGCCTTCGAGGATCACCGGCTGGACCGGGTTCGCCTGCACGTAGGTCACGACCTCCTGCTCGAGCGAGGCCGCCGTGCCGCCGGTCGCGGAACCGACGATGCCGCCGATAACGGCGCCGACCGGGCCGCCCAGCGTCGCGCCGACCGCAGCACCCGCCGCGCCGGTCACGAAGGCCGCTTCGCCCGCGTTGTTGTCTTCTTCATACTCGATGACGGTGACGTTCTGCATCTCGGCGACCGGGGTCTCTTCAACCGTCAGGTAGGGCGAATAGGCCCAGCCGGTCGTGCCTTCGAACGTCACTTCGCACCAGCCACCGCCGGGCACGCAGCCGTTCAGGTCGACCATGCCTTCGGCGGGGATCACGTCGACGATGGAATAGTTCGGGCCGGGGCCGACGCGCATGTTCAGGTCGGTCGCAGCCGAGGCGGTCCCTTCGGCGGCATAGGCCGCGCCGGCACCAAGGGTCAGGGCCGCAGCGGACCCAAGCAGCAGAGTTTTCTTAAACATCTCATTCTCCTTCTCTTTTCGGGCGTGATCGCCCTTGAGCGTGGTGCGACAACGGCTCGGACCCGCGATACGTTCCAACGCATCCGGGACATTCGGCGGAGGTTTGCTTGTGGGCCGTCGGAACCGCCCGGATTCCACGGGAAACGACCCGCGACCGCGCGCGGAAACTTGCCTGCCGACCCCCACATGGCTGTCAGGCGCAAATGCTTGCACAAGGCACAGGTTTGGCGTCTAACCGCCCCATGACCGACATTCCCGACATCCCGGAGGCAAGCGAACGCGCCCTGTCCTATCCGCAGTTCCGGCGGTTCTATGTGGGCGCGGTGTCGGGCACGAACGGTGGATGGGTCAGTCGCATCCTGATGTCATGGCTTGCGTGGGATCTGACCCATTCCGCGACCTTCGTGGGCGTGATCGCGGCGACCACGCTCCTTCCCGTCGCGATCTTCGGCCCGTTCTTCGGCGCGGTCATCGACCGCATGTCCACGCGGCTCGCCTTCCGGCGCGTGGCCTTCGCGATGATGGGGGCGCCCGCGCTTCTGATAACCCTGATGCTGCTCGACGTCCTGACCGCCCCGGCGCTCTTCTTCGTCTCGCTGACCTTCGGCACCGTCATGTCGTGCTACCACCCGGTGCGCCAGTCGCTGGGACCGCGCCTTGTGGAGCGGCCCGCGATCGGGTCGGTGGTCGCGCTCTCGGCGTTGAACTTCAACATCGGGCGGCTCCTCGCCCCGGCGCTCGGCGGGATGCTGATCGCCGAATTCGGCACGTTGCCGGCCGCGTGCCTCGCGCTGGTCATGACGATCCCGAACGTGGTGATCGCGCCGACGCTGATCCCGCGCGAAGGCGATCATTCCGGGCATGGCCGGATGATCGACGATCTGAGCGAAGGATTCCGCGTCGTCTGGCAACGCTGGCCGATCCGGCGGTCGATCCTACTCGCCGTCGCTTCGCTCGGCATTCTGCGCGGCTTTCCCGAGATCATGGCGGTTCTGGCGGATGGCGTCTTCGAACGCGGCGCCGCCGGGCTGGGGCTGCTGACCTCGTGCGTCGGTGGCGGCGCTTTGATCGCGGCGGTCTTTCAGGTCGTCGCGGGAAACCGGCTGGTGCGGCACCGCCTCTTGCGGTTCGCTCTGATCTGGGTCGGCTTCGCGGGTATCCTCGGCACCGCCTTCGCGCCGAGCTTCAACTGGGCGCTCCCGCCAGCCGCGGCGATCGGATTCGCGTCGACCTATGTCGGCGTATCTTTGCAGATCGGCGTGCAGGCGCGGCTCGAGGATGAACTGCGCGGCCGCGTCATGTCGATCTGGATGCTGGCCAACACCGGCTCGACCGCGGCGCTCGCCTTTCTGCTGTCCGCCTTCACCGAATGGCAATCCATCGGCTTTGCCGTGGTCACGTTGCTGACGCTGTGCGCGGTCGCGACCCTCGCAATCTGGATGCGCCCGGTCGGCGACTGACCTATTCGGCTGCCGCCTCGCCCAGAAACCCGCCGGACTGGCGCGCCCAGAGATCGGCATAAATCCCGCCCTGTGCGAGCAGCTCGGCATGGCTGCCCTGCTCGACGATGTGGCCCTCGTCCAGCACGACAATCCGGTCCATGTGGGCGATGGTCGAAAGGCGGTGTGCAATCGCGATCACCGTCTTGTCGGACATGACGTCGTAGAGCGTTTCCTGAATGGCCGCCTCGACCGCGCTGTCGAGCGCCGAAGTCGCCTCGTCCAGCACCAGAATGGGCGCGTTCTTGAGGATCGCGCGCGCGATGGCGATGCGCTGGCGCTGGCCGCCCGACAGCTTCACCCCGCGCTCGCCCAGATGCGCGTCATACCCTTCGCGCCCATCCGCGTCTACGAGATCGGTCACGAAGTCATGCGCCTCGGCCCGTTCGGCGGCGCGGATCACCGCCTCTTCATCCGCTTCGGGACGACCGTAAAGAATGTTGTCCCAAGCCGAGCGATTGAACATCGCCGTGTCCTGCGTGACCATCCCGATGGCTCGGCGCAGGCTGTCCTGCGTCACCGTGCGGATGTCCTGACCGTCGATGGTGATGCGCCCCGCCTCGGGGTCGTAGAGTCTGAGGAGGAGCGACACCATCGTCGACTTGCCCGCACCCGACGGGCCGACGATGGCCAGCTTTTCGCCGGACCTGATCGTCAGGTCGATGTTCTGCACGCCACCCTTCAACCGGCCATAGGCAAAATCCACACCCTCGAACCGGATCTCGCCCTCGCTGATCGCAAGGTCCGTCGACCCCGGCGCATCGCGCAATTGCTTGTCGGGCGTGAGCGTGCGCATCCCGTCCTCGATCTCGCCTATGTCGCGGTAAAGCCCCATGAGCGCGAAGCTGACCCACCCGGTCATCTGCGCGAGCCGGACCGAAATCGTCCCGGCGGCGACGATATCGCCCTCGGTCGCCGTGCCGCCCTGCCACGCGACGAGCGTGCCCCCGACGAGCATCACCGGCAAGGTGCCCGCGAGTGTCATCAGGACCAGCCGGAAGGTGGCCGAGAGTTGGCCGAAGTGAATGACCGTGTCGCGGAACGTCTTGACCGCGTCGAGCGCCGATCCGTCCTCATGCCCGGCATTGGCGAAAAGCTTCACCGTGCGGATGTTGGTGATCGTGTCGACCACGCGCCCCGTGACCACCGCCCGCGCCCCGGCCCGCGCCTTGGCGCGCTTGCGCACCTTCGGGATGAAATACCGGATCACCCCGGCATAGGCCACGAACCACAGGATGAAGATCGGCGCGAGCCAAAGGTCGATGGACACGATCAGCGCAAAGGCCCCGACGAGCGAGGCGAGCGCGAAGGCGACCACGTTGATCGCCTCGGTCACGAAGTTCGTCATCGCGTTCGAGGTCTGCGCCTGCTTCTGCGCCAGCCGCCCGGCGAAGTCGTTGTCGAAGAAATCGACCGACTGGCCGAGCATCCAGCGATGCAGCCGCATGATGACCAGCGGCGCGATGGCGGGCGTGACCACCACCTGCGTCATGAGGTTCGAAATGGCGAAGATCACAGGCCGCAGAACCATGAAAAAGCCCAGCGTAAGCGCGAAAAGGCCAAGGTTGCGGGCCGAGAAAAAGTTCTCCCGCCCGCTTTCCACGACGCCGTCGATGACCTTGCCAAGCACCCAGGCGGTGCCGGTTTCCGACAGGCCCGCGAGTACCGAAACGAAGGCCGCGAGCCACAGGACCGGCCACGCGCCCTTCAGCGTCCAGCGCACGAAGGCGATGAACGTGCCGGGCGGCGGGCCGTCCGCCGGGCGGAACGGGTCTATGAGGTTCGCGATCTTCACCGGTTCTACCTAAGCCCTCGGCGTGCGGCGGCCAAGTCACCCCCGCGTTATCCGCCGAGGAAGCCGCCCGACTGGCGCGCCCAGAGACCGGCATAGGTGCCGCCCAGCGCGAGCAGTTCCTCATGCGTCCCGTCCTCGGCGATCCGCCCTTCGTCCATCACCACGATCCGGTCCATCGCCGCGATGGTCGACAGCCGGTGCGCGATGGCGATCACCGTCTTGCCCTCCATCATCCCGTAGAGCGTTTCCTGTATGGCGGCCTCGACCTCGCTGTCCAAGGCGCTCGTCGCCTCGTCCAGCACCAGAATGGGCGCGTCCTTCAACATGACCCGCGCGATGGCGATCCGCTGGCGTTGTCCGCCCGAAAGCTTCACGCCCCGCTCGCCCACCTGCGCGTTGTAGCCGGTGCGCCCCTTGGGGTCGGCGAGCGTGCGGATGAACCCATCCGCCTCGGCCCGCCGCGCGGCTTCGACCATCTGCGCCTCGGTCGCATCGGGCCTGCCGTAAAGGATGTTGGCCCGGACCGACCGATGCAAAAGCGACGAGTCCTGCGTCACCATGCCGATGGACCGGCGCAGGCTGTCCTGCGTCACTTGGCCTACGTCCTGACCGTCGATCAGGATGCGACCGCCCTCGGCATCGCGAAACCGCAGAAGGAGGTTCACGAGCGAGGATTTGCCCGCGCCCGACCGGCCAACAAGCCCCACCTTCTGCCCGGCGGGAATGTCGAGCGTAACGTGATCCAGCCCGCCCTGCCCCTTGCCGTAGTGATGCGACAGGTCGTCGAAACGGATCGCCCCCTTATGCACCACGAGGGCGGGCGCGCCCGGCGCATCCACCACGGCGTGATCGACCGAGATCGAGCGCAGCCCCTCGCGGATCACGCCCGCATGTTCGAACATCCGGATCGCCACCCACATGAGCCAGCCGGACATGCCGTTGAGGCGCAGCGTCAGCGCGGAAGCCGCCGCCACGTCGCCGACCGTGACCCGTCCGATTGACCAAAGCCACACGGCGGGGCCGAGCATTCCGGCGATGAGCAGGCCGTTCAGCAGGTTCTGCCCCACCGCCATCTCGGTCATGAGCCTCAGGAAGCGTTGCAGCCGTGCCCGGTGGCGGCGCATGGCGGAGCCGACATAGACCTCCTCGGCATTGCCCTGACCGAACAGTTTCACCGTCTCGACATTGGCATAGGCGTCCACGATCCGCCCGGTGACGAGGCTTCGGGCATCCGACCACTTCTCGCTCGCCGCACCCACGCGTTGCGAGATGAACAGGGTGTACCACACGAACCCGACGACCCAGAGCACCAGCGGAATGGCGAGGACCGGGTCCATCTGGCTCACGATGAACGCCGCCGCGATCACGTATGTGGCCGAGAACCAGAGCGCCTCGAACGCCATGAACACACTGTCCTCGACCGCCGGGCCAAGCTGCATCACGCGGTTCGACAACCGCCCGGCGAAATCGTTCTGGAAGAAACTCATGGACTGGCCGAGCAGGTGCTTGTGCGCCCGCCAGCGCACCTGATCCTGCATGTTGGACACCAGCACGTTTTCAAGAAACAGCGAGTTGAGGCCGATTATGAGCGGACGGAGCAAAAGGATGAAGAGCGCGGCGAGCGCCAGTTCCCACCCATGCGCGGCCCAGAACCCGGCCTGCCCGGTGTCGAGCAGGTCCACGACCCGGCCCGAATAGGCGATGATCGCGGTTTCGGTGATCGCGACGAACATCCCGGTCAGCGCCATGAACGGCAGGATGCGACGGAAGTTACCGAGTTGCGACTTGATGTAGGGCCAGTAGTGGCCGGGCGGCGTGTCTTCGCGGAACGGGGCGAAGGGGTTCACGAGACTCTCGAAAAAACGAAACATGACGGGGACTCTTGGTCTGAAAACGGGCCAGCAATGTCTGAATTGTGCTGGAAAAGATGCGAATGGGCTGCGCACAGCCCGACAGGTCCGGGCCGTTAGGCGTGAACGTAGAACCTGTCTGTTGGCATCTTGACCTCCGTCATGGGATGGCACGGTCATAGCCTGCCGACCGCATTTTGTCACCCCTGTCTGACCGAGCACTGCCGGATCGCTCTTCTCTGGTCCAAAAATACCTCGGAGGGGAGTCGCGCTTCAGCGCGACGTGGAGGCTGGCCTCCCCCATCCGCGTGACCCTGCCGCAGGCGGGGTCGCGCTTGCCATGCCGCGCCGCAGGCGCGACCTTTTTCGGGTCATCCGCGCATCGCGGCAAGCACCTCATCGGCGGCGGCGGTCGCGGAAATCGCGCCTTCGGCCACGTCCTGTCCCAGCCGCTGAACCATCGCCTTCACCTTGGGGTCGCGATCGAGTTGCGCCAACAGACCGGCCCGCAGGTCTTCGAGAAACCAGTGCCGGGCCTGTTCGGCGCGGCGGGCGTCGAAATGACCGGCTTCCTTGTGCCAGTCCGACAAGGTTTCCATCGCCTCCCACGCGGCCGGCAGACCGTCCTGCGTATAGGCGGACACGGTCATCGCCTTGGGAAACCCTTCCGGGTCCTGCGACCGCTTGCGCAGGAGCTTCAAGGCGCCCGCATAGTCGGCACAGGTCCGGGTCGCCGTCGATTTCAACTCGCCGTCCGCCTTGTTGACGAGGATGATGTCGGCGATCTCCATGATCCCGCGTTTGACCCCCTGCAACTCGTCGCCGCCCGCCGGGGCGAGCAGCAGAAGGAACAGGTCGGTCATCTCGGCGACCATCGTCTCGGACTGGCCGACGCCCACCGTCTCGACCAGCACGACATCGAAACCCGCCGCCTCGCAGATCGCGATCGCCTCACGCGTGCGCCGCGCGACGCCGCCCAGATGGCTTTGCGAAGGCGACGGCCGGATGAACGCATCCTTCTGCCGCGACAGCTGCTCCATCCGGGTCTTGTCGCCCAGAATGGAACCGCCCGACCGGGTCGAGGACGGGTCGACCGCAAGCACGGCGACCTTGAGACCACGGTCCAAGAGGAACATCCCGAAGGCTTCGATGAAGGTGGATTTGCCGACGCCCGGCGTGCCGGACAGACCGATGCGCAAGGCCGTGTTGCCGGAGGTTTTCAGCGCCTCGATCAGATCGACGGCCTGCGCCCGGTGATCGGCTCGGCCGCTTTCGACAAGCGTGATCGCGCGGCTCATCGCGCGCCGTTCGCCGGCCATCACCCGCTTCGCCAGATCGTCGATGTCCATCCAAGCCCTCCGGTTTGGACCGTCTTGCAACGCCCGTCCGCCGATGTCCAGCCGGGCAAGATCAGGGGTTGCCAGATGGGCCTGCCCCCTCATTATGACCACACGTTTCTGACCGCCCATTGCCGAAACCTATTTTCAGGAGCCTACGCCATGGACTGGAGAGCTTTGGCCCTCGCCGCCCTTGTCGCAGGACCGCTGCCCGCCGCGGCAGCCGACCAGTTCCAGATCAAACTGCGGGGGATCACGATCGGCACCCTGACGGTAGACCACAGCCGCGACGCCGACCGCTTCGATTTCCGGTCGCAGTTTCACACGTCCGGCGTGGCCGGCGTCGTGAAGAAGGTCCAATTCATCATGCAGTCGCGCGGGCTTCTGTCCGGGCACCTTCCGATCCCGCGCAGCTACGGCGAACGGATGGACACCGGGCAACGCGTCTCCAACGCCGCGATCACCTTTCCGAGCGGCGACAGGCGGTGGGATCCGAACACCGCGATGGTCTATGCCCTCTCCCCCCGCCCGCGTGAGGCCGGGTGCGCGCTTGACCGGAGGCTGTTCGACGGCGAGCGGACCAACGACCTGTCGCTGGTCGAGGTGGCCCGCACCGCCAGCACGATCACCTGCACCGGGTCGATGACGCGGGTCGCGGGCTACAGCGCCGAGGAGCTCGAAAAGCGCCGCCACGATTTGCGTTTGACCTATACCGCGCGGGGGGATGCCTATGTGCTGACCGAAGTGCGGACCCAGACCGTCTATGGCGACGTGACCATCACGCCACGCTGACTTGCCCCGCCCCGGCACCTCGCCGATAAGCGAGCCATGACACCGTTACCTATCGACGACGTGATCCCCGACCTCCTGTCGGCCATCCGGGCCGAGGGGCGTGCGGTTCTCATGGCCCCGCCCGGCGCGGGCAAGACGACACGGGTGCCGCTTGCCCTGCTGGACGCAATCCCCGGCCGGATCGTCATGCTGGAACCGCGTCGTCTGGCCGCGCGGGCGGCGGCCGAGCGAATGGCCGAAACGCTGGGCGAGGCGGTGGGCGACACCGTCGGCTATCGCATCCGGGGCGAGGCCAAGGTCGGCAAGGCCACCCGCATCGAGGTCGTGACCGAGGGTATTCTGACACGAATGCTGCAATCGGACCCCGGATTGACCGGGATCGGCGCGCTGATCTTCGACGAATTCCACGAACGCTCGCTGAATGCCGATCTCGGCCTTGCGCTTGCATGGGAAGCGCGCGGGGCGCTGCGCGAAGACCTTGTGCTGATCGTCATGTCCGCCACGCTGGACGCCGACCCCGTGGCCGACCTGCTGGACGGTGCTCCGGTGTTGCGATCGCAGGGGCGGGCGTTTCCGGTCGAAACCCGGTGGCTCGACGCGCCGATCCGCAAGGAGGTGCGGTTCGAAACCGCCGTGGCCGGGCTGGCCGAAAGGGCCGTGTCCGAGACCGAGGGCGGGCTGCTCGTCTTTCTTCCCGGCGAGGGCGAGATCCGCCGCGTCGCGTCGGCCATGTCGCTGCCGCCGCACTGCCATGTCCACATGCTGTTCGGGGCGATGGAGATGAAAGCCCAGCGCGCCGCGATCCGCCCTGCACGCGAGGGGCGCAAAGTGGTGCTCGCCACGGCTATCGCCGAAACCTCGCTCACCATCGAAGATGTGCGCGTCGTGGTCGATGCGGGCCGCGCGCGCCGGGCGCGGTTCGATCCCGGTTCCGGCATGTCGCGGCTGGTGACCGAACGGGTATCCAAAGCCGAGGCCGAACAGCGCCGGGGCCGCGCGGGCCGGGTCGCGGAAGGCACCTGTTACCGGATGTGGACCAAGGGCGAAGAGGGCGCGCTGCCTGCCTTCGCGCCCCCCGAGATCGAGGTCGCGGACCTCGCCCCGCTGGCGCTGGAACTCGCCCTATGGGGCGCGGGAGATGGTGAGGGACTGGCTTTTCTGACCCCGCCCAATCCCGGCGTTCTGGACGAGGCGCGCGCGCTTCTCACCGACCTTGGGGCGCTGCACGGCGGGCACATAACGGACCACGGCAAGGCTCTGGCGCGGCTGCCGCTTCATCCCCGTCTCGGACATATGCTGGCCGTCGCCGGACGGGGCGCGGCCGACCTCGCCGCGCTTCTGGCCGACCGTGACCCCCTGCCCCGTGGCGCATCTTGCGACCTTGCGCTGCGGATTGCCGCGTTGCGCGATCCCGGCCGCTACAATGCCAATCGCGGAGCGGTCGAGCGCATCCGGGCCGAAGCGAAACGCCTGTCCCGGCTCACCGACCATGAGCAGAAGATGAGCCCGGCGGAAATGGTCGCGCTCGCCTATCCCGACCGCGTCGGGTTGCGCCGGAAAGGCACCGATCCGCGCTATGTGCTTTCGGGCGGCAAGGGCGCGGTGATGGACGAGGCCGACCCGTTGGCCGGCACGCGGCTGATCGTCGTGACCGACACCGACGGTAATCCGCGCGAAGCCCGCATCCGGCAGGCGATCCCGATCAGCGAAGCCGAATTGCGGGCGATCCACGGCGAGCGCATCGCGTGGCAGCAGGTCTGCGAATGGTCCCGACGCGAGGGCCGCGTGATCGCGCGGGAGCAGGAGAGGTTCGGCGCCATCGCCCTGAACGACCGGGTCTGGTCCGATGCGGACCCTGAGCTGGTGGCGCGCGCCATGCTCGACGGGGTGCGCCAGCTCGGCCTCTCCCCCTCCCCCGCCGCCGAACGGTTCCGCGCCCGCGTGGCGCTGGTGCGCGCGAGCGACCCGGACTTGCCGGACCTGTCCGACGACAGGCTGATGGCCTCGTTGGAAGACTGGCTGCTGCCGCACATTTCGGGCGTTCGGAGCACGGGCGACTGGAAGGCCTTCGACATCCACGACGCGCTGCGCGCCACGTTGACATGGGACCAGATGCAGCGCCTCGACCGCGCGGCGCCTTCGCATTTCACCACGCCGATGGCTCGCAAGGTGCCCATCGACTATTCCGGCGAGGCCCCTGAAATCGAAGTCCGCTTGCAGGAGATGTTCGGCGTGACCGACCACCCCACCGTCGGACGAACGCCCCTGCGCATCACGCTCTTGTCGCCTGCCGGGCGCCCGGTTCAGACCACGACCGACCTGCCCGCGTTCTGGGCCAACACCTATGCCGATGTCCGCAAGGACATGCGCGGGCGCTACCCCAAACACCCCTGGCCCGAGAACCCCGCGGACGCCGCGCCGACGCTGCGCGCGAAGCCACGCGGGACATAAGGGCTCACGTTCTCGGCACATTTCGCGAACAAAGTTGATTTTTGGAGCGTTTACAGCTAGTTTGGATCACCAAGTAAAAATAAACGATACAGGCGGTTTCGGATGGCAACCCTTTTTTCAAAGGCGTGGGACGAGGTGTTCAAACCTCTCATCAAGCGCCCCAACAAGTTCCAGGTCGCGGCGCTCTGCTACCGCAAAACCGTTGGCGGCAAAGACGTACTTCTCATCACATCGCGCGGCACGGGCCGCTGGATTCTGCCCAAAGGCTGGCCGATGGACGGCATGAGTGCCGCCGAAGCCGCCCGCATGGAAGCCTGGGAAGAAGCCGGGGTCGAAGCGAAGGCGGTGGGTGAGACGTCGCTGGGCACGTTCGACTACATCAAGGACCGGGACGAGGGCCTTCCGACGCCCTGCGACACCGTCGTCTATCCGGTGGAAGTGGCCGACCTGTCCGACGACTATCCCGAAGCGGGCGAGCGCGAGCGTCGCTGGCTTCCCGTGGACGAAGCCGCCGAGCTAGTCGAAGAAGACGGGCTCAAGGATATCCTGCGTCGTTTCTGACCGCTTTCGTTGCAATTCGCCGTTCCGTGCGGTACGCGCAGCGCGATTGTGACAGGCGTGTAACAGACAGGTAACGGGGCACGGATGACCGAAAAGAGCGGTAACCAGTGGAAAACGCTGGACAGAGACCTCGACCGCATCGCGACCCTCGAGCGCGGCACGCAATACGTGTCGCGGCCGATGGTCGGTCTGGGCGTGTCGCTCGCCTTCATCGTCGTCGCGGGGCTGGGTGCCGCGCTTTTCTTCGGGTTCCAGCCAGGTAGCCTGATCGTCATCGTCGCCGCCGGGTTCGGGGCCTACATGGCGCTGAACATTGGTGCCAACGACGTCGCCAACAACATGGGCCCCGCCGTCGGGGCCAATGCGCTCACCATGGGTGGCGCAATCCTGATCGCGGCGATCTGCGAAAGCGCGGGCGCGCTTCTGGCGGGCGGCGACGTGGTTTCGACCATTTCCAAGGGCATCGTCGACCCGTCTTCGATGGCCGATCTGCGCATTTTCGTCTGGGCGATGATGGCCGCGCTGATCTCGTCCGCGCTCTGGGTGAACCTCGCCACATGGGTCGGCGCGCCGGTCTCGACCACCCATTCGGTCGTCGGCGGGGTCATGGGTGCGGGCATCGCCGCAGCCGGGTTGTCGGCGGTGAACTGGCCCTCGATGGGTGCCATCGCCGCAAGCTGGGTCATTTCGCCGGTTCTGGGCGGGGCGGTCGCCGCCGCCTTCCTCGCCTTCATCAAGGCCAACATCATCTACGTCGACGACAAGATCGCCGCCGCGCGCCGCTGGGTGCCGGTGCTGATCGGCATCATGGCCGGGGCCTTCGCGACCTATCTCGCGGTCAAGGGGCTGAAGCGGATCGTGGCGATCGACCTGCCCATGGCGCTTTTGATCGGCCTCGTCACCGCCGTGGTCACCACACTGCTCTCGCGCCCCTATATCCGGCGCAAATCGGAAGGGCTGGAAAACCGCAACAAGTCGCTCAAGGTTCTGTTCGGCCTGCCTCTGGTGATTTCCGCGGCCCTCCTGTCCTTCGCGCACGGTGCGAACGATGTGGCGAACGCGGTGGGCCCGCTGGCGGCCATCGTCCATGCCGAGCAGGTGGGCGAATTCGCGGGCAAGGTTTCGATTCCGACATGGGTCATGGTGATCGGCGCGTTCGGCATCTCCTTCGGTCTGGTCCTGTTCGGCCCCAAGCTCATCCGCATGGTCGGCAGCCAGATCACCAAGCTGAACCCGATGCGCGCCTACTGCGTGGCGCTGTCCGCCGCCATCACCGTGATCGTCGCCTCGTGGCTCGGCCTGCCGGTGTCCTCGACCCATATCGCGGTCGGCGGCGTTTTCGGCGTCGGCTTTTTCCGCGAATGGCATGCTGAACGTCGCTACCGCCAGAACGCGCAGCGCCGCGGCGTCGAGCGTCGTCTGCCGCCCGAAGAACGCCGCCGCCGCAAGCTGGTCCGCCGCTCGCATTTCATGACCATCGTCGCGGCTTGGATCATCACCGTTCCCGCTGCCGCGCTGCTCTCGGGCCTGATCTTCACGGTCCTGAACCTGCTTACACCCTGAAGCCAAGCCCGCTTCTGCTTCGGTCCTAAAATACCTCGGAGGGGGGTTTGGGGGGAGGCTGGCCTCCCCCCAACCGGGTCGTGCCAGCGTGCTGGCGCGAAATCAGGTCAGCAGTTCTTCCAGCACCAGCGCCATGACGCCCGCGCTGTCCACCATGTCGTCGATCCCGACCCATTCGTCCGGCTGGTGCGCCAGGTCGAGGATACCGGGGCCGTAGGCGATGCAGTTCTTGAGCCGCCCGATCCGGTCGATGTGCTTCTGGTCATAGGTGCCGGGGCTGACGACGTAATCGGGCCGCTTCCCCAGAACCTTCTCGATCGCCGCCGCAGTCGAGCGCACGACAGGTGCATCCTCATCCGTCATCGACGGGATCACTTCAAAGAGCTCGCGCACCTCATAGTCGAAACCGGGCCGTTCGGCTTTGACCTTTTCCAGCAGCGAACGGACCTCGGCTTTCACCTCGTCGATGTCCTCTTCGATCAGGAAGCGGCGGTCGATCACGATGCGGCAGCGGTCGGCCACGCAGGGTGCGGGCAGACCGGTGTAGCCGTCTTCCGGCTCGCGTTCGCCGCCGTGGATCGAGTTGATGTTCAACGTCGATTGCCGCGCCCCCTCCGGCACGACCGGCATCGCCGTGTGCTTGGAGGCGAGGAGCGGATAAAGCGTCGCCTCGATCTCTTCCAGCACCGCGCCCATATGCCGGATCGCGCTGTCGCCCAGAAACGGCATCGAGCCATGGGCGATGCGCCCGTGGGTCTCGATCTCGGCCCACCAGACGCCACGGTGGCCCAGACAGATACGATCCTTGTTCAAAGGCTCGGGGATGATGACATGCTGCACGCGCTCGGGGTCGAAGTATCCGCGTTCGGCAAGGTAAGCGACGCCGCCGTAGCCGCCCGTTTCCTCGTCCGCCGTGGCCGAGATTTCGACCGCGCCCGCGAAATCAGGATTGGCCGCAATGAACGCCTCGGCGGCGATCACGCTGGCGGCCAACCCGCCTTTCATATCGCAGGCCCCGCGCCCATACACGCGACCGTCCTTCACGACCCCGTCGAAAGGCGGCACGGTCCAGCCATGCCCGACCTCGACCACGTCGTGATGTGAGTTGAAGTGGACGCAGTCGCCGGGCCGCGCGCCTTCGTAGCGGGCCACCATGTTCCAGCGGGGCCATGTGTCGCTGTCGCCCGGCGTTCCCTCGGCCCGGATCAGTTCGACCTGCCAGCCTGCGCCGCGCAACCGCTCGCCCAGCATCTCGCAGATTTCCGGGTAGTCGCGCCCCGGAGGGTTCAACGTGGGGATACGGATAAGATCCTGACACAGGGCGACGAGCGCCTCGCGCCGGGCTTCGACTTCACGGATGACGGGGGATTGGGTCTCGGTCATGGCGCAAAGCTAGGCGGGCCGGCGGCGGGGGGCAATCGCAAACGGCGCTGCCGCTAATTTTGCCCACGCCCCCGATTTGCGGGGTGACGCCCTCTTCACATTCGCGGTAGGCTCACCATATCAGATAATGTTACGCCCATTAACTTTGAGGATGTCATGGCCGGAAATCTCGATGCGCAGATCAAGGAAAGCCAGGCCCAGGTGCAGGAGGCGCAATCGAAGATCGCCGAGCTGACCAGCCGGATCGAAACCGCCCGCGACAAGTTGAACACGGGCGCGGACATCTCCATCGACATCGAAAACGCGACGCTGGATGACGTGCACGCCCATACGCAGGTGATGAACGCGAATATCGCCGAACTCATCATGGGGCTGGACGACGTGACCGCCGGGTTCTCGAAGGACTTCGACGAGATGCGGTCCAAGACCGGCTGGGAAACCTTCGTCGGCGTGTTCTCGAAACACCGTTCGGAAAGCCTGCGTCAGGAGCGGATGCGAACGGCGTCCATCGACGACAAGCTTCAGGACCTCATCTCGAAATCCGACGTGATCGTGCAGCTTCTGCAAAGCCAGCTCGACATGCTGAACGAGCAGAAGACGCGCGTCGAAGTGAACCTGACCGAAACGCTGGACGAGCGCGAAATGGTGGTGGGCGAGCTTGAAACACTCAAAGCTGACATTCAGGCGCTGGACCCGAAGATCATCGAGCTTGAGCAGAAGATTTCGATGGAACAGGACGCCGCCGCACGGACCAAACTCGAAAGCGAACTTGCCGACCTGAACGCGAAATACAACGAGATGGTGCAGCAGGAGCAGGTGAAACTGGCCCGCTCGCAGACGCTCGAACGCTACATCGAGAAGGGCAAGACCTGGGTCGACTCCCTGCAAAATCAGGCCGCGACGCAGTTGGTGCTCATCAACAAGCTGCAAACGGACACCAAGCAGCGCGTCGTGCTCTACGATGCCCTGTCGAAGTCGCTGAAGACCGCCCAGCAACAGGACGTGGCGCACCGGATCAACGAGATCGGGGTCAAGACCGATCAGGAGGCGCAGGCCGCCATGGCCTCGATCGGGACGGCGACGAACCAGAAGATGGCCGACATGATGGAAGCGCACGAGGAACACATGGTGTTCGCGCGTGACGTGCTGGAAGCCAAGGCCAAGGCGGACGAACGCTTCGCCCGCCGGTTCGCCGAAATCGTCGAGAAACACGACAAGAACCTTTACGGGGCCTGATATGGTCGTGCGGGTCGTCAAATGGGCCGTGGTCGTGGCGCTGGTGCTGGGCATCAGCACCGGGCTGGCGGTTCTGACCAAGGATGCCGGGCCGCTGGAAACCCTTGGCGGCAAGATCGTCATGGGTCTCATCGTCGGCGGACTGACGGTCGGGTTGATGCGCCTGTTCGGACTTGGCCGCTGGGAAAAGACCAAGGGCGATCATGCCTGAGACAGACGCCCTGACCCACGACCACACCGACCTCGAAGATACGAGTGTCACGCGGCGCTATTTCTCGAAATGGCAATCCATCACGACGCATCTGGGCCGGGTCGCCGCGCAGATGGAGGCCGAGGGCAGCCTGAGCCGCGACGAAGTTTCGGTCATCGCCCGCTACATCGTGAACCTCAGCTTCACCTTCCGGGCGCTTGCCAACAAGTATCATATGTCGGGTCGGGTGCAGGGCATGGCGCCCGGCAAGCTGACCTTCGACCGCGAGGAAAGCGGCTTCCCGATCCATGCCGAACTGCTTCAGATGTCGGCGGATGCGGCGCAGGCGATGAAGCACCTCAAGAACATGCCGTCCACGGCGAAGCTCAAGGACGAAATGATCGAAGAGATCGTCGGGCGCCAGACGATCCCGACCAAGCTGCAATTCGCGATGAGCCAGCGGCTTTACTATGAGGAACTGGCCAAGGGTGACCTGTTCTGGCCGCAGATGGACCCGGATTCGCTTTGGATGGGGAACCTGTCGGACGGGCGCGAGCCGCGCAGGCGCTACCTGTTGCACTGGGCGGTCTACGACAGCGGACTGAACCTTCCCACCATCTATCTCATGGAATGCGAGGACACGGGGCGCACCGCCCTGCCCAAAGACGAGACCCGCTGGCCGCAGGCCCAGCAACACCTCATGGCGCAATCCGTCGGCGGCCTGAAGCTCGTGACGATCGCGAGCGGGTTCGACCGCGATTTCGACGACCTGCACCCCAAGCGCCTGCGCCGCATCCACATCGGCCCGATGTATTCCCATGCCTATACGCGCCAGACCGGCCCGCTGCGTCAGGTGCTGGAAGAGGCGCGTGCCCCGGAGGGCGAGGATTGGGCGCTGGCCTGGACCGTCGAGGAGTTGGAAAGCGAGCGGGTGGAGCGCGAGAAATCCGGCTGGTTCGGTAGCGTCGAGCGGCAGATCTTCGCGCTCGACCCCTTTTCCGGGCGCGGTGCCGACACCGGCGCCACCCGCATGACCCGTGCGGTGATCCTGCCGCAACGCCCGTTTCAGGTGCTGGCCGAAAAGAACCCGCCGGGGTTTCGGGACGTGCGCAAATTCGTCGTAAGCCCGGGAGGGCAGGTTTTGAGTTATTCTTGATCGGTTTCGGACCGGGCTGCGCCCTGTCCGACCCGCCGGGGGGCGCTGCCCCCCGGACCCCCCGAGGTTTTTTGAAACGAAGAAGAGGATAAGGGATGTCGCTGCCCGCTGACCAGATGGAGCTCTCGGAGGAGGAGATCCGCGCGCATTACGAGGCGGCGGCGGCAATGCTCGAGGGTTTCGAACATGCCCCAAGGATCGGCAAGGCGCGGGCCGAGGCGCCGGTGGAGCGTTCGCCGGGCGTGACGCGCACGCGGCGGTTCCGCTCGACCACGCCGGGGCTGGTGACCCGCTCGACCGCGAAGCCCAACGGGGTTCATCTGGCCCAGCGGGTCGAGGCCGTGGGGGGCGACGACCCGCTCGTGTCCCCGGTCGAGGCGTCGGTGCTGTTTTCGCTGCGGCGGGCCATCGCCATCGCGCTTGCCGTCGGTGAGGGTTATGCGCAGCAGACTGGGCTGGCCGAGTTGAAGAAGGCGAACCTTGGCGGCGCCCTTCCGCGCGAACGGTCGGTGGAGTTCGCGGAGTTGCTGGCGGGTGAGGCGCTGGCTGTTTTGGGCGTTTTCGCCAACGCAACCTCGTTCCTGCTCGCCTCCCACGCGGGCGAAGTGTCCGTCGAGGTCGGCAGTGTCGAAGAGGTGCTGACGGACAATGCGCTTCTCGCCCTGCACGGCGCGCTTTGGGAACTGGATCAGGAGATCGCGAGCCACGCCGCCGACGAGCCGCGCCTTGTAGCCACCGTCACCGCCTTTGCCGAGGCTTTGATGGAAAAGGTGTCCCTGCGCGCCCAGACCGCGCCGCGGCTGGAGCCGTTCAAGGGTGCCAACTACCGGATCGAAGCGGACGATTTCACGATTTCGGGCTTCGCGGCCAGCCGCAAGGCACGTGGCTCGACCCTGACCATGCAATTCAAGAAGCCGCATCAGGTGGTCGGCAACCACATCGCCAAGTATCAGGCGATGAAGCTGTCGAAGATGCTCATGGCCTATGATTTCGACCGCAAGCTGAACCCCTTCGCTGATCTAGGCGGGTTCATCTTCACCTTCATGGGGGACGGTGCGCCGGGCACGGGCAAGACCACGCTCATTCAGATGATGGCGGGCCTCATTCACGGCTATTGCGAGGTGGCGGGGTATCCCTTCCGCTATCAGAACCTTTCCACCGAAAGCATCGACAGCTATCAGGGCAAGTCGGCGCAGAACGCCAAGGCCTTCATCAACAACGTGATCGACCCGAACGTGATCGGCTTCGGCACCATCGACGACATCGACCAGCTTGCGGGCAAACGCGGCGACCGGCAGTCGAGTGCGGGGCAGTTGGAAATCACCGCCGTGCTGATGGAAAGCTTTGCGGGCGCCAACACGGTCGTGCGCGGGAACTGCACCTTCGGGATGTTCTCGAACTACCCGGAGAATGTGGACGACGCGCTGCGCCAGCGGGCGGGCGCCCGGTTCCTTGTCGACGGGCCGCAGACGCGGGAGGATTACATCGACATCCTCGCGCTGCTCATGGGCAAGAACCACGACATTCCGCTGGGCAGCCATGACCTCTATGCCGCGCAGGAGATCAAGAAAGCGGTCGCGGCGAGTTTCGAGAGCCATTCGAAGCCGCATGAGGACGGGCTGCTCCGGGTTTATGAAAGCGTTGCAAAGGACATCGGCAAACTCGACACGATCGCCAAGCTGGGCACCTATCTGAAGGGGATTCAGGAGGCCGATCATCGCTTCACGGGGCGCGCGATCAAGAACATCACCGATGCCGTCAAGGTCCGCGCGATGGACTTTGAACTGCCTGATGAATGGATGGAGGAGCCGGATCTGTTCCTCTTCAAATCCTACGACGAGAAGAAGGGAATGATCGAGGAACTGCGCCAGCCGATCACCATCGAGATGGTCATTCAGGAGATCAACCGCTACGCCGACAGCGAATTCCGCTATGCCGACAAGTCGGACGAGGTTGCCATCGAGAAGATGGTGCGCGAGTTCGGGCTGACCGAAGAGGCCAAGCGGCGGTATGTGGAGGCGAAGTCGCGATGATGATGGATTGCGGATATGCCGTCGGCCTGACGCTGGTTCTGGCCATCGCGGTCGCGGTGGCGGCGTGGTTCGTGGGACGCGCGACAGGCAAGATGCGCGAGGCGAACGCATGGGTGATCCTCGCCATCATCGTCGTGTCGCTGGTCGTGCTGCAACTGGGCGCGCGGCTCGCCGTGATGACGCTCTGGGTCTACGGCTGGGCCGGGGTCGACCCGCTGGGCGTCTGCGGCGGGCAGCTTCAGGTGGTGACATTCGGCGGAACGCTCGTGGTGATCGCGGCCTATGTGGCGGCGTTCTTCTGGAGCTTCCGGCGGACGCGGAAGGGGGCGTGATGGAATTCGTGTTGCAGACCAGAGGTGAGTGCCCGGGCCGCCGGGGTGGGCGTAAAGCGCCCGCCCCGGGGGGGCGGTTCGGGCGCTCACCGGGCCGCGCGCGGCCCGGCGGGGTCAGACGCGAACCGGAGTGCAACAAATGAAACGCCTCATCCAACGCGGCCTGATGTTCGGCAACCTGATCCGGGTGGACTCCCCCGCCCTGATCGAACGCTACAACCGCGCGCTGCACTCCCTCACCGGCAAGCGCACCGCGCTGCGCGAGTTTCACATCGACATTTCGGGGTATTCCTACGAGGTGGGCGAGGAACTAGGCGACCACCTCTACCTCAACCCCAACGGCGTGAACCGGCTGTTCATCATCCTGACGACCGAGCAGAAGACCGCGCCGCTGCTCAATGCAAAATTCTCGACCTCGCGGGGCATCCTGCGGCAGTTCATCGAGGAAAACGAGGCCAAGCTTTTCGCGCTCACCGCCAATGACGCCGTCGCTGGGGAACTCGACAATTCGGTGTTCGAGGTGTCCGAGGCGGCGCGGCTGCTCGACATTCGAACGATCACCGTGAACGCCGACACGACCCAGAGCCACGTCAAGAACGCGCGCGATCTGGCAGCCAAGATCGAGCGGTTTCAGAGCGAAGAGGACGCCTGGTTCGACGACGTGCTGATCGCCGAGATGATTACGCTCGCCAAGACCACGGGCGACGTGACACGACAGCCCATCGACCTTGCCCGCCCGACCTATACGCAGGACAATTTCTGGACCGCGCATTTCGGCGGGCTTTACGTGTTTCGCGACGTGGCGGAACCGGCTGTCATCTCGGTCGGGCCGAAAGAGCCGCTGGGCGTGCTGCCGATCGAGAACACGTTCGACTTTGCCGACCGGAATGGGATTGCCGCGTTCCTTGAGGTGAACGAGCTGGTCGAGCCGATCATCAAGGCGCGCGGCGTCGATGGCGCAGCGATCCTGCGGCAGAAGATGGATTTCATCCTTGTCGATGCGGCCACCACGCAAGGGGTGGAGATCGACGGGATGGACCACCGGGCGCTGCATCGGCTGGCGCAACGGATGGGGTCGTCGCTGCCCGAGGAGTTTCTCAAGCTGAACCAGCTTGTCCGCTGGGCGCTGAATGGCGGCAAATGGCCCCGGATCGCCAGCGATGATGCGAGCTACTTCTACACCCTTCGCGCCCGGCCCGATCACCCGGACCGCGATCTCATCAACATGCTGCTGTCGGAACTGGCCCCGCTCGACATCCGGCAGCTCTTCATCTGCCACAAGCAGGCGTTCTATGCCGCCTATCACGACTGGCCGGACGCCAAGAAGGAATACGTGGCCGAATTCCTGTATCGCGACTACGCCGCCAACAAGGCGGGCGCGCGCGAGGCCCTGTTCGGGGGGGAGGAACCGCCCGCCAAGCCGGTTTCGCCCACGCCGAAAGACGATATAATCGAATTGGTTGGCCCTTGGGGCGCCGTCAGGAGGTAACCGAATGGCTCTTCTCAGACTGATCGTCGTCTTGTTCCTGCTGTGCAGCGTCGTCTACCTGTGCGTGGCGTGGTATTCCCGCTCGGTCCGGCATGAAAAGCTGGAAAAGGAATGGGATGAAGACCATCCCGGCGGCGGCGACAAGATGGCGCGCCAGACCTTCATCACCCAAGGCATGATCGACTACAACGACTCGATCCGGCCCAAGCTGCTTTTGCTCATCTACGTGGTGCCCGCGATCTTCGTCGGCGCCGTTCTCTATATCACCAACGCGAATTGAGGCCCCTATGCGCTATGTCCGCAACACGATCGTAACCATTCTGGTCGTCGCCTTCGCGCTGCTGCTCTACTACGTGCTGCCCCGGCACGACGTGGCCCGGATCACCGGGACCGAGATCATCCGCATGGATTTCTCGGCACTGAACCGTCCGTTCTACGCCCAGACCGACAGCGCCAATACGGATATGCCGACGCGCGACGTGCGGCTCATCAACACGGTCAAGAAACGCACGTGGTTCTTCGGCTTCTTCCAGCGCGACAGCGAGCGGGTGTTCGTCTACCGCAACGAGGATACGGGTTGGATCTGGCCGCCCTATTTCAAGTTCGACTCGTCCGATTTGCAAGCCGAGGCGCTGGCGAACGTGTCATCCCCCGGCAACGAGCAATGGGTGGTCATCACCAAATACGGCTGGCGCAACAGGTTCTTCACCATCTATCCCAACATGATCGCGATCAAGCCCGTCGAAGGGCCGAACGTGACCGTGATCCCGTGGTTCAACATCATCTTCTTCATTCTGCTGGGCGCCGCGATCCTGTTCGTCCGCGCGATGTGGCGGCAGTTCCGCGAACGCGCCATCGACCCGCGTATGCAGGACGGGCGGGACGCATGGGACAAGGTCGATGCTTATGCCGACGAACGGCGCGGGCGCGTGACCCGGTGGTGGAAAAGCTGGACGGGAAAGTAACCCGTTCCGGGGCCTTACCGATGGACGTTACGTCAACCATCAGGCGAATGTGCCTTGCCACGTGACGGCGCCTCGCCTTGAATGGGCGAAAAGACCAACGAGAACCAAGAGGGAGATTCCATGAAACACCTGCATCTGACCGCGGCTGCGCTTGCGCTCGTCGCGGGGCCCGCACTCGCCCAACAAGACACCATCAGCATCGGGATGGTGCTGGAGCCGCCCAACCTCGACCCGACCGGCGGCGCTGCGGCCGCCATCGATGAGGTGGTCTATGCCAACGTGTTCGAGGGTCTCACGCGCTTCGGGCCCGACGGCTCGGTCCAGCCGGCACTGGCGAAAGATTGGGACGTGAGCGAAGACGGGATGGTCTATACCTTCTACCTCAACGAAGGCGTGACGTTCCACGACGGGTCCGAGATGAACGCCGATGACGTGGTCTTCTCGCTCGACCGCGCACGCGCCGAGGATTCGACCAACGCGCAGAAGGCGCTGTTCGCGGGCATCGAAAGCGTGACCGCCGCCGGGCCGCTGACCGTCGAGGTCACGTTGTCCGAACCCAACGGCAACTTCCCGTTCAACATGGCCTGGGGCGACGCGGTGATCGTGGCACCGGAAACGGTGGAACAACTGGCGACGACCCCGATCGGCACCGGCCCCTTCACTTTCTCGGAATGGGTGCAGGGCGATCACGTGACGCTGGTGCGCAACGAGAATTACTGGGGCGAGCCGGTCGCGCTGTCGACCGCGACCTTCAAGTTCATCTCGGACGGCAACGCCGCCTTCGCCGCGATGATGGCGGGCGACATCGACGCCTTCCCGAACTTCCCGGCGGTCGAGCTTTTGTCGCAGTTCGAAAGCGATCCGCGGTTCGAGGTGGTCGTGGGCTCGACCGAAGGCGAGACCATCCTCGCCATGAACAACAAGCAGCCGCCGCTCGACGACGTGCGCGTGCGCGAGGCGATCAGCCACGCGATCAACCGTCAGGACATCATCGACGGCGCCATGTTCGGCTACGGCACGCCCATCGGCACGCATTTCGCGCCGCACAACCCGGACTATGTCGACCTCACCGAGATGTCGAACTACGACCCGGAAAAGGCCAAGGCTCTGCTGGAAGAAGCGGGTGCCACCGACCTGACCCTGCGCATGATGCTGCCGCCCCCCGGCTATGCCCGCAACGGCGGCGAGATCATCGCGAGCCAACTGCGCGAGGTGGGTATCGAGACAGAGATCACCAACCTCGAATGGGCGCAGTGGCTTGAGCAGGTGTTCGGCGGCAAGGATTTCGACCTGACCATCGTCAGCCATACCGAACCGCAGGACATCAACATCTACGCGCGGCCCGACTACTACTTCCAGTACGACAATGCCGATTTCCAGGCCCTGATCGAAGAGCTTTCGGTCACCTCGGAACCCGGCATGCGGACAGAGCTGAACCAGCAGGCGCAACAGGTGATCGCCGAGGATTTCGTCAACGGCTACCTGTTCCAGCTTGCGAAGGTCGGCGTCATCAACGCCAAGATCGAAGGCATGTGGGAAAACGCGCCCACGCAGGCGAACGATCTGACGGGCGTGCGCTGGGTCGAATAAACCCGCGTGACGGATTGGGAAGGGCATCGGGGCGACCCGGTGCCCTTTTCCTTTGACGATAGAACGGAGGGGGTCAGGTGCTGGCTTCGACGTTCGCAAGGAAAGCCGCAAGCCGGGCCGGTTCCAGAGGTTTTGGAAACAACGTGAGGCCGAGCTTGCCGCAGGCCGCGATCAGTTCGGGGCTTCGGTTCGCAGAGACGATGCAGGCCGGGATCGGGCCGAGCCGCCCCCTGAGCGATGCAATCGCATCGGTGCCGAGCCTGTCGTCGTCAAGCTGGTAATCGGCGATGATCGCGTCGGGGGCGACGCCGACCTCGTCCACCAAGTCATGCGCTTCCGCCTCGCTCCTGGCGGCGAGCACGGACAAGTCCCATTTTTCGAGGATCGTGGTGAGTGCGCGCAGAACATCCGCGTCGTTCTCGATCAGGAGGACGAGTTCCGCGCCGAGGTTTCGTGGCGCGTTCCAGCCCCGTGGTGCTGCCTGTTCGGGATGAAGCGCCGCGCCGTCATGCAGGGGCAGGGTGACCCGGAAACACGTGCCGATGCCCGGTGCCGAGGTGAGCGTCAGGTCATGCCCCAAAAGCCGGCAGGCCCGCTCGACGATGGCGAGGCCAAGGCCCATGCCCTCGGCGGCGCTGGCAGAGGCGTTGAGGCGGCGGAATTCGTCGAAAATCGCCTGCTGCTGATCTTCGGGAATGCCGGGACCGGTATCCCAGACTTCGATCCGCACCCCGCGCGGCACGTGCCGCGCACCGACAAGCACACGACCCGTATCCGTGTAACGCAGCGCGTTCGAGACGAGGTTTTGCAGGATGCGCCGAAGATAGGTCGGGTCGCTTCGGACCACCGCACTTGTCGAGACCATCCGCAAATCGAGGCCCTTCTGCCGCGCGACGGGCATGAGTTCCTCGCCCAGTTGCGCAAGCACGGTCCCCACCGACACCGGTGCCTCGTGCAGCGCGGCCTTGCCGATATCGAGTTTCGAGATGTCGAGAAGGGCGTCGAGAATGTGTTCGACGCTTTCCAAAGCCCGGCTGACCTTGGCCACGACGGGGCTTTCCCCCTCGCCTTCCAGCGACGCCAGATAGAGTTTCGCGGCCGAGAGCGGTTGCAGGAGGTCATGGCTCGCAGCCGCCACGAAACGGGACTTCGACGCATTCGCGCGTTCCGCTTCCGACAGGGCCTCCTTCAGGGCGAGGGTGCGTTCCGCCACCCGCGCTTCGAGCATTTCGTTGGCATCCTTGATTGCACGGACCGCCGCACGTTCCGCCGTCACATCCGTAAAGCTGATGACGAACCCCTGATCCGGCATCTCCTGCGCCGTCACCGCAAGGATCAGCATGGGGCCGCGCTTGACCTCGAAATTGACCGGCGGGCGGCCACCGGGCATCTGCACCCAGGCCTCGACCGTTTCGATGGTGGTCCCGTCGGTGAACGAGATGTCGTCGCGAAACCGGTCGAGCAGCGTGGAAAACCGGATCCCCATCCGCATCAACGTGGCCGGCATCGACAGGAGTTCCCCGACCCTCTGGTTCCAGCCCACCAGCCGGGCCTGCGCGTCGAAGATGCAAACGCCCTGATTGAGCTGTTCGAGCGTCGCCTGAATGACCCGCGCCTGATCGTCGAGCATCCGTTCGCGTTCCTGCCGCTCGAGCCGCATGATGTCCGTCACGTCGGTCTGGATGATGACGGTGCCGCCGTCCGGCGTGCGATGCTCGGACACCTGCACCCATCGATTCCAGATCATCCGCACATTGAAGATGACGTGGTCGTCCTTGTGCCGTTCCAGCCGCCCGCGCGCCCAGTCCTCCGGCGCTTCGCTGTCGGCATGTTCGCGGAACCGCGACCGGCTGATGAGTTGCACGTAGTCGTGGAAATCGAGCCCCGGCACGAACGCCGCACGAATGTCGGGCATGTGCAGCCCGAAGCGGCTGTTGCACATGACGAGCTTCTCGTCGGGATCGAACAGCGCGAACCCTTCTTGAATGGTCTCGATGGCATTGGCGAGGTTCGAGCGCGCCTCTTCCGCCTCGCGGTTCGCCTCGGCGAGTTTCGCGTTCGAGGTGTTGAGCAGATCGAGCGCATGTTCCAGATCGCGGGTGCGCTCCTGCACCTCTTCCTCCAGCATGGCCGCCCGCTGGAACTGGGCATAGGCCGCGCCTTCGGCATCGGTGTTCTGTTCGATCCGGCGCATCAGCGCCTCGCTGATCTTGATGAGCTTTTCGTTCTGCCGCTCGATCGGGTCCTCGGGGTTGAGGATACCGCGCATCATGGCCTGTCCTCCTCGGGCGGATAGATCGCCACGCCGGTCAGGGTCTGGTTCACATGCATCGAGTTGAACTGCTCGCCGTAGGTCGAGAACCCGATCACCCGGTTTTCCCGCAGCAGCGACGAGATTTCCCCGGTCATCTGGTTCTCCTGCGCCTCCATCCGGCGAAGCAGGCAGTCGCAGCCGAGGATATTGGCGGGCGGCCCGTCATCGGACAGCGCCCCAAGCTCGCGACGCAGGTGATCCACCATGTTCTCGGCCTCGGCCAGCGTCAGGACAAGACCCTCGTCGATCGCCGAGAAAAAGACGAGGTCGCCGTTCTCGGCGACCCGCTGGATGGCGCGCACATGATGCTGCCCACCGATGCGCACCACGACGGGATGGGCCGCGAAGGTGAAGGTCGTCAGCTGCTCCGGGTCTTTGCCGAGGATGCGGGCATATTCGCGGGCGGCCGGTTCGGCGTTGATCTCATGCACCGTGCGCCGTTCCGGGTCGGCGCCGGTCACAACCATGCGCGTATCGGACGGGATCAGGTGGTCGGTCTTGAACACGCGCACCGGGCAACGCGTGCGAAACTGCGCCAGCACGGCGGCATTGCGATAGGCCTGACCATCGAAAAGAACGAAGGTCTCTTCAAAATCGGTCCCGTCTCCCGCCGAGCCGCCGAACAGCGGCACCGGGCCCAGACCCATCGCCAGCCCCGATGTCAGCGCGTCTTCGCGTTTGGACAGCCCGTCGATCAGCACGAAGTTGAATTCGAAACGCCAGTCCGGCTTTTCGGAGTCCAGCTCGCCCCGGCTCTGGATCATGCGGTCGATCAGGTTCTGCGGCGCGATGTCGTCGAGATCGGGAATAAGGTGGATCTTCGCGCGAAACAGATCGCGGGGGAAACCGACCGCGACGATCTCACCCTCGGCGTAGCCGTCGGGCGAAATCTCACCCGCCGTCGAACACCCGATCACATGCGTGCCTGCGCAACAGGCGCTGATGCGGGCGAGCACCTCGTCGAAATCGGCCATCGATGAGACGAACAGAACGATCAGTTCCATGTCTTCCGGGCGCATCCGGTCCGCAAGCCCGGCGAGACTGTCGAGGTCGTCGTGGCGCAGGTGGACGGTCCGCAGAACGTCTGCGGGATAGCTGCGTGTCAGTGCGGCAGCGTCGAGCTGGCCCACACGGCTCCTCCCTCAATTCCCCCCGGAGGCGAGCCTATGCCGGACGCGCCGCCCCCTGCAAGACGCTCGCAAAGCTCGTCTCCTTGGCGATCAGAACCGCCTGCGTTCGGCTCTGCACGCCAAGTTTTCGCATGATCGCCGTGACATGCGCCTTCACCGTCGTCTCGGCGATGGACAGATCATAGGCGATCTGTTTGTTCAGCTTGCCCTCGCAGATGAGTTGCAGAATGCGGGCTTGCTGATTGGTAAGCGTGGCGATGCGCGTGGCGGCGTCGTCGCCCCGGCGCGGCCCGCTCGCCTCGGTTTCCTGCGGCGTCACGTAGCCATCGGGAAGGTATTGGCCATCGGCCCGGATCGTGTCGATGGCCGCACGAAAGACGTCGCGCGGGCTATGCTTCGGAACGAACCCCGACGCGCCGCTTTCGGTCACCGCGGAAATCATCCGGTTGTCCGCCATCGACGACACGACCAACACGGGAACGCCCGCCGCCTTTCTCAGACGGATCAGCCCGTCGAGACCGTCGACATCGGGCAGATTGAGGTCGAGCACGATCAGATCGACCGATGCGCCACCTTCGACCTCGGCCATCGCGGCTGTCAGGCTTCCCGCCGTGGTGACGCTCCTGATCCCGCCGACCGCCTGCAACGTCATGGCGAGCGCATCGCAGAACAGCGGATGGTCGTCGACGATGAGGGCGGAGGTGATGTCCATAAGGCTTCGGTCCCGTCTGGGGCGCAAGGCGCGCGCTGGTCTGTCCATCTTACCCTAACAAATCGGAAAGGGGTCGAAATATGCGCCAAAGGTCGAATAAGGCGCGCGCCGGCCACTTGAACGAAGGTCGCATAGTCGGACCGCGCCGCGCCGCGTATCACCGGACCCGATGATCGAGGGCACGCGACGACCGTGCTTGCCGGACGGTGACCATGCACAGGTCGCGCGCCCACGACCCCGCAGACACCCCGACCGGTCCAATCCGACGGGCCAGAGGACAGGACAAGACCATGGAACTCACCGATTCCCGTGACATCGCCGCCGACCGCCAGACCGTCTGGAACGCCCTGCTCGACCCGGATGTCCTGAAAGACTGCGTGCCGGGGTGTCAGGAAATGTCTGGCTCGGTCGAGGACGGCTTCGAGGCGGTCGTCGTGCAGAAGGTCGGCCCGGTCAAAGCGACCTTCAAAGGCCAGGTCACGCTGTCGGACATGACGCAGCCGGAAGCCCTCACGCTGATGGGCGAAGGCAAGGGCGGCGCCGCCGGGTTCGCCAAGGGCGGTGCCAGGGTCAGGCTGGACGAGATCGAGGGCGGCACGCGGCTGACCTACGAAGTCGAAGCGAAGGTCGGCGGCAAGCTCGCCCAGTTGGGCAGCCGCATCATCGACGGTTTCGCCAAGAAAATGACCGACCAGTTCTTCACGCGGTTTCAGGAGGTGGTCGAAGGACCGGCCGAAGCCGAAACCGCACTCGAGGGCGCAGGCGACGCGCCGGACGACAAGAAAGGCTGGCTGAAGCGCCGATTCTCGAAATCCTGATCTTCTTCGTTTCCGGAAACCTCGGGGAGTTTGAGGGGCAGCGCCCCTCATTCCGCCTTCGGCTCCGGGAACCGGACCCGAAGGCTCCCAGAGCGCGGGCCGCTTGTCGGCCCGCCCCTTTCGCGAACCGCTGACCGGCCCCGGCGCCCGATCGGGACAGGCCGGACCTTCGCCAAGCCTCCGGGCCGCAATCCCCCTTTCCCCTCCCCACGCCCCGGCATAGGCTCCCCCCATGCTGCGGTTCGCCCTTACCCGTGCCCTGTCCCTCGCCCTGTCGCTCGTCGTGGCTTCAGTGGTGATCTTCGCCGTGATCGAGGTCATTCCGGGCGATCCGGCGGCCTATATGCTCGGCATGAATGCAAGCCCCGAAGCGGTCGAGGCGCTGCGCGATCAGCTTGGCCTGAACGGCTCGATCCCGGAACGCTACCTCAGCTGGATGGGCGGGATGCTCACCGGCGATTTCGGAACGTCCTATACCTACAAGGTGCCGGTGTCGGAACTCGTCGCCCAACGTCTGAACGTCTCGGTGCCGCTTGCGCTCTACGCCTTGGTTCTCTCCACGATCATCGCGATTCCCGTGGGTCTGATCGCGGCCTCCACCCGCGGTTCGGTGGCGGATTACGGGATCATGGGGGCCACCCAGCTCGGCATCGCGGTGCCGAATTTCTGGTTCGCGATGATCCTCGTCTTCATCTTCGCCGTGACGCTCAGGTGGTTCAACGCGGGCGGCTTTCCGGGCTGGGATGCAGGCCTCTGGCCCGGACTGAAGGCATTGACCCTGCCCGCCGTGGCCCTTGCCCTGCCGCAAGCCTCGATCCTCGCCCGCGTCATGCGCTCGGCGCTGATCGAAACGCTCGGGCAGGACTATATCCGCACCGCCCGGGCCAAGGGTCTGAGCCGGGGACAGGCCACCACCCGCCACGCGCTCAGGAACGCGCTCATTCCGGTGCTCACCATCATCGGGCTTCAGTTCTCGTTCCTGCTCGCGGGCGCGATCATCATCGAGAACGTGTTTTACCTGCCCGGCCTCGGTCGCCTGATCTTCCAAGGCATCACCCAGCGCGACCTCGTCGTGGTCGAAAGCCTCGTCATGCTGCTGGTCTTCGCGGTGATCCTCGTCACCTTCCTCGTCGACATCGCCTATGCCGCCGTCGATCCGCGGCTGAGGAAGCCACGATGAAGGTGCCCGCAACGCTCATTTTCGGCGTGATCCTGTCGGCCTTCTTCGTGCTGGTCGCGCTCCTGTCCTTCGTCTGGACACCCCACGATGTCGCCGCGCTGAACATCTCGGACAAGATGCAAGCCCCGAGCGCGACCTACTGGCTCGGCACCGATCATTTCGGGCGCGACACGCTGTCCATGCTCATGGTCGGCGCGCGCACCTCCATCGCGGTCGCCATCGTGGCCGTCGGGATCGGGATCGTCATCGGCGTGCCGCTGGGTCTCGCCGCCGCCGCCAATCGGGGATCGCTGATCGACGAGATCATCATGCGCGGCAACGACCTCGTCTTCGCGTTCCCTTCCCTCGTCATCGCGATCCTGATTACCGCCGTCTTCGGCCCGTCCGCCGTGAACGCGATCCTCGCCATCGGCATTTTCAACATCCCTGTTTTCGCCCGCGTCACGCGCGGCGGCGCACTCAGCCTCTGGACCCTCGACTACATCCTCGCGGCCCGCGTGGCCGGTAAGGGGCGGCTCAGGATCAGCGCCGAGCATATCCTGCCCAACATCCTGAACCTGCTGATCGTCCAGGGCACCATTCAGTTCTCTCTGGGCATTCTTGCGGAAGCGGCCCTTTCCTACATCGGCCTCGGCGCGCAGCCGCCCACGCCAAGCTGGGGCCGGATGCTGTCGGAGGCGCAGACGATGATCTACTCGGCCCCGCGCCTCGCCCTCTGGCCGGGTCTGGCCATCGTCGCGATGGTGCTGGGACTCAACCTCATGGGCGACGGTCTGCGCGATCTGACCGATCCGCGGCTGAGACGAGGCCGCGCATGATCCGGGTCGAAGATCTGTCCCTCACCATCGGCGAGGCGTCGATCCTGCGCCATGTGTCGTTCGACATCGCACCGGGCAAGGTGACCGCGCTCGTGGGCGAAAGCGGCTCGGGCAAGTCCATGACCGCCTTCACCGTCATGGGCCTTCAACCCCGGAGCGCCGAGGTCACCGGGCGGGTCATGCTGGACGACCGAAACCTGCTCGACGCGGGCGAGAAACAACTGAACCGCATCCGGGGCAATCGGATCGGCATGATCTTTCAGGAGCCGATGACGGCGCTGAACCCGGTCAAGACCATCGGCGACCAAGTGGCCGAGACCCTGCTCATCCACGGCAAGGCCTCGCGCGCCGAGGCCCATCGCATCGCCGCCGAAAAACTGACCCGCGTGGGCCTGCCCCCCGACCGCTTCCCGCTGTCGCGCTTCCCGCACGAATTGTCCGGCGGTCAGCGTCAACGCGTCGCCATCGCAATGGCCATCGCGCTTTCGCCCGAGCTTCTCATCGCCGACGAACCGACGACCGCGCTCGACGTCACCACGCAGGCGCAGATCCTCGACCTGTTGAACGAACTGGTGGATGAGAGCGGCATGTCGCTGCTCCTCATCACCCACGACCTTGCCGTGGTCGCGGGCATGGCCGATCAGGTCGCGGTGATGAAAGAGGGCGAGATCGTCGAAGCGGACGCCACCGAACCGCTCTTTCGCGGGATGCGGCACGACTATACCAAGCGCCTGTTCGCCGCGACATCGCACCAGCCCCAGCGCAGCCCCCTGCCCCCGGACGACGTGATCCTCGACCTCGCGGGCGTGGTGCGCGAATACCCCGGCAGGCGGCGCGGTCTGTTCGGTCGCTCGGACCCTTTCCGCGCCGTGAACGAGGTGTCGTTCAAGCTTCACGCGGGCGAAAGCCTTGGCCTCGTGGGTGAATCCGGCTGCGGCAAATCCACGCTCACCCGCGCCATTCTGGGTCTCGACCCGGTGCAGGGCGGCACGATCGACGCTTTCGGCAAACGGATCGGCCCGGATTTCCCGAACGCCCTGCGCTCCGGCATTCAGGTCGTGTTCCAAGACCCCTACGCCTCTTTCAACCCGCGCTGGCGGGTCGAACGACTGGTGGCCGAACCCTTCCACCTCATGCCCACGCCGCCCGCCGACCGGCGCGAACGGGTGGCCGAAGTGCTCAGGGACGTGGGCCTCCCCGCCGACGCGATGGACCGTTACATTCACGAATTCTCCGGCGGCCAGCGTCAGCGCATCGCCATCGCGCGCGCGCTCATCACGCGCCCCGAATTGATCGTGCTGGACGAGGCGGTCTCGGCGCTCGACGTGTCGATCCGCGCCCAGATCCTCGACCTTATCGCGCGGCTTCAGGCCGAGCATCGGCTGGCCTATATCTTCATCTCCCACGACCTGTCCGTCGTGCGCGCGGTCACCGACCGGGTGATGGTGATGAAGGCGGGCGAGATCGTCGAGGCGGGCGAGACGCAAACCGTGTTCAACGCGCCCCGGCACCCCTATACGCAGCAACTCATCGCCGCGACCCCGCGCATCCCCGAAGACTGGCAGGAGGCAAAACATGCGTGATCATCTCTGGTACGACGCGACGCAGGTGCATATCGGCGGCGAATGGCGCGCGCCCTTCGGCGGCGCACAGCTCGACCTCGAAGACCCCTCGACGGGCGAAATCATCGGCTCCATCGCGCGCGGCACCGCCGAAGACATCGACGCCGCCGTCACCGCCGCGCAAGCCGCACTGGATGGCGACTGGGGCCGGATGAGCGCGCTGGAACGCGGTCGCATCCTCGCCGAGATCGGGCGCCTCGTCGAACGCAGGATCGACGACCTCGCCATCATCGAGGCGACCGACGTGGGCAAACCGCTCACGCAGGCGCGCAACGACGCCATCGCGCTTGCCCGCTACATGGAATTCTACGCGGGCGCCGCCGACAAGGTGCATGGCGAGACGATCCCCTATCTCGACGGCTACACCGTCTATACCTTGCGCGAACCGCACGGCGTGACCGGACACATCATCCCGTGGAACTACCCGATGCAGATCATCGGCCGCTCGGTCGGTGCGGCGCTCGCCATGGGCAACGCCTGCGTCCTGAAACCCGCCGAGGAAGCCTGCCTCACCGCGCTGGCCTTCGTGGCGCTGGCCGAAGAGGCGGGGCTGCCCCCCGGCGCGCTGAACGTGGTGCCGGGACTGGGGGAAGAGGCGGGCGCGGCGCTCACCTCCCACCCCGGCGTGCACCACATCAGCTTCACTGGCTCCGTTGGCGTCGGGTCGCTCGTGCAGGCCTCGGCGGCCCGGAACGTGGTCCCGGTCACGCTCGAACTCGGCGGCAAGTCGCCACAGATCGTCTTTGCGGATGCCGATCTCGACGCAGCAATCCCCTTCCTCGTCGGCGCCTGCATCCAGAACGCGGGCCAGACCTGCTCGGCCTCGTCCCGCGTCCTGATCCAGCGCCCGATCTACGAAGAACTGATCGAGGCGATGGCGGCACGATACGACGCGATGATCTCGGCCCCCGCGCGCACCGATGCGAACCTCGGCCCGCTGATCTCGGCCAAGCAGAAAGACATCGTGACGGGCTATCTGGAAAAGGGCCGCGACCTGCGCGTGGCCGGCATGGGCTCCATCGCCGAAGGCGCGCCGGAGGGGGGCCACTATGTCCCCGCCACGCTCTTTGCCGACGTGCCCCCGGATCACCCGCTGGCGCAGGAGGAAATCTTCGGCCCGGTTCAGGTCGCGATCCCGTTCGAGACCGAAGAAGACGCCATCGCCATCGCCAACGGCACCGATTACGGCCTCGTCGCGAGCGTCTGGACCGAGAACGGTGCCCGCCAGATGCGTATGGCCAAGAAAATCCGCGCCGGTCAGGTCTTCATCAACAATTACGGCGCGGGCGGCGGCGTCGAACTGCCCTTCGGCGGCACCGGCAAATCCGGCCACGGCCGCGAAAAGGGGTTCGAGGCGCTTTACGGCTTCTCGACGCTCAAGACCGTCGCCGCGAAACATGGCTGATACTCTGCACACGGCCCGCTGCTCTTCATCGGTCCACGAATACGCCGGTGGGGGTTTGAGGAAGGAAGCGCCTCCCCCAAGGGATCGCCCGCACCAGCGGGCGAAAGCCCCGTGATCGTAACACGCCTGACGAACCGCGACGCCCGCCGCCTCTGGCTCGCGGCCCACGGCCTGCTCGACGCGCCGACACGGGCGCCGGACGTTATGGCCATCATCCGCGACCTTGGCTTTCTTCAGATCGACACGATCCGAAACGTGGTCCGCGCCCACGACCACATCCTGTGGAGCCGCGCCCAGACCTATCGCGAAGGCCGGGTCTGGCGACATCTGGCCCGGCGAGAGCTGTTCGAACATTTCACCCACGACGCCTCGCTCATCCCGCGCGAGGTTTTGCCCGATTGGCACCGCCAGTTTCGCAGGCTCGGCGCGAAGGCCGCGCGCGGCGCGTGGTATCAGTCAGGACTCGCAC
Source organism: Maritimibacter sp. (assembly GCF_016774595.1). Taxonomy (NCBI): domain Bacteria; kingdom Pseudomonadati; phylum Pseudomonadota; class Alphaproteobacteria; order Rhodobacterales; family Roseobacteraceae; genus Maritimibacter; species Maritimibacter sp. The sequence continues at coordinate 1,227,148 of NZ_JACBWT010000001.1, forward strand.
GTGGCGAGATCGACGCGATCCGCGCCCGCATCGCCGAGGAGGGGGCCCTGTCCACCCATGCCTTCGACACCAAGGTCGAAAGCCGGGAAATGTGGGCGCGCCCGCCGCACAAAAAGGCGCTGGACCAGATGTGGTATGCGGGCGACCTCGCCACCTGCCACCGGGAAAATTTCGTCAAGTTCTACGATCTGGGCGACCGCGTCTTGGGCGCGATCGATCATGGGCGGAGCGAGGCCGAACAGGCCGGCGCATTGCATGACGCGGCCATGGCGCGGCTCGGTCTGGCCAACACAAGCGAACTTAACCGCTACTGGGATGCGACGGGCCCCGCCGAGGCCCGTGACTGGATCGAGCGCGCCGACCTCGTCCCGGTCGAGGTCGAGGCGGCGGACGGCACCGTGGCCCGGTCCTTTGCGCATCCCGAGCACCTCGCCCGCCTGCCCGATCTGGCCGACCCGACCAGCCGCATCCGTATCGTGAACCCGTTCGACCCCGCGTTTCGCGACCGCGCCCGCACCGAACGTCTGTTCGGCTTTCACTACCGAAACGAGATGTTCGTGCCGCAGGCCAAACGTGTCTACGGATACTACGTCTATCCCCTGCTCGAAGGCGACCGGTTCGTCGGGCGGACGGAGGTGAAGGCGGACAAGGCCTCGGGCATGCTGACCGTCACGGGCTTCTGGCCCGAGCCGGGTGTGCGCTGGGGCGCAGGGCGCACCGCACGGCTCAACGCGGAGCTCGACCGCTTTGCGCGGTTTGGCGGATTGACCGGCGTCACGTGGACTTGCCCCCGCCCCTGACCTGCGTCAGTCTCGCGGCAAAATCGGGAGAGGACCATGCGGCTTCAAGACAAGACAGCGATCGTGACCGGCGGCGGTTCGGGCTTCGGCGCGGGCATCGTGCGCAAATTCGCAGCCGAAGGCGCGAAGGTCTGCGTGGCAGATATCAACCTCGACGCCGCACAGACGATCGCGGAGGAAGTGGGCGGAGTCGCCCTGTCCGTGGACGTGGGCGAAGCCGCGTCGGTCGAAGCCTTCGCGCGGGACGTGAAAGCGGCGCTGGGGGATATCGACATCCTCGTGAACAACGCGGGCGTCACCCATCTCCCGAAACCGATGGAAGAGGTCACCGAGGACGAATTCGACCGCGTGCTCACGGTGAACGCGAAATCGGTCTACCTCATGGCCCGCGCTTTCGTCCCCGACATGAAGGCGGCGGGCAAGGGCGCGATCCTCAATATCGCCTCGACCGCAGGTCTCAGCCCGCGGCCGAACCTGAACTGGTACAACGCCTCGAAAGGCTGGATGATCACGGCGACCAAGACCATGGCGGTGGAACTGGCCCCCTTCGGCATCCGCGTGAACGCGCTGGCCCCCGTGGCCGGTGAAACCCCCCTCCTGCAGTCGTTCATGGGCGAGGATACACCCGAGATGCGCGCCAAATTCGTGTCCACGATCCCGCTGGGCCGCTTTTCGACGCCCGAAGACATGGGCAACGCCGCCTGCTTTCTGTGTTCGGACGAGGCCAGCATGGTCACAGGGGTCGCGATGGAAGTAGACGGCGGGCGCTGCATCTGAGGGCAACGCCAGCGGCACGGGCCGGGGGTTTCACACCCCCGGACCCCCGTGAGGTTTTTTGAAACAGAGAAGGGGCGGCGATGCGACCCGGAGCGCGAAACCTGATTACCGACGTGGCGGGCCTGAGGGTCGGCAACGCCTCTGACGCCAAGATCAAGACAGGGTCGACCGTTCTGGTGGGCGACAAGCCCTTCGTCGCGGGCGTGCATGTCATGGGCGGGGCGCCGGGCACGAGAGAGACCGACCTGCTCGCCCCCGACAAGACGGTGCAGGAGGTCGACGCGCTTGTGCTATCGGGTGGCTCGGCTTTCGGGCTGGATGCGGCGTCAGGCGTGGCGGATGCGCTACGCGCGGCGGGGCGTGGGTTCTTCGTCGGGCCGGTGAACGTGCCGATCGTTCCGGGCGCGATCCTGTTCGACCTCATCAATGGCGGAGACAAGGATTGGGGCGAGAACCCTTACAAGGCACTGGGGCGCGCAGCGTATGAGGCAGCGCGCGAGGACTTCTCTCTCGGCAGCGAAGGCGCGGGCACGGGGGCCTTGACGGCGGACCTGAAAGGCGGGCTCGGGTCTGCCTCGCTCGTGCTGGACAACGGGGTGACGGTCGGGGCTCTGGTCGCGGCGAACCCGGTGGGCGGTGTCGTGGGGCCACTGGGCCAGTTCTGGGCCAGCCCCTGGGAATTCGACGGCGAGTTCGGGGCGCGCGGACCTGTCACCGGCTTCGACCCGGGCGAAACGCCGGTCACGAAGCTGACCCCCCGAACGGCAACGACCATCGCCATCGTGGCCACGGACGCGGCCCTGACACAGGCGCAGGCCACCCGCATGGCAACGGCGGCCCACGACGGAATGGCGCGCGCGATCCACCCGAGTCACACGCCGCATGACGGTGACCTCGTCTTCGCCGCCGCCACCGGCACGCGCGCGCTTGCAAGTCCCGACATCGACCTGATGCACATCGGTCATGCGGCCGCCACCTGTCTTGCCCGTGCCATTGCGCGCGCGGTCTATACCGCATCCGCGCAACCGGGCGACGTGATGCCCACCTGGGCCGCGCGTTTCGGCGGCGATTGACCGGACGCCGATATGCGCCGACACTCCTCGCGATTTCAGCCAGTCATTCGGAGGACACCATGACCCGTATCGCCGCGTTCGCCGCCGCCCTTTCCCTTGCCGCGACCCCGCTTCTTGCCGATGAAGTGACCGACACCCTGTCCTCGGCCCTTCAGGCCTATGAGGAGGGCGACATCGACTATGCCATCGAGGAACTGGACTACGCCAAGTCGCTGATGCGGGCGATGAAGACGACCGCGCTGGAGCGGTTCCTGCCCGAGCCGCCCGCGGGCTATACGGTCGAGGTCGACACGGACGTCGGCACGGGAATGGCGATGCTGGGCGGCGGCGTCGGGACCGAGGGCACCTATTCCAATGGGTCCGACGAATTCTCGATCTCGATCATGGTCGACAACCCGATGGTCACCGCATTCGGCGGGATGCTTCAGAACGCCGCCCTTCTGGGGATGAAGGTCGAGCGGATCGGGCGGGAGAAATTCATCGTCGACGACGACGAGATCACCGGGCTGATCGACGGGCGCATTCTGATCCGGGCCGAGGGCGGCGAACGGGAGCTTGTTCTCTCCGTCCTCGAAACCATGGACTTCGAGGCGCTCGAAGACTTCGGGGGTTGAGCTACGCGTCCGGATCGGCTTGCGTTGCCAAAGGCCCCGTTTCGCTTTAGAGCGACACAATTAACACGTTAAGCAATGGAGGATGCCATGCCGCGCGACACCACCGATCTGGCCGGACTTCTGAAAGACCCCTCGCTTCTGGCGACCAAGGCCTATGTCGCCGGGGAATGGATCGACGCCGACGATGGCGCCACATTCCAAGTCACGAACCCCGCGCGGGGCGATGTGATCTGCACCGTCCCCGATCTGGGCCGGGCCGAGACCGCGCGCGCCATCGCGGCGGCTGAGGCGGCGCAAGCCGGATGGCGGGCGATGACGGCGAAGGAACGCGCAAACATCCTGCGCACATGGTTCAACCTGATGATGGAGAACCAGGAGGATCTGGGCGCGATCCTGTCGGCGGAGATGGGCAAGGCGATCACCGAGGCCAAGGGCGAGATCGCTTATGGCGCGTCCTTCATCGAGTGGTTCGCCGAAGAGGGCAAGCGCATCTATGGCGAGACGATCCCCGGCCATCAGCCGGACAAGCGCCTTATGGTCATCCGTCAGCCGGTGGGCGTCGTCGGGTCGATCACGCCGTGGAACTTCCCCAATGCCATGATCACGCGGAAATGCGGCCCGGCGCTTGCCGCAGGCTGCGGTTTCGTGGCCAAACCGGCGGGTGAAACGCCGCTGTCCGCACTCGCCCTCGCCGTGCTGGCCGAACGGGCGGGAATCCCGGCGGGGCTGTTCAGCGTCGTCACCTCGTCGCGCTCGTCCGACATCGGCAAGGAGTTCTGCGAGAACCCGACCGTGCGGAAGCTGACCTTTACCGGCTCGACGGGCGTCGGGCGCATCCTTCTGGCCCAAGCCGCCGATCAGGTCATGAAATGCTCGATGGAGCTGGGCGGCAACGCCCCCTTCATCGTGTTCGACGACGCGGACCTCGACGAAGCGGTTCAGGGCGCCATCGCCTGCAAGTTCCGCAACAACGGCCAGACCTGTGTCTGCGCCAACCGGATCTACGTGCAGGACGGGGTCTATGACACCTTCGCCGAGAAATTCGCGGCTGCCGTCGCCAAACTCAAGGTCGGCGACGGGCTGGACCCGGAGACCGACCTCGGCCCCCTCATCACGTCGAAAGCGGTCGAGAAGGTGGAAGAGCACCAGAACGACGCGGTCGCCAAGGGCGGCGAGATCATCCTCGGCGGCGCGCCGCACGATCTGGGTGGGCTGTTCTATCAGCCGACCATCGTCAAGAACGCGACGCAGGACATGGCCTGCGCGACCGACGAGACGTTCGGTCCGTTCGCCCCGCTCTTCCGTTTCACCGACGAGGCCGATGTGATCCAGAAGGCGAACGATACCATCTTCGGCCTCGCCAGCTATTTCTACGCCCGCGATCTCAGCCGGGTCTACAAGGTGGCCGAGGCGCTGGAATACGGCATCGTCGGGGTGAACACAGGCATCATCTCGACCGAGGTCGCCCCGTTCGGCGGTGTGAAGCAGTCCGGGCTTGGCCGCGAAGGATCGAAGCACGGGATCGAGGATTTCCTCGAACTGAAATACATCTGCATGTCCGTCTAAAGTTTCTGCGCTGTCCGGGAACCCGAGACGTAAAGGGCGCGGCGTCCCGGCTTTGGCCGGGGCGGCACGCGGGCCACTTCAATTGAAGCCTGCGCGGCCCGTTCGGTGAATTGGCCCGCGCATGACGCGGTCGTAGGTGCGGCCAAGGCGACCGAGCGGGGTTTTGCCCCGCTCGTTTCGTTTCAGTGCAGCCGAAGGTCCATCGTCGCCTCCATCCGGCGTCCAAGGCGGATGACCGCGGATTCTTCGGCTTCCTTCCTGAACAACCTCTTGTCCGCCATCATCTCCTCCTGTTCGGCGATCATGCCGGCGATGATCGGCGTGGACATATCTGTGAAACCGCCCCACCACGCTTTCGCGATCTTGGGATGGTCGTGATGCGGCAGGTATTCGATCAGCGTTTCCAGAAAGGTCGAACCGAAGATCGGGAACATATCCTGCTTCACCCCCAGCCGCGCATGGCGTTTGCCGAACTCGATCAGCTCCCCATCCAGATCGCGACCGGATTCCATGCCACGCATCGTCATCGCGACGGCGGCATACAGCATCAGCGCCTGCTTGTCCTGATTGTGGACGAACAGGCGACGCGCTTCCGGCACCTGTTCAAAGAACCGGTCGTAGAACCGGCGGGAAAATTCGATCCGGACCGAATACAGATCGCTCAGGCACGCCCGGATCAAACCTGAGTTTTCAAATGGCATTACCCCACTCCTCAAAATAGTCACGCAGGATGGGTATGGCCGGGGTCGCGTTAAAGATGGGTGACTAACCGTGGCCGGAACGCGGCGTTTTTGAAACAAACCCGACGCAAAGAAAAACGCGCGGGCCGAAACCCGCGCGTCTGCACCTTTGGATGTGGCCCGGGATCAGGCCTCGATGGCTTTCGCCTCGATGTCGTTCGCTTTCGCGATTTCGATCCGGCGCGGCTTCAGTGCTTCCGGCACTTCGCGCACAAGATCGACGTGGAGCATGCCGTTCTCATGCACGGCGCCCGTCACGCGGACGTGGTCGGCAAGATGGAAACGGCGCTCGAACGCGCGGGTCGCGATGCCGCGATGGAGGTAAGTCTTCTGCTCGCCGTCCTCGGCCTTTTTCGCCGAAATCACGAGCGACTTTTCCTTCACCTCGACGCCCAGCTCCTCATCGGTGAAGCCGGCCACGGCCACCGAGATACGCCAGCCGTCGTCGGCGGTCTTTTCGATGTTGTAAGGGGGGTAGCTCTCACGGCTCACGTCGTTGGTGAACACCCGGTCCATCAGGTCGGCAATCTGGTCGAAACCGACGGTGGCACGGTAGAGCGGCTGCATATCGATCGTACGCATGGTCATCCTCATCTGAGCAATAACAATGTTGAGCCTTCCCAAGGGGACAGGCGGGGATACGGACCCGGTCATCGGCGCCCGTGATAGTCAGATGGGGAAGGATTTTCGGGGTTTCAAGACCCGCACGAACGGTTCGGGATCAGCCGCCCGGACGCAGGAATTTGGCGGTCGACGCCGCGCCCGTATCGCGGCGCACCACGACCGGCGCGGCCCCCTCGGTCGGGGCCGCGACATGAACGAAAATGCCGTCCGAATTGGCGAGAGCCACCTTCAGCGTGTCGAGCGTATCGCCCAGACTCGTGCCCAGAGACACCGGAAGCCGCCCCGCCGTGGCCTTGGCCGACACCACCGACACCACCACCGGGCGGTTCCACTGGATCATGAAAATCGGCGCACCGGACGATCCGTGATCCACGTCGCAGTTCATCACCAGCGATCCACCCTGACGACCCAGCACCTTGCACGTCTCCTGTATCGACGGGGCCTCGGCCCGGTCGAAGGCGTAAGACACGACACCGACCTCATCGCCCTTGCGCGGCCAGTCGCCCACGGCAAAGGGGGCCACGTTGGTTTTTTGGATCGGCTGGTCGAGTTCCAGAAGCGCGATGTCGTTCGCCACGCGCCGGGTGTTATCCTCACCCGCGAAGTCATACGCCTCGTTCACGACGTAGCGCCGCACGCTGCGATAGGCGACCGCGCGGCCGTTGCGCCAGCCTGCGAGAAACTCGATGCTGTTCGCCGGATACCGCTCGCCCGTATCGGCATTGTAAACGCAATGCGCCGCGGTCAGGACGAGCGTTTCCGAAATCAGCGCCCCAGTGCAGAACGCCTCGTCCGCGATATTCAGCCGCCCGACCGCTTCCCACCCTTTGCTGTCGTTCGCCGTCATCAGCGCGCGCAGTTCGGACGGGTCCGCGGCCACGGGCATCGCTGCGAAAAACGCCATGAGGGCGGCGAACAATCGGATCATGGGCGAACCTCGGCCTGCAATTCGGGTCGAGGTTCGGGCTACCGGGGGTTTAGGGCGAAAATGTGGCCCGGCGCGCGGCCCACCTCAGTCTGTTGCCATCTTGCGCGGACGCGGCCCGCCCGTCGCCCAATCGAGAAGCTCGACAGTGTGCACCACTGGCACGTCCGCGCCGCTCCCGATCTGGATCATGCAGCCGATGTTGCCCGCCGTGATCACCTCAGGCTCTTTCGCCATGAGCGTGCGCACCTTGCGGTCCTTGAGTTGCGCAGAAATCTCCGGCTGCATCAGATTATAGGTTCCCGCCGAGCCGCAGCACAGGTGACTGTCGGCAGGCTCCACCACCTCGAACCCGGCGCGTTTCAGCAGGTCTTTGGGATAGGTCTTGATCTGCTGGCCATGCTGAAGCGAACAGGCCGCGTGATAGGCCACGCGCATGTCTTGCGTGCCCTCGGGCAGATCGAGTTGCATGAGCAGTTCCGAGACGTCCATCGCAATCGCAGACACCCGCGCCGCGTCCGCCGCCATATCGGTCGTGCGGAACATGTGGCCGTAATCCTTTACGGTCGTCCCGCAGCCGGACGTATTGATGACCACCGCGTCCAGCCCCTCGCCATCCATCTCGGCGACCCACGCGCGGATGTTCTTGGCCGCCGTCCCATGCGCTTCGGCCTCCTTGCCCATGTGATGCGTCAGCGCCCCGCAGCAGCCCTGCCCCTTGGCCACCACCACGTCGCATCCGAGCCGCCGCAGAAGCCGGATCGTCGCGTCGTTGATGTCCGTATCCAGCGCCCGCTGCGCGCAGCCCGTCATCAGCGCGACACGCTTCTTGCGCGGCCCCGTCGCCGGAAACACCTGCGCATCGTCATTGCGGCTGACCGGCGGGATCTGCTTGGGCGCCATCGCGAGCATCGCCCTGAGCCGCGCGTCGGGCACGAACCCGCGAAACGGCTTGCCGATCTTCGCCCCTAACAGAGCGAGCCGGAACCGCCCCGGATAGGGCAGGATGCGCGCCAGCGTCCAGCGCAGCAGCCGATCCATCAAGGGCCGCTTGTATGTCTTCTCGATATGCGCCCGCGCATGATCCACCAGATGCATGTAGTGCACGCCAGACGGGCAGGTCGTCATGCAGGCCAGACAGGACAGACACCGGTCGATGTGCTTGACCGTCTTCTCGTCGGCGGGCCGCCCGCTCTCCAGCATATCCTTGATGAGGTAGATGCGCCCGCGCGGGCTGTCCAACTCGTCGCCAAGCACCTGATAGGTGGGACAGGTCGCGGTGCAGAACCCGCAATGCACACAGGCGCGCAGGATCTCGTTCGACCGGGCGATGCCGGGGTCGGTCAGTTGCTCATCCGAGAAAAACGTCTGCACCTACACCCCCATCAGACCGGGGTTGAGAATGCCCCGAGGATCGAATTTTGCCTTGATCTGCCGGTTCAGTGCCGCAATGGGCGCAGGCTCCGGCTGGAACACCGGCACGGCGGCCCGCGTCTCGGCACGCGCGCGCACCAGCGTCGCATGCCCGCCAAGCTTCGCGATCTCGCCCCGCAACACCTCGGCACCGCAGTCGCCCGTGTCCGGCACGGCGAGCCACATCAGCCCCCCGCCCCAGTCGAGCACAGCATCGCTCACCCGCGCGCCCAGACCGTCCAGCAGCCCCGGCGCATCCCCCGGCTTCACGCTGACCTTCCACACCGCCGCACCCGTTCCGGCAAAGGGCGCCACATCGCGCACCTCGGCCCAGAGCGCCGCACTCGCGGCCCCCTCGACCAGTTCGAACCCTGCAAGCGGCCCGTCCTGCAAAGCCTTGGTCCGGTATGCGACCGCCCCCGCCAGCCCTTCGAGCCGCACCTGCGTGCGCCCGCCCACCAGATGCGCCGCCCCCGTGACATCGAAGGGCGATCCCAACGCGGCGGACAGTTTCCCCACCGCCTGAGCGGGCGAAAGCCCCTCGGCGACGAGCGAGGCTTGCACTTCGGGCCGCGCCTGCACCTTCAGGCTCACTTCGCTCAACACCCCGAGCGTGCCCCAGGACCCGGCCATGAGCTTGACCAGATCGTAGCCGGTGACGTTCTTCATCACCCGCCCGCCGTTCTTCACGATGCGCCCGGCGCCATCGACGAACCGCGCCCCGAGCGTGAAATCGCGCGCCGCGCCCGACTGGATGCGCCGCGGCCCCGACACGTTCGCCGCAACCGCCCCCCCGATGGTCGGTACGCCCGAGGTGCCCAAGAGCACACGATGATCCATCGGCTCGAACGCCAACCTCTGCCCCTCGGCCTCCAGAAGCGTCTCGATCTCGGCCAAAGGCGTCCCGGCCCCGACCACCAGCGTCAACGCCCCCGGTTCATAGAGCGTCACGCCAATGATCCCGACCTCCAGCACCTCGCCCACGACCGGCGCGCCCACGTCGCGCGTGCCGCCACCCTTGATCCGCAGCGGCCCGTTCGCCCCCTTCACCGCCTCCGCGAGGTCCGTCTCACTCTCGATCCGCATCATCTTCTCTGTTTCAAAAAACCTCGGGGGGTTCGGGGGGCTGGCCCCCCGACCGGGTCGACCGGGCGCAAGCCCGGGCGAGATCTATCCGCGCCGCGCCGCGCTCACGTCGAGCGGAAAGACCTTGGCCGGGTTCAGAAGCCACCCCGGATCGAACACGTCCTTCACCGCCATCTGCGTGTCCAGATCTTCGGGCGTGTATTGCACCCCCATCAGGTCGCGCTTCTCGATCCCGACCCCGTGCTCGCCGGTCAGGCAGCCGCCCACCTCGACGCAGAGCTTCAGGATATCCGCGCCCATCGCCTCGCATTTCTCAAGCTCGCCGGGGGTGTTGGCATTGTAGAGGATCAGCGGATGCATGTTGCCGTCGCCCGCGTGAAACACGTTGCCGACCTTCAGCCCGTATTGATCCGACAACTCCCCGATCCGGCCCAGCACATGCGGCAATTCGCTGACCGGGATCGTCCCGTCGAGGCACATGTAATCGTTGATCTGCCCCATCGCGCCGAAGGCCGACTTGCGCCCGAGCCAAATCTTGGCGCTCTGCTCGGGCGAAGCCGACTGGCGCACCTCCACCGGGTCGTGGCGTTCGGCGATGGCGATGATGCGCGACAGCTGGTCGTCGATCTCGGCCTCGCTGCCCTCGACTTCGATGATGAGCAGCGCCTCGCAATCGGGATAGCCCGCGCCGGTGAAAGCCTCGGTCGCCTCGATACAGGGGCGGTCCATGAATTCGATGGCGACCGGCACGATGCCGGTCTTGATGATGTCGGACACGCAGGCCCCGGCCACGACATTCGAGTCGAAACCGATCAGCACGGGTCGCGCACCCTCCGGCTTGGCGAGAATGCGCAGGGTCGCCTCGGTCACGACGCCCAACTGGCCCTCGGACCCACAAACGAGACCCAAAAGGTCCAGCCCGCCCGCGTCCAGATGCGCGCCGCCGATCTCGATCACTTCGCCATCGGCCATGACCATCGTCACGCCCATCAGGTTGTTGGTCGTGACCCCGTACTTCAGGCAATGCGCCCCGCCGGAGTTCATCGCGATATTTCCCGCAATCGCGCAGGCGAGCTGGCTTGACGGATCGGGGGCGTAGAAGAACCCGTCCGCCTCCACCGCGCCAGTCACCGACAGGTTGGTGCGCCCGGCCTCGACCCGGATAAACCGATTGGCGTAGTCGACCTCCAGCACGTCCGCCAGCCGCGCCACCCCAAGGATCACGCTGTCCGCCGTGGGCAGCGCCCCACCGGCGAGCGATGTGCCGGAGCCACGCGGGACCACCGGAACGCCCTCGGCATGGCAGATTTTCATCACCGCGCTCACCTCGGCGGTCGAGGTGGGCAGGACCGCGCACATCGGCGGGCAGCGATAGGCCGAAAGGGCGTCGCATTCATATGCCTTGAGTTCGATCCCGTCGTCGATCACGGCGTCGGCGGGCAACACCTCGCGCAAGCGCGATACGATCCGGTCCTTTCGGGCGAGGATGTCCTCGCGCGGTTCTGGCATCTGCATGGCGCACCTCCCTGTCCCGAACCGTAATACGGCCCGCGCGGCACCGACGCAAACCGGTGTATCGCCCTTGCGCTCGCATCGGATGTCGAGTCATCTCGCATCATGGCTTGGGTCAAGATCATACACATCCTTTGCGTGATGGGCTGGATGACGTCGATTTTCGCTGTTCCCCGCGCGATCATCTACTGGAAGCGCGACTGGGACCGTCACACGGCGCAGGGGCCGATCGGTGACCTGACTTTCCGCCTGTACCGCTTTTCGGCGGGCCTCGGCGTGATCGCGGCGATCACAGGGCTGTGGATGGCATGGGATCAGGGGTTTCCCGGCTGGGTCTGGCTGAAACTCGGCCTCGTCGCCCTGCTCGCGGTGCACTACGTCTGGACCGGACGGCTCGTCATCAAGGCGCAGCGTGGATCGTTCGAGCAGTCGGACAAGTACCTGCGCATCTTCAACGAACTCTCGGTCCTCGTCGTCATCGCGATCCTCTGGGCCGTCGTGGCCAAGCCGTTCTGACCGATGGGAACGGTGGCCGAGGTTCTCGCCGCGTTTTCATGGCTCGACGGCGTGGCCGTGGCGTCACTCCTCATGGCCTGGATCGGCATCCGCTGGCTGATCGAACATTCGCCGGATCACCGCCCGTCAATGGGCCGGGTCATGCGCCAGTATCGTCATGACTGGATGAAGCAATTCGTGACGCGCCAACCGCGCATCTTCGATGCCTCGGTGCTGTCGTCGCTTCGGCAGGGCACGACGTTCTTCGCCTCGGCCTGCATGATCGCCATCGGATCTGGCCTCGCGCTTCTGGGCAATGCGGAACGCTTGGGCAACGTGGCCGAGGATCTGATCGACGCCCAAGCCCCGCAGATCGTGTGGGAGATCAAGATCCTCTTCGTCCTGCTCTTCGTGACCGCCGGATTTCTGGCCTTCGTCTGGTCGCATCGGCTGTTCGGCTACAACGCCATCGTCATGGCGAGCGTGCCCAACGACCCAAGCGATCCCGCCGCCTACCCTCGCGCCGAAAAGGCCGCCGAAATCAACATCAACGCGGCGCGCAGCTACAACCGGGGCCTGAGGGCCGTCTATTTCGCGATGGCAGCGCTGGCATGGCTTTTGGGACCTCTCGCACTCTTGATTGCAACCGTCATCACCTTCGTGGTCCTCTGGCGGCGGGAGTTCGCATCGAATTCCCGCAAGACCCTGATGACCCCGGACCCCTAATGAAACCCGCGCTGATCCTTGCCCTCATCCCCCTGCCCGCGCTGGCCGACGTGCCGGTGATCGAACGCGCGTGGCTTGAGGGGACGACGGTCAACGTGACCCTGAGCCACCCGGACGAAGGCTGGGATCACTATGCCGATGCGTGGGAGGTGTTCGGGCCGGACGGCACCTCGCTCGGCATCCGGGAACTGGTGCATCCCCATGTGGACGAGCAGCCCTTTACCCGCAGCCTCACGCTGTCGGAGGTGCCGGATGGCGCCCTGACCATTCGGGCGCGCTGCCTTGTGGATGGGTGGGGCGACACGCGCGCGCCCGTCGAACGCTAGGCCCGAAAACGAAAAACCCGGGCGCGTGGCCCGGGTTTTCCAAATTATCGCGTGTGAAGCTCAGTGAAGCTTGGCTTCGACCTCGCCGATCGACGCGTCGATCAGCTTGTTCGCCTCGGTCGCGGTCATCTTCTTGGCGATCACCTCTTTCGACGCGCCGATGGCGGCGGCGATGGCGGTGTCGCGGATATCCTTGATCGCGGCGGCTTCGGCCGACTTGATCTGCTCTTCCGCACCGGCAAGGCGGCGCTTGATCGACTCGGCGATCTGGATCTTCGCCTGTTCGGCAGCCTCGGCGGCTTCCGTCTTGGCATGTTCCACGATCTGCGCGGCCTGATCCTTCACTTCCTGCTGCTTGCGCTCATAGGAGGCGAGGATGGTCTGCGCTTCTTCCCGCAGGGCGCGGGCTTCTTCGAGTTCGGCCTTGATCGTGTCGGCCCGCTTGTCGAGCATCCCGCCGATCATGCCGGGCACCTTGAAGTAGACCAGCACGAGAACGAACAGGATGAACGCCAGCAGCACGATGAAATCGGTGTTGCCGAGCGAGATGAACGGGCCGGTCGCGGCCAGCGCGGGCGTGGCGGCGACGAGGGGGAGAAGGGTCAGAAGTTTCTTCATGGCCTTACCCCTTGATCCGTTCGGAAACCGCAGCGTCGACGGTCTTGGCATCTGCCGAAAAGCCCATCGCGGCGAGGATTTCCTTGGTCGTGTCCTTCGCCACCTCGGTCGCGCTTTCCAGCGCACCCGCACGGATTTCGGAGATGGCTTTCTCCGACTCGGCGGTCTTGGCGGCGATTTCCGCATCGGCCTTGGCCTGAGCGGCATCGAGGTCCGACTGGATTTCGGCCTTGGCGTCGGCGACGATCTTGTTCGCCTCGGCACGGGCGTCTGCCAGTGCTTTCTTGTACGCCTCTTCGGCGTCAACGGCCTTTTGCTTCAGCTCTTCGGCTGCGGCGAGGTCGTTGGTGATCGTGCCCTGACGTTCGGCCAGAACCCCCGCGATGCGCGGCAGCGCGATCTTGGAGAGCACGAAGAAGATGATGACGAGCGCGACGACGAGCCAGAAGATCTGGTTCCCGAAGGTCGAGAACTCGAGCTGCGGCATACCAGCACCGCTGGCCTCGGCTGCGCCATGCGCCGCGTCGGCTACGCCGTTTTCTGTTTCAGTTGCCATCGTGTCCTCCTGGAACCCTGAATACTTCGGTGGGATCGGCTAGCGCCGACCCCACCGGTCGTAAGGATGGTTCGGCAGGATCAGACGGCGAACATCAGCAGAAGCGCGACGAGGAACGAGAAGATCCCCAGAGCTTCCGCGAAGGCGATGCCGATGAAGAGCGTGGCGGTCTGGCCGCCGGCAGCCGACGGGTTGCGCAGAGCGCCGGCGAGGAAGTTACCAGCCACGTGGCCCACGCCGATGGCGGCAGCGCCCGAACCGATGCCAGCAAGACCAGCGCCGATGAATTGACCGAGTTGTGCGATATCGCCTTCCATGATGTTTCTCCTTACGATGGAATTCGAGTTGATATTCTTGGGTTAAGCGGGCCTGAGCCCCCGTTGTCCTTGGATTAGTGCGACGGGTGCAGTGCGTCGTGCAGGTAGACGCAGGTCAGGATCGTGAAGACGTAGGCCTGAACACCGGCCACGAGCACTTCGAGCCCGTAGATGGCGGTGATCGACACCACGGCGAAGGGCGAAATGGCCGCGACGGCGGCGAAGCCTGCGAACACTTTCATGACGGCGTGGCCGGCCATGATGTTGCCGCCCAGACGAATGGAGTGGCTGACGGGGCGCACGAAGTACGAGATCAGCTCGATGATCGCGAGGATCGGGCGCAGGGCGAGCGGCGCGGACGAGACCCAGAAGAGACCCAGGAACTTGGCGCCGTTCTTGACGAAACCGACGATGGTCACGGTCAGGAACACGGCCAGCGCGAGCACGGCGGTCACCGCGATGTGCGAGGTGGTCGCGAAGGACATCGGCAGAAGGCCAAGGTAGTTCGCAAACAGGATGAACATGAACAGGGTCATGATGTAGGGAAAGAACTTGACCGCATCCTTGCCCGCCACGTCCTCGACCATCTTGTAGGTGAAGCCATAAAGGATCTCGCCGATCGACTGGGTGCGGGTCGGCACGATGGCCCGGCCGCGCGAGCCGAAGACGAACAGGGCGACGATGGCGATGACGGCCAGAGCCATCCAGAGGGTAACGTTGGTGATCGTGTACCAATGAACCGCGTCACCCGCCTCACCGAACAGCGGTTTAACGATGAACTGGTCCAGCGGGTGGAATACCAGGCCGCCTTCTTCACCATGTGCTTCAGTCGCCACGAGCGTCTTCCTTACCATCTGCGGCCTTGGCCGCTTGTTTTTCCCCAAGCTCCCGGGCCGAGTTCAGCATCGTCTTGATGCCGGCTGCCAGCCCGAGCAGCGTGAATATGACGAGGAACAGGGGCAAAGTGCCGAACAGGTAATCCAACCCGTATCCCATCCCGAAACCGATCCCCAGACCGGCCACCAATTCGATCACCATGCGCCAGGCGAGGTTCGCCATCGCATAGTCCTTCTTCTGGTGGGGGCTATCCTCGGCTTTCGGCTTTCGCGAAGCGATCCGGTCCTCGAGCGCCTTCAGGCGGTCTTTCGGAAGATCGTCCAGCGGGTTCGCCAAGTCGGATTTGCCCCCTTCGAAGAGTTGCCGGATTGCTAATCCGTGGGACGTGAGGAGTCAAC
This sequence comes from Maritimibacter sp., assembly GCF_016774595.1. Taxonomy (NCBI): domain Bacteria; kingdom Pseudomonadati; phylum Pseudomonadota; class Alphaproteobacteria; order Rhodobacterales; family Roseobacteraceae; genus Maritimibacter; species Maritimibacter sp. The sequence goes on from NZ_JACBWT010000001.1 coordinate 1,242,551, forward strand.
GCCGGAACGCTCCGCGGGAACGGGAGTTAAGTATCTGTAATGGTTGAATTTTTCGAATATCGAGAATCCGAAACGGGGCGCGCGTCCCCGCGCGGGCGGACCGTTTGGTGCGTCCGGGCATATTCAACCTTTTGGTTGATCATGCTCGACCGCGCCCGATCAAGACGGTCCCGGCCCGCAACCGGATGCGCTTCAGGCCAATCGGCATTTCGTCGCTACGACGCTCAGAATACTCACTCGAAAGCGACCCACTTGTACGAAATTGTCCAATAAAATTAAATAGTTGCTTACTATCAAGACGCCTAGTATCGGTACTGGCTCCGACCTGACGTCGGAACCAGAAGGGGAAAATAATGAAATTCGGAAAATACGGTGCCTTCACAGGCCCCATCATCCTGCTCGCCGGGTGTCAGATGTCGTCGGATGCCGCCGGTCTGCGTGATGCAAGGCTCGATGCCTACTATGCTGCGTCCGAAGCGACGGAGGGCGCACTCTACGCGGACGCAACTTACGACATGCCGGTTTCGGGGACGGCGACATACGAGGGTCAGGCCACGATCGCGGTCGGCAATCAGGCGACCACGAGACAGGATCTATTCGCGGGGACATCGACCTATGAAGCGCGGTTCACCGGATACGAGGCCGACATTGACGGCAAGCTCGAGAACTTCGTGGTTCGCGAGGATCTGAGCGTTCAGGAACTGGAGCAGGTGCTGAACGCATACGCCAGCGCCGATACGACGGCGGAACAGGAACGCGCGTTGAAGAGCATTATGCAGAACGCATCGGTCGTCGACGGCGAAGTTATCCTGACCGCGCGCGGCGAATACGACCCATCCTTCTTGACGTTCGCGACCGACGGCACTTTGACGAGCGGGACGCGCGTGACCGACCTGTCAGGCCAGACGAGCGGCGCTTTCATGGGCGACGGTGCCGAATACCTGGCGGTCTATGGGAGTTCTGACGACGGTTTGAGCTTCGACCAGGGCGGTCAGGATCGGTTCGGTATCCTTTTGTCGCTCTCCCGAAAGTGATCCCACGGGTGGGCGGGGAACACCCCCGCCCGCCAAGTGCATTGACCAAAGCCGCCGCGCGACCTACGCCCATAACGTGAATGACAAGCTCGACCTCACCTTCGCCGCGCTGGCCGATCCCACGCGCCGGGCGATCCTGACCATGCTCCTCGAGGACGACATGGCGGTGACGGACGTGGCCGAACCCTTCGACATGTCGCTGGCCGCGATTTCCAAGCATCTGCGCATCCTGACCGCCGCAGGCCTCATCAGTCAGGAAAAACTCGGGCGGGTCACGTGGTGCAAGCTGGAACCCGGTGCGCTGAAGGCGGCGAGCGTCTGGATGCAGGGGTTCGGACAGTTCGAGCCGGTGAACCTCGACGATTTCGAGCGGTTTCTGGAAGCCACGCTCAAGGACTGATGGCGCATGCAGGCTCGGCGCTTGATCGGGCAGCATTGATACGCCACCCTCAGAACGATTGTTGAGGGTTTGTCCATGAGTTCATTTCGACTGCTCCTGTCGATGGGGGTGCTGACCACCCTGACCGGATGCATGGGGTCCGGACACGCAGATGTCTGGGTCGACGCCCAACGCGCCTACTTCTACGCAACGGTCGATCAGCAGGCGGCGAATGTCCCCACCTCCGGCACGGCACGGTATGAAGGGATCGCCGAAGTCAGTGCGGTCGATCCGAACCGAAACACGAAAGACCTTTACGTCGGGCTTGCGACCTACAACGCGGCGTTCTCATCCACGGGAGGGCGCATTTCAGGGGAGGTGTCCGATTTTCTCGTGCTGGAAAACCTCGGGGTTTACGAAGACCCGGTCGACAGCAACGTCTCGTGCGGCGGGTATTGCGTGGATACGGACGCCGCACGCGCAAGGATCACCGCGGCCTTGCGGCCTGCGAAAGCGGTCTCAGGCCAGATCACCTTGGCCGAAACACCCGTGCAGAACGGTGTTTTCTTCGCGAGCGCCTCGGGATCGGTCGAACATGGCGCGGGCGGCGAGACGACCTTTGACGGGGTCTTGCAGTGCAACATCCTTGGAAACTCAGGCGAAGTGGTCGCGGTGAACGACACGCATGGCCGCACGCTCGATCCGAGTATCGGGAGTCTGTTCAGCGCGACGAGGAACGGCGAAACCCTGATCGGGTGGTTCGAGAGCATCGCGGTCGCCCGATGACCCGAACCATCTTCACCCCATGAGCGTGTTCGCGGATGCAGGGTATTTCTGGCCGCATCGCGGGTTCTGTGCATCAATGTAATGATTAGGACACTTAGGGGATTCGTTATGCGTTACTTGACGACTTGCAGGTCGTATCTGGTCTGGCCTGTTTCCGCGTTGTCCCTGTGTGGATGCACCATTGCGTCGACGACGGGCGTCGGCAGCGACGAAGGATGGATCGAAGCCTTTGCCTTCGCCTACACCGCCGCGATTCTGGCGACCGACGAAACCGACCAGACCGCGACATTGCCCACCAGCGGGACAGCCACCTACACGGGTGGAATGTACCTCGACATGACCCGACCCGGCGCGACGGACCACGACCTGATGCTCGCCTCGATGACGCTGGAAGCCGCGTTCTCGGCGTCGAGCGGCACCATTTCCGGGCGGGTGGAGAACGCGGGGCGCATCCCGGTCTACGACCCGAAATTCGCCGGATTCGAGTCGCTTCTGACCGACCGCGCGTTGACGCCCGAAGAGGCGAAGACCACCGCCGTCGAAGCGACGAATGCCGACGCATTGGCGATATTGACCGGTGCGCTGGAGATCGCCGAGACGACGATCACCGATCAGCACATCAACACGCGGCTTTCGGGCAACCTGACCGGCGAAGATACCGACATCGACATCGACGCCCCGATCTACGGCTTCCTGACCGGCGCGGACGCCGACGGCGTGAGGATCACGGGCACGAATTTCGGGAACATCGAGATGACCCTGAACGGCGACAAGATCGACGCCTACCTGAACGGATACGCCAAGCGGGACTAAGGCTCAGGGCAGTTCCGCGCTTGGAATGATCGGGAAGAACGCGCCTTGCGAACGCAGGCCGAACCAGCTTTCGCCCTCATGGTCGGCATGTTCCCCGATCTCGACGAGACGGTAGAAGCTCTTGCGGTCGATCAGGGCTTCAAGGTTGCGGCGAATGTTGACGTAGGGCGACGGCTCGCCGGTTTCCGGGTCGCGGACCACGCGGATCGGGTGATCGGGGCCCGCCAGCACTTCATCCTCGACATTGGTGACGAAACGCAGCGCGTCGCCCTCGCGCGCGAAATCGACCGCCACGAAGGGCGCGTCATCGACGGTGATCCCGACCTTTTCGACCGGCGTCACGAGGAAATAGTCGTCCCCGTCCTTGCGAAGGATCGACGAGAACAGTTTCACCAGCTCATGCCGACCGATGGGCGTGCCAAGGTAGAACCAAGTCCCGTCCCGCGCAATGCGCATGTCCAGATCGCCACAGAATTCGGGGTTCCACTTGTCCACGGGCGGCAAGCCGCCCTTGGCGGCCTTCTTCGCGGACGAGGCGAGGCTTTCGGCGCTGATTCCGACTTGTCCGGTCATCGTGGTCTTTGTCATCCGTGCACCTTGGTTGTTTGGCCCTCTCAACACGTATCATCCGGCCCGCGTTCCGTGAACCTCGGCAAGCGGGTGCCGGATTCCCGCCATGGGCCACCTGCCCGCACGGGCAGTCCGCGTTCTATTCCGGCACGCGAACAGCGAGAATCCGCCTCGATTTTCCGCAAGGGCCGCCGACACGGTGCCGTGAACGGCTTTTGTCATAACTGTCATTTGCTTCCCCCCGGTCCTTGCCCTTTACTGATCCCGACGAACAGATCGGAGACGTGTCATGGACGAAGCAGAAGACCTCGTGGCGGATATCGAGGCGCTCGGGGGCCGGCTGGCCGAGGCGCGCAGCATGGTGGCCAAGCGGATCATCGGACAGGACACCGTGGTCGAACAGGTCATGGCGGCGATGCTGGCCGGGGGTCACGCGCTTCTGATCGGTCTGCCGGGTCTGGGCAAGACACGACTGGTGGAAACGCTGTCGACCGTCATGGGTCTGTCGGGGGGGCGCATCCAGTTCACGCCCGACCTGATGCCCGCCGACATCCTCGGCTCCGAGGTTCTGGAAGAGGGCGCCGACGGCACCCGTTCGTTCCGGTTCATTCAGGGTCCGGTGTTCTGCCAACTCCTGCTGGCCGACGAGATCAACCGGGCGTCGCCGCGCACGCAGTCGGCGCTGCTTCAGGCGATGCAGGAACGCGCGGTGACGGTCGCGGGCCACGAACATGCGCTCGACAAGCCGTTTCACGTGCTGGCGACCCAGAACCCGCTGGAGCAGGAGGGCACCTATCCTCTGCCCGAAGCGCAGCTCGACCGTTTCCTCTTGCAGGTCGATGTCGAATACCCGGACCGCGACGCGGAGCGTGACATCATTCTGGCCACGACCGGCGCGGACGAGGAACAGGCGAGTGCCGTGTTCAACACCGACGACCTGATCGCCGCGCAGCGCCTGCTCCGCCGGATGCCGGTGGGCGAGAACATCGTCGAGATGATCCTCGACCTGGTGCGGGCCTGCCGCCCGGACGACTCGTCCGCCCCCGACACGGTGCGGGAATCCGTGGCCTGGGGCCCCGGCCCCCGTGCCGCGCAGGCCCTGATGCTGCTGACCCGTGCACGTGCGCTGATGGACGGGCGGCTCGCCCCCGGCCCCGACGACGTGCGCGCGCTGGCCCGCCCGGTGCTCATACACCGGATGGCGCTGACCTACGCCGCGCGTGCCCGCGGCGATTCTCTGGGCGGGATCATCGACGGTGTGGTCGGAAGCCTGAGCCTGTCCGAGGCCGCCGCTTGACCCTTCCCCTGCGCCCAAGGGCCGAGGCGCTCGCCGCGCCGCTCCCCCCCCTGCTCGCCGAGGCCAGCCAACTGGCCCGGGGTGTCGTGCTGGGGGAACACGGGCGGCGCCGACCCGGCATGGGCGATGCCTTCTGGCAATACCGCACGGCCCAGCCCGGCGACCCCGCCCGGTCGATCGACTGGCGCCGCTCGGCCCGGTCCGACGTCCATTTCGTCGCCGAAAAAGAATGGCAGGCAGCGCAATCCGTCGTCTTCTGGGTCGATCGCGGCCAGTCGATGCAGTTCTCGTCGGAAAAGAACCTTGTCACCAAGGCCGACCGCGCCGCGCTTCTCTCGCTCGCGGCCGCCGTGCTGCTGGTGCAGGCGGGTGAACGCGTGGGGCTGACCGATATGGGCATCCGCCCGATGCGCGGCGAGGTCCAGCTTGGCCGCGTGGCCGAACGTCTGACGGACAAGACTCCGCAGGATTACGGCGTGCCGGACGTGTCGATCCTGCCGCGCCATTCGCGGGCGGTCTTCATCTCGGATTTCATGGCCGACCCCGACCCGGTGGAAGAGGCGCTCGCCACCGCCGCCGACCGGGGTGTGCAAGGCGTTCTGCTTCAGGTGCTCGACCCCTCGGAGGAAGCGTTTCCCTTCGACGGGCGCACCGTGTTTCATTCGATGGGCAACACGCTTGAATTCGAAACGCGCAAGGCCGGTGAATTGCGGGATCGTTATCTGGCCCGGCTGGCACGGCGCAAGGAACGGCTGACCGCGATGGCGGGGCTGACCGGATGGCGGTTTCACACGCATCACACCAATGACAGCCCCGCCTCGGCGCTGCTCTGGATGTATCAGGCGCTGGAGGGCCGTGCCTGATGTTCACGCTCGGTCCCATCGGTTTCGTGACCCCATGGCTGCTGATCGCGCTGGCCGCCCTGCCGATCCTCTGGATCATCCTGCGCGCGATCCCCCCCGCACCGATCCGCCGTGCCTTTCCGGGTGTCGCGCTTCTGCTGGGTCTCGAGGACGAGGACAGCGAGGCCGACCGGACCCCTTGGTGGCTTCTCCTTCTGCGGATGCTGGCCGTCGCCGCGATGATCTTCGGCTTTTCCGGCCCGATCCTGAACCCGGAGCCGGTCGAGACCGGCTCAGGCCCGCTGGTCGTGCTGGTCGATGATAGCTACGCCGCCGCGCCCGATTGGCGCCCGCGGCTCGAGGCTGCGGATCGGCGGTTGGAGGCTGCGGCATCGACCGGGCGCCGCGTGGCCGTGGTGGCCCTGAACGACCTCCCACCCGAAGGCGGCCTGCCCCTGCGCTCGGCCGCAGACGCGCAAGCCCGGCTCGACGGCCTTCTGCCGAAGGCGTGGCCCGTCGATCATGCGCCCGCGCTCGATTGGCTGGACACGGTGGACGAGGGGTTCGATACGCTTTGGCTGTCCGACGGTTTGGCGGGCGACTCCCGCGCCGCCTTGGCCCGCGAGCTTCAGTCGCGCGGTGCGCTGACGGTATCGGAGCCGCCTGCCCCACGTATCGGTCTGCAACCGGCGCGGATCGCCGACGGCATGGTGCGCCTGTCGGCCACCCGTTCCACGTCCGATGCCGCGCAAACCATAGACGTGACCGGGCAGGGCCCCGATCCGGCCGGCATCGAACGCGAACTGGCCCGCGCCACGCTTACCTTCGAACAGGGTGCGACCGAAGCGGTGACCGAAATTTCTCTGCCCCCCGAACTGCGCAACCGGATCGCCCGGTTCGAAGTCGAGGGGGTGCGCAGCGCCGGAACCGTGACGCTGGCCGACGACACCCTGCGCCGCCGCAAGGTCGCGCTGATCGGCGGCGACAGCGAGGAAGGGCTGGAACTGCTTTCGCCGCTTCACTACCTGCGCGAAGCTCTCGTGCCGACCGCGGATGTGCTGGAGGGCGCGCTGTCCGACCTGATCGCCGCCAGCCCCGATGTGGTCGTCCTTGCCGATGTCGCGGCGCTTGCGCCCAGTGACAAGGACGCGCTGGAGGAATGGGTGGCCGAGGGCGGTCTTCTGCTGCGCTTCGCCGGACCACGCCTTGCCGCCGCCGACACGGGCCGCGCCGAGGAGGATCCGCTTCTCCCCGTGCGTCTGCGCGTGGGCGGGCGCGAAGTGGGCGGCGCGATGAGCTGGGGTGAACCCCGCACGCTGGCCCCGTTCCCCGAGGACAGCCCGTTCTACGGTCTCGCGATCCCCGACGACATCGAAGTCACCAGTCAGGTTCTGGCCGAACCCGGCCCCCTGCTGGCCGAGCGCACCATCGCGGAACTGGTCGATGGCACCCCGCTCGTCACCCGCAAGACGCTGGCCGATGGTCAGGTCGTGCTGATCCACGTGTCGGCCAATGCCGAATGGTCGTCGCTTCCGCTGTCGGGCCTGTTCGTTCAGATGCTCGAACGCCTTGCGGTCTCGACCCGGACCGGCACGCCCGACGCGGGCGAGTTGGAAGGCACGACATGGGTGCCCGAGACCCTGCTCGACGGCTTCGGCGCGCTCGACGACGCGGGCGAGCGGCCCGGCGTGCCCGGCGAGGAACTGACACAGGGCGTCGGCCCCGCCCTGCCGCCGGGCCTTTATGCCGACGAAGATCGCCGCGTCGCCGTCAACGTGATCGGTGAGGACACCGTCCTGCGCCCCGCCGCTTGGCCCGCGGGCGTCGTGCCCGAATGGCAGGGCGAGCGCGAAGAAACCGATCTGTCCGGCTGGCTTCTCCTGCTGGCGCTGGCAGCACTGGCCGTCGACGTGATCGCCTCGCTGTTCCTCACGGGTCGTCTGAGCGGCAAGCGCGGCAAGGCGGCGGCGACCGCCGCGGTGATCGGGGTCGCCCTGATGATCGCGCCGCAAAACGCCCGTGCACAGGACGAGGCCGAAGCGACCCCCATCGACGAAGCGGCACTGGTCGCGGCCGCCGGCGAGGTCACACTGGCCTACGTGCGCACCGGCAACGCCCAACTCGACCGCGTATCCGAGGCCGGGCTTCTGGGCCTCGGCCAACAGCTTTTCGCCCGCACCTCCGTCGAACCCGTCGCCCCGGTCGGGATCGACATCGAGACCGACGAACTCGCGGTCTATCCCCTGCTCTACTGGCCGGTCGAGGAAACCCAGCCCGCGCCCTCGTCCGAAGCCTATGCCAAGCTCAACGCCTATCTGCGCGGTGGCGGCATGATCGTGTTCGACACGCGTGACGGGGACGTGGCCGGGTTCGGCTCGGGTGCGACGGCCGAAGGGACACGGCTCAGATCACTGGCCCGCCCGCTCGACATTCCGCCGCTGGAGCCGATCCCGAACGATCACGTGCTGACGCGCACCTTCTATCTGCTCGCCGATTTCCCGGGCCGCTATTTCGGTGAGTCGGTCTGGGTCGAAAGCTCGCCGCCCGACGCCGAACGGGCCGAGGGCATGCCGTTTCGCAACCTCAACGACGGGGTGACGCCGGTTCTGATCGGCGGCAACGACTGGGCGTCGGCCTGGGCGGTGAACGAGAACGGATCGCCGATGTTTCCGGTGGGCCGGGGCTTTGCAGGCGAGCGGCAGCGCGAGATGGCGTATCGCTTCGGCGTGAACCTCGTGATGCATGTGCTCACCGGCAACTACAAGTCGGATCAGGTCCACGTGCCTGCCCTGCTGGAAAGGCTCGGCCAATGAACGCCTCGTCCGTCATCTTCGACCCGGCATTCGACTGGCCGGTCCTCTGGATCGCCGGCGGGATCGTCGCCGCGATCCTGATCTTCGCCATCTGGCGCGGGCTCAAGGGCTGGGCGCTTAGGATGCTGGGCGCGGCGGCGCTTCTGCTCGCGCTCGCGGGGCCGTCACTTCAGATGGAAGAACGCGCGCCCGAGGGTGACATCATGCTCGCCATCGTGGACGAAAGCACCTCCCAAGACCTGTCGGACCGCGCGGAGCAAACCGAGGCGGCGCTGGACGCGCTCACCGCCCGCGTTGCGGCGACGGAAGGTCTGGAACTGCGCATCACGCGGATGAGCGACGGCGCGGACAATCGCGGCTCTCTCCTCATGACAACCTTGGCCGAGGCGCTGGCCGAAGTGCCGCGCGACCGCGTCGCCGGGATGGTCCTGATCTCGGACGGCCGCCTCCACGATTTCGAAGCCGCGCCCGATCTGCCCGCCCCGCTGCATCTGCTCAGGACCGGCCGGGAAGAGGACTGGGACCGGCGGCTGGTGGTCACCAACGCCCCGGCGTTCGGCATTCTGGACGAGGAACAGCAGATCGGCCTGCGCATCGACGACATGGGGGACGCGGACGAAAGCGGGCTGGTCGACCTGTCGATCTCGATCGACGGCGGCGAGCCGGAAGTGGTTCAGGTGCCCACGGGCCGCGAGCTGACGGTGCCGATCACGCTGACCCACGGCGGCCAGAATGTGATACAGTTCACCACCCCGACGCTCGAAGGCGAGTTGACCGACCGCAACAACACCGCGGTCGTCACCATGAACGGCGTGCGCGACCGCCTGCGCGTGCTGCTCGTCTCGGGCGAGCCGCACCCCGGCACGCGGACATGGCGCAACCTTCTCAAATCAGACAGCGCGGTGGACCTTGTCCATTTCACCATTCTGCGCCCGCCGGAAAAGCAGGACGGCGTGCCGGTGTCGGAACTGTCGCTTATCGCGTTCCCGACGCAGGAACTGTTCATGGAGAAGATCGACGAGTTCGACCTCATCATCTTCGACCGCTACAAACTGCGTGGCATCCTACCCGCGAGCTACCTGCTGTCGGTGCGCAACTATATCGAACAGGGCGGCGCCGTGCTGGTCGCCGCCGGACCCGACCTCGCCTCGGCCCAAAGCCTCGCCCGCTCGCCGCTCGGTCAGGTGCTCCCCGGCGAACCCACTGCGCGGGTGATCGAAGAGGGGTTTTCGCCCCAGATTTCCGACCTCGGCCAGCGCCACCCGGTCACGCGCGGGCTGGAAGACTTCGCGCCCGAAGGAGGCTGGGGCCGCTGGATGCGCCTTGTCGAACTCGAAGAAACCGCTGGCATGACCGTCATGCAGGGCGCGGGCGACCGTCCGCTTCTTACACTGGACCGCGTGGGCGAAGGCCGCGTTGCGCTCCTCGCCTCCGACCACGCGTGGCTCTGGGATCGCGGCTTCGAGGGCGGCGGACCGCAACTGGAACTTCTGCGCCGCCTCGCCCACTGGATGATGAAGGAACCGGAGCTTGAGGAAGAGGCGCTGACCGCGGAAGCCACCGGCAATCAGGTCACGATCACCCGCCGCACCATGAGCGAGGGCGCACGCTCCGTCACCGTCACCCGCCCGGACGGGACCGAGGAAGAGGTGCAGATGGAAGAGGTCGCACCCGGCCTCTACCGTTCGGAATTCGCCTCGGCCCAGATCGGTCTGTTCCGCCTCGAAGAGGGCGACCAGACTTCGGTCGTCGCGGTCGGCCCCGCCTCGCCCAAGGAATTCGAGGAAACTATCGCCAGCGGTGACCCCCTCGCCCCGATCATGGCCGCGATGCGGGGCGGGACGGCCGCCATCGAAGAAGGCAATCCGCAGCTTCGGTCGGTCAACGCGGGCCGCGCCGCCATCGGTCGCGGCTGGATCGGCTACACCCCGCGCGGGGCCTACGTGGTCGAGAACCTGCGCGTCATGCCGCTCGCGCCCCCGTGGCTCATGCTGCTGATCGCGGCCGGCCTCGCCGTTGCCGCTTGGTTGTGGGAAGGCCGCGCACGGACCCGAAAAACCGCCTGATCCGGTTCAGCGCCCGTGGCTGCGGTCGTAGCCGTTGGGTGCGGGCGGCATCCAACCGCCCAGCGCAGCGGCCTCGGGCGTGAAGACCTCGACCAGCAGCGGATGGCAGGCAGCGGTGTCCGACGAGTGCTCGGACGAACAATCGCCGCCGGGACAGGCCGACAGGGCGCCGAGAAGGTCGATCTCGGCGAAGAACTCCAGATAATCGCCGGGGCGCACGGGCGAGGCCTTCATGAAATACTGTCCCGTGTCGCGCGTGAAGCCGGTGCACATGAACACGTTCAACACGTCATGCACATGCGGCTCGGCCTCGGCCGGACCGACCCCAAGGTGATCCGCCAGCGCCCGCGTCAGGTTGGAATGGCAGCAGTGGTGATACTGTCCGCCCGACAGCAGATTGTTGGTGTAAGGATCGCAGCGCGTGCCGATCACGTCGTGGACCGAACCGCCGAAGCTGTCGATCCCATACCAGCCGAGCGTATCTTCGGTGATGGTCGCCATCGGCCGCATGCCCGGAAAGCTCGACCACATCCGCTCGCCCGCCGTCAGATGCGTGCCATGAAGGGCGCGGGTCTTGCCGGAGTAGAATCGCTCCGACAAATCCTGCGCGTTCCACAGGTTCAGGTCACCGACCTGCGGCCCCTCGACGCTCGAAATCCGGAAGAACGACCCAGCCGGGACGGTGAAGGTCGCAGCGTCACGGGGCGGGACGAGCACCTCGCCCACCTTCCGCGCCGTCCGCCGCGCCGCCCGATAGAGCGCAAGATCGGGCGCAGGCAGCGTTTCGGTCGGATAACAGATCAACGGCGCGATCGCGCGGCGCTGTTCTGCGTCTTCGGGCTGTGTCTTGGGGATCGTCGTCATGGTCCGGACTATAACGGTTAAGGCGATCCGCGCCAGATCGTGCGGGCTGATCGGCGGCGGACAGGACCAGACTTGACCCCAGCGCAATGGGGCGTGAATAATCGACCATCTGGTCGGCCATTATTCCGCAATGCAAACGGTCGTTTCACAATATTGACCTGCTCGCTTTGCTGGACTACGGTCCGAATACGGGCCGCCAGAGCCCGAGGGAGGATCAATGGATCGCATTCACGAACTGACCCGCGGGCAGTCGCCCGACGCCCTTGCAATCGTCGACCATGACGGGGCGCACTACGGCTTCGGGGATGTCGAAGCCATGGCCGATACCATGGCCGGGATGCTCAAGGCCGCAGGGGTCGAGCGCGGCGATCGGCTGATGATCGTTTCGGAAAACTGCGCCACCTATGCCATCGCGATTCTCGCGGCGAGCCGCCTCGGTGCCTGGGTCATGCCCGTGAACGCCCGCATGTCAGACGACGAACTGGACGCCCTGCGCAACCACGCAGGCGCCCGCTTCGCGATCTTCACGCCCGAGGCATCGGTGCCGTCCGCAACCCATGCCGACCGCTTGGGCGCGACGTCGCGCGGCACCCTGCCTTGCGGCGACGTTCTGGTGGCAGGCCCCCTGCCCGGCGAAAACACCGCGCCCGAGCCTGAGACCGGGACACCGCGCGATGCCGTCGCGGCTCTGATTTACACGACCGGGACCACATCCGCCCCTAAGGGGGTCATGCTCACCCGTGGGAACCTGATCTGGAATGCGGAAATATCGGCGCGCCTGCGCGGGATGGCCCCGGGCGATCTGGTCGTCGGCGTTTTGCCCGGAACGCATATCTTCGGATTCGCCTCGGTCTTCCTCGCCTCGCTTGCCGGGGGCAGCGCGATCCGGTTCCTGCCGCGCTTCTCGGCGCCCGCAATCCTCGACGCCTTTGCCGAAGGCGGCAGCGTCATGCCCGCCGTGCCGCAGATGTATCAGGCGATCCTCGCCGAACTCGCAAAGCGCGGCACACCGCCCGATGCCCCCAAGCTGCGCTATATCTCGTCCGGTGGTGCGCCGCTCGACCCCGAGTGGAAGGAAAAGATCGAAGCGACCTTCGGCCTGCATCTTCAGAACGGCTATGGCCTGACCGAGACTTCGCCCGGCGTCGCGGGCACCCGGCGCGACACCCCGCGCGACGACACGTCCTGCGGCCAGATCCTCGACGGTGTGGAATGCATCATCGACGAGCCGGATGACGAGGGGATCGGAGAACTTCTGATCCGTGGTCCCAACATCATGAAGGGCTACTACCGAAACCCCGAAGCGACGCGGGCCGCCATTCGCGAGGACGGGTTCTTCCGGTCCGGGGATTTCGCGAAGATCGACCCGGACGGGACACTCTGGATCATGGGCCGAAAGAAGGAACTCATCATTCGGTCGGGCTTCAACATCTATCCGCCGGAAGTCGAGGCGATGCTCACACGCCATCCCGACGTCTATCAGACCGCCGTCGTCGGGCGTCGCGTATCCGGCAACGAGGAAGTGCTGGCCTTCGTCACCGCGAAGCCCGGCGTGACCGAAGCGGATCTCAAGGCCTTTCTTCACGAGCACCTCGTGCCCTACAAGGTGCCCCAGCATATCTTCATCATCGAACAGTTCCCGGCGGCAGCGACCGGGAAGATTCTGAAACACAAACTGACCGAGACTTTCGCCCACCTGCTCGACGAGCGGGATGCGGCGGTCGCGACCTGACAGAGGACAGAGCCACCCATGAGTGAGACCACCAAGATCAACGACGTCATGACCCTCGAACGTGTGGGCAAGGTCGGGCTGATCTGCATCGACAACCCGCCCGTCAACGCCTCGGGCCAAGCCGTGCGTCAGGGGCTGGTGGACGCGGTCGCCGCCGCCAACGCGGACGCCGGGATCGAGGTCATCGCGATCTACGCCGCGGGACGCACCTTCGTCGCCGGTGCCGACATCAAGGAGTTCGGCAAGACGCCGCTGGAGCCGTCGCTGCCCGACACGATCAACGCGATCGAGGCGAGCGAAAAACCCGTGATCTCGGCCCCCCATGGCACCGCGCTTGGCGGTGGTCTGGAAATCTGCATGGGCACCCACGCGCGCGTGGGGGTCAAGGGGCTGCGCGTCGGTCTGCCGGAGGTGAACCTTGGCCTGTTGCCCGGCGCGTCCGGCACCCAGCGCGGGCCGCGCCTGATGGGGATGAAGAACACGCTCGACATGGCCCTGTCCGGGCGGCAGGTCTCGGGTGAAGAGGCGCTTTCGATGGGCCTGATCGACGGGCTCGAGGCGGGCGAGCCGCGCGACGTGGCGCTCGCCGCCGCCGAAGACGTGCTGTCGGGCAAGCTCAAGACCCGGCGCACCAGCGATCTGAACGTCGAACTGGACGAGGCCGCGCTGGACGATGCGGCCAAGATGGTCGCGAAGAAGATGAAGCACCACCCGACCGCGCCGAACATGATCGAAGCCGTCAGGATGTCGACCGGGCCTATGGCCGACGGCATGGCCTATGAGCGCAAGAGTTTCATGGAAGGGCTGAAAGACCCCGCATCGCAGGGGATGCGCCACGCCTTCTTCGCGGAACGCGCCGTGTCGAAGATCCCCGAAGGCAAGGCGACGCCGCGCGAGATCAACAAGATCGGCGTCATCGGCGGCGGCACGATGGGGTCCGGCATCGCCACGGCGGCCCTGACCTCGGGCTTCGCGGTGCGCCTGATCGAGATTTCGCAGGAGGGGCTCGACAAGGGCGTCGGCTTCATCACCGGGAACTTGGACGGTGCCGTGAAACACGGCAAGATGAGCGAGGCCAAGCGCGACGACGCGATGGCGCGACTTGAACCGTCGACCGACATGGAATCGCTTGCCGACGTCGACCTCGTGATCGAGGCGGTGTTCGAGAACATGGACGTGAAGAAGGACATCTTCGGCCAGCTCGACAAGATCTGCAAACCGGGGGCCATTCTGGCGTCGAACACGTCCTATCTGGACATCAACGAAATCGCCTCGGCCACGTCCCGGCCCGAGGATGTGATCGGCCTCCACTTCTTCTCGCCCGCGAACCTGATGCGCCTTCTGGAAGTGGTCGTCGCGGACAAGACCGCGCCCGAAGTGGTCGCCACGGGTTTCGCGCTGGCCAAGAAGATGAAGAAGGTCGGCGTGCGCGCGGGCGTCTGCGACGGGTTCATCGGCAACCGCATCCTCGCCTATTACGGCAAGACAGCCGGATACCTGATGGAGGATGGCGCGAGCCCGCAGCAGATCGACAACGCGCTCGAGGATTTCGGGTTCGCGATGGGGCCTTACAAAGTCGGCGACCTCGCGGGCCTCGACATCGGCTGGGCCAACCGCAAGCGCATGTCGGCAACACGACCGAACGACGAACGCTATGTGCGCATCCACGACAAGATCTGCGAAGAGGGCATGTTCGGCCGCAAGACCGGATCGGGGTTCTACATCTACGACGACGAGGGCATCCGCCCGAACCCCCGTGCACTGGAAATCATCGACGCGGAACGGGCGGCCAAAGGTATCCTGCCCAAGACGTTCACCGACGAAGAGATCGTCGAGCGCTATATGACCGCCATGATCTCCGAAGCCGCGCGGGTGGTCGAAGAGGGCATCGCGCTGCGCCCGATCGACGTGGATGCGGTGTTCCTGTTCGGCTACGGCTTCCCGCGCTTCCGCGGCGGCCCGCTTCACTATGCCGACACCATCGGCGCGAAAGAACTCGTCGCGCGAATTGAACGCTATGCCGAGGATGATGCGTATTACTGGAAAGTCCCCGCGATCCTGCGGCGTATGGCCGAGGACGGGACGACCTTTGCCGATCTGAACAAGGAGGGGTGAGATGGACCTGAGCTTCACCAAGGAAGAGGAAGCGTTCCGCGATGAGGTGCGCACGTTTCTTGCCGACAACCTGCCCGACGACCTTGCCGAAAAGGTGCGGATCGGCGGAGAGCTTGAGAAGGCCGACATGGAGCGCTGGCACGCGATCCTGAACGACAAGGGCTGGCTCGCCTATGGCTGGCCCGTGGAGTTCGGCGGCACCGGCTGGTCGCCCGTCGAAAAGCACATCTTCGAAGAAGAGGCCGCTCGCGCCAACGCCCCGCGCATCGTGCCCTTCGGCCTCGCCATGCTGGGGCCGGTGCTTCAGAAATTCGGATCGAAAGAACAGCAGGATCACTATCTGCCGCGCATCCTCGACGGGACCGACTGGTGGTGTCAGGGCTATTCCGAACCGGGCGCGGGATCGGACCTTGCCAGCCTCAAGACCCGCGCGGTGCGCGAGGGTGACGAATACGTCATCAACGGGCAAAAGACATGGACCACGCTCGGCCAGCACGCCGACTGGATCTTCTGCCTCGTGCGGACCAAAACCGACGGTAAGCCGCAGGAGGGGATCAGCTTCATCCTCGTCGACCTCGCCTCGCCGGGGATCGAGATGCGCCCGATCAAGCTGATCGAAGGAGGGCATGAGGTGAACGAAGTGTTCTTCACCGACGTCCGTGTGCCTGCCGCGAACCTCGTGGGCGAAGAGAACATGGGCTGGACAATCGCCAAGTTCCTGCTGGGTCACGAGCGCACCAACATCGCGGGCGTCGGGTTCAGCATGAAGGCGCTGGAAGAGGTCAAGGCGCTGGCTCGCCGGACCAAGCGGAACGGCAAGCCGCTGATCGAAAACCCGCTTTTCGCCGCCCGGATCGCGGATGTCGAGATCGAGCTTGAGGCGATGAAGATCACCAATCTTCGGATGCTCTACACCGCGCAGACGCAGGGCGCGCCGGGGCCGGAAACCTCGATCCTCAAGATCAAGGGCACCGTGATCCGGCAAGCGCTGAACGATCTGGCCCGCCGCGCGCTGGGTCCGGCCGCGGCCCCCTTCCCGTCCGAGGCGATGTTCGGCAACGCCGCCCTCGTCGAAGCGGGCGACGTGAACAACGCCGCCGACTATTTCAACAACCGCAAACTGTCGATTTTCGGCGGGTCGAACGAGATCCAGCGAAACATCCTGACCAAAGCGATGCTGGAGCTCTGACATGGACTTTTCCCTGACCGAAGACCGCCGGATGCTGTCGGACTCGCTGAACCGCTTCATCTCGGACAAATACGGCTACGACCACCGCGTGAAAGTGGCCTATGACGCGCCGTTCCACGACACAGCGCTCTGGGCCGAAATGTGCGAGTTGGGCGTGCTCTACGCCCTCGCGCCCGAGGATGCGGGCGGGTTCGGCGGCGCTGGCTTCGACATCACGACGGTGTTCGAGGCGCTCGGGCGCGGCATCTGCCCCGCCCCGGTTCTGGGCTCGCTTCTGGCCTCGAAACTGCTGACCGCCGCCGGGGCCGACCAATCTGCGCTCCTCGACGGCTCGGTGCGCTACGCGGTCGCCATCGGCGAACTCGACGCGCCCTACGACCTCGACGCGATCGAGACCGAGGCGAAGGACGGCAAGCTCACGGGCCGCAAGGCCGTGGTGTATGGCGGCGCGGATGCCGAGGTGTTCCTCGTCGCGGCCAAATCCGGTGGCACCCTCGCGGTCTATGAGGTCAAGGCCTCGGACGCGCAGGTCACGGGCTATGCCATGATCGACGGCGGCGGCGCAGCGGAACTGTTCCTCGACGCCACGCCGGGGACGGAAGTGCTCGCCGATGCCACCGCCGCGCTCGAAGACGCGCTGGACGCAGGTCGCCTCGCCCTGTGTGCCGAGGCTGTGGGCGCGATGGATGCGACCAACGAAATCCTGCTCGACTATCTGCGCACGCGAAAGCAGTTCGGCGTCGCCATCGGCAAGTTTCAGGCCCTGCAACACCGCGCCGTGGACCTTGTGACCGAGATCGAACAGGCCCGATCCATCACCATCCTCGCCGCGAGCAAGATGGGCACCGAGGAGCAGGCGAAGTTCGTCGCAATGGCCAAGACCCTGATCGGCCGGGCAGCGCGGCTGGTGGCCGAGGAAGCGATCCAGATGCATGGCGGCATCGCCATGACCTGGGAGGCCGCGGTCAGCCACTACGCCAAACGGCTCGTCATGATCGACGCGCAATTGGGCGACGTGGACTATCACCTCGAACGTGTGATCGCGACCTACGCGGCCTGATCGGGCCAGTTGATCTTACGAATTCCAATGCGGGGCCATCGCCCCGCATTAACTTTTTCACGGTGCCGGGCGACGCGGAAAGTCTAGCAAGTCACTGATTTTACGATATATTCAAAGGCATCGAGAGCCGCCTAGGATACTAGAATCCTAGTATTCTGGTATTGCGAACAGGCACCTATTACGGCCCCGAACACACCCGGCAAACTCCAAATGTCAGGTAGAGCGATACCGGAAAACGCCCGTTCCGGTCGCGACCGTCACCCCGGTGTCATCGGTGATGGACGCTTCGGCGAAGATACTCTTGCGCCCCCCGCCCGTCCGTCGACCCTCGGCGATCAGGACCGTGCCCTTGGGCTGCGCCAAGTAATTCACGTTCAGGGAAAGGGTCATCGCCAGCCGCCGCGTTTCCGGGTCGCCCGTGTAGCAGGCAGCGAACCCCATGACCGTGTCGATCAGGCTCGCGTAAACGCCGCCATGCGGAATGCCGTAACGATTGCCCAGCTTATCGGTGATCGGCAGCCTGAACCGGGCATAGTCCTCGGACCAGTCCTCGATCTCGAACCCCAGAAGCTTCTGGAATTCATACGGGTCTTCGATGAGCGACGGGTCGAGGCTCACGCCGCCGGTTTCCCCGGTGCCCCCGACGACAGGTTATGCGCCGCGCGCTTCACCCGCTCGGCATAATGTTCGAGCAGTTGATCCGGCTCCACGAAGAACGACGGCCCCCCGACGTTCAACCCATAGATCCGGTCGCCGTTCAGGGAAAACACCGGCACCGCCAGCCCGTTCACATCCTTGCGCCACTCCCCGAAGCCGGTGCAAAGCCCGTGCTCCTCGTAGTCGCGCAGGCCCTTTTCGACCGATGAGATGATCCGCTCCCGCTCGTCGGGCAGCTGCGCGAGCCCCTGATCCACCAGTGCGGTTCGCTGCTTCTCCGTCATGCCGACAAGGATCGCGCGGCCTATGGCCGAGTAGAACAACGGCAGCCGCGCTCCGACGTTGATCGTCAGCGCAATCGCCTCTTTCGACCGATGAACGGTCGTATAAACCGCGCGCATCCGGTGCTGTTCGGCCAGCGCCGAGGTGATGTGCGGGTTCGGCCCTTCATCGCACAGGGCGGCCAGTTCCTCGCGGGCGCGGTCGGTCATCTCGATCGACGACAACACCCCGAAGCCCAAGGCCAGCACGCCCGCGCCAAGGCGGTAGGTGCCGGTGCGTTCGGAATAGACAAGATAGTCGAGCTTGCGCAGCGTGTGCGTCAGCCGCGAAATCGTCGGTTTCGGCAGGCCGGTGCGCTGCGCGATTTCCTGATTGGTCAGGTTCGTTTCATAGGGCCGGAAACATCTGAGAACGTCGAGACCCCGCGCAAGCGCGGTCACGAACTTGCGGTCACCATCCGCGTCGATGTCGTCGATCAGATCGTCCTTACCCATGACAGTCCCCTTTATACAGCGGTCAGGCCCCCATCAATCGAAATGGATTGGCCTGTCATGAACGTGTTCGCGTCCGAGACGATCCAGAGCATCGCCTGAACCACCTCCATCGGGTCCGCGACCCGGCGCATCGGCACACGGCTGGCGATCATGCCGTAGGCATCGTCCCGGCTGACGCCGTGGCGTTCGCCCATCGCATCGCCCATCGCCTCGACCATCGGGGTGGACGCGAAGCTGGGGCAGATCGCGTTCACGCGAATGCCCTTGCGCGCGACCTCGTCGGCAGCGGCCTTGGTCATGCCGATGACCGCGTGCTTCGACGCGGCATAGGCCGAGAGCTGCCCCGATCCGACCAGCCCCGCAGCCGAAGCGGTATTCAGGATCGACCCCGCCCCCTGCTTCAGCATCACCGGCAACTGGTGGCGCATCCCGATAAAGACGCCCTTTGCATTGATCTCCATGATCTGATCGTAGGTGTCGAGCGGTATGTCCGGCAGCCGCGCCAGCCCGCCCCCGATCCCGGCATTGTTCAGCGCGATGTCGAGCCGTCCGAAACGGTCCACGCCCTTTTCGATATGTGCCTGCATCGCAGCGTCGTCGGACACCGACAGCGCGTCGGTAACCACCTCGGCCCCGAGGCTTTCGAGATTGCGCGCGACCTCGTCCAGCCCGTCGCCATTGATGTCGGACAGCATCAGCTTCGCGCCCGCCCGCGCAAACTCCGTCGCCGCCATCGCGCCAAAGCCCGAAGCCGCGCCAGTGATCTGCACCACTTTCCCGTCGAAATCAGCCATGCGCCGCCTTCAGCCCCCCTGCCGCGAATTGTGGAACCGCCTTGCCCAGACGCATCGCCCGCTCCGGGTTCGACGCATTGCCGTCGAGCGCACGTTTATAGACGCCCTGAATGATCGCCCCCATGCGGAAGAACGCGAAGGCGATGTAGAAATTCATGCCGGGAATGCCCGTGAGCCCCCGCGCCTTGCAATACATCGCCACGAACTCCTCGTCGGTCGGGATGCCAAGGCTCGCCCGGTCCACGCCAGCCAGACCCCGCCCCTCGGCCCCCGGCGGCATCTGCCACTGCATGAGGAGCGAGGCGAGATCGGCATAAGGATGCCCGATGGTCGATAGCTCCCAGTCCAGCACGGCGGCGCAGCGCGGCCCGTCCGTCTCGAACAGCATGTTGTCGATGCGGTAGTCGCCATGCACCAGCCGCCGCTGATCGTCGTCGGGTATGTTCGTCGGAAGCCAGTCGATCAGCGCATCCATGTCCGCGATGCTTTCGGTCTCGGACGCGCGGTACTGCTTGGTCCAGCGCCCGATCTGACGCTCGAAGTAATTCCCCGGCGGGCCATAGTCCGACAGGCCCACCGCCTCGATATCGACCTCGTGGATCGCGGCGAGCACGCGGCACATTTCGGCATAGATCGCCGCGCGTTCCTCGTTCGACACGTCCGGGATACGCGGGTCGTCGATGTTACGGCCCGCGACCGCCTCCATCACGTAGAAATCCGATCCGATCACGTCGGGGTCTTCACAAAGCACATGCATACGGGCGACCGGCACGTCCGTCTCTGCCAGCGCCGATTGCACCCGAAACTCCCGATCTACCGCATGGGCCGATTTCAGAAGCTGCCCGGGCGGCTTTCGCCGCAGAACATACGGACCCGTGGGAGTGTCGAGCCGGAAGGTCGGGTTCGACTGGCCGACGTTGAACTTCTCTGCCGTGATCGGCCCCTGAAAGCCGTCCATATTGGCTTCCAGCCACTTGGCGACGGCGTCGGTGTCGAGCTGCTGGGTGTCGGTCATGGCTCCCTCAGCTATAGGTCAGCATCTCGTCCGCATTGGCGGCGTCGATATGCGGAGTTTCGTTGAAGCCGTGCAGATAGGTGCCGTTGCGGCCCTGCACGATCTTGTTCACGGCGCAGTTCTTCATCTGAAGCTGAAGCAGGATCTGCTGCTCGGCAGGCGCATCCATCACCAGCCGCACCATCTGGCTGATCGCGCCACCGGACGAGACCATGAGCGTGTCGCCCTCGGCCGCCGCCATCGCATCCTGCACCCGGCCGACGAAGGCGCCGAAAGTCTCCGGCGGGTTTTCGATTTCATCCGCCTGCCACGCCAGCACGGTCGCCTTGAGCTGCCGGAAATGCGCGGCACGGTCACCTTTGGTGTGCTCGGGCAGCGCATCGGTCTGCTTGTGCGCCGCCAGCAGCGCCGAGAAATCGAACTCGTTCAGGCCCGGATGCACGACCGGATGGGCCGCGACGCCAAAGCCTTTCGCGATCCCCTCCAGCGTCTCGCGATGCCTGACTTGCGAGCCGACCATCACCTTGTCCGGCCACGCCCAGCCCTGCCGTTTGAGCGCCACGCCCAGCGCCTCGGACTGGCGATGACCAAGCTGGGAGAGCTTGTCGTAATTCGCCGCGCCGAACGACGCCTGAGCATGACGTATGACGGTGAGAAGACCCATTCAGATCTTCTCGTTGGTGTACTTGCGCAGCTCGGCGCGTGCGACCTGACGCCGGTGCACCGCATCGGGTCCGTCGGCGAAGCGCAAGGTGCGCAGGTTGGTGTACATCCGCGCCAGCGGCTGATCCTGACTGATGCCCTCGCCGCCATGCATCTGCATGGCCTCGTCCACCACCTTGGTCGCCATGAGCGGTGCCACCACCTTGATCTGCGAAATCCACGGCTGCGCTTCCTTCACGCCGACCGTATCCATCATGTAGGCGGCCTTGAGGCACAGAAGCCGGGCCATTTCGATCTCCATCCGCGCGTTCGCGATGATGTCGAAGTTGGCACCGAGCGAGGCGATCTTCTTGCCGAACGCCTCGCGCGACAGGCCGCGTTTGCACATGAGCTCCAGCGCGCGTTCGGCCTGACCGATGGCACGCATGCAGTGGTGTATGCGCCCCGGTCCAAGCCGCCCCTGCGCCACTTCGAACCCCCGGCCTTCGCCAAGGATCACGGCGTCGGCGGGCAGGCGCACGTCGGTGAACTTCATGTGCATGTGGCCGTGCGGCGCGTCGTCGTTGCCGAAGACCTGCATCGGGCGCAGGATCTCGACGCCGGGCGTGTCGGCGTCCATCACGAACATCGTATGACGCCCGTGCTTGGCCGCCTCCGGGTCGGTCTGGGCGAGAACGATGTAGACTTGGCAGCGCGGATCGCCCGCGCCCGAGATCCACCATTTCTCACCGTTCAGCACCCATTCGTCCCCGTCCTTCTTCGCCTCGAAAGACAGTTGAACGGCATCGGAGGAGGCGACGCCCGGCTCGGTCATCACATAGGCCGAGCGGATTTCGCCATCGAGAAGTGGTTTCAGCCAGCGGTCCTTATGTGCCTGCGTGCCATAGCGCTCCAGCACTTCCATGTTGCCGGTGTCCGGGGCCGAGCAGTTGAAGGTTTCGGCCCCCAGCGGCGCCTTGCCCATCTCTTCGGCGAGGTAGGCGTATTCGACCGTGGTCAGGCCATAGCCCGCCTCGCTGTCGGTCAGCCAGAAGTTCCACAGGCCGCGTTTCTTGGCCTCGGACTTCAGCTCGTCGAGGATTTCCTTCTGACGGTCGTTCAGCACGAAACGGTTGTTCTGAGGGTTGTTCCCGATCTCGCCTTCGTATTCCTCGCTGAGATGCACGATCTTTTCCGCCATCAGCTTTCGCACGGCTTCGATCAGTGGCTTGACCTTTTCGGTGACGCCCAGATCCATATTCTGTCCTCCTTGTCCGGCCGGATGCCGGCTCGCTTATTTGAACACTAGTGTTCAATTATTGGCAATAGTGTTTGGCGCCTAGAGCACCTCGAACAACCCTGCCGCGCCCATGCCGCCGCCGACGCACATGGTGCAGACCACGTATTTCGCGCCGCGGCGTTTTCCTTCGATCAGCGCGTGCCCGACCATGCGCGCCCCGGACATGCCGTAGGGGTGGCCGATCGAAATGGCGCCGCCGTTCACGTTCAGAATTTCATTCGGAATGCCAAGGACGCGGGCGGAATGGAGCACCTGACAGGCGAAAGCCTCGTTCAACTCCCACAGCCCGATGTCGTCCATCTTGAGCCCATGCGCCTCAAGCAGTTTCGGCACCGCGTGAATCGGACCGATCCCCATTTCGTCGGGGTCGAGACCGGCGGCCATCACGCCGACATAGCGGCCCAAAGGCTGAAGCCCGCGCTTCTCGGCCTCTTTCGCCTCCATGATGACGCTCGCGCTCGCCCCGTCGGACAGTTGCGAGGCATTGCCCGCCGTGATGAACTTGCCCTCCTGCACGACCTGCCCGTCACGGAACACCGGCGACAGGCCCGAGAGGTTTTCGATGGTCGTCGATGGGCGGTTGCCCTCGTCCTTCTCCAGCGTCACCTCGGCGAAGGACACTTCCTTGGTGTCCCGGTCGATGATCGCCTGCGTCGAGGTCAGCGGCACGATCTCGTCGTCGAACTTGCCCGCCGCCTGCGCCGCCGCCGTGCGCTGCTGGCTTTGAAGCGCGTATTCGTCCTGATCCTCGCGGCTGACGTTGTAGCGGTCCGCGACGATCTCGGCCGTCTCCAACATGCTCATGTAGAGCGATGGCACATGTTCCATCACCCAAGGGTCGCGCAGGTGATCGGTGCGCATGTCCTGGTTCTGGACGAGGCTGATCGACTCGACCCCGCCCCCGATGGCCACCTGCATCCCGTCATGCACGACCTGCTTTGCCGCCGTCGCAATCGCCATCATGCCCGACGCGCACTGC
Organism: Maritimibacter sp.; assembly: GCF_016774595.1. Classification (NCBI taxonomy): domain Bacteria; kingdom Pseudomonadati; phylum Pseudomonadota; class Alphaproteobacteria; order Rhodobacterales; family Roseobacteraceae; genus Maritimibacter; species Maritimibacter sp. Next base: position 1,266,274 of record NZ_JACBWT010000001.1, read on the forward strand.
CGATCCATCGACATACCCGCCACGCTGGTCGGCAGCCCCGCGCGGATGACCGCCTGACGCCCGATGTTGCCACCCGTGGAGCCCTGCTGGATCGCCGTGCCGATCACGCAATCCTGCACCTCGCCACCCTCGAGCCCGGCGCGGTCGACGGCATGGCGAACGGCATGACCGATCAGCTCCTGCGCATGGGTGTTGTTGAACGCCCCGCGATAGGCCTTGCCGATCGGGGTGCGGGCGGTTGAGACGATGACGGCCTCGCGCATGGTTCTGTCCTCTCCTATTCGTCCCAGGGGAGCGGGAGGCCACGGGCCGCCGCGCCCATCCGGGCGTATTTGCGTGTCTGGGAAAATGCGTTGTCCATGACGGCAGCGCCCTCGGGGTCACGAATGCGGTCCATCGCGGCGACCACGCCGTCGACGTTCAGGTCGTCCCCGACCAGCGCGACGCCCTGCGTTTCGGTGATGCGGATCTCTGCGAAACAGCCGCCGCCTGCGCCCAGCACCATCTTGGTCGGCGCATCCTCGGCCACGAGCGCCAGAAGGCCCGGCGTGATCGTCTCGGGCTGGAGCAATTCCAGCGTCTCGGGCGTGAGTAGCGCCTCGGTCATCCGCGTGGCCGCCGTGGGGGCCAGCGTGTTGACCTTGATGTTCTTCTTCGCGCCCTCGATGGCGAGCGTGTTCATCAGCCCCACGACCCCGGCCTTGGCGGCACCGTAGTTCGACTGTCCGAAGTTGCCGTACATGCCCGAGCAGGAAGTCGTGACCACGATCCGCCCGTATTCGCGCGCGGCCATGTGGGTCCAGACCGCCTTGCAGCAATTCACGGTCCCCATGAGATGCACGTCGAGCACCTTGGCGAAGTCGGACAGGTCCATCTTGGCGAAACTCTTGTCGCGCAGGATGCCCGCGTTGTTGACGAGAATGTCGACATGGCCGAATTCGGCAATCGCCTCGTCCACCATCTTGCGGGTGTCGTCGGCGCTGGTCACATCGGCCCCGTTGGCGATGGCGTGACCGCCCGCAGCCCGGATCTCCTCGACCACCGCGCGCGCGGCGTCCGAGCCCGACCCGCTGCCGTCGGTCGCGACGCCCAGATCGTTGACCACGACCTTGGCGCCACGCTCGGCCAGACCCAAGGCGTGACACCGGCCCAGCCCGGCCCCGGCGCCCGTGACGATGGCCACGCGGCCCTCGAAAGAAACACTCATTCGTTCGTCTCCAGATATCTGCGACCGATCCACTCGGCGATGAGGGCCGGTTTCTCGGCCCCGTCGATTTCGACCGTCACTTTGGTCACGGTGGTGATTTCACCGGGCCGGGACGTGTCGCAGGATTTCAATTCAAAGCGTGCGCGAATGCGGCTCCCCACCTTCACCGGCGACAGAAAGCGCAGCTTGTTGAAGCCGTAGTTGACGGACATCTTCGTGCCGTCGATTGCCGGAACCCCGTCGTATGTCATGGCCGACAAAAGCGACACGGTCAGGAACCCGTGGGCAATCGTCCCGCCGAAGGGCGAGCGTGCGGCGGCCACCGGGTCGGTATGGATATACTGGTGATCCTCGGTCACCTCGGCGAAGGCGTCGATCCGCTCCTGCGTGATGTCGAACCAGCGCGAAACGCCGAGTTCGTGACCCTGAAGCGAAAGGTATTCATCGAGCGTCATCGCGTCACTCCGCAAACAGCGAGCCGGGAGAGTGGACGTTGATGCCACCGGACAAGGGCAGGATCGCCCCGGTGACATAGGCGCCACCCGGTCCGCACAGGTATTGCAGCGCAGCGGCGATGTCGGAGGGCTGCCCTAGACGCCCAAGCGGCACACGGTCGGCGGTGCGCCCGGCTTGATCCTGATCGGTCAGCGCGAAGGCGGTCATCTTCGACGGAAACGGGCCCGGCGCGATGGCGTTCACGGTGATCCCGCGCTCGGCCAGTTCGTTGGCGAGGATCGCGGTCATGTGGTGCACAGCCCCTTTGGACACGGCATAGGAATAGGCCCCGCCCCCTTTGGGCACGGTGCCCATCACCGACCCCGTGTTGACCACACGGGCCGGATCGGCATCCCGCGCCCCGGCTTCGAGCAGGGGAAGAAGCGCCTGGGTGAGCTGGAACATACCCGTGACGTTGAGCGCGTTGATCTTGTCCCAGCCGTCCCAGGGAAACTCGCCCAGCGGCGCGCCCCAGGTGCGGCCTGCGTTGTTCATCAGGATGTTCAGATGATCGGTGCGGGTCTTGACCTCGGCGACGAGCGCATCGACGCCCTCTTGCGTCGACACGTCGCCTGCGAACCCCTCGACGGTTCCCGGCAGGCCCAGCGCGTTCAGTTCCTCTGCGACCGCCACGCAGGCATCGCCCTTGCGGCTGGCGATCAGCACCTTGGCACCCGCGGCCATCAGCCCTTCGGTCGCCATACGCCCGATACCCGATGAACCGCCGGTGACGAGCGCCACCTTCCCGGTGAGATCGAAAAGACGTGCAGGGGTCATGTTCATGCCGCCATCCCCCGCGCCCGTGCGACCACCGCCGCGTGATAGCCGTAGTCGCCCAGCCATTCGGCCGCGACCCGAGCGCGTTTCATGTAAAAGCCCATGTCGTATTCGTCGGTCATGCCGATCCCCCCATGCATCTGAACCCCCTCGCGCACGGCGAGGTTCGCGGTTTCCGTGGCCCGCGCCTTGGCGAGCGAGACCGCAAGGTCGGCCTCATCGGGGGTGGCGTCAAGCACACGACCCGCGTTCAGGATCGTCGAGGCGGTGACCTCGATTTCGCACCACAGATGCGCGGCCCGATGCTGGAGCGCCTGAAAGCTGCCGATGCGCCGCCCGAACTGCCTGCGCTCCTTGAGGTAGGCGGCGGTCATGCCGAAGGCACCCGCCGACAGGCCCGTCAACTCGGCGGCCAATGCCGCATGTCCGGCCCTCAGCGCCGGAGCCAGCGCGGCCAGACCCTGCCCGACTTCGCCCACGACATCCTCGCCCGTGGCCTGCACGTTGTCGAAAGTCATCGCGGCGTGGTCACGGCTGTCGACGAGATCGAGCTTGTCACGGGTCAGGCCCGCGCGGTCGGCTTCGAGATCGAAGAGCGTCAGTCCGGCTTCGGCCTTGGCGAGCACGAGGACGCGGGTCGCGCTGGTGCCTTCGCCCACGAATGTCTTGGTGCCCGACAGCCGGAACCCGTTTCCATCGGCGCTGGCCTGCATCGCGGTCGCGGCGGGCGCGAACTTCGGCCCCTCGTCCACCGCCAGCGCATAGGTCACGTCGCCCGACGCGATTGCTCCGGCCGGCCGCCCTGCCGCGCGCAGCGCGCTGGCCGCGATGACGGCGGAGGACAGGAACGGCGACGCGACAAGCGTGCGCCCCATCTCTTCGGCCAGAATGTTCGCGGCGGCGAACCCCATGTCGGAACCGCCCTCGTCCTCTCCCACGAGCACACCGGCCCAGCCCATCTTGACCATCTCGGCCCAGAGGTCCGGGTCGAAGGCACGGCCCTGATCGCGGTTCGCCCGCAGGTTCGCGACCGGGGCCGCGTCGTCCAGAAAACCGCGCGCGGCATCGCGCAGCATGGTTTCATCTTCGGTCGGTATCAGCATCGCCATCCCGTCAGTCCCCCGGCAATTCGAGGACGCGCTTGGCGAGGATGTCGAGCATCACCTCGGACGTGCCGCCCTCGATCGAATTCGCTTTGGTGCGCAGCCATTCCGGCGCGAGCGTGCCATAAGGCCCCTCCCACGCCAGCGCATCGGACCCGCCAGCGGACATGAGCAGCTCGAACCGCGCCTTGTTCAACTCGGTCCCGTAGTATTTCAGCATGGCCGAGGCATTGCCGACGCCACCCTGTTTCGCCATGTCCTTGTAGCGATCCAGCGTCAGGTTCATCGCAAGCTCATCGACGCCCAGTTTCATCGCGCGGCCCATGATGACGGGATCGTCCTGCCCCTCGTCCGCCAGCACACTCGCCACGCTGCGCCCGCCGGTCAGACCCGAGCCGCCGCCACCGATCATCTCGCGCTCATGGGTCAGCAGGTGTTTGGCCACGTCCCAGCCCCGGTTCTGTTCTCCGACGATCGCCGACAGACCCTCGCCATAGCTCTTGGGCACGCGCACATTGTCGAAGAACGTCTCGCAGAACGGCGATTTGCCCGAGATCAGCCGGATCGGCTTGGTCGTGACGCCCTCGCTTTCCATGTCGATCAGCATGAAGCTGATACCGCGATGCTTGGGCGCGTCCCGGTCGGTGCGCACGAGCGCAAAAATCCAGTCGGCCTTGTCGGCGTAGGACGTCCAGATTTTCGAGCCGTTCACGAGCCAATGGTCGCCCATGTCTTCGGCACGGGTCTGAACGCTGGCAAGGTCCGACCCGGCGCCCGGTTCCGAATAGCCCTGACACCAACGCACCTCGCCGCGCGTGATCTGCGGCAGGAAATGGCGTTTCTGTTCTTCGGTGCCGAAAGCCAGCAGCGCCGGGCCGAGCATCCAGAGGCCGAAGCTGTCCAACGGCTTCTTGACCCGAAGCCTGTCCATCTCTTCCTTGAAGATCTTGTCCTGCGCCCGGCTGAACCCTGCGCCACCGTATGCTTCCGGCCAGGTCGGGGCGGTCAACCCGCGCTCGGCGCAGGCCTTCAGCCAAGCCTTCTGGTCGTCCGAGGTGAAAACCCAACGCTTGCCACCCCAGCAAATGTCGTCTTCACTAAAGGCGCGGTCCCGCAGCGAGGCGGGCGCGGTGCGGTCGATCCAGTCAGCGATCTCTGCCCGAAAGTCGGCAAGACTTTCCTGACCCATATCAGGCATGGGTGATTCTCCTCCCGTTTTCTTCATATCGGCACAAAGCCTCGCAGTTCTGCAAGGCGAAAATGAGTTTCACAAATTTCTTGACTCGGATGAAACATCGTTTTTCACTGCGGAACATAGAAGGCACCCGCAGACGGGCGTTTTCGAAAAAAGGGAGGATTCAATGAACTTTCGCAAAACCGCCATTCTGGCGGCTGCAACATCCGTGATCGCGATCGGTGCGGCCAGCGCCGACACCATCAAGATGGCCTTCATCGACCCGCTTTCGGGTCCGTTCGGCCCGTCGGGCGAAGCGGCTTACACCAGCTTCCAGCTCGCCGCCGAGCACATCAACGCCAATGGCGGCGTGAACGGCGACATGATCGAAGTCACCGGCTACGACAACAAGGTGAACCCGAAAGAGTCTCTGGTGCAGCTTCAGAAAGCCATCGACGACGGCGCACGCTACATCCTTCAGGGCAACGGCTCCTCCGTCGCCGCCGCGCTGATCGAAGCGGTGAACAAGCACAATGCGCGCAACCCCGGCGAAGAGATCCTGTTCTTCAACTACGCCGCCGTGACGCCCGCCTTCACCAACGAGCTGTGCAGCTTCTGGCACTTCCGCTTCGATGCCCACGCCGACATGAAGATGGCCGGTATCACCGACTGGATCGCCGAGCGTGACGACATCAAGTCGGTCTATCTGATCGGTCAGGACTATGTCTTCGGTCAGGCCGTCGCGGCCGCCGCCGAAAGCCAGCTGTCCGAAAAGCGCCCGGACATCGAGATCGTCGGGAACGAGCTTCACCCGCTGGGCAAGGTCAAGGACTTCACCCCCTACATCCAGAAGATCATCTCGTCGGGTGCCGATGCGGTCATCACCGGCAACTGGGGCGCGGACATGCAGCTTCTGATGAAGGCTGCCGCCGAAAGCGGATCGGACGTTCCCTACCTGACCTTCTACGGCGGGTCCAAGGGTGCCGTGTCGTCGCTGGGCGAAGCGGGCATCGGCCTTCTGTATCAGGTGTCCGAAGTCACCACGAACCTCGAAGCCTCGGATGAGCAATACGCGCTGATCGAGGAATATAAAGAGCGGTTCCCGGACTACGACTACTACTATCACCGCGCCTGGAACGCGATGGACATGTTCGTGGCCGCCGCCGAAGCCGCCGGCTCGGCCGATCCGATCCCGGTCGCCAAGGCGCTGGAAGGGCTGACCATCGAGCACGCCTACGGTTCGGCCACGATGCGCGCCGAGGATCACCAGATCCAGCAGCCGCTTTACATCTCGGTGGTGTCGGACGACGTGAAATACGGCGTCGACAACATCGACCTCGGATGGAAGCTCGTGGATGCGGGCACGATTTCGATGGAAAGCGCAGAACAGCCGACCACCTGTGAAATGGAGCGCCCGGAGTAACTCCGCGCGCCCGTATCCGGGCTTGTCACTGGCTTGATATGGGGCGCCGTGCGGCAGCGTACGGCGCCCTTCGTTCCCCCACGAGGTCCCAATGGAAACGATTGTCTTCGGGCTATTGAACGGTGTGAGCTATGGCCTGCTCCTGTTCATGCTGTCCTCCGGCCTGACGCTCATCTTCTCGATGATGGGCGTTCTGAACTTCGCGCACGCGAGCTTTTACATGCTCGGCGCCTATTTCGCCTTCACCATAACCGGCAGCACGAGCTTCTGGATCGCGCTGTTCATCGCGCCGGTCCTCGTGGGCCTCGTCGGCGCGCTCGTCGAACGCTACGGGCTGCGCAAGGTCCATGCGAACGGCCATGTCGCGGAACTGCTGTTCACCTTCGGTCTCGCCTACCTGATCGAAGAGGTCGTCAAGATCGTCTATGGCAAGACCGCCGTGGACTACCGCGTGCCGGACCTTCTGAATTTCGCGGCGTTCGAGATCTACGGCGCCACCTTTCCGGCCTACCGGATTTTCGTGATCTTCATCGCCATCGCGATGCTCGTGGGCCTTTGGTTCCTGCTCAAACGCACCCGCGCGGGCCTTATCATTCAGGCCGCCCTGACGCACCCGCACATGGTCGGTCATCTGGGCCATAACGTGCCATTCATCTTCATGACCGTCTTCGGCATCGGCTGCGCGCTCGCGGGTCTGGCGGGCCTCATGGCAGGCAACATCTTCGTCACCGACCCGGCTATGGCGGTCCAGATGGGCCCCATCGTCTTCGTGGTGGTCGTCGTGGGTGGCATCGGATCGCTCGAGGGGGCGTTCCTCGCCTCGCTGCTGATCGGACTGCTCCAGAACTTCGCGGTCGGCATCAACGCGAGCTTCGCCGAGATTTTCGCCTTCACGGGCCTGTCGCCCACGTCGGAGGTCGGTGACATCACCATCTCGTCGCTCGCGCCGGTCCTGCCCTTCCTGCTGCTGGTCCTCATGCTGATCTTCCGTCCGCAGGGCCTGATGGGGGAGCAGGAGCTATGAGCGACACGACACAAACCTTCCAGAACCTCGCGCCCAGCGCGGGGGCCAAGTTCCGCCAGCGCACCCTGCCCATCCTGATCTTCGCCGCCTGTCTGGCCGCGATCCCGATGGTCGGACCAAGCCGGACGTTCTACACCATCGCGCACCAGATGGGCATTAACATCGTCTTCGCGCTGTCCTACAACATGATCCTCGGCAAGGGGGGCCTTCTGTCCTTCGGTCATGCCGTCTACTTCGGCTTCGGCGGGTACGTCGCCATGCACGCGATGAACTGGATCGAGGACGGGTCGGGCCTGTGGGCCGGGTTCCCGGTGTTCTTCCTCCCCCTCGTCGGTTTCGCCGGTGGGGCGCTCGCCGGTGCGATCATCGGCTGGCCGTCCTGCCGCAAAGCGGGCACGACCTTCGCCATGATCTCGCTCGGCGTGGCGGAACTCGTCTTCGCCGCCGCCTTCATGTTCGACAGCTTCTTCGGCGGCGAACAGGGCATCTCGGGCGACCGGATGAACGGGGTCGAATTGTTCGGCCTGTCGATGGGTCCGATCAGCGAGGTTTACTGGTTCATCGCCTTCTGGACCGTCGTCGGCCTCGTCGGCATGTGGGCCTTCACCCGCACGCCGCTGGGCAAGCTGTCCGAGGCGACACGCGACAATGCCCAGCGGGTGCAGTTCATCGGCTACAACCCGCAGCGCGTGCGTTACCTCGTGTTCATCTTCGCGGGCGGCTTCGCGGGCCTTGCGGGCGGCATGGCGGCCGTGAATTACGAGATCTTCACGCCGGACGCGATGTCGCTGGTGCCCTCGGGCTTCGTGCTCATCATGGCCTACGTGGGTGGCATCACCTATTTCGTCGGGCCGATCTTCGGGGCGATCCTGCTGACCTACATGCAGTCGATGCTGTCGGACTTCACCGAGGCGTGGCTGCTGTATCTTGGCGTGCTGTTCATCGCCATCGTGATGTTCGCCCCGCGCGGCATCGCAGGCATCGTGTTCGGCATCTGGGACGGGCTGCGCGGCAGCAATCCGGGCCAGTATATCGCGGGGCTCTTGATGAAGCTCGCGGGCATCCTGCTCATGCTCATCGGTCTGATCGTGCTGGTCGAAGTCTCGGTCCGCTGGTCCAACGGCTACGGCGAAGTCTATGAGCCGTTCGGAATGCACCTTGGCCACCAGAACGTCCTGAGCTGGCTTATCATCGTGGTCACCGCCGTCGCCGGGGTCGCCCTGACCCGCTATGCATCCAAAGACAAGGAGGCCGCATGACGACCCCTGCGCTTTCGCTCGACAAGCTGAACAAAAGCTTCGGTCCGGCCAAGATCATCAACGACGTTTCGCTCGACATTGTGCCGGGCGAGCGTCACGCGATCATCGGGCCGAACGGGGCGGGCAAGTCGACGCTCTTCAACCTGATCTCGGGGCTTTACACGCCCACCGCCGGCACGGTCTCGCTCCATGGACAGGACATTTCGGACATGCCGCCGCACGAGATCAACAAGCTCGGCCTCAGCCGGTCCTTTCAAGTGTCCAACATCTTCACCAACATGACCGTCCGCGAAAACGTGCGCTGCGGCGTGCTTCATTCGATGGGTCAGGGCTATGCCTGGTGGCGCAACATCGGCTCGAACAAGGCCGTGCAGCAAAAGACGTGGGAAGTGCTGGAACATTGTTCGCTGGCCGACAAGGCCAACGTGCCGGCGGCGCTTCTGCCTTACGCCGACCAACGCGCGCTGGAGATTGCGATCACCATCGCGGGTGGGGCCGATGTGATCCTGCTCGATGAGCCCACGGCGGGGATGAGCCATTCGGAAACCGCCCGCGCCGTGGACCTGATCCGGCGGGCGAGCGAGGGCAAGACGCTGGTGATCGTCGAGCACGACATGGGCGTGATCTTCGACCTTGCCGACCGGATCAGCGTGCTCGTCTATGGCGAGATCATCGCGACCGACAAACCCGAGGGCATCCGCGGCAACGCCGCCGTGCGCGAGGCTTATCTGGGCGATGAAGCCCTTCCCGAAGAGGTGACGGCATGACCCAAGCGATGCTTCAGGTGAAAGACCTTCACGCCTATTACGGAAAGTCCCACGTCCTGCGGGGCGTGAATATGGAGATCATGCCGGGCGAGGTGATCGCGCTTCTGGGTCGCAACGGCGTGGGGCGTTCGACCACCGCCAAGGCGATCATGGGCGAGGTGACGCCGCGCGGCGAGGTTCTGTTCAAGGGCGAACCCATCGCGGGGCTGGAAAGCCACAAGATCGCGCGGATGGGGCTGGGCTACGTGCCCGAAAGCCGTGACATCTTCCCCTCGATGACCGTGCGCCAGAACCTTGTCCTCGGCGTCAAGGACATGCGCAATCCGGGCAAATACACCATCGACGAGATGCTGGACATGTTCCCGAACTTGCGGGCGCGGGCCGACAATCCCGCAGGCGTGCTGTCGGGCGGCGAGAAGCAGATGCTGACCATGTGCCGCACGCTCATGGGCGACCCGGAGCTTATCATCATCGATGAGCCGACCGAGGGGCTGGCCCCCAAGATCGTGCAACAGATCGGTGACATGATCGCGGAAATCGCCAAGACGGGTGTCGCGATCCTGCTGGTCGAACAGAAGCTGTCGATTGCCCTGCGCATCGCCCACCGGGTCTATGTGATGGGTCATGGCGAGATCGTCTATTCCGGCACCCCCGCCGAGTTCGCCGAGCGCGACGATGTGCGGGCGGAGTGGCTCGAAGTGTGACCTATCGCCGGGCGTTCAGGCGCCCGGCGGCGGCCCATATGCGTTGTCGCCCGGATCACCGGGCCGCGCGAGCCAGTAGAAGAACCAGACGAAAATCGGCGTCGCCACGATGAACACGGGGATCAGCGCCTCATAGCCTTGCGTGATGAGCCGCCGTTCGTTCACGCTGACCAGCATGACGGCGGCGGTCGGCAGGATCGTCAGCGCGCCGGGTTTCCCGATGTCCTGCAAACGCCGCGCGGTCAGCGCGGACATGGGCAGGATCATTGACCAGAAAAAGAACCACGACACGAGCGAAGCCCACTTGGCCAGCCCGTAGATCTCGCCCAGAAGCGCGAATTTCGTCAGGTTCACCAAAAGGAAATTCCCGACGATGAAAAAGGCGAGGAACCACCATGCCTCGCGCCGCCCGGTGCGGCCCCGGAAGGTCGCGTAATTGCGGAGCGCCTGCGCGATGGCGCGGATCATGCGGCGGGGGCTGTGCCGCCCAGCGGGTCGCGGCCGTATTCGTTCGGCCCGTCGGTGCCCTTCTGGACCGCCCAGAACAGGATCACCAGGAACCCGATGACGGGGAGCAGGAACAGAAGCTGCCACCAGCCCGAGCGTCCGACGTCATGCAGGCGTCGCGCGGTCACGGCGATGGCGGGGATCAGCGTGATGAGCGTGAAGATCGCCGAGAGCGGCCCGATGTCCTGCAACACGCCCTCGAACAGCGCCATGTCGATGAGCGACAGGATCGTGGAGACGACGAAAACGAACAGGATGAACCACCAGAACTCGGCGCGCCGCGCACGTCCGTTGAATTCCACGTACTTGTCGCGCAACACCGTCTCGACGGCGATCTTCATGTCCATCTGCCTGTCTCCCTTCGGTTCCCTGCCCCGGTCCCCGTGTAAAAAGAGGCGGCGCTATGGCCGCCCCCTTCGATGTTCTAACCCACGTCTCAGACCTTGGGAATGGAGGTCTCGCTGTAGGAGGGTTCTGCCGGCCCCTCGCCTTCGCCACTGATCGGATCGCCGCCATACTGGTTCGGCCCCTTGTCCCCGGCTTTCGCCAGCCAGACGATCAGGATGATGATTCCGACGAGCGGGATGAGCGCGATCAGCAGCCACCAGCCTCGACGGTTGATGTCGTGCAGACGCCGCACCCCGACCGCGAGGTTCGGGATGAGCGAGCCGAGCGCGAAGATGCCCGACAGGATCGGCGTATCGGTCGAGGCCGAGAAACTCCCGTCACCGGTCGTCGTCGTGCCGAAGAGGAGCGAGTCCACCACGCCCAGCACCAGATAGACGATCAGGTAGAACAGGTAGAACCACCAGTATTCCGCCCGCCGGGCACGCCCGGAAAACTTCGCGTAGTTGGAATAGACGGATTTCACCGCCTCCATCATGTTCATGGTGCCATCTCCCCTTCAGATGCCAGTGTCACACACGCGGAACCGAGGTGTCCGAATACGTCTCGCCCCCGTCGCCGTCGCTGCCGTCGATCGGATCGGGACCGAAACGGTTCGCCCCTTTGTCGCCGCCGGTGGCGAACCAGACGATCAGCACGATGAAGCCGACCAGCGGAATAAGACCGATGAACAGCCACCAGCCGACGCGGTTGATGTCATGCAGCCGCCGCACGCTGACGGCGAGGTAGGGGATGATCGTCGCAAGCCACCAGACCATCGACAGATACGGCGTGTCGGTCGAGGCCGAGAAGCCGTTCTCGGTCGTCGTCGTGGTGCCGAACAGGAACGAGTCCACGATACTCAGCACAAGGTTCACGATCATGTAGAACAGCACGAACCACCAGAATTCGGCCCTGCGCGCACGTCCCGAGAAGGTCGCGTATTTCGAAAAGACGGTCTGCACCGCCTGCATCATGTTCATTGTCCCAACTCCCTGATCTCGAAAATGTTATTGAGTTCAGTTTGCCTGAAAGCCGCCGAAAATCAACTTTTTGGACCGTGCGGCTTCACATATTCACGGTTTCGGTTTCATGCGCGTGACCTTGTAGGGCGCGCCGTCCTTGTCATAGGTCGTCCATTCTCCGACCTGCACGCCGCGTTCGAAATGGCCCGAACGCAGCCGCGTGCCGTCCTTTCGGAAGAACTCCCAATACCCGTGTTGTTCGCCATCGCGCAGCGTCCCCTTCGCCCAGAGCGACCCGTCCTTGTGAAAGTGCTCGAACGCCTCGTCCGTCATTTCTTGCCGATCCGGCTTTCGGTTCCGGCGAGGATGCGTGCGATGTTCTGGTGGTGGCGGATATAGATCAGAACCGCCAGTGCGACGAGCAGCGCGATGGTGGTCGGAAAGCCCAGCACCCAGGCCCAGAGCGGGGTGAGAGCCGCGGCCACGAGCGCGGCGAGCGACGAGATGCGGAAAAGCCCCGCCGTCGCCAGCCATGTGAGCGCGGCGGCGATCCCCACCGGCCAGGCCAGCGCGAACAGGGTGCCGAGCCATGTGGCCACCCCCTTGCCGCCCCGAAACCCGAGGTAGACGGGGAAGCAATGGCCCAAGAAGGCGGCGAAGCCTGCGATCTGGCCCGCATCCTCGGCAAAGAACGCCCGCGCGATCAGCACCGCGAACCCCCCTTTCCCGGCATCGAGGATCAGGGTCAAGGCCGCCGCCAGCTTATTGCCGGTGCGAAGGACGTTCGTCGCACCGATGTTGCCGGACCCGATCTTGCGCAGATCGCCCAGCCCGAAAAGCCGCGCCATGACGATCCCGAACGGAATGGACCCGACGAGATAGGCGACCAGCGCCGTGACGATCAGGAGCGGTAGAAGTGTGACAGCTTCGGGCATTCTTGGCCTCTACAGTTGGTATTCCATTCGCGGCAGCATCCGGTCTGGCCACGTGGCCGAGGGCACTTCGCCGACCTGAACACAACCCATCTTCTCATAGAACGGCGTGGCATAGGGGTCGGCGTCAAGCCCCAGCCGTTCGGCCCCCTCGCCGCGGGCATAGTCGCACGCCCAGCCGAAAAGGTCGCGCCCGATCCCCTGCCCCATCGCCTCGGGCGCGACGAACAAAAGGTAAAGCTCGGCCACGTCGCCCGCCATGACCACATGGGCCACGGCCCTTGGCGCCTCGTCCTCCCACGTCATAAGACCGGGGCCGAGGTCGACGGCGGTGGGTGATAGCTCCTCGCGGCAGGCCTCGAGGAAATCGGCGTCATAGCCCCAATGCGCCTTTGACCGCATCGCGACATCCCCGAGAGTCGCAAGGTCGTCTGGCCGAGCTGGCCGGATCACCCGAACACCCGCTGCCCGCCGACCCATGTGCCCAGAACCTTGCCCTGCATCCGCGCCTCGTCGAAGGGCGTGTTCTTGGATTTGCTCTCCAACGTGAAACGGTTGAGCACGAAAGGCGCGTCGGGGTCGAACAGAACGAGGTCGGCACGCCGCCCCTCGGCCAGCGTGCCGCCAGGCAGGCCGAAACGCTTGGCCGGATTGGTGGACAGCGCGCGCCACAGCGTCGGCAGGTCCATCGATCCGTCATGGATCAGGCGCAGCGCGGCGGGCAGGATGGTTTGCAATCCGACCGCGCCGCTGGCGGCTTCCTCGAACGGCAGGCGTTTCGATTCCTCGTCCTGCGGCGTGTGCATCGAACAGACGATGTCGATCAGGCCCGAGGCCACGGCCTCGACCATCGCCTTGCGGTCATCCTCGGACCTCAGCGGCGGCTTCAGCTTGAAGAAGGTGCGGTAATCGCCCACATCCAGTTCGTTCAGCGTCAGGTGATGAATGTTCACCCCGGCGGTGACGTCCAGACCCGCCGCCTTGGCCCGCTCCAGCGCGGGCAGCGCGGCGGCGGTCGACAGGTTGTCGGCGTGGTAGCGCACTCCGGTCATTTCGACGAGCGCCATGTCGCGCTCCAACCCTAGCCGCTCGGCCATCGGAGACACCGCCGGCAGACCGCGCAGCGACGCGAACTTTCCCGAAGTCACGGCGGACCCCGCCGTCAGCGACGGGTCTTGCGGATGCGCCATGATGAGCGCACCGACCGAGCGGGCATAGGTCATGGCGCGGGAAAACACCTTGTTGTCCCCGATCACATGGTCGCAGTCGGTAAACGCCACCGCGCCCGCGTCCATCAGGAACCCCATCTCGACCATCTCGCGCCCTTCGCGCCCCTTGGTCAGCGCGGCCATCGGATGCACCCGCACCGGAGCCCGCTCCCGCGCCCGGCGCTTGACGAAATCCAGCGTTTCGGGCGTGTCGATGGCGGGCGTCGTATCGGGCCGCGTGACCATCGTGGTCACCCCGCCCGCCGCCGCCGCGCGGCCCGCCGTGCGGAACCCCTCCTTGTGCCGCTCCCCCGGTTCACCGATCTTCACGCCGATGTCGATGATCCCCGGCGCGAGGCACTTGCCGCCGCAGTCGATCACCTCGCCCGCAGGCCGCCCGTCCCGCGCGATGATCGCGCCATCCTCGATGGTCAGCGACCCCATCGCATCGGTCCCCGCCTCGGGGTCGATCAGCCGGGCGTTGAAGAAGGTGCGGATGGTCATGTGTGCTCCCGGATCATCGTCTCGTCCACTTCCTGTGCCTTACGGACCTGACGCATCACCTCGTCCCCGTTCTCGAGCCGCTCGAACCCGATCTTGACCTTGTAGCTGCCGCCCTTGCTGCCCTTCTTCCATTCCTCCGCGAAATGGATCGTGGCCGGGTTGCCCTGCTTGTAGTCGATCACGGTGTTCGGCCCGATGGGATAGCTTTTCAGGTTGCGGCCCTTGAACGGCATGTCGGTGGCGATGAAGGCGCGGCGGTCGGTCAGGGTGTACCAGCTATGCCGCCGTTTCCACGTCGGCCCGACGACGGAACCGATGGACAGGGCGAGGCCGACGCTGAAGTGGATCAGCCCGAACATCCAGAAATTTCCCGGCGCGTTCGACGCCATGACCATCCAGAACACCGCGAAACCCGCGAAGAACAGGCCGAAGACGCCGCCGATCAGGCTGCCCGCCCCGACGTGAAACCCCTGTCCGGGGCGGCCTTGCCACAAGATTACCTCGCCCTCGTCGAGGATGCCTTCCCAGCCGGTCGGTGTGCTCATGCGCGCGCCCCTTCGATGGTGGCCGCGGTCGCCGCAGGGTCGGACTGATACTTTATCATGTACTTGTCGCCGGTGCGGGTGATGACCTGCGCGGCGGAAAAGATCGTGCGCACCTTTGCGATCTCGGTCCGTGGGATACGAACCCCGGCGGGCGAGATCAGCGTCGTGGGCGTCAGCACCCAGTCCTGCCCGATCTGTTCCGAGGCGACATAGACGCCGCGCACCGCAATCGCCGCGACCGCGCCGACCACGCCGGTCCACGCATGTTCGTTGCCCATCGCCATCAACACGCCGACCGCCGCGACCGAGCCGATTGCGGCGAGCATGACGTGCTCCTTGATGTAGGTCGTGCGGTTGCCGGTAAAGGTCGCGATGGTCTCTTCGGTCATGCCAGCCCCACGAGGATTGCGGCGATGAGGATGATCGCCGCAGCGGAAATCACCAGAATACCCCACGGCATCCGTCCGCCCGATTTGCCCGGTGTCGTCCCGCCCGACAGGGTGCCGCGCGTCGCCTCATAGCTCGTGGTCGGGGTCGAGACCGACAGGCTCTGCGCCTCGGTGTAGCGCCCCACGAACTCCGCCTCGTTGCGCGGCTTGAATTCGCCCTCGCCCGAGACCGCCTTGTTGTGGACGAGCACGATGACACCGCGCAGGGCCGACAGTTTCTTGGCATCCGCCGCCACGCTTTCGACGCTCATGCCGCTGGCGTCGGTCAGATACCGTGTCAGCCCGAATTCCGTGATCTGGCTTACGGGAAAGACCTCGACATGCGCCGGGTCAAGCTTCTTCACGCCCAGCGCATATTCCAGATGCATGTCCCCCGCCTCGTCCGGCTTCGACCACGCCTCGACCTCGTTCGGGTCGATGTCGAGCTTGAAGACGAAGATGGTGCGCGGCGCGTTCGGGCCGGGAAAACTCAGATCGGCGGTCATACCATGACTCCCTCGTCTTCGGTCTCGGCCCGTAGGTTTCGGGCGAGAAGATCCATCGCCGCCATGCGCACGGCCACGCCCATTTCGACCTGTTCCTGAATGACCGAGCGATTGATGTCGTCGGCGATGGTCCCGTCGATCTCGACCCCCCGGTTCATCGGGCCGGGATGCATGACGATAGCGTCGTCCTTGGCCAGCCGAAGCTTGTCGGCGTCCAGCCCGTAACGGTGGTAATACTCGCGCTCGGACGGGATGAAGCCGCCGTCCATCCGTTCGCGCTGAAGCCGGAGCATCATGACGACGTCGGCGTCTTCCAGCCCGGCCTTCATGTCGTCATAGACCTCGACCCCGAATTCTTCGATCTTGGACGGCATGAGGGTCGGCGGGCCGACGAGCCGCACCCGGTTCTCCATCTTGCCCAGAAGGATCAGGTTCGAACGCGCCACGCGGCTATGCGCGATGTCACCGCAGATCGCGATGGTCAGGCGGTGCAGCCGCCCCTTCGCCCGCCGGATCGTCAGCGCATCCAAAAGCGCCTGCGTCGGATGTTCGTGCTTGCCGTCGCCTGCGTTCAGGACCGCGCAGTTCACCTTTTCGGCCAGCAGGTTCACCGCCCCCGAATGCGGATGGCGCACGACCAGCAGATCGGGGTGCATCGCGTTCAGCGTCAGCGCCGTGTCGATCAGGGTCTCGCCCTTTTTGATCGAGGACGCTTGCATCGCCATGTTCATCACGTCCGCACCCAGACGCTTGCCCGCAAGCTCGAAACTCGCCTGCGTGCGGGTCGAGTTCTCGAAGAACATGTTGATCTGAGTGAGCCCCGACAGAACCTCGCGGCGCTTGTGGGGCGATTTGTTCAGATCGACATATGTATCGGCCAGATCGAGGAGCGTCGTGATTTCCGTGGGATGAAGCGGTTCGATCCCCAGAAGGTGACGGTGGCGGAATGTCATCGGCGGCCCCTTTCGTCCCCGCTTATAGGAAGCGGGCCGGAGACGGGCAATCCCCGGAGACGGGGGTGCGGCGCGAGCGCCATGGACGGCCCTCGCGCCGGGGCTTAGGTTCACCGGCATGGAATCGGCTCTGGACTGGCATCAGGCGAAAGCACTGCTCGAATGGTATGTCGAGCTTGGGGTGACCGATGCGGTCGCCGAGGCGCCGATCGACCGCTACGAGCTGAAGCCGGAGCCACCAAAAACACCCGCAGCGCCTGCCCCCGCGCCCGAAGGCCCGACCCCGCTGCGCGAGGTGCCCCGCACAGATTGGGTGGCGGTCGCCAAGGAACACGCCGCTGGCGCCGGCAGTCTCGAGGCGCTGGCCGAAGCGATGCAGGCCTACGATGGTTCGCCGCTCAAGAAAGGTGCGCGGTCCTTCGTGTTTTCCGACGGCAACCCGGACGCCCGCGTGATGATCGTGGGCGAAGGACCGGGGGCGGAGGAGGACCGTGAAGGCAAGCCCTTTGTCGGCCCCGCAGGGCGGCTCCTCGATCAGATGTTCGCGGCCATCGGTCTGAACCGCACGACGCCCGACGCGCAAAACGCGCTCTACATCACCAATGTCGTGCCCTACCGCCCACCGGGCAACCGCAACCCGACGCCGGAAGAGATCGCGATGTTCACGCCGTTCCTTCTGCGTCACATCGAACTGGCCGACCCCGACATCATCATCCCGATGGGCAACATCGCCCTGACCGCGCTTCTGGACCGTCAGGGGATCACCAAGCTGCGCGGCACGTGGACCGAGGTGCTGGGCAAACCGGCGCTTCCGATGTTCCACCCGTCCTATTTGCTCAGAAACCCGATCTCCAAACGCGAGGCCTGGGCGGACCTTCTCGACATCCAAGCCAAGCTGAGGGCCAAGACATGAGCCGCATCGACACGTCGAAAGAGTTCATTCCGGTCCGCATCGCGGTCATGACCGTCTCCGACACCCGCACAGTCGAAGATGACCGCTCCGGCGACACTCTGGTGGGTCGGATCGAAGCGGCGGGCCATGTGCTTGCCGATCGCATCATCGTGAAGGACGAGCGCGAAGTCATCGCGACCAAGCTCCGCGACTGGTGCGCCAACCCCGAGATCGACGTGATCCTCTCGACCGGCGGCACGGGGCTTACGGGTCGCGACGTGACGGTCGAGGCGCATCGCGACGTCTACGAGAAAGAGATCGAAGCCTTCGCGACCGTGTTCACGATGGTCTCGATGCAGAAGATCGGCACATCTGCGGTGCAAAGCCGTGCCACGGGTGGCGTGGCGAACGGCACCTACCTGTTCGCGCTGCCCGGCTCGACCGGGGCCTGCAAGGACGCTTGGGACGATATCCTCGCCTATCAGCTCGACTATCGCCACGCGCCCTGCAACTTCGTCGAGATTTTTCCGCGTCTCGACGAACACAAGCGACGGAAATGAAGCCGACGGCCGTTTGAAATCGTAACGGCCTTGTCAGCCGTGCCCGATTGCCAGCGGCATTGGGTGCGGGCAAGGTGAATTGTCTGATTTGAAACGGGACGCCACATGCGCTTTCTCCGCCGTTCCCTGACAGGGTTGTTTCTTGCCGCGTTGACCGTCGCCGGATTGGGGCTGGCCGCCTATATCGTGCGCGATGCCGTTGAAACGCGCATGGCGCGCACGTCCGGCTCGATGCCAGCGCGCGAGCGGGTCTATTCCGTGGCGCTCGTGCCGGTTCAAAGCCAGACCGTTTCACCCGTTCTCGAAGCCTTCGGCGAGGTCGTTTCGCGCCGCACGTTGGAAATCCGTGCGCGCACCGCGGGCACCGTTGTGGAACTGGGCGAGAATTTCGTCGAAGGCGGGCGGGTCCAGAGCGGACAGATGCTCGTGCGGATCGACCCGTCGGACCTCGAAGACGCCGTGGCGCTGGCCCGCGCCGACATGGCGGATGCCGAGGCGGAAGTGTCGGATGCCGAGGCCGCGCTGATCCTCGAACAGGACGACCTTGCCAGCGCCCAGCGCCAGTACGAACTGCGGCAGACCGCCGCTACCCGCCAGCAGGACCTGCTCGACCGCGGCGTGGGTCTCGCGGCCGATCTCGAAACCGCGCGACTGGCCGAAAGCTCGGCGGAACAGGCGGTGCTCTCGGCCCGCTCGAACATCAACGCTGCCCGCGCCCGCGTTTCGTCGGCCAAGATCGCGCTCGACCGATCCACCATCGCTTTGAAGGAGGCCGAGCGGCGGCTGAACGAGGCGACCATCCGCGCCGACTTCTCGGGCGCCTTGGCCGATGTGGCGGCGCTCGAAGGTCGGCTCGTCACCGCGAACGAACAGATCGCGACGCTGGTCGACCCGGACGCGCTGGAGGTCAGTTTCCGCCTGTCGACCGCGCAATACACCCGCCTCATCGACAGCGAGGGCAACCTCGTCCCGGCGGAAGTCGTCGTAAGTCTCGACCTGAACGACCTCGACCTCGTCACCACCGGCACGATCGCCCGCGAAAGCGCGGCTGTCGGCGACGGCCAGACCGGCCGCCTGATCTTCGCGACGCTTGCCCGCGCGACCGGGTTTCGGCCCGGCGATTTCGTGACCGTCACAATTCGGGAGCCGGAACTGGAAGGGGTGGCCGAAATTCCCGCGACCGCTCTGTCATCGTCCGGCACGGTTCTGGTGCTGGGCGAAGAGGACAGGCTTCAGGAGGTGTCGGTCACCGTCGCCCGCCGTCAGGGCGACACGGTGCTGATCGATATCGGCGATCTGGAAGGCCGGGAAGTGGTCGAGGAACGCACCCCGACCCTTGGCGCCGGCATCCGCGTGAATCCGCAACGGGTGGACGAAAACGCGGAAGGCGCCGAAGGGGTGCCGGCCGCGCCGGCGATGGTCACGCTCGACGAAGAACGCCGGTCGCGTCTGATCTCGTTCGTCGAAGGCAACCAGATGATGCCGCCCGAGATCAAGGATCGCATCCTCGCCCAGCTGCGCCAGCCCGAAGTGCCCGCGAACATGATCGAGCGCATCGAAAGCCGGATGGGGGGCTGATCCATGGCGGGTCGCGTCAACGCCGGGGGCATCCTGTCCTACTTCACCCGCCACGCCACGGTGGCGAACCTGCTCTTCGTGCTGCTCATGGTTGCGGGCCTTGCCGCGATGCCCAACATGCGCGCGCAGTTCTTTCCCGACGTCGTCGTCGACGACATCCGCGTGACGGTGACGTGGAGCGGTGCCGGCGCCGAAGACGTGGACGCGGGCATCATTCAGGTGCTCGAACCCACGCTTCTGGCCATCGACGGCGTGGACGAAAGCTCGTCACGTGCCCGCGAAGGGTCCGCCTATATCCGGCTGGAGTTCGAACCCGGCTGGAACATGGCGCAGGCACTGGACGACGTTCAGGCCGCCGTCGACAGCGTCTCGAACCTGCCCGACGCCGCCGAAGACCCGAACGTCTCGGGCGGCGGCTGGCGCGACCGGGTGACGGATGTGGTCATCACCGGACCCGTGGGCATCGACCAGCTTGCCCGGTTCTCGGACGAAATGGTCGCACGGTTGTTTCAAGAGGGTGTGACGCGCACCACCATTCAGGGCGTCGTCGCCCCGCAGACGGTGGTCGAGGTCAAGACCGCCGATCTTGTCCGCTACGACGTGACCATGGCGCAGATCGCCCAGGCCATCGCGGGCGAGGCCGAGGCGAGCCCGGCGGGCAACGTGGCGTCGGGCGCGGCACGCATCCGGGCAGGCGTCGAAAAGCGTTCGGCGGACGAGATCGAGGCCATCGTGCTGCGCTCGGAACTGGACGGCGCGACGCTGACCGTCGGCGACGTGGCCACGGTTCGGGTGGAGGGCGTGGACCGCGCCCGCACCTTTTTCGTGGGCGACAACCCCGCCGTGACCGTGCGGGTCGACCGCAACGCTGCGGGCGACGCCATCGGCATCCAGCGCACGGTCGAACAGGTCGCAGAACGGATGATGACGACGCTGCCGCAGGGCGTGTCCATCGACCTTGTGCGCACACGGGCCGAGCTTATCACCGGACGCCTCAATATCCTGATGGAAAACGGGGCGATGGGCCTCGTCCTCGTTCTCATCACGCTGTTTCTGTTCCTGAACGCGCGCACGGCGCTTTGGGTCGCGGCGGGTATTCCGGTGTCCATGCTGGCTGCGGTCGCGATCATGTATATGTTCGGGCTGACCATCAACATGATCTCGCTCTTCGCGCTCATCATCACGCTGGGGATCGTCGTGGACGACGCCATCGTGGTGGGCGAGCACGCCGATTTCCGGGCGCGACGGCGGGGCGAGGCCCCGGTCGAAGCCGCCGAGAACGCGGCGCGGCGCATGTTCTCGCCCGTGTTTTCGTCGACCCTGACGACGATCATCGCCTTTTTCGGGCTGACCATGATCGAGGGCCGGTTCGGTGAATTCATCGCGGACGTGCCCTTCACCGTGATCGCGGTCCTCACCGCCTCGCTCGTCGAATGCTTCCTGATCCTGCCCAACCATATGTCGCACGCACTCGCCCATGCGGCGAAGGAACACTGGTATGACTGGCCGTCCCGTCAGGTGAACAAGGGGTTCCGCTGGTTCCGCGAGACGCTGTTCCGTCCGCTCATGACATGGGTCGTCACCGCGCGATACGCGGTCTTTGCGGGGGGCGTTCTGCTGCTTGCCACGCAGGCCGGGCTGTTCATCCGGGGCGACGTGCCGTTCCGCTTTTTCAACGCCCCCGAGCAGGGCACCGTGACCGGCAGCTTCGCGATGGTGAACGGCGCATCGCGCGAGGATACGCTCAGGTTCTTGCGCCAGCTTCAGGCCTCGGTCGACGCGACCGGACAACGGCTTGAAGAGGAGCACGGGCGCAATCCGATCACCTATGTCCTCGCCGAAATCGGCGGCTCGTCGGGCCGTGGCCTTGCCAGCGCCGAGGACAAGGACGAAGACCTTCTGGGCGCGATCACCATCGAACTGATCGACGCCGATCTTCGCCCCTATTCCTCGTTCGAATTCGTCTCGATCGTGCAGGACGCGGTGCCGCAGCACCCGCTGCTCGAAGAATTCTCGTTCCGCGGCGGCCGGTTCGGGCCGGGCGGGGATGCCATCGATATTCAACTCATGGGGGCCGACAACGAGCTTCTGAAAGCCGCTGCCGAAGCACTCAAGACCGCGCTTGGCGATTTCCCGGAAATATCGGCACTGGAAGACAGCCTCGCCTACGACAAGGAAGAACTGGTTCTGGAACTGACCCCGCAGGGGCAGGCTTTGGGCTTCGCCATCGACGATGTCGGGCAAGTGCTGCGCAATCGCCTGTCTGGGATCGAGGCTGCGACCTATCCCGACGGAATGCGCTCCGCCGCGATCCGGGTCGAACTGCCGGAGGAAGAGCTTTCCCTCGCCTTCCTCGAAAAGTCGCAGCTTCGCACCGATGCGGGGAACTACGTGAACCTCTCGGACATCGTGCGCGTCACCTCCCGCACCGGGTTCGCAAGCGTCAACCGCGAGAACGGCCTGCGCGTGGTCGAGGTGACGGGGGACATGGACGAAGGCGACGCCGACCGGGCCGCCGAAATTCAGCTTGCGATGGAGCAGACCATCCTGCCCACCATCGCCGAGGACTACGGCGTCGAATACCGCCTGTCCGGCCTGAGCGAGCAGGAGGATCAGTTCCTCTCCGACGCCATGGTCGGCCTCGTCCTGTGCCTTGTCGGCATCTACATCGTTTTGGCGTGGATCTTTTCAAGCTGGACACGTCCGCTCGTCGTCATGGCGATCATCCCCTTCGGCCTGATCGGCGCGATATATGGCCACCATGCCTGGAACATTCCGCTGTCGATGTTCTCGGTCGTGGGGCTGATCGGCATGGTCGGGATCATCATCAACGATTCCATCGTGCTGGTGTCGACCGTCGATGAATACGCTGCCGAACGCGGCATTCGCCCGGCTATAGTCGACGCGGTGGCCGACCGTTTGCGCCCGGTGTTCCTGACGACCGCGACCACGGTGCTGGGCCTGCTGCCGCTCTTGTTCGAAAGCTCGCAACAGGCGCAGTTCCTGAAACCCACGGTCGTCACGCTCGTCTATGGGCTGGGCTTCGGCTTCTTCCTCGTCCTGCTCGTCGTGCCCGCGATCCTCGCCATGCAAGAAGACGTCCGGCGGCAGATGAACGCGCTGCGCCACGGTCTTGCCATCGGGCACCGTGCGCCTTGGGTCATGCGGATCATGGCGGTGTCGGCCAGTCTTATCGCTGCGCTGTTCGTGGCGACGATGGGATGGGTGCTGATCACCGGAACGATGCCCGGCGGGACCGGGACGATCGGCGCGGCGACGGGTCTTTTCGTTCTGGGGGCCGCGCTGGTCGCGGTCGGGGCCTATGTAACGGCCCTTATCGTCAGGCCGAAGTCACTCTGACAGATCGCAGCCGGGAATATCCACGGCGCGACCCGCCCCGATGACCGTCAGTCGCACCTCGTCGCCCTCGATGTCGAAGGGTCGTGCGTTCGGCGGCACGAAATCCGCATGCGCCATGAGCGCACCTTCGGCTTCGCGCGTGGCCACGGCTTCCGACACCCAGATCGCCGGGTTCGCGGCCTCCATGACCACCAGTTCATCGCCACCCAGCGACGGCATGTCGATCTGAGCGGTCAGGCGCACACCGTCGGAAAGCTCCTCGCGCGTGCAACTGGCGGCGGACACCCCCGCTTCGGCGGCCGTGTCCGGCCGGGCCGCCAACGCGCGTTCGATCACGGGATCGGGCGCGGTCAGGTCGGCTGGCAGGACCGAATCGAAGCCGGTCTCGAGCGGCACGCAGATTTCCTCGCAGATGCCGACCAGCACGTCGGCGTCGATATGAATGGCTTCGCCGCCGCGCGCGGGAACGAGTTCGACCGGCAGCACGAGTTCGTCCTCGTATCCGATCGTCGTCATCCCGTCGCGTCGGATCACTTCCGGCACCGGCCAATGAAACGTGACTCCGGCCACGTTCGACGACTGCGACCAGTCGATTTCAGGCGGGATGCCGCCCTCGCCCGGTGCGCGCCAGTAGGTCTTCCACCCATCCGACAGATCGACGCGGATCGCAGCCATGTGATGACCGTTCTCCATGCGCCAGCCGGGCAGGAGCGTGACGTTCGCAGGCGCAGGCTCGGCCGACACAGGCGTGGCCAGCATCGCCAAAGCGAGCAAAAGGGGGGCAGTTCGCAACTTCATGCATCCGATATAGCCAGCATCGCGTGAAGCAAAAGTCACATTCCTGCCAGTCCCCCGCGATCCGAGCGAAGCCCTTGCAAACCTGTGGCCCGCATGCCCATCTTTGAGACATGAAGACGCCTGTGAATTTCAGCGACCTGACGGGCAAGCTGCTCGTCGCGATGCCCGGCATGGGCGATCCCCGGTTCGAATCGAGCGTGGTGTTCCTGTGCGCCTATTCGGACGAAGGCGCGATGGGCCTGATCGTGAACAAGACGGTTCCCGATATCGTGCTCGACGACGTGCTCGACCAACTGGAGATCGGGCGCGGTGCCGGAAGCGCCGGCATCCACGTTCATTTCGGCGGCCCGGTCGAGGGCGGGCGCGGCTTCGTCCTCCATTCCGGCGACTACGAGGGCAGCGCAGGCACGCTCGCGGTCGACGGCGGTTTCGGCATGACGGCGACCAAGGATATCCTTGTCGACATCGCGAACGGTGACGGGCCGGACAAGGCGCTGACCGCGCTCGGCTATGCCGGGTGGGGACCGGGCCAGCTCGAGGGCGAGTTGCAGGAAAACGCCTGGCTGATGGTGGATGCCGATGCGGCCATCGTGTTCGACAGCGACAACGAGTCCAAATGGTCGCGCGCGCTGCGCAAGCTGGGGATCGACCCTTCGGTCCTGTCGTCCGGCGGCGGGCGCGCCTGAAACATCACCAACCGCTTGCCCTTCCACGCCCCTCATGTTCAGGTCGGCGCAGTGAACGAAGGAGGGGTCAACCGTGCATATACAGTCTGAAAACGCCTGCTTCGGCGGGGTTCAGGGGGTCTATACCCACGCCTCGAACGCGACGCGCACGGACATGACCTTTGGGCTGTTCCTGCCCGAGGAAGCCCGCGAAGGGCCGGTGCCGCTCTTGTGGTATTTGTCCGGCCTGACCTGCACGCATGAGAACGCGATGACAAAGGCCGGTGCCCAAAGCTGGGCGGCCGAACATGGGATCGCGCTCGTCTTTCCCGACACGTCGCCGCGCGGACCGGGTGTGGCCGACGACGAAGCCTATGACCTTGGGCAAGGCGCGGGCTTTTACGTCAACGCCACCGAACCGCCGTGGTCGCAGCATTTCCGCATGTGGGACTACATCACCGAGGATCTGCCGGAGCTGTTGTTCAACCACTTCGCCCTCGACCCCGAACGCCAGTCGATCACCGGGCATTCGATGGGCGGCCATGGCGCGCTTACTATCGGGATGACCCTGCCGGAACGGTTCTGCTCGATTTCGGCCTTCGCACCGATCTGCCACCCGACCGCCTCGGACTGGGGGCAGAAACAACTCACCGCTTATCTCGGCGACGATCAGGACGCGTGGGAAGCGCATGACGCCGTGTTCCTGATGCGCGAACGCGGGTTCGACGGGCCGATGCTGGTCGACACCGGCACCAAGGATCAGTTCATCGATCTACTCATGCCGGAGACGCTTATGCAGGAGGTCGGGCAGAAGCGCCAGCAGGCGATCATGCGGCTGCAACCGGGCTACGACCATTCGTATTTCTTCGTGCAGAGCTTCATGGAAGAGCATGTCGCCTTCCACGCCGAGGCGCTTTACGGGTGATCTACGTCGATGCCGACGCCTGCCCGGTCAAGGCCGAGGCGGAAGCTGTGGCCACACGCCACAAAGTCCGGCTGGCGCTGGTATGTAACGGCGGTCTTCGCCCGTCGTCCAACCCTCTGATCGAGGTGATCTACGTGCCCGACGGACCGGACGAAGCGGACAAGTGGATCGCAGACCGCGCCGGGCCCGGCGATGTGGTGGTGACGGGGGACATCCCGCTCGCCTCGAAATGCGTCGAAGCAGGCGCACAGGTGGTCAAGCATGACGGCGAGGCGCTGACGGTCGCGAACATCGGACAGGTGCTTGCCACGCGTGATCTCATGGCGGACCTCCGGGCTGCGGACCCGTTCCGGCAGGGTGGTGGCAAGGCGTTTTCCAAAGCGGATCGGTCGCGTTTTCGCGATGGGCTGGAGCGGGCGCTCAGACGCGCTGCTGGTTGAGCGAGTTAAGAACTTCGTTAACGCTGGAGGCGTGAGCTGCCTGTAACTCGCTGAAATCTATGCATTTCAGGATACTAGAATCCTAGTATCCTAGGATTCTGGTGCATACCAAGACCACCGCCTTCACCCCACCAAGCACGCCAAATCCGCACCAGACTGGACAGACGGACCGAATCAACTATAAATCTAGTTTATTAGTTGAAAGGTATCGTCATGACCCCCGAAGCGGCCTCCGCCGGTTTCTCTGCCATTGGATCGGAATCCCGCCTGTCGGTTCTGAAATCCCTCGTGCGCGCCGGTGAAAGCGGGCTCAACATGGCCCGCATCCAGGAGCGGACCGGAATCGCACCCTCGACCCTCGCCCATCACCTCAAGTTCCTCGTCGCGGGCGGCCTCGTCCTTCAGGAACGGCAGGGGCGCGAGACGATCAGCCGGGCGAGCTTCGACCAATTGCGTGCGCTAGCGGCCTACATCGTCGAGGAATGCTGCGCCGACGAATCCAGCGATACCTGCGGATCGGACTGCGCCAAAGACGGCTGCGACGGCACATGCGGCTGCACCGGGGGAGAAGCGGCATGACCGACAGCACAGCACCGCGCGCGCCATCTGTCGGCGAGATTGCGAAGCGCCTCAAATCCCCGTGGACGGCGTCGGCCCTCGCCTTAGTCACGGTCGCCGTTCTCGACCCAACCCGTCTTTCGACAATCGGCACCGATGCCGCCCGCGCCTTCGCAGGCACCTTGCCCTTCATTCTCATGGCGGTCGCTCTGGTCGCCTATCTCAAGGCTTCCGGTGCCGAAACCCTGATCGGGCGCGCCTTCGAGGGGCGCGAGGCATCTGCCATCGTCCTCGCCGCCCTCTTCGGCGGCCTCGCCCCGTTCTGCTCCTGCGAGGTCATTCCCTTCGTCGCGGGCCTCATCGCGCTCGGGGCACCCATCGCCGCGATCATGGCCTTCTGGCTCGCATCGCCCCTGATCGACCCGGGCTCGCTCCTCATCACCGCGGCGGTACTCGACTGGCCCTTCGCCATCGGCAAAGCCACCGCCGCCGTCGGCCTCGGCCTATTCGGAGGCTTCGCGACCATGGCGCTCTCACGCGCGGGTCTGCTGGCGAACGTCGCCAAACCCCGCCCGAAACAGGGATGCGGCTGCGGCGCGAACCCGGCCACCGGGCGCCCGCACTGGCGCATCTGGACCGAGCCCGCGCGCCGCGAGGCTTTCCGCCACGAAGGATGGGAAAACCTCGTGTTCCTCACCAAATGGCTGGTGCTGGCTTATATCCTGGAGGCCCTGCTCATCACCTACATGCCCGCCGAGATGATCGCCTCGGTCGTGGGCGGCACGGGCGCTGGCCCCATCGCGCTCTCGGCGCTGGTCGGTATGCCCGCCTATCTCAACAGCTACGTGGCGCCCGCCCTGCTCGCCGGTCTCATGGAACAGGGGATGAGCGCCGGGGCCGCCATGTCCTTCATGGTCGCGGGCGCGGTCAGTTCGATCCCGGCGATGGCTGCGGTCTGGGCGCTGGTGAAGCCGCGTGTCTTCGCGCTTTACCTCGGCCTCGGCGTCTTGGGCGCGATCCTTGCGGGGCTCGTCTTTCAGGCGGTGGTCTAGCCGACCTCCGCCTCCCACCGCTTCTGCATTTCTTCCCCGGTCAGCACTTCCTTGACCGTGGCCAGCATCCAGCGGTGCCCGAACGGGTCCTGCACCGTCGCCGTGCGTTCCCCGAAACTCTGATCGGCTGGCGCGCGCAGCACCATCGCGCCGGCCTGTTCGGCCTGTGCGACGACCGCATCCACATCCTCGACCTGAAGGTAAAGCGTGACCGCCGTGCCACCGATACTGTCGGGCGAGAGCGCGCCGAAATCCGGCCATTCATCAGCGAGCATCAGCCGCGCGCCACCGATCTCCAGCTCAGCATGGCCCAGCTTGCCGGAGCCCGGCTCGGTCATCCGGAAATCCTCGACCGCACCAAAGGCAGCAACGTAGAAATCGATGGCCGCCGGCGCGTCCCGGCAGACGATATAGGGAATGAGTTTCATGGCCGTCCATCCTTGCCCGACTCGCATATTTACGTTACGTATCGTAATGAAATGAGTCAAGACACCCCCAAACCTCGCGGTCGCCCACCCTCCAAGGCCGCCCGTGACAAGGCGCTCGCCGCCGCGCGCGAGATCCTGTTCGATCAGGGCTTCGGCCGTTTGTCAGTCGAGGCGGTCGCGGCCCGCTCCGGTGTTGGCAAGCCGACGATCTATCGCCACTGGGCCAACGCTTCCGAGCTTGCGATGGCCGCGCTCATGGCGGGTTTTCCTGAAAGCAAGTCTCAGGGCGCGACACTGGAACACGCCCTCTCTCGCCAGCTCACCGACCTCGTGCGCGCCTTCGCGACGACCCGTGGCCGCCAGATCGCAATGGCGCTCGCCACCGCCGATCCGGACAGCGAACTCACCCGTGCCTTCCGCAACCGCGTGATCCTGTCCTCGCGCGAGGCGGGGCGCAGCCTGATCGCCACCGCCGCCGACAGGGGCGAGATCCCCCCGCCCGCCGGGATCGAAGTCACGCTCGACATGATTTACGGCCCCGTCCTCTACCGCCTGCTCGCAGGTCACCAGCCGCTCGACGACGCCTTCGCCGCCGCACTGGTCGACGGCGCATTGAAGCTGCTCACCCCCGCGAAATAACGCCGTTTCGCCACGTCGCCCCCCGCCGTCCCCCTTGCCAGTCCGCCCCCCCGGCGCTAGGCAAGACCGGACCCGTGAACGAGGGGAGCACGATGGCCAAGGACGATCCGAAAACGCTGGTCTCGACCGACTGGCTCGCCCAGCACCTGAACGATCCCGATCTCAGGATCATCGACGCGTCGTGGCACATGCCCGATGCCGGGCGCGACGGTCAGGCGGAATATGACGAAGCGCACATTCCGGGGGCGCGGTTTTTCGACATCGACGAGATTTCCGATGCCCGCTCCGACCTGCCCCACATGGCCCCGCCGGTCGAAAAATTCATGTCGCGAATGCGCGCCAAGGGGATCGGCGACGGTCATCAGGTCGTGGTCTATGATTCCAACGGCATTTTTTCCGCCCCGCGTGTCTGGTGGACCTTTCGCCTGATGGGCAAGACCGATGTCGCCGTGCTGGACGGTGGCCTGCCGAAATGGCTGGCCGAAGGCCGCCCGACCGAAGACATGCCGCCGGTCATCCGCGACCGCCACATGACCGTGTCCCGTCAGGCCGACATGGTGAAGGACGTGACGCAGGTGGCGGCTGCCGCCAAACTTGGTGACTGGCAGATCGTCGATGCCCGCTCCGCCGCCCGGTTCAAAGGCGAAGCGCCCGAGCCGCGTGAAGGCCTCCGCTCGGGCCATATCCCCAATTCGCGCAACGTGCCCTTCACCGACCTGTTGGACGCGGACGGAACGATGAAGGATGAGGACGGCCTGAAAGCCGTGTTCGAGGCGGCAGGCGTGGACCTCGCCAAACCTGTCATTTCGTCCTGCGGCTCCGGCGTGACCGCGGCGATCATCGACCTCGCGCTCGCCCGCCTCGGCCACCCGCGCCACGCGATCTATGACGGGTCGTGGGCCGAATGGGGCATGTACAACGACCTCAAGATCGCCACCGGCGACGCCTGAATGCGAACGGCCCCTTCGGGCTGACAAGGAGAGAGAGATGTTCGAACATCTGAACGCACAAGCTCAAGACAAGATCATGGCGCTCATGGTCGAGTACCGCGAAGACCCGCGCGACACCAAGGTCGATCTCGGCGTCGGAGTCTACAAGGACCCCACCGGAAACACCCCGGTGATGCGCGCGGTGAAAGCGGCGGAAAAACAGCTGCTCGAAAAAGAGACGACCAAAAGCTACACCGCTCTCGGCGGCGACCCGGCCTTCGTCAAGGCGCTGTCCGGTCTGGTGCTGAACGGCGCGGTCGAAGAGGGCCGCCTCGCCGCGGCCGCCCAGCCCGGCGGCACGGGCGCAATTCACCAGGCGCTGGAACTTGTGAAAATGGCGAACCCCGATGCGACCGTCTGGGTGTCTGACCCGACCTGGCCCAACCACCTGTCGATCATCAAGCATCTCAAGATGAAGATGACGCCGTACCGCTATTTCGACAACGACACGCGCGCTGTTGATTTCTCCGGCATGATGGCTGACCTCGGCAATGTGGCGGCAGGCGACGTGGTGATCCTGCACGGCTGTTGCCACAACCCGACTGGCGCCAATCTGAATATGGAACAGTGGAAGGAAGTCACCGAGCTTCTGGGCGCCAAACAGGCGCTTCCGCTGATCGACATCGCTTATCAAGGCTTCGGTGACGGGCTCGAAGCGGACGCGTTAGGCGTGCGCCACATCACCTCGACCCTGCCCGAAAGCCTGATCGCGGCGAGTTGCTCCAAGAACTTCGGGGTCTATCGCGAACGCACGGGCCTTTTGATGGCGGTGTCGCCCGACGACAAGATGAAAGCCGTCACACAGCAGAACCTGACGCACCTGAACCGTCAGAACTTCTCGTTCCCGCCGGACCACGGCGCGCGTGTGGTGCAGATGATCCTCGACGATCCGGCGCTTCGCACCGAATGGGAGACGGAGCTGGAAGAGGTTCGCAACACCATGCTCGGCCTGCGCACGCAACTCGCCGAGGCGTTGCAGGCGCGCAC
Source organism: Maritimibacter sp. (assembly GCF_016774595.1). Taxonomy (NCBI): domain Bacteria; kingdom Pseudomonadati; phylum Pseudomonadota; class Alphaproteobacteria; order Rhodobacterales; family Roseobacteraceae; genus Maritimibacter; species Maritimibacter sp. The sequence goes on from NZ_JACBWT010000001.1 coordinate 1,297,010, forward strand.
CGGTTCCGACCGTTTCGGTTTCCTCGCCGAACACCGCGGCATGTTCTCGCGCTTGGGTGCGACCCCCGAACAGGTCGAGACGATGAAGGAAAAGCACGGCATCTACATGGTCGGCGACAGCCGCATGAACATCGCCGGGCTGAACAAGGATACCGTCGACATCCTTGCGGACGCCATCGTCGACGCGGGTGTCTGACAGGGATTGCGCCGGCTTCGCCGTCGCGACGCGCCGCGCCCTTCGGGCGCGGCGTTTGCGTTTCGGACCTCCAAAACCGCACTGACGTCGAAGTCAGAGGGGGCGCTGCCCCCGCGCCGGCCAGCAAGCTGGCCAACGCCCCCCGAGGTTTTTTGAAACAGAGAAGGGGCGGGTTTACCACTCATTAAGGTTAACGCGCTATCTTTGGAATGCGGCACCAGCTGAGGAGCCAGGGCCGTAAACGGAGAAGCCCCCTGCCATATAAGCAGGGGGTGGACCGTTCATCTTCTCTGTTTCCGGAAACCTTCGGGGGGTGAGCCCGCAGGGCGAGGGGGGCAGACAGCCCCCCTACCCGATCGCCATTCCGCGCGATCTGTCGAGGTCTTCGCCAGCCGAGCGCAGCGAGGCGCCGTCGCGACGCGGGCATAGCCCGCGGCGCAATGCTTCTTACATGTGGATCGGTCCGTCGCCACAGGCCAGCGCCGCCTCGCGCACCGCTTCCGAGAAGGTGGGGTGAGCATGGCAGGTCCGGGCGAGGTCTTCGGCGGCCGCGCCGAATTCCATCGCCACGCAGGCCTCGTGGATCAGGTCGCCCGCCGAGGGTCCGATGATATGGACACCGAGGATCCGGTCGGTCGCCTTGTCGGACAGGATCTTCACGAAGCCGTCGCCCTGAAACACCGCTTTGGCGCGCGCATTGCCCATGAACGAGAATTTGCCGACCTTGTAGTCGCGCCCCTCATCCTTCAGCTCCTGCTCGGTTTTCCCGACAGCCGCCACTTCCGGCACCGTGTAGATCACGCTGGGGATCACGTCATAATTCACGTGACCCGCCTGACCGGCGATCGACTCGGCGACCGCCATGCCTTCGTCCTCGGCCTTATGCGCCAGCATCGGGCCGGAGGTCACGTCGCCGATCGCCCAGATGCCGTCGACATTGGTCTTCCAGTGGTCGGTCTTGATGACGCCGCGGTCGGTCATTTCGACCCCCGCTTCGGCTGCGCCCAGCCCATCGGTGAAGGCGCGGCGACCGGTGGCGACGAGCACCACGTCGGCGTCCAGAACCTCTTCGCTGTCGTCTTTCTTCAGCTTGTAGGTCACCTTGGCCTTGGTCTTCATGGCCTCGACGCCCTGGACGGCGGCCCCCAGAACGAACTCCAGCCTCTGCTTCTTCAAGAGCTTCTGGAACTGTTTGGACACCTCCGCGTCCATCGTGGGGGTGATCGTGTCGAGGTATTCCACCACCGTAACCTCGGAGCCGAGCCGTGCGTAGACCGACCCCATCTCAAGCCCGATGACGCCTGCGCCGATCACCACCAGTTTCTTCGGGATCTTGCCGAGCTCCAGCGCGCCGGTGGAGGTCACGACGACCTTCTCATCGATCTCGACACCCGGCAGGCTCGACGCCTCGGACCCGGTCGCGATCACAATGTTCTTGGCTTTGTGGGTCTCGTCCCCGACCGTGACCTCGCCTTTGCCCGAGATTTTGCCCCAGCCCTTGAGCCAGTCGACCTTGTTCTTCTTGAACAGGAATTCGATGCCCTTGGTGTTCTGGCCGACCACGTCGTCCTTGTAGGCAAGCATCTGCTTCCAATCGACCGAGGGCGATTTGCCCTTGAGACCCATGGTGGCGAAGTTGTGCTCGGCCTCGTGCAGCGAATGGGTCGCGTGCAGAAGCGCCTTGGACGGGATGCAGCCGACGTTCAGACAGGTGCCGCCGAGCGTATCGCGCCCTTCGACACAGGCGGTCTTGAGGCCCAGTTGGGCGCACCGGATCGCACAGACATAGCCCCCCGGCCCGCTGCCGATCACGATCACATCATAGTCTGCCATAGGTCCCTCCTTTGGCCGTTTCTTGCTGTGCACCGCGCGTACACATCATGTGCACATGCCGTACATACGATTGTCATCCCCGCCTCAGAACAGCGCGGCGAGGATCATGAGCGTCGTCGCCAAGAGGCCGACGAAAAAGATGAACGACCGCCACGGCACCCAGCCGAAGGCATAGGCCGGGATGTAGAGGACGCGCGCGCCGAGGTAGACCCAGGCGCAGGCCGCCGTGAAGCCGGTGGACTGATCCGACACCGACACCACCACGACCGCGATGGTGAAGAGGATCAGCGCTTCGAAATGGTTGGTGAAGGCGCGCATGAGCCGACCGGTCCGGTCCGAAACCTGCTCGACCAGCGGGGTCTTCAGCCGGGACGTATCGCGGGGCGACGCCGTTTTGCCGACACCGAGCTCGAGGTTCGCCGGAATCGCCATCAGGGCGAACTGCACGACCTGTAGCAGGGCGGCAAGTGCGAGGACGGTGAGTTCCGGTGTCATGCTGGCCTCAGTCGAAGGTGATGGTCACGTCCGGGTAGCCCCAGACATCGGCGGTCTTGTCGCGGGTGACGGTCTGGGCGGCGGCCACGGCTCCGCCCACGAGCACGCCGACCACGCCCGCGTTGGCGCCTGCCGACACCGTTCCGGTGATGTCGCCCAGCGTCTTGTTCTGCGCCTGAAGCGCGCGGGTCTGGGTCCGGCCCTCGAAGCTACACTTGACCGAGGCGGCTGGCGTGCGCGCGCCCATGTTCGGGGCGGTCACGATTGCGGGCGCGGTGAAGGACGACACGAAGCCGTCGCCGCCGAAGGTACAGGGGATGCCTGTCATCTCTTTCGGAATGCGGCTCGCGCCATTCATCACCCGCACGCTGAACGACGACGTGCCGACCTCGTTCAGAGGTTTGAGCGCCGTGTAGGGCACCGGCGCCTGATCGATCTGGGCGGGCACGGTGCAGGCGGCAAGCGCGAGGGGAGCGAGAAGCGGGAGGGCGCGGCGGATATGCATGTTGGGGCCTTTGTTAACACCCCGAAGCGGGGCGCGGCCATATCGCGCGGGAAGGGTCTTGGCGTCAACGGCCCCCCGCCGGGTGTTCACGGATTGGCGATCAGGCGCGGAAAACATCATCCGACCAGCACTCCAATCAGGATGAGGACGATGCCGAGCGTGGCCACCTGCCAGAACGCCGTGCGCACCCAAGGCAGACCCGAGAGATAGGCGGGCAGATAGGCGACCCGCGCCCCAAGATAGAGCGCGACGCCCCACGCGACCCAAGCCCCGCCCCGCGACGTGAGTTCCGCGACAAGCGTGACGGCGAGGAAGGCGGGGGCGGTTTCGAGAAGGTTCCAAAGCGCGCGATGGGCGCGCGCCGCAATGGGGCCGATCTCGGGCGGGTTGTCCCGCGCGCCGACCGTCCATGCGTTGCCCACGCTGCCTTTCAGAAGAAAGCTGTCCGTGCTGACGTAGACGAGGACCAGCAGCGCCAATCCGACCAGTCCCCAAAGCGCGATGGACATTCATTCGGCCTCCGACCAAGCGCCAGCGTGGGTTGCACCCGCCCCACCCGTCCCACAGGGGACCGTAGGGTGGGTGCCAACCCACCCCACCTTACAGATCCATCAGAAGACGGCGCGGATCCTCGAGGGCTTCCTTCACCCGGACGAGGAAGGTCACGGCGCCTTTGCCGTCGACGATGCGGTGGTCGTAGGAGAGCGCCAGGTACATCATCGGGCGGATCTTGATCTCGCCGTTCACGACCATCGGACGATCCTGAATTTTGTGCATGCCGAGGATGCCCGACTGCGGGGGGTTCAGGATCGGCGAAGACATGAGCGAGCCGTAGACGCCACCGTTCGAAATGGTGAACGATCCACCCTGCATCTCGGCCATGGACAGCTTGCCGTCACGGGCGCGTTTGCCGAGCTCGTTGATCTTGGCTTCGATCCCGTGGAACGACATCTGATCGGCGTCGCGCACGACCGGCACGACCAGCCCGGTAGGCGTGCCGACGGCCACGCCCATGTGGACGTAGTTCTTGTAGATGACGTCGGTGCCGTCGATTTCGGCGTTCACCTCGGGCACCTCTTTCAGCGCATGGGCGCAGGCCTTCACGAAGAAGGACATGAAGCCGAGCTTGATGCCGTGCTTCTTGAAGAACAGGTCTTTGTATTCGTTGCGCAGCGCCATGACCTCGGTCATGTCCACCTCGTTGTAGGTGGTGAGCATGGCCGCGGTGTTCTGCGCTTCCTTCAGACGGCGGGCGATGGTCTGGCGCAGGCGTGTCATCTTCACGCGCTCTTCGCGGGCCTCGTCGTCGGCCGAAACGGGCGCGCGCGGGGCACTGGCCGGTGCGGGCGAGGACGCGGCGGACTTGGAGGCCGAAATCGCGGCCTGCACGTCCTCTTTCATCACGCGGCCATCGCGGCCCGTGCCCTTGACGTCATCGGATTTGAGCCCGGCCTCGGCCATCATCTTCTTGGCGGACGGCGCGTCTTCCACGTCCTTGCCGGAGGACGACTTTGCCTCATCGCTCTTCGGCGCTTCGGACTTCGGCGCAGGGGCCGGGGCGTCGCCCGAGGCCGAGATCACGCCGAGTTTGGCACCGGCGGCAACCGTTTCACCCTCGTCCGCGAGGATTTCGGTGATCGTGCCAGCGGAGGGCGCGGGCACTTCGACCGACACCTTGTCGGTTTCAAGCTCACACAGCATCTCGTCCGCCGCGACAGTGTCGCCCACTTTCTTGAACCACGTCGAAACGGTCGCCTCGGACACCGATTCACCCAGCGCGGGGACCATGATGTCGACGCTGTCGCCACCACCCGAAGCGGGGGCTTCGGATTTGGCTTCATCCTTCGGCGCGTCTTTCTTTTCCGACTTGGCGGGCTTGGCCCCCTCGCCTTCCTCGATCGTGGCGAGAAGCGCGTCGACACCCACGGTATCGCCCTCGTTCGCGACGATGTCGCCCAGCGTACCGGCAGCGGGGGCCGGAACTTCGACCGTCACCTTGTCGGTTTCAAGCTCGCATAGCATCTCGTCTGCTTGCACGGCATCGCCGGGTTTCTTGAACCACGTCGCGACGGTGGCTTCGGTCACGCTTTCGCCCAGCGTGGGAACACGGACTTCGGTGCTCATGATCTTATCCTTCGATGGTCAGCGCGTCATTAACGAGCGCGGCTTGCTGTGCTTTGTGCTGGCTGGCCAGACCCGTCGCGGGCGAGGCCGAGGCGGCGCGGCCGGCGTATTTGGGCCGGTAGTTGGTTTCGCGGATGCGCGACAGGACCCATTCGATGTTGGGTTCCATGAACGTCCACGCGCCCTGGTTCTTGGGCTCTTCCTGACACCACACGACGTCGGCATTCGGGAAGCGTTCCATTTCCTTGACGAGCGACAGCGCCGGGAAGGGATAGAACTGTTCGACCCGCAGGATATAGACGTCGTCGATCCCCGCCTCGTCACGGGCTTCGAGCAGGTCGTAATAGACCTTGCCGGAGCACATCACGACGCGGCGCACCTTGTCGTCGGACTTCAGCTCGATATCGGCGTGGCCGGTCCGCTTCTGCGCATCCGCATCGTCCCACAACACGCGGTGGAAGGACGAGCCGGAAATGAAATCGGCGGCTTCGGACACGGCATGTTTGTGCCGCAGAAGCGATTTCGGCGTCATCAGGATCAGCGGCTTGCGGTAGGAGCGGTGAAGCTGACGGCGCAGGATGTGGAAGTAGTTCGCGGGCGTCGTGCAGTTGGCGACGATCCAGTTGTCGGCGCCGCACATTTGCAGGAACCGCTCAAGACGGGCCGAGGAGTGTTCAGGCCCCTGCCCTTCGTAGCCATGCGGCAGCAGGCAGACGAGGCCGGACATACGCAGCCACTTCGACTCGCCCGACGAGATGAACTGGTCGAACATGATCTGCGCGCCGTTGGCGAAGTCGCCGAACTGCGCCTCCCACAGCGTCAGCGCATTCGGCTCGGCCATCGAGTAGCCGTATTCGAACCCGAGCACCGCGTATTCCGAAAGCATCGAGTCGATGACTTCGTAGCGCGCCTGACCCGACTTGATGTTGTTCAACGGGTAATAGCGTTCCTCGGTGTCCTGATTGATGAGACCGGAGTGACGCTGCGAGAACGTGCCGCGCGTGGAATCCTGCCCGGCAAGGCGCACCGGGTAGCCCTCGGTCAAGAGCGAACCGAAGGCCAGCGCCTCGGCCGTGGCCCAGTCGAAGCCTTTGCCGGACTTGAACATCTCGGCCTTGGTGTCGAGCAGACGCCCCACGGTCTTGTGCAGCGTAAAGCCGTCCGGCGCGGTGGTCAGCGCGCGCCCGACCTCCTGGAACGTGTCCTCGGAGATCGCGGTTTCGCCGCGCTGATAATCCTCGCCCTGCTTGTCGAGGTGCGACCAGCGCCCATCCAGCCAGTCGGCCTTGTTCGGCTTGTAATCCTTGCCCGTCTCGAACTCTTCGTTGAGGTGGGCCTGGAACGCGGCCTTCATATCCTCGATCTCGCCCTCGGGGATAAGGCCATCCTTCACCAGACGATCGGTGTAGAGTTGCAGCGTCGTCTTGTGGGTCTTGATCTCTTTATACATGAGGGGGTTGGTGAACATCGGTTCATCCCCCTCGTTGTGGCCGAAACGGCGGTAGCAGAAGATGTCGATCACCACGTCCTTGTGGAACTTCTGCCGGAACTCGGTCGCCACCTTGGCGGCATGAACCACCGCCTCGGGATCGTCCCCGTTCACGTGGAAGATCGGGGCTTCCACCATCAGCGCGATATCCGTCGGATAGGGCGAGGTGCGCGAGAACGAGGGTGCGGTGGTGAAACCGATCTGGTTGTTCACGACGATGTGGATGGTGCCGCCGGTGCGGTGGCCACGGATACCCGACAGCTGGAAACACTCGGCCACCACGCCTTGCCCGGCAAAGGCCGCGTCCCCGTGCAGAAGCACCGGGATCACCTTGTGATGCTCGGGGTCCTTCAGCTGGTCGCCCTTTGCGCGGGCCTTGCCCAGCACGACCGGGTTCACCGCTTCGAGGTGCGAGGGGTTGGCGGTCAGCGACAGGTGGACGGTGTTGCCGTCGAACTCCCGGTCGCTCGATGCGCCGAGGTGGTATTTCACGTCGCCCGACCCGTCCACGTCCTCGGGCTTGAAGCTGCCGCCCTGAAACTCGTTGAAGATCGCGCGGTAAGGCTTGGACATCACGTTGGCCAGCACCGACAGACGACCCCGGTGAGGCATCCCGATGACGACTTCCTCGACACCGAGGTTGCCGCCGCGCTTGATGATCTGCTCCATCGCCGGGATCAAGGCTTCGCCACCGTCCAGACCGAACCGCTTGGTGCCCATGTATTTGACGTGCAGGAATTTCTCGAAACCTTCGGCCTCGACCAGCTTGTTCAGGATCGCGCGGCGTCCTTCGCGGGTGAAGCGGATTTCCTTGCCGTAGCCTTCGATCCGTTCCTTGAGCCAACCGGCTTCTTCCGGGTTCGAGATGTGCATGTATTGCAGCGCGAAGGTGCCGCAGTAGGTGGCGCGCACGATGTCGATGATCTGGCGCATCGAGGCGACTTCGAGCCCGAGCACATTGTCGAGGAAGATCGGGCGATCCATGTCGGCCTCGGTGAAGCCATAGGATTTCGGGTCAAGCTCGGCATGGCCCGAGGTGTCGCGCATCCCCAGCGGGTCAATGTCGGCGGCAAGGTGACCCCTGATCCGGTAGGCCCGGATAATCATCAGCGCGCGGACCGAGTCGAGCACGGCGCGTTTGATCGCATCCTCGGAAATCTCGATTTCGCGGTTCGACGCCTCGTCCGCGATTTTCTTCGCAAGGTCTTTTGGCGCTTTTTCCGGCTCGGCGGGCCATTGACCGTCAAGCGCGTGGGTCAGGTCGTCGCTGGGCTGCGGCGGCCAGTCGGCGCGCATCCACGACGGCCCCTGCGCCTCGCGTTTGACCGACACCTCGTCATCGCCAAGCTCGCGAAAGAACGCCTGCCATGCCTCGTCGACCGCATTCGGGTCGTTGGCGTATTTGGCATAGAGCTGTTCAAGATACTCGGCGTTGTGTCCCTGCATGAACGAAGAGGCATGGAACTGGTCGTTGGGGCTTTGGTCCGTCATGGCTTCACCTGACAAAATGGTTTACGCGCGCCCGGACCATACCGGACACGCGCGTTTTCTTACTTGCCGATCGCTTCCAGCACGGCTTCGCCAAGCTGGGCCGGGCTTTCCGCGACGACGATACCAGCCGATTTCATGGCTTCGATCTTGTCCTCGGCACCGCCCTTGCCGCCAGCCACAATCGCGCCAGCGTGGCCCATGCGGCGGCCCGGAGGGGCCGTGCGCCCGGCAATAAAGCCCGCGACGGGCTTCTTGCGACCTTTTTTGGCTTCGTCCTTAAGGAATTGTGCCGCTTCTTCTTCGGCGGAGCCGCCGATTTCACCGATCATGATGATCGACTCGGTCTCGTCATCCGCGAGGAACCATTCCAGCACGTCGATGTGCTCGGTGCCCTTGATCGGGTCGCCGCCGATGCCGACGCAGGACGACTGGCCAAGGCCGACGTCGGTGGTCTGCTTCACGGCCTCATAGGTCAGCGTGCCCGAGCGGGACACGACTCCGACGGTGCCGCGCTTGTGGATGTGGCCCGGCATGATGCCGATCTTGCAGGCGTCGGGCGTGATGACACCGGGGCAGTTCGGGCCGATCAGGATCGACGACGACCCTTCCAGCGCGCGCTTGACCTTCATCATGTCCATGACCGGGATGCCCTCGGTGATGCAGACGATCAGCTCCATCTCGGCGTCGATGGCTTCGAGGATCGAGTCGGCGGCGAAGGGCGGCGGCACGTAGATGACGGAAGCGTTGGCTTCGGTCTTGTGCTTGGCCTCGTGGACCGAATTGAACACGGGCAGATCCAGGTGCGTCTGGCCGCCTTTGCCGGGGGTCACGCCGCCGACCATCTTGGTGCCATAGGCGATCGCCTGTTCCGAGTGGAAGGTGCCCTGCGAGCCGGTGAAGCCCTGGCAGATCACCTTGGTGTTTTCATCAACGAGTACGGCCATTGTTATATGGTTCCTGTCTGTTGCGTGTTGCGTTGGTCGCGGCGGGGCATATCGACCCACTGTCCCAGAAAGTCGTATTCGGGTGCCAGCCACGTCATGAGTGCGTCAAAGGCCGCGTCCGACAGGTCGTCGATCGTGGCCCTGTAGGCCTTTGGGGAAGCGTTCCGGTGCGGAATGGTGAAATCGGCCACACCGGTACGCGCGCGGATGTCGGTTTGAAGCTGGTCCAGCTCGCGCACTGTATAGATGCGGTCGTAGATCCCCAGATCGGGGCCAAGGAGCCAGCTTGCCGACTGCACGTGATGGGCGACGGCCGGATAGGTCGCGGCATAATGGTCGAGGTTCAGCACGAACTGGTCGAGCGTCGGGCGCGGGTCCAGCATCGGCTGCGCCCCCATCCCGCCGGTGACCTTGCGCATGATCCGGGTCAGACCCGATCCCATGCGCCGGTCGTTCGCAATCTCCAACCGGCCCGCCCCCATGACCCGCTCCGACCAGGTGGACAACACCCGTTCGGCGGGGTCACGGATCACGGCGAAAAGCCAGGGGTTTTCGAGCTGGGCGAAATCACCCCGCTCGAACCGCGTCGTCGGAAAGGCCTGCTGGAGCCCCAGCCGCTTGCCGTTCGCCTCGACGCCCCTGAACTCGGCGCCATGCTCGAGCCGGTACATGGCCCGTTTCAACGACGTGCACGCGGCCTTGGGAACGGCCGCGTAAACGAGGTTGTATGTCGGGACCACGAAGACCATTCGTCCGGGCCTTAGCCTTTCACCGCTTTCACGATCTTCTGCGCGCCGTCCTTCAGGTCGTCGGCAGCGATCACGTTCAGGCCGGAGTTCGCGATGATCTCTTTCCCCTTGTCGACGTTCGTGCCTTCGAGGCGGACGACGAGCGGCACTTCGAGGCCGACCTCCTTCACCGCGGCGATCACGCCCTCGGCGATGACGTCGCAGCGCATGATGCCGCCGAAGATGTTCACGAGGATGCCTTTCACGTTCTTGTCGGACGTGATGATCTTGAAGGCTTCCGTCACTTTCTCTTTCGTGGCGCCGCCGCCGACGTCGAGGAAGTTGGCCGGTTCCGCACCGTAGAGCTTGATGATGTCCATCGTCGCCATGGCGAGGCCCGCGCCGTTCACCATGCAGCCGATCTCACCGTCGAGCGCGATGTAGTTCAGGTCGTACTTGGACGCCTCGAGTTCCTTCGAGTCCTCTTCCGTCTCGTCGCGCAGGTTGGCGATGTCCGGCTGGCGGTAAAGCGCGTTGCCGTCGAAGCCGAACTTGGCGTCGAGCACCTTGAGGTCGCCACCGTCGGTGACGATCAGCGGGTTGATCTCGAGCATCTCCATGTCGCGCTCGGTGAACACCTTGTAAAGGGTGCCCATCAGCGACACGCACTGCTTGACCTGCGGGCCTTCGAGGCCGAGGGCGAAGGCGATGCGGCGGCCGTGGAACGGCTGATAGCCGGTCGCGGGATCGACCGAGAAGGACAGGATTTTTTCGGGGGTCGACGCGGCCACCTCTTCGATGTCCATGCCACCTTCGGTCGAGCAGACGAAGGACACGCGCGAGGTTTGGCGGTCCACCAGCAGCGCGAGGTACAGTTCGGTTTCGATGCCCGAGCCTGCTTCGATGTAGATGCGGTTGACCTGCTTGCCCGCCGGGCCGGTCTGGTGCGTGACCAGCGTGCGGCCGAGCATCTTCTTGGCTTCTTCGGCGGCTTCTTCCACCGACTTGGCAAGGCGCACGCCGCCCTTTTCGCCGGCGCTTTCTTCCTTGAAGTGGCCCTTGCCGCGGCCGCCAGCGTGAATCTGGGCTTTCACGACCCAGAGCGGGCCGTCCAGTTCGCTGGCTTTGGTCTTGGCTTCTTCGGCCTTCATGACCACACGGCCATCGGAGACCGGAGCGCCATAATCGCGAAGGAGCGCCTTCGCCTGATATTCATGGATGTTCATGAACTCGTCCCATCTGGTTTGCGTTCGGGCCCTACATGCACCCGCGCGAACCGCCATGAAACGTATTTTTCGGTGTTACCGATAAAATGGCCAAGAATTGCGCAGCTTGTGATCACACCCCGCGAAGTCGTGATCACAAAACTCCGGTGCGTCAGCCGGTCGCAGCGGAGATTCGGGGCCTCAGCCCTGTTTTTGCAGCCCGCGCATCATCAGGTCATAGGCGGCGCGCCGGCCTTCGGGCCCGATATTCGGCGTGGTCGCGGCGGCTGCCAGCATGACGGCAAAGATCACGATGTCGGCTTCGCGCAGATCCTCGCGCACCGTTCCCGCCGAAATCGCGGCCTGAACATGGGGGCGGAGCAGCGCGTGGAAGCGGTCGATGGCTTCGAGCAGAACCGGGTCTTCGCGGCTTTGCGCGCGCAGGAAATCGGCGACCGGCGCGTAGTGGATCATCTGATCGTAGAACATCGGGGTGATTTCGTTGATCGACGTCTCGGTCACGTCCAGCTTGCTGCTGGTTTCTTCGAGCTTGCTCAGGAACAGATCCAGCATTTCGTTGATAAGCGCGCGGCGGTCCGGAAAGTGCCGGAAGAACGTCGCGCGCCCCACGCCGGCCCGTTGCGCGATGGAGTCGAGTGGTGCCCCGACGCCGCGCTCGACGAAGATTTCATCCGCAGCCTCGAGGATGCGCACACGATTTTCGGCGAAATCCGCCCTGCGTTTAACTGCCATGTCAGTCCTTTGTCCGTCATCGTGTTGTGACGCCTCGAACACCAAAACAAAAGGGTTAACTGGACTTGAAGCCGTCAATGACCCTAGCTTAACACAAATCACGGCACAAATGACCCCCAAGTGAAACAGAACGTATCGACTGCATCGGGAAAACCGCCGCGTTGGGGCGTCGTGGCCACGGTGCGCGAGCCGGTCGCGCTGATCGTGGGCTTCGCCTGTCATCACCTCGCACTGGGCGCCGAGCGGGTTCACCTGTTCTTCGACGTGCCGCATGACCCGGCGGCCAAGGTGGCGGCGACCATTCCCGGTGTCACGGTGACGCTATGCGACGCCGACTACTGGCGAGAGGCCGGGTTCGCAAAGCCACCCGCGCTTCAAACCAAACGACAGACGGTGAATGCGAACCGGGTCATGGCGCAAAGCGATCTGGACTGGCTGCTTCACGCGGATGCCGATGAGTTGCTCTGGTTGCCGGGGCCGCTGGCCGACGAGCTGTCGCAGGTGCCCGAAGGCGCGTGGCTTCATATTCCCAATGTCGAGAGATGCTGGCAGGCGGCACCGGACGGCGAGATCTACGGCGGGATTTTTCGCGGGCCGTTGCATGACATGCCCGGTCTGGCGGAACGGGTCTATGGCAAGCGGGCGGCGGCGCTGTCGGGCGGCATGGGCGGCTATTCCGCGGGCAAGGCCATGGCCCGCGTCGGCGAGGGGTTTCTGGCCATCCACAAGGTGCGCGACGCCGAAGGAGCGCCGGTGCGCCCGTCGGTCCCGGCACCGGGCGCGCGCATCCTGCATTTCGACGGGATCACGCCCGCGCATTGGGCGCTCAAGAACCTGCGCTATGCCGAGCAGGGCGCGGCCATGAACCAGCTTCTGAACACACAGCGCATGGCCTCGATCGGCGCGATCCTACAGGCGCCGAACCCCGAGCGGGCCGGGGCGCGGGTCTATGAGGCGCTCTATCGCCTGAACGAGGACGAGGCCGCGACACTGCGCGAGGCCGGGGCGCTCTTTGACTACCCTGTGGATGTGGCGGGGGCGGTCGCGCGGGTGGCCCCGCATCTTTCGCCGGGTTTCAGCGCAGAGGGGTTCGACCGGCTGCATCGGGCCGAGCTTTCGGCCCGTGCGCAATCCATCGTCCGCCAGAAGCGTCAGGCCAGACGCAATGCCTGATCGCCGTTGGGGCGTCGTCGCGACGGTGCGCGAGCCGCTTGACCTCGTGCTCGCCTTCGCCTGCCATCACCTCGACATGGGGGCCGAAGTCACGCTGTTCTTCGACGACCCCGAAGATCCGGCAGCGGCGGTGCTGGACCGTCTGGACGGCGTTCGCGTGATCCGCTGCGACGCCGCGCATTGGGCCGCGTTTGGATGGGACAGGCGGCCGGACATACAGACGCCGCGGCAGAACACCAACTTCCGGTGGGCCGTGGCACGGGGGCTGGCGGATTGGCTGATCCATCTGGACGCGGACGAGTTCCTCTGGGCACCGGAAGGGGTCTGGCACGACGTGGACGCGGTGGGTGACGCGGATTGGCTGGCCGTTCCGCCGTGGGAACGGGTCTTGGCGCCCGGCGATACGGGGCTTTTCGCCGGTGCGTTCCGGAGCGCGGTCGAGGGCGGGCTGGCCGACATTTACGGCGATGACGCCCGTTTTCTGGAGCCGAAGGGGATGGCCGGCTATGCCTCGGCCAAGCCGATGGTGCCCGCTTTGACGCCCCACCTCGTCGTGACGCACCGGGTCATGGGGCCAGACGGGCCGCGGCCGCGGCGCAGAGCCGAAAGGATGCGCATTCTGCATTTCGAAGGGCTGACGCCGACGCACTGGGCGGTGAAGCAACTCCGCTATGCCGTGCAATCGGAGCGGCGCATCCTGATGCGGCCGGCACGTTACGCCGCTTTGCGCGAAATCATCGCGGCGCAGGACGTGAGAGCGGCGGCGCTCGAGCGGTTCGACCGGACCTATCGACTGCCGGCCGACACGCTTGCGACCCTGTCGGCGCGCGGGGCACTGCACAGCGTGCCGTTCGATATCGAGGGCATCGTCGCGCGTCACGCTCCGCAGGTGGAATTCGATGCGACCGGCGCGCGGCTGGACCTCGCCCTCGCCCCCCGTCTGGACGAACTTGCCGCAGAAGTGGCGGCACGTCGGGGCGCCCTGCTTGCGGTGCCTGCGCCGGGATGAGGGACGGTGGGGCGTGGTTCGGAAAGGGCTCTTGGACGCGCGAGTCAGAATCCTAGGATACTAGGATTCTAGTATCCTCCCCGAAAACATCCCTTTTCTTCCAAAGACTTAACTCCACACAACCTCGCCAAAGGTTAACGCAGCCCCTTCACCCCCCCAAAACGAAAAAGGGCCAGGCAACCGCCCGACCCTCTCTAAACTTACCTGTGGACTGCGATCAGCCGAGGTTCGAGTCGATGCCCTTGCAGGCTTCGACAAGGCCCTTCACCGCTTCGACCGAGTTGTCGAACATCGCCTGCTCGTCCTTGGTCATCTTGATGTCCACGATGCGCTCGATGCCGCCGGCACCGATCACGGTCGGAACGCCGACATACATGCCGTTCAGGCCCAGCGCACCATCGACCCATGCCGCGCACGGCAGCAGGCGTTTCTGGTCCTTGAGATAGGCTTCCGCCATCTCGATGGCCGAGGCGGCGGGCGCATAGAACGCCGAGCCGGTCTTGAGCAGGCCGACGATTTCGGCGCCGCCGTCACGTGTGCGCTGCACGATCGCGTCGAGCTTGTCCTGCGTCGTCCAGCCCATCTCCACCAGATCCGGGAGCGGGATACCGGCGACGGTCGAATAGCGCACCAGCGGCACCATCGTGTCGCCGTGGCCGCCGAGCACGAAGGCGGTGACGTCTTTCATCGACACGTCGAATTCGACCGACAGGAAGTGGCGGAAACGACCGGCGTCCAGAACGCCGGCCATGCCGACGACCTTCTCCGGCGGCAGGCCGGAATACTGCTGAAGCGCCCAGACCATCGCGTCGAGCGGGTTGGTGATGCAGATCACGAAAGCATCCGGCGCGTTGTCGCGGATGCCTTCGCCGACCGATTTCATCACCTTCAGGTTGATGCCGAGGAGGTCGTCACGCGACATGCCGGGCTTGCGCGGCACACCGGCGGTGACGATGCAGACGTCCGCGCCCGCGATGTCGGCGTAATCGTTCGTGCCCTTCAGCGCCGCGTCGAAGCCTTCGACCGGGCCGCTTTCCGCGATGTCCAGCGCCTTGCCCTGCGGGGTGCCTTCGGCGATGTCGAAAAGGATGACGTCACCGAGTTCCTTGAGGGCGGCGAGGTGAGCGAGCGTGCCGCCGATCTGGCCTGCGCCGATGAGCGCGATCTTGGGTCGAGCCATGTGATTGATCTCCGATCAGGTTTTACTGTCCTCGCGCTGCCTAGCCCCGTTCACCAGACGGCGCAAGGGCGCTGCATTGCGGCAGGATGCCTTGCAGGCCCCGTTGATACCGCTAAAGGTGTGGGCAATCAGAGACTTCGGGAGCGCGCGCTTTGGAAATCGACCTCATGTTCTTCCTCGTCGCGATCCCGGCCGTGATCTTCGCGGGGATTTCCAAGGGCGGCTTCGGGTCCGGTGCGGCCTTTGCCGCGACGCCGCTTCTGGCGCTGATTCTGGAACCCGGACAGGCCGTCGGTCTGATGCTGCCCCTTCTCATGCTGATGGATGTCACCGCGCTCAAGCCCTACTGGAAGAAGTGGGATCGCTTCGCAGCACTGATGCTGATCCTCGGCGCCATTCCCGGTGTGGCGCTTGGTGCGGTCTTCTACCATCTGGCCGATCCGGATTTGTTCAGGCTGCTGATCGGCGCCGTCGCGATCGGGTTCGTCGCGTTTCAGCTGGCGCGGAAATTCGGGCTGCTTCGGCCCGCCCGGCAGCCGATGGGCCGAACCGGCGGGCTCATCTCGGGCACGGTCGGTGGCTTCACCTCGTTCGTCAGTCACGCTGGCGGCCCGCCCGCCGCGGTCTTCCTTCTGTCGCGCGGGCTGGACAAGACGACGTATCAGGCGACCACCGTCCTTGTGTTTTGGGCGATCAACCTGATGAAGTTCGTGCCCTATATGTTTCTGGGCATCTTCACTTGGCAGTCGCTCAAGGCGGACGTGATGCTGATTCCCGCCGCGGTGATCGGCGTCTGGCTCGGGGTCAAACTTCACGACATCATCCCCGAGCGCCTTTATTTCACGATCACATATACGCTCCTCGTCCTCACCGGGACCAAGCTGATCGCGGATGCGCTTACGTAGGCTGGCCCGCAGGCGTCACCTCGTCCTCGACACGTTCCCAGGCCTGGCCCGCACCGATGATGCAGGTGCGCCCGTCGGGCGTGGTCATGGTCAGGGTCCATGTGCCGGTTTCGGGCGAGGCGAACATCTCGACGATCCGGTTGCCGGACGCGAGTCCGATTGACTGGCGCGCCTCGCCGAAGCGGTCGGCCAAGTGTCCGACGACATGGTCACGGGTCGAGCAATTGGCGGTCTGGGCGGCTGCGGTCGACGCGGCGAGCGTGGACAGGCAGACGAGGGTCGATGCGATAAGGGTCCGTTTCATGGTTCGGTCCTTCAGGTCGGGGCTTGCTGGCCAGCCGGTAGTCCGACGGCAAACCCTGTGACATCGCCGGGCTTGTCCCCGTGGCGTGATGGCCAACCGCATTGGGCCTCCGTCGCCCGGCTTGTGCATTCATCCTCGCGCCACATCCCCGAAAGTTTGGTTAACCGCAGGAGCGTTGCGTCGTCTCGCCCGCGTTTTTCTGCATTGCGGCACATTGACCCTTGCCAATTCGTGCGCTCCATGTTGGTTTCGCGCAACAAAATTGCTCAGAGGTAGAATCATGACCCAATCGACGCGCCCCGTCCGCTCCGTGCTCTACATTCCCGGCTCGAAAGAGCGGGCGCTGGACAAGGCGCGGGGGTTGCCCGCCGATGCGATCATCTTCGACCTCGAAGACGCCGTGACCCCCGACGCCAAGGCGGATGCGCGGGCCACCCTGCGCGCGGAACTGGACAAGGGCGGCTTCGGCAACCGGATGCGGATCGTGCGCATTAATGGGTTCGATACGGTCTGGGGTCGTCAGGACGTCGAGGCGATGCAGGGCGCCGAAATCGACGCGCTGCTTCTGCCCAAAGTGAACTCGGCCTATGACCTGCAAACGCTGGCCGACATGATCCCCGATGTCCCGCTCTGGGCGATGATGGAGACGCCCGAGGGCATCCTGAACGCGCGCGAGATCGCGGCCCACCCGCGACTGGCGGGGATCGTCATGGGCACCAACGATCTGGTCAAGGAACTGGGCTGCCGCGTCACGCCCGACCGCTCCACCGTCATGACCAGCCTTCAGATCAGCCTGATCGCGGCCCGTGCCGCTGGCGCCCTGATCGTCGATGGTGTCTACAACGCGTTCAAGGACGACGACGGCCTGCGCGCGGAATGCGAACAGGGCCGCGACCTCGGCTTCGACGGCAAGACGCTGATCCACCCGGCCCAGATCGACATCGCGAACGAGCTCTTCGCGCCCTCCGAGGCCGACATCGACCTCGCCCGCCGCCAGATCGCGGCCTTCGAAGAGGTCGAGGCATCGGGACAGGGCGTGGCGGTCGTCGATGGAAAGATCGTGGAGAATCTGCATATCGTGACCGCGAAAGCTCTGCTCGCGAAAGCAGAGGCCATCGCCAGTCTCGAAGGATAAGCCATGCTCGTTCTCATTCTGGGCGTCCTCATCTGGGCGCTCGCGCATCTGTTCAAACGTATCGCGCCCGCGGCGCGCGCCAATATGGGCGACAAGGCCAAGGGGCCCGTCGCGCTTTTGTCTTTCGCCGGGATCGTCCTGATGGTGATCGGCTACCGGATGTGGGACGGGTCGGTCTACTGGGGCCGCAGCCCCGCGATGGTTGGCATCAACAACCTGCTCATGCTGTTCGCGGCCTACCTGTTCGCGGCGTCCGGCATGAAAACGTGGATCACGTCCAAGATCCGCCACCCGCAGCTTACCGGCGTAAAAACCTGGGCCATCGCGCACCTGCTGGTGAACGGCGACATGCCGTCCTTCGTGCTGTTCGGGGGCCTTCTGGCCTGGGCCGTGATCGAAGTGATCCTCATCAACCGTCAAGCCAAACCCGCCAAGAACACCGGACCCTTCCCGGTCGGCAAGGAAATCGGAGCTGCGGTCGGTGCCGTCGTCGTTTTCGCCGCCATCGCGGGCGTCCACTACTGGCTCGGCTACCCGGCGTTCGGATAAGGAGCAGCCATGCAACTCTATCGATTTCTGTCCGCCGACGACACGTCGGAGTTCTGCCACAAGGTGACGGCGGCCCTGAACAAGGGCTGGGTGCTTCACGGCAGCCCGACCTATGCCTTCGACGCGGCCAACGGCGTGATGCGCTGCGGTCAGGCCGTCACCAAGGACGCCCCCGGCGACTACCACCCCGACATCAAGCTGGGAGAGCAATAGCGTGGCAAAGACCAATCCGGGCCGGTTTTTCGAGGATTATCGCATCGGCGAAGTTATTACCCATGCCGTGCCGCGCACGGTATCGGGGGGCGAGCGTGCGATGTATCACGCGCTCTACCCGGCCCGTCACGCGCTCTACTCCTCCGACGAATTCGCGCGGGAATGCGGGCTGGATGCGTCACCGTTCGACGATCTTGCCGCGTTCCACGTGGTGTTCGGCAAGTCCGTCCCGGACATCTCCCTGAACGCGGTCGCCAACCTTGGCTATGCCGAGGGTCGCTGGCTGAAACCGGTCTGGCCGGGCGACACGTTGCGCTCGGAATCCAAGGTGATCGGGCTCAAACAGAACTCGAACGGCAAATCGGGCGTCGTCTACGTCAAGACGACCGGCTACAACCAGCATGACGAGCCGGTGCTGGAATATATCCGCTGGGTCATGGTGCGGAAGAAAGACCTTTCCGCCGATGCGCCTGACACGCTGGTGCCGGAGTTGAAACAGGTCGTGCCCGTGGAGGATCTGGTGATCCCCGAAGGGCTCGACTTCTCGCGCTACGAGTTCAAGCTGGCGGGCGAGCGGCACAGGTTCGGCGATTACGAGATCGGCGAAAAGATCGACCATGTGGACGGCGTGACCGTCGAGGAAGCCGAACACATGATCGCCACGCGCCTGTGGCAGAACACGGCCAAGGTGCATTTCGACGCGACCAACCGCGAGGACGGCAAGCGCCTGATCTACGGCGGGCACGTGATTTCGATGGCCCGGAGCCTCAGCTTCAACGGTCTGGCCAACGCGCAGATGATCGTCGGCCTGAACGCGGGCGCCCATGCCAACCCCTGCTTCGCGGGCGACACCGTGCGGGCATGGTCCGAAGTGCTCGACAAGGCCGAAACCCCGTCGCCCGGCGTGGGGGCGGTGCGGTTGCGGCTGGTGGCGACCAAAGGCGACATTCAGGACTTCGCGCTCAAGGGCGAGGACGGGAAATACCTGCCCCACGTGATGCTCGATCTTGACTACTGGGCGCTGATGCCGATGTGATGACCCCGTTACTTAGGGGTATTCGCACATGAAATTTCTGAAAGAGGGGCTTGGCTTCGTCGGCGGACTGCTGGCTGCCGGCGTCGCCGGTTTCGCCCTATTCGATCGCGCCACCGATACGACGGTCAGCACCATCGACGACCTCGTCGCTAGTCTCGACAGCATCGCCACGTCGATCTCGGATCAGGGGATCGCGCCCCAGAACGACGAACAGTTGGAAAAGGCCATCAGCGCCTTGGGCGGCGTTTCGCAGGCTCTGGCCGAAACCGCCGACAACAGTGGCGAAAGCGGCTCTTACCTGCGCGTCTTCAGCGGTGTCTTCGACCTTCCGCCCAACAGCGCGGTCGACCTCGACGCGCCGGACGGCGATTTCGCCAGCCTCGGCTTCCACCGTTTCAAAAGCGGGAGCGAGACCTGGGCCGGCGTCTATTTCAACGGCGAGGAGCATAACCTGCTTCCCGGCGAATTGCTGAGGTTCCCGCAGGAAACGGAAACCTGTCAGGTCATGTATGTCGGACCGACCGATGCCGAGGCGACCGCGGCGCGGTTTCGGTTTCGGTGCCGCGACAGCTAGTTCTTGACGGCGCCCGCGGTTCGCGCCCTCATGTAGCCATGCGTTTCGCGGCTGCCATCGCCCTCGCCCTGTCTTTCTCTCCGGCGCACGCCGAAGGGGACAAGGATTTCTACACCTTCGCAAAGCCGGGCGGCCAAACCCTTCAGGCCGCCCCTGCCCGCGTCGATCCCGTTCAGCTTTATGTCGAGGCGAACGTCACCGAGACGCTTTATCACGAACTGGCCCATGCGCTGATCGACCTGCTGGACCTGCCGATCTACGGGCCGGAGGAATTCGCGGCCGACACCTTCGCGGTCGTCCTGATGAACCGGCTGCATGACGACGTGACGGTGCAGCGCATGGCGGGCGATGTGGCCCGCAACTACTGGCTCTTCGCGGAAGGCGCGGGAAAGCATCGCGACGACCTTTCGCTGTGGGACGTGCACGGGCCGGACCTGCAACGCTATTACAATTTCGCCTGTCTCATGTACGGGGTCGATACCGACATGCGGGCCGACCTTGTCGATCTGTTCGATCTGCCCGAAGCGCGGGCGCGCACCTGCGACGAGGAATATGCGCTTGCGGAAACGTCATGGAACGCGGTGCTCGATGGTCTGGTCACCGATGCGCCGGGGCAGACCATCCGGCTCGACTGGGTGATGAACGAGGACGACCATCTGACCCGTTTCGTGCGGAGCGAAGTCGCACGGCTGAATGCCGAAATGGTTCTGCCCGAGACACTGAATATCAGCGTGATCCCCTGCGGCGAGGCGAATGCCTTTTACGACCCGGGCCTGCTGGAGATTCAGATCTGCACGGAATTTGGGGAAGAACTGGCCAATATGGCCCGCTAGGGGGATACCGAATTGCTGAAAGAACTCGCCACGGCGGCCCTTGTGGGACTGCCGTCTCTTGCGGTGGCGCAGGATGTGGAAGCCTTCGTGGAATCGAACATCTTGGCCACGCTTTATCACGAACTGGGCCACGCCCTGATCGACATTCAGGACGTGCCGATCTTCGGGCAGGAGGAGGACGCGGCGGATGTTCTGTCGATCCTGCTCGTCGATGCGTTCTGGGAAGAAGAGGACGCGGTCGGCATCGCCTATGACGCGGCCTTCGGGTTCCTGACCGAGGCGGACATGGCCCGCGAGGCCGGGGAAGAGCCGGTGTTCTGGGACGTGCACGGACCGGACGAACAACGGTATTACAACCTCGTCTGCATCTTTTACGGCGCCAACCCGGACGAGCGGGACGACGTGGCCGAGGAGCTCGGCCTGCCCGAGGAGCGCGCCGAATGGTGCGAGGACGAGTTTAATCAGGCCAACACCTCGTGGGGACAGGTCTTGGACGCGATGGCGGAGGCCGGAGAAGGAGAAACCTTCGTGGCGGGCGAATTCGAGCGGGACGACTATATCGCCGATCTTCTGTTCGACGAGATCGACGCGCTGAACGCGGAATTCAGCCTCGACGACGATCTGGTGATCTCATACGCGGGTTGCGGCGAGGCGAACGCCTTCTACGACCCGGAATATCGCGAGATCACGATCTGCACCGAATATGTCGATTTCCTCGCAGAAATGGCGGATTGGTGATTTGTGATCACGCGGACTTTGACCGTGATCACAAATGTCACAAAATCTTCACGTTAGCGCCGATCAAACGCGATTTGGTGGAATCCACCCGTGACTCTCGGTCAATTTTGTCTATGGATGGGGCCGAATTGCAAACAGCTCGTCGCCAACTGCATCGAAAGGTCGCTTCATGGCTGATGTGAACCAGGGCAACCGCCCGCTCTCCCCCCACCTTCAGGCCTATCGCCTTCCGCTCAATGCGAAACTGTCGATCCTGCACCGGATCACCGGCGTCGCCACGGGCTTTTCCGGCGTTCTGATCGTCTGGTATTTCCTCGCGCTCGCAACGGGGCCCGAGTATTTCGAGACGGCCAGCGCGGTCCTGACCTCATGGTTCGGGGATATCGTGTTCTTCCTGTCGATCTGCGCGCTCTGGCTGCACTTCGCCAACGGCGTTCGGCACCTGATCTGGGACACGGGTTCGCACTTCGGACAGAAAACCGTGAACCGCTCGGCCTTGATCGGCATCGGCTTCGCCGTCGTCATGGTCATCGTGACCATCATCGTCGGATAAGGGGGACATCATGCGTTATCAGACCGACCGCGCCCGCGTCGAAGGCCTTGGCTCCGCCAAGCAGGGCACCGGGCATTTCTGGGAACAGCGGATCAGCGCCATCGCGCTCCTGTTCCTCGTGCCGCTCTTCGTCTTTCCCTTCGCCTACAACCTTGGCGACGGATACGAAGCGGTGCGCGCCGCATACGCGCATCCGGTGAACGCGATCATCGCGATCGCCTTTTTCCTGACCGCCTTCCTGCACCTCTTCCAAGGTGTGCAGGTGGTCGTCGAAGATTACGTGCATGGCCGCGCCGGGATGGTGATCATCATCGCCACCCGCCTGCTCTGCACGCTGTTCGCGCTCGTCGGCGTCTACGCCGTCATCCGCATCTCGCTGGGCGCCTGAGGGACAAGACATGGCTGAATACGAATACGAAACGCACGAATACGATGTGGTCGTGGTCGGTGCCGGTGGCGCGGGCTTGCGCGCGACGCTGGGCATGGCCGAGCAGGGTCTGAAAACCGCCTGCGTGACCAAGGTGTTCCCGACCCGCTCGCACACGGTGGCCGCGCAGGGCGGCATCGCCGCCTCGCTGTCGAACATGGGGCCGGACAACTGGCAGTGGCACATGTACGACACCGTGAAGGGGTCCGACTGGCTGGGCGACACGGATGCGATGGAATACCTCGCCCGCGAAGCGCCCGCCGCCGTCTATGAGCTCGAACACTACGGCGTGCCGTTCTCGCGTACCGAAGAGGGCAAGATCTACCAACGTCCCTTCGGCGGCCACACCACCGAATTCGGTGAAGGCCCGGCCGTGCAGCGCACCTGCGCCGCCGCCGACCGCACGGGTCACGCGATCCTGCACACACTCTACGGTCAGTCGCTCAAGAACAACGCCGAGTTCTATATCGAATATTTCGCCATCGACCTCATCATGTCCGACGACGGCGTGTGTCAGGGCGTGGTGTGCTGGAAGCTCGACGACGGCACCATGCACGTGTTCAACGCCAAGATGGTGGTGCTGGCGACGGGCGGCTATGGCCGCGCCTATTTCTCGGCCACGTCCGCCCACACCTGCACCGGCGACGGTGGCGGCATGGTGGCGCGCGCGGGCCTTGCGCTTCAGGACATGGAATTCGTGCAGTTCCACCCGACCGGCATCTACGGCTCCGGCTGTCTCATCACCGAGGGCGCGCGCGGCGAAGGTGGCTATCTCACCAACTCCGAGGGCGAGCGGTTCATGGAGCGTTACGCGCCCCAATACAAAGACCTCGCCCCGCGTGACTACGTCTCGCGCTCGATGACAATGGAAATCCGCGAAGGGCGCGGTGTCGGGGCCGAGGGCGACCACATCCACCTGAACCTTTCGCACCTGCCCGCTGAGGCGCTGGCCGAGCGGCTTCCGGGTATCTCCGAATCCGCGAAAATCTTTGCGGGCGTGGACGTCACGAAAGAGCCGATCCCGGTTCTGCCGACCGTTCACTACAACATGGGCGGTATCCCCACGAACTACTACGGCGAGGTTCTGAACCCCACCGCCGACAACCCGAACGCCGTCGTTCCGGGCCTCATGGCCGTGGGCGAAGCGGGCTGCGCGTCGGTCCACGGGGCGAACCGCCTTGGTTCCAACTCGCTGATCGACCTCGTCGTGTTCGGCCGCGCCGCCGCGATCCGCGCGGGGGAGGTGGTGGACGCCAAGTCCCCGGTGCCGACCCCGAACCAGGCTTCCATCGACGCGGCCTTCGACCGTTTCGACGGGTTGCGCCACGCCGACGGCGGCACGCCGACCGCCGAACTGCGCCTTGAAATGCAGAAGACGATGCAGGCCGACGCCGCCGTGTTCCGCACCGACAAGACGCTGAAAGAGGGTGTCGAGAAGATGACCGCCATCGCGGGCAAGCTGGCCGACCTCAAGGTCACCGACCGCTCGCTGGTGTGGAACTCGGACCTGATGGAAACGCTGGAGCTGACCAACCTCATGCCGAACGCGCTGGCCACCATCGTCGGCGCCGAAGCTCGCAAGGAAAGCCGCGGCGCGCACGCGATGGAGGATCACACCGCCCGCGACGACGAGAACTGGCGCAAGCACACGATCTCCCGCGTCGACGGCGACAAGGTGACGCTGAGCTACCGCCCCGTCATTCTCGATCCGCTCACGAAAGAGGATCAGGGCGGCATCGAACTCAAGAAAATCGCGCCCAAGGCGCGGACGTTCTAAGGAGAGAGATCCATGGTTGAATTCGCACTCCCCAAGAACTCGCGCATCCGGACCGGCAAGACCTGGCCCAAGCCCGAGGGCGCCAAGAACGTGCGCAAGTTCCTGATCTATCGCTGGACGCCGGATGACGGCCAGAACCCGCGCGTCGACACCTATTTCGTCGACATGGACACCTGCGGTCCGATGGTTCTGGACGCGCTCATCAAGATCAAGAACGAGATCGACCCGACCCTGACCTTCCGCCGCTCCTGCCGCGAAGGGATCTGTGGCTCCTGCGCGATGAACATCGACGGCGGCAACCACCTCGCCTGCATCTACGGTCTCGACGAGATCAAGGGCGACGTGAAAATCTATCCGCTGCCGCACATGGACGTCGTGCGCGACCTCGTCCCCGACCTCACGCATTTCTACGCGCAACATGCGTCGATCATGCCGTGGCTCGAAACCAAGACGAACGCTCCGGCGAAGGAATGGCGCCAGTCGATCGAAGACCGCAAGAAGCTCGACGGTCTTTACGAATGCGTCATGTGCGCCTCCTGCTCGGCCTCTTGCCCGAGCTACTGGTGGAACTCCGAACGCTACCTCGGCCCCGCCGCGCTGCTCCACGCCTATCGCTGGATCATCGACTCGCGCGACGAGGCGACGGGCGAGCGTCTGGACGATCTGGAAGATCCGTTCAAACTCTACCGCTGCCACACGATCATGAACTGCGCGCAGACCTGCCCCAAGGGTCTGAACCCGGCCAAGGCCATCGCGGAGATCAAGAAAAAGATGGTGCAACGCACGATCTGATCGGCACAGGCCGGCCCAACGATCCCAAAGCCCCGCTCCGGCGGGGCTTTTTGTTGCGTCCCGCTCTTCAAGCGCGCGGCGCTCTCATCGTGAAGAGCGGGCACAAGCCCGGCGATGAGCACCGCCCCACCGCCCAAGAACATTGCGCACCCCGTCGTTCCGCCGCATGATCGCGCCCATTCAGGGAGGACTTTCATGCGGCGTTCACTGGGCTTTCGGTTTCTCATCGTCGGCATTCTGACCATCCTCATGGTCATTCCCCTGATCCTCGCCTCCGAGGTCATCAATTCGCGCAAGAACTATTCCCGCGACGCCATGGTCGAGGTGGGTCGCGAATGGGGCGGCGCGCAGGTGATATCCGGCCCGATCCTCGTCGTCCCGGTGCAGGAAACTATCGACCGGGTGGTGCAGGAGCAGGTGACGGACCCTGCGACCGGCAACATTCAGACCGATGGCAACGGCAACCCGGTGCTGCAAAGCGTGACCAAGCGCGAAACCGTGTGGCGCAGCTCGATCTACGTGAATCCCGACCGCTTCGACGTGACCATCGACACCACGACCGAGATGCGCCATCGCGGTATCTTCAACGTGCCGGTCTATCGCGCGGACGTCGATATGGCGTTCGATTTTCCGACCGACCAGATCGAAGCCCAAGCACGCGGGCAGGAGGTGATCCGATGGGATGCAGCCTACCTTATCCTCAACATCAGCTCCAACGCCGCCCTGCGCGGGGTGGCCGAGCTGACCGTGGACGGCGAAGACGTGGCAATCGAACCGCTCGCATCCGCGGGCAACAGCGCCGGGATCACAGCCGATCTGGGCGATCCGCGCGGGATGGAGGCGTTTTCGATGCGTCTGGGCCTCAATGGGGCGCAGACGCTGAAGATCGCGCCGGTGGGACGGCAGACCGCCGTCACGCTCGCCTCGGACTGGCCGCACCCGAGTTTCACCGGGGGCTTTCTGCCCGACGGCTCGACCATCACCGATGACGGGTTCGAGGCGACATGGACGATCCCGCACCTCGCACGCACCCTGCCGCAACTGAGCCGCGAGGATTATACCGACGCCATGCGCAACCAGATGGCCTTCGGCGTCGATTACTATGAGCCCAACGATTTCTACCAAAAGGCGTTTCGCGCGGCGAAATACGGCATCCTGTTCATCGCGCTGACCTTCCTGACCGTGCTTCTGATCGACCGCCATACCACGCGGCCCGCGCATCCGGTGCAATACATCCTGATCGGGCTCAGTCAGACGACCTTCGTGCTGCTCATGGTCGCCTATGCCGAACAGATCGGGTTCGGCACGGCCTATCTGCTGTCCTCCGCCGCGACGATCATCCTCATCACCATGTTCGGCTGGTTCGGGCTGAAACTCGGTGCGCGCACCAGCGTGCTCTTCGTCATGCTGGTGGTGCTCTACGCCGTGCTCTACCTGATCCTGCAATCCACCGACTATGCGCTGATCGCAGGCTCCACGCTGGCCTTTATCGCGCTGGCTGCGACCATGTGGATGACGCGGGACGAGGATTGGTATGCGGGAGAGGACGCAAGACCGCTCCGCCGCAAGAAAGAGCCGCCCCCTACTCCCGCGCCCTGAGCACGCGCGCGGGCCGGGCCGAAAGCGGCCGCCACGCGAACGCCAGCCCGGCGAGCAGCGTGACGACCACGCCGCCGATCACGATGGCGGCAGCCGAGACCGGCTCGAACACGAACGTCGTGTCCATCACGAAGGTCGAGATCGCCCAACCCGCCAGCCCCCCCGCGAACACCGCGACGATCCCGGCCGCCCCGCCGAGGATGGCCGAGCGCAAGGCGAACTCGGCAAGGATGCGCCCGCGGGGCGCGCCCAGCGTTTTCAGCACCGCCGCCTCGTAGGTCCGCGCCCTTTCGCCCGCCGCCGCTGCGCCGATCAGCACGACCGCGCCCGTGGCGAGCGTGACCAATGCGCCATAGGTGATCGCGGCGGCAATGGTGCCCAGCAACTCGGTCGCCCGGCCGATCGCGTCGCTAACCGAGATCATGGTGATGTTGGGATAGGTCCGGGTGATATCGCGCATGAGTGCCGCCTCGGCGTCGTCCTCGGCATAGATCGTGGCGAGCCAGCTGTGCGGTGCACCGGAAAGCGCGGCGGGGTTCATGGCGATGGTGAAGTTCATCGCGGCGGATGAAAAATCCACGTCCCGGAAACTGGCGAGCGTTCCGGTGATTTCCCGCCCCAGAATGTTGATCGTCATGGTGTCGCCGATCTCGAGCCCGATTTCCTCGGCCTCCTCGGCCACGAAACTGATAAGCGGGTCGCCCGCGTAATCCTCGGCCCACCATTCGCCTGCCGTGATCTTGGTCCGGTCCGGCAGGGCGGCGGAATAGGTCACGCCCCGGTCGCCCTCGACGATCCAGTGATCGCCCGCGACCTCCTTCGCGTCGCGCCCGTTGATCTGCGTGATGATCCCCCGCAACATCGGGGCCGCGTCCATCCGGCTGACCTTGGGGTCGTTCGTCACCCGGTCGCGCACCGCGTCGATCTGGTCGGGCTGGATGTCGACGACGAAGAAACTCGGCGCGATGTCCGGCAGTTCGCGCTGGATCGCGCCGCGCAGATTGGTGTCCACCTGCCCCACGGCGGCGAGGACAGAAAGACCAAGCCCCAGCGACAGCACCACCGAGGCCGCCTCGTTCCCCGGCCCGCCGACCGACGCCAGCGCCATGCGCAGCATCGGCCGCCCGCGCAGCGCGCGTGTACGGGCCAGCCGACGCGACAGCCCCTTCACCGCACGGCCAGCGCCCACGAGCAACAGAAACGCCACGAAGATGCCGAAAGCGGACCAGAGCGCGATCCGCTCCATGCCCGAAAACCACGTCGCCACCCCCACGAGCAGGGCGAGAAGGACACCGGTGGACAGCACATAGACCGGACGCGGCCAGCCCTCCGGCGTACCACCATCCCGAAACAGCGCCGCGGCGCGCACGTTTTCAGACTTGGCCAGCGGCCAGAGCGTGAACAGCGCCGCCGCGATCAAGCCATAAAGGGCCGCTTCGGCAAGGGGTCCGGGGCGGATCGTGATGTCGGCGGGGATCGGAAGAGCCGCCGAGATGATCGGACCGAAGACGATGGGGAGGAGCGCGCCAAGGATCAGCCCCAGCACGATCCCCTTCACCGCGAGCACCCCGATCTGAAACGCATAGACGGCAAAGATCGTGCGGCGCCCGGCCCCCAGCGTCTTGAGCGTCGCGATCACCTCGGTCTTTTCGTCCAGATAGCTGCGAACCGCCGCCGAAATCCCCACACCGCCCACGGCCAGCCCCGCGAGCCCGACCAGCACGAGGAAACTGCCCAAACGATCGACGAATTCGCTCACCCCCGGCGCGCCGTTGCGGGCGTCGGACCAGCGCGGGGCGGAC
This sequence comes from Maritimibacter sp., assembly GCF_016774595.1. NCBI lineage: Bacteria > Pseudomonadati > Pseudomonadota > Alphaproteobacteria > Rhodobacterales > Roseobacteraceae > Maritimibacter > Maritimibacter sp. The sequence goes on from NZ_JACBWT010000001.1 coordinate 1,325,372, forward strand.
CCCGCCATCGCCTGCATCGTCTGTGTTTCCAACGCGGAAAGGTCGGTCCCGTCGGGCAGCCGCATCCGGTATTCCGAGTTGAACAGCGTGCCTTCGGTGATAAGCCCTGAGTTCGCCAGCCCGTCGATGTGAACCAAGGTGGGCGGCCCAAAATCGAACCCGCCGGAGCCATCGTCGGGGAAGGACATGAGCCGCGCCGACAGCCGAAATTCCTGCGCGCCGAGGAAAAACGTGTCGCCGGGCGCGATCTGCAACCGTTCCACCAGAAGCGGTGCCATGACTGCGCCCGGCAAACCGTCCCGCAGCTCGAGCGCCTCGTCCAGCGGCATGACCGGGTCCAGCACGGTTTGACCATAGATCGGGTAGACCCCATCCACCGCCTTGACCTGCGTCAGCGCCGTATCGGCGTCGCCCGGAAGCCGCGCCATCGAGCGGAAGTCGATCACTTCCCCCACCTCGTCCGCCACGCTGGCGAGGTAGTCCAGATCGTCCGCAGACGCCCGGCGATAGGTCAATTGGACCGAGGCATCGCCCCCCAGCAGCACGGCCCCCTGTTCGGCGATCCCCGCCTGAATGGCGGAGCGCACCGACCCGACCGCCGCGATCGCCGCGACACCCAGCGCGAGGCAGGCCAGAAACACGCGAAACCCGGTGAGGCCGCCGCGCAGTTCCCGTCGGGCGATACGCCACGCAACACTCACGCCAGCACCCCGTCGGCCAATCCGATGACCCGGTCGCAGCGTTCGGCCAGCTCCGGCGCATGGGTGACCAGGACAAGCGTCGACCCGTGGCGATCCCGCAGCCCGAAGAGCAGGTCCATGATCGCCTGCCCGGTGGCCCCGTCGAGGTTGCCCGTAGGCTCATCGGCCAGCAAAATCTCCGGCCGCGTGACGGCGGCCCGCGCCAGCGCCACCCGCTGTTGCTCGCCGCCCGACATCTGCGACGGGTAGTGCCCGCTTCGATGGCCCAGCCCCACCGCCTCCAGCTCCGCCTCGGCCCGGTCGAAGGCGTCGCGGGTTCCCGCCAGTTCCAGCGGGGTCGCGACATTTTCAATGGCCGTCATCGTCGGGATGAGGTGGAATGACTGGAACACGACACCCATATGATCCCGACGAAAGCGGGCGAGCGCATCCTCATCCATCGGCCCGAGGTCTTGGCCCAAAGCGGCCACCCGGCCTGAGTTCGCGCGCTCCAGCCCGCCCATCAACATCAGGAGCGATGATTTGCCCGAACCGCTTGGCCCCGTCAGCCCCAACGTCTCCCCCCGTGCGACCGAAAGCGTGATGCCACGCAGGATATCGACCGGCCCGGCATTGCCCATGAGGCTCAGCTTGGCATCGGTCAGGTCGAGAACGGGGTCGGTCATGCGGAAAGCCTTTTCACGGATCGTGCCCAAGGGATATGGGCTGCGGCGGGTCATATCCAAGTCTTTGTTGATATTCCCTTTCCTCGCCATGCCCGCCATCGCCGAAGAGGTCACGATTTTGGCATTGGGCGACAGCCTGACACAGGGCTACGGCCTTCCGGCGGAGGCCGGGCTGGTGCCGCAGCTTCAGGGCTGGATGCAGGCTCGCGGCGCGGATGTGAAGATCATCAACGCGGGCGTCTCGGGCGACACGACGCGGGGCGGGTTGAACCGCGTGGACTGGTCCCTGACGGATGAGGTTGACGCGGTCATGATCGCGCTCGGCGGCAACGATCTCCTGCGGGGCATACCGCTCAATTCGATCGAAGCGAACCTCGAACAGATCATCCAGAAGGTGAAGGCGAAAAACCTGCCCGTCATGCTGGTCGGCTACCGCGCCACCGCGAATTTCGGCCCCGAATACAAAGGCGCCTTCGACGAGATGTATCCCCGCATCGCCGCGCGCCACCCCGATATGATCTTCATGCCCTACATCTTTCAGGGCATGGGCAAGGCGATGGGACGGGGCGAGATGTCGCGCACCGACGGTTTCCAGCGCGACGGCATCCACCCGAATGCACAGGGCGTGAAGCTGAACGTCGCCGAGATCGGGCCCTATGCGATGAAACTCTACGCACGCGCAGGCGACTGACGGGTCCGCTCTTCTTCGTTTCCGGAAACCTCGGAGGGGAATCGACGGTGGCCTGCCACCGGCGATGGGGAGGCTGGCCTCCCCCCACCGCGCTGGCCCGCCAGAGGCGGGGCCGCGCAAAACCTGTGACGCGCTTTTGCGCGTCTCCGCTCGGTCTTCAGGGGGTGCGGAACGTCAGGTTGGCCCAGGCCGAGTGCCAGACCGGTCCTGCCTCAGGGTCGTCGTTGCCGGTGTCCTCCATGACGACCGCATCCACCATGTACTCGGTCGCGGGGTCGACCGGAATGACCGTCTCGCCCGCCGCGTCGGTGCGATAGAAGCTCTGGGTGACGTTCCCGTCGCCGTCGCGGGCGAACACTTCGACCTGCGCATCGGCCCGCGGTTTTCCATCCAGCAGCACGCGCACCCCGACTCCGTCCGACGTATCGTCGGTATAGGGATTTGTCAGCGCGACGATTTCGGTGTGCAAGCCCACCGCCGTATCCGCGCCGGCCCCGTCTCCGACCGCGACGAGGGATTTGGCATAGCGGGTATAGGCCTCGCGAAACTCGAGTTCGGGCAGGTCGCGCGCCGCGTGGCGCTCCAACACGTCGCCGAGATCCTTGTGCTCGACGAAGCTTTCGAAGAGGTCGCGGCTGCTGTAGCGCAGGGTATGGCCCTTGGTTTCGTGGATCACGACGGCAAGCCCCTCGCCTTCCGGGACAAAGGTCATCGCGGGCCTGTCACCGATACGGCCCTCGACAGCACGGGTGGTTTCCCCCATTTTCACATCGAACCGCGCGAAACGGTCGGGAAAATAGGTTTGGGCCGCGCCCTTGAAATCTTGCCCGACCCGCAGTTCCGCGATGATCGGATCGCCCGGGTCGACCGTATAGGTTTCAGGCTCGATCCAGAATTCGTGGGCCGTGGCGGCCGGGACGAAGAACAAGAAGGCGAAGAGAGAGGCGAGCAGGCGCATGGGGCATCCATTATTGGGTCGGGGGTGCAGGGTGGCAGCATGGCGGCCACTGTCAACGCTTGGCATGTGGCTTGTCGTTATCGTGATGGCCCTGTCGACACCGGCCACGGCGCACGAAATGTCGCCCGCCATCGCGGATATCGAGATCGGCGAGGACAGCCTCGAGATGTCGATCATCCTTCAGGGCGAGGCGATGGTGGCGGGGATCGACCTGTCATCGGTGACCGACACAAACAATTCCCCACGTGCAGATGCCTATGACGCGTTGCGCGCGCTTTCCCCCGACGCGTTCTCGCAACGGCTGCAAGCCGCCTGGCCGGACCTGTCGGACGGCGTGCGGATGCAGGCCGGGGACACGATGCTCGTGCCCGAACTGGTCGAGGCGTCGACCGCCGAGGCCGTGAGCGACGCGTTGCCGCGGGAAAGCCGAGTGATCCTGCGCGCCACCCTGCCGGACGATGGGAGCGACGTGACGGTGGGATGGGACGCGCAATACGGCCCGATCATCCTGCGCCAGATCGTTCAGGATCTCCCGGAAGGTCAGGAGGCGTATTCGGCCTTTCTCGGCCCCGGACAGATGTCGGCGCCGATGCCCCGGACCGGGACGGTCGAAATCACCGGACTTGCCAGTTTCGCGAATTACGTCTGGCTCGGCTTCACGCATATTCTGCCCAAGGGCCTCGACCATATTCTTTTCGTGCTCGGCCTGTTTTTCTTTTCACGCGAAGTGCGGCCGCTGTTGTATCAGATCACGGCGTTTACCGTCGCCCATACGATTACGCTCGCTCTGGCGAGCCTTGGTGTCGTTTCGGTGCCTGCAAGCATCGTGGAACCTCTGATTGCCCTGTCGATTGCCTATGTCGCGGTCGAAAACATTCTTCGACCGAAATTATCCAGAATGCGCCTTATGGTTGTGTTTGGCTTCGGCCTGTTGCACGGCCTCGGCTTCGCCTCGGTGCTGGGCGAGATCGGGCTCTCGCCCGCGTATTTCCTCGCCAGTCTGATCGCGTTCAACATCGGCGTCGAACTGGGCCAGATCGCAATCGTCACGACCGCCTTTTTCTCGATTACCGTCTGGTTCGGCGCAAGGCCCTGGTATCGCCAGCGCATCGTCGTGCCCGCGTCCGTTCTCATCGGCCTGATGGGCCTTTGGTGGGCGGTCGAGCGGTTGATTCCCTGACGCGCAAGACGGGACTGCCGTAGGGTAAGGAAAACCTTACCCTTCCTAACATTATTTAAACACAGGGTTTTTTCGATTCCGCGCAGGCCTGCATTTTGCGGAACAGGAAACTTCGAAATTCTTCAGGTTTTGAGGAAAAGCGCGGCGATTTATCCTTATTGATAGGTTTTGGCTAACCAGCAGTTGTGTAATGCCTGCTTGGACTGGGAAGAGCGGTCGCGCGAACCAACGTGCGAAAGGGGACAGTTGGTGAAGGTTTTGGTCGCCAGCGACTTGGCAAGTATTACAGACAAAATTGCGACGGCGCACATCGGTGGGGCCGAGGTTTCCGTGGATCGCGTCTCCGATTGTTTTCAGGCCGATCAACGGCTTCGCACGGATGGTAAGGAACTGGACGTCATCGTCCTGCACGTCCCCTCTGTCAGCGAGGCCAACCTCAGGTCGGCGTTCTCGACGATTTCGCGTAGCCGAGGCAAGCCGGTGGCGATCGTACTCCCGCATAAGGCGAGTCCCTCGACCGTCTGGCGCTGTATCGTGAACGGGGCGGGCGCGGTGCTGACCGACGACATGCCGAGCGCGGCCATGGGCCACCTGCTGTCGCTGATGCATACGGGCCTCAGGATTCCGACCCTGAACGAGGACGTTCTTCCCGATCCGAGTGTCGTCGCGCAGAAACTGTCGGACCGGGAGTTGCAGGTGCTGGCTGGTGTCTGCAAGGGCCTCCAGAACAAGGAAATCGCGCACGATTTCAACATCAAGGAAGTGACGGTGAAAATGCACGTGCGCGCCGTTATCCGAAAACTCGACGCCAAGAACCGGACCCATGCGGCGATGATCGCCCGTGATCTTGGGCTGGTCGGCTAACCCCGACGGTTCTCGGACAGGCCCAGCCGGGTCGCGTGCCATGCGGCCTCCGCGCGCGACGAGATCCCCAATTTGCGATAGATCGTCTTGATGTAGCCCGCGACCGTGCTTTCCGCGAGGCCGAGTTCGCGGGCGACTTCGGCATTGCGCAGACCGCGTGAGATCAGGGCGAGCACGTCTGTTTCCCGATCCGTGAGTTTCCCGTCGTCGTTGGCCACAGGGCCGGTACGCGAGAAATGCCCCATGATCCGGCGCGCCACGGCAGGGGACAGCGCGGGAATACCGTGGCTGATCTGGCGCAATTGGGCGACCATCTGGTCCTGCGTCTGGTCCTTTTGCAGATACCCGTCCGCCCCGGCGGACAGCGCCGAAACGACCGAAACGTCATCCCCCATGATCGTCGTGACGACCGCGATGCTGGTCGGGGATTTCTGTTTGAGTTTGCGCAGGATCTCCAGACCGGACCCGTCGGGCAGCCCAAGGTCGATGAGGGCAATCTCCGGCAGGTCACGGTCCAGCGCCACATGCGCGGCCGCGATGGTGGCGGCTTCGGTGATCGTCAGGTCGGGAAAAGCACGCAAGGCGATCTCGCCCAGCCAGATGCGGGTTTCCTGAACGTCTTCGAGGATCAGAGCGCGTTTCATTGCGCAGCCTCCATCATGCCGTCGTCATCGTCGTCGATCGCGCCGCGCATGAGCGGCAGGTCCACCAGAATATGCGTTCCCGGCCGTTCGGTTCCGGGCGCTGCCGGGCTGACCTTGAGGTGCCCGCCCAGCGCCGACACGCGCACGAGCATGTTCTGAACCCCCTGTCCGAACACGTCCGCATTCGGGTCGAACCCCCGGCCATCGTCGGTCACCGTGATGCGGACATGGCCCTTCTGGACGTCGAAGCCGACACCCACCTCGCGCGCACCGGCGTGGCGGATGGCGTTGTTGACGCATTCGCGCAGGACGGACCGCAGGGCGTGGGCGATCCGGGGGCTCAGATTGTAGCCCGTCAGGTTCGCGCCAAGCGGCCAGTTGACCAAAAGCCCGGCCGCTTCGAGCACTTCGGACAGTTCAAGGCGCAGGTCCGCGATCAGATTGCCAAGGTCCAGCCCCGGCCCGGTCTGGTTGTCGATGATCTCACGCAGATCGGCGAGCGTTTCACGGATCAGCACGTCCTTGCGCTTCGGATCTTGCGAATGCAGCGCGCCGAGAAGCTGGATGCCGATGTTGTCGTGGATGTCGCGTGCGATGCGCGACCGCTCTTCGGCGGCGCCCGTTTCATACGCCTTTCGGCTTTCGATAAGCTGGGACAGGATATCGACCAGTTCCTCGGCCTTCTGCACATCGCTGTCCGAAAACAACCGCCGACCGCCAGCCGCCCATTTGAGTTGCCGGGACGGAAGCGGGGCGACCGCGGGCAGGACGAGAAAGACACCTTCGCCCGCAAGCTCCGCGTGTTCGGTGACGTTCGGCCCGGTTTCGATGAAAAGCGGTTGGAACATCGCCTGAAGCAGTTCGTCCCAGCGCAGGGCCTGTTCCTGCGGGTCTTTGGTCAGCGCCACCGTCGAGACATCGCGAAAGAACGCCTCGACCGTGGTCTGCCCGCGCCAACGTGCGAAGCGGCGCGACACGGCTTCGCGGAAGGGAAGGTAGAAGAAGGCGACGGTGAAAAGCGCGATGCCAAGCGCAGGGGCGCGTTCCAGCGACAGGCCATATATAAGGGCCGCGTCGAGGCAGACGAGGAAAAGCGCGCCGACGGCGAAGAAAAGGATGCGAAACGCCCATTGATCGAGGTTGAATATCCGGTGCCGCCGCACGGCGAGGGCGAGGCCGAGGTAGCAGATCAGGAACAGCGTGAAGGCATAGCCTTGGGAAACCTGCGCTTCGAGACCGAGGAGTTGAGGCACGGTGACGAGGCCCACGAAGCTGCCCGCCCCGATCAGAACCGACAGCCCGAACAGGCGCAGGGCCGCGCGGGCGGGCAGATCCTTGGCCTTGCGCGCGCGCCGGAACTGCAACGCGACCAGCAATACGAGCACCAGCATCGCGGTGGCGATGGGAAGCTGATAGGCGAAGGTGTAATCGGGAATGACCCGCGTAAAGGCCCCCACAAGCCACGCCGCGATGACGCCGACCTGCACGAGGGCAAGCCACCTTGGCCCGATCTGTGCCGGGTAACTCAGGAAGAGGCCGATGACCCCGGCCCCGAACGTCAAAGAGCCCGTCAGGTTCAACGGCCCCAACACCTGAAAATATGACGCCGGAAGCGCCAGTTCGCGGGTCGAATAGATCGCCGCCGCCGTCGAGGACAGCGCCAGACCGACCCCCGTCAGCATCAGGAACGCCTGCGGCCTGCGACCGGGCGCGAGGGACCAGATCCACCCGCCGATCAGGATACCGCTGAGCCCGACGAAAACCTGCACCCAGAACATCGCGGGCAGGTCCGAGATCGGGCGGTGCGGACGCGGTGTGACAGTCACCTCGCGGGTCACGTCGCCGGGTGCCGCAAGATGCAGGGTCACGAGGTCCGAACGCATCGCGCGCGCGATCCCGTCCTGTTCGGCACGGAACCGATCGAGCGTGTCGAAGTCCGACAGTTGGTCCGGCTCTTCGATGATCGTGGTGGGGCCGACCGGCACGCGCACCCCGTCTTCGCCTTCGACACCTTCCAGCCGATACCATTCGGAAATCAGGACCGCAGGCCCCTCGCTCTTCTCGATCAGGACCGCCTGACCCGTGTCGTCGAGCCTGAGATCGAGCCCCAGCCACGGCTGACGTGTCGCCAGCACAACGGCGGCCACGACCAGCGCCAGACCGAACAGCCCGACCGCAAGGAAAATCCGCACCGGAGCGAAAACGCGCACGTTTGTCCCTATCCCCTTTTTTGCGATCTTGCCGCGAAGTGGCGGGCCGCGAAACCCCCTGAAACCGGGGGCCACACCCCCAGAACCGGGGGATTGCCAAAATGGAACCCCCACCCCCATTTGAAGCCAGTCATTTCTGGAGGGGTATACCAATGAGACTCATTCACATCAGCGCGGCGCTGGCCGCCACTTCCATGTTGGCGGGCTGTTTCGGCAACAATGGCGTCAGCGCGACGCCCGAAGAATTCAACGAAGCGTTTCTGGCCGCCGCAGGGCTTGGCGTGACGACCACGCCCCTGTCGGGCTCGGCAACCTACAACGGTGAAATGCAGATCCTGACGCTGGAAAACGGGTCGGAAAGCGGGTCGATCCGCGGTGCGCTCGAACTGACGGCGAACTTCGCCTCGGCCACGCCGTTCACCATGTCGGCTACGGATTTCGCGGGCGAGATCAACGGGCAGCAGACCACCTTCTCCGGCACGCTCACGCATGACCAGTCGACCGACCGCTCGGCCTTCAACGAAATCCGCACCGCGGCCCTGCCCGCGATTGCCGGGGGTGGCGAGACCACGTCGATGGCGCTGTCGTTCGGCGGCACGCTGACCGAGGACGCGACCGGGGTCGAGAACAAGTTCGAGCCGGGGTCGAACCTGATGGGGAACTTCTACGGCACGGACGGTCAGGCCGTGGCGGGGGCTGTCGGGGTGGCGATCACGCCGACCGGCGGAACCTCGGCCATCACCGGCGCAAGCTTCGGTGCCGCGACCGGCGGCCAGTTCTACGCCGAACAGTGACACGGCCCGCGTGACAGGCTAGCCTCCGGGGGCATGGGGATTTGCCCCCGGATTGGTTGCCACGCATTTTCAGATCGACGCGCATTGGTTTTCCCGTTTCCGTTCTGGCCCTCGTCGCCGGATGCGCGGTCGTGGATGCGTCGGTTCAGAACCCGCCGGGCACGACCGACCCGACCGACCCGACGACGCCCCGTGTCCTGCCTGTTTTCGCCCCGACCACATCGACCGAGGCGGAGTTCGCCGCGATCTGGGTGCCGCGAAACAGCCCGTTCATCGGCATCGCTACCGCACCCAAGGACACCACCGCCCGTTATGTCGGGGAGCTTCAGATCTATACCTCCGACGGAACGACCCGGAACGGATCGATCAGGGGTCGGCTTCAGATCGACGGCACCTTCGACGAATACACCGGAACGCTGGAGGTCGCCGCCGGGGGCTTTGCGGGAGAGATCGGTGGGGTGCCGGTGACCTATTCCGGCACGTTGAGCGATCTCTACGCGCTCGACATGAACCCGGAGCGGCGGACAGGCACGGTCTTCGATCCGCCCGGTCCGGGAAGCTGGTTCACGGCCGACCTTGGCGGCACGCTCGTCAACGACGCAAGCGGGGTCGAAAACACGTTGAAAGCGGGATCGCAGATCGATGGCGTTTTCCGGGGAACCGGCGACTCTCTGGTGGGCGACGGCACGTTCCGGATCGCGCCGAACGCCGGCACCTCGGCGATCACCGGACGGTCGACCGAAGCCGACGCGAGTGTCGAGGTATGGGCAGATCGCCAGACGCCCTGATCCGTTCGGATGACGTGTTTTGCAGCGAGACAAGGAAGTTCTTGAAAGCTAATCTCGTCCGGTCTGCATCTGCTTTTCGGGGAGACTCCATTTGAATCACTTACGTTTCGCGCGGCCCTTTGCCGCCGCGCTGGCCTGTGCGGCCATGTCGGCCTGCTCCACGGTCAACTTCGACACCAACACAACGACCGAGGCGCAGTTCGATACCGTTTTCGCGACGAACAACGCGCTTACCCCCGCAGCGGTCCCGATTTTCGGGTCGGCGACCTATGAGGGCGAGATCCAGATCGACACCATATCCGGCACGACCCAATCCGGTTCGATCCGTGGGGGTCTCATCATGGAAGCCTCGTTTTCGTCGACCGATCCGATCACCGCGACGGCCGGCGGTTTCGCGGGCACCGTCAACGGGCAGCGGGTGACCTATTCCGGGCAACTCTCCAGCGACGACGCGCCCGGGCTTCTGCCCCTCAACCAGGTTCTGACCTCCGGCTTCGGACCCACCGCCGCATCCACGATGTTCGTGTCGATCGGCGGAACGCTTCGCAACGACGACACCGGGGTGCGCAACCGGCTTCAGGCCGGGTTCGGCACCGCGCAGGGAAGCTGGCTTCAAGGTGACTTCCGTGGCTCCAACGCCCGTGTGGTCACGGGGGAGGCGCAGTTCAACATCAACCCAAGCGGCGGCGTATCTGCCATCACCGGCACCGCGAACGACGCTATCGTCACCGGCCAATTCTACGGCGTCGCCAACTGAGACTCGGCAAACCCCCTGTTCAGGGGGGTTACAACTTGAGACTGAAAGTCCACGATAAACCCAAGGGATCCGGGGGCACACCCGGACCAGTGGGGCTTCAGGTAATCGACCATCGGCACCGTGCCTGACGGCGCGGAAGAATTTCAGAGGGCGATTTCAGAAGCCATTTCAGTACGCCGTGAGCGAAGCGCCCCCCGAGGCCCGAGGTTCCTTCCGAACCCTCGTGCCACCGGGGGGCGTCTTTCGTTTCAGTAGTCGCGCTCGAAATAGATGCCGATGGACGCTTCGCCCTTGTTCGACACCGCGCCGCGTGCCGTCAGGTTCTTGGTCAGGTCGAGGTTGATGTTCACCTCGGCCTCGCCATCGGCCCCGACTTCGACGCCGGTATAGATGTTTTCCGAGATATAGGCCCCGGCCCGCACCGCGAGCGCCCCGTCGTCGTTCTGGCCGATGTCGAGGTCCGCCAGACCGAACCCCTGCCTGAGGTTGCCGATCACGCCGCCCCCGGACCGTCCGGTGAGCGTCGCGATGCCGTTAGCGAGCCTGAGCGCCTGAAGCGCGGAGATTTCCGAAATCGAACGCCCGAAGATCAGGCGCGAAAAAATCTCGTCCTGCGGCAGATCGGGCACCGAGGAAAAGGTGATCTCGGGGTCTGTCGCCTGCCCGTCGATCCGAATCTGGATCGCGGTATCGTCCACGGTCGTCTCGGCGGTCACCGCGATGAAGGGGTCGAAATCACCTTCGAGCGTCGCGCGCGCCTCGGTCAGTTCGATGCGGTTGCCAAGCAGGGACAGTCGCCCCCGGATCAGGGACAGGCTGCCCTGAGGCACGATGTCGTTCGTGGTGCCCGTAAGGCGCAAACGCCCGCCGACTTCGGCATCCAGCCCGCGCCCACGGATGAAGACCTGGTTCGGTGCATCCACGACGATGTCGAGCGGGAACGCCGGACCGCCCGCCGAATTGCCGCTTGCGGTCGTGCCGACCTGTCCGGCCCGCACGCGGGTCGCATAGACGGCGGCGGGTTCGTTGACATGGCGCAGCCCCTCGACGGTCCCGGCCACGCCGAAGCCGGACGATGGAATGCGGATCTCGGCCACGCCGGGGCGCACGGTTCCAGCGATCCGGGCACCGCCCGTCAACGGGCCGCTCACCGTCAACTGGCCATTGATCTGCGTGTCATAGAGGGATGGATCGGTCAGCCCGACATTCTGAAGCCGGATGACGAGATCGCCGTTGAACGGCGGTTCCAACGTGATCGGCCCCGCAATCTCGATCCGCCCGCCCGACGATACGGCCGCCCCGACTTCGAGCCGGGCGCGCCCGTTCCCGAGATTGACGTTGGCCTGAATCGGGTCGAGCGAAACCCGCAGGCTGGGCACCGCCACGCGCGCGTTCGTCGTGCGCACGGTGCCGGACAGCGAGGTCAGCGCAAGGGGGCCGTTGAGATTCACATTCACGCTCGCGGTGCCGTCGACGCGGTTTTGTCCGGTGAAAGCATTGGCGAGGGCGAGCGGCACCGTCCCGTCAATCGACAGGTTCGCGTTGTCCATCGTGCTGGCAAGGCTGCCCGCCACGTTCACGGTGATCCCGCCCGGCCCTTGGCCCGAGATATCGACGCGGTAATCGTCGCCGGTCAGGACAGCCGTGCCGCTTGCCGAGAAGACTCCGGGAAACTCGGGCACGAAAATCCCGACATCGGCCAAGCGCGCATCGAAGTTCACGCGGCTCTGCCCCCCTTCCGACGTGCCGTCGGCGGTCAGGCTGACCTGCGGCGTGTTCGCCGTCAGCCTGTCGACGAAGATCTTGCTCGCCTCGTCGCGCCGGACGTCGAACACGACCTCGCTACCACCGGCAAGAAGCTGGTCCACCTCGCCCGCGCTGAACGACAGATCCCGGCCCTGCAAACTGCCGTCGAGCGAGACGGCCATGGTGGTCAGGTCCGCCTCGACGCTGGCGGACAGGTCGATCGACCCCGCCAGATCGCGGCCTGCGAGGCCCGAATAGGGCGCAATGGAATTGGCCGAGGCATTCACCGTCGCCGCGACCGGGCCGATCTTGCCATCGACCATCGCGCCGGTGCCTTCGATATCCGCGATCAGCCCGCCGGGGCCACGCGCGGTGACGTCGGCGGCGAGCGCGCCCGCCGCATCCCGGCTCACGTCGAACACCAGCTCGCTCGCGCCCGCGAAAGACTGATCGGTGTCCCCCATGCGAAACGACAGGTTCCGGCCCTGCAAAGACCCGGTGAGACCGACCGCCATGGTGGTCAGGTCCGCATCCACCGAGGCGGTCAGATCGACCGCCCCGCCCAGATCGGTTCCGGCAAGGCCGGAATAGGGGGCAATACTGTCGAGCGCCGCGACGAGCGTTGCCTGAACCGGGCCGATGGCGCCGTCTGCGATGGTGCCCGTCCCGGTGATGTCCGCGTCGAGGCCACCGGGGCCTGTCGCCGTCGCCTCGACCGTCCAGTCGTCGCGCACCTGCACCGCCGTCGCGTTCAGCGCGAGCCGACCCGAGAGCCGTTCATCCAGCCGGGACGCATCCGGCAATTCGATCTGCGCATCCAGACTGCTCCCATTGGTGCGCAACTCGCCCATGGCCGAGGCCGTGATGCCCGGCCCGGCGATGGTCAAACGGTTGATCGCCGTACGCTGCTGGTTCCGGTCCGCCGCAATGGAAATCCGGCTTTCCCCCGCCAAGAGGCTGTCGACTTGGGCGATCCCCACGGAAAGGTCTTGGGTCGCGCCGTCGATTTCAAGGTCGAACGGCCCATCCGGCACGGCGACGGAGCCCTTGATCGACAGCGACGCCGCGCCCTTGAGGTCTTGACCGGAAATCTGGGCAAAGCGGGCCAGCCGTTCGGCTTCGAGCCTCAGGTCGAGTTCGGAGACGAGGTCGAGTTGCTCGACCTCGGTCCGCAGGGTCACGTCGCCGGTCAGGCCGTAATCCTCGCCCGAGATATCCACGTCGGTGAACCGAAAGGGCGTGTTGTCGGCCTTGGCGAAAATCAGGTTGCCGGTGATGCGCTCGCCCACGGCGGCATTTAGCGGCTCGTCCCCAAGGTCGATCCCGTCCGCCGATATGACGACACGTCCCCCCACGCTGGGAATGGTATCGCCGCCGCCGGAGCGCAGTTTTCCCGCACCCGACACGTTGAGCGCGGCGAGCGCCATGTCTTCGCGCGCGAAACCTTCCAGCTCGATCGCACCGACCCAGCCTTCGCCCCGCAGGGCGTCATAGTCGAATTCGATCTCGGCGGACCCGATCCGCGTTTCCGGCCCTGCAATAGGAAGCACCACGGGCGATCCGTCCGCATTGGCCAGCGTGCCGGTGATCTGCGCATTCTGCGGCCAGCCTTTCGCCGAGACCAAAGCGTCGCCACGCAGTTCCAGCGCCTCGGTCTTGAGGAACAGATCCGCCACCCGGATCGACTTGTTCTGGAACCGGGTCGCGTCGAGGTGCAGCACGCTCTCCCCCCCGAAGAACGCCTGATACTGCTCTTCGAACAGGGGGCGCAGGTCACCTGCCAGATCGGCTTCGATCTGCAACTGGGTCTTTTGAGACTCACCCTCACCATCGACCACGGCGGCTGCGCGCAACTGCCCGGCCAGCCGGTTCTGGCCATCGGTCGCCAGCACGATGTTCGCCGTGAAATCGTCGAGCCGGTCCTCGCCTTCGACCCGCACCGACAGTGCAGGCTCGCCCGGCAGGCTTGCGAGGTTCGCGACGATGCCGCCCTGCCCCTCTTCGAGCCGAAGGTTCACGGCAAGCACCTTGGAGGTGTTCGAATAAGACCCGGCAAGGGTCAGGTCGCCCAATTCGCCGTCGGTGCGGGACAGCGCCACATCGACCGCCCCCTCGCCGTCGGCGAGATTGGCTGAGCCTTCGAGCGTCATTTCAATGCGTTCGCCCAGAACCGGCGCGCCGAGGACGAGGCGTTCGGCGTCGATCAGGCCGATGTCGATCGAAACGGGCAGGTCCGGCAGCGTGAAATCTGACGCTTCCGCCGAAGGGCCGGATGAGCCGCCCGCGGGCAGGCGCGCCAGTTCGATAAGCCCCGCCGACAACTCGCGCACCTCGATCCGCCCGCGCAGCACGGCGGCCCGGTTCCAGTTGAGCGCCACGTCCTCCAACCTGAGCCAGACGCCTTCCGCATCGGCAAAGGTCATCTCCTGCATCGTCGCCTCACGCGACAAGGCACCGGAGAAACCGTTGACGGTCACCTCCATCCCTTCGGACGACAGGTTCTCTTCGAGGAAGGATTCGAGGATCGACTTGTCCTCTTCCTCGGTCGTGTCGTCCTGCGCCCCTGCGGGCAGGCCGATGAGGGTGAGCGTGGCGAGAAGGGCGAGAAATCTTTTCATCAGAAGGCGTGCCCGATCCCGACATAAAGCTGCACGTTGCGCAGCGGGTTGGGCGAGCGGACGCCGCCGGTGACGGGGTAACCGACGTCAAGCCGGATCGGACCGAGCGCGGTGTTGTAGCGCACGCCCAGACCCGCGCCGGAGTGCCATGCGGTCGTGCCTCCGAAGAACCCCGTATCGCCAAGGTAGCCCACGTCGAAGAACCCGACGACACCGATGGTATCGGTCGCCTTGACGCGCACCTCGAACTGGCCGCCGAGGAAGGCCTGCCCCCCCACCGTGCCGGTGCCGGAGGCGAAGTTGAGCGATTGGTAGGGCTGGCCGCGCACCGTGCCGCCGCCACCCGAATAGAACAGCAGATCAGGGTGGGTCTGCGACGGGTTCGGGCCGACCACGGTGCCGACCTGTCCCCGCGCCGCGAGGACGAAGCGGTCGTCTTCGCCGAAGCCACGGTAAACGCGGGCATCGAGCAGGCCCCAAGCGCCAACGCCCCGACCGATATCGAAGAACGGCTGGGCATCCGCACGCACGTAAAAGCCCCGCGTCGGGTTCAGGCTGTCGTTCCGCTTGTCCCATTCGACCATGGCGGGAACCTTGACGGTGGTGAAACTGCGCGTGCCGAAACTGTCGGTCACCTGCGCATAAGCGAAGCCAAGGCCGATCTCGCCTTCGAGGTTCGGGCTGAAATAGCGCTTCACACCTGCCTCGATCCCCGCGCCGAGGATGTTGTAGGAGGGTTCGCGCAGCCACAGCCCGGCCACCTCCACATAGGCGTCGTTGTCGGTGCCGAAGGCGGCAGGGATATCCAGACGCGCGTCGAGTTCCACGTCGAGATTGTTAAGCGCGGGCGTGATGCCGTTGACCGCGGCATCGACGCGGAACCGTTCGGCCCCGCCCAAAAGGTTGCGGTGCATCCAGTAGGCCGACAGCCCCAGCCCTTCGATCGACGACAGTTCGGCCCCGAACCCGAACCGACGCGGCTTCATGTCCGCCGTGGTCAGCAGCATGTCCATCGTGTTGCCGGGGCCCAGCGTTTCGGCTTCCCGCAGAACGACCGAGGCAAAAGCCCCGGTGCGGCGCAGACGGTTGGCCGCCGCTTCGGCCTCGTCGGGATCGAACACTTCGCCCTCGGGCAGTCCGGCGATCCGTTCGATCTTGCTCGTGCGGACGGCCGAGGCATTCGTGTGGCGAAGCTGCCCGAACCGGACCAGCGGACCTGGGTCGATCCAGATACGTGCGTTGATGAGTTTGTTCTGATGGTTCGCGGTCAGGTCCTGATCGCGCACGGTCGCCTTGGCGCGCCCGGCGTGACGCCAATCGTCCACCGCGCTTTCCACCGCGCTTTGAATGACCGTCGAATAGGCCGGCTCGCCGTTGCGGAATTCGTCGATCTTCTGTGTGCCCTGCACCAGCGGCGTGATCTGGGTGCTGCCGAAATGGAACTGCTGACCCGGACGCACATCGACCGTGATCCTGCGGACCGTGCTCGGCACGTTGAAATTCTGGATCGCGGCGGCTTCGACCCCGTCGAGCCGCACATTGATGACGCCGCCGTAATGCCCGTTGGCGTAAAGCGTGTTCAGAAGCCGCTCGTATTCCGCCAGCGACGTGGCGAGCAGATCACGGGGATCGTCGATCCCCTCTTCCTGAACGGACAACAGGAGCGACGCGGACTCGAGGTCCTTCTGCAACGCTCCGCCGCCTTCGACATTGAATTGGATATCGTCCAGCGCCGTCGCGGACATGGTCGCAAGACATACCATTGCGACGGCGGTCGGCAGGAGCCGCGTCAGGCGAAATTTTGGCCTCATGAATTCGCGATCCCCAGGTTCGCGCGTTTGCTCGTGCCGTGAATCGTAACCGGAAGTAGACGCCGCTGCTAGCGGTCATGACCGAGTTGTGACCGGAATGACCCGTTCCCGCCGACGTAGTGGTCGTGGCGACACATACAAAAGACGCAAGATATAGCGTCCCGACTTCGCAGTCACGACTCTAAGTCTCGGATTTTAGGGCTAAAAATCCACACCGAGATCAAGGGTCCGGGCCGAGTGCGTCAGGGCCCCGGACGAGATGTAATCGACGCCCGTCGCGGCAACTTCCGCGATGCGCTCGAGCTTCATGTTGCCGGATGCTTCCAAGGGCAGGCGCCCGCCCGTCATCTTGACCGCTTCGATCAATGTCGGCGTGTCCATATTGTCGAGCAGAACCGCGCTCGCCCCGCCGACGTCGAGCACTTCGGCAAGCTGGTCGAGCGTATCGACCTCGATCTCGACGGTCATCATGTGGCTGGCCACCGCCTTGGACGCCTCCAGCACCGCACGCACACCCCCGGCGGCCGCGATGTGGTTGTCCTTGATGAGGATCGCGTCCGAGAGCGAATAGCGGTGGTTGAAGCCGCCGCCATGCAGAACGGCGAGTTTTTCGACCACGCGCAGGCCCGGCGTGGTCTTGCGGGTGCAGGTGATCCGGGTCTTGGTGCCTTCGGTCTTCGCCACGAAGGACTCGGTCATGGTGGCGATACCGGACAGGCGGCCCGCGAAGTTCAGCGCCACGCGTTCGCCCGACAGGATCGATGCGGCCTTGCCCCGAATACGCATGAGCGTGTCGCCGGGCGCGATGGTGTCACCGTCCTCGACGAGCGGCTCGATTTCAAGCGAGGGGTCGACCAGGCCGAAGGCGATGCGCGCGATCTGCATGCCCGAGACGATCCCCGGCTCACGCGCGTTGATCGCGGCGTCATAGGTCGTGGCGGGCGGGATCACGGCACGGGTGGTGACGTCGCCATAGGTGCCCAGATCCTCCATCAGCGCATTGCGCACGATGGGTTCCAGAACGATGTCGGGCAGCGTGGCGTAGGTCATACCATATCCTTGGCGGCGTCCCGGATGCCGACGGCGGCCTCCAGCGTGATCTTGGTGCGATGGGCGAGCGCGGGAACCTGCTCGGGAAAGTCGTCGCGATAATGCCCGCCCCGGCTTTCCTCGCGGGTCAGCGCGGCGGCGGCGATAAGGGTCGCGGTCGCGGTCATGTTGCGCATGGTCTCGTTGTTGGCCGCGGCTTCGAGCCCGGCGATGGTGGCCAGCGCCTGTTTCAGCCCGTCGGCGTTCCGGCGCACACCGACATGGGTGGTCATGGTGCGGCGCAGGTCCATCACGGCGGCTTCGTCCACGTCCTCGCCACCCGTCGGGAAGGTGAAGGTCAGTTCTTCGGCCTCGGGAATGTCGCCAAGCGTTCGCGCGATGTCTTCGGCGGCTTTCTTGCCATAAACCAAGGCTTCCAGCAGGCCGTTGGAGGCGAGCCGGTTTGCACCGTGCAGGCCCGTGGACGACGCTTCGCCGCAGACCCAGAGGCGGTCGAGCGACGAGCGGCCATGTTCGTCGGTGTCCACGCCGCCCATGTGGTAATGCGCTGCGACCGCGACGGGGATCGGGTTTTCGACCGGATCGAACCCGGCGCGCGCGCAGGCCTCGGCCACCGCCGGAAAACGGGTCAGCACCTCGGCGCCCAGCGCGGCGCGCGTGTCGAGCATCGGGCGTTTGCCCGCCTGCGTCTGCTTGAAGATTTCGCGGGCGACGATGTCGCGCGGCGCGAGTTCGGCATCCTCATGCACGGTCGTCATGAACCGTTCGCCATCGGCATTGACGAGGATCGCACCCTCACCCCTGAGCGCCTCGGTCGCGAGCGGCATGGGGTCTTCGCCCATGTCGATTGCGGTGGGGTGGAATTGCACGAATTCAGGATCGGCGATCACGGCGCCCGCGCGGGCGGCGAAGCCGATGACCTGCCCCCGGATGCGCGGCGGGTTCGTCGTATGCGCGTAAAGCCCGCCGGAGCCGCCACCGGCCAGAAGCACGGCGGGCGTTTCGATCAGCACGGGGCCGGAGGCGGGGTCGGTGTGCCTGATCCAGACGCCGGTGACGCGCTCGCCTTCGGTTTCGAGCCCGGTCGCGAGAGCGCCTTCGATGACCTGCACCGATGCCGTGGCGCGGACCTTGGCGATCAACGTCTCCATGATCTGACGACCCGCCTGGTCGCCCTTGACCCGCACGACGCGCGCGGCGGAATGCGCGGCCTCCCGGCTCATCACGTAGTTGCCTTGGGCATCACGGTCGAAGGGCGTGCCGAACGCGGTCAGGTCGAGGATATGTTCGGCGGCGTGCCGGGTGACCATCGCGGCCACCTCGCCATCCACGGTCCCCGCCCCTGCGGTCATGGTATCCTTGGCATGTGCCTCGGGCGTGTCGGACGCGGCCATCGCGGCGGCGACACCGCCCTGCGCCCAGGCCGAGCTTGCGCCCTCGCCAAGTTGTTCGGGCGAAATCATCAGCACGGGGCGTGGCGCCAGCGTCAGGGCCGCATAGAGCGCGCCCATACCCGCGCCGACGATGACGATACGTTCGGTTTTCATGGGGGTCGCCCCTATCAGATGCCCAGTTTCTTGCTGAGGTCGATCATCCGCTCGACCGCCACGCGCGCCTTGGCGGCCACGTCTTCATCGACGTGCACCTCTTCGACGCCCGCGTGAAGCGACCACAGGATTTTCTCCAGCGTGATCTTCTTCATGTAGGGGCACATGTTGCAGGGGCCGACGAAATCCACCTCGGGCAGCTCGTCGGAAATGTTCGAGGCCATCGAGCACTCGGTCACGAGCAGCGCCTGCTTGGGCTTGTGCTCGCGCACGTAGTTGATGATCCCGCTGGTGGAGCCGGAGAAATCGCTTTCGTCCACCACGTCCGGCGGGCATTCCGGGTGCGTGATGATCGTGGTGTCGGGGTTCCACTGGCGATAGTCCTTGAGGTCTTGTGCCGTGAAGCTTTCGTGCACCACGCAGGAGCCGTTCCACCAGACGATGTTCTTTTCCGGCACCTGACGCGCGACGTTCTGGGCCAGATACTGGTCCGGCGCCATGATGATCGTGTCCTCGGGCAGCGCGCGCACGATGGCGGCGGCGTTGGACGAGGTGCAGCAGATGTCGGAGTTGGCCTTTTCCTCGGCGGTCGTGTTCACGTAGGTCACGACAGGCGCGCCCGGATATTGCGCGCGCATCTGCTTGATGCCTTCGGCCCCGATGGAGTTGGCGAGCGAGCAACCTGCCTCCATATCCGGGATCAACACGCGTTTCGCCGGGTTCAGGATCTTCGACGTCTCGGCCATGAAATGCACGCCGCACTGGACGATGGTCTCGGCCTCGACCTCGGTCGCCTTGATGGCGAGTTGCAGGCTGTCGCCCACGAAATCGGCCACGCCGTGATAGATGTCCGGCGTCATGTAGTTATGCGCGAGGATGACCGCGTTCTTCTCTTTTTTCAGGCGGTTGATCGCACGCACATAGGGTGCGGCCACGGCCCACTCGGGCGGCGACACCACGCGATCCATCTTCGCGTAGTCGTCCTTCATTTCCTCGGCCAGGTCCGGGTTGGGCGCGAGGTCGTAAACCTCGGCCAGTTCCTGACGCATGGTGCGAAAATCGAGCATGTCCGCCCCCTTTCCGGGTCATACCGGCCCCTTCAAGCACCTTGGATGCAAAGCTGCAAGGTAAACCGCTGTTTAGAAGGGGTTTTAGGTCTGCTTTGCTGACCTAATATGGGGTCGCGGGGCCGAAATTCAAGATCGGCCCCGCCGCGTGCTTATCCCAGAACGCTGCGAACGGCGCGCCCGAGCTTGGTCGCGATCTCGTCCGCCTGCGCTTCGGTCAGGCAGAAGGGCGGCGCGAAACCGAGGATGTCGCCCTGCGGCATGGCGCGCGCGATGACGCCCTCGGACAGAAGCGCACCGGCGAGTTTGGCGCCGATCCCCTCGGACGGGTCGAAGAAGGTGCGCGTCTCCGGGTCTTTCACGAATTCGACCGCGCAAAGGAGGCCTTCGCCACGCACTTCACCCACATGGGCATGGTCGCCAACCTCGGCCTTGAGCGCCGCCTTGAAATGCGCGCCGACGGTGCCCGCGTTCTGGACGAGGTTCAGATCGTCGATCAGCTTCAGGTTCGCGATGCCCGCCGCCGCGCCGATCGGGTGGGCCGAATAGGTCCAGCCGTGGCCGATGGGGCCGTTCTCATCCGTCCCCTGCTCCAGCACCTTCCACATCTTGTCGGACACGATGGACCCCGACAGCGGCGCATAGGCCGAGGTCAGGCCCTTTGCGATGGTGATGAGGTCGGGCTTGATGCCGTAGTGGTCCGAGCCGAACATGGACCCGAGACGCCCGAAGCCGGTCACGACCTCGTCCGCGATGAGCAGGATGTCGTGCTTTTCGAGCACCTTCTGGATCGCCTCCCAATAGCCCGCAGGCGGCGGGACAAGGCCGCCGGTGCCCAGCGCGGGCTCGCCGATGAAGGCGGCGATGGTGTCGGCCCCTTCCCGTTCGATCAGTTGCTCGAGTTCGTAGACGCAGTGACCGACGAAATCCTCTTCGGTCATATCGGTGTTCTCGCGGCGGTAGTAATACGGTGCCTCGGTGTGGATCACCTGTTCCAGCGGCAGGTCGAATTTCTTGTGGAACAGGTGCAGGCCCGTCAGCGACCCGGTCATCAGGCCCGACCCGTGATAGCCGCGCCAACGCGAGATGATCTTCTTCTTTTCGGGACGACCAAGGATGTTGTTGTAATACCAGACCAGCTTGATGTTGGTTTCGTTCGCGTCCGAGCCAGACAGGCCGAAATAGACCTTGGACATATGGTCCGGCGCACGGTCGAGCACCATCTTGGCAAGCGTGATCGACGCCTCGGTGCCGTGGCCGACATAGGCGTGGTAGTAAGCCAGTTCCTTGGCCTGCTCGGCGATGGCTTCGGCGATTTCGGGGCGGCCATAGCCGACGTTCACGCAGTAGAGCCCGGCGAAGGCGTCGAGCAGTTCGTTCCCGTCACGGTCCGTGATGTGACAATCCTTGCCGGTCTGGATGACGCGGCTCGGCGCTTCGCCACGGGCGAACTGGGCGAGGTGCGTGGACGGGTGAAAGAAGTTTTCCCGGTCCCAGCGGTCGAGTTGATCGTTCTTGAGCATCGTTTTTCCTTTTTTACTCGATGGTTACGCCCAGTCGCGGCAGACGTATTTGATTTCCATGAATTCCTCCATGCCGCGCCGCGCACCTTCGCGGCCCAGACCGGATTGTTTTGTGCCGCCAAAGGGGATCGGCGCGCCCGTGACCTTGGTGCGGTTCACCGCAACCATGCCGTATTGCAGCGCGCGGGTCAGGCGGTAGATACGGCGCGGGTCCATCGAGTGGACATAGGCCACAAGACCGTATTCCGTATCGTTCGCCCGGCGCACCACCTCGTCCTCGCTGTCGAAGGGGGTGATCGCGGCAACGGGGCCGAAGGTCTCCTCACGCATGATGAGGCAGTCGTCGGTCACGTCCTTGAGCACGGTGGGCGCGTAGAACAGATCGCCATGCTCGGTGCGTTTGCCACCGCACATGAGCGTCGCGCCTTTGGCGAGCGCGTCGGCGACGTGTTCCTCCTGCTTGGCCACGGCTTTCTCGTTCATCAGCGGGCCGATGTCCGGGTCGTCCATGCCGCGCCCGATGGTCAGCGCCTCGGTCGCTTCGGTGAACATCTGGCAGAATTCGTCATAGACAGCACGTTCGACATAGATGCGGTTCGCGCCAAGGCAATCCTGCCCGGACGTCGCCCATTTGGCCTTCATCGTCTCGGCAACGGCTTCGTCCAGATCGCAGTTCTTGAACACGATCACCGGGGCGTGGCCGCCCAGTTCCATGACCAGCCGTTTCACGGTCGCGGCGGACTGGCGGTAGAGGAGCCGGCCCACTTCGGTCGAGCCGGTGAAGGACAGGGCGCGGACGCGGTGGTCCTGCGTCCAAGGCTCGACGATGGTGGGCGCGTGGCCGGTGACGACGTTGAAGACGCCCGGCGGCACGCCCGCGCGTTCCGCGAGTTCCGCCAGCGCGAGCGCGGAATAGGGGGTTTCGTGCGACGGGTGCGCAACGATGGTGCAGCCTGCGGCAAGCGCGGCGGCGGCCTTGCGCGTCAGCATCGCGGAGGGGAAGTTCCACGGGGTGATGAGGGCGACGACACCGACCGGTTCGAGCCACAGCTCGACCTCGGCATCGTGGAGGTGGCTGGTCACGCCTTCGATGTTCGGGCGCTTGGCCTCTTCGGCATAGAACTCCACGAACGAGGCGGCGTAGTCGATTTCGCCCCGCGCTTCGGAGATCGGCTTGCCCTGCTCCAGCACCATGATGCGGGCGAGATCCTCTTTATGGGCGAGCATCAGGTCGAACCAGCGACGGATGATCGCGGCACGCTCCTGCGGCAGAGTCATGGACCAGTCGGCAAAGGCCATCTGCGCGGCGTCGACGGCAGAACTGGAATCCTCTGCGGTCAGCTTGGCGACTTCGCCGAGGAAAGCGCCGTTGGCGGGGTCGGTGACGTTGAACGAACCACCGTCCGAAGCCGCGCGCCACTTGCCGTTCACATAGGCGAAGCTGCGCAAAAGCCGCTTGTCGGTGATGTCCACGTGGGTCGGGATCGCTGTGTCGAGCATCTCAAGCCTCCTGTTCGATGGGCTCAAAATGAGGGATTCGCGCGGGCGTCGAGGCTGAATTTGCTCTCTTGCGGAGAGGATTCCTCTCCTGCCCGCAGGGTTTGAGAGACTATTCCTCTCCCGCGATCAGACCCAGGGGCGGCGGGCCGCCTTTGACGGGCTTGGTCACGATGTAAGTGAAATACCGCGACAGGCCGATGCGGGCGTCGAGCATCACGTCCATCAGGCGTTGATAGGCGTCGATGTCGCGGGTGACGACCTGCATGAGGTAATCGTAACCGCCACCCAGCGCCCAGCAGGCGGTGATCTCGTCATACCGGGTGAGCGCGTCTTCGAAGATGCGGAAGCTGGCGGCGGTGTGATCGGCGATCTCGACCGCAACGAAGACCGTCACCGACGGCCCGATCCTGCGCAGGTCGAAGCGCGCGCCGTAGCCGTCGATCACCCCGGCCTTTTCCAGCCGCTTCAGGCGGTTCCAGCAGGGCGTGGGCGACAGCCCCACCGCATCGGCAAGCGCGGCCTTGGTGATACGCCCATCGCGGGCGAGCACCTTGAGGATGGCGAGGTCTGTGGCGTCGAGGGCAACCATATCAGGCCTTTATCACGACTTTCGCGGTTCCCAACAGCAGGAACGCATTTCGGCCTCACCGAACCAACCCGCACGTAACTGCGCCAGAAAGTCATTGAACCTGCGGGCTTTTCCGCCATCCTCTGCCTGACCCAAGCAACCCAGACGGAACGGGAGTCGTCATGCCGATCGAGAATGCGCATTTCACCCAAGGGGAATTCGACCGCCGCATCGCCCAGACACGGGCCGCCATGGAAGCGATGGGGATCGACGTTCTGTTCCTGACGAACCCGTCGAACATGAATTACATCACGGGCTACGACGGCTGGTCGTTCTATGTGCATCAGGGGGTGATCCTGCCGCTCGACGGCAAACCGATCTGGTGGGGGCGGCTACAGGATGCCAATGGCGCACGACGCACGGTCTGGATGGATGATGACGAAATCATCTACTACGCCGACCGCTATATTCAGGCGCCCGACATTCACCCGATGGAGGATCTTGCCAGCCACCTGCGGATCATGGGCTATGGCGACAAGCGCATCGGGGTCGAGATGGAGACCTACTTCTTCACCGCCCGCGCCTTCGCCGTGCTGGCCGAGGGGTTGCCGGAGGCGGATTTCATCGACGCCTCGACGCTTGTGAACTGGGTGCGGCTCAGGAAGTCGGACGAGGAACTGGCGTTCATGCGCCGCGCCGCGCGCATTTCCGAACTGGTGATCGGCAAAGCGGTCGAGATCGCGGAGCCGGGGATGCTCAAGCATGAGTTGGTGGGCGAACTCTTCAAGACCTCGGTGCATGGCGAGGACGACAGTTGGGGCGATTACCCGGCGATCGTGCCGCTCCTGCCCTCGGGCGCGGATGCCTCGGCCCCGCACCTGACGTGGAACGGCGAGGCGCTGAAGAAGGGCGAAGCGACGTTCATCGAGCAGTCGGGATGCTATCGCCGCTACCACGCGCCGCTCAGTCGGACGATTTTCTTCGGCAAGCCGCCCAAGCACATGAAGGACGCGTCCGAGGCGCTGACCGAAGGTCTGAACCAAGGGATCGAAGTGGCGCGCGCGGGCAACCGGGCCTGCGACATCGCGCGGGCGCTGGACGTGGAACTGCTGAAGGTCGGGATCGAACGGCCCAACCGCGCGGGCTATGCCGTGGGCCTGTCCTATCCGCCGGATTGGGGCGAGCACACCGTGTCGATCCGCGCCTTCGACGAAACCGTGCTGGAACCCGGCATGACCTTCCATTTCATGCCCGGACTGTGGATGGACGACTGGGGTCTGGAGACGACCGAGACGATTCTCATCACCGAGGACGGCCCGGCCCAGACCCTCTGCAACGTCGAGCGGAAGCTCTTTGTGAAGGACTGAGAGGTCGGGCTCAGCCGTCGCGCTCGACCCCCTCGACCCCCGGCATCTGCGGCAACCACGGCTCGCGTCGGCAGGTCCACAGCTCATATGTCGGCTCGAACACGCCCGGCTCGTCCAGCGTGCCGAGATGCACTTCGATTTCGCCCTCGCTGACCGAGAATACGGACGAGCCGCAGGTGGGGCAGAAATGGCGGCCCTGGTATTGCTTCGTTTCTCCGTCCACCGTCACGGCGTCCGCGGGAAAGAACGCAGCCGCAAAGAACACGGCGCCATGATGCTTTCGGCAATCCAGACAATGACACAGCCCGACGCGATCCGGCACGCCCCGCGCCGATATGCGCAGATTTCCGCAAAGGCAGCCGCCCGTCACCGTTTCCATACCCGATCCCCTTTCCACCCGCGCCCTGTCGGTTTGTTCGAACCCGTCCAATTCACCTCACAAAAATAAGGGTTGCGTGAGTTTGACCTGATGGTCAAAGTTGACGCAACGGCACGGGTTGTCTCGACCCGACTGCGTCGTAAGAAATTTGATCACATGGGGCGCAAGACCCCGGATGACAGGGAGAACAAGCTTGGCCCGCCCGTGAGGCGGGCGGTTCCGTTTATGGAGCCGCCGGGTCCGGCACCCTCCCTCAGGCAAGACCGATCAGAGCGAGAGACCCAAACAGGGAGTTACAAATGTCTCTAAGAAAAACACTGACCGCAGCGGGCCTTTTCGCCCTGCTCGCGGGCACCGCTTCGGCGCAATCGACGCTCGTCTATTGCTCCGAAGGCAGCCCCGAAGGCTTCGACCCGGCGCTCTACACGTCCGGCACGACCTTCGACGCCTCGTCGCACCCGATCTACAACCGCCTCGTCGAATTCGAGACGGGCACCACCAACGTCGTTCCGGGTCTGGCCGAAAGCTGGGAAACCTCGGAAGACGGTCTGGAAGTGACCTTCAACCTGCGCTCCGGCGTGAAGTTCCACGAAACGGACTACTTCACCCCCACCCGCGACTTCAACGCGGATGACGTGGTCTATTCCTTCATGCGCCAGATGGAAACCGAAGGCTCCTGGGAATACTTCAACGGTATGTCGATGCCCGACCTGATCTCGTCCATCGAGAAGGTCGACGACATGACGGTCAAGTTCGTGCTGACCCGTCCCGAAGCACCGTTCATCGCGAACCTCGCCATGGACTTCGCCTCGATCCAGTCCAAGGAATACGCCGACGCGATGGACGAAGCCGGCACGCCCGAGATGCTGAACCAGCAGCCCATCGGGACCGGACCGTTCGAATTCGTGGCCTACCAGAAGGACGCGGTGATCCGTTACGCCAAGAACCCCGAATACTGGAAAGAAGGCCTGCCGAAGGTCGACAATCTGGTCTTCGCGATCACGCCCGACGCCTCGGTCCGCTACCAGAAGCTGTCCGCCGGCGAATGCCACGTGATGCCCTATCCGAACCCCGCCGACATTCAGGCGATGATGGATGACGACGGCATCAACGTGATGGAGCAGGAAGGGCTGAACGTCGGCTACCTCGCCTACAACACGCAGCAGGCACCGTTCGACAATCCGATGGTGCGCAAGGCGCTGAACATGGCGATCGACAAGCAGGCGATCATCGACGTGGTGTTCCAGGGCTCCGGCTCGATCGCCAAGAACCCGATCCCGCCGACCATGTGGTCCTACAACGACGCGATCGAAGACGATGCCTACGATCCCGAAGGCGCGATGGCGATGCTCGAAGAGGCCGGTGTGTCCGACCTTTCGATGAAGGTCTGGGCGATGCCGGTGCAGCGCCCCTACAACCCGAACGCACGCCGTATGGCCGAACTGATCCAGGAAGACTTCTCCAAGATCGGTGTGGACGTCGAGATCGTGTCCTACGAGTGGGGCGAATACCTCGACCGCTCGAAAGACGTCGAGCGTGACGGTGCCGTCCTGCTGGGCTGGACCGGCGACAACGGCGATCCGGACAACTTCCTCGCCGTGCTCCTGGGCTGTGACGGTGTGGGCGGTTCGAACCGTGCCCAGTGGTGCCACGAGCCGTTCGAAGAGATCATTCAGGAAGCCAAGACCCTGCCGACGCAGGAAGAGCGCGCCGCGCTCTATGAAGAGGCTCAGGTGATCTTCAAAGAGCAGGCCCCGTGGGCGACCATCGCGCACTCGGTCGTGTTCATGCCGATGCGCCCCGAAGTGGAGGGCTACAAAGTCCACCCGCTCGGCGGCCACATCTTCACCGAGGTTTCCCTCGCTGAATAACGCAAATTGGCGGGGCCTGCGGGCCCCGCCATTCCGACCGGAGCCGATATGATCCGTACAAGCCAGGCCGACGCCCAGCCGAACCGCAGGACCCGCTGATGCTACGTTACCTGATCGGGAGGCTCCTGACCTTCATCCCGACGTTCATCGGGGTCACCATCATCTCATTCTCCTTCATCCGCGTGCTGCCAGGCGATCCGATCATCGTCATGGCGGGCGAACGCGGCATGACCGAAGAACGCTACAACGAGCTTTACCAGCAGTTCGGATTCGACCGCCCGCTCGTCGTGCAGTTCTGGGATTTCTTCACCGGCGTCCTTCAGGGCGATCTCGGCACCAGCTACGTCACCAAGCGCCCCGTCTTCGACGAGTTCTTCGCGCTGTTTCCGGCGACGCTGGAGCTATCGTTCTGCGCCATCGTCATCGCCATCACGCTGGGCATTCCGGCGGGCGTCATCGCCGCCGTGAACCGCGGCAAGTTCTTCGACCGCGCGCTCATGTCCTCGGCCCTGATCGGGTATTCGATGCCAATCTTCTGGTGGGCGCTGCTGCTCATCATCATTTTCTCGGGCAATCTGGGCTGGACGCCCGTGTCCGGCCGGATCGACCTGCTTTACTATTTCCCCGACGTGACCGGCTTCATGCTGATCGACTCTCTGTTGTCGGGGCAGGATGGCGCGTTCGTCTCGGCCGTAAGGCACCTGATCCTGCCGTCCATCGTGCTCGCCACCATCCCGCTCGCCGTCATCGCGCGCCAGACCCGCTCGGCCATGCTCGAGGTGCTTGGCGAAGACTACATCCGCACCGCCCGCGCCAAGGGCCTGACCCCGCCGCGGGTGAACGGGATCCATGCGCTCAGGAACGCAATGATCCCGGTCATCACCGTGATCGGCCTGTCCGTCGGCATGCTCCTTGCAGGGGCCATCCTGACCGAGACGATCTTTTCGTGGCCGGGCATCGGCAAGTGGATGGTCGACAGCATCTATCGCCGCGACTACCCGGTCGTGCAGGGCGGGCTGCTGCTCGTGGCACTTCTCGTGATGGTGGTGAACCTGATCGTCGACCTGCTCTACGGTCTCATCAACCCC
Source organism: Maritimibacter sp. (assembly GCF_016774595.1). Lineage (NCBI taxonomy): Bacteria > Pseudomonadati > Pseudomonadota > Alphaproteobacteria > Rhodobacterales > Roseobacteraceae > Maritimibacter > Maritimibacter sp. Next base: position 1,353,759 of record NZ_JACBWT010000001.1, read on the forward strand.
AAGATCCGGAAGCGCTGACATGGCAGACGTGAGTTCATCGACCAACACCACGCCGACCACGACCGTCCGCCCCGGCCGGTTCAAGGAATTCTGGCGTTACTTCCGCGAGAACCGTGGGGCCGTGATCGGCTTTTACGTGTTCATCTTCTTCCTGATCGTCGCGATCTTCGCGCCGCTCATTTCCCCGTTCGAACCGTCCACCCAGAACCGAGGCGCCACGCTGGTGCCGCCTGCGTGGCAGGACGGCGGAAGCTGGACTTATCCGCTGGGCACCGACCCGCTGGGGCGGGATATGCTGTCGCGCCTGATCTACGGCGCGCGCTATTCGTTCCTCGTCGGCACCATCGTCGTGATCCTCGCGGCGACCGGCGGCATTCTGACCGGGCTCATCGCCGGGTTCGCACCCCGCTGGCTCGACACGATCATCATGCGGATCATGGACATCATCCTGTCCATCCCGTCGCTGCTGCTCGCGCTCGTCCTCGTCGCCATCCTCGGGCCGTCGCTGCTGAATGCCATGATCGCCATCGCCATCGTGCTTCAACCGCACTACGTGCGCCTGACCCGCGCGGCGGTGATGACGGAGTTGTCCAAGGACTACGTGGTATCCGCGCGGGTCGCGGGGGCGAAACTGCCACGACTGATGTTCGTCACCGTTCTTCCGAATTGCCTTGCCCCGATCATCGTGCAGGCGGCGCTGTCGTTCTCGAACGCGATCCTCGACGTGGCCGCGCTGGGCTTTCTCGGCATGGGGGCGCAGCCGCCGACACCGGAATGGGGCACCATGCTGGCCGAAAGCCGCGAATTCATCCTGCGCGCGTGGTGGGTCGTCACCTTCCCCGGTGTCGCGATCCTGACCACGGTGCTGGCCATCAACCTGATGGGCGACGGCCTGCGAGACGCGCTTGACCCCAAACTGAAGAGGAGCTGACGATGACCCTCCTCAATATCCGCAATCTCAGCGTCGACTTCGACACCGCCGGCGGCCAGTTTCGCGCCGTGGACGGCGTCGACATCACCGTGAACGAGGGCGACATCCTGTCGATCGTGGGCGAATCCGGCTCCGGCAAGTCCGTCTCGATGCTCGCCATGATGGGGCTGTTACCGTGGACCGCGACGATCACCGCCGACGAGATGAGCTTCGACGGCGTGGACCTGCGCGGCATGTCGGCCAAGTCGCGGCGCAAGGTGATCGGGCGCGATATGTCGATGATCTTTCAGGAGCCGATGTCGTCGCTGAACCCCTGTTTCACGGTCGGGTTCCAGATCAAGGAAAGCTTGCGCATCCACATGAAGATGGACCGCGCGGCACGCCACAGGCGGGCGGTCGAACTGCTCGACCTCGTGGGCATCCCGGACCCCGAAAAACGGCTCAAGGCGTTTCCGCACCAGATGTCGGGCGGGATGAGCCAGCGGGTGATGATCGCGATGGCGCTCGCATGCAAGCCGCGCCTTCTCATTGCCGACGAGCCGACGACCGCGCTCGACGTGACCATTCAGGCGCAGATCCTCGACCTGCTGACGGATCTTCAGAAAGAGACGGGGATGGGCCTGATCCTCATCACGCACGACATGGGCGTGGTGGCCGAAACGGCGCAGCGCGTTCAGGTGCAATATGCCGGGCAAAAGGTCGAGGAACAGGAGGTGCGCAAGCTTTTCGCTGAACCGCACCACCCCTATACCTCGGCCCTGCTCGCGGCCCTGCCGGAACGCGCGACAGAGCGGCATCTGCCGACCATTCCGGGCGTCGTGCCGGGGCAGTACGATCGGCCCGAAGGCTGCCTGTTCTCGCCGCGCTGCCAATTCGCCAACGACACCTGCCGCAAAATCGACCCGCCGGTGCAGCCGCCGGAACTCGGCCTTGCGCGCTGTCACTACCCGGTCAACGCGAAGGAGGGCGTGGCATGAACACCGTCGTCACCGCGCAGAACCTCGCCCGCCACTACGAAGTGGGCGGCGGCCTGTTTTCTAAACCCAGCGTAGTCAAGGCGCTGTCGGAAGCCTCATTCACTATCGAGGCCGGCAAGACGCTCGCCGTCGTGGGGGAGTCCGGGTGCGGCAAATCCACCCTCGCGCGGCTCGTCACGATGATCGAAGAGCCGACGGCGGGCACGCTCAACATCGCGGGCAAGGACGTGACGCCCGACAACTGGGACACGCTGCGCGACACGGTGCAGATCGTGTTTCAGGACCCCTACGGGTCGCTCAACCTGCGTCACCGGGTGGGTGCCATTCTGGAAGAGCCGCTCAAGATCAACCGCCCCGATATGTCGGCCAAGGAACGGCAGGCCAAAGCCCGCGAGATGATCGAGCTGGTGGGGCTTCGGCCCGAGCATTACGACCGCTTCCCGCATATGTTCTCGGGCGGGCAACGCCAACGGATCGCGGTGGCCCGTGCGTTGATGCTGGAGCCCAAGCTTCTGGTGCTGGACGAACCCGTCTCGGCGCTCGACCTGTCGATCCAGTCGCAGGTGTTGAACCTGCTGCTCGATCTGCAAGAGCGTCTGGACCTCGCCTATCTCTTCATCTCGCACGACCTGTCGGTGGTGCGGCATGTGGCCGACGACGTGGTGGTGATGTATCTCGGGCGACCCGTGGAGTTCGGGTCGAAAGAGGCGGTCTTCGGCAACCCCCGGCATCCCTACACCAAGGCGCTACTTTCGGCGACGCCGTCGACCGAGCCGAACCCGGAAAAGAAGCGGATCAAGCTGGAGGGCGAACTGCCCTCGCCGCTCAACATTCCCGACGGCTGCCCCTTCGCGCCGCGCTGCTGGAAGGCCAAGAGCAAATGCCGCGAGCAGCGCCCGGACCTGATGGGCGAGCATCCGGCGGCCTGCTGGTATCCCGAGGGCTGACGCTTGCGCGGGGGCCTGACGCCCCCTAGCGTCCGGCCATGGAGAGACAGACATTCCTCGTCACCGGCGCCCGCGCGCCCGTCGCGCTGCACATGGCGCGGCTGTTGGGAAGCGCGGGACACCGGGTCGTTCTCACCGACACGATGCGCCGCCCGATCGGGGCCGCGACCCGGTTCGCACGGTACGAGCGCACGCCATCGCCACGCTTCGAAACGGACGCTTATGGGCAGGCAATCTCGCGGATCGTTGCGCGCGAGGGCGTCGATCTGATCCTGCCGACCTGCGAAGAGGTTTTTCACCTCGCCCGCCTGCGCGACGAGGCCGGGCTGGAACTTCCGGTGTTCGCGCCGGGGTTCGACCGCCTCGCGCAAGTGCATTCCAAACACGCCTTCATCGAACTTTGCGCGGGCCTTGGCCTCGACGTGCCCGAGACGCACCTGCTGCGCGGTCTTGCGGATCTCGACAGGGTTCGGGCCCGCGCCGGTGACATGGTGTTCAAGCCGGTCTGGTCCCGCTTTGCCGAACACGTTCTGATCCGACCCGATCCGCGCGGGCTGGATGCGATCACGCCTTCCCCCACGCGGCCATGGGTCGCGCAGGACTATCTGCCGGGCACCGAGCTTTGCGCCTATGGCGTCGCGCATGAAGGGCGGCTTTCTGCCCTCGCCACCTACCGTGCGCTCGCACGGGCGGGCACGGGGGCGGCGGTCGCCTTCGCCCCGGTCGAGGACGCGGCGGTGACGGCGTTCGTGAAGCGGTTCGTCGCCGGAACGGGTTGGAGCGGACAGGTGTCTTTCGATCTGATGCGTCTGGCGGACGGCCGGGTTCTGCCGCTCGAATGCAATCCACGGGCAACCAGCGGTCTGCATGTCTTTCGCGACGGCGCAGCCTTCGCCCGGATGCTGGCGGGACAGGCCATCTGCGACCCCGACGTGACAAGGCCGCAGGCCGTGCACCTCGCGCTCTGGGTCTACGGCCTTGCCCCGGCGCTGGCAAAGGGCCGGTTGAAAGATTTCCTTCGCATCAGACAAGAGACGGACGAGTTGCTCGACTGGCCCGACGATCCGGGGGCACAAAGGGCGCAGCTTATGGCCTTGGTCGAATTCGCGCGGCTGGCACTACGCCGACGCATCAGCCTGCTCGCCGCGACGACATACGACATCGAATGGAACGGACCGGATCAAAGCTCGATCTGAAACCGGCGCGGCGTGGCTGCGGCCAGCGGCATCTCGCCCGCCTGTATGCGCGCAATGTCTTCGCGCAGGAAATCCAGCGGTCCGATCACCGGCTTCGCGACCGGCGCATGTCGGGCGTTCTCCAAGGCCGTCGACAGAACGCGCCGATCCTGCTCCAACGCGATCCGGAACATCGGCTTGAAGGCGAGCGCCTTGAGATAGCCGAGCCCGCCCTGCTTCGGACCCATGAGCCAGCCGATCCCCTCGACCGTATGCGCGTCTGCCTGCCGCAAGTGGAAGGTCGTCGCCAGCACCATCCCCTTCGGCCCCCAGTATTCGAGTTCGGCAATGCCCGGATGACGATAGCGCCCAATGGTCTTGACCCGCTCGCCCTCCAGCAGCTTCGAGATCACGCCTTGCGCCCGGTCCTCGCCCGTATAGCGGGCCTCGACCCAACCCGGCCCGCCCGTCACCTCGACCGCAACCGTGTATGGTTTGGCGGATAGTCCGCGCAGCAGGCCCTTGTGGGTGAAATGCGTATGCGTGGCGTCGAGGATGTTTTCGGCCGTGTCGATCAGGGTCGAACGCGTGGAACTCGTCACGTGACGGACGATCACGTCCTGACCTTGCAGGCAGTGGACGTAAGGGGCCTTTTCCGGCGCGCCTTCGGACAGGAAGATCGCGCCTTTGGCCTCGGTCACCGCGAAACGGCGGGTGCGGTAATGCGGCAACGAGCCGACGAGGCCGGGGATCGCGGTGCATCGGCCGTCCGCCCCGAAACGCCAGCCATGATAGGGGCATTCGACCTCGCCGTTCCGGGTCCTGCCTTCGGACAACGCGGCGAAGCGATGGGGGCAGCGGTCGTGCAGAGCGGCAGCCTTGCCCTGCCCATCGCGAAACAGCACCACGGGCACACCCGCGAAGAACACCCGTTTCGGCTTGCGCCCAAGCGCGCGGGAAAGCGCCACCGCTTGCCATTGGTCACTCATAGGCCGAACCGTTCCAGAAGCGGCACGCCCACACGGGTCAGCACCCGCTCCATCACCCGGACCGCCGCACGTTCGCGCTGCCCCAGATGCGCGACGTAGACGGCGGTGTATTCGATCACGGGTTCGGCCCCGCGCAGCCGTTTGAACTCCGCTGCCCCGGCGCTCATGTTGAAAAACAACCCCTCTGCGCTGGCCCGATCCTGCGAGAGCGCCATCAGCATCCGGTAAAGCCCCTCCTCTTGCGGGCGTGACGTATCGTAACCGACGATGGGCTGGGTCAGCGTCGTGCCGGACCGGAACAGGCCGGTCACGGCGGTCAGTATGCCCGTCTCACGATCCCGGAAGCCGGCGAATTCGACGATCCCCCTTCGTTGCAACTCACGCAGGCAGAGCGCCGTGTATTGCGGGTTGAGGGGCGTGTATTTGTCCAGATACAGCATACCGTACAGGGTTTCCGCACGGGCGAAATCCTCGGTACCGAACGCCTCGTTCGCGACCGCCGCATGTGGCGTCGCGCGCATCAGTTTGCGGTCCCACTTCATGTTGCGGCTGAGCTTCGGGGCGATACTGCGGTCCGCGAAGATATAGACCTGACGCGCTGGCAACAGGATGAACCCGGCCTGCCCCAGTGCCGAGATGGTGTCGCGATCCGCCAGCCTGTTCAAAGACCGCAGCACGATCGCGCGGTCCGGGTGTCGGCCCACCAGAGTATCGCGGATGGACGTCACGTCGGACAAGGTGAGCGCGGGCACCGGATTGGTCGAGAAAAGCCAGTTGTTGACCTGCACCTGATGGTCGAGCCCGCTTGCCGCAAGAACCGGCCCGCACGCCCGGATCAATCCGCGAAGGGCGGCACGTAGCGCGGGGTTCGATACGAAATGGCGGGTCTCGTCCAACCCGTAGTCGATATAACCCGCGCTTGGTCGGCAGATGTAGCAATTGCCGCGTTCCGTCCGGTCGTTCAGCGTAATCGGAAAGGTCTTCCCTCGCGCCTCCAGCACCTCGACGCGGGTGGTGAGGTTTGCAATCAGGTCGCGGGACGGGTGATCGCGAAACAGCGATACGAGGGCCGCGACACTGACCGGGTCGTTTTCTGCGCCAGGGCTGATATGTCGATCCGCGATCATCCTGCCGCTTTCGGCAGCCGACATTCGACGCGGCGCAGCTTGCGGCCCGTATCGAGCGCGAGGGGTCTGCGTTCGAGCGACACCGACACCCCGCCCGCCCGCGCCGCGAACAGGGTGCGCAGGGCGGCCAACGCGGCCTCGCACACTTCGCCCGACATGTCAGGGGACAGGATAAGCCGGACGGTCGAGGGGCCGGTCTGGATCACGCGGAAGTCCTGAATGGCCGGGTGCGCGTCCACGACCGCGTTTCGGATCACGTCGGGCGTCAGCACCGCAGTTGCGAAACGGAAAATATCGTCCATCCGCCCCACGACCTCGTCCACGGCCAAAAGCGGCGAGCCGCAGCGGCAGGGCGAGGTGGACAGGCGCAGGAGGTCGTTCAACCTGTAGCGCGCCATGATCTGTGCCTGCCGCCGGAATGCGGTGACGAGCGGCGAGACGAGGCCTTCGCCCACCGGCTCGAACTCGAACTTCACCGAATCCTCGCACAGGTGCAGCGTGCCATCTCGGCAGGTCACGGCCAGCAGACCTTCGGTCGCCATGTAGATCTGTTCGAGCGGACCGAAGGCCGCTTCGATCACGGGCCGGTCCACCGGGTCGAGGGTTTCGGCGGCAGCGAAGGTGCGGCGGGGCGCGAGAGCAAGACCCGTCTCGGCGAAATGGCGCAGCAGTCGCGGCGGGGCGATGAGGACGGTGGGGTCGAAGGCCGCGAGGTCGTCTTGCCAGACCTCCGGCCCCGCGACGAGATCGAAGAACCTCAGGTCGATGCGCCGGGTCCGGCGGGCAGCATCATAAAGCCGCGTGGATTGCGGCAGGATCACCGCCACCCGCGCGCCCCCCAGCAGCATGTCGGGGATCGCTTTCGCGAGGATCGCGCCGAGCCACAGGAACCGCTCGCCATTCGAAATGACGAAATAGCCACGGTTGCCGCTGGTTCCCGTGCTCTGCCCCACGGTCAGGCTTCCGATCCGGCAATCCGCCTGTATCGCTTGACGCACGTCATCGGCGGTCAGGCCCTGCACGTTATAGGCGGCGAAATCGGACATGAGCGTCGCCTTGTCGGTGATCGGCAGATCGGACAGCCTTTTCGGCCTGTGGGCATAGGCCGCCACGCGCGGCAGATCTCGTGCCAGCCAGATGTCGACCTGTCGGGCCTGCCATGCCTCGAACCTTTCCCGCGACATGCCGGGACGGGCCATGCGCCGCGCCGTGACGTAGGTGCCGATCGCTTCGACGAAGGCGATCACAACGCGGTTTCCAAGTCATAGGGCTGCTGCGCCGGGTCGTGGCAGAGCATGACCTGCCCCCCCGCATCGCGGAAAGCCCGGACGGCGCGGGTGCTTTTCAGTCCGGCGCTCACATCGTCCGAGATGACCGAGGCGGGCAGGCCCGGTGCGCGACCGTGGGCGAGTGCGTCCAGCATCCATTGCGTGTCGGTGGCGTAAAGCAGCGGCGTTGCAAGCGACGGGAAGAACAGGCCCACGTGGCCCTCGGCATGCCCGGGCAGGTCGACGGTCAGGACCGAGCCATCGCCGAACACATCCACCCCGACGGGTTGGCCGCCGGGCAATGTGACCTCGGATCGGAGCAGGGTCGAAAACCCTGTGAGGCGGGTTGCGATATCGTCTGGAAGGAGTTCGGGAAAGATACCGTGGCGTATGTTGGCCAATGCACCCCGTCGACTGATCGCCGCGAAAGTCTTGTCACAGGCGATGATGCGGGCGTTGGGAAACTGGCGCAGGCCGGATACGTGGTCGGCGTGGAAATGGGTGAGGATGATGCAGGCGACATCCTTCGGCGATACACCATGGCGGGACAGAACGGCGCCCGGCTGGCCGGCTTCGTTCAGGTGGGGCCGAAGCGCGCGTGCGTAAGCCCTAAGCGCCAGACTGCGCGCGCCTTCGACCGTTTCGCGTGTATATCCCGTGTCGATCAGGACGGGGCCGATCCGCGGATGATCCAACAGACCGAAACGCACCCGAAGCTCCACCGGCCTGCGCCGCCCCCCGCGCAGGATCAGGCTTTCACGCGCGCGGACGGTGGCGCTGTTGGCGAAGACGGGGGTCATGGGTCCGCCTTCACGAACGTGCGATCCAGCCCTTCCTCGAACCCGATGCGGGGCGTCCAGCCCAACACGCGCTCGGCCTTGGAGATGTCGAGGCTTTGGGCATAGGCGAAGAGCGCCAGCGCATATCGGGTGATGGCGGGTTCGCCTTTCCCTGTCAGGAGCGCGGCCCTTTCGGCGGACCATGCCGCTGCGAGGCCGAGGGTCACGGGCACCTTGCGCCAACGAAGCGAAACGCCCGCGCGGGCGCAGGCGCTTTCAGCGAGATGCGTCACTGGAATGGTTTCGCCCCCGGTGACATTGAAAACCTCGCCTTCCGCGCTTGTCGGCGCGTCCAACCCGGCGATGATCGCGGCGACGACATCCTCGACATGTGTCAGGTCGATCCGGGCCGCCCCACCGCGCAGAAGCGGGAGGGGGCGTTCGGCGGCGGTCTTGAGCAAACGCGGCAGAAGCACTGTGTCCCCTGCCCCGTACAGCCCGCGCGGGCGGATCGCGAGGGGGCCGATGTCCGGTGCGGCAAGCGCGATTTCCTCCGACAACCGCTTGGTGCGGGCGTATTCGTTGAAGGGTTTGGGAAGCGGGTCGTCCTCACGCAGGCCCAATTGGTCACGCAGGGCGAAATAGACGGTCGAACTGGACACCTGAACGAAGCGACGAACCCCAAGGCGGCGGGCAAGATCGACCACGTTCCGGGTGCCGATGACATTCGCCGCTTCGAAGGCTGCACGAGAGCCGAAGGGCGACGACAGACCCGCGCCGTGGACGATGTGGGTGATACCGGCCAAGGTGGGCGGTACGTTTGACAGGGGCACCGAAACGTCCCATCGCAGGACGGGAACGCCCTGCGCCGTCAACGCCGCGCACCCGGATGGGTCCCGGCCCTGCGCGACCACCTCCCGGCCATCTGCCAGAAGCCTTCGCACCAGCGCACTGCCAAGGAACCCGGTCGCTCCGGTGACGAGGATGCGCTCAGGCGACATAGGCCAAGCCTCCGAAAGACACACCCGCCGACGTGCCGAGGAAAAGCGTCCGCGTCCCTTCGGGCATCCGCTCTGTCCGGCGCGCCACATCGAGCACGAAGGGGATCGAGGCCGCGATCTGGTTGCCGTGTTCGGCGATGATGTCGACCACCCGGTCGGGGGCAAAGCCGGTCTGACGGATCATGTGGGTGAGCGCGGCAGGGCTGGCCTGATGCGGGATGACGAGGTCGACGTCGTCGCGCGCCCAGCCAGTGCGGGCGAGCAGGTCGTCCACGAATGCCCCGAAATGGCGGGAGGCAAGGCGGAAAAGCTCTTTCCCGTCCATCCCGAACCACGCATGGGCGGCGAATCCATCGGGATCGTTGTGGTAGTCGAAGCGCGTGCCACCGGAGCCGAGCGAACAGGCATCGTAAGCCGAAGGATAGGTCCGCATAAGGCTCGCCACCATACCACCTGTGGTCGCCTTGGTGACGACCGCCGCGGCCGCGCCATCCCCGAACAGCGCCGCGACTTCGGGCTGCCTGTCCCACGGCAGCGCGCGCGAGGCGATCTCGGACGCGACCACGAGCGCACGGGTCGCTTGCCCCGTTGCGATCATACGGGCAGCGGTGTCGAGCGCGGTCAGGAAGCTCAGGCACGTCGCATTCACGTCGAACGCGGCTGCGCTTCCATCCGCCAGGCCCAGCCTTTGCATGACAGCCGGGGCGGTCGCCGGGATCGGCTGATAGGGCACCGCGCTGCCGCACAGGATCAGGTCGATGTCGCCCGGCGCCACACCGGCATCCTCCAGCGCGGCCCGACACGCGGTTTCGGCGAGGTCGATCTGGCTTTCCGCCTCACACACATAGCGGGCGGCGACACCAGTCGTTTCAGCGAGATAGCCGACAGGTTTGCCGATCCGTTCATCGAAGGTGTCGGATCTGACGCAGCGGGCGGGAAGCGCCCGGCCTGTCCCGAGGATGGTGATCAACCCTGTTCCTCCGCTTCCCCGCCGTCTTTGGCGGACCCGGATGATTATGTACGCCGCCGCTCGCGAATTCCCAAGCCCGGACATCGCGCTGGACGGCGCGCGGTCGCTTACATAGCGTTGGGGGAACGGATCGGGGACCACGTCATGACACGTCTTTCACGCCGGGACACCATCAGGTTCGCGCTGGCGGCGCTGGCGGCGACCCGCGCCGGACGCGTTCAGGCGCAGACGCTTGGCGGCCGGAAGGTGATCGTCGTCGGCGCCGGGATCGCGGGGCTTTCCGCCGCGCGGCGGTTGCAGGACGCAGGCGCGGAGGTCGTGGTGCTGGAGGCCGGCGACCGGATCGGCGGCCGCATCCGGACCGATCACAGCCTTGGCGCTCCGTTCGAGTGGGGCGCGGGCTGGATTCACGGGCCGGGGCGCGGCAACCCGGTGGCGGGACTTGCGGATGACCTGGGCGCACCGACCTTCGTGACCGATGACGACAGTCTTGAGGTTCTCTATGCGAACGGGACCGACATGGGCGAGGACGTGGCCGAGGCTTTGGACACGCTCTACGAAGATTTCGAGGACGCGTTGTATGACGAGCTTGGGGGTGAGGACGATCCCCGCAGCCTCGCCGCGTTGATCGACGACATCGACCCCGACATCCTGCGCACCCCCGAAGCGCGCTGGATGCTATCGGCTTATGTGGAGTTCGATCTCGGCGCGCCGTTGGAAGATGTGTCGGCGGCGCTCGCCTTCGAGGACGAGGCGTTTCCCGGCACGGACGTGATCCTGCCGGACGGCTACGACCGCCTGCTCGCACCTTTGGCGCTGGGGCTGGACATCTGCACGGGGCATCGGGTGACGGGCATCGCGCACGGGTCGGTCGCGCGGGTCTCGGGCCCGTGGGGCGAGGTGACCGGCGACAACGTGGTCTGCGCCCTGCCCTTGGGCGTGCTGAAAGCGGGCGATGTCACCTTCGACCCACCCTTGCGGGCCGCCTATGCCGACGCCATCCGGGGCATCGGCATAGGCACCGTGACCAAGATCGCGCTGAAATTCGATCAGGCGTTCTGGGACGTGGACACGCAGTATTTCGGCATCGTGACCGAGCCGCGCGGGCGCTGGAATTACTGGCTGAACTACCGGACCTTCTCGGACCAGAACATACTTTTGGGCCTGTCTTTCGGCGCTTACGCCCCCGTGGCGGACCGGATGAGCACGTCAGAGGCGACGCAGGATGCGCTGGAGGTGCTCGACGCCGCATTCGACGGTGCCGGTGCGCCGACGGCCGTGTTGAAGACCGCTTGGTCGACCGATCCGTTGTTTCGGGGGGCTTACTCGTTTCCCGTCGCAGGTGCGTCGCGGGGCCTGTGGAAGGCGTTCGAGACCCCGGCGTCAGCCCGGTTGGTGTTCGCGGGCGAGCACACGACGTTCGACTATCATGCGACCACGCACGGTGCCTATCTGTCCGGGCAATGGGCGGCGGAGTGGATCGAAGACCCCTGAGGTTGCGCCCGCTCTGCGGTCGCGCCGGCGGGGGGCCAGCCCCCCGCACCCCCCGGGATATTTTCAGACCGGAAAGATCAGAGGCCGAGCCAGGTTTCGCGGGCGGTCTGGTCGGCTTGCAACTCGGCGCTGGTGCCGGACCAGACGACTTCGCCGCGCTGGACGATGAAATGGCGGTCGGCGAGGCGCATGAGGTCGTGAAGGTTCTTGTCGACCACGAGGATCGAGAGGCCCGTGGCGCGGATGTCGGCCAGCGCGGACCAGATTTTCTGGCGGATGAGGGGGGCAAGCCCCTCGGTCGCTTCGTCGAGGATCAGAAGCTTGGGGTTGGTCATGAGCGCGCGACCGATGGCGAGCATTTGCTGTTCGCCGCCCGAGAGCAGGTTGCCCATCGAGGAGGCGCGGCTTTCAAGCTCAGGAAAGAGCGCGAAGACGCGGTCGATGGTCCAGGGGTCGGGCTGGTTCAGGTGATTGGACGCGGTCGCGACGAGGTTTTCGCGCGCGGACAGGTTGGGGAAGATCTGGCGGCCTTCGGGGACGAGACCGAGGCCGAGGTTGGCGGTGCGGAACGAGGGGCGGCCCACCAGTTCCTCGCCATCGAAGACGATGGACCCGCCGGAGGCCTTCACGATCCCCATGATCGAATTGATCGTGGTCGTCTTGCCCATGCCGTTGCGGCCCAGAAGCGTGGCCACCTCGCCGGTGCCCAATGAGAAGTTCATGCCGAACAGCGCCTGCGAGGTGCCGTAATGGGTGGTGAGGTCGGATACGTCCAGCATCAGGCGGCCCCGCTTTCTTCGCCCAGATAGGCGGCTTCGACGTCTTTGTTCGCGCGAATTTCGGCGGGCGAGCCGGTCGCGATGATGTGGCCGTAGACCAACACCGAAATCCGGTCGGCCAGCGCGAAGACCGCGTCCATGTCATGTTCGATGAGGACGATGGTGTGCTGGCCTTTGATGCCGTTCAGAAGGTCGATCATGGCACGGGTTTCTTCGGCGCCCAGCCCTGCCATGGGTTCGTCGAGCAGCATGAGTTCGGCCTCGGCGGCCAGCGCGATGGCGATTTCCATGTGGCGATGTTCGCCGTGGCTGAGGGCGCTGGTCACCATATGCGCCTTGTCGGACAGGCCCACGCGGGTCAATAGCTCCATCGCGCGGTCGCGGATCGCGGAAATCTTACGCGCATTGCGCACCAGTCGGAACGACGACCCCTGACGCGCCTGCACCGCCAGCGCGATGTTGTCGATCACCGTCATGTCGAGGATGAGCGAGGTGATCTGGAAGCTGCGCGTGATCCCCAGCCGGGCGCGTTTGTGGGCGGGGACGCGCGTGATGTCCTGCCCCTTGTAAAGGATCGTGCCGCTGTCGGGTTTCTGCGAGCCGCAAAGCTGGGTGATGAGCGTGGTCTTGCCCGCGCCGTTGGGGCCGATGATGGCGTGCAGTTCGCCCGGCTCGACCGACAGGGTCAGGTCGTCGGTGGCGCGGATGCCGCCGAAGGACTTCATCAGCGATCTGGTTTCCAGCATGGTCATTCGCTGTCCTCCTTGTCCGCGCGCAGCATCCCCATGATCCCGCCCTTGCCGAAGAGCACGACGGCGAGCAACAGGAGGCCGAACGGCAGATGCCAGTAGACGGTGAGCGACGACAGCACCTCTTCCAGAACGATGAAGAGCGTTGCGCCGATCACCGGGCCGACGAGGGTGGCGGTTCCGCCAAGGATCACCATGAACATGAGCTCGCCGGAGCGGCCCCAGTCCATCATCTCGGGCGAAATGAAGGTGGTGAAGTTGCCCAGAAGCGCGCCGGCGTAGCCCGCCATGGCCCCCGCGATGACATAGGCGGTCAGGCGGAACAGGTAGGTGTTGAAGCCCAGCATCACGACGCGCTCATTGTTGCCCTTGGCCCCGCGCAGGACCATGCCGAAGCGCGAGTTCACGATCATCCGCACGATCAGCATCGCGACGACGAGCGAGACATAGGCGAGGCCGAAGAGTTGCAGCGGGTCGTCGAGGTCGATGAAGGGCAGCTCGGACCGGGTGTCGATCACCAGCCCGTCGTCGCCGCCGTATTCCTCGATCGAGACGATGGCGTAGTACATCATCTGCGCGAAGGCCATCGTGATCATGATGAAGTAGACGCCCTTGGTGCGTAGGCAGATCGCACCGGTGACGAGGGCGAAGAGCGCCGCGACACCGATCGCCAGCGGGATCTGCACGTAGCCCGACGTGGTGGCGAGGCCGAGACTTTCAAGACCGCCGTAAAGCCAGTGATGCGCCGGGATACCGACCGCATAGGCGCCGATCCCGAGGTAGGCCGCGTGGCCGAAGCTTATGAGCCCGCCATAACCCAGGATCAGGTTCAGGCTGACCGCCGCGATGGCGAGGATGGTCAGGCGCGTGGCGAGGTCGAGGTAAAAGGCGTTGCCGGTCAGGTAGAACACTGGCGGCAGCACCGCGAGCAGCGCCATGACGACGAGGGTGATGATGGTGCGACGGCTCATCTCAGCGCACCTTTGGAGGGAACAGGCCCTGCGGTTTCAGCGCCAGAACCACGGCCATGATGATGTAGATGAGCATCGCCGAGATCGCGGGGGCCGAGTTCTCGGCGGCGGACGGCGACATGAAGATCTTGAAGATATCGTCGAGGAACGAGCGGCCCAGCGTGTCGATCAGGCCGATCAGAAGCGCCGCGACGAAGGCCCCTTTCATCGACCCGATGCCGCCCACGATGATGACGACGAAGGCGGTGATGATGATCGAGTTGCCCATGCCGATGTTGGCTTCGGTGATCGGGGCGACGAGCATCCCGGCCAGACCCGCGAGCGTCGCGCCGATGGCGAAGACGAGGCCGAAGAGCATTTCGATGTTGATGCCCAGCGCCGAGACCATCGTGCGGTTCGAGGCACCCGCGCGGATCAACATGCCGAGGCGCGTGAAGTTGACCATCCAGAACAGTCCCCCGGCGGCGGCGAGCCCGGCCCCGATGATGAGGAAGCGGTAGGACGGGATGATGAGCGTTTCCGACAGCACGATCTGGCCCTGAAGGAATTCGGGGAGCGGCACGGCGATCCCCTCGGGCCCCCAGATCAGGTGGGCGAGGGTTTCGAACACGAGGATCAGACCGAAGGTGGCAAGCACATGGTCGAGGTGGTCACGCTCATACAAAGGCCGGGCGACGAAGCGTTCAACGGCCCATCCGATCAGCCCGGTCAGCGGCAGGGCCACGATGACGGCGATCAGGAAATTGCCCAGCGCGAACGTGAGGGTGGCGCAGATGAACGCGCCGATCATGTAAAGCGACGCATGGGCGAGATTGACGAAATCGAGGATGCCGAACACCAGCGTCAGCCCGGAGGCGACGAGGAACAGCAAAAGCCCGAGTTGCAGACCGTTGAGGGTCTGAATGACGAGTAGTGCAAAATCCAAGGGGGGCTCCCGGAGTTGGCGCGGGCAGTCGGGCCGCCCGCGCCGGATTGAGGATCACTCCATCGGGCACTCGGCCGCGAAGTTGTCCTGAGCGTTCTCATAGACGGTTTTCACGACCTTCGTGGTCCAGACGCCATCGGCATCCTCGACCACTTCGCGCAGGTAGAAGTTCTGGATCGGGATGTTGTTGTTGCCGTAGGTGAATTCGCCCCGGACGCTGTCGAAATCGGCTTCCTTGAGGGCCGCGCGCAGGGCGTCGGTGTCCTCGGTGTTGCCGACCTTGGCGACCGCCGACGCGATCAGCATGATCGAGTCATAGGCCTGCGCCGCGTAGTAGGACGGGTAACCGCCGAACTGCGCCTTGTAATCCGCGACGAAGCGGGCGTTCGCTTCGTTGTCGAGCGTCGGATCCCATTCCTGCGTGGTCTGCGACCCCAGAACAGCGGTGAACCCGGCCTCTTGCAGGCGTGGAAGCGAGATCGCGTCGACGGTGAAGACCGAGTAGAGCGGAAGCTCTTCGGCAAGGCCGGCCTGGTCGTACTGCTTGATGAAGGCACCGGCCGCCGCACCGGGGTAGAAGACGAAGATACCATCGGCACCCGAGGCCCGCGCCTTGGCGAGTTCGGCCGAGAAGTCGAGTTGCGCGTCGGCGCCCCATTTCGTCAGGTCGCGCCCGACGATTTCGCCTTCGAACGTGCGCTCGACCCCGGCCACCATGTCTTTGCCCGCGGCATAGTTCGGCGCCATGATATAGAGCGATTTCACCCCGGCATCGTTCAGAACGTCGCCCATCGCCTCGGGCGTCTGGTCGTTCTGCCACGAGGTCGAGAAGAAGTTGGGATCACAGAGCTTGCCGGCCATCTGGCTGGGGCCCGCGTTGGCGGAAATCAGGAACTTGCCCGCGTCGAGCACGGATTTGCGCGAGGCGAGCAGGACGTGGGACCAGATGTAGCCCGCGACGAAATCGACGTCGTCCTGCTTGACCAGCTTGTCGGTCGCCTGCTTGCCGGTTTCCGGTGCGAAGCCGTCGTCGCCGAAGATCACTTCGATATCCAGATCGCCCGCCTTGCCGCCCAGATGCTCGACGGCGAGGTTCACCGCGTTTTCCATCTGGTTGCCGATCACGGCGGCGGGGGTGGTGAGCGTGGTGACGAAGCCGATCTTGACCGATTCCGCCTGCGCGACGCTCGTGAACATTGTGGCGGCCAGTGCCGCCGAAATAATGCGTTTCATGGTTCCTCCCTGGTGGTCCGCCCGTTCCTCGGGCTTATCGGACCGTTGCTTTTCACACTTGCACCCTATGCAAGGCGTTCCGCTCCGTCTACCGGCATCGCCTTCACGGCCTGACGGTCGAGTTTCCCGGTGCCGGTCTTGGGCAGATCTTCAATGTAGCTGACGAAACGCGGATACTTGAAGGGGGCGAGTCTCGATTTGACGAAATTCTGCAAAGCTTCGGTCTGCCCTTCACGCGGCGCGTGCCCTTGCCGCAAGGCGACGACCGCGCGCAACGTCATGCGCCGGTCGGGTAGTTCATGTGCCAGCACGGCGCATTCGTGGACATCCGGGTGTTCGTTCAGGCAACGCTCCACTTCCAGCGGCCAGACCCACTGACCGGACACTTTGATGAGGTCGTCGGCGCGGCCTTGGAAATAGTAGAACCCATCCTCTTCGATGAAACGGTCGCCGGTGTAGATCCAGTCGCCGCGCATCGTGTCGGCGGTCTTGTCGGGACGGTTCCAATAGCACGGCGCGGACGATCCGCCCCGCGCATACATGACACCGTCGACCCCGGACCCGACGCGGTTTCCGTCCGCGTCGCGCAATTCGATCTCATACCCCGGCACCGCCTTGCCCGCCGCGCCAAGGCGCTGTTCCTCGGCGGTGTTCGACAGGTAGACATGCAGAAGCTCGGTCGACCCGAGACCCTCGATCGCGGGAAGGCCCGTGAGCGCCTTCCAGCGGTTGAACACGTCCTCGGACAGGGTTTCCGCCGCCGACATGCATTGCCGCAGCGACGACAGATCCCGTTTCGCGATGCCCGGCGCGTTGCAGATCGCGGTGTAAAGCGTCGGCAGGCCATAGAACACCGTGGGCCTGTAGGTCTCGATCATGTCCAGCACGGCGTCGGGCGTCGGGCGGCCCGGCATCAGAAGCGTGGTCGCGCCAATGGAGAACGGGAAGGTGAAGGCGTTGCCGAAGCCATAGGCGAAATAGATTTTCGGCACCGAGAAGCAGATGTCGTCTTCCCTTAGCTTCAGCACATGCGCCGCGAAACTCTGCTGGCTGTAGGCCATGTCGTGATGCAGGTGGACGATGCCCTTGGGGCGGCCCGTGGTGCCCGAGGAATACATCCAGAACGCCATGTCGTCCGGCCCGGTGGGGGCAAGATCGAGCGTGTCGGGCTGACCTGCGATGAAATCGGCAGCCGCGCGGGTGCCGGCGGGCGCCTCGCCATTCACGATCAGTGGCACGCGGGTGCCTGCCTTGGCGAAGACCTCGACCAAACCCGGTTCGGTCAGGGCCAAGGGTGCTGCGCTGTCTTCGAGGTAGTAGGCCAGAACATCGGGCGGCGTCATGGTGTTGAGCAGCACGGGCACGAACCCGGCCCGCACCGCGCCGAAGAAGGCCGCAGGATACGTTGGCGTATCGTCGAGGAAAAACGCGATGCGGTCGCCCTGGATCAGGCCCGCAGCTTTGAACGCATGACCCCAACGGGCGGCATCGGCGATTAGGTCGGCATATGTCACGTCGCCCGCAGGTCCGGTCAGCGCGACCTTGTCCGGGTTACGGTCGAGGTTGTCCCACAGGACGGAAGAGCAGTTCGGATGCTTCGACTTGTCGAACCCGATTTCACGCGCGCCGGGGGTGTCGTCGGTGACAGGGTCCGCGATCTCGGGGCGCAGCGCCTCATAGGCCGCCATGAACTCCGGCGCGATTTTGCGAAGGCGGTCGCGCGGGATGCGGCCCGAGCGGGTCATGTAACTCATCGCGAAGTCGAGCGGCTTTTGCTCGATCCGCTCCCCGAAGGTTTCATACCACGCGCAAGAGGTGTTGGCGGCGGTCACGATCTTTTTCGCGATGGGCTGGCGACTGGCCTGATAGGCGGCGAGGCCTTCTTCGACAGTGGCCGAACGCTTCATCGCCTCGACCAGCGCGATGGCGTCTTCGAGCGCAAGGCGCGTGCCTGACCCGATTGAGAAATGCGCGGTGTGAACGGCATCCCCGATCAGGGCGCGGTTGCCCGACACCCAGTTTTCGCACCAGAGTTTGGGGAATTGCCGCCAGACCGACTTGTTCTTGATGAGCTTCGCGCCTTCCAGCACGTCGGCAAAGACCTCTTCGCAATAGGCGGCGGTCTGATCCTCGTCCATCTTGTCGAAGCCGTGCGCGAAGAACCCGCCTTCTTCGATCTCGACGATGAAGGTGCTCATATCCGGCGCGTAGCGATAATGATGCGCGTTCATCGCCCCTTTCGGGTGGCGCACGAACGTTTGGGTCAGCGTGTCGAAAGGCCGGTCCGTGCCGAACCACGCAAAGCGGTTGGTCATGTTCTCGACGGTCGCCCCGAACGCCTCGGGCGTGGCTTGCCGCACGACCGAATTCAGGCCGTCCGCGCCGATCACGAGGTCGGCGTCGAGCGCGTCGATGTCGTCGATAAGGGTGTCGAACACCAACTCGGCCCCGACCGCTTCGGCGCGGTCCTGAAGGATTATCAGGAGTTCCAGCCTGCCGATGGCCGAAAAGCCGACACCCTCCAGCGTCACCGCCCCGTCCGGGTGGTTGAGCGTCATGTTGCGCCAGCGTTCCATCTGCGGCGCGATCAGGTCATGGGTTTCGGGGTCGTCGGCCTTGAGAAAATCGAGCGCCTGATCCGAAAAGACGACACCGAAGCCCCAGGTGACGCCGCGCGGGCTGGCCTCGGTCACGCGGACGCGGGCGTTGGGGAACGCGCGGCGCAACAGGATCGCGGAATACAGCCCGCCCGGGCCGCCGCCCACGATTTCGATGGTGTTGAGCGTAGCCATTCCGCCCTCCCTCGGTCTAGCTTGCGTTGCCCGGGATCGTATGAAACGATTCCGCATGATGCAACAAGTTTTACAGAACGGAAAAATAGATGGCCGAAACACCGCTTTTCCAGATCGACGTCCAGATCAGCTTCGGCCACTGCGACGCGGCGGGGATCGTGTTCTATCCCAACTTCTTTCGCTGGTTCGACAGGTGCTTTCACACATTTCTGCTGGAGCGCCACGGCGGCCACGCAGCACTTTGCAGACAACTGGGCGCGCGCGGTATCGGCCTTATGCACGCTGACGCGGACTTCCGGTCGCCCGGACTGGACGGCGACCTGTTCACGCTGGACCTCGGCCCGATCAATTGGGCCAACCGCAGCCTGACGGTGCCTTATACGGGGCGGATCGGCGACCGTGTTCTGGTCGAAGGCTACGAAACGCGCGGTATCTTCGCCGAACGCGAGGGGCGGCTGACGGCGGCACCGACCGACCTATTGCGCGCTTTGATCGAGGGGGTGGATCATGGCTGACAGTGCCGGGATACAGTCGCTCGACAGCGCGTTGCGGGTTCTCGAGGCGATGGCACAGGCCAACGCCCCCCTCTCGCTTTCCGACCTTGCCCGACGGGTCGACATGCCCGCGTCGAAGGTGCACCGCTACCTCGCCAGTTTCGTGAACGCGGGACTGGTGGCGCAGGCGGGCAAGTCCGGGAAATACGACCTCGGCCCCGGTGCCATCGCGCTTGGGCTGTCGGCCATGGCGCGGCTCGATTTCGTCAACCGAACCGCCGATGCCCTGCCCGACCTGTGCGCCGAGACGAACCTGACCGCGATGCTGTCGATCTGGGGCAATTTCGGGCCGACGATCATCCGCTGGGAGCGTGCCGCCGGGTTCATCGTCACCACGCTTGGACTGGGAACGACCATGCCCCTTCTGGGGTCGGCGACGGGCCGCACCTTCCTGACATGGGCCCAACCGAACGTCATCGCTGCAAAACTCGCCGAGGAGTGCGACGCGCAGCCGTCACTGGACGCCCGCAGCATCGCGTCGCAGGTGCGCGATGACGGCTATGCCTGGGTCTCCGGCGATCTCATCCCCGGCCTCGCGGCGATCTCGGCCCCGGTGCTCAATTGGCAGGGCGAGGTCGAGGCGGCGGTCACGCTGATCGGCACCGACGTTTCAATCGCCGAACCGGACAGTGCGCCGGTGACCGCGCTGAAAGCCTTCTGCGCGCGATTGTCTCAACCTGCGCCGACACCCGCCTGAGCGGTGCCCGCATGGTCCGACAGAACGTCCGCCGCGATGCGGAACGATGTCTTGCGCGCCTCGTGGTCATGGATCATGCCCGTGAGGATCATTTCGTCAGGCTGGTAGCGCTCGATCAGCGCGTTCAGTTGTGAGGCCACCCGGTCCGGCCCGCCAACGGCCGTGACACGCAGCGCATGGTTCACCATCGCCAGTTGATCCGGCGTCGCGATGAGCGATGCATCGTCGACGGGCCGCGGCAAAGGCCCCGGCTTGCCGGTGCGCAGGTTCAGGAACGCCTGCTGCATCGACGTGCGCAACCGTTTGCCTTCGTCGTCGGTGTCGGCGGCGAAGACATTGGCCGCCAGCATGAAATAGGGCTTCTCGATCTGACCGGGCTGGAAGTTGGAGCGATAGACATGAAGCGCATCGTCCAGCGCGTCCGGCGCGAAATGCGAGGCGAAGGCGTAGGGAAGGCCCAGATGCGCGGCCAGTTGCGCCCCGAAGAGCGACGAGCCGAGCATATAGACCGGCACGCGCGTGCCCGCGCCCGGAATCGCCTTGATCCGCTGACCTTCCGTCAGCGGTTCGAAATAGCCCATGAGTTCGACCACATCCTCGGGAAAGGTATCCGCCTGCTGCATGATCCGCCGCAGGGCGCGCGCGGTCGCCATATCCGTGCCCGGCGCGCGGCCCAGACCAAGGTCGATCCGGTCGGGGTATAGCGTCGCAAGCGTTCCGAACTGTTCGGCCACCATGAGCGGCGCGTGGTTCGGCAGCATGATGCCCCCCGCCCCCACGCGGATCGTGTTCGTCTTGCCCGCAACATGACCGATCATGATCGAGGTCGCGGCGGACGCGATCCCGGTCGAATTGTGATGTTCTGCGAACCAGTACCGGGTGTAGCCCCATTGTTCGGCGTGCTGGGCCAGATCGACGGAATTGCCGAGGGCGTCTGCGGGCGTCGACCCATCGGGAACGGGCGCGAGATCGAGGATGGAATAGGCGGTCATGGCGGATCCTTTCCCGACAGACCTAGGCATCCGCCCGGCCCGTGTCGAGAACCCTAGCGTTTTTCCAACGCTTCCGTCAGGACAGGCACGTTCGGGCGACTGACCGGCAACGTCGTTCCGTTTTTCAGAACCACCTGACATTTGCGACCGTCCTTCTCGACCCGCTCGACCGCGTGAAGCGCGACCCAGTGCGACCGATGAATCTGCATTCCCGGATAGCCGTTCAACTCTGCGAGCGCGTCGGACATTCGCTTGAGAATGCGGCCCGCACCGTTCGAGGTGACGACATCGAGATAGTGGTCCTGCGTCGTGATCGAGATCAGCTCGGTCCCAAGTTCGGGTTCGAGGTTGCGCACGAACAGGGGCGGCTCCGGTTCGGCCGGTTTCGGCGCGGTCTTTTCGGCGTCGGGCTGAGGCTCGGGGGCGGCATGGTACATCGGGCGCAGATAGCCCTCGAACACCCCGACCCCGAAGCCGATCAGGGTGACGAACACCCACCGGAAGCCAAGGTTGTAGGGCGTGAACTCGGCATGCCGCACCATCGTATCGAGCACCAAGAGCGCGGTCGCGCCGATCGGCCCGGCGATAAAGGCACCGATGGCGATGCGCAGGATCGGGTGCAGGTTTCCGGGCAGGCGATAAAGCGTCAACTCGGTCAGCGCGATCATCGGCACCGTAATGAACACCAGTGCGACGGGCCAGTAATAGGCCCGTTCGAGAATGGTGAGATCGAAGAATGTGCCAAAGGGTCCGGTCACGACGGCAACCACCGTCATGACCAGCACAACAAGAATCTTGCGCCGATAGCCCGCCCTCATGGCTGATGAAATAAGCGATCCCGTCACTTTGCGCAATTCGTCGCACGCGAAACAAATCGTCCCTCGAACCTTGCGTCAACTTGGCCACGGGGACTATGGAAGCGGTTGAAAACTTGGGAGCGGGTCATGGCGGATATCGGCGGCAACTGGGACTACATCATCGTCGGCGCTGGAACCGCCGGATGCGTGCTTGCGAACCGGCTGAGCGAGGATCCGGGCACCCGCGTTCTCCTGCTGGAAGCCGGGGGCAAGGACACCTACCCGTGGATTCATGTGCCGGTAGGGTATCTCTATACGATGGGGAACCCCAAGACCGATTGGATGATGACCACCGGACCGGAACCGGGTCTGAACGGACGGTCGCTCGCCTATCCCCGCGGCAAGGTCGTCGGCGGCTGCACCTCGATCAACGGCATGATCTATATGCGTGGGCAATCGGCGGACTATGACCATTGGCGGCAACTGGGCAACACGGGCTGGGGCTGGGATGATGTCCTCCCCTATTTCCGCAGGAGCGAAGATCACTACGGCGGCGCGTCGGACCTTCACGGGTCCGGCGGCGAATGGAAGGTCCAGAAACAACGCCTGAAGTGGGATATTCTCGAAGCGGTGCAGGAAGCGGCGATCCAGTTCGGCATCCCGTTCTCTCCGGACTTCAACGACGGGCTGAACGAAGGTGTCGGCTTCTTCGACGTGAACCAGAAGGGCGGCGTGCGCTGGTCGGCGGCCAAGGCGTTCCTGCGCCCGGCTCAGGGGCGTTCGAACCTGCGCGTGGTGACAGGGGCGCTGGCGGAAAGCCTGATCCTCGATGGCAAGCGCGCGGTCGGCGTGCGGTGGAGCGTCAACGGCGCGGCGCAGGAGGCGCGGACGGCGGGCGAGGTGCTGCTGGCCGCCGGGTCGCTCAACTCTCCCAAGCTCATGGAACTCTCGGGGATCGGCGACCCCGACGTGATCGGCGACTTCGGGATCGATGTCGCCCATGCGCTCCCCGGTGTCGGCAAGAACCTTCAGGACCACCTTCAGATCCGCACCGCCTACAAGGTCACCGGCGCCAAGACGCTGAACCAGTTGACCAACTCGCTGATCGGCAAGGCCCGGATGGGCATGGAATATGCGCTGAAACGCTCCGGGCCGCTTGCCATGGCGCCCTCGCAGTTGGGCATTTTCACCCGGTCGGACGACAGCGTCGCGACACCGGACCTCGAATATCACGTGCAGCCGCTGACGACCGACAAGCTGGGCGATCCGCTGCACCCGTTCCCCGGTATCACCGTCTCGGTCTGCAACCTCCGGCCCGAAAGCCGTGGCACGTCGCATCTGCGCTCGACCGATCCGGGCGAACAGCCGGACATCCGGCTGAATTACCTGTCCGCCGAGAAGGACAAACTGGTGGCCGTCAAATCCGTGCAGCAGGCGCGCGAACTGATGAGAATGCCCGCCATGGCGAAATACGCGCCCGAGGAATTCCTTCCCGGCCCCGCCATCGCCACGGATGCGGACCTCTTGCGCAGCGTGGGCGACATCGCTTCGACCATTTTCCATCCGGTCGGCACCACGAAGATGGGAACCGACCCGATGGCCGTCGTCGGACCGGACCTCAAGGTCCACGGGATCGACGGTTTGCGGGTCGTCGATGCGGGCGTCATGCCGACGATCACCTCGGGCAACACCGCCTCGCCCACCGTCATGATCGCCGAAAAGGCCGCCGACATGATCCGGGGCAGAGCCGCCTGAGCGCATCGCGGGCCGCGCCGCCCGACCCGGCACCAACTTGCCGGAACGGCCCCCGCCGTTCGGCTGCAAATCGCGCACCTGACGATGGTTAACGCCCGGAAATCTCGAAAAAATTGCGTGATTTGTGCAAGTCGCGAGTCCTCAAGCGACTCGATTCGTTAGGAAAAAGCGGATTTTCGACTTTCTCCTTTACAGGAGTCAACGAATATCACACGATATCTAGTAGGGATGGGGCGCACTAGACGCCACACCCTGTACAGGCAACCAGCCATTGCGTTTCTGCATCCGCAAAGGCTGAAGCGAGCAGAAGGGGCAAGCCATGGCGGCGACCGAGCACTATCTCGAAGCGGAAGACCTGCATCCAATCGACATCGTCGAAACTCTCGCGGAAAGCCACGCCTGGGACTTCGACCGTGTGGCCGACGACCAGATCGCGATGGCGGTCGAAGGTCAGTGGCGCACCTACTCGATCACGCTCGCCTGGAGCCCCTACGACGAAACGCTCCGGCTCATCACGACGTTCGAGATGGAGCCGCCCGAAGAAAAACTCGCCATGCTTTACGAGGCGCTCAACGCCACCAACGACATGGTGTGGGACGGGGCCTTTACCTACTGGCACGAACAGCGCCTGATGGTGTTCCGCTACGGCCTCGTTCTGGCCGGCGGGCAGATGGCCGGGCCCGAGCAGATCGGACGCCTGATTTCCTCGGCCGTCCAGAATTGCGAACGCTTCTACCCGGCCTTCCAACTGGTCAACTGGGGCGACAAGAGCGTCGAAGCCGCCATGCAGATCGCGATGGCCGAGGCTTACGGTCGCGCCTGACGAAATTCATCTCCAATGAACGGCGACGGGGGGCTTCGGCCCCCTGTTTTCGTATCCGCATTGCGCACCGGGTGCCGCCCGCCTAGTCTCCGCGCCGACGAAGGAGACAAGCGATGGACATGAACGACATCCGCGAGAAGGGCATGGTCCTTCTGGGTTGCGGCAAGATGGGCTCGGCGATGCTCAAGGGCTGGCTGGATGGCGGGCTTCCCGCCACGTCGGTCTGGGTCAACGACCCGAAGCCGTCGGAATGGTTGCAGGGGCTGGACGGTCTGAACCTGAACGCCGATCTGCCGCCTGCGCCTGCGGTGGTTCTGGTCGCGGTCAAACCGCAGATGATGGCCGATGCGCTGCCGACGCTGAAGGCGATGGGAAACGGGTCCACCCTGTTCGTCTCGGTCGCCGCCGGGATCACCATTGCCACCTATGAGGACATGCTGGGCGATCGGACTCCCATAGTGCGCGCGATGCCCAACACGCCTGCCGCCGTGGGCCGTGGCGTGACCGCGATCATCGGGAACGGCGCGGCGGGTGCCGATCACGCCGATCTGGCCGAGGCGCTCTTGTCCGCCGTGGGTCAGGTGGTGCGGCTGGAAAGCGAAGAGCAGATGAGTGCGGTGACCGCGATTTCTGGCTGCGGGCCTGCCTATACCTTCCACCTGATCGAAGCGATGGCGGCGGCGGGCGAGGCGAATGGGCTGGCGCCGGAACTGGCGTTGCAACTGGCAAAAGCGACTGTCGCGGGCGCCGGACATCTGGCCGAGAACGCCGACGAAGACCCGGGCCAGTTGCGCGTCAACGTGACCTCGCCCAACGGGGTGACGCAAGCCGCCCTCGAAGTGCTGATGAACGAGACCGACGGCTTTCCGCCGCTCTTGGAACGCGCGGTCGAGGCCGCGATCAAGCGCGACAAGGAACTGGGCGCATGAGCGAGATCAGCTTTGACGATTTCCTGAAGGTCGACGTGCGCAAGGGCACCGTGGTCAAGGCCGAGCCATTCCCCGAGGCGCGCAAGCCCGCGATCAAGCTTTGGGTCGATTTCGGGAAAGAGATCGGGGTCAAGAAATCCTCGGCCCAGATCACCAAACACTACACCGAGACCAGCGTGATCGGCATGGGCGTCATGGCGGTGGTGAATTTCCCGCCGCGCCAGATCGGCAAATTCATGTCGGAAATCCTCGTCCTTGGCGTGCCGGATGCGGATGGCGAAGTGGTGCTCATCACCCCGGACAAATCCGTGCCCAACGGCGGGCGGCTTTTCTGATGGAGATCCTCGTCACCCGCCCCCTGCCCGACGCCGTGCTGAACAAACTGGGCGCCGCCCACGACGTGACCTTGCGGGAGTCGACCGAACCGCTCCACCGGGATGAGATGCTGGCGGCTCTTACCGGGTTCGATGCGGTGCTGCCGACACTGGGCGACGCGTTCTCACGCGAGGTGTTCGAGGCGGCGGGCGACATCCGCTGCAAGCTGCTCGCCAATTTCGGGGTCGGTTACAACCATATCGACGTGGCGGCGGCCAAGGCGCATGGGGTGGCGGTGTCCAACACCCCCGGCGCGGTGACGGATGCGACGGCGGATATCGCGATGACGCTGATCCTCATGACCGCGCGACGTGCGGGCGAAGGCGAGCGGATCGTGCGGGCCGGTCAGTGGGAGGGCTGGGGTCCGATGCAGATGCTCGGCCAGCATGTCACCGGCAAGACGCTGGGCGTTATCGGCATGGGCCGGATCGGACAGGCGATTGCGAAACGCTGCCACCACGGCTTCGGCATGGACGTGATCTTCTACAACCGCTCGCCCAAGAAGGTCGGGTTTCCGGCGCGCCAGCGTGAGCGTCTGGAGGATGTGGCGGCGCTTGCCGATTTCCTTGTCGTCGCCGTTCCGGGCGGGGCCGAGACGCATCACCTGATCGGGCGCGACGTTTTCTCGTCGATGCCGGACCATGCGATCTTCGTGAACATCTCACGCGGGGATGTTGTCGATGAGGCCGCGCTCATCGCCGCGCTTCGGGCGGGCGACATCGGCGGGGCCGGGCTCGACGTCTACGAGAACGAGCCTGAGGTGCCCGAGGCGCTGAGAGCGATGGAGAACGTGACGCTCCTGCCCCATCTCGGCACCGCGACGCTTGAGGTGCGCACGGCGATGGGGATGCTGGCGGTGGACAACATCCTGTCGTTCTTCGCCGAAGGAAACCTGGTCAACCCGGTCTGAGGCCTCGGGGGCGTCAACCGCCCCCGATGAGCACCCCTGCCGCGAACACCAGCGCGCCCCCCAGAACCACTTGGAACGTGGCGCGGAAAAAGGGTGTCGCCATGTATTTGTTCTGAATCCAGACGATCGCCCAAAGCTCTACGAACACCACGATGATGGCGATGATCGTGGCGGTCCAGAAATCCGAGATCAGGTAGGGGAGCGCGTGGCCCAGACCGCCGAGCGTGGTCATCAGCCCCGATGCCACCCCGCGCTTGACCGGAGAGCCGCGCCCCGACAGTTCGCCATCGTCCGACGCGGCCTCGGTGAAGCCCATCGAGATGCCCGCGCCGACCGCCGCCGCCAGACCGACCAAAAGCGTGGTCTGCGGGTCTTTCGTCGCGAACGCCGTAGCGAAGATCGGCGCCAGCGTCGACACCGACCCATCCATGAGGCCCGCCAGCCCCGGCTGCACCCATGTGAGGACGAACTGGCGATGCGCCGCTTCGTCCTCCTGCTCACGCGCCTCGCCCGAAAGGTATTTGCGTTCGAGCTGCCCGGCCACGTCATTGTGCCCGGCCTCGGCAGCCGCGAGATCGCCCAGAAGCTTGCGCGTGGCGGCATCGGACGAGCGGTCGGCGGCCTTGCGGTAGAATTGTTCCGCCTGCCGCTCCATCTCGCGCGCCTGCGCCCGCATCCGCTCCAGCCCGAGGTTTTCGATCATCCACACCGGCTGGCGCTGGAAATATCCTGCCACATGCTCACGCCGGACCAAGGGGATCACCGTGCCGAAACGGCGCTCATGCTCGTCGATCAGCCATTTGCGGTGGTTGTCCTCTTCCGCCGCCATTTCATCGAACACCTTCGCGGAGGAGGGATATTCCTCGCGCAGACGCTCGGCATACTGGCGGTAAATGCGCGCGTCATCCTCTTCGTTGGAAATGGCGAGCGCGAGCACTTCCTGCTCGGACAGATCGGAGAACCGACGGCGGGAGAATGAGAATCCGGGAACCATATGCACACCTATTTGGAACGATTCCAAACTAGCGACGCGCCCGCCAAGTTCAAGGGTCCAGCTTGTCGCGGCCTCAGTCCAGACGGCGGACGTAGACGTGGTTCCCCTCGCGCTTCATCTCGAACCGCTTGGTGTCGCGGATCAGGTCCGACAATTTCGCGCGACCGTAACTGCGGGTGTCGAAGTCCCGGTTGTCGGCCTGAATGGTCTGGCCGACGACGCCAAGCTGGAACCACTCGCCATCCTGATCGATCTTGGCCATCGCCCCGAAGATCAGCGGCAGCGCGTCCATCGGGTCGCGTTTACCCTTTTTCTTCTCGGCGGGTTTCTCGGCCTCTTCATCCACGATGTTTTCGATCATGACGAAGCGCGAACAGACGTTGCGCAGGCTTTCCGGCGTCTTGCCTTCGCCGATCCCGATCACGGTCAGGCCCTGTTCGCGGATGCGGTTGGCCAATGCGGTGAAGTCGCTGTCGGACGAGACGAGCACGAAACCGTCGAACCGCCCGGTGTGCAAAAGGTCCATCGCGTCGATCACCAACCCGATGTCGGAGGCATTCTTGCCCTTGGTGTTCGCGCTTTCCTGATGCGCAACCATCCCCAGTTCCTGCACCTTGGATTTCCAGGGGCCAAGCCTTTGCGAGGACCAGTCGCCATAGACGCGGCGCAGCGCAGGCTCGCCATAGGTCGTGATCTCCTTCAACACGCCATCCGCGAAGCGGGCGGGGATATTGTCGGCGTCGATCAGGACGGCGAGAAGAGGCTTGGTTTCGGGCATGTCGGGCTGTCCTTCGTGTGGCTGCGCCTTCGGTATCCTACTTGGTCGCCGCCGTCACCCGCTTGCGATGTCGTATTGTTTGGCCCAGTCGTCCAGATCACCGGGACCGTCCAGCCGTTCGACCAGCGCGATGCGGCTCAGAATCCGATCCAGCGCCGCGCGCGTGTCCCCTTCGGTCTGGCGATAGAGCGAGGCGAGAGCGCCGGGCAGGCGCATTTCCGGCTCGGGATGGCTGTAGAACAGCGCGAAAGGCGCGGAATTGATGTTGGACACGAGGCTCGCAACATCGGGCAGGATCGTGCTTTTGAAATCCACGTCCTCCGGCGGAATGGCATGGGTCAGCATCAAAAGCGACCGACCGGCCAGCACGGTCTGTGTCGTCGAGAGGATGAAACTGACCGACAGGGTCAGAACCACCATACCCGTCACCGCCGCCGTGACACCCAAGAGCGCCGACGCCATAGACCCGGCCTTGGTGATCCCGCCGCCGACCGTGGACAGCATGTGCCCGGCGTGGGACAGCGCCCCGATCAGCGAGGCCGGCGTTTCCGGCTCTTGGCGCAGAATACCGGGTTCGAGCGCATGAAGTATCATGGTCCAGCCCACCGCCAGCCCGGCGATCCACCAGATCGCTACGACGCTCATGCACAGCGGACCGACGACGTGATATTTCCAGCGCATGTCAGGCAGGGTGCGATGCAGCGCGAACACGCCACGGGCAAGCCGATGGGAGACGAAGAAATAGACGTTCGTTCCGATGGTGGTGAAAATGAAATCGACGAAAACATAGACGACGATCACCGCGCCTATGGTCAGTTCGATGACGTCCAAGGGGGTCATGTTTCCTCCGATAGTGGCTGCTCACCGAAAGACAACGGCCGGAGACCGCCCTGCGGTTCCGGCCGTTCTTTCCGACGCCGTCTGGCGTGGGTCAGTAAAGCACCACCGACCGGATCGACTCGCCCTTGTGCATCAGGTCGAAGCCGGTGTTGATCTCGTCGAGCGGCATGGTGTGCGTAATCATCGGATCGATCTCGATCTTGCCGTCCATGTACCAGTCGACGATCTTCGGCACGTCGGTGCGGCCCTTGGCGCCACCGAAGGCAGTGCCCTTCCAGACGCGGCCCGTGACCAGCTGGAACGGACGGGTCGAAATCTCGGCCCCCGCCGCCGCGACGCCGATGATGATCGATTCACCCCAGCCGCGATGCGCGCTTTCCAGAGCCTGACGCATGACGGTGGTGTTGCCCGTGCAATCGAAGGTGTAATCCGCCCCACCGATCAGGTCGCCGCGCCGCTTGGTCAGGTTCACCAGATAGGGGACGATATCCTCGTCCAGCTCCTTCGGGTTCACGAAATGGGTCATGCCGAATTTCTCGGCCATTTCCTTTTTCGACGGGTTGATGTCGACGCCGACGATCATGTCGGCCCCCGCAAGGCGCAGGCCCTGAATGACGTTCAGACCGATCCCGCCCAGCCCGAACACCACGGCGGTCGCGCCGATCTCCACCTTGGCGGTGTTGATGACGGCGCCGATGCCCGTGGTCACACCGCAGCCGATGTAGCAGATCTTGTCGAACGGCGCGTCCTCACGCACCTTGGCGAGCGCGATTTCGGGCAACACCGTGTGGTTCGAAAACGTCGAGCAGCCCATGTAGTGCAGGATCGGGTCGCCATCGAGCGTCGTGAAACGGCTGGTCCCGTCCGGCATGACGCCCTGCCCTTGCGTCGCACGGATCGAGGTGCAGAGGTTCGTCTTCCCGGAGGTGCAGGAATAGCATTCGCGACACTCGGGCGTGTAGAGCGGGATCACGTGATCGCCCGGCTTCACCGCCGTCACGCCCTCGCCGACCTCGACAACGACCCCCGCGCCCTCATGGCCCAAAATGGCCGGGAAAAGCCCTTCGGGGTCCGCGCCGGACAGGGTGAATTCGTCGGTGTGGCAGATGCCGGTGGCCTTGATCTCGACGAGCACTTCGCCGGCTTTCGGCCCTGCCAGGTTCACGTCCATGATTTCAAGGGGTTTACCGGCCTGCGTGGCAACGGCGGCGCGCGTTTTCATAAGAACTCTCCCTAATCGCTTTCGTCTACCTTGGGCGAATATTCGCGTCCGTTCAATGGCATGGCCTTGCGCCTGCGCCAAGGACGGATATCTAGGACGCATGTGGAAATTCGCCCTTATCCCCGCCGCGCTTCTGGCGCTCGCCGCCTGCCAGACCGAGGCTCCCGTCGCATCGGCGCCCATGCCCGAACCGCAGCTTTGCGCGGCCGACCAGATGCAATCGCTGGTCGGTGACGACATCTCGAACCACCCCGAACTCGTGCGGTCCAAGGATCTCCGTATCCTCGAGCCCGGTTCGATGGTGACCATGGATTATCGCGCGGACCGGCTGAACATCGACACCGACGAGGCGGGCATCATCACCAAGGTCTATTGCGGATGAAGTGGGGCGCGCTCGCCATCGCGGCCGTCGCGCTCGCCGCGTGCGAGCAGGGGGCGACGGTGACCTATGATCCGAGCGGGCAACTGGGCGTCTGCCCGGCTCCGGCATTTCAGGAGTTCGTGGGCCAGCCCTATGCCAACACGCGGATCGAATGGCCGGACCTTCGGATCATCCGGCCCGGCGATGCGGTGACGCGGGATTATCTGGAAAACCGCCTTAACGTCGATCTGGACGAGAACGAGGTCATCACCCGCATCTGGTGCGGGTGATCCGTTCCCTTTAAGGGCTGTGCGGGGCGCCCGTTGGACGCCCCGCCGGACTTACAGCTTGTAGGGCTTGTGGCAGGCGCCGCAGGCCCCGCCGACCGAGCCCATCACCGCACCAAGATCATCCGCGCTCGACACCATGCCGGACGCATCTGCCGCTGCGGCCTGAAGCGCCTCGGCCTTGCTCACGAAATCGTCCCAGTTGGCCCAGATGTCGTCCGACGCATCGCTTTCGGCGTCCACCACCTCTTCTTCGAACAACGTGGGCACCGTGGCCGCCGTTTCGGAGATCGTGGTGAGAGCGGCCTGAATGGCGGCCGCGTCGAATTCCATCGTGCCCTTGGCCGTGTCGCCGACGATCTTGAAATTCTGACCGATGGTTTTCATCGCCTGCTGCCGCGCCTGAATGGTCGGGTTGTCCGACTCGGCATGGGCCGCGATGCCGAAAGCGGCCGTGGCCAGAGCGGCGGAAGCAAGGAGTGTCTTGACGTTCATCTGGATTTCCCTTTGCGATCAATATGTTTTGCGCGTCTCCGGGTCACCTTAGCGGGTGCGGCATGATTGCATAGTCACATCCCCGTCAGGAGGCGGGGGACTGCCGGGACTCGACTCCGGCCCTGCGGTTCGCCTATGAGAACATTAAGTGAACATTAGCCGCGCTGCCGCCCGCCATGCCTGCCAAACGCCATCTGTCGCTGTGGTTCCCCCGCCTCGCCGCCGAGCGCCTGCTGCGCCTCGATCGCGGCCTGCCCGCGGGGCCTTTCGTCGTGGTCGAGGATCAGCGCGGGGCGCAGGTGATCGCCTCGATGAACGCGGAAGCGCAGGCGGCGGGCCTGAGCCTTGGCCAGCCTCTGCGCGACGGGCGGGCGATGTGTCCGGGCCTCACCTCGCGACCCGCCAATCCGGTGGCCGAGGCCGCGTTCCTCACCACGCTCCGCCGCTGGGCGGGGCGTTTCAGCCCGTGGGTCTCGGAAGAGGCGCCCGACGGCCTGATCCTCGATATCACCGGCTGCGCGCATCTGTTCGGCGGCGAACAAGAGCTTGCCGCCGAGATCGACCGGGAATGCGCCACGCTGGGGCTGACCGTTCGGCTGGGGCTGGCCGACACGCTGGGTGCGGCATGGGCGCTGGCGCGGTTCGCGAATGTGGCGGGCAGCGGACACCGCTCCGGCGACGCCATCGATCAGGAGGCGCGCGCGACACGATCCCGTGCCGTGAAGCGCAAACACTGGACGCGCGGCGGCACGGCCCCCAAGCCCGCCACGCAGTCGGTCGCCCCGCGCATCGCGCCCGTGGGACAGACCAGACAGGCCATCGGCCCCCTGCCCGTCGCCGCGCTCCGGCTTGAAACGGAGACGGTCGAGGGGCTGACGCGGCTGGGGCTGCGCCGGATCGACGACCTGTTCGGCACGCCGCGCGCAGGTCTGGCCCGCCGGTTCGGACGGCACATGGTGCGCCGGCTGGATCAGGCGCTGGGCGTCGAACCCGAACCCGTCTCGCCCGCCCGTCCCCCGGTGCGCTTCGCCGTGCGTATGGGCCTGCCCGATCCCATCGGGCTCGAGGAGGATCTGCTCGCCTGTTTCGACCGCCTGCTGCCGGAGCTGTGCGACCGCCTGACCCGCGCGGGCCGAGGCGCACGGCGGGTCAGGGCCGAATTCTCGCGGTCCGACCACACCATGCAGGCGGTCGAGATCGGGCTGGCCCGCCCCACCGCCGACCCGCACCGGATGCGCCCGCTCTTGGGCATGAAGCTGTCCGACGTCGACGCGGGCTTCGGCATCGACGCGGTGCGGCTGGTGGTGACCAGTCACGAGCCGGTGCACGCCACCCAGCATCGCGGGCATCTGGAGGCGGGCGCGACCGTGTCGAACCGTGGTCCGGGCGCGGCGCTCGACGACCTTCTGGGGCGGATCGGCACGCGGCTGGGGCTGGAGGCGATGGTGCGCCTGCACCCGGCGGAAAGCCATATCCCCGAAAAGGGCGCCACCGTGCTGGCCGCCGCCTTTTCCCAGCCCGCGACGAACTGGCAGGCCCCGGCCCGCGAACGGCCCCTCAGGATGTGGCCGCCGGAGCCGGTGATGATCCCCGACCTGCCCCATCTGCCCGAGACCTTTCGCTGGCGCGGACGCGATCACGGGGTGGCCAGCGCCTTTGGCCCGGAACGGCTCGCCCCGGAATGGTGGCTGGACGATCCCGCCTGGCGCACCGGGCAGCGCGACTACTGGGTGGTGACGACGACGCGGGGCGAACGGCTGTGGCTCTACTTCGCCCACGGTGCCGCGCAGAGCGCCGGATGGTTCTGTCACGGCGCCTTCGCTTGAGGATGGTGGCCGCCCGCAGGTCATGCTAGGGGCAGGTCATGGTCGCTGTCCTTATCCAGGTTCTTCCCTTCTTCGCCGTGATCGCGCTTGGCTATCTCGCGGGGCGCACGGGCTTTTTCTCGGAAGCAGCGACGGCGGCACTGACCAAGTTCGTATTCTACTTCGCCCTGTCGGCGATGCTGCTCAGGTTCTCGGCCACGCTCAATCTGGGCGACGTGGTGAGCTGGCCGTTCATCTGGGCCTACCTGATCGGCACCTCGGCCATCTACATCGTCGCGACCATCGTCGCCCTCGTTCGCCGCATCGGCGTGGAACAGGCCGCGGTCGAGGCGCAATGCGCCGTGATCGGCAACACCGGCTTCCTTGGCGTGCCCATGCTGGCGCTTCTGTTCGGGGAAGAGGCGATCGGGCCGGTCATGCTGTGCCTTGCCGTGGACCTCGTCGTGTTCTCGTCGCTCATCGTGATCCTCATTACGGGAACGCGTGACGGACGTGTCAGCCCCAAGGTTCTGGGCACCGTGGCGATGGGGCTGGTGAAGAACCCGATGATCGTGTCCATCGTCGCCGGTTTTTCGTGGTCGGCCACGGGCATTCCGCTCCCCGGCCCCGTCACCGAAATGCTGACCCTTCTGGGGGCGGCGGCCACCCCCGGCGCGCTCTTCGCAATCGGCGCCTCGCTCGCCTCGAAATCGGCCGAACGGCTGTCGGTCGCGGTCTGGCTGTCCTTCGCCAAACTGGTCCTGCATCCCGCGGCGGTGGCCGTCATGGCGATCTTCGTATTCACGCTCGACGCCTTCTCGGCCAAGGTCATGATCGCGACGGCGGCCCTGCCCGTTGCGGGCAACGTCTTCATCCTCGCCCAGCATTACGGGGTGGCACCGATGCGGGTGTCGGCCGCCATCCTCGTCTCGACCGCCGTGTCGATCTTCACGGTCGCGGGGGTCATCGCGCTGGTGGGCTGAAGCCCCTGATTTCCGCAAGGCGGCCCAGCCTTGCATGACGGAGCAGCCCGTCCCGTGCAAATCACCAACACAATCAAGCAAAACCAGCGCCCTTGTTTCCGGCACGTAGGCGGAAAAATGCAAAACCCCACCGCTTGGGGTGGGGTTTTGGATCCCGGCGCCGCAAACTGGGTGGGGGCTGTTGACGCGGCACCGGGGAAGCTTGCGCTTCGAGGGTCAGGTTTGCATACCAATCGCGGCGCCATTTTGGGCGACCCGCGGTAAACCAGCGGTCTTTTTGTGTCGTGAATCGGGCGCACTCATCCGGGGATTGATTTACCGTCGAATTGGGCGCAGGCTTGCCCCATGAACGCGCCCACTCCGTTCCCTCGTAACGTAGACGAGAAGGTGGCATTCAACCGCCACGAGCTCTCCATCATTCTTGGCCTATACGGACGCATGGTCGCCGCCGGCGAATGGCGCGACTACGGCATGAGTTTCCTGAAAGACGTCGCAATCTTTTCGGTGTTCCGCAGAGCCGCCGAAAACCCGCTTTACCGGATCGAGAAACGGCCGAAGCTGCGCGGAAAGCAGGGCCAGTATTCGGTCATCGGCATGGACGGGCAGATCCTGAAACGTGGCGCGGACCTCAAGACGGTGCTCCGCGTGCTCGAACGCAAGCTGATCCGCGCGGTCGAGTGATTACGGCAGGCGCCGATGCGCCGTCACCGGGCCATCGCCCTGCGCCTCGATCCTCGCAATCGCCGCCTCCATGTCCTCGTATGTGACCCCCATCGCACGGGCGTTGGCATGGATGATCCGCGTCTCGTCCGCAACCATCGCGACATGCCCCTTCCAGAACAGAAGATCGCCGCGCCGCGCCGGACCCTCGGCCGCTTCACCGAGTGACTTCTGCATGTCGCTGTCACCCGGACAAGGCAGACCGCAGGCGAGAAAAGCGGCCTGAACCAGCCCGGAACAATCCAGTCCGAACCCGGAATTTCCGCCCCACAGATAAGGCGTTCCCAGATACCGCTCGGCGACGGCGACCGGATCGGTTTCGACCTCGGCGATGGGCCGCAGGTGCGCCATGGGCACGTATTGCGTGCGTCCGGTCTTGTGCCCGTCGATCTCGCTCGGGCGCCGCCGCATGTCCACCTCGCCCCAACGACCGCCCTCATGCGTGGCGAAGACGGTCAGACGGGAGCCGTGCGAAATCGGCAATGCCTCGTCTCCGGTCTTAAGTTCGGGCGAACCGACCAGATAGCTCTGACGCGCCGAGACGATGTGGGTCGGCTCAAAACCGGGTTCGGCGAGGAGGTCGGACGCGATGGTGCCGACATATCCGTCTTTCTCGGCAAACCCGAAGCAACGCCCGTCCGACTCGTCGAGCACGACGAAGGTGTCGTGAAGCACCAGTTCCCGCAGGCGTTTGGCGGGGTCCAAGGCATCTCTGAGCGTGGCGACGGGAACGGCGACACTCCGCCGCTCGCCTTCGACAAAGGCTTCCGCGTCGACCTGACCCCGCAACGACACATGCGCGACGCGACCGTTCGATTTCAGAAGCCGTCGGTCGGTCACAGTTTCAGCATCCCGGGCAGGGCTTCGAGGAGCGCGCGCGCCCCCTGTCCCACGCCGCCGACGGGCCGTGCCGGGGCCGCCGAAGGCTGCCAACCGAAGATATCGAAATGCACGTATCGGTCGGTGTCGGTCACGAAGCGTTTCAGGAACAGGGCCGCCGTGATCGACCCTGCGAACCCGCCCTTCGGCGCGTTGTCGAGGTCGGCGATCCCCGGCTCGATCATCGCGTCATACGGCGTCCAGAACGGCATTTCCCAGACCGGGTCCGCCACTTTCGGCGCGGCCACGCGCAGCGCGTCGGCATCCATCTCGTCCGTCGCGTAGAACGGGGCGAGGTCCGGGCCGACCGCCACCCGCGCGGCCCCCGTCAGCGTCGCCATCGACACCATCAGGTCCGGCATATCCTCGTCCCCCAGTGCAAGCGCATCGGCCAGCACCAGCCGCCCCTCGGCGTCGGTGTTGTTGATCTCGACCGTCAGCCCCTTGCGGCTGATCAGGATATCGCCCGGCCGGAAAGCATCGCCCGAGACGGCGTTTTCGACCGCGGGGATCAGAACGCGCAATTGCAGTTTCAGCCCCAGCGCCATGATCATCCGCGCGAGGCCAAGCACGGTCGCCGCGCCGCCCATGTCCTTTTTCATAAGGCCCATCGACGCGCCCGGTTTCAGATTGAGCCCCCCGGTGTCGAAGCACACGCCTTTGCCCACCAGCGTCAGGGTGGGCCCGCTTTCGCCCCAGTGCATGTCGATCAGGCGCGGCGCACGCACGGCGGCGCGGCCGACCGCATGGATCATCGGGAAATTCTGTTCGATCAGATCGTCGCCGACGATCACGTCGATCTCGGCGCCGAATTCGTCCGCCAGCGCACGGGCCGCATCGGCAAGGTCCGCCGGCCCCATATCGCTTGCGGGCGTATTGATGAGATCGCGGGTCAGTGCCTCACCCGCCGCGATCGCCTGCAACCGCGCCGCATCGACCCCATCGGGCGCGATCAGTCCGGCCTTGGGCGCGGGGTGCTTGGCGTATTTCTCGAAGGTGTAACCGGCGAGAAGCCAGCCCAACGCGACCTCGTCAAGCGCGTGGCCGGTCAGGTCCGTGACAAGCCGGTAGGTCCCCTCCGGCAGCGCCGCGCGGGCCTTTGCCGTGCCGAACCGCATTCGCGCGCGCGCCTTGGCATCGCCCAATCCGACGAGAGCGCCGTCGATCTTGCCGCCTTTGCCCGGCAAGACGAGCACCACCCCGAGACCTGCGGAATAGCCGCTTGCGTCGAGCCATGCCGCATGGCTGTCCGGCAGGGATTCCTTGACCTTCGCAAGCGACTCCTTCGGCACGAGCGTCAGGGGGATGGCATCATCGGTCGGTGCGGCGAATGTCAGGCTCATGTTGGCTCCGGTCAGATTGTCGACCGCGCCACCCTATCCCATGTGCGGGCACCTGCAACGGGGGCCGCGCGGGGCCTGCGCCCCTCAGCCGATCCCGTCCGACATATCCCAGACAGCGACCAGTGACCGATCCCCGATCCGTTCCAGCCGCGCGATGACAGCGCCCAGCGCCGGGGCGTCGCGTCCGGAGGAGAGATCGGACAAATCACGCGACACGCGCGCAAGCTTGGTCATGCCGACCTGCTGCGCCACTGCGGCAAGCGCGCGCGCCCCGGCCGTGAGATCGTCGAAGCGTCCATCGCGGTAATCCCCCGGCAGGGCTTCGAGCAGCGCCGACAATTCCTCGAGCGCGTGCTGCACGACCTTGTCGGCCCCGACCGGACCCAATTGCCGGTAAAGCACCTCCAACTGGTCGCGGTCGAGCGCGACCGCTTCGGCCAATTTCAAAACGGCAACTGACATCACCTTCACCCTTTCCCCTCAAAGCGCATGAACCGTGCACCCTCAGCCTCAAGAAAAGGTTTCCGCGTGATCTTGAAATCACTCGAATTTCCCGAAAAATCCGCCTAAACAGCTTTGACCGCGCGCAACAACGGGGAGAAGCATGGACCACGCGAGACCGCTTCCGAAATATCTTGTCCAGCGTTACCAAGGCTGGAAAGCGACGAGCTATTCCGAGAACAAATCATGGTATCGCCGATTGGCGAGCGAGGGACAGCATCCCCGCGCGATGATCATTTCCTGCTGCGACAGCCGCGTGCACGTGACGTCGATTTTCGGCGCCGATCAGGGTGAATTCTTCATTCACCGTAACATCGCGAACCTCGTGCCGCCCTATGAACCGGACGGGAATCGGCACGGCACCTCGGCGACCATCGAATACGCCGTCACGGCACTCAAGGTCGCGCATGTCATCGTGATCGGCCATTCGTCCTGCGGGGGCGTCAAGGGTTTCTACGACATGGCCACCGGCGCCGCGCCCGAGCTGAAGGCGCCCGAAAGTTTCGTCGGTCGCTGGATGGACGTGCTGCAACCGGGTTATGACCGGATCAAGGACCACCACTCCGGGCAGGATTGCGTCGATCACCTTGAAAAAGAAGCCGTGAAGGTGTCGCTCGACAACCTGATGACCTTCCCCTTCGTGGCGGACGCCGTGAAGAAGGAAGAGCTTTCGCTGCATGGCCTGTGGCACGACATCGGGGAAGGCGGGCTGTTGTTCTACGAAACCGAAACCGACTCCTTCCAGCCGGTCTGATGCACCGGGCGCTGCGAGGACTGAAAGCCTTCGCGGCGCTCGTCGCAGGACATGCCATCGTTCTTTTCGCCCGGCTGGTCACGGCCCCTAGGGCGATCTGGGCGGGGATCGACCCGGTTCCCGCCCAACGCATCTATTACGCCAACCACACGTCGAACGGGGATTTCGTGCTCGCATGGGCCGTCCTGCCCCCTGCTTTACGTGACCGCACCCGGCCCGTGGCCGCCGCCGATTACTGGCTCAAGTCGCCGCTTCGCGCGTTCGCCGGTCGCGACGTGTTTCGCGCGGTGCTCATCGACCGGAACCCCGAAAACCGGGCGGACGACCCTGTCGAGCTCATGGTCGGCGCGCTGGACGAAGGCTCCAGCCTGATCCTGTTTCCCGAAGGCGGGCGCAACATGGGGCCCGATCCGCTCCTGCCGTTCAAAACGGGTCTGTTCCACGTCGCCTCGAAGCGGCCCAAGGTGGATCTCGTGCCGACGTGGATCGAAAACCTGAATGCCATCCTGCCAAAGGGCGAGATCGTTCCGGTGCCGCTGCTGTGCACGGTCACCTATGGCACGCCGATCCATCTGGGCGACGGGGAAACG
This sequence comes from Maritimibacter sp., assembly GCF_016774595.1. Classification (NCBI taxonomy): domain Bacteria; kingdom Pseudomonadati; phylum Pseudomonadota; class Alphaproteobacteria; order Rhodobacterales; family Roseobacteraceae; genus Maritimibacter; species Maritimibacter sp. The sequence continues at coordinate 1,393,250 of NZ_JACBWT010000001.1, forward strand.
AAAGAGGCGTTCCTGAAGCGAGCCGAACAGGCGCTGGTCGCCCTCAAGCCGGAGCGTGACGCATGAACGCCCCCGAAGAGTTCTTTCGCCTCCTGCTCGCCGTCGTGGTGGTTCTGTCGCTGGCGTCAGGCCTTGGCGAGGTGCTGCGCCGTCGCTTCGACGCGGACGGCACGAACACGGTCATCGAAAACCTGAACGCCCGAATCAATTCGTGGTGGGCGATGGTGTTCCTTCTGGCGCTCGCGCTTCTGTTCGGTCGCATCGGCGTCGTCGTTCTGTTCGCACTGATGTCCTTTGCGGCACTGCGCGAGTTCCTGACCCTCACCGTCAAGGCCCGCGCCGACCACTGGGCGCTTCTGGTGTCGTTCTTCGTCGTCATCCCGGTGCAATACTGGCTGATCTACATCGACTGGTATGGCCTCTATTCGATCTTTATCCCGGTCTACGCCTTCCTATTCATGCCGATCCTCGTCGCCCTGCGCGGCGACACCTCGCGTTTTCTGAGCCGCGTAGCCGAAACCCAATGGGGCCTGATGGTCGCGGTTTTCGCCGCCTCCCACGTTCCGGCGCTTCTGACGCTGGACATTCCGGGCTTCGAAGGCCGCGAAGTGCTGCTGATCGCATGGCTCGTCGTCGTCGTTCAGGGCTCGGATGTGCTGCAATACGTCTGGGGCAAGCTGATCGGGCGTCACCCGGTGGCCCCATCCCTGTCGCCTTCGAAAACGTGGGAGGGGTTTGCCGGCGGCGTTCTTTCGGCCTCGGCCCTCGGGGCGCTTCTCGCATGGCTCACGCCCTTCGCCATATGGCAGGCAGCCTTACTTGCCATTCTCGTCACTCTCATGGGATTCTTCGGCGGATTGGTAATGTCAGCTATCAAAAGGGATAAGGGCGTAAAGGACTGGGGGCACTTGATCGCAGGCCACGGAGGCTTTACCGATCGTCTTGATTCCGTTGTGTTTTCCGCGCCCGTATTTTTCCACGTCGTAAGGTATTTCTGGTCGGTCTAATGGCAGTTCTGCATTCGAATATCGCTCACGTCCTTGCGGGCGTCCTCCTGATGGGGGGCTGGGCCTTCATCGCGAACCTCGGTCATCCGTGGCCGGCCGCCCTGATCGCCGGGCTGGTGCAGGGGGCGATCACGGGCACGATGACGTTCTTCATCAAGAAAGCGTTGGAATGGGTGGCCCAACGCACGACGGGCGTGCTGCCGCCGACGCTTGCGGCAAGCACGATTTCGGCCACCATGCTCACCGTGATCCACACGCTCGCAGGCACGCCCGCCTTCTGGGCCACGGTTATCGTGCCCTTCACGGTCGCCACGATCTATGGCGCGACGTACACTTTAACACTTCGGCGGTCCTTCGCACCGAGCCGGGCACAGTGACCCGCCGCCCGCTTGCGACACGCAGCGCGGGCTGGGCCAAAGCACTGGCACGCGGGCTGGCCCGAACGCAGGTCACGCCGAACGCGATCTCGATGGCTTCCGTGCTGTTCGCCGGCCTCGCCTGTGTGGCGTTCTGGGCTTCGCGCGGCGTTGCCGATGGTTGGCTGGTGGTTGCAGCCACGGCGATCCAGTTGCGCCTCTTGTGCAATCTGCTCGACGGCATGGTGGCGGTCGAAGGGGGGAAAGCGTCCGCGGACGGCGCGTTCTGGAATGAGTTTCCCGACCGGATCGCGGATGTCGCCATACTTGTCGGTGCGGGTCTTGCCGTCGACAACCCCGCCCTCGGGTGGGCGGTCGGATCGGTCGCCGTCGGGACGGCCTATGTCCGTGAAGCACGTGTCGCGCAGGGGTTGGACGCGGATTTCTCAGGCCCGATGGCGAAACCGCACCGCATGGCGGCGATAACCATCGCGGCGCTTCTGGCCATTGCGCTGCCCCGGATCGCCGGTCATGCGACCCTGGAACTTGCGCTTTGGGTGGTTTTGATCGGGACGGTCCTGACCTTCGTAAGGCGGGCGGTCCGTTTTCGCGAAGCGTTGTCCCGGAAATGAAAAACGGATGCGGCGAGGGCGTCCGCATCCGTCTTTCCGACTGTCGGGGCCGATCAGGCGGCGAGGCGCACCACGGAGCCTTGCGAACGGATCGAGCTGAAGGCCGGGATCGGCTGGGCCTTTTTCACAGGTTCGAAGTCGAAGATGGAAACCACATTGTGAGCGTGGTCGTTGGCGGCATCCAGCGAAGCGAGAGCGGCAAGGCGTCCGGCGCGGGCTTTTTCGATGAGGGTCATTGGGGTGTCTCCAGAATTCAGGGGTGTCGTTGGGGGGGCGTCGGGGTCAGTCGCTCAGGCGACGGAACCGCCGGAGGCGAGGACGTCGGTGGTGACGTGGTTGCAGCGGCGGGCATTCGCGGCGGCTTTCCAGTCGGCCATCGACACGACGTTGTTCTGGTAGACGTTGCCAGCGGCAGCTTTCGGAGCTTTGGCGGCGTAGGCGGTGAAGTCGATAACGTTGGTCATTTTGGTTTCCCCAGGATTTTGTGGCCGTTTTGTTTTTGTGTGGCCGTGTGGTCAGGTTTGGTCAGGTGGTCAGGAGAGCGCGGTGGTCAGGCCGCTAGTCGTTTGATGGTGCCCTTGCTGTCGGCATTCGAGAAGAAATCCTCGATGTCGGTGCTCGACAGCTCGGGCAGACGTTTTTTCCGGTCGCGGTTCGCGATGCCTTTGAACGGCTTCGGGAAGCGAACGACCTTTTCGTCTTTCTGGTTCTGAGCGGTGGCAGCCATTCTAAACCTCGTTGGCACTTTTCTGTTCCGATGAGGACAAAGCTGCGCCCCGATTCGGGCGGGAAATGTGCCCAAATGGGGCAAGACTGGGGCATTTCACCCTTTCGACACCTAAAAATACCGGTTTTTGCCCCTTTCAGACCCACCTTCGCCCTAGTTCGCGGTAACCAGCCGGTTCAAATGCGGCCCTGCCATGACCCCCGACACAAGTGAGTCGCATTCACGCCGCAATGGGATTCGTAAGCATCAGCGGCGGGAGCTTGTTTTCACTGGCTTTTCGGCAGGTATGGAAAACCGGACGGTCCGCGCGCTTGGGCAGGGTGCCGTCGAAAATGGACACGACGTTGCCTGAGTCGGCCGTCACGGCCCGCAGTGCGGCAAGCGCGGCTAGACGACCCCGGCGAACCTTTTCGACGATCGGCAGATCCTCACACCCTTCGCTTTCAAGAACGGTGGTCGTGGTGGCGTTAAAGGCGGTCATGGTAATTCTCCCGGAATGTTGGATCAGGCGAAATCGCCGGAGGTGGCGAGGACACGGGTCATGAAGAACACGCCGTTCGCGGTGCGGTGCGGGCGCGTGCGGCCTTTCCACCGTTCGAGCGACACGATGTTCGCGGCAGCCATAGGCAGACGCGGCGCATTGGAATTGGCGGCGCGTGTCTTGGGAAAGGCGATGACGATGCTGTTCATGACGATCCGGTCCTTGCTCGGGGCCGCTGTTGGCCCGCTGTTCTGAAGAAGGGAAAACCGGTTTCCGGCTGGGGCCTCTCGGGCCGAGCGGGCTTTGCCGCAGGGTCGGCTTGTCCGCCGACCCCTACGTTGTCGCTAAGAATTCGGTCACAAATCGCGCTGACTTGCGGCGAAACGGTGCCTCAAGGAAACGATTTTAGTTGAGTTAAAATCGACCGGTCGTCACGGGTTCCAACTGAGCACCTGCCCCTCGGGCCAGTCGAGGGTGATCGTGATCTCGACCTCCTGCGTCTCGCCCGGCGCAAGCGTCAGATCCCAGGCCGACACGCCCCGGCGGTCATCGACGTCGGTTTCGTCCGGCGCGGGCAACGCGACGATTTCGACCTCCAGATCCTCCTTCTCCGAGAAGGTCAGCGGAAAGAGTGCGCGAACCTCCTGCGGTTCGTCCGACAGGTTCTCGACGGTGAAGGTGATGTCCTGAACGCGCGTGGAGGATCGGTTGATGATCCCGGCGTCCCCTTCCGCATTGCGCTTGAGGATCGTGTCGAGCCGGATCGATTCCATCGGGCCGAACGCCAGCTCCTCGTCGCCGCCCGCCGGGATCATCGGGATCGCCATGCGCCCGACGAAATGACCGTCGCGCATCAAGCTCGCCTCGCCCGGCAGGATCGGCTCGCCGGTCTCGTTCGTGAATTCGGCCATGAGGAACGCGGTCTCGTCCCAACGCGGCGCGGCCTCGATGGTGACATCGGCCGGTATGGTCAGCGTGTCGAGCGCAAGTTCGGCCGCCTCGCCCGGCGCGATGGACACCGGGTCTGGATAGACATAGGACACCGCAAGCCCGTCGATCTGCAAACCGGCCGTTTTCATCGGCGCGGGTTCGGCGACGATTCCCGCAACGGCCATATCCTCGTCCGCCATCTCCATTTCCGCGCGCGGGGCCATCGGGATCGGGCGACGCTCCTCAGGGTCGAAGATATCGGCCATATCCGGATAAACCTCGCTCGGCGCGATGCGGTCGTTGGGCCGTGCGGTCGACAGGGTCAGCGCCACATCGGTCCAGGCCCTCCGGTCGTCCTGCGTGACGATCAGCTTGCGGTCCATCGTGATCTCGCCCGCCTCGCGGTCGAGGTTCATGTCGTAATCCACGCGCCAGCCAGCGGCCCAGCTCTGCTCGGTCATCTCAAGCGCAACCGGCCCCGCTTCGGCGACGACAACCTCGACGGTCAGCATGTCGTTCTCGGTCGTGGGCGGGGACAGGCGGGTGAGCGCGGCTTGGGCAGCGGCAAGGTCACCCTTCAGATCGGAAAGCTCTTCCTCCAACGGCCGCAGGGCAGCCTTGGCGACGAGAAGCGCGGCGCGGGTTTCGGCCGTCTGCGTCGCGACGAGGTCTGCGATGGCGAGGATTTCCTCCGCCGTCGCCTCGGCCGGCGGTGTAATCGCGGCAAGATAGTCGGCTTTGGCCTGCAAGGCCGCAAGGTCCACCCGAGCCACCTCGATTTCGTCCATCTTGGCTTCGAGCGCCTGTTCGGCTCGGTCGATCCGGGCGGCTGCTTCCTCCTGCGCCTCGGTATAAAGGTCGCGCGCGTCTGAAACCACGTCGCGCCGGAAACCCAGCGCGCCGACCACCACGCCCTCGCTCACCGCGATACGCGGCAGGCTGCCCATGCCGTCGGCCTCGGGGTAAGGCACCATGACGACGTGCTCGCCCGCGGGCAGATCGAGTTCGGCGCGCAGGGTCAGTGTCGCCCCGTCGGGATAGATGATCGCTTCGGCCACTGGGGCCTGCGCGAAGAAGGTATCGGCCTGAGCGGGAACGGCGGCGATCAGAGCGATGAGGGAAACGGTGGCGCGCATGACTGGGTGCTCTCCTGAATTGAGGTGAAGGCACGCTAACGCGGGGCGGGGCGCGGGCATAGCACCGGGATTTTCGTCGGCGCGAATTCACCGATCGTTAAGGACGATGCGGGAGGGTGGGGTATGACCCTTGAACCCGTCACCCTGTCCATGCCGCCCGAAATGATCCGGGGGCTTGAGCGTATTGCCGAAGCGCGTGATCTGACGCCGGGCCAGATCGTGCGGGCTTTGGTCGAGAAGGAAATTAAACGCCACACCGGGGCGAAGACGCCCAACCAGGCGGATGAGCCGCTCGTCGCCCGCCTTCAGCGGCTCCTCGCAGCAGAGATGGCCAGCGCGAATGGATGGGCGGACCTTGCCGGGAGATTATCGCTGAAAGGGTATGAGGTCCGGCCCGCGGGCGGGGGCCTGACGATCCATGACCGCGTGACCGGCGCGCGGCTGTGCAAATCGTCTGAGCTTGGCTTTGCCTATGCGCGCTTCGTGCGCAAATTCCGTTGCCCGATGCCGGGCCATCCGCACCGGATGCAGCACATCCTGAATGACATCGCCGCCGGAGTTTCCCCCGACGGCGACGATGATCTCATTCTGATCGAGGACGATTAGCCCTTTTTCAGAACCTCGCGGCCCAGAAGCTCGGCGATCTGAACCGCGTTCAGCGCCGCGCCCTTGCGCAGGTTGTCCGAGACGCACCAGAAGTTCAGGCCGTTCTCGATCGTGACGTCCTGACGGATGCGCGAAATGAAAGTGGCGAAGTCGCCCACAGCCTCGACCGGGGTGACGTAGCCGCCCGGCTCGCGCTTGTCGACGACAAGCAGGCCCGGCGCCTGACGCAGGATTTCGCGGGCTTCGTCCTCGTCGAGGAATTCCTCGAACTCGACATTGACCGACTCGGAGTGGCTGACGAAGACCGGGACGCGCACGCAGGTCGCGGTGACCTTGATCGACGGATCGACGATCTTTTTCGTCTCCGTGACCATCTTCCACTCTTCCTTGGTGTCGCCCGAATCCATGAACACGTCGATCTGCGGGATGCAGTTGAACGCGATCTGCTTCGGATAGACCGACGGCTCGACCTCCTGACCCGGCACGAACATGCCCTTGGTCTGGTTCCACAGCTCGTCCATCGCGTCTTTGCCCGAGCCGGAGACCGACTGATAGGTCGAGACAACGACGCGCTTGATCTTGGCGCGGTCATGCAGCGGCTTCAGCGCCACGACCATCTGCGCGGTCGAGCAGTTCGGGTTCGCGATGATGTTTTTCTTGGAATAGCCGTGCACCGCCTCGGGGTTGCACTCCGGCACGATCAGCGGAACGTCCGGGTCGTAGCGGTAGAGCGACGAGTTGTCGATCACGACGCAACCGGCCTTGGCGGCGATCGGCGCGTATTTCTTGGTGGCGTCCGAGCCGATGGCGAACAGCGCCATGTCCCAGCCCGAGAAATCGAACTGGTCGAGGTCCTGGGTCTTCAGGGTCTTGTCGCCGAAGCTCACCTCGGTTCCCAGTGACCGGCGCGACGCGAGCGCGGCGATCTCGTCGACCGGGAACTGGCGCTCGGCCAGGATGTTGAGCATTTCGCGACCCACGTTCCCCGTGGCGCCGCAGACGACGACCTTGTAGCCCATCTGGCTCTCCTTTTCGGTGTCTCAGGTTTCGGGCGCTGATACAGGAATGCAGAGAGAGGTGAAAGAGTTTCATCGCTCACCATTCGTGACAGGCTCCATTGACTTTTGTGACGGCACGCCCGATATGCCGCTCATCCTGACCGCGGCCGCGTGAGCCGCCGTCGCCACGACAACGACCAAAAACATGGGCGGCAGGGTCAGGATGCAGGGGCGAAGCGCCCCGATACAGGTTCCCATTTCACGCGGGGGGCTTCGCGCCGGACGGTGGCAGGCAATCGCTTTGTCATGAGGCCCGTGCGCGTCCCAGCGATGACGGCGCCGATGCGCCGGACAGGCGGAGCCTTTGCGCTTCGCGGAAAGACAATATGACGACCTTCAACGATCTCGGGCTGGACCCGAAACTCCTCGCCGCCGTGAAGGCTGCGGGATACCAGACCCCCTCGCCCATTCAGGTGCAGGCCATTCCCCACGCCCTTGCGGGCACCGACGTTCTGGGTCTGGCCCAGACCGGCACCGGCAAGACGGCGGCCTTCGGTCTGCCGCTCGTGCAACAGCTACTCGGCGGCCATGACAAACGCGAGCCGAAGGGCGTGCGCGCCCTCGTCCTCGCCCCGACGCGCGAACTGGTGAACCAGATCGCCGACAACCTGATCGCCTATGTCAAAGGCACGCATATCAAGGTGAACACCGTGGTCGGCGGCAAGTCGATCAACAAGCAGGTGCAAATCCTCGCCAAAGGCACCGACATTCTTGTGGCCACCCCCGGCCGCCTGATCGACCTGATGGACCGCAAGGCCGTGCGCCTCGACACGGCGACGTTCTTGGTGCTCGACGAGGCCGACCAGATGCTCGACATGGGCTTCATCCACGCCCTGCGCCGGATCGCGCCGGAACTTGGCACGCCGCGCCAGACCATGCTGTTCTCCGCCACCATGCCGAAACAGATGGAGGAACTCAGCCGCGCCTACCTGACCGATCCGGTCAAGGTGCAGGTCGCCGCGCCGGGCAAGGCCGCCGACAAGATCACCCAAGGCGTGCATTGGGCGCAGGACAAGGGCGACAAGATCGACATCCTGAAAGCCTACCTTTCGGACGAGCCGGACGGTCTGTCGCTGGTCTTCGCGCGCACCAAGCACGGGGCCGAGCGGCTGATGAAGCAGCTTTGCGCTTCTGGCTTCGACGCGGTGTCGATTCACGGCAACAAGAGCCAAGGTCAGCGCGACCGGGCGCTTGCCGCGTTTCGTGACGGCAAGGCCCGCGTTCTCGTCGCGACCGACGTGGCCGCGCGCGGCATCGACATTCCGGGTGTGAGCCACGTGTTCAACTTCGACCTGCCGAACGTGGCCGAGAACTACGTTCACCGGATCGGCCGCACCGCGCGCGCAGGCGCCGATGGCGACGCGATCTCGCTCGTCACGGGCGATGAGCTTGGCTACCTGCGCGACATCCAAAAGCTGATGAAGATCGACATTCCGGTTCTGGGCGGCAACCGGCCCGAAGAACTCGCGCCCCCGAAACAGGGTCGCGGCGGAAATGGCGGTGGCGGCGGTCGCGGGCGTGGCCCGCGGCGCGGTGGCGGCAAGCCCAAAGCGGCGGCCAAACCGAAGTCCGAGGGTCAGGGCGCCAAGAAACCCGCCCGCAGCGGCCAGCGCCGCCGCCGTTCGCGGAGCCGGAGCGCCGCTTAATCCGTGCGGTCGGTGCTGAAGAGGTAGATCGCCAGCCCGATCAGAAGCGGTATGCCGAAGAACAGGAACAACGATTGATAGGGCGCGGCCGCCGAGGCTGCGCCCTCTTTCGTTGCCGCGAAGATGCCGCCCGACGCGAACTGGAACAGCGACACGCCCCCGATCCCCATCAGGTTGATAAGCGTGACCCCGGCCCCTGCCAGATGCGGCGGGAAGAACGCCCGCGCGTGCGCCATGATGAGCGGGAAGGACGCGCCGAACAGGCCGACGGCGGACAGTAGCAGAGTCGTCGTGACCACGCTGTTGTCGGGGAAGAGCCAGAGGCCGAACAGGCTCAACGCCGCCAGCCCGTTGCCGAAGAAGATCACCCATTTGCGCGTGCCGAACAGGCGGTCCGCCGGGCCGTAAAGGAAGTTGCCCGCGATCATCGCAAGCGCCATGACCAGCGTGACGATCCCGATCCCGTTCGAGGTCAGGCCGAAGACATCCTCAAGATACGGTCCCGCCCAAAGCCCACGCAGACCTGCGGCGGGGGCGTAGTTCACGATCTGGATCGGGATGATGAACCACAGCGCCGGAATGGCGAGCAGCGTGAGGACCGAGCCCTTCTTGGCCCCCGGCTCATGCTCGAACGGCGGCGGGTCTTTGACCAGCACCGCCATGACCAGCGCGATGAGCAGGCTGATCGCGGCAAGTCCCCACATGGTTTCGCGCCACCCCATCGTCTCGACCGCCCAGGCCATCGGATAGGACGCGACCACGTTTCCGAACGTGCCCGTGCCCAGAACGACGCCCGCAAGCGTCCCGAACACGCGCGGCTCGAACACGCGGGCGAAGGTGAAGTAGTTGGCCATCAGCACCGGGGAACACCCGATACCGATCAGCGCCATCGCCATGTTCACGGTGCCCGGCCCCTGCGCCACGGCGAACAGGGCCGCGCCCCCGGCAGCCCCGATCCCAAAAAGGATCGACGAGGTCTTTTTCGGCCCCACGTTGTCCAGAAGCCAGCCCACGGGAATCTGCATCGCGGCGAAGACGAGGAACCAAAGGCCGGAGGCGCGGCTCAGATCCTCGGGCGTCGCGCCGATGTCGGCGTTCAGCACCGGCGCCATGACGGCAAGGAAGGCGCGATAGAACTGGCTCAACACGTAAGCCACCACGAGTGTGACGATCCCGGCGCGCATGTGGTCCTCCTCCCGTTCCGCGTCCGGCCAGATGGACCGAAAGCGCGGGGAATGACAAGGGTGCGAGCCTTGCGCCCTAGCGATCCTTCACGTCATATGTCCGCCAAAAGGGGGATGCCCGTGACGAAATTCGACCTCGAAACCTTTCTGCCGTACCAGTTGAACGAACTGTCGCGGGCCGTCAGCGCCGGGTTTTCCTACCATTATCGCGAACGCTACGGGATCACGGTTGCCGAATGGCGCGTCGTCGCGCATCTCAGCCAAGAAGACGCCGTTTCGGTGCGCGAGATCACGCGCCGGGTCGGCATGGACAAACCCAAGGTCAGCCGGGCGGCCACGCGGCTCGAGGCGGGCGGATACGTCAAGAAGGTGGTGAACGAAACCGACAGACGTCTCGTCCAGCTTACCCTGACCGACAAGGGACGCGAAATGATCGAGACGCTCGCCCCGATCGCGCAGGGCTACGACGCCGAACTACGTGACGTTCTGGGTGACAAGTACGACGCCTTCCGCGATGCGGTGGTCCTGTTGACCACCCGGACGCGGGAAAGAGATCCGGCTGACGGAACGTTCTGATGGACTATCTGCATATTTTGTAGATGGTCGGCGTATACACGGAGGACTTCATGACTGACATCGTAATTCTCGGCGGCGCACGCACCGCCATCGGCACCTTCGGCGGATCGCTGGCCGGGACGCCCCCCATCACACTCGGCGCTACGGCGGCGAAAGAGGCGCTCGCCCGCGCCGGCGTCGAGGGCGGCCAAATCGGGCACGTCGCTTTCGGCAACGTCATCAACACCGAACCCCGCGATATGTATCTGTCCCGCGTTGCGGCGATGGAGGCGGGCGTGCCCGACACCACCCCCGCCATGAACGTGAACCGCCTGTGCGGGTCCGGCGCGCAGGCCATCGTCTCGGTGACCCAGAACCTGATGCTGGGCGACGCCGACTTCGGTCTTGCGGGTGGTGCGGAATGTATGAGCCGTTCGCCCTACATCCTGCCGCAGGCCCGCTGGGGTCAAAAAATGGGCGACGCAGGCGCGCAGGACATGATGCTGGGCGCGCTGAACTGCCCGTTCGGCACCGGCCACATGGGCGTCACCGCCGAGAACGTGGCGGGCGAATGCGGGATCAGCCGTGAGGATCAGGACGCCTTCGCGCTGGAAAGCCAGACCCGCGCGGCCAAGGCCATCGAGGCGGGCTATTTCAAGGACCAGATCGTTCCGGTCGAGGTGAAGGTCAAGCGCGACACCGTCGCCTTCGATACCGACGAGCACCCGAAACAGACCTCCGCCGAAGCCCTCGCCGGACTGCGCCCGGCGTTCAAGAAGGACGGTAGCGTCACCGCAGGCAACGCGAGCGGCATCAACGACGGGGCAGCGGCCATCGTGCTCGCCCGCGCCGAGGCGGCCGAAAAGGCGGGCCTGACGCCGAAGTTCCGCATTCTGGGCTACGCCCACGCGGGTGTGAGGCCCGAGGTCATGGGCATCGGCCCGATCCCGGCGGTGCAGAACCTGATGCAGCGCACGGGCCTTTCGGTCGGGGATTTCGACGTGATCGAGTCGAACGAAGCGTTCGCGGCGCAGGCACTGGCCGTGTCGAACGAGCTGAAATTCGATCCGGCCAAGGTGAACCCGAACGGCGGCGCCATCGCACTGGGCCACCCGGTCGGCGCCACCGGCGCGATCATCACGGTCAAGACGATGTACGAGCTTGAGCGCACCGGCGGCAAGATCGGCCTCATCACCATGTGCATCGGCGGCGGTCAGGGCATCGCCATCGCCATCGAACGGCTTTGATCCACCTGGCCGGGCGGCCCGCCCCGCCCGGCCAACCTTCGCCCATCCCCGGTCAACTCGGCCTTTTGGCCCCCGGCAAAAGCGACTAGATTCGCGCCACGCCATACCGGGAGCGAGATATGACAAACCCCACCGCCGCGATGCTCGTCATCGGAGACGAGATCCTTTCGGGCCGCACCCGCGACATCAACATGCATGTTCTGGCGCAGGCGCTGACGCAGCACGGGATCGATCTGAAAGAGGCGCGGGTGGTCTCCGACGACCGCGACGCCATCGTGAACGCGGTGAAGTCCCTGTCCGAGGCTTACGATCAGGTGTTCACATCGGGCGGGATCGGCCCGACCCACGATGACATCACCGCGGACTGCGTGGCCGAAGCCTTTGGTGTCCATATCGACATTCGCGATGACGCACGCGCGCTACTCACAGCGTTCTTCGAGCGCCGTGGGGTCGAGGCGACCGAAGGACGGATGCGTATGGCGCGGATACCCGACGGCGCGACGCTGATCGAAAACCCCGTGTCCGTCGCCCCCGGCTTCACCATCGAAAACGTGCATGTCATGGCCGGTGTGCCCAGCGTGTTCGAAGCGATGGTCGCCTCGGTCCTGCCGACCATAAAGGGGGGCGCACCGCTTCTGAGCCAGACCCTTCGGATCGAACTGCCCGAGGGCGAGATCGCCGGCCCTCTGCGGGGGCTGGCCGAAGCCCATCCGACGCTTTCGATCGGCTCCTACCCGTTCCAGCACAACGGCGCTTTCGGCTCGAACATCGTGATCCGGGGCCATGACGGGTCCGAGGTCGATGCGGCCATGGTCAAACTGGCCGAACTTTTTCCGGGAAACCTCGCGTGAACCACGTCCCCCTCCCCGACAGCCGAACCCTTGTCGAAGCTGTCTTGGCCACTTGGCCGCCCGCCTCGATCCATCGCGAAGGGGCTTGGACCATCCGCGAAGGCAAGGGGGGCGGAAGCCGCGTGTCATCGGCCACCGAGGACTGGCCCGTCACCGAAGCCGACCTGCCGACGGCCGAAGCGGCCATGCGGGCGCTCGGCCAGACGCCGCAATTCATGGTGCGCGACGGTGAGGGGGCCCTCGACAACCTGCTCGCCGCGCATGGTTACGAGGTGAAGGACCCCACGAACCTCTGGGCTGCCGATGCGCGGCGACTGGCCGGCGACGGCGCGTTCAAGATGGGCATGTGCTATGCCATGTGGCCGCCGCTCAACCTGATCCGCGACATCTGGCAGGACGGCGGCATCGGGCCGGAACGTCAGGCGGTGATGGAGCGTGCGGGCGGCCCGAAAGCCGGGGTGCTGATGCGGTCGGGCGATTATCCGGGCGGGGCGGCGTTCGTGGCGATCCACGACAACCTCGCCCTGATCCACGCGCTTCACGTCCTCCCCGACGAGCGGCGCAAGGGCGTGGCGCGGCAGATCGTCAAACGCTGCGCCGTCTGGGCGCTGGATCACGGGGCCGACGTGATCGGCCTTGCCGTGACGCAGGGCAATACCGCGGCGAACCCGCTTTATGCCGCACTTGGCATGACGTTGCGCGGGCAATATCACTACCGGATCAAATCGGAGGAGGCCTGACATGAGCGAACCCTTGGGTGCATTGAACCTGCCGCCCGTCGATCCGCTGCCGGAGGCGACGCAGAAATACTTCGACATCTGCATGGAAAAGCTCGGCATGGTGCCGAACGTCCTGCGCGCCTACTCTTTCGACATCGCAAAGCTCAACGCCTTCACGGCGATGTACAACGATCTCATGCTGGGCGACTCCGGCCTGTCCAAGCTGGAACGCGAGATGATCGCGGTCGTGGTGTCGAGCGTGAACAAATGCTTCTATTGCCTCGTCGCCCACGGTGCCGCCGTGCGCCAGCTGTCGGGCGACCCGAAGCTGGGCGAAGCGATGGTGATGAACTTCCGCGCCGCCCATCTGGACGCACGGCAGGACGCGATGCTGCATTTCGCCGAAAAACTGACCGAGACACCGGCGAAGATCGAGGAAAGCGACCGTCAGGCGCTGCGCGACGTGGGCTTCTCGGATCGCGACATCTTCGACATCGCCTCGACCGTCGGGTTCTACAATATGTCGAACCGGGTCGCCGCCGCGACGGACATGCAACCCAACGACGAGTATCACGCGCAGGCCCGATGATCCGTCCCGCCCCCTTCGCTCTTGCGTGCCTCTGGCTCGCCGCCCCGGTGGCGGCCGAAGTGCTGCTGCCGTCCGGCGCCGCGCTCAGGTTCGAGGAGCGCGAGACGGGCGGAACCTATGATCTGCCGATCGGCGCCCACAATGGCGACGTCATGCCGACCATCCGCACTGAGGGCGCGGTTTTGACCCGGGCCTACCGGATCGGCGGCACCGGGCAATCCAGCTATCAGATCATGCTGGGTTTTCGTCAGCAGTTGATCGACGACGGTTACGACATCCTGTTCGAATGCGATGAGGATAGCTGCGGAGGCTACGACTTCCGTTTCGACACCGATGTCGTCCACGAACCCGAAATGCATGTCGACCTTGGCGACTTCATGTTCCTGTCGGCCCACGTCCCCGGCGACAGCGGCATGTTCGCGTCGGTATTGGTCAGCCGATCCGCAAGCGCCGGATACATTCAGGTGATCGAGGTCGGGCCTCGTGGCGAATTGCCGGACCCCACCGTCACCTCGTCCAAAGCCGAAACGCCCGAAACCCAGACCGCCGTGCCGCAGGAGGCGCTTGGCGATGTGGGTCAGGCGATGGAAAGCGTCGGGCGGTATGTTCTGACCGATCTCAGGTTCGAAACCGGATCATCGGCTCTGGGTGACGGCACGTATGACAGCCTCACCGACCTCGCCGCCTATCTGAAAAGCCACCCGACCCGGCGCGTGGCCCTTGTCGGGCATACCGATGCCGAAGGCCCGCTCTCGGCGAATATCGCGATCTCGAAACGTCGCGCGACGTCGGTTCTCGAGCGGCTCGTCACCGCCCACGGCGTGCCGTCGAGCCAGTTGGAAGCCGAAGGGATCGGCTATCTCTCCCCCCTCGCCTCGAACCAGTCGGACGAGGGGCGCACCTTCAATCGCCGCGTCGAGGCGATCCTCGTGACGACCGACTAGGCGTCACTTCACCATTTTCGCCATCTGCTTCTGGATGAACCCGATGGCCCATGTCGGGGCGAGCCGCACGAGACGGAACAGCATCTTGGCATCGGACCCGACGAGAATGTGGAGCTTGCCCGCCTCCATCCCGTCGAGGATGATCTGGGCCGCATCGGGAGCCGACGTCATGCGCGCACTCGACGCGTCGGCACCGCCGCGCATCTCGATGCCGGAGTTCTCGGCGATATGCGTGTTCACGGCTCCCGGCATGACGCAGGACACGTCGACCTTCGTGTCCATCAGTTCGGCATAGATGCCTTCGGTCAGCAGCTTCACGCCCGCCTTGGTCGCTGAATACATGGTCTGCCCCGGAAACGGGATGAACCCGCCCATCGAGGCCACGTTGACCAGATGCGCCTCGGGCCGCGCCATGAGCGCAGGCAGGAAGGCCTTGGTCACATTGATCGGACCGACGAGGTTCACGTTCACCATCCGGTCGATCACCGCCATGTCGAGATCCGCGAAATCCACGAAAGGCTGGATGACGCCCGCGTTGTTGATAAGGCCATCCACCGCGCCATGGGCCGCTTCGACGGCGGCGGGCAGCGCCATGACCGCCTCCCGATCCGCGATATTGCCTTCGTGCAGCGAAAGCCGATCCCCGGCGTTCGCCTTGGCCGCCGTCTCGTCGAGCCCCTCCATCCGCAGGTCTACGGCGGCCACCAGTGCGCCGCGCTTGAGAAGTGCGAGCACCAGCTCCTGACCGATGCCGCTGCCGCCGCCGGTGACGACGATCACCTTACCTTCGAGTTTCATCTTGGCCCCCTTATCTGGTCACTTATGTCCACTTAATAGCGCGCGCATTTTCGGGTCAATTGCCATGTTATCGCCGGATTGTTCCGTAAATTGACTTTCGATCACTTCGAACCACTGGCCTCCCAGACTGTTATCGAGACCTGACCGAACATATGCTGACTGCCGACGACATGACCCCTTCGGGCACACTGGGACGCGAGGAGTCCGAAACGCTGGACGCACTTCAGCCGATACGCACGGTCGATCTCGATGAAGTTTCGGCCGCCACATGGGATGCGGTCGTGCCCGAGGATCGGCGCACGCCGATGAACCTGCGCGTCTGGTCGGACATTTCGCTCAAGTCCTACGGGGTGCGCGACAAGTCCAAGATCATCCTTGTCGGCGATGCGGAGCGGCCCGAGGCACTCATCCCCCTGATGCGGCGGCGCGACGCGATCGGCTGGTATAGCCTGCTGGGTAACGAAGGCGGCGGGGTCGAAATTCCGCGCCGTTCGGAAGCGGCTATTCCCGCGATTGCCCGTGCCCTCATCGGTTTCGGGGCCCCGATCACGCTTGGCGACTATCCGGCGCATTCGCCCCTCATCCCCGCCCTTCGGGACGAGGCCCGTGGCCGCGCACTGGTGCTGACACGCCCGCTGCCGGGGCTGGCAAAGCCGTGGCTGAACCTCGACGCGACATGGACGGACCCGTCGCAGCACCTGAAGAAAAAGACCGCGCAATCCATCCGTCGGCGCGAACGACGGCTGACGGAGCTTGGAAAGCTCGAAACGATGTTTCTGACCCCGTCCGTGTCGGACGTCGACGCCCTGCTCGACACTGCGCTCGCGATCGAGGCGAGCGGGTGGAAATCCCGCGCCGGAGTCGCGCTTGCGACCGACCCGCAGCAGGAAAGCTTCTTCCGCTTCTACTGCCGCACGCTGGCAGAACATGGGCGGCTGCATTTGACCTTTCTCGATCTCGACGGCAAATCCATCGCCATGAGCATCGGCGAGCTCTATGGCGGCACCTACTGGGCGCACAAGACCGCTTATGACGAAGACTACCGCAAGTATGCGCCCGGTATCCTGAAGCAGTTCTACCTTTTGCGGGAGCTGGCCGGGAAGGGTGTGTCGAGGATCGACTTTCAGGGGCGGCTCGACGACTTCAAACGCACTTGGACGGACCAGGGCGTCGAAGCGACCAAGGTTCGGATCTACCCCTTCAACCCGCGCGGTGCGCTCGCGCTCGCTTGCGATGCGGGGCGACAGGCCGGGAGCATGTGGACCGCGCGACGCCCGACCTAGGCGGACCGCGTCGCCTCGACATTCTGTTGAAGACGCTCGGCCACCATGCGCGTCAGGAACAGCCCGAAACCCGGATCGAGCACGGTGAGTTCGATCACCTTTTCCTTCGACAACCGATAAACCGTGCAGTCGGTCAGGCAGGTCGCGGTCGCGGTGCGGCTTTGGGTATCGAGGAACAGAGCGATCTCGCCGAACACGGTTCCCTCGCCGATCTCGACCCCCACTTCGTCGAACCGAACGCGACCTTCCGCCAGATACCTGAGCGACCGGCCCGGATCGCCCTTGCGGAAGATCACGTCGCCTGCGCCATAGGTCTGCATCTCCATCAGCGGCAGGATTTTGCGAATGTCCGGCGCTCCGGTCGCGGCATCGCGCACACGCCGCACGACCGCCATATGTTGCAGAATACGCCAGGCATTGAGGGGCAAGAGGCAAAGGTGAAGGACGAGGATCGGAAAAAGCCCCGCGCCCAAGGCATAGACGATGAAGGCGACATTCGATGCGATGGCCATCAATCTGAGCGGCAGGATCGCCTTCATGAAAAAGGCAACGAACACCAGGGACGAGGCGACATAAGACGCGATGTCGATCCAGGGCAATTCGCTCATACTTAACAGTTTAACCTTTCCCGACACGTCGCGCAAAAGACATTCGCATCCGAAGGGTCGTCGCCTGCAAAAAAGAACGAGCACCAGAGGACTGCCATCCTTCTGGTGCTCAGGTTGCCCTCATGTCAGGCTGGGAAAGTCTGGACCGACCGTCCGTATTACCAGTTGTCGGGGCCCTTGTCGTTGAATGCCGCGACAAGGAAGTCGATGAAGGCACGGACCTTGGGCTGGGTGAAACGGCCCGGCGGGTAGACCGCGTAAATGCCCTGCACATCCATCGGAAGCTCGGGGATCGCGTCCTCGACCAGCCCCTGCTCCAACGCGTCGGCATAGAGGAAGGAGGGCAGGTAAGCGATGCCGAGACCGGCGATTGCGGCGTTGAGAAGCGATTGACCGTCGTTGACCGAAAGCCACCCGGCGGTGCGCACCTGACGCACTTCGCCCGAGGGGGCCGGCACCTTCCACACGTTGCCCGAGGATTGCGAGCTGTAGTGCAGAAGCTTGTGTTCGTTCAGGTCGTCGATGCGCATCGGGCGACCGTATTTCTGGAAGTAGTTCGGGCTGCCGACCATGCGCCGGGTCGTGTCCGCGATCTTGCGGGCGCGCAGGCTGCTGTCTTCCATCTCGCCCACGCGGATGGCCATGTCGAAGCCCTCCGAGATCAGCTCGACGTAGCGGTTGTTCAGAACCATGTTCACGTTCACGTCCGGGAAGTCCTGAAGGAACTGGCCCAGAACCGGCGACAGGTGGTTCACGCCGAAGTCGGTGTTCACCGAGATGCGCAGAAGGCCCGAGGGCGCGCTTTGCATCGAGGTCACCAGTGCGTCGGCCTCGCCCGCGTCGTTCAGAACGCGGCGGGCGCGATCGTAGTAGGCCAGACCGATTTCGGTCGGCGAGACGCGGCGCGTGGTGCGATTAAGAAGGCGGGCACCGAGGCGCGCCTCCAGCGAGGATACGTGCTTGGAGACGGCAGACTTGGAAATCCCCATTTTCTTCGCCGCGTCCGTGAAGCCGCCTTGGTCCACGACAGTGGCGAAGGCCTCCATTTCGGTCAGTCGGTCCATAATTGATCTTTCTACAGTCATCGCCCCAACAAGAAATTGTATCGCCGCCAAATCGGGCAAGACTGTGATGCGTTCCGGACAAAAGGTTGGTTTTCTCGGGAATTGGGTTTGGCGTGGAAACGAGACCGCGTTTTCCGTTCGCCCACCGCGGATAATCACTTATCCACAGGCCGGATTGCCCTAAATCGCGCGCGCCGAGATGACGACAGCCGGAATGGGCACATTCCAACGGGGGCCGTCGCCATGATTGGCGCGGACGCGGGCGACGACCGCTGCGCGAATGGCGCGGGCCTGCGCATCGGGCTGCGGGCGCAGAAGCGCCCCGCCCCGCGCCGTACCTTCGAGGAAAAAGTCATAGGGCGCGCCGGGATCGGTGACGTCCCAGCCTGACGGGACCGTTTCGCAGGTGAAATCCGTGAACCCGGCGGCGTCCAATGCGGGATAGGCCGTGTCGGGGTCGGCGTAATCGTTCGCCCCCGGCCCCGGTGGCAGAACGATGGACGGGTCGCCATGCGTGGCGATGGCGTCGAAGACATAGCCCAGCGCCGTGTCGACCTCGGGCCCGCACCAGACGGAAAAGGCGATCCTGCCGCCGGGTTTGAGAACGCGCCGCGCCTCGTGCAGGGCGGCGGGTGGGTCGGGCAGATGCGGCATTCCGAAACCGATGGTCACCGCATCGAAGTCCGCGCCTGCGAATGGGAGGGTCATGGCGTCGCCCTCGACGAAGCGTGCATCCGGGACATTGGCCCGCGCGAGGTCCAGCATGGCGGCCGAGAAATCCAGCCCGGTCACATCCGCGCCCGTTGCGACAAGCCCCGCCGCGACGTTGCCGTGGCCGCAGCAAAGGTCGAGCACGGTCCGCCCCGGTCCAGTGTCCACCGCCGCCACCAGATGCGGCACCACCATGTCCGAGGCTTTGGCAAAGGCATTGGCATAGGACCGCGCGACATCGGCATCGGCCCATTCCCGGCGCTCGAGGTCTGCGAATTCGCGCGTGTCCATGGCTTGGCCCTTCCGATGTGTCCGGCTGCCAAGCCCATGAAAGCACCCGCCCGGTCGATTCTCCAAAGGAAACCGCCTTCGATCCTCATTGATCGCGGGTTTCGCGCGGTGTAGGGCGTTCGGGCATTTCTCAGGGGGCCGGAATGGACCACTTCATCTACAAGGACGGCGTTCTGCACGCCGAGGACGTGTCGGTCACCGATATCGCCCGCAGTGTCGGCACGCCCTTCTACGTCTATTCCGCCGCGACCCTGCGCCGCCATTATCAAGTGTTCGACGATGCGCTCGCGGGCATGGATCACCTGATCTGCTACGCGATGAAGGCCAACTCCAACCTCGCCGTCGTCAAGCTGATGGGCGATCTGGGGGCGGGTGCCGACGTGGTGTCGGGCGGTGAGTATCGCCGCGCGCTGGCCGCCGGTATTCCGGGCGACCGGATCGTGTTTTCCGGCGTCGGCAAGACGCGCGACGAGATGCGCCTCGCGCTGGAAAACGGCATCCGCCAGTTCAACGTGGAAAGCGAGCCGGAGCTTCTGGCGCTGAACGAGGTCGCCATGTCTATGGACACGGTGGCCCCGGTGACCATCCGTGTGAACCCGGATGTCGACGCCAAGACCCATGCCAAGATCGCGACCGGCAAGTCCGAGAACAAGTTCGGCATTCCCATCGCGCGGGCGCGCGAGGTCTATGCCGAGATTCGCGGCCTCCCCGGTGTGAAAGCCGTGGGGATCGACGTTCACATCGGATCACAGCTGACCGATCTGGCGCCTTTCCGCGCAGCCTACGAGAAGGTCGCGGACCTCACTCACGCATTGCGTGAGGACGGGCACGAGATCATTCGGCTGGACCTCGGCGGCGGGCTCGGCATCCCTTACGAGACCTCCAATCAGGCCCCGCCCCTGCCGCTCGAATACGGGCAGGTGATCCGCGAGACGGTGGGCGATCTGGGCTGCGAGATCGAGATCGAACCGGGGCGGCTGATCGCGGGCAACGCGGGCCTCATGGTCAGTTCGGTGATCTATCTGAAGCATGGCGAAGGCCGTGATTTCCTTATTCTCGACAGTGCGATGAACGACCTCGTGCGCCCGTCGATGTATGACGCGCACCACGACATCGTGCCGGTGATCGAGGCCAAGCCGGGTGTCGAACAGGCTCCGCACGACATCGTCGGCCCGGTCTGCGAAACCGGCGACACCTTCGCCAAGCAGCGCAATCTGCCGCCCTTGGGCGCGGGCGATCTGGTCGCCTTCCGTTCGGCAGGGGCTTACGGCGCGGTGATGGCGTCGGAGTATAACTCGCGCCCCCTCATCCCCGAGGTGCTGGTGGACGGGGATCACTTTGCGGTCATACGCGCGCGTCCCACCTATGAAGAGATGCTGGCCCGCGATACGATACCTGAGTGGCTCTGACCTAAATTCGGGGCCGCGAGACAGCGAAAGGCCCCGATGGAGCGTTACGACAATCTCCCCGAAGCCGCCGCCGCGCGCGTGAAACGCCCGCTCCGCCTGACATGGGCGGGGCTGTTCGTCGAACGGCTGACACGCGCGTTCTGGCCCCTTGCCACAGTCCTGTTCCTCGCCCTCGCATGGGCGTTGTCCGGCCTTGCCGCTATCGCGCCGCTGCTGGTCACGCAGGTCGTCGCGGGGCTTGTGGTGATCGCGGGGATCTCAACGCTGGTTCTGGGCTTCGCCCGATACCGGGCCCCCACCAAGATCGACGCGATGGCGCGTCTCGACGCCTCTCTCCCCGGCGCGCCCATTGCGGCGCTGGCCGATGCACAGGCCGTCGGGGCAACCGACCTCGGCTCGCGCGCCGTGTGGGAGGCGCATCTTGCGCGCATGGCGACCAAGCTGGACGCGGCCAAGGGTCAGGCTCCGCGCGCCGACCTCGCCCCGCGCGATCCCTATGCCATCCGCCTCATCGCGCTGACCGCCCTCGCGGTCGCGCTGCTCTTCGGCGTGCGCGCCGCGGGTCCGGGGCTGACCGCCATGATCCCCGGCGCGGGTGGCGACCCCGTCGCACAGGCAAGCTGGGAGGGTTGGGTCGAACCGCCGTCCTACACCGGGAAACCCACGCTTTACCTTGGCGATCAGGCCCCCGGCACGCTTCAAGTGCCCGAAGGCTCGCGCGTCACCCTGCGCCTTTACGGCAAGGTCGACGAGATCGAGATTACCGAGACATGGTCGGAGGAACCGCCGACCGAGCCGGTGCCGACGCGCCTGTTCACCATCGACACCGACGGCACACTCACCATTGGCGATGACGAATGGCAGGTGAGCGCGATCGACGACGCGGACCCGGCCATCGAGGTGTCGGGCGAGTTGTCCCGCACCCTCGCTGGCGAGATGCGTCAGGGCTTTCGCGCGACCGACGATTACGGTGTGGCCACCGGCACGGCGCAGGTCACCATCGACATGCCGAGCGTCGACCGCAGCTTCGGCCTTGCCGCCGAGCCCGAACCGCGCGAGCCGATCGTTGTCGATCTGCCGATGCCCTTCCGCGGCGACCGCTCGGAGGTCGAGGAGCTTCTGGTCGAGAACTTCGCGCAGCACCCCTGGGCGGAACTGCCGGTTTCGGTGACGTTCACCGCGACCGACGCGGCGGGCCAGACCGGGACCAGTACCCCGTTCGACATCGTGTTGCCGGGCCGCCGGTTTCTGAACCCCATCGCTCAGGCCGTCATCGAGATGCGCCGCGACATCCTTTGGACGACGGACAACGCCGCGGCGTCGGCCCGTATCCTGCGCGCGATTTCGAACCGCCCGGAGGATTTCTTCCCCAAGGCCGAACAAGCCGAGATGCTGCGCGCCTCGCTGGGTCCGCTTGAAGAAGAAGACCTGAACCCGTCGGTGCGCGACGAGGTGGCTCAGGCACTTTGGGATCTTGCCATCGAACTGGAGGAAGGCGCGCTGAACGACGCGCTCGAACGGCTGCGCCGGGCGCAGGAGAGGTTGCAGGAAGCCATGCGGCAGGGCGCGACCCCGGACGAGTTGTCGGAACTGATGGACGAGTTGCGCGAGGCGATGCGCGACTACATGGAGCAGTTGGCGCAGAACGCGCAGCCGCCCGAGAACCAGCTGGACCAGCCTGATCAGGGCGACAACACGATGGAGATGACCCAGCAGGATTTGCAGGAGATGATGGACCGCATCGAGGAACTGATGCGTGAGGGCCGGACCGAGGAAGCGGCGCAGATGCTCCAGATGCTTCAGCAGATGATGGAAAACATGCAGATGACCCAGCAGCAGGGTCAGGGCCAGCAGTCGCCGGGACAACAGGCGATGCGCGGCTTGCAGGAGACCCTGCGCAACCAGCGCGACCTGTCCGACGAGACGTTCCAAGAGCAGGAAGGACAGCAGGGCCAACAGGGTCAGCAGCAGGGGCAACAGCAAGGTCAGCAGGGGCAACAGCAAGGTCAGCAGGGCCAGGAAGGCCAGAACGGCGACCAGATGGGTCAGAACCAGCCCGGTGAGGGGCAGCCGGGACAGGGCCAGCAGGGCACGCAGGAAGGTCAGAGCGACCTTCAGGGCAGCCTGTCGCAGCGCCAGCGGCAGTTGGAGCGCGAACTGGAACGCCAGCGCAACAACCTGCCCGGTGCCGGCACGGAAGAGGGCGAAGCGGCACGCGACGCGCTGGACCGTGCGGGCCGCGCAATGGACGAAGCCGCCGAGGCGCTGGAACGGGGCGACACCTCGGGTGCGCTCGACCGTCAGGCCGATGCGATGGAGGAAATGCGCGAAGGGATGCGCAACCTCGAAGACGCGATGCGGCGCGAGGCCGAGCAACAGCAGGAAGGCCAGCAGGGCGGCGAGCAAAGCGCGAACCGCGGCGGGCCGCAGGGCAACGAGCGTGACCCGCTGGGTCGCGAGGCGGGCGAGCGCGGGGCGTTGTCGTCTGACAGCCCGCTCGCCGATGGCGAAGACGTCTATCGCCGGGCCGAGGAACTGATGGAAGAGTTGCGCCGCCGGTCGGGTGAAACAGAGCGCCCGCAGGTCGAACGCGACTACATCGAACGACTGCTGGACCTGTTCTGAGTTTCGGATCGCGCCGTGGCGCGACCCGACCAAGGCGGGGGGCCAGCCCCCCGCACCCCCCGAGGTATTTTCAGACCAGAGAAGAGGAACGCGTCAGTCGCCGGATTGCGCGGCGGTTTCGGCAGTGGCGACCGCCTGACGCGCCAAGGCCAGAAAGGTGACGCGCTGATCCTCGGTGAGGCCCGGCAGGATGTCGGCCTGAAGCGCGCGCACGAGCGGCAGGATGTCGGCGAACAGCGTTTCGCCCTCATGCGTCAGGCGCACTTCGCGGGCGCGGCGGTCGCGTTTGGAGACCGTGCGTTCGACCAGCCCTTTCTGGACGAGGCGGTCGATGACGCCGCCGATGGTGGCACGGTCATAGGCGATTTTCGCGGCGACCGTGGCCTGATCGATCCCCGGTTCCTCCCGGATCGCGTCCATCGCGGCGAACTGCACGGAGGTGAGGTCGTACCCCGCCGCCTGCATCCCTTTGGTAAAGACCTGCGTCGAGACCTGATTGAGGCGCCGAATCAGGTGCCCGGCCATGCCCTGCGCTTCCATCCCCGGCCCTCCTTGCCCGAAACCATCGCAAAGACAGTAGCTTGGCAGATATGATATGTATACTTATTTTTCCTTGACGGAAAATGATATGTATAGATATTAATTTGCCGGACGGTCGGTGCGACCCGCGCCGCGAGAGGAGGATGGACCATGCAGTATTACGAAGACGGCTTTCGCGGCGGTGACCCGGACCTGAAAAAGGCGGCGCCCGGACGGCGCGACCGCGCGCCCTTCGCCCCCCTGCCCGACAAGGTCGACGTGCTGATCGCAGGCTCCGGCCCCGCGGGCACCTGCCTGTTCGCGCAGCTTTCGCAGTTTCCCGAGATCGACACCATGCTGGTCGAGCGCAAACCCGGCCCGATCGAGAAGGGTCAGGCGGACGGCATCAACACCCGGACGATGGAGATGTTTCAGGCCTTCGGCTTCGGCGAGAAGGTCAAGCGCGAGAGCTATTGGGTGAACCAGACGAATTTCTGGGTGCCGGACACCGCGAACCCCGGCCACATCAAGCGGATCGGGCGGGTGCAGGACGTGGCCGACGATTCCTCCGAAATGCCGCACACGCTCATCAATCAGGCGCGGGTGCACGAGTTGTTCCTCGACGTCGCGCGCAAGTCGGCGGCCCGCAACGTGCCGGATTATTCCTGGCAGGTGAAGGACCTGACCGTCGACACCACGACCGAGGATCATCCGGTGACCGTGATCCTCGAAAACACCGGGATCAACGCGGGCGAAACCCATGTGGTGCGGGCGAACTACGTCGTCGGCTGCGACGGGGCGCGGTCGTCGGTGCGCACGGCCATCGGCGGCAAACTGGAAGGGGACGCGGCGCATCAGGCCTGGGGCGTGATGGATATTCTCGCCAATACCGATTTCCCGGACGTGCGCCAGAAGTGCCTGATCGCGTCGAAATCCGAAGGCAACGTCCTGATCCTGCCGCGCGAAGGTGGCTACCTGTTCCGCATGTATGTCGAACTCGACAAGCTGAACCCCGACGAACGGGTGTCGGCGCGCAACCTGACGCAGGATCATATGATCGCCGCGGCCCAGCGCATCCTCACCCCCTACACGCTCGACGTGAAAGAGGTGGTGTGGTGGTCGGTCTACGAGATCGGGCACCGGATTTCCGAGACATTCGACGACGTGCCGCCCGAGGACCGTGCCACGCGCAATCCGCGCGTTTTCACGGCGGGCGATGCCTGCCATACCCACAGCCCGAAGGCGGGTCAGGGCATGAACGTGTCGATGCAGGACACCTTCAACCTTGGCTGGAAGCTGGCGCATGTGCTGACGGGCCGGGCCGATGCGAGCCTGTTGCACACCTACCGCGCCGAGCGGCTGACCGAAGCCAAGCGGCTGGTCGAGACCGACCACAAATGGGCGCGCATCATGTCGGCCCCGCCGGGCGAGAGCGAGTTGGACGGCACCGACATGCCACGCATCCAGAAGCATTTCATCGAGAACCTCGAATTCACCGGAGGGCTGGCCGTCAAGTACGACCCGTCGCGGGTGACGGGCGCGCCGACCCATCAGGCGCTGGCCACGGGGGAGGAGATCGGGCGCAGGTTCCACTCGGCCCCTGTCGTGCGGGTGTCGGATGCGATGCAGATGCAGCTTGGCCACGCCGCCGAGGCGGACGGGCGCTGGCGCATCTATGCCTTCGGCGGCAAGGAGGACACGTCGGAGCCGGGTTCGGCGCTGCACAAGCTGGCCGACTGGCTGGAGAGCGACCCGGCCTCGCCCGTTGTGCGCCACACCCGCGAGGACGAGGATATCGACGCCGTCATCGACCTGCGCGCGATCTTTCAGACCACGTTCGACAAGATGGCGTATGAGAAGATGCCGTCGCTGCTGAAACCGATCAAAGGCCCGCTTGGGTTGCAGGATTACGAAAAGGTCTTCTGCCTCGACCACAAGGGGCTGGGCGACATCTACGAGATGCGTGGGATCGACCGCGACAAGGGCTGCATGATCGTCGTGCGCCCGGACCAGTATGTCGCCCATGTGCTGCCGCTGGATGGCTACGACGAACTGTCGGCGTTTTTCGCGGACATCCTGCTCCCCGTTTGACATGAGCGGACCGAGAAACGACGAAGGGTGCCCGTGAGGCACCCTTTTTCTTGTTCATGTGGTGACGATCAGCCCTCGCCCGCGGCATCCTCGAGCTTGTCGACGACACCCTGCATCAGCCCTTCGATCCAGCCGAACAGGCGGTTCACGAGGTCGACATAGGCGACCATGGTGTCCGTGAGTCCGGGGAACAGCTCCACGATCCTGGGCGCGAAAACGTAAAGCCCAAAGGCGATGGCGACCAGCAGGACCACGATCGAAAACCCACGGCTGAACCCACCGCGCGGTTCGCGGCCCTTGTCCTTGTCGGCAGCCGGGCGCGGCGTCCGCTTCGGTTTCGGCTTGGCGCTGTCCGGTGTATCGAGGGTCGAGTTGATCTCGTCGATATCGGGGAACATGTCCCGACGCGCCTGCGGGCCGGGGGAAGGCGGCGGCGCGACCTCGGGCTCAAGCGTCTCGCCCTCTTCGATCCCGCGCATCCGGGCCATCCGTTCGCGGGCGATGCGGCGACGTTCCTCTTCCGGGTCGCCGTAATCCTCGATGCCCAGCTCGCCCTGGGTCTCGACTGTCCCGCCCTCATGGGCGCGCGCGGCCATTTCGCGCTGCGCCTCTTCGGCGAGAATGTCCCGGACCCCGTCGTCGAGCTCGCGCCGTGGCCGGGCCGGAGCGGGTGTTTCCGGCTCGTCACCCCCGTCGTCTTCGTCCGGGGCGGTCTGGCTGTCGTGGGTGTTTTCGGGCGCGGCCAGTGCGGCGTCGGGGTCGTGATCCGGCGCACGCTCCTGCCAGTTCGCGCTGCGCTGGAACCATGCGTGACCGCAATTCGAGCATTGAACGTCGCGTCCACCCTCGGGGATCACGCGATCGTCGACCTCGTACTGCGCACCGCAATTCGGGCATACCAGCCGCATATGACCTGTAACCTCGCCCTGTCCTTCGTATTCCCCGGTCGCCCGGTCCACCCGTTTGCGCCACTATGCGAAGCAAAGCCCGGAAAATCAAACCTTTGCAATCCCGAGATTGAAACAATTCACACCGTGGGGCAAAACGGTTCCGAAGAAAGAGAGGCGGGGCGGTGATCGAATTCGAGGAAGTCTCCTACGGCTACAGCGGGGGCGGGCCGCTTCTGTCCGACGTGTCGCTCAAGCTGGCGCCGGGGTCGTTCCACTTCCTGACCGGACCATCGGGCGCGGGCAAGACCACGCTGATGAAGCTGTGCTACGGGGCGCTCGTGCCGACGCAGGGCCGCGCGGCCCTCTTCGGCCATGACGTGCGCACGATGACGCGCGACGACGTGGCCGAGGCCCGGCGGAGGATCGGCGTCGTGCATCAGGACGTTCAATTCCTCGACCACATGACGGTGATCGAGAACGTGGCCCTGCCCCTGATGGTGTCGGGTCGCGATACCGAGCTTCAGGACCTGTCGGACCTGATGGGCTGGGTCGGGCTTCAGGACCAGATGGAGGCGCTGCCGCCAGAGTTGTCGGGGGGCGAACGCCAGCGCGCGGCCCTTGCCCGCGCCGTCATCATGTCGCCCGAGGTCATTCTGGCGGACGAACCCACGGGCAACGTGGACTGGGAGATGTCGCTGCGCCTGTTGCGCCTGCTCATCGAACTGAACCGCATGGGCAAGACCGTGATGATTGCGACCCATGACATGAACCTCATCCGGCAAGCCAAAGCACAGGTTCAGGCGCGGGTGCTGCGGATTTCCGACCGGCGGCTGCAATTGGCGGGGGCGGACCTGTGATCTCGCGTTTCGCCAGTTTCCTGACGCTTCTCACGGGCGACGCGCAGGCCGACCGGGTGGTGCCGCCGACCGGCTTCACGGCGCGCCTGACCCTGTTCGCGTCCGGTGCCATGGCCTTTCTCGCTGTCTTCGCGCTGGCCCTGTCGCTCGCCACCGGGCGTCTGGCCGAGCAATGGGGCGATGCGCTGGCCCAATCGTCGACCATCCGCGTGTCGGCGCCCGAGGGTCAGGTGGACCAGCAGGTGATCGCCGTCATGGACGTGCTTCGCACGACACCGGGCATCGCGGATGCGCGTGTTCTCACCGACGAGGAACAGCGCGCGCTGCTCGAACCGTGGTTCGGCCCGGACCTTCCGCTCGACACCCTGCCGATCCCCCGACTGATCGAAGTGATCGAAGAGGGCGACGGCTACGACGCCGAGGGGCTGCGCCAACGCCTTGCCGGTGAAGCGCCGGGCGCCGTGCTCGACGATCACACCCGCTGGCGCGACCCGCTGGTGCGCGCGGCCAAACGCCTGCGCGGGCTGGGCGCGATCTCGATCCTGCTCATCACGCTGACGACGGCGGCGATGATTACGCTTGCCGCCAACGCGGCACTGGCGGCCAACGCACAGGTGATCCACGTCCTGCGGCTCGTCGGGGCGCGCGACAGCTACATCGCGGGGGCCTTCGTGCGCCGGTTCACCCTGCGTGCGCTGATCGGGGCGAGCGTCGGCATGATCGTCGGCATGATCGCCATCCTGCTCTTGCCGTCCGCCGACATCGGGGGCCAGTTCCTGACCGGTCTCGGCTTCCAGGGCTGGCATTGGGCCCTGCCCTTCGCTATTCCGCTGCTCGCGGCCATCGTGGCCTTTGCCGCCACGCGCGCCGCCGCCAACAGCACGCTGCGGGAGTTGACCTGATGCAGGCCATCCAGTTCATCCGCTCGATCCTCTTCGCCGGGCTGATGTATGGCGCGATGGGGGTGATGGGGGTCATCTACTTTTTCCTCACGCTCATCGACCGCGACTACGCCTATACGGCCGTAAGCCACTACACCGCTGTGGTCCGGTTCCTCGCGCGATGGGTCATCGGGCTGAAATCCGAAATCCGCGGCGAGGTGCCGACGGACGAGGTTCTGATCTGCTCGAAACACCAAAGCTTTTTCGACATCATCCTGATCGTGTCGGCCGTGCCGCGCCCGAAGTTCATCATGAAGAAGCAGTTGGTCTACGCCCCCGTGCTCGGCTACTTCGCCAAGGCCATCGGCTGCATCCCCGTGGATCGCGGCAAGCGCGGTGCGGCGGTGAAGCAGATGATGGCCGATGTCGCCAGCGGCGCGTCCCGCCCCGGTCAGCTCATCATCTTTCCGCAAGGCACGCGCGTCGCGGCGGGGGCGAAGAAGCCCTACAAGATCGGCTCCGGCGTGATCTACACCGAAAGCGGACAACGCTGCATTCCGGCGGCGACGAACGTGGGCGTGTTCTGGAAAAAGAACGGGATCACCAAGTACCCGGGCACGGCGGTGCTGGAATTCCTGCCCGCGATCGAACCGGGCCTGCCGATCGAGACGTTTCAGGCGGTGCTGGAGGAAACGGTCGAAAAGAACTCCGACCGGCTGATGCGCGAGGCGGGGTTCGACCCGGACAGCTATGAAGGTGATTGAAACCATCGCGGCGCTCGAGGCGCTCTATCCTGCGAAGCCCTCCGACCCTGCGACGATCAAGGTCACCGACCGGCTCACGCCCAGCTACCGCGCATGGATCGCCGCCTCGCGGTTCTGCATCGTCTCGACCGTGGGGCCGGAAGGAACCGATGCCAGCCCGCGCGGCGAGGATGGGCCGGTGGCGCTGGAACTGGATGTGCGCACGCTCGCCATCCCCGACTGGAAGGGTAACAACCGGCTCGACACGCTCCGCAATATCGTGCGCGACGGGCGGGTGTCGCTCATGTTCATGGTGCCGGGGTCGATGAACGTGATGCGTGTGAACGGGACGGCGGTGCTGACGGACGACCCGACGCTGACCGGGCGGTTCGAGCACAAGGGGCGCAATCCTAAGTCCGTGATCGTGGTGACGATTCGCGAAGTCTATTCCCAATGCGCACGCGCCGTTCTGCGGGCGGGGCTGTGGGAACGGAACGATGCCGAGGGCCTGCCGAGCGTGGGCGACATGCTGCGCGACGTGACGGACGGCGCGTTCGACGGGGCGACCTATGACCTTGAATGGGGTGAGCGCGCGAAGGACACACTGTGGTGACAAGCTCTTCGCGCGCCTGACAGCGGCTCCTCGCGGGCAAGCATGGGCGAAGACGGGCCAGCGGCTCGGATGAGCCGGGCGTGCGTCAGGCCGCCAGACCCTGCGACCCCATCTTGAGGTACTTCTCACGCCGCGAGGTCTTTAGCTCGCCCGGCTTTTTCTTGCCCAGCGCCTTCAGCTCCGCCTCGATGGCATGGCCCACGGCCGCGATGGTCTGACCCACGCCGCGATGCGCACCGCCCACCGGCTCGGAAATAATCCGGTCGATCACACCGAGGTTCTTGAGGTCCTGCGCGGTCAGGCGCAGCGCCTCGGCGGCCTCGCGCATCTTCTCGGCGTCTTTCCACAGGATCGACGCGCAGCCCTCGGGCGAAATGACCGAATAGACCGAGTGCTCCAGCATCATCACCGTGTTGCCGGTGGCAAAGGCCACGGCCCCGCCGGAACCGCCCTCGCCGATGATGACCGACACGAGCGGCACGTTCAGCGACAGGCATTTTTCGGTCGAGCGTGCAATCGCCTCGGACTGCCCGCGTTCTTCGGCACCCTTGCCCGGATAGGCACCGGGCGTATCCACCAGCGACACCACCGGCAGGCCGAAACGGTCGGCAAGATCCATGAGCCGGATCGCCTTGCGATACCCTTCGGGCCGGGCCATGCCGAAGTTGCGCTCGATCCGCGACTTGGTGTCGTGGCCCTTTTCATGCCCGATCACCATCACCGGAATGTCGCCCATCCGGGCCAGCCCGCCCATGACGGCGTGGTCGTCGGCAAAGTTCCGGTCGCCGGCCAGCGGCGTGTATTCGGTGAACAGCGCGTCGATGTAGTCCTTGCAGTGGGGCCGCTCCGGGTGGCGCGCGACCTGACATTTCCGCCAGGGCGAGAGGTTCTTGTAGAGGTCCACGAGCATCTGCTCGGCCTTCTTGTCGAGCGCCTCGGCCTCGCCCTTCACATCCATCTCTTCGTTGGCCCGCGCCATCGCGCGCAACTCTTCGGCTTTCCCCTCGATTTCCGCGAGCGGTTTTTCGAAGTCGAGATAGTTCTTGGTCATACGCGCGCCTCGCCGGACAGTTTGGGCCGATATAAGGTTTCACGGGGGCGAATTGCAACTCGGCAAGATTTGTGACCTCGCCCGATGGCAGAAAGACGGGCAAGGGAGATCGACCGGAATGGCGAACGATTACGAGAAACGACTGCTCCGGGTTCTGGATTACGTCTACGACAATCTCGACGGCGACCTGTCGCTCGACACGCTCGCGGATGTGGCCGCGCTGTCGCGGTTCCATTTCCACCGGGTCTTCACCGCCGTCACCGGGGAACCCGTGGCCCATTTCATCCGGCGTGTGCGCCTGCACCGCGCCGGGCTGGAACTGTTGTCGTCGGATGCCCCGGTGGCCGACGTGGCGGCGAAGATGGGTTACGACAACGCGCGCAGCTTTTCGCGCAGTTTCCGCGACGCCTTCGGGCGCACCCCGTCCGAGTTTCGCGCGCATGCCCAGCCGGTCCCTCCCCTGCGACTTGGCACATCGGGAGAGACGCAGATGTATGACGTAAAGATCGAAGACCAACCAGCCCGCCGGCTTGGCGTGATCGACCACCGAGGCCCCTATATCCAGATCGGCGAAGCCTTCGAAAAGGCCGGATCGACGGTCATGGCGCGCGGCCTTGGCCCGCATCTTGGCGCGATGCTTGGCATCTATTTCGACGACCCGGAAAGCGGGGCCGCCGAAGATCTGAGATCCGCCGCCGGGTTCGAGATGGACGAGACCGCCGAGATCGCCCCGCCGCTCAGGGAAGTCCGGCTGGAGGGCGGCAAGCACGCCATCCTGACCCATACCGGGCCCTACACGGGTCTAGCGCAGGCCTATAAATATCTGTTCGGCGAGTGGCTCGCGACTGCGGGTGAAATGCCGCGCGAGGCGCCTCCGTTCGAGCTTTACGTAAACACCCCCATGAACACGGCCCCCGACGATCTGGTGACGCTCATCGGCGTGCCGCTCCTATGACACCGATGCTCGACGACGTGCGGGCCGCGTTCGATGCGGCCCCGGAGGGCGCGAGGCGGGGCCTTCTGCATCTGCGCGGTCTGATCTTCGCGGTGGCCGAAACGACCAGCGCCGGCCCAGTGACCGAGGCGCTGCGGTGGGGTCAGCCAGCCTATCTCGCCCCGCATGGCTCGACCCTGCGGCTCGGCACCCCCGCGACCGGCGGCTTCGCGCTTTATGCGCATTGCCGCACCTCGCTGATCGCGGATTTTCGCGACATGACCGGAGGGCGGTTCGAAACCGAGGGCAACCGGGCCGTCCTGTTCGCGCAGGACGCCGACATCGACGACGACGCGCTCGCCCCGCTCATCGCGCGGGCACTCACATGGCACAGGAGGGCGGCATGACCGCGAAACTCGAAATCCGCAAGTCGGACAAAGCCTATTACGGCGGCAAGCCCGGTGTCTGGCAAAGGCTGACCCTGCCGCCCATTCCCTACCTCGCGATCACCGGCAAGGGCGCGCCCGACGGCCCGGCCTATGCCGAAGCGATGTCCGCGCTCTATCCGTTGGCCTATGCCATGAAATTCGCCGCCAAGGCCGAAGGGCGCGACTTCACCATTCCGCCGTTGTCGACCCAGTGGTGGGCCGCAGACCCGACCGCTTTCGTGCAAGGCCGACGGGAGGAATGGGAATGGCAGGCCATGATCCGGATGCCGGACTTCATCGACACGACCTTTCTCGACGCCGCCCGCAAGTCTGCGAAACCCGGCCCGCGCCGTGACGAGGTCCGGCTCGAGATCATCGACGAGGGCGATTGCTTTCAGATGCTCCACATCGGCCCCTACGCCGACGAGGCCCCGAAGCTTGCGGAACTGCACGACGAACTGATGCCAGAAGCTGGCGTCACCTTCGCCGGGCCGCATCACGAGGTCTACCTGTCGAACCCGGGGCGCACCGCGCCGGAGAAGCTCAAGACCATCCTGCGCCAGCCGGTGAAGCCGGCCTAGGCGGCCTCGATCACCTCGACCGCACGTTTCAGACCGTCCTCCTGCCGCACCGCCGCGCCAAGCGCCTCGGCGGCTCGCGCCATGGCAGGGTCGCCTGTCACACGGCGCAGGGCCTCGGCCAGATTGTCCGCCGTCAGTGATTTCTGCGCGATGGGGTCGGGTGCGACGCCGTGCTGGGCCATGATCTTTCCCCAGAACGGCTGATCCCCGAAGAACGGGACGATAACCTGAGGTTTGCCCGCCCGGATCGCTGCCGCCGTCGTGCCCGCGCCACCGTGGTGCACGATCGCTGCCATGCGGGGAAACAGCCAGTCGTGCGGCGCACCTTCGATCTTGTGGATGGTGTCCGGCAGGTCCGCCGGTTTTAGCCCGCCCCAGCCGGTCGCGATGATCCCGCGCATCCCGGTCCGGGTCAGCGCCTCGATCACCGCCTTTGCCAGCCGCCCGGGCGAGCGGCCCGCCATCGACCCGAACCCGACGTAGACCGGCGGCGGCCCGGCCTCCAGAAATGCGGCGAGGTCGTCTGGCGGCGTCCAGTCGCCGTGGTCCGTGAACCAGTAGCCTGTCATCACCGCCTCGTCGGGCCAGTCGCGCGGGGCTGGCAGAACCGACGGGCTGACCGCGTTCAACACCGGCAGCATCCGCCCACGGCTGTCGCGCAACAGATCGAAACGCCGCTGTTTCGGCAACCCGCGCTCGGCCCGCATCTCGCGCACGTGCCGCCCGGCGGAAAACGCCATGGTCCGGTTGACGAAGCGATAGGAGAACCGGTTCCACCACTGCCAGCCGGTATCGGGAAAGCCGACATTCGGCCGCTCGCCCGTCGGCACCATCATCGGCACCAGCATCGCGAGGACCGCTGGGATGCCGCGCTTTTCCGCGATGTGAGGCCCGGCGTAGGTCTTGGGATGAAACACGATCAGGTCCGGGTCCACCGCCTCGGCCGCGGCCCAGCTGTCGCCGATCAGTTCGGCCTGGGCCGGTCCGACCGTGCGGGTCAGCATCACCGTCCATTTCAGCGACTGGAGCACGCCTTGGGTCGATTCCATCATGTCGCGCCCGGCTTCGGTATCCAGAAGGTTCAGCATGGCGTCGGACATCGGGGCGAATCCCAGACCGGCCTCGCGCACGAACGTCTCGAACCTACGCGCGGTGCCAAGCGTGACGTCGTGCCCGCGTGCGACGAGCGCGCGCCCGAGCGCCACGAAGGGCTGGACGTCACCGCGCGAGCCGTAAGTGAGGATCAGGATCCGCATGTGAGCACCCTATCGCGGGTGCCTGCATGTTACGACCCGGCAATCAGCTCCGACTGTTTGACGATCACTTCGGCCTGCTTGATCGAGGCGATATCGACGAGGCGCCCCTTGTAGACGGTCGCCCCGGCGCCGGTGCGCTTGGCCTCTTCCATCGCGGCGAGGATTTCGCGCGCTTCCGCCACCGCCGCGTCGGACGGGGTAAAGACCTTGTTCGCCAACGCGATCTGCTTGGGGTGGATCGCCCATTTGCCGACCATGCCGAGGGTCGCGGACCGCAGGGCCTGCGCGATGTAACCGTCGTCGTCCGAGAAGTCGCCGAAGGGCCCATCGACCGGCAGAAGCCCGTGCGTCCGGCAGGCCGCGACGATGGCCGCCTGTGCCCAATGCCAAGGATCGGACCAGTGCTTCTGGCCCTCATGCAGCATGTAGTAGTTCTCTTGCGTGCCGCCGATCCCGGTCGTGGCCATACCCATCGAGGCGGCGAAATCCGCAGCGCCCAGCGACATGGCGACGAGGCGGGGGGAGGCCGCAGCGATTTCTTCCACATGGGCGATGCCGGCGGCGCTTTCGATGATGACCTCGAAATCGATGGGCTTTTCGCGACCCTTCGCACGTTCGATCGCCGTGACGAGCGCATCGACCGCGTAGATGTCGCCCGCGCAGCCCACCTTGGGAATCATGATCTGGTCAAGACGGTCGCCTGCCTGTTCCAGCACATCGACCACGTCACGATACCAATACGGGGTGTCGAGCCCGTTGATCCGTACCGACAGGGTTTTCTTGCCCCAGTCCACCGTGCTGATCGCCTCGATCACATTGGCGCGCGCGGTGTCCTTGTCGGATGGCGACACCGAATCCTCGAGGTCGAGGTTGATGACATCCGCGTCCGACGCGGCCATCTTCGCAAACAGCTTGGTGTTCGAGCCGGGGCCGAAGAGCTGACAGCGGTTCGGGCGGGCGGGAGCGGCGGGTTGGATACGGAAGGACATGAGGCCTCGCAACGTCGTTTCGTTTTTGTCGCCTTTCCGGTTAGATTATTGCGCAGCAGCCTTCAACCATGTTTTTCGCACCCGCAGCATTTTAGATCTACCCGGAGTTCGATCCTTTGCAGATTTCGCTCGGTCAGGCAGAGGCAGGCGGGAACTGGGAACCAACTGAGTGCCAAAGACCGCAGAATCGAACTTGGGCGTTGCATTGCCATTGTGCTTTCCTTCGACGATAGATAGGGCAATCCGCGGGATATTCTGCGCAAGATTTGCGCCATATCCATGTTTTCTCCCAATCACGACGCGACTGACGCAAGAATCGGGAGCATTTCGCAGACGCAGCATGGCAATCTGGGATCAAACGCGACACTCGTGAGTTAGTGACACATGATCCAGACACCATATCTTCTATTCCTCGGCGATGCGCCCGACCCCCTTGCCGCGAAAGTGGCGCAGGGCATCAAGGACTGGCGCCCCGAGAACGCCGTCGGTCAATTCCGGATGGACGGATGCAAGGCCGACATGAAATTGCCCGACATGACACTTGCCGAAGCCAAGGAAGCTGGCGCCAAGACACTCGTCATCGGCGTCGCGAACCGGGGTGGCGTCATCAGTCAGGCTTGGAAAAAAGTCCTGATCGCCGCGCTCGAGGAAGGCTTCGATCTGGCGAGCGGGCTTCACAACCTGCTGCGCGACGAGGAAGACCTCGTGGCCGTGGCGAAGGCGACCGGGCAGACCCTGCACGACGTGCGCGTTCCGTCGGTCAAATACCCCATCGCGAACGGCGAGAAGCGCAGCGGCAAACGCTGCCTCGCCGTCGGAACGGATTGCTCGGTCGGCAAGATGTACACCGCCATGGCGATGGATGCCGAGATGCGCGAGCGCGGCATGAAATCGACCTTCCGCGCCACGGGCCAGACCGGCATCCTCATCACCGGCGACGGCGTGCCGCTCGACGCCGTGATCGCGGATTTCATGGCCGGGTCGATCGAATGGCTGACGCCCGACAACGATGACGACCACTGGGACCTGATCGAAGGTCAGGGGTCGCTGTTCCACGTCAGCTATTCGGGCGTGACCATGGCGCTGATCCACGGGGGGCAACCCGATGCGCTGATCCTGTGCCATGAGCCGACGCGCGATCACATGCGCGGCCTGCCCGGCTATCAGCCCCCGTCGCTGGAAACCCTGCGCGACACCGCCCTGCCGCTGGCCCGCGTGGGCAACCCGGCCTGCGAAGTCGTCGGCATCTCGGTCAACACGCAGCACATGGAAGAGGCCGAGGCCAAGGCATACCTTGCCGAGGTCGAAGAGCGTCTTGGCCTGCCTGCGACCGACCCCTACCGCTTCGGATCGGCCAAGCTGGTGGATGCGCTGGCGGAGATGGGGTAGTTTCCTGGGCTGATGCCCCGGACCAAGGCGGGGGCGCTGCCCCCGCACCCCCGAGGTTTCCGGAAACAGAGAAGGAGGACGCGATGCGCCTGTCGGTGACGTCCGAAAGTTTCCCACTGGCCGAGGTGTTCACCATCTCGCGCGGCTCCAAGACGGCGGCCGAGGTCGTGACGGTGCGCGTGTCGGATGGCCGCGCCGAGGGCTGGGGCGAATGCGTGCCCTATGCGCGCTACAATGAGACCATCGCGAGCGTCAGCGCCGAGGTCGAGGGGCTGCCGGAGGATTTCGACCGAACCGCGTTGCAGTCGCTTCTGCCTGCCGGGGCCGCCCGCAACGCCGTGGACTGCGCCCTGTGGGATCTGGAGGCCAAGCACGCAGACAAGCGGGTGTGGGACTTGGCGGGCCTGCCCAAGCCGGGACCGGAGATCACCGCCTATACCCTGTCGCTGGGCGAGCCGGACGCGATGGAGGCGGCCGCGCGCAAGCACGCGCATCGTCCGCTCCTGAAAATCAAGCTCGGCACCGCCGACGACATGGCGCGACTCGAAGCCGTGCGGCGCGGCGCGCCCAAGTCGCGGATCATCGTGGACGCGAACGAGGGCTGGAGCGCCGAGGTCTATTCCGATCTCGCGCCCCACATGGTGCGCCTTGGCGTCGCGCTGGTGGAACAGCCCCTCCCCGCAGGCGAAGACGACATGCTGGCCGAGATCGCGCGCCCCCTGCCCGTCTGCGCCGACGAGTCCTGCCACGACAGTTCGACGCTGGCCGCGCTCAAGGGAAAATACGACGTCATCAACATCAAGCTCGACAAGACCGGCGGGCTGACCGAGGCGCTGCGGCTGCGCGAGGCCGCTCTGGCCGAAGGCTACCGGATCATGGTCGGCTGCATGGTCGGAACCTCGCTCGCCATGGCCCCCGCGACGCTCGTGGCGCAGGGCGCGATGGTGACGGACCTTGACGGCCCGCTGCTTCTCGCCCAAGACCGCGACGAACCGTTGAAATTCGACGAGGCCGGTGTGCACCCGCCCACCCCCGGCCTCTGGGGTTAGGAGACAGCCATGAGCCGCATCGTTTATGTGAACGGGGACTACGTGCCGGAAGAAGAGGCCAAGGTTTCGATCTTCGACCGTGGGTTCCTGATGGCCGATGGCGTCTACGAGGTGACGAGCGTTCTGGGCGGGAAGCTGATCGACTTCGACGGCCACGCCAAGCGGCTGGAACGGTCGTTGAGCGAACTCGATATGGCCATGCCGATGAGTACCGACGATCTGCTCGCCATTCACCGCGAACTGGTCGCCAAGAACGGTATCGACGAGGGGATGATCTACTTGCAGGTCACCCGCGGCGCACCGGGCGACCGCGACTTCGCCTTTCCGCACGAAGACACGCCGCTGACCGTCGTGCTGTTCACTCAGAACAAGCCGGGGCTGGCCGACAGCCCGGTGGCCAAACAGGGCATCAAGGTCATCTCGATCGAGGACATTCGCTGGGGCCGGCGCGACATCAAGACCGTTCAGCTTCTTTACCCGTCGATGGGCAAGATGATGGCGAAGAAGGCGGGCGTGGATGATGCCTGGATGGTCGAAGACGGCGCGGTGACCGAAGGCACGTCGAACAACGCCTATATCGTCAAGAACGGCACGATCATCACGCGGCAGTTGTCCACGGACATCCTGCACGGGATCACCCGCGCCGCCGTGCTGCGCTTTGCCGCCGAAGCGCAGATGAAGGTCGAAGAACGCCCCTTCACCATCGAAGAAGCGCAGAACGCGGACGAGGCGTTCATCACCTCGGCCTCGACCTTCGTCATGCCCGTGGTGGAAGTGGACGGCGCGACCGTGGGCACCGGCAGACCCGGCCCCGTGGCCGCCCGCCTGCGCGAAATCTACCTTGAAGAAAGCCGCAACGCCGCGATCTGACCCTGTTTTTCCTTGAACCATTGGGCCGCATGCGGCCTTGTGGTGCCACACCGGGGGAAAACACCCGAACGGGGGAATGAAATGCGGATATTGCTGGGTCTGGTCCTGTTCGTGGCCGGTATCGCCGGGTTGGCATGGTGGGGCAGCAGCCATCAGGCACGGACCATCGAAGACGAGGTCGAAGTCGCCGCGAAAGGTGTCGTCACGGGTGCGATACACCCGATGCGGGTCGAGGTGTCGGGCCGCGACATCACGCTGACCGGAACGG
Source organism: Maritimibacter sp. (assembly GCF_016774595.1). Lineage (NCBI taxonomy): Bacteria > Pseudomonadati > Pseudomonadota > Alphaproteobacteria > Rhodobacterales > Roseobacteraceae > Maritimibacter > Maritimibacter sp. The sequence continues at coordinate 1,432,116 of NZ_JACBWT010000001.1, forward strand.
CCGACACCGAGGACGAGTTGATCGACATCGTCGCCTCGCTCGACGCGGTAGAAGGGCGGCGTGTGGTGCGCTCGGACGATGTCGATGTCCTACCCGTGGCCGACCCCTATGAAACCGCCCTGGCCAAGGGGATCGACGGGTCGCTGTCCCTGACCGGCTCGGCGCCCAGCGCGGCGCAGGCCGAAGTCGCGGCTGGACATGGCGCGACAGGTGCGATGGACCTGCCCCTCGCCTCGGGTGCGCCCGAAGGCTGGACCGAGAGCGTGGGCGCGGGCGTCGACGCGCTGGGGCCGCTGGACGAGGGCAGTTTCGCGCTGACCGGCATGACCGCGATCCTGTCGGGCACCGCCGCCACCCCGCGCGAGGCGAAGGCCGCCACCACCGCGTTGAACGCCCTGCCCGAAGGGATCGACCGGGTCGTCTCGGTCGACGTGCTCGACACCGGCGTCGTGTCGTTCGAACTGATCTACGACGCAGGCGAAGGTCTTTCGGCCTTCGGAACCGTGCCCGAAAACTTCGATGCGCCCGCCATGGCCGAGGCGCTCGGCTTCACCGATATCGCGGGCGACACCACCACCACCTTCGGCATGGATGCTGCGCTCCCCGAGCGGCTGTCCGACCTTCCCGGCCTTCTGCCCGACCTCGAACGTCTGTCGTTGCGCGACGAGGGGGGCCAGATCATCGCGACCGGCGTCGCCTCGCCGGGTCTCGATCCCGGCTATGTCACGTCGGAGCTTCGCGCCGCCCTTGGGGACGACGCCAGAATAGAGATCACCGCCGGCGACGCGCCGGACGACTGGGTGACGCGCACCAACCGTGCGACCGGGGCGGATCAGGTGGCCTCGGCAGGTTACTGGCTTCCGGTCTACGACTTCGAGATTTCCAAACAGGCCTGCAACGATGCCGCGGCGCAGGTGCAGGCGGGGCGTCAGATCCAGTTCGTCACGGGATCGGCCGAGCTCGACACAGCGTCCATGAGCATCATCAACGACATGGCGGGGCTGCTTCTGCATTGCACCGACAAGATCGGAATGCGGGTCACGATTGGCGGGCACACCGACAGCCAAGGCGACGATAACGAGAATTACCGGCTGTCGGTCGCGCGGGCGAATGCCGTGCGCGATGCCCTTGTCGCGCGTGGCGTGCCCGCTGGACGAATGCAGGCGCTGGGGTTCGGCGAGACCGAGCCGATCGCCGACAACGATACGGAAGAAGGGCGCGCGGCCAACCGGCGCACGACCTTCGAATGGCCCAAGTAGGAGGGGCGAATGTTCGAGAACTGGGGTTTTCTCATCACCGAAATGGTCGTGCTCTTGGTGCTTGCCGCCATTCTGGGCCTGATCGTCGGATGGATCGTGTGGGGTCGCCGCAAGGCGCCGACCGCGGCGGTCGGCGAGGTCGAGGTTTTGCGTGCCGAACTCGCCACCTGCCGTGAGGCGGGCACCGATCAGGCCGCCGAGATCGCGCGCCTGCAAGACAAGGTCGCGTCGCTCGAGCGGAGTGAGTCCGGCACCAGCGGTCCGACCGTCGTGCCCACCCGCGAACCGGACCAGCCGCAGGCACCGATTGCCGCCGTCAAGCCAGCGACCATCGACGGGCCGCGCGAAGGCGGGGCGGATGACCTGAAGCAGATCAAGGGCATCGGGCCGAAGCTCGAAACGCTGGTGAACAAGCTCGGCTTTTATCATTTCGACCAGATCGCCGCGTGGACACCGGCCGAGGTGTCATGGGTCGACGACAACCTCGAAGGGTTCAAGGGCCGCGTGACCCGCGACGGCTGGGTCGAACAGGCCCGCGTGCTCGCCGACGGCGGCGCCACGGCTTTTTCCAAAAAGGTGAAGGACGGCGACGTCTACTGAACCCGCCTGTTCCAAGAAAAACGCCCGGTCATTGGCCGGGCGTTTTCGTCTCAGTTCTTAGGGTCGGTCAGTCAAAACGCCAACTCGACGCCGTGACACCGCCAAAGATCCCGTCTTCGTGATAGACGCGCGTGGCCGTCCCGTCCTCGGCCGCACCCAGCGCGGAGAAGAGCGGCACAAGGTGGTCTTCCTGCGCATGACAGATCCGGGCGTAGGGCGCGTCTTCCCAATGGATCAACGCCTCGGTCCGCTTTTCGGGCGCTTGCCCCAACGCGTCCGCCAGCCAATCGTCGAAGGCCTTCGACGGCACCTCGGCCTGCGGTCCGAACCGGCGCAGGTTGTGATAGCTCAGGCCCGATCCGACGATCAGCACCCCCTCGTCACGCAGCGGGGCGAGCGCCCGGCCGATCCTGAAATGCGCTTCCGGGTCGTATCCCTTCAGCATCGACACCTGAAACACCGGCACCTTGGCTTCGGGATACATGATATAGGCCGGAACGAATGTGCCGTGGTCGAACCCTTGCGTGTCGTCGAGCACGGCCTCGATCCCCGCCCCATCGAGCAGTGACTTGACCTTCTCGGCGATCTCCGGCGCACCGGGCGCGGGGTAAACCACGTCATATGTGTGCGGCGGAAACCCGAAATAGTCGTATTCCATGCCGGGTTTTTCGGAGTGCATGACGCGCACTTCGCCCGCTTCCCAGTGGCCCGAGATCATCAGAACCGCTTTCGGCGTTTCCGGCAGCTCGTCCGGCATGGCGGCGAGGCTTTTCTCAAGCACCGCGAAGTTGCGGCGCATGTCTTCGATCCACGGCCAGGGGCCGCCGCCGTGTGAGATGAAATAGGTGGGCATACGTGCCATGGCGATAACTCCGATCGTTTCGACCTAGATAAGCCCACCCGATTGCGCACAGAACCCGTGATGTTCTCACAGTTTCTGTGCAATAAGGATCAGGACTTGTCGGTGACGTTCTCTTTGAAAGCCTTCTCGAAGGCAGCCTGCTTGTCCGGCCCCGCCTCGGTCTGGTTCCCGGCCTTCCAGTCGTCGTAGGGCATGCCGTAGAAAATCTCGCGGCCCTTGTCCTTCGACATGTCGATCCCGCGTTCGTTCGCGGCTTCCTGATACCAGCGCGACAGGCAGTTGCGGCAGAACCCGGCGAGGTTCATCAGGTCGATGTTCTGCACATCCGGCCGATCCTCCATCAAGTGCTGGCGCAGGCGGCGGAACGCGGCGGCTTCAAGTTCGATACGGGTCTGGTCGTCCATTCGGTCCTCCATCATGTCTCAAAGATCGGCCTTCGCCCGCACCTCTTCAAGGATCGGGGCAAGCCGTGCGGCCCAGTCGTATTGCTGCTGGTCGGTCTCGATCAGGTCGTTGCGCACTTCGATCAGCACGTTCGCACGGCCATGAAGGGTCGCGTGCCGGTCGACGCTGTCACCGTCCAGATGGCCGCCATAGGGCTCGTTCGCGCCGACGACGAGATCGGTTTCCCGGTGCAATCGCTCGATCAGCGGTGCCGAAAAGCGTTCGTCCTCGGCATAGAGCACGCCAACATGCCACGGGCGCGGATCGCGGCCGCGAAGCTGGCGCGTGAAGGAATGGATCGCGACATAGATCGTATCGTCCTGCCGCGCGGCCAGCCGCGCGACCTCCTGATGATACGGGCGGTAGCACAGGTTGAGCCGACGCTCTTTCTCGGCCTGCCCCGCGTGACGATTGGCCGGGATGATCGAGCCGTCATAAAGCTTCATCAGAAGCGTCGGGTCGTCCTCGCCCCGGTTCGGGTCGATCACGAGGCGGGAAAAGTTCGAGCAGATGCAGGGGCTGTCCAGAAGTTCCGCAAGCGCAAGGCTCACCCCCGCCGCGCCGGGATCATATGCGATATGGCGTGCCATGTCTTCGGGCGGCAGGCCAAGGTCACCGCCCGCCACCTCGGCGGGCACGGTGTTCGTCGCGTGGTCGCAGGTGACGAGCCAGCGGCCGGGCCGGTCCTCGCCGAAGGTGTGAAACGGGTGATACGTCATGCGCCTGTCGTGATTTTCGCCAAACCTGCGTAGCGGAGACGCAGGCAAAGCAAAAGGCCCGCTTTTTGCCCGCGATTTCAGCAGTTGCCGTTGCGATAGGCACAGGCACCGGATACAGACGATGCGACTGTTACCGCAAACAGACGAGGCACAATGACACGCTCCCGCAATACCAAGATCGTCGCGACGCTCGGACCCGCATCCTCCACCCGCGAGATGATCCGCGCCCTGTCCGACGCGGGGGCGGACGTCTTCCGCCTCAATATGTCCCACGGCTCGCATGACGAGCACCGCGCCCGCCATGCCGCGATCCGCGAAGTCGAAAAGGAAACCGGACGGCCGATCGCGATTCTCGCCGACCTCCAAGGGCCGAAACTGCGCTGCGGCACGTTCATCGCGGAAGCCGCGGATATCGAAGAGGGCGACATGTTCCGCTTCGACCTCGATCCCGCGCCGGGCAACAACCATCGCGTTTGCCTCCCCCACAAGGAGATTTTTCAGGCGTTGGAAGTCGGATCGACCCTGCTGGTCAATGACGGCAAGATGCGCCTGAAGGTCAAGGAATGCGGGGACGACTTCGCCAATTGCGAGGTCATCGTGGGCGGCACGATTTCGGACCGCAAGGGCGTGAACGTGCCGGACGTCGTGCTCCCCCTCGCGGCGCTGTCGCCCAAGGACAAGGAAGACCTCGAATTCGCCTGCCAGTTGGGCGTCGACTGGCTTGCCCTTTCTTTCGTGCAGCGTGCCGCCGACGTGGAAGAGGCCCGCGCCCTAGCACAGGGTCGCGCCGCGGTTCTGTCGAAGATCGAGAAACCCTCCGCCGTGCGTGATTTCGACGCCATCCTCGACGCCTCGGACGGAATCATGGTCGCCCGTGGCGATCTGGGTGTGGAACTGCCCGTCCAGAACGTGCCGCCGATTCAGAAGCGCCTCGTCCATGCCTGCCGCCGCGCCGCGAAACCCGTGATCGTGGCGACGCAGATGATGGAATCGATGATCGAAAGCCCGGTGCCGACCCGCGCCGAGGTGTCGGACGTCGCCAACGCCATCTACGAAGGCGCCGATGCGATCATGCTGTCGGCGGAATCCGCCGCCGGGAACTACCCCCGCGAAGCGGTGGCGACGATGAACAACGTGGCGGTCGAGGTGGAAAGCGACCCGACCTATCGCGACGTGATCGACCGCTCGCGCACCGTGGAACGCACGACCATCGCCGACGGGATCGTCTCGGCGGCCCGTGAGATCGCGGAAGCGACCGAGATCAAGGTCATCGCCTGTTTCACGCAATCCGGGACCACGGCGCTGCTGGTCGCGCGCGAGCGGCCGCATGTGCCGATCATCGCGCTCACCCCGCTGACCGGAACGGCGCGTCGCCTGTGCCTGTCGTGGGGCGTTCAAAGCTTCATGACCGGGCGGATCGACCGGTTCAAGATGGCGGTCGTCGCGGCGGCCCGCGCGGCGCGCACCTCGGGCATCGCGACCGAGGACGACCAGATCGTCGTGACTGCCGGCGTGCCGTTCAACGTGCCCGGCACCACCAACATCCTGCGCGTCGCCCCCTGCGCCGAAAGATTGATTTTCGCCACCGACCCTGAATAACTGGGACCATGTTCTCAGACTTCAGCGGCCGGGTGCGCGATGCCCTTTGACCTCTACATGGTGATCGGCGTCATCATCCTCGCCCTCGCCATTCCGTCCGCCATGGGCGCATGGATCGACCGGCGCCCGCCCCGTGTCTCAGCCCTGCTGATCGTTGTGGGCGGGGGTCTGATCGGATATGCGATCACGCAGAAACCGGGCGGCTACAGCCTTGCCGACGTGCCCGAGGCCTTCGTCAACGTGATCGGCCACTATTTCTTCTGATCCCCCTTGCCAGACGAGGCCAACCCCCGTATACGCCGCATTTCCAAGCGCGGCCGGCTCGAGAGGCATGCCGAGTCGCGTGTCACGTCAAAGATATACGGAGACGCAAATGCCCAAGATGAAGACCAAATCGAGCTGCAAAAAGCGGTTCAAGGTGTCTGCCACCGGCAAGGTGATCAGCGGTCAGGCCGGCAAACGCCACGGCATGATCAAACGCCACAAGAAATTCATCCGCGACGCACGCGGGACAACTGTCATGTCGGCTCCTGACGCGAAAATCGTCAAGTCGATGATGCCCTACGACCGCTAAGAGGAGGCACGACCATGTCCCGAGTCAAAGGTGGAACCACGACCCACGCCCGCCACAAGAAGGTGCTCGACGCCGCGAAAGGCTACTACGGCCGCCGCTCGACCAACTTCAAGACCGCCACGCAGGCCGTCGACAAGGCGAACCAGTACGCCACGCGCGACCGCAAGAACCGCAAGCGGAACTTCCGTTCGCTGTGGATCCAGCGCATCAACGCCGCCGTGCGCGCGCATGACGAGGCGCTAACCTACTCGAAATTCATCAACGGCCTCGCCACCGCCGGGATCGAAGTGGACCGCAAGGTTCTCGCCGACCTCGCCGTGAACGAGCCGGATGCGTTCGGTGCCATCGTCGATAAGGCGAAGGCCGCGCTCGCGTAAGCTTTTCCCGTAAGGGATTTGGAAACACAGGAAGCCGCGGACCTCGCAGGGGGTCTGCGGCTTCTTTGCTTTCCGGCACCGCTCATCCGAGCCTCTGGCTCGTCTTCGCGGGGTCCGGGCGCAGCGGGGCCAAGGGCCTTGGAGAGCCGGGGCCGGAGCACTTGCAAACACCCCCTCCTGTGCTAGCAGAAGGGCGACTGAAACCAAGGGGGTCCGGGATGGACGATCTGAGGCAGAAATATCTGGAACTGGTGGCCGGGGCCGCCGACGAAGCGACGCTCGAAGACATCCGCCTTCAGGCCGTCGGCAAGAAGGGCGAAGTGGCGCTGGCCATGCGCGAGCTTGGCAAGATGACGCCGGAAGAGCGTCAGGTGCAGGGGCCGAAGCTGAACGCGCTGAAGGACGAGATCAACTCGGCCCTCGCCGCCAAGAAATCGGCCCTCGCAGATGCAGCGCTGGACGAGCGTCTCCGGGGCGAATGGCTCGACGTCACCCTGCCCGCCCGCGACCGGCGCGTCGGCACGATCCACCCTGTGAGCCAAGTGACCGAGGAAGTGACCACGATCTTCGCCGACATGGGTTTCGCCGTCGCCGAAGGCCCGCAGATCGAAGACGATTTCCACAACTTCGACGCGCTCAACATCCCGCCGCACCACCCCGCGCGGCAGGAGCACGACACCTTCTTCATGCACCGCGATCCGGGCGACAATCGCCCACCGCATGTGCTGCGCACCCACACCAGCCCCGTGCAGATCCGCGCGATGCAAAAGCAGGGCGCACCGATCCGCGTGATCGCGCCGGGCCGTGTGTATCGTTCGGACTACGATCAGACCCACACGCCGATGTTCCATCAGGTCGAAGGCCTCGCCATCGACCGCGATATCTCGATGGCGAACCTCAAGTGGACGCTTGAGGAATTCTGCCGCGCCTATTTCGAGGTGGACGAAGTCGAACTGCGCTTCCGCGCCTCACACTTCCCGTTCACCGAGCCGTCGGCGGAAGTCGATCTGCGCTGCTCGTGGGAGGGCGGACAGCTCAAGGTCGGTCAGGGCGATGACTGGATGGAAATTCTCGGGAGCGGCATGGTCCACCCCAAGGTGCTCGAGGCCGCAGGCGTCGACCCGACCCAATGGCAGGGCTTCGCCTTCGGCATGGGCATCGACCGGATCGCCATGCTGAAATACGGCATCCCGGACCTGCGCGCTTTCTTCGACAGCGACCTTCGCTGGCTCCGCCACTACGGCTTCGCCGCACTGGATATGCCGACGATGCGGGGGGGCTTGTCGCGATAGATCGAAACCGTAGGGCGGGTGCGAACCCGCCTTGCCCGGACATCGGTGGGTTGTCACCCACCCTACGAGAGGACGAAAACACGAATGCCCCTCTTCCGACACGAAAACCGACAGCAGTCCGAGGCAGCCCGCGACCTCTATGCGAAGTATGAGATCGCCTACACGGTCGTCGATTTCGTGGCGGCCATCTGTTTCGTGGTGGGGTCGTTCCTGTTTTTCTCGGACGCGACGCAATACGCGGCCACGTGGCTTTTCGTGATCGGCTCGTTCTGCTTCGCGGCCAAACCGACCATCCGCCTGATCCGCGAAATCAAGCTCTACCGCATGGGCAAATACGAAACGCTGGCCGAACGGGCCGAGGATTGACCATGACAGACGACATGGAAGACCTGAACCAGACCTATCCCGGTGCGGGCAACTTCACCTTCGGGGACACCCCGAAGCTTTGCGCGGACCTGCTCGCGCTCGTGCGCGCTGGGACCAAGACCGCGACTTGTGAGCGGCTGTCGGAGTTCGACGGCGACCCCGATGCGCGCCCCAAGGTGGGCCGCTGCGACATCGCGATGAACTGGGACGGCACCCCCGCGCTCGTCATCCGCACGACGCAGGTGGACGAGGTGGCGTTCAAGGACGTGACCGAAGAGATGGCGCTGGCCGAGGGCGAAAACGACGACCTCGCAGGCTGGCGCGCAGACCACGAGGCCTATTTCACCCGCAACGGCGGGTTCGACGAGAACATGATGCTGCTCTTCGAGCACTTCGAACTGGTAGAGGATCTGGCAGACCGCTGAGCGGTGCCGAACGAGGACAAGACGATGAAATTCACACTCTCCTGGCTGAAAGACCACCTCGACACCACCGCCTCGGTGGACGAGATCGCGGAAACCCTGACCGACCTCGGGCTCGAGATCGAAGAGGTCATCAACCCCGCTGATCGGCTGGGCGTCTTCACGCTGGCCAAGGTCAAACATGCCGAGCAGCACCCGGATGCCGACCGTCTGCGCGTCTGCACGGTCGAGACCGACGAGGGCGACAAGCAGATCGTCTGCGGCGCGCCGAACGCGCGGGCCGGGATCACGGTCGTGCTCGCCAAACCCGGCGACTATGTGCCGGGGATCGACGTGACGCTGAGCGTCGGCAAGATCCGCGGTGTCGAGAGCCACGGCATGATGGCATCGGAGCGTGAGCTGGAGCTGTCGGACGAGCATGACGGGATCATCGAACTGCCCTCCGGCGACGTGGGCCAGAAATTCGTCGATTGGCTGGCCGAGAACGATCCTTCCAAGGTCGACCCGGTGTTCGACATCGCGATCACCCCGAACCGCCCCGATGCGCTGGGTGTGCGCGGCGTGGCGCGCGATCTGGCGGCACGTGGTCTTGGCACACTGAAGCCCGCGCCGGAAGCGAACGTGAAAGGCACCTTCAAGAGTCCGATCAACGTCACCATCGACGGCGATACCCAAGGCGACGATGGCTGCTACATCTTCCAAGGCCGCCTTATCAAAGGCGTGAAGAACGGCCCCAGCCCCGCGTGGCTGCAAAAGCGGCTAAAGGCCATCGGTCTGCGTCCGATCTCGGCGCTGGTCGATGTGACGAACTTTTTCACCTACGACCAGAACCGCCCGCTCCACGTTTTCGACGCGGACAAGGTTCAGGGCGACCTGCGCATCCACAAGACGACCGGGGGCGAGCAACTACTGGCGCTCGACGAAAAGACCTACACGTTCGAGCCGGGGATGGTGGTCATTTCCGATGACCGGGGCGTCGAAAGCGTGGCCGGCATCATGGGCGGTGAGGAGTCGGGCTGCACCGAGGATACCGTGAACGTCTTCCTCGAAGCCGCCGTGTGGGAGCCGATCCAGATCGCGCGCACGGGCCGCGCGCTCAAGATCAACTCGGATGCGCGGTATCGCAACGAACGCGGGATCGACCCGGCGTTCAACCCGCTGGCGATCGAACTGGCGACGCAGATGATCCTTGATCTGTGCGGCGGCGAGGCGTCCGAGGTGGTGACGGCAGGCGAGGTGCCGAACACCGACCGCGCCTACAAGCTCGACACCGACCGCTGTTCGTCGCTTGTCGGCATGGACATCCCGGCCGAAACGCAGCGCGCCTCGCTCAAGGCGCTCGGCTTCGTCATGGAGGGCGACATGGCCCACGTGCCGTCGTGGCGCCCCGACGTGCTGGGCGAGGCCGACCTGGTCGAAGAGGTCGCCCGTATCGCATCGCTGACCAAGCTGGTGGGCAAGCCGATGTCGCGCGCTTCGACCGGCGTGCCGAAACCCGTTCTGACCCCGATGCAGGTGCGCGAGAACTCCGGCCGGCGCACCGCGGCGGCGCTCGGCTACAACGAATGCGTGACCTACAGCTTCATCGACGCGGCCAGCGCCGCGCTGTTCGCGGGTGGCGAGGATGCCACCAAGCTCGAAAACCCGATCTCGTCCGAGATGAGCCACATGCGCCCCGACCTGCTGCCGGGGCTGCTTCAGGCCGCCGCCCGCAATCAGGCCCGTGGGTTCATGGACCTCGCCCTGTTCGAGGTCGGTGCGATCTGGCATGGCGGCGAACCGGAGGAGCAACGTCTGGCGATCTCCGGCATTCTCGTCGGGGCGACGGGGCCGAAGGACGTGCATGGTGCGGCGCGCGGGTTCGACATCTATGACGCCAAAGCCGACGCCGAGGCGATCCTCGCCGCGATGGGCGCGCCCGCGAAGGTGCAGATCCTGCGCGGTGCCGAAGGCTGGTGGCATCCGGGTCGGCACGGCAAGATTTGTCTGGGCCCGAAAAAGGTGCTCGGCGTCTTCGGCGAGTTGCACCCCAAGGTGCTGGCCGAGATGGACGTGAAGGGGCCGGCGGTCGCCTTCACCCTTTATCCCGAGGAAATCCCGCTGCCGCGCAAATCGAACGCGACCCGGCCCGCGCTGACGATCTCGGATCTTCAGCCGGTCGAACGTGACTTCGCCTTCGTGGTCGATGCGGATGTCGAGGCGCTGACGCTGGTCAACGCCGCCGCGGGCGCCGACAAGGCGTTGATCGAGGACGTGCGCGTGTTCGATCAGTTCACCGGCGGCAAGCTGGGTGAGGCCGGGCAGAAATCCATCGCGATCACCGTGCGGATGCAGCCGACCGACGCCACGTTGACCGAGAAGGAGATCGAGGCGGTGGCCGCCAAGATCGTGGAAAAGGTGGGCAAAGCCACCGGCGGCACGCTGCGCGGCTGACCGTAAGCCTGCATCTTGAGTGGGGTCGAACGGGCAGAGCCCGTCCGACCCGCCGGGGGGCCAGCCCCCCGGACCCCCCGAGGTATTTGGGGACCAGAGAAGCAGGGCCCCGGTGCCAGCAGCCCGAACGACACAGACAGAGAGGTTCATCATGCTGAAAGTTTATCTGTCCGGCGAAATCCACACGGACTGGCGCGAGCGGATCATCGACGGCTCGCAGGGGCTGGACGTGACATTCTCGTCGCCCGTCACCGATCATGCGGCGTCCGACGATTGCGGCGTGGCGATCATGGGGGAGGAGTCGGACAAGTTCTGGCACGACCACAAGGGCGCCAAACTGAACGCGATCCGCACCCGCAAGGGGATCGAGGACGCCGATGTCGTGGTCGTGCGTTTCGGCGAGAAATACAAGCAGTGGAACGCGGCTTTCGACGCAGGTATGGCGGCCGCTCTGGGCAAGTCTCTGGTGATCCTGCAACCGGCCGAACATGACCACGCGCTGAAGGAGGTCGATGCCGCCGCACTTGCCGTGACGCGCACACCTGGAGAAGTGGTGGACATTCTGCGGTACGTGCTGACCGGCAAACTGCCGACCTGACATATAAAAAGGGGCGCCCGGATGGACGCCCCTTTGCGGAAGCACTCACGCTTCCACGGCCCGGTATCAGTTGGACATGACCGTTCCGTCGACAGTCGCGCCACCGCTGACCGAGGTGTCGTCCAGCAGGTCCGAGGTCGCATTGGCAAGGTCGTCGCCCGCGTCCTGCACCGTGCCCGTCACGTCGTCGAGCGCGGTCTCGGCGGACTGCATCGTCTCGTCTTCCATGCCCTGCACGGCGCCACCGACATTCGCGCTGGCGCTGGCCTGCGCGCTGGCGGCTTCGTTGCGCTCCACCATGCCGTCGCCGTTGGTGTCGTACATGGTCAGCGCGGCCTGCGCATTGGCACCGAAGGCCGCTTCGAGTTCCGCCATCTCGAGCACCCGGTCGCCGTTCTGATCGATGCCATCGAAGCTCATCGTCTGAGCCGAGGCCGTTGTGGCGACCAGGGCGGCGCCGAATGCGAGCGGGAGGATGGTCAGGGTCTTGGTCGGTTTCATGATCGTTTCCTTTCATGGTTACGTTCGGGGGTCCGATGCCCCTCGCCTCAGACCAAACAACGATGCGCGGCGGTTTGAAGCCCCCGGCGGCAGCGGCCCGGCGATTCAGCGACCGTTCGCCAAGGGGCGGCTGAACCTTGCCCGCCGTGAGCGGGAAAGGCGGCGGGGTTCGGCAGCGCATTGCCGACACAGGGCCGGGCAGTGGTTTTCGCGCCGCGGGATGGAACTTTTTGGCCGTTGGCATGTCCTGCGCGACTTACAGGCCGTGATCCCGAAGACCTGCGAGCCGGCAGTCTTGATGGCCTGAAGCGACGCGCCTGCAAGCACTTATGCGCCCGCAGGGAACATGCGCGGGTGTGCCTGCGTTCATTCTCCAAATCCAAAGGTCGCTCTACGACCGATCCTGAATGGAGATACACATGTTCGAACTTTCTGGCCTTTTCGGCATCATTCTTCTGGCGCTCGACATCTGGGCGCTGATCTCGATCTTCTCGTCCGGCGCATCGACGGGTTCCAAAGTGCTCTGGGCGCTGCTCGTCATCATCCTGCCGCTTCTCGGCTTCATCATCTGGCTCGTCGCCGGTCCGAAGTCGAACCGCGCTGCGGTCTAACCTGAGGCGTGCTTCGCGCGCCCCACGTGTTTCACGCCCCCGCCGCAGCCGATCTGCGGCGGGGTTTCGCGTTCCGGCCCTTCCAGTTTTTTTGCACCCCGTGTTAAGGTTTACGCAGGGCCGAGTGCGTGGTCCGGGCAGCATGGGAGCATCGCTGGAAAATGTTGACGGAATTCAGAAACTTCATCGCCCGTGGCAATGTCATGGACATGGCCGTCGGGATCATCATCGGCGCGGCCTTCACGGCCATCGTGTCGTCACTGGTCGCAGACCTGATCAACCCGATCATCGGCCTGTTCACGGGCGGAATCGATTTCACCAACAACTACGCGGTCCTGAGCGGCGAGGTGCCGGCGGGCGCATCGCTCGAAGCAGCGCGGGAAACCGGCGCGTCGATCTTCGCCTACGGATCGTTCATCATGGCGGTCATCAACTTTCTCATCATCGCCTTCGTGGTCTTTCTGCTGGTTCGCTCCGTGAACCGGATCAAGGATCTTGCCGAGAAACCGGAAGAGGTCAGCCCGCCCGAAGCGCCGCCGACGCCGCCGGAAATCCAGCTTCTGACGGAAATCCGCGACGCCCTCGCCAAAGGCTGACCGCGCCTGAGACACGACACAGGGCCCGGTCTCCGGGCCCTTTTTCTATGACCGAGCAGCACAGGAGATAAGGACACATCATGGAAGACCAAATCGCCATCTGGCTCGACCAGTTCGGGGAGTTCCTGCCCTACATCGTCAACGGGGTGAAAGCTCTCGTCATCCTGATCGTCGGCTGGATACTTGCCGCCGCCGTCGCGCGCATGGTGCGCAAGCGGATCGAGGGCGCCAAGCGGATCGACCCGACCGTGGGCAGCTTCATCTCGTCCATCGTGCGCTGGGTTCTGATCGCGGTCGTCCTCATCACCGTGCTCAACATCTTCGGGATCGAGGCGACATCGCTCGTCGCCATGCTGGGCGCGGCCACGCTGGCCATCGGGCTTGCCTTGCAGGGCACGCTTTCGGACCTTGCGGCGGGCTTCATGATTATCCTCTTCCGGCCCTACCGGAACGGGCAATACATCGCCATCGACGGCACCGCCGGCACGGTGAAAGAGATCAACCTGTTCTTCACCGAGCTCGCGACGCCGGACAACGTGCAGATCGTGGTGCCGAACGGAAAAGCATGGGGGGCGATCATCACCAACTGGTCCCACCATGCGACCCGTCGTGTCGATATCGTGATGGGCATCGATTATTCCGACGACATGGACAAGGCGATCGAGGTCATGCTCGACATGGCTCGCGCCGACGCACGGGTGCATGACGATCCGGAGCCCTGGGCGAAGGTCACCAATCTGGGCGACAGTTCGGTGGACATCACCATGCGCATGTGGGCCGATGCCGCCGATTACTGGGATCTGAAATTCGAGTTCACCAAGGGCCTGAAAGCCGCCTTCGACGAGGCCGGGCTTTCGATCCCGTTCCCGCATCGCACGCTCTACGTCAAATCTGACGAAGGCGACGTGGTCAACGTCGCGCGCGCGTCTGACGCATAGCGCGATTCCGAAACCGTGGTATCCTTCCCTCGTCACACCGAGGGGAGGGTTCCATGAAACGCCGTCTGTTCCTGACGTCCGCCGCCGCCGCGCTGGTCACCGCGACGACAGCCCGTGCCGAACGCCTGCTGGTGAATTCCCCCGGCGACGGGTTCCTGAACCTGCGCACAGGCCCCGGCTCGCAATACGATATCATCCGCAAGATGTATCACGGCAGCGCGGTCGAGACGCTGGAATACGCGAACGGCTGGGTCCGGGTCCGGCATGAAAGCGGTGCCGTCGGCTGGGCCTTCGCCAAGTACCTCGTCCGTCCCGCCGCGACCAACGTCCGGTACGTGTATTCGCCGAACGACGGATACCTGAACCTTCGGACCGGACCGGGCACGCGCTACCAGATCATCCGCCCGATGTATAATGGCGAAGCCGTCACCCTGCTTGAGCGGTCCGGCGGATGGGTGCGGGTGAAGCATCAAAGCGGCGCGGTCGGCTGGGCGTTCGAGAAATACCTCCACCGCTGAAAAACCCGCCATTTGTGCGTTGACACGCCCCGCCCCGGCGGCTATCTGCCCCTTCGTGTGAATGGCGTGGTAGCTCAGCCGGTTAGAGCACAGCACTCATAATGCTGGGGTCGGCGGTTCAAGTCCGCCCCACGCTACCATCTCGCCCCGCCGGGTGGATGGCTCGACGAGGGCGGCGAGGTATCCGTAGACCGTTACGTGGACTTCGTCGCCCTCTCGTCGCACACGAATCTCCGAAATCCACTCTCTGATCGTATCCATTGCCTTGCGCGCTTCGGGCGTGTCGAGGTCAGACAGTGATGGTGCGAGATCGGTGAGCGCAGCCAAGTATCGGTTCGTCGCGTCAGGATGCAGTGTAAGGACCTCGGGCGGGTCAGCTTCCGCCAACGCAGCTTCGGCCCGCTCGGCCGCGAGCCGCAATTCGAGGATGCTGGCCTTAGCCTTAGGACCGTCCGTCACCCCGTCAATGTAGAGCTGGTGGGCCCGGTCGAAGGCACCGCGTGCCTTGGCCGCCGAACGTTCAAGTGTGGCACGGGTCCGCCCCTTTTCGCGGGCGAGGCGCTGACGTTCTTCGTGATAAGCCTTCAGGTATTCACCCATTACGTCAGGCTCGCGCAAGAGTTGGGCCAGTTCGGCGAACACCGCAGTTTCGATCTGGTCTAGCCGGACGGACTTCCGCTCTGTGCAGGTGCCAGCTTCCACCGCGTTCGAACAGGCCGCCTGGACCGCGCCATTCGGTCGGCGTGCGCGAATCACGATGGAGCCGCCGCAGCAGTCGCAGGCCATCAGTCCGGACAGAGGCCGCGCCGGGCGTTTGCGCTTCTCTCCCCTCAGCTCCATGCGCGCGAGACGCAACTTTCGGACGGCGGCGAAGGTTGCGGGCGGTACGATGCGCAGATGCTCGGCCGCCTCGATCTGCCATTCCGATTCCGGGTTCGTGCGGCTCACGCGCTTACCAGTTTCCGGATCGCGCACCATTCGCACGCGGTTCCAGATACGCTTGCCATCGTAGAGGTCGTTCCAAAGTATGCCATAGCCGCGCGCGGCATTCCCGGTCAGCACCGTCGAGCGCCAGACACTGCCCCGCGGTGCCGGAATACCCTCTGCGTTCAGTCGAGCGACAATCTCGCGCGTCGTGGCGCCACCGATGTATTCGTCGAAAATCCGGCGGATGATCTTGGCCTCGCCTTCGACGACCGTCAGCTGGCCTGGCTGACCGGGCACGGTCGCGTAACCATAGGCCCTGCCCCCGGCGCTGCGCCCGTCACGCACCACGCCGGCAAGCCCGCGCCTGGTCTTTTCTTTCAGCTGGTCGAGAAACATTTGGCCGAACAGGCCTTGGATGCCGACGGTCAGCGCGTCGGCTTGCCCCCGGTGCACTTCGAGCACTCGGATCCCTACGAAGTCGAGCGTCTGGAACAGCGGGTGAAGGTCGGCCGGGTTTCGGCTAATGCGGTCCAGCGCCTCCACCACGATCACGTCGAAAACCCGTTCCTTGGCGTCTGCAATCAGGGCCAAGAGGCCGTCTCGACCGAAGAGCGTCGCGGACGATTTCGCGCGGTCTTCGTAGCGATGGGTAACCGTCAACCCTTCGCGGACGGCGTATCCGTTGCAAAGCGCAAGCTGATCCTCGATCGAGCGGTCGTTTTGCAGGTCCGTCGAGAATCGGGCGTAGAGGGCGGCGCGTCGGCCGTCGATTCGCTGCATTTCTTCTCTCCCCGGGTGGCCCGTTCATGATCGGCCCGCGCATGCGCCCTGGCAAGTGCTCGCGCAAGATCGAGCAACCGTGGGTCCGGAGGCGGTGCCTCGCTTGGCTGGGAGGGTCGCAGTCCGGGCATCAACCTTGCCGTTCGATGTCGTCTGCGTGGCGGCCCAGCTGGTTGGCGAGGGTGTGCAGGGCCGTTGCCTCGATGTCGAGACGGGTGCGCAGGTGCGTGCGGATGATCGCGACGGCCTGGTCGGCTGTGAGGTCCGACAGGGCTTCGGTTGCCATCATGACTGCGGCGTGTTCGCGGGCGCGTTGGCTGCGAGCGTTGTTCAGGGCAGTGTGTTCCGGCAACGTGCGGCCCTGCAAGCATTTCCAGTTCGCGACAACCTTGTTGAAAACAAATGGCTTAAATGCAACTTTCCAACATCTCGGAAGTCGAAAGTGGAGAAAAGACAGTGCCGGAACTCTACGAACGTCATGCTCGGGTCCTGGAGAGTCTGATCCAAGTGTTGGAGCTGCGGCTCGAACGGGCAAGACTTCAGAATGATCTGGAGACGGAACAGCGTTTGCGGGTTGACCTCGAAAGATACCAGCAAGACTTCGAACAACTCCAATTCTACAAGCCGTCGTTGACCTAGCTTCGAATCCAATACTCTTCACGGTCTTAGCCTCGGTCTTACGCACAGGGCGGCGCTACAACCGTTAGTAAGTGTTGCATGTCGCGCACAGCGGCTAGAGCGAAGTGTCGAGGAAAGTCCGGGGGTCGAAGAGGATCGACCCCCGGAAGTCAGCCCGTCGCACGCCATAACTGTGCGCGACTCGGCAGGGAGACCGGCAGGATGGTCTTTAAGGGTCGCGGGGTCAAAGACTACGTTCATGCCGGCCCCCTTCTCACGGCACGCCGACCATCAGGGAGGATATTTACCCGTTGCAGCCCGACGTGAGGGCGGGTCTCGTCGGGAACATCAACGCGGATCGCGCGGTCATGCAGCGGTCGGCGAAGTCCCTCGAGCGTTTTGAGCCGTGGCTTTTCGACGGGGAGCAGAAAAGGGTTGGCCGTCCAGAAGCGGACGAATTCACGGATACTCATGACGCCTCCCCGCTCAGACGGCCCAATTCCGCTTGCGCCATCATCCGGAGCGCGGCATCGTGGCAGTGGAATAGGATCAGGCGTGCGGCCTTGCGTCGTTCGCAGCCAAACGCCTGCGGATCTTTCAAGACCATTTCGGCCCAGATCAGATCCAGTTCTATCTCTTTCGCTCGGGCCGCGCGGACCCAGGCGATCATCGCGCCCTCGGTCGTCTCGTGGTTTACCGACACGTCGTGCAACTCGATCGTCTTGCTGGCGCCCAAGTCGAAGCGCCCGCCATGCTCGATCGACTCGGCGAAGAATGCATCGAAATAATCTGTCGAGGGGAGGCGCGCGAGGCGGGTGAGGAAGTCGGCTCGCGCGGTCATGAGGGACTCGCGTCACGCGGCAGCGGGGAGAAGGAGGGCGTTCTCCGTCCCGCTGCCGCGCTCCCGTCCAGGGTCACGCCCGGAAGACGGTAGCCGCGAGCGGCTCGGACCACAACGTCTACTAACGTATGTTGTTCCAGGTCCGCACCCCCCGGAGGGACCTGCTTGGCGGCAAACGACTGAGGGGTGCGGTGCGTGACGAGCCATGGGGTTAGCTGGATGGAGGGCCGGAAAAGCATTGCGCTTGCGCCACACCCCCCGGTCACGCCAAGTAAAGCATACTTGTCCGTAGGGGCTTTGTGAACTGGGAGGTTCATGGCCGCACCGCGCCGCCGCCGATGACGGCGTATTCGATGGGGCTGGGGATGACCCATGCGGCCATCACTGCGATGAAAGCTATGACAATGGCCGAGGCGTAGTTTTCGTCGTTGCTGAGTGTCGCGGCGAGGAAGCCGGTACCGAGGGCCAGAACGGACATCGCGAAAATCTCAATCAGCGTGCTGATCATGTGCGACCACCCTCGATGACGATCAGGCGCGGGCGGCAAGGAGCACGGACCTGTTCGTTGCGGGTCTGGGCCAGTGCCTGCCCCTTGGCGCTGGCGCAGACGAGTTGGGCCAGATGGACCAGCGTGGGCCGGTCGGCATATGCGGCGGGATTTGCCAACACATGCGCTGCGTCGATGCGGGATCGGGGCTGGGCGGGGACTTGGCACGGCATGCGGGGCCTCCATCGGTTGATGACACTCTACATTATAGACATTTTGTCCACTATCAAGAAGAAAAATGGACAAGTTGTCTATTGCCTTGAGCGCACGCCAGCCTCACCATAGGAGGTGTTCACATATTGTTCCCGAGAATCCCATGGACGACCGTATTGATCCGGATGACCGCACGCTAATCGTCATCGCCATAATTTTCAGATTATCGGTAGACCGAGCTTACCGCTCGCCGTTGGTTCGCGCTTGCATGAGAGCATCGGCTAAGCTGTGCGGCAACTCGGTCAACCGCCCCCGATAGATGAAGTCCATTGAGACACCCCATCGCTCTGCAATCGCGAAGGCCGAGTCAGCTTTGATGAGGCGCTTGCCCTGCTCAAGCTTCGAGTACGTCGACCTATCAATCCCCACGGAATCGGCAAAAGCCCCTGCGGATAGATTGTGGTGCTCGCGCAACCTTTGAAGTCGGCGCCCTACCTCGACTGGATCGATATTGAAGCTGACCATTGGTCCCAATGTCATCACTGATCTACGACCCACACATGCGGAGTATTGGACAAATCGTCCACAGACAACATGTCCGCACTTGATATATGGACATTTTGTCCATACAACTGAGCGCCATGGACAAGTTGAACACGTTTTCCGACCTGATTTCCCTCTGGCCTGACCGGACCAGTTTCGCTGCCGACCTCGGCGTTCAAGTTGGAAGCGTCCACAAATGGGCCAAAGATCGGCCAATCCCTTCGAAATTCTTCGCCCCCATTCTGCGCGCTGCCCACGATCGTCAGCTTGCGGTATCGGCTGCGGACCTTGTTCGCCTGGCTGACGCCGCCCACGGCAGGCCACGGGAGGACGCCGCATGACCCGTCAGGCTCCCACACCTTTCCTACCCGCAGACCAACACGGCGTCCTGCTCTGCAGTGAAAATTTAGGCACTCTGGGTGTGTCGTTCGACAAACCCGACGAGATAGCTCAAGGGCACCTTCGTAATCCTGCCAGTACCCCTTCTCCAAAGGCGGCGCAGTCGCCCTACCGGAACGAATATGATCGAAGCTGCCAGTCGTCAGCGTCTTCGGGACACCTGTATGAGATGGGTTCACCGTTCGACCGACGGAAGGTTTTCCCAGAACTGAGATCTTCCAACGCTGAGGCCAGCGATGCGTAGCAGCCAAGATCCTCGTTGTCGAAAAACAGATGATATCCGTCGGGAAGGCGATGGATCGCCAATGTACCCTGCGGCGTGTCCAGCGCGAGGAAGTGCTTTTTCCAGTCCATGGTGGATGGCCTGTCCTTTCGAGACGGAGGGCGGAGCGTGACGCTAACCGACCGAGAGTTCGGCATATATCGGGGCTTCGGCAGCGGCACTGTGGAGCGAGAATTTCAGAAGAAAGCCGGGGATCGACTTCATGGATGCCTCGGCACGGGCTACGGCGCGGATCGCAAGAAGGGCGATGGGCCAACCTGGCGGACGTCGAGAGCGCGCCCCGTCCCCTCGGCTGTCTGTGATCTAAGAAACCCTTCGCACGTAAAGGAGTTGCGCACCCAGTCCGATGCCCCACGCGATTATCGCGATGCCGGCAATCGACCAAAACCCGTGCCCCCACCAGAGACAGGCACCAAGAGCGACCACAAGGCCGAAGGTCAGCGACCGGTGCATCAGACATCCAAAGGTTGGGCGGCTGCTTGTATGGGGGCGGTGACGCGGGTCGTCGTAAGCAGGCCCGTAGATCCGACCATCCATTCCGCATCTCCCTCTGGTGTCGCCAATCGAAGCCCGAAGACTGCGAAACCATCGGCGCAATGGCAAGTAAGGATATCACCATCCTATACTTTTGAGATTCAGTGTCTGATATCGGCTCCGTTTGCATATCGCAAATATCGCCTGTTGCAGAACGCAACGTCTTGCGAAATTGTCCCTGTTTCGTTCACGTGCGCCTCGTCCTTCGGTGGGTTGCGCGAATGCAGGAGCCATGCGCCGTCTTTCCGACGGGGCATTTGTCCGAGCGTTGGCTTCGCGCTCTTATTAATAGTGCCGTTGATCTCGGTTGTAGGACTTTCCCTGGATCCACGTCGCAACAGCGAACGCAACGAGCTGCGCTGCAAACAATCCAAGCGCGATGCATGCGATCGGTATGGACGGCGCCATGACCGAGATTGCCAAGGCCGAGACCAGGCCCATGATCAGGCAGGGTTTTGCAAATGTAGAAACAGCCCTTTCGGTCATCGAGTCCATGAGGCTAACCCGAGTGCCGATGTCGATTTTTGTCTCAGACGACATGGTCATTGTTTTGTACCTTCTTACTTTTCAGCTGACCTAAATGAGACCCGAGGATCAGGTTTTTCGGTAGTCGTGAAACCCTACCCACCCAAAATGCGCGATTGGGGCAACCTCGACACATTGCCGTCCATCGGCTGGTGTTTTGGGAAAACCCGGGGCGCTCGCCGGGCACTTGATCGTTCATATCTTGCCGAAAATAAGGACGAAGTTTTCGGTTTCGAACGTTCAAACCCGAATCAGATTTACGGGTTTAACAGCGCCGACTTAGTCGGAGATCACCGCGCCACCCTTCGGTCCAGACAATGGCCAAAGCAGATTGCCTATTCGAAAGGATGTTCGGACAGTCTCAGATGTCCAGGACCTGAACAAGGCACGTTTCCCGCCTTACGGATATCCCGCCCGTCGGTGGCGCGGTTCAGACGCCGGGCACACTCAAATCACCACGCCCTGCAGGAGGTTTCGCGATGACTCGCAGAACTCGCCCTGGCTCGATCCAATCCACCGTACAACAGGTCATCGCCGCCTACGGCGGAATCGAAGCGGCCGCGCTCGAGGCAGGGATTGCGATCTCGACGCTCAGCTACGGCACAGAACAACGCGAGGATCGTCCCGGCGGGCTTGGCGTCAACCATCTGGATCGGCTGGGCCGGATCGAGCCGGGGGCCGCGCTGCCCATGGCGCAGCACTTCTCGGCTCTTGCCGGCGGCGTGTTTCATCCCGTCGATCTATCCGGACCGAGCTGGTCGGATATGGCCGGGATATCCAAAGAGTTTGCGGACGTGGTCACCCTTCATGCAGTCGCACATTCCGACGGCTCGCCCGATCCACGCGACTATACGCTTGGCGAAGCGACGGAACAGATCCGGGAGATCGACGAACTGGTGACGGCCGCTTTGCGCCACCGCGCCGCTTTGATGATGAAAGTGCGGTGTTCGAAATGACGCCGCTCAAGCGAATGCCCAGGGCGACTAGTGCATCAGGTGGTCCGGTGCAGGCGTTGAATGCAAGACAACGCCAAAGCCATTACGCCAGCTGTTGCGACGACGACCGGGACGAGTGGGAGGCCAGTGAGACCCACCGCGCAGACTGCGACTGCACCCGTAGCGAGGAGCATGACGGCAACCATCACCACGTCCGAGTCAAGCAACCCCGTCGATGCCCGGTGGAACGGAGTTCCGGCTTTACGAACATTGAGATCCTTCAGCAGAGCACGCGCCTCGATAATGTCCTGCTCCCACTCCGGGTCCGCGAGTTCGCGGAGCATTCTAGCGTCGGCAACCACGGCCTGTTCGCGGCTCGGCCGCAGTCGCGAGGACTGACGAAAATCGTCCAGATATACGACCCGCCACGGGGTCAGTTCTTGGCCTTGAGTTGCGTTTCTCATTTCGTCTTACCGCCCAGTACTTCTTTGAATGGTATGGGTTTCCCTACCGAGGGTCTGGTTAACCCGTCCAGAGAAAAGTTTGGAATTTCAACAGTCTCGGCAACACGTGCTTACCGTTCGCCGTACCGCAACCTACCGCCTCAATGTTGGGGCGGACGTGTGCCGATCCAGCTGCAAGAAAGGCGCAAGCATGGTTACAATCCGACGCTGGCCCGCCGGCGGGACCGATTGGGAACTTATGCATTCCTGATTCGACAATTCCGGGAACGCGACTGCGTACTTCAAATCCGACATCAACGCGCTGCTGGTCGTTGCGCTTCGCCACCGCGCGGGTCTGGTCCTGAAACCTGGGGGGCAGGTTTGAGTGCCCAATGGAAAGTCGCGGCGACTGCGTCTGTCCCGCCCCGAGGTGCACCCGTTGGGGCGGACGCGTGCGCTGCGGCGTGCCGCTCTACTCATTCAGAACCACCGGTCGGGACGCGTGCCCGTCCGATGCAGCGCCTGGCGATCCCTTCTCCCTCCCTGGGTGAGGCCGACGCGATCCATTTTCTCAATCAGAACCGGGCGGTGTTGCAGCCCCGCCTGGAGGCCGGGGCGCCCCTCGCGGCAGACACTTCCCCAGGTGGCGAAGGTCACGCCCCGGCCGATTTGAAAGGCGGTGCGGCATGACTGATTTGACGTTGAACGGGACCTTCGACGACGAGGAGGTCGAGCGGATCGCCAAAGCGACCGCGCACAAGGTAGATCGCGCAACCGAGATCCTTGTTGATCTGATCATGGCGGCACGCGAGGGCGATGACGAGGCCTTTGCCAAGGCGAAAATCGAGGGCGAGCAGCTGCTTGGGATCGGGGACGACGATGCCTGATCTGGTCGCCATCTTTCGCGCCGGGTTCGTGCGCCGCTGGCATATGAACCCAGACCTCGCACATACCTGCGACCGGATCGATGGTCACTCGGCCCGTGTCGCGCGGATCTTGATCGCCCTACATCCGAACCCCTCGTTCGTGCTGATTCGAGAAGCCCTCACGCACGACGACGGCGAAAGCGTCGTCGGCGACGTTAAGGCTCCGACCAAAGATGCCGATCGGGAGTTTGCGATCCGGCTTGCAGAGATAGAAGCCAACGCCGCGCGCGACATTTGGGACGACCTGATCGCACCGGAATACCTGGCGGAGTACGACCGCGCCTGGCTCAAGTTCGCGGATCGGCTCGACGCCTATATGTGGGCCGCGCACCATGCGCCGCACGTGCTCTATGGCGATGGCTGGCCGGAATGCCGCGCCTGGTTGATCAAAACGACAGCCGAGCTCATGCATGATCTGCCGCACCAGGCCGAACAGGTCTGCGACGCGATCGAGCGGATGGGATGGCGCGGATGACCGCGAACGTCGTCCAACAGTTTGCGGATCTGCGCCCCGGCGGCGGGTTCGGCCTGATCATGGCCGACCCGCCCTGGCGGTTCGAGAATTTCTCGGCCAAGGGCGAGGGTAAGAACGCGACGGCGCACTACGAGTGCACCTCGCTCGACTGGATCAAGTCACTACCCGTCGAAGTGCTCGCGGCCGACAATTGCCTCCTATGGCTTTGGGCCACGAACCCGATGTTGCGCGAGGCGTTCGAGGTGCTCGACGCCTGGAATTTCGAGTTCGCGACGGCCGGCACCTGGGTTAAGCGCACGGTGCACGGCAAGGTGGCGTTCGGGACCGGATATGTCCTGCGCTCGTCGAACGAACCGTTTCTGATCGGAAAGCGCGGCAAGCCGAAGGCGACCCGGTCGACCCGCTCGACGATCCCGACCTACTGCGACATCGATCTGTTTGAGGGCGACTGGCCCAAGAGCACGGTGACGATCGAAGCGGTCGCCCGCGAGCATTCCCGCAAGCCCGACGAGGCTTTTGTGGCCGCCGAGGCGCTCTTGCCCGATGTGCCACGGATCGAGCTGTTTTCCCGGCAGGCCCGCCCAGGCTGGCGCGCATGGGGCAATCAGACCGACAAATTCTGCACTCAAGGGGCAGCCTGATGTCGTCGCGCCCGTTCTCTTTCCCGATGGCCGCCCTCGCGGCCGGGATGAAAGCCAAGGACGGCCGTGCCACGCCGCGCGACGGGATCGCGCTGTCGATCCTGCTACTGGGCGACCCGCTGCGCCTGGATGACGATGCGTCCGAGGCGGTCAGGTTCTACCTCGACGGAATCGCATGTGGCGACCAGGCCCGAGCCGGTGCTGCGCTTGTCGATTGGGTGCAGGCCCAGTTCCCCGCGCAGGTCGAGAATCCTCCCGAGTATGACTGGCAACGCCGTGCGGATTGCGGACGCTGATGGATATGCGGGCCACATATCGCGACCTCCTGGCATCCCACGGTGGGAACGAGGCGGAGGCCAAGGCTGCGCTCAATGCCGTGATCGAGGACCGCAAGGCGCAGGCCAAGGCCCTGCCGATTGGCGAGCTGGTGCAACGGCTGCAGATCCCGAACCTCAAGCGCCAGTCTGGCGAGTTGGTCGGTCCCTGCCCCGCCTGTGGCGGCACGGATCGATTTGCGATCAACGCGGCCAAGGGCGTTTTCAACTGCCGCAGCTGCGGTGCGAACGGGGGCGGCGTGAACCTGGTACGTCACGTCCTGGCCTGTGATTTTGGCGCGGCGATCGACTGGATGATCGGCGAGACCGCGGTGCAGATCTCGGACGCCGAACGGGCGCGGCGTCGGGCGCGGGCCGAGGCCGCCGAGCGCAAACGCTTGGCCGATGCCGCACGGTTTCGGCGCAAGGCCATCGAGGATGGCAAGAGGATCTGGAAACAGGCGGTCGAACCGGCCGGCACCCCGGTCGCCGATTATCTCGCGGGGCGCGGTCTGCCCCTGAAACGCTTTCCCCCGACGATCCGCTATCTCGCCCGGCACACCTACGCCAAAAAGATCGACGGCCAGGTTCGTTCCCTGCACACCGGCCCTGCAATGATCGCGGCCGTGCTGTCACCGGACAACCGGATCACGGCCGTTCACCAGACGTGGATCGACTCGGATCGCCCCGGCAAAAAGGCCAAGATCCTGTACGGCGGCGAAGAACAGCCCGCCAAACTTGTGCGCGGGTCGAAAAAGGGCGCCGCGATCCGGCTCACCTCAGCCAAAGGGTGTCACACCCTGATCATGGGCGAAGGCATCGAAACGACCTTCTCGGCCATGCGCGGCGCTCCAATCGAGGGCGCGGCCTATTGGGCGGGCGTCGATCTGGGCAACCTGTCCGGCATCATGGTCAAGGATCCGACCCCCGGCGCCCCGCGCTGGTCAGGGATCCCCGACATGACCGACGGCGAAGCATTCGTGCCGCCGCCGTGGATCAAGCGCCTCATCTTCGTGATGGACGGTGACAGTCACCCGGCCATGACCCGCGCCAAGCTGGAATCCGGTCTGCGCCGGGCAATGGCACTCGTGCCTGGCCTGACGGGCGAGATCGTCACGGCCAAGCCGGGCAAGGATCTGAACGACATGCTGATTGAGGAGGCGCAGGCCGATGACGAAGACCGTCTCCCTGACCACTGACGGTCGCGACGTGGTCATCGAGGGTCCGATCCATTCCGACCGGTTCCCGGTCGAAGAGCTCGGCTCACGCCTCGCGTTTTACCGCGAACTGCGTGACCGCAAGTGCGAACGCACGAAGACCGCCGGTGAGCACGCTGGACACTACGCCGAGACGGTTGCCGGTCTTGAGCGCCTGATCGAGGAGGTGGGGGAGTGAGCACTAAGGACGTGCGCGAAGCGTTCGACAAGCCCGAGCGGGTCGAGCCGATCGATGGGGGCCAACAGCCCCGCACCCCGGATGATGCAGGTGCGCCGCCGCCTCCCGAGGATCCGGTCGATCCCGTCTATCTGGCGAGCCAGCAGAGCGAAAACGACTATGGCAATGGGCAGCGGTTCATCATCCACTTTGGAGACGACCTTATGTTCGTGCCGCGTGTTGGCTGGTTCACCTGGACCGGCGCCGTGTGGCAGGCGGATCCCGACGAGCTCGAGGTCCGGCGTCGTGCGCAACAGATCGGGCCGCTGATCCTCGAAGAGCTCGATTACCTGAGACTGCCGCAGGTTCAAATGGACCTGATCGCAGAAGAGGACGTGTTGGTCCTGCGGCGTGTCGAGATCGAGGCCATACCCGCCAAGGATCGAAGCTCAGACCAGGCCACCGAACTAACCGAGCTGAGATTGAAGCTGGACCGGATTTCCGAGGCGAAGAAGAAACTGTCGGAGCGCCGCGCCGCCCGCCGTCGAAAGGCGGTGCAGGCAGGTAATTCCGGTCCGATCGATCACATGGTCGCCGAAAGTCAGACCTCGCTCGCGGTCCCGCTCGAGCAGCTCGACGCGGCCCCTTTCGACGTCAACTGCTTGTCGGGCGTCGTCCAGTCGAGGGTGACCGAAGAGCCGACCGACGACGGTCGCAAGATCCGCTATGCGCAGGTCGATCTCGTGCCCCACGCCCGCGAGCAACGACTGACCAAAATCATGCCGGTCGAGTACGACCCTGACGCGACTGCCCCCGGATTCGAAAAGTTCCTCACTCGGGTGCTGCCTGACCCTGACATACGGGCGTTCCTTCAGCGATGGTTTGGCGTCGCCATGACGGCCGAGCCGCTGCAAAACATGGTGTTCCTCTATGGTTCGGGTGCGAACGGCAAATCGGTGCTGGTCGATATCATCTCGCGCGTGCTGGGTGACTACGGCGCCACGGCTCGGATCGAAAGCCTGACCGGGACGAACCGACGCGGCGGTGGCGACGCGACGCCAGACCTCATTCCGCTTATTGGCTCGCGCCATGTGCGGACGTCTGAGCCTGACGAGGGGATGCGGCTTCAGGAGGGGCTTATCAAGGAATGGACCGGCGGCGAACCGATCCTCGTCCGCGCCTTGCACTCCGACTTCATCGTGGTGTTACCCAAGTTCAAACTCACGATGTCGGGGAACCACAAGCCGGACATTCGCGGAACGGACGATGGGATCTGGCGACGCTTCCTCATGGTCCCGTTCACGGAACAGATCCCCGTGGCCGAGCGGGATCCGCACCTCGTCGACAAGCTTTGGGAGGAGCGCGATGGCATCTTCCAGTGGCTGATCGTGGGTCTGAACCAGTTCCAGGAGATCGGTCTGTCGCCGCCCGATGCGGTGGTCGCGGCGACGGCCGAGTTCCGCGCCGAACAGGATCCCGTCGGTGACTTCCTTGCGACCTGCACCGTGGTGACTGGTCGCCCCGAGGACACGGTCACGAGCTCTCGGCTCGTCGAGGCCTTCACCTTCTGGCTCATGAAGAACGGACAGGGCGCCTGGAAACCGACAACGGTCTCACGCCGCCTGTCCGACAAGGCCGAGCGATGGCGACACCCCAACGGCGGCCAGAGCTTCACCAAGCGCAAGGCGTCGACCGTGTTCTATGACGGGATCCGGCTGACCGAAGTGTTTGCACGCGACCTCGACAATGCTCCACGCGATCATCGGGGCGGTTTCCTGCGCGGTGAAGTCGCAACCCCCGACCCCGATCCATCGGATGTACGGGAGGGTTGGGAGGATTGAGCCGCTCGTGGGAGGATAACGCCCGCTCCGGGGTCTGGGGGAATGTCTCGCAATCTTATGGGCTTACCAGTCGGCGTGGGAGGGTAGGGAGGCTAGGGAGGATGTTTCCGACCTACGCACGTGCGAGATATGAACCGGGGTCTGGGGGAAAGTTGCCTCACATGCGTTGGGTCGGTTTTTGCCTCCCTATCCTCCCTACCCTCCCACAGCGTTGCGTTTTCCTCGCTTTTTCAGGGCCTTATGCTTCCTCTTGGTTCGCGCCCTATCCTCCCATGAAACCACCTTGATCCTCCCTACCCTCCCTGATGAACCAGACGAGAAACAACAGGTTGTAGAACGGGGCGCAGACCCCACCAAATATAGAGGTCCGACATGATGGCGGTGCGGAATTGGGACAGTGAGACGTTTGAACCGAAGGACGGCTTGGCCAGACCGAGGCGCGGTGCGGTTGTTGATGTCGGGATCTGGGATCTGGTGCAGTGGGCGTTCCAGGTGGAAGGGGCGAGCCTCAACTTCGATGAGGTCGGGATGCGGTACAACGTCGGGATCGAGTGGATCCTGATCGAGCAGGCCCGGCTCGGGTGCCGCCCCGACGGCGGCGGCCGGTCGGACCCGCACCCTGACGCCGACATCGTTGCGGCCGCCCTGACCGTGCTGCCTGAAGCTTACGGTGGTGCTGGCATGGCGATCACCATTGCCGAGTGTGCCCGCACTGGCCGGATGCCGGACTGCATGCCTAATGCCGTGGCACGGTGCGCGCCGCGTGGGTGGCGTCGCCACAAGACGGGCACATATGCCGAGCGGGAATACTGGACGGGGCCGGGCCGATGGCCTTCGACCTGGTTGTCGGACAAGTACGGGTATGTCTGCCCGGTCACATACACGGGCACAGCCGTCGACGTTGGTCGGGCACGGCGCGCCTATCTTCAGTGGTGGTCAGCCTTGCTAGAGCTGCGTCATTGCCTGTCGATAGGCCGCAGCCTATCGGCCTTTCGGCTGACCGACGCGATGCCGCGGCGCGAGCCTTGGAAAGATAAAGCTTGACCTCATTCCCAATCTATTGACATCTTGCCTGCGAACCGAACTGCGCCCGAAGCTGAGACCCAGCCTCGGGCGCTTCTCGTTTGGGAACGCCATGATCTCGATCTCAGGGAACATCGAAAGGCTAGTGCGTCAGTTGGACGACGTGCAGGCCCGGCAAATCCCCTACGCCCTTTCAAGGGCATTGAACGACACGGCCAGGGATGTGATCGAAGCCGAGAGGCTGCACATGGTCTCGGTATTCGACCGACCGACCAGGTGGACGCTCAACGCCTTTCGGGTCGAGCGCTCGTCGAAGTCGAACCTCGTCGCTACGGTCGAGCGCAAGTCTGCAGTCGGTCGCCGCTTCTACCTTGAAGTGCAAGCCGAGGGTGGCGCGCGACCGCAGACGGGGCTTGAGCGGGCGATGGGATACCGGCTGAAGTACGCAGGACAGATCGTCGCCGTGACACCAGCGGCGGGCATGAGACTGACAGCGGCTGGCAACATGTCCCCCGCGATGGTGAGCCGCGTAATCGCCGCCGTACAGGTTCAGCTGGACCGGCAACAGAACACGACCGCGAGATCACGCATGCGCGCGCCGTCTCGGGCGCAGTACTTCGTGCCGCGCCCCGGATCGAAGCTCTCGCCCGGGATCTGGGAAAGGCGCGGCAAGCGGACGTTGCGCAAGGTGATGCACTTCACCACCGCGGTGCCGACGTACACGCCGCGATTTAAGTTCGAGGAAGTCGCGGTCCGTAGGTCGCGCGAGACGTTCGAAGCCAACTTCTACCGCTGGCTGCAGCACGCGCTTGCGACAGCGAAATAGGCGACGGGTCCTTCCTCATGGCGCCCGCATGCGGGTTATTCGCGCCCCGTTGGAATTGGGTGGGATTAGGTTTCGGGAGGTTCGTTTTGAGGTTGTTGTTGTTGTCCCGGTGAGGTCGGCAGCAGTGAGACAGGCAAGAGGCAAGGATGACCGAGAAGGATCTGGCCGAGCTGCGGGCGAAGTTCCCGTTGCCGGACCACATCAAGGATACGCCGGTCAATCGCTACCAGCTCGCCCAGGCGATGGATGTGAGCGAACCGACCATCACGAAGTGGCTGCAAGATCTCGAGAATCCACTGCCGGTGCTCGAGGTGGGCGGGAACGGTCGCGAATACAAGTTTCGGCTCGCCGACTGCTACGCCTGGCGCATGGCGCGTAACGATGCCGAGCAGTTGGCAAAAGACGAGGCGAGCCGTTCTGCGGCCCAGCTGGCGCTTCTGTTTCGCAATGCAGATGACGGGACCGACCCCGAGTCCTTCCTGACGGCGCGGCAGGTGAAGGACGAGGCGGATGCCGACTATGCCCGAAACCGGGCTGCAGAGTTGCGCGGCGAGTTGGTGCGCGCCTCTCGTGTCGAAGAACTCTTCGAGCTGATGATCGACGAGTTCAAGAAATCGGCAACCACGCTCGCCGATTTCTGCGAGATGGAGTTCGGTCTCGATCCCGCTGAGGTCGAAAAGATCCAGCGCCGAGCCGACGAGGTCCTGATCCAGTCACGGGTCAAGTTCCAAGAACTGATCGACGGGCGGCGGGCCGGCGTCGTGGGCGCAATCGTCGGCGACCAGGGAGAGATGGGCGTCTGATGGTGCAAATGACCGATGCGGCGATCGGCAGCCTAGGCGCCTTCGCGCCACTGCCGCCACTCAGGACCCCGGAAGAAATCTTGTCCGACGCGCTGCCGATCATGGATCCACCGAGCCGGATCACGGTCACGGATGCGGCCGAGCGCTACATCCGGGTACAGGCGCAAGGGGCTTGGCAAAGCTACGACAGGAGCGTGACGCCCTACATGGTCGAGCCAAGCGACATCACGCAGTCGCGCCGGTTCAAGACGGTCGTGTTCGTCGGCCCGTCGCAGTCCGGCAAGACGATGATGTTGCAGACCACGGCTCTGCATGCGCCGATCTGCGATCCCAACCCGATCCTGATCGTGCACATGTCGAAGAGCGACCGCGACAAGTGGGTTGAGGAGAAGCTGAACCCGCTGATCCAGAACAGCCCGGTGATCAGGGACCGGCTGGGGCGTGCCCGTGACGACGACACATTCAGCCGGAAGCGTTTCCGGGGTATGCGGCTCACAATCGGATACCCAACGCCGACGATGCTTTCGGGCGGGACCTACAAGATGGTCCTCTTCACCGACTATGATCACCATCCGGCCGTGCTCGGCGGCAAGGACAATCCCGAAGGAACACCTTACCGGATGGGGCTGCAGCGGGTGAAATCCTACCTGAGCCGGGGCCTCGTCCTGGTCGAGAGCAGCCCTGCCTATCAGGTGATAGACCCGAGCTGGCGACCATCGCCAACGGCGCCGCACGAGATGCCGCCCGTCGGTGGCGGGATCGTGCCGCTCTACAATCAGGGCACGCGGGCCCGTTGGCACTGGGAATGTCCCGATTGCGCTGGCGAGTTCGAGCCTCGGTTTGATCGACTGCACTATGACGATGCACTGGATCCCGGCGACGCCGGCGACCACGCCGAGATGGAATGCCCTCATTGCGGGAGCCTGATCGCGCATCGTCACAAGATGACCTTGAACCGTGCTGCACTCGCGGGGCGCGGCGGCTGGCGCCATGAGGGACCGGACGGCACGGTGGTCGCGCTTGGCGACACCGGGATCCGCAAGACGGACGTCGTGAGCTACGCGCTCAATGGCGCGGCCGCGACCTTTGCCAGCTGGCGTGATCTGGTCGCCAACTACGAGGAAGCTCGGCGGCGGGCCGAGCAGCTGGACGATCATACCGACCTGGCGACGGTCCATTACACGGAGATCGGTGTTCCGTTCTGCCCGAGGCAGGGCGACACCGAAGAGATCGGCGTCGCCTTCCTGCGCGACGAGGGTCACGACCTTGCGCGCGGGATCGCCCCGGCGTGGACACGGTTCATCACCGTCTCGATCGACGTGCAGGGCACATATTTCGCGGTTCAGGTCACCGCCTGGGGTGACGGGTTTTGCGCCCAAGTGGTGGACCGCTTCGACATCACCCAACCGCCGGCGGATGCGCCGAATGCGGAGCGTGACGAAGATGGAAACGGCCGAACGCTCGACCCCGGCAAATACATCGAGGACTGGGCGGTGCTCGACGCGCTCAGCACGCGGGTCTGGCCGGTCGACGGCGCCCATTACGGCCTGCGCGCCGCTGGGCTCAACGTGGACTTTCAGGGGCAGCCCGGGGTCTCCGACAATGCCGAGGCCTTCTGGAAGGCCCGCAAGAAAGAGGGCTACGGCCGGCGCTGGTTCGTGACGAGGGGCAATGGTGGCAAGCAGGCCTCGCGTCTCTGGCTGGCGACCCCCGAGCGCAAGTCTGGGGGAGGCAAGGGTCGCTCGATCAAGATCCTGAACTTCGCGACCGACCGGGTGAAAGAGTCGGTGTTCGCGATGCTGAGCCGCGGGAGTTCGGCCGCCGGCGGGCTGATCATCCCTCGCTGGATGACCGACGACAGGATCGAAGAGTTCGTGTCTGAGTTCCGGAACGCGAAGAACGTCTGGGAAAAGAAACCGGGCGTCGTCCGCAACGAAGGTTTCGACCTCTCGGTCATGGCGCGAGTCGTCGCCGAGCAGCTGGGCCTGAAGAAGATCAACTTCGACACGCCGCCCGACTGGGCGATCGGTGGCGAGCAGAACCGTCACGCCGTCCCGGCTGAGGCAACCGAACCGGGCACCGCCGAACCGCATGCGCTGCCGACGCGGCGCGTGCCGCGCCGACTATTCTGACAGGGAGCCTTCATGGCCGACTATACCGAAACAGACCTCGCCGCCATTCGGTCGGCGATCTCGAAGGGTGCGCGCAGCGTCCAGATGAACGGCGAGCGCGTCGAGTTCCGCAGTCTGTCCGAGATGCAGCGCATCGAACGCAAGATCATGGAGGACCTTGGCCTCTCCGCCACGACACGGATTCAGGTGCCGACAACGAAGAGTGGCTGGCGATGAGCAGGAAAGCCCCGGCAAAACCGCCCCTCGCGAGCCGCGTGAACGACATCATCGCTGCCTTCGCGCCCCGTCTCGCCTTCCAACGAGAGATGGCCCTATCGCAGCGCCGTGCCCTGACCTCGATGTCCGGACACTATGACGGGGCCGGCCGCACAACGCGCGCCTCGGATTTCCGGTTCAACCGGACCGACGCCATCGAAGCAGGGCGCGCCGACCGCTCGCGCCTGAGCTGGATGTCCCGCGACATGCTCCGCAATAATCCTCGCGCCGTGCGGGGCCGGCGTCAGCTGATCAACCACGTAGTCGGCGCAGGCATCTTGCCGTCTGTCCATACTGAAGACGACGATACGGCGGCGCGCGACGAGGTCGACCGGCTCATCCGAAGACACTGCCTGACCCGCAACTGGGATGTCGATGGCCGCCTTACGATGCTGGGCCAGCAGGCGCTCGGGTTTGGTACGATCGTCACGGATGGTGAGGTTCTGTTTCGTCGCCGTTTCCGCCGGACATCGGACGGCTTTCCGCTGAACTTTCAGGTGCAGGTCCTGGAAGCCGATTTCCTGAACGAGCAGATCGACGGAAAGCTCGCGAACGGGAACACGGCCATCCTAGGCATTGAGTTCGACGCGATCGGTCGCCGCGTGGCATACCATATCTTCGCGGAGCATCCCGGCAGCCGCTGGGGGGCCATGCCGCCCACGAAACGAATCCTCGCAGAGAACATCATCCATGCGTTCGATCCCTTGCGGCCGGGGCAGCAGCGCGGTGTGAGTTGGTTCGCTCCGGTGGTGACGCTCCTGCACGAGCTTCAGAAGTACCAGGACGGACAGGTGAAGCGACAGGAAGTCGCGGCCATGTTCGCCGCCATCTGGAAGACTTCGGAGACACCGACCGACCTTGGCGAGCTGGCGCCCGGTTCGGTTCTGAACATCGGCGACGAGGATGAGATCGACTTCACAGATCCGCCGACCGTCGAAGGTTACGAGCCGTTCATGCGCGTGACCGAACGCACGATCGCCTCGGCGCTGGGGCTCACCTATGACCAGTTCACCGGGGACACGAGCCAGTCCAACTACACCTCGCATCGGGCGGGGCGGATGGCGACGGACCCGAACATCCGGGACTGGCAGCAGAACCTGATGATCGCGCAAGTCTGTGACCGGTTCGCGGCTTGGATCGAAGAGGCCGTGCAAGATGTCGCCGACCTGGATCCGGACAGTTACGAGATCCGCTGGACCCCGCCGGCTCGCCCGGTGGTGGATCCGTCGAAGGATGCGAATGCCGACAAGGCAGAGATCGAGGCGGGCCTGGCGAGCCGCCGCAGCAAGCTGCGCGAGCGGGGCAAGGATCCCCTGAAGGTCGAGGCCGAGATCGCCGAAGAACGCGCTGCCGCCAAGGCTGCGAGCGTCGGCTACAGCACAGACAAACACGACCCTGCACCCGCTGCCACTGACACGAAAGGAACCTGACATGGCCCCGACCGCACAGATCGCCGCGAAGGTGTTCAACACTCCGCTCATGATCGACCCAGAGAAAGCTGCCGTGATCATTCAGGCTCTTGGCCCCCGGTTCCTCGGGATGGGCGACGTCGCTCTCGACTTGCACGGTGTTCAGCCGTCCGCCGACCGCTGGGAGGCGCGTCCGGAGGCCGCCTCGATGATCGGGGGAAGCCTCTATCGCGGGGTCAAGAAACACGCGGCCTATCTCAACGTGCAGGGGGTTGCGGTCATTCCGGTGACGGGCACGCTCGTTCGGCGTGGGTCTTTCGTCGGCGAAAGCTCGGGCATGACCAGCTACGAAGGGCTGAGTGCGCAGATCCGCGCGGCGGCCGAAGACGAGACCGTCCGCGCGATCGCCATGGAAATCGACAGTTTCGGAGGTGAAGCGGCTGGCATCTTCGAACTGATGGCCGACATTCGCGCGGCCCGGGAGAAAAAGCCGGTCTACGCCTTCCTCGCGGAATACGCGCTGTCGGCCGGCTATGCGCTCGCATCACAAGCGGATCGCGTGACGATCCCGCCGTTCGGGAAGGCTGGGTCGATTGGCGTGGTGGTGATCCATGCCGACTATCAGACGCAGCTCGAAAATGCCGGTGTGAACGTGACGCTGATCCATTCGGGCAAGCATAAAGTCGACGGCAACCCGTACCAGCATCTCAAAGGCGAAGTGCGCGATCGGATCCAGCAGGAGAACGACGCGATGTGGCTCGCATTCGCTGAAGCGGTCGAGCAAGGCCGTCGCGGCAAGATCACCGCGCAAGGCGCGATGAAGCTCGAGGCCGGCGTCTTCACCGGGCTGGATGCCGTGAGGTACGGGCTGGCGGACGAGGTGATCGAGGCGCGCGCTGCATTCGAGGCGTTGGTCGAAGAGCTCAACCCGCCGGCCAAACCCGGTGCGGTGAGCGCGGGACCTGCCGCCGCGGCCGCGATGGCGGCGGGGCGTGTCGCAACGGGTGTCTCTCTCGTTGCCAGTTCCATCACCGACGTCGCGGCCCTCACGACCTGGATCGAGGAGCACATCGACGACCTGGGCGGGCCCGTGACGCTTCAGGGCGAAACCATTCAGCTGCAGGACCTCGAAACGGTCCTCGCCGAAGATTGCAGCCCCGGCTGCGAAACCGGGGCGGAGGCCCCTTCATCCAAGGAGACTGACATGACGAAAGATGTCACCAAGCCGGACGCTGAAGAGCAGAAGGCAAAGACCGCGACGGCGCCCGTGCCGTCCGCTGAAGAGGCCGTACAAGCGGAACGCGAACGTGCCTCGAAGATCACCGCGAAGGTCGCTCAGGCGGGGCTCCCGTCGAGCTTCGGACAGAAACTGATCTCGGACGGTGTGAGCCTTGAGGCCGCATACGACAAGATCCTCGACGAGAAAGCGGCCAAAGCTCAGGATGGCGGCGACATCAATGGTGTCACGCCGACGGCCAAGGTGACGGGCGACGTCGTCGACCGGACCACGGAAGGCATCACCAAGGCGCTCTACGCCCGTGTTGGGCTCGATGGTGGCGAGCGCAACGAGTTCACCGGGATGCAGCTGCGTGAGATGGCCCGGGCCTCGCTCACGGCACGCGGCATCAGTGTTCAGGGCGGTGCAATGGCACTTGCCGGTGCGGCCTTCTCGCCCGCGGGTGCGTCGGGCGGCATGCACTCCACGAGCGACTTCGGCAACATCCTCGCCGATGTCGCCAACAAGTCGATGTTGAAGGGGTTCGAAGAGACCGAGGAGACCTTCGAACAGTTCACCTCGACCGGGACGCTGGGCGACTTCAAGCCGACCAAGCGCGTCGGCCTCGATGCCTTCCCGTCGCTGACCGAGGTGCCGGAAGGTGCCGAGTTCAAGCATGGCACGATCGGCGATCACGGTGAGAGCGTCGTGCTCGCGACCTACGGCCGCCTCTTCGCCCTCACCCGCCAGACCATCATCAACGACGATCTCGACGCCTTCAGCCGGATTCCGATGAAGATGGGCCGCGCGGCACGCCGCACCGTCGGCGATCTGGTCTTTGCGATCTTGACCGGCAACCCGGACATGTCGGATGGCACCGCCCTCTTCCATGCTGACCATGCGAACCTTGCTGGGTCGGCAGGTCTGCCCGGCGAGGCCACGATCAATGCGGGCATCACCGCAATGGCCACCCAGAAGGACCGGGGAGGCAACGCGACCGCGCTGAACATCCCGGCGGCCTTCCTGATCGCCGGGCCCAACAATCGCTCGGCGGTGCTGCAGGCGCTCAACAGCGAGTATGCGCCGGATGACACCGACAAGGTTGGCACCGCGAAGATGCCGCGCGCCTACAACACGGTGCGCGACGCGGCCAAGCCGATCTTCGATGCCCGGATCTCTGGCGACGCATGGTTCCTCGCCGCCGATCCGAGCCGGTTCGACACGATCGAGGTCAGCTACCTCGACGGCATCGCGCTGCCCTTCCTCGATCAGCAGGACGGTTGGACGGTCGATGGCACCGAGTTCAAGGTGCGCCTCGACGCGGCCGCCAAGGCCCTCGCCTGGGAGGGTCTTTACAAGAACGCCGGCTCCTAAGGCGTCCGAGACCTTTCCAACCTGAGGGCGGCTCAAGTGGTCGCCCTCAATCGTTTTCGACTTCGATCAAAGGATCATAACAATGCAGAACTTCGTTCAGAACGGCGCCGTGGTGGAAGTGCCCGCGCCCTATGCTGTCAGCTCGGGAGGCGGTGCCCTCGTCGGCTCGATCTTCGGGATCGCGCAGGCCGATGCCGAGAGTGGCGCAACCGTCGCCCTGATGCGCTCGGGTGTATTCACCCATGCCAAGACCTCGGCTCAGGCCTGGACCGTCGGCGCCAAGCTCTATTGGGATGACACCAACAAGGTGTTCACCACCTCGGCCTCGGGCAACACGTTGGTCGGTGTCGCGATGGCTGTGGCGGCGAACCCGTCGGCTACGGGGACGGTGCTGCTCGACGGCGCCGCTCGGTAGTGTCGATCTTCGCCGGCATGTCGGGCGTGCTGAACGGAGTGTTCGGCGCGTCCGTCACGATCACACCGGACGGCGAGGCTGCGCGCGCGATCCAGGCGGTGTTCCGGGAAAACCCTGTGACGGTTCCGGATGGCGACGGCCGGGAGATCGTCACGGTCCTGCCCGTCTTGAGTGTACCACGCGACGTCGAGGCTTCGCTTGCGAGCGGCACTGTCGTCGAGCCCGGCAACGGCCGCACGTACCAGGTGGTCAATGGCCTGCCGTCCGGCTCGCCTGCCGATGACGGCTTCACCATCTATGAACTCGAGGAAATCGACCCATGAAGAAATACCCGATGATTGCGCTCATGACCCTGTCTGCAACAGCGACACGGGGCAAAGTTGAGCGCGGCGCCGCGTTCGAGGCGACCGAACAGGAGCGCCGCGATCTGATCCAGTTCGGCCGCGCTGAAGATCAGCCGGACAAAGCCAAGGCGAAGTCCGAGACGTGACGCATCCCCGCAAGGCATACCGCGACGCGGTCCGGACCGCCCTCTCGGCCCATGCCGACCTGTCCGGCGTTGCAGCCTGCCGGGCATGGGCCTTACCCAAAAACGACGAAGACCTGCCTGCATTCACCGTGGTCACGCGCGACGAACGGGTCGAGATGGACACAGGGGACAACGCGAGTCGCAATGTCGAGCTCGCCGTTGTTCTGAAATGTGCAGGGGGCGACGAAATCGAGGACACGCTCGACGGCTATTCCGAGACGATCGAGGCGGTCGTGATCGACGTCCTTGACAGCTGGCCGACCGAGCTACCGTTCTACCAGGTCACGCGGGTGCTGACCCAAGTCGAAGGCGGCTCCAAGAAGCGGATCGGCACTCTCGAAATCCATTTTGCCATCACCCGCTACGCGGACGAAGGCGCTCAATCCTGACATCATCGCCATCCAAGGAGAACCGATATGGCACGACACACCGGCAAGAACGGCACGGTGAAAGTCGACGGCACCGACATTGCAGGTCTGGTTTCGTTCGACATCACGGAAGAAATCGGCGTCGAGGACATCACCGCCGCAGGCGACACTTGGGAGGATCACGACACGACCCTCAAGAAGTGGTCAGGATCGATCACGATGCGCCTTGACCATTCGGCCGACGGCCAGGACCTGCGCGCTGGCGACGAGATTGCCTTCCAAGGCTACACCGAGGGGGACGCAACCGGGAAAACCTATCTTTCCGGAACGGCTACGGTGATCAGCCATGGCGTGAACCACGAATATAAATCGCCGGTCGAGCGCACCTATTCGATCACCGGCAAGGGCGCGCTTTCGGTCGCGACGGTGTCGGCATGAGTGACATTCTCCAGACGATCTCGCAACGCCATGCCGATCAGACAGCAACGGAGATTGACGTTCCGGAATGGAACACGAAGCTCTATTTTACGCCGCTCACGGCCGCGGAGCGTGCGTCGATCCGGAAAGGAATCGATGCCGAGGATGACGGCGAAATGATGATCGCAAGCATCATCCGGAAAGCCTGCGACAAGGATGGCAAGCGTGTGTTCGAGGACACCGCAGAGACGCGCGCAATTCTGTCCGGCAAAGCCGAGTTTTCGGTGATCCGGCGCATCATCGAGGCGGCCGACAGTGCTCGAGCCAAGATGACGTCCGACGACGTAAAAAACGTCTGATGGGCGACCCGGCCGCGCAGAGCATTCTCGCGGTCGCGGTCGCCCTAGGCAAATACCCGCACGAGGTCGCAGCGGAAATGTCGGAAGAACAGATCGCCGTGACCGCAACATATCTCACGCTCAAGGGCAATTGACCTCGCCGTGCTTCAAGATCTGAAATTCTCAGTCCGAGCCGACAATAAAACCGGCCCGGCCATGAAGGGTGTGTCGAACTACCTGAAGGGTGTCGAGACCCAGTTGACGCGCATCAATACTGCCGCCGCCAAAAGTGCCACAATCAACAACTACGGACGCAGCTTGGTATATTCTGGTTCTGCGACCGCCCGGCTCGGCAAGAGCGCCGGTGGTGCTGCTGGGTCTATGCGCATGCTGACTCAGCAGCTAAGCCAAGTCGGGCAGCAGGCAATGGCTGGCGGCGACTTTGTCAGAGCGTTGGCTATTCAATTGCCGGATATGGGTCTGGCTTTTGGCGCCGCAGGGACCGCGATTGGTCTTGTTGCAGGTATCGCACTTCCATTCCTCATCGAGGCTTTATCCGGAAGCGAGGGAGAGGCAAACGATCTAGAGAATGCGCTGAAGTCCGTCGAAGGGATCGTCTCGAGGCTGAACGATCCGCTGGACATCTTGTCGATGTCGGCGGGGGATCTGGCAGAAAAGTACGGCGAAGCGGCTGACAAGGTTCGGGCATATGCGAAGGTTCAGGCCGAAATCGCGACGGCAGAGGCAACGGCGGGCATCGAAGCCCTGACCCTTGCGGTCGGCGACTCTATCCGGATGTTTGAAACCTCTTCTACGGGTGGCCGAGAACTGCGAAACACCCTTCTCCGGATCACTGATCAGTTCGGTCTGGCTGGTGCAGAAGCCCGGAAGTTCGAAGGCCTTTTGTCGGCCTGGCGAAACGCGGACGGCGCGCGCGCGCAAGAAGATGCCTTTGCCAATGTGCTGCAGTACATGCGGCAAATGAACATCACGGCCAGCGACCTTCCGCCAGAAATGCGTTCGGTCGTCAGCGAGATGATCAAGCTCATGCGCAATTCGGAGGAAGCTCGGGCTGTCATGGACGCCCTATCCGATGCTGCCAGCGGTGTCGCGCCCGCCCTGAAGCCGTCCGTCGCCGTCGCCTCTTCGCTCGCCGACCAGCTCGGCAGAGCCTTTTCGGCTGCTCAAGCGCTCGCAAATCAGCAGGTCAACGACCTGCTGATTCAGAAGATCAAGCTTGATACCGTCGGGCAACCGATTGATCAGGCCGGCGCTCTGGCTGGCGCTCGATTCGACGCGCGCGTTCCCTCGGGCATCGACATCGGCTTGCAGAATGCGATGGGTATTCGGGGCCAACGCAGCCAATACATTAACAACGCGCGCCAGCTGGCCGTGATGTCGGCCGCCGAGAAAGCTGCGCTCGCAGCTCTTCGCGATACCGACGGCAGCCGCGGTAGTAGCGGTGGCGCTGGGGACGAGGCCGACAAACTCACTCGTTCACTCGACACGCTGCTCGGGCAACTCGATCCCGTTTACAAGGGAATGCAACAATACCGTGAAGCTACTGACCTCCTGACTCAGAGCCTGAACGCCGGAAAAATCACACAAGACGAGTTCAACACCTATCTGCAGAAGGCTCAGGACCAGTTCCTGAAGAGCGGAGAGGAGCTCAAAAACTATACTCAGGAAGTCGGGGATTTTCTGGGAGATTTCGGTGTCCTCGTCATGGACAACGTCGACAACCTGGACGACCTGAAGGCTGCGGTGAACGACTTTGTCCGCTCTGCGATGCGCGACCTTCTTAAGCTCGCCATCTCGAAGGGCTTCCAGGCGTTGATGAGTCTCGCCTTCGGCGGCACTGGCGGCTCTCTGATCGGTGGTCTTTTCGGTGGCGTGGCCGCAGGGGGTGGTGGCGGCCTCCTTTCTTTTGCGGGTGGTGGTCACACGGGCGCAGGTCCCAGATCTGGCGGTGTCGATGGATTGGGCGGGTTTCCTGCCATCCTCCACCCCAACGAAACAGTCGTTGATCACACCAAGTCCGGCGGCGCGACTGTTCAAATCCACATCGGGGCCGAGGTGCCCAGAGGCACCGTTCAGCAGGATCAGGATCGCATCGACATTCAGCTTGGTCCCCTGATTGCCCAATTCATCGAGTCGGGCGCGTTGGATCGCGCGAACCGAAACAGGTACGGTCTCGTGCCGCGCGGGCGGGGCGCCTGATCGTGACTATTCCATCATGGCCTTCGGACTTGCCGTTCATCGATCAACTCAGAGGCCTTTCTCTGAACGGCCCGGACGGCAACAGGCGCACGTTCGTGTCGGATAGCGGCAACACGAAAGTGCGGGCGGTGACCACGGCCGCCGAACGCATGGTGTCCGGCCGCACCCGCCCATTGACCGCAGCTGAGTTCGAGAACTTTGAGAATTTCTGGAACTACGACCTCTCACAAGGCACTTTGTCGTTTGCTGCTCCGCACCCCATGACGGGGACGGTGACCGTGTTCAGATCCGATGGGTCCCCCTATCAGCCGATGCCGGTCGGGGGTGGCAAGATCCGAGTCGGCCTGTCGCTTGTGGTGCTGCCCTGATGCCCTGGCTCGACGCGATCAACGACGCTGAGACCGCCGAGGTCGTCCTGACTCTCGTCACGCTCGATCATGCCGATTGGGCTGCGCCTGTGCGGCTGGTGAACGACGTTGCGGACTTTGAGCATGACGGCGAGACCTACACCGCCGCCGGGTTTCAGGTGGCGATGCCGGACCAGGCCGAGGATCGCAACGCGGCGATGCGTTGGACCCTGAACGACGTCGATCACGATGTCGCGGTGCTGCTCAGAACGACCAACGACGTGATCGACATCGAGGTCAGCTACGTGCTCGCGTCGGATCCCGACACAGTGCAGGCGGGGCCGTTCGAGGCAGAGATCCGGCAGGCCGACCTGCGCTATGGATCAGTGTCCGGTGCGCTTGTGGTCTATCCGGTCATGGAAGAGGTCGCGAACGCGTCGTTCCGGTTCTCGACCGGCGACTTTCCAGGGCTGATCTGATGCACTGGTCCGAGCGGTGGCTTGGCAAACCCTATGCCGTGCTCGGCCGGGGGCCGGACGCGTTCGATTGCCTCGGCCTGTTCATGGCTGTGCAGAACGCCGAGTTCGGCCTCTCGCTCGATTATGGCCTCGTCCCCAAGGGACCGGAAGAAGAGAGCGTTCGCGCACGGCACGCAAGCGGGTGGCAGCGGGTGGATGTCGCGACAGAAGGATGTGCCGTCCTCATGCAGCGGGGTCGGGGATGGCACATCGGCGTTGCAATCGACGCCAGTCGTATGTTGCACGCCGCGCGCCCAGCCTCGGTGATTGAATCATTCCTCGGCCCGAAGTGGGGTCGGCGGCTAGAAGGTGTTTACGCGTATGTCCATTGATGTGCTGGTCCGCGCTCATCCCTTGGCGGGTGCGGCCAAACGTCAATCTGTGCCAGCCGGTCTGACGATCTGCGGTATCCTGTCGTGTGTGACGAAGCTTCGCCACGCACAGGTCATATTGCTGAGGGATGGCCACGCTTGGAATGTCAAAAGTGAACACTTCGAGAGGGTTCGACCGACGCCAGGCACGACCGTGATCGTCCAGCCTCATGTGGGCGATCCGGTGACAGCCTTCGGCTTTGGTGTGACGCTTCTGACAAACCTGGGCGTGTCGGCCGCGGTTGCGCCGATTATCGTCGCTGGTGCTGCGATCGCAGTGTCGGTTGTCGGCCTGCTTGTGACCCGGTCGTTCCTGTCTGCCGACGCGGATCCGAGCAGAAACGCCGACCGCGAGAACCCGACGATCCGGGGCCTGCAGAACATTTATCCGTCGATGGGCACGCCGGTGCCGATGGTCCTGGGCCGTCACCGTATGGCGGCGGTCAAGACGGCGACGGGGTATACCGAGCTTGACGATCAGACGGTCTACCGGGTCGAGCGCATGACGTTCGGTGTTGGTCCGGTGCTGATCGACGACCTGAAGATCGGCACGACCGAGATCGCCAAGTTCAAGGACGTGCAGCTGCAGTTCCGCAACGTCGACCGGACCGAGACGCTGGCACGTATCCCGGCGCTGGCGAACATGGATGTCGACTGGCTCGACGACGACGATCCGATGACGCTTTACTCGCGGGACATCTTCGAGGATCCCGAAAGCGCGAAGCTCGATCACAACGTCCGAGTGACGCGCACGACGCCCGCGAACACCACGGCCGCGACCGTCCGTTTCTATTTCGCGGGCCTGGTCGGGATCGACGACGACAATGCCAAACAGCCGCGCTATCGGCAGATCGGGATCTACTACCGACCCGCGTCGGGCGGCGATTGGGTCACGGTGTCGGAGCACTGGTACAAGGGCGAGACGACCTCGGTTCTGAGGTTCGGCAAATACATCAATTTTCCCGAGCCGGGTGAATGGGACGTGTCGGTCATTCGGCTGTCCGAGGATGACGACGACGTCCGGGTGCAGGACGACAGCTATCTCGAGGCCCTGCAGTCGCGCCAGCCTGGCACCCTGCCCTCACCGTCGGGCGTGGCCGAGGTCACGCTCAGGATCAAGGCGACCGATCAGATCAACGGCGCGCTCGATCCTTTGAACGCGATCGTCTGGCAGATGGCGCCGTTCTGGAACGGGTCGGCCTTTACCGCTCCCACACCGATCCGGCATCCCGCCGACATCTTCGTGCACCTTCTGCGCTCGGATATTCGGCGGCGTCCGGTGGCCGACGCCAAGATCGACCTCGACGGCATTCGCGCCTGGCGCCTTGCCTGGCCCGACTGGCGCTGCGACATGGTCGTGACCAGCGACATCCAGCTGGGCGACCTGTGCCGTCAGGTGCTTGCCACCGGTCTCGCCATGCCGATCCACAAGGCAGGCAAATGGGGCGTGCTCACCGACCGCTCGGCCGAGCCCGCGGTGCAGATCTTTAGCCCGCGCAACACG
Organism: Maritimibacter sp.; assembly: GCF_016774595.1. Lineage (NCBI taxonomy): Bacteria > Pseudomonadati > Pseudomonadota > Alphaproteobacteria > Rhodobacterales > Roseobacteraceae > Maritimibacter > Maritimibacter sp. Next base: position 1,475,989 of record NZ_JACBWT010000001.1, read on the forward strand.
GCCGACATGCAGGCGACCTGGACACCCTCGCCCGAGGTGCACGGGCTTCGGATGATGTTCACCTCGGAAAAGGCGGGGTGGGATACTGACGAGATCATCGTTTACGGCAACGGCTATTCGGCGGGGAACGCGACGATCGTCGAGACCATCGAGTTCCCCGGCCTCGCGCTGGGTCGCTACGAAAGCATCGAGCGGATCGCGCGGCTGGGGTATTACCACCTTGCGCAGCTGAAACTGCGCACCACGCAGGTCAGTTTCACGACCGAGCTCGATCACCTGGTCTGCACGCGCGGCGACCCGGTGATCTTCACGACGCCGGTCCTGCGCAACCAGGTCGGCATGGGTCGGGTGTCGGCCGTCACGTTCAGTGGCGACGACATCGCCACGCTCACGCTCGACGACACTCTGCCGGGCGTGCCGGACGGCTACGAGGCGCATGTGGTCCTGCGCGGCTCGGCCGGGGCGTTGCAATACGTCACCGCCATCAAGGCGGGCCGGGGCTTCACCGTCACGGCGGGCAGCGGCGTCGCGATGAATGGTGGCGCCTTCGATGCGAACCTTGTCGCGCGTGGCGACCTCGCGACGGTCTACGAGGCCGAGACCGAGCCTGCGAAGTGGCTGGTCAAGGACATCGCGCCGGACTTCGGTGAACGAGCCCGGATCACGCTGGCCGAGGCAACCGAGGTGCCGCTTGGCGATCTGAACCGCCCGCTGCCGACCTACGACCCGCGCGTGCTGTCGATCAACGAGGCACGCGGCATCACCGGCGGATTCGAGTATGCGAATGGTGTCCTGTCGGTCGTCGTGCGCTGGCAGGCGCTGGACTACGGTCAGGAAACCATGTGGCGCGTGACGCTGGAGAACGGCGCTGGCGCCGCGGTCGGGACGTCGACGGGCGCCGACCGGATCGCCAAGTTCCCGGTGCAGGCGGTCGTCGCCGACACCTTCACCGCCGAGATCTCGGCGCGGCTGCCGAACGGCACTTGGGGGCCGATCAAGTCGGTCGGGATCTCGACCGCGTCGTTCTTCGCGCCGCCCGCCACCGTTGCCGGGTTCGCGGTGCAGGTCGCCGCCGGGCAAATCCACCTCAACTGGCGCTCGGGCGAGACCAACGTCGAGTATTACCAGGTGCGCTACACGCCCGCGACCACCGGGGCGACCTGGGCGAGCGCGGTGCCTGTGGTCCCGGTGCTGCGCGCCACGCGCACCAGCGTACCGGCCCGCAATGGCACCTATCTGGTCAAGGCGGTCACGGCCACGGGGCAGGAAAGCGCGACGGCAAGTTCGGTCGTCGTCACTTCGGCCGCGAGTCTGCCGAACGCGATCGAGACCCTGGCGCTCGCCCCGGATTTCGACGGCGACCTCGACCCCGGCCTCGCGGTCGTGTCGGGCGACCTGATCTTCGCGGCCGACAACGACATCCTCGCCCTCGATGACATCCTGCTCGAGGACAACATCCTCACCTCCTACCGGACCGCGAACACAGGGATATACACCGCCTACGACGTGATCGACCTCGGTGCGGTCGACACCGCGCAGATCTCGGCCGAGATCGAGGCGCTCGCCTATTACGACGATTTCGACATCCTCCTGATCGACGACATCACCCAGACGCCCGACCTTCTCGGCGCGGCCGATGGGGAATGGAGCCTGACCGCCCAGGTCTCGACCACCGATGACGATCCGACGGTATCGCCGACCTGGTCGGACTGGTCCAACATCGTCGTCGGGGATTACCGGGCGCGGGCGTTCCGGTTCCGGCTGGTGTTCGAGTCGCTGGATCCCCAGGTGCTCGTCGCCGTGTCGGAGTGCGATTTCATCGTCGACATGCCGGATCGTGTCGAGAAGGGCGCAAATGTCAGCGCGCCCTCGGGCGGGGTCACGGTGACCTTTCAGACGCCGTTCCGTGCGGTGCCCTCGATCGTCGTCGACGGTCAGGGCCTGCCGACCGGGGCGCGCTCGATCCGCTCGGCCGTCACGGCATCGAGCTTTCACCAGAAATTCGTCGACAGCGGCGGGTCGGACATCTCGGCGACGTTCGACTGGCAGGCGATCGGCTACGGGCAACAATAGGAGCGCACAAGGTGTCACAATACACAGGCAACACGACGGCGGTCTCGCCCCTGTCGGGCGTGGCGGCGCAGGCCGACATTCTCGGCCTGGTCAACCACCTGATGTCGCAGGGCGAGGGCGGCACCCGGCCCGCGAACATCCAGACCGGCGGCATCTGGACGAAAGACGTCGGATCGGGCGTCTACGTTCCGAAGTTCTGGGACGGGGCGTCGGACCGCGCACTGGTGCCCGAAGATCGCAGCGCGATCCGGTTCGATGTGGGGGGCACCGCGAATGCGATCACGCTGACCTCGGCGCTCGACCTCGCCAGCTTCCCGGAAGGATACCGGGGCTATTTCATCCCGACGGCCGCGAACACCGGCGCGACGACCTTCGCGATCGACGGCGGATCGGCCACGGCGGTCAAGACGGTCACCGGCGCCGCGCTTCCGTCCGGGTACATCCGCAGCGGCAAACTGACCGAGTTCTGGACCGACGGCACTGACATCTTCGTGCACCGCCTGCCGGAATATTCAACCTCGGCCACAGGGGATCTTTGGCGGTTCGAGAACAACCTGCAGATCTGTTGGGCCACCTATTCCAGCGCCGATGCGAACACCTCAATCGGAAACGGATACTGGTCGGGTGGCCTGTCCAAGAACCTGCCGGCCGCCTTCGTTGGCAACCACGTCGGCTGGGCCGAAAACCGGAGTACGGCGACCGCCTGGGCCAATGGCCGCGTCGTCAATGCGTCGACGCAATGGGGGTTCGGCGTGCATTCGTGGACGTCGCGCACCGGCGACGCGATCTATCTTGGCGCGATGGGGGAGTGGTACTGATGCGCATCGACCTGTTTCCGCAGCTGCGGTACGACGACCTGACCATCGAGGTATCGGGCGAGACCATCATCCTGAACGGGACGGCGATCGACCTGTCGGACATTCCGACCGGCGGGACGATGCCGCTCTACGCCCGCGACGAGACCGGCGATTTCCTGTTCGGTCCCAACGGCGACGTCACCATCCTGATCGACTGCCCGTGGATCTGCGGCGACATCCACCGCGACGCGACGGGCGAGCTGATCGTGCCCGTCACCCTGCCGCACCTCGCCGAGGCGTCGGAGGCGCGCCGTTTCCCCGAGCCCATCACTGTCGCCACGGACGGCCCCGTCGCCCTGCCGGAGTAAAACATGACCATTTCGACCGCCACGATTTCCGGCACGCTGGTGCTGCCGGACGATACCGCTTTGACAACCATCGACCGGATCGAGTTCACACTCACGGGGTTCGAGACCGAGGATGCGACGATCGTGCATGAGCCGGTGTCGGCCGACGTCGACGGCAGCGGCGATTTCTCGATCGACTTGTGGCCGAACGAGCTTGGCGGGCGCTCGACCCAATACGAGGTCCATGTCGTCGTCTCGATGAACAGCGGCCAGTACGAGCGCCGGATCTCGCTGGGTAACATCTCGGTGCCCGCAGCGACGACCTATGACCTCGACGACCTGCTCGGCGTGGTCGCGTCGCAGCTGCCGGCGACGAATGCCGGCGCGGCCGCATCGGCCCTGCTCGCAAAGCAATGGGCCAACGAGGACGAGGATACGGTCGTCGCCGATGGCGAATACTCGGCCAAGCACTATGCGGCAAAGGCCGGGGCCAGCGCGACGGCGGCGGCAGGATCGGCCACAACGGCGTCCGGCGCCGCGACCACGGCCACGGGCGCGGCGTCGACCGCCACCACCAAGGCGGGCGAGGCGTCGGACGATGCCGATGCAGCGGCGGCCTCTGCCGCGAGCGCGGCGACCTCGGCGGGCACGGCTACGACGAAAGCAGGCGAGGCCTCGGACGACGCCGACGCGGCGGCGGCTTCCGCTGCAACGGCCTCCACGGCCGCCGGCACGGCCACCACGAAGGCCGGCGAGGCTTCGGACGATGCCGATGCGGCGGCGTCGTCTGCGGCGAGTGCTGCGACCTCGGCGGGCCTGGCGCTTGCCACCACCGGCCTTGCGGATTTCGACACCGTCGCGGCCCTGATCGCTGACGACACGATCCTCGGCTATTCCGGCGACGAAAAGACGCTCGACGTCGCTTCGGGCGACATCATCACGGCCAGCGACTATCGTTACCAGGTCGCCACCTCGGCCGCGTCGGACTACCACGTCATCACCGCAGGTGCGGTCAAACTCTACGCCCTCCCGAACGGCCGGGGCGAGGTCTACACCTCGCAACTGGGTTGGACCGAGGATGCGGACGTCACCACGGCCCTGACCCGCATTCTCGATCACTGGCCGACCGGCGCCTCCATCCTGCGCCAGAACGGCGATTACTGGATCCAGGGCAGCGGCTATACGATCCCCACGGGCATGAAGGCCTGGCTGGCGGACAATTACGAAACCATCGGCCACGGCGAGGAAGCGACGCGCGGGCTGTTGATGATGGACGCCTGCGACGAGAGCGCGACGGCGAACAGCCTGACCCGAGATCTCGGGACACGCTTCACGACACCTTCCGGGTTTCTGGTCGGCGGCCTGCGCCTCGATCATAACGTCGACGTGGACGAGACCGCGCTGATCGCAGGCGGCAACGCGGGCGAGGTGTTCCACTGCAACGATAACGCGGTCGGGATCACCGTCGACAAGGTTCGGTTCGACTTCGAGGGTGGCACTGGGATCCAGATAACGAAAAGCCCGCACTGGAAGTTCATCAACTGCTACGCCGGACCGCAAAAGTACCTGCTAAACGTCGTCGGCGAGGCACACTTCGGTCGCTACATCGGCAACCGGGGCCAGATGGGGATCACCGCCCTGAACGTCAGCGGCACGGCCCCGTCCGCTTTCGGAGACTATATCAAGACGACGCCCAACACCACGCTCGGCATCGGTCCCCGCTATTGTGTCGTGCAGGACAACGAATTCATCAACGACAAGCGCGACGGCCCGGATGGCACCGGGGGCTTCCACGGTTGGACGTTCGAGCGCAACTATTTCCGCGTCCTGATCGCTGCGGTCGACATCAAGCTGGCCTATAACGTCGCAGGCGATTTTGCCGCGCGCGAGCGCCAGTATTCGCAGATCAAGATCGTCAACAACATCTTCGATGGCTGTGGCATCGTCGTCACCTCGACATGGAAAGAGCCTGATACCGGTATCGCCTTCGACGCCGACCTCCAGATCCGGGGCATCTTCGCCTGGGGCAATACGTTCCGACCGACCCCGGGCAAGGCGGGACCGGGCTACCATTTCAAGTCCTACCGCAACCTCTTCGTGTCGCGCGGGGATAACTTCCCGTCATTCGAGGGGCGCAGCGCGGGGGATTGGGACGCGTCGACGGGCGCGTTCCCGTCAGGGTCCGTCCAGTACCGCTATTACACGGTCACGACAGGCGGCACCGTGGACGGTGAGACCTTCTCGACCGGCGAGATCGTCTATGCCCTCAAGGATGATGCGGCCACTGATACCTACGAGGGCGAGTGGTACAACACCGGCGAAACTTTCGCTCGCCTGCCCGCGATGGTGCCGGCGAAGTTCACGACCGACGGCGTCGGCACGCATATGAACGACCAGGGGGCTTGGGACGCATCCGGCGTCACGTTCCCGTCGAGCGGCTCGATCGGAGACTTTTGGACGTGCTCGGTCGCGGGGACGGTCGACGGGATCAACTTCAACGTCGGCGACTACCTGGTCCCGCTGGTCGACAGCCCGTCGACCACGGATTACGAGGGTGAATGGGAGCGCCGCCTCGGCAATGAGGGGCCGAGCGAGCACATCGTGTTTGAGAGCCTGACGCTCGACAACCGGGGCGGCGGCGCATTCCAGATCGACAACGTCAGTAAGGTCCGCGTCGATTTCGCGGACCTTCACACCAACGGCGAGGGTTCGATCACCGTCACGGCCGAGGATGTCGAGCTGACCGGGCATATCCGGTCGGAGGCCCGGCCGACCAGCGGCGTCGCCGATGTGTTCCTGTTGAACGATTGCCGGAACGTGTTCATCGACGTGGATCTCGAGCACCAGCTCGGCGCGAGCAAAGGGGGCGCTCTGGTCAAGGTCAGCGGCGACGCCCATGAGGTCTGGATCGACGGTCGCGTGCGCGGAACCTACGAGCTCATCGACGTCGGCGGCACCAATTCCGTCACGAACCTCTACCTCGGAAAGCGGTCAAGCCTTCTGGTCGAACGTCTGAGCGCCAATGTCATCTCGAAAGGGGCGAGCGCGACGATCAACGGCGCGTGGAAAGGCCGTGTCTACAATCCCGACGGCTCCGGCTGGTGGAACAATGAGCCCGAGCTGCACGATCTGACGCGGCTCATGGACGGCCACGGCCCGGAGCTGACGATCCAGGGTGGGTCGGTCACCGCGGGCTACGGTTTCCACCGCCTCGACACGCAGGCCGATGCGTCGAGCGACGACCTGGACACGATCGAGGACGGCGCAATCGGCGACGAGCTGATGGTCGCGATCGCCGACAACGCGCGCGCCGTCATCCTGAAGGACGGCACAGGCAACCTCGCCCTGACGAGCGGCGACGTGACGCTCAGTTCGACAACGGCGCAGGTGACGCTGCGCAAGCATCCCGACGGCGACTGGCATCAGGTCTAGCCGGCACCTCTCGCACAAGGAGAAACCCATGAAACAGACCCCGACCTGGCTGCGGCTGCTCTTGCACGCCGACTCAATGATTTTCGCGATCCTCGCCGGGGTCGCGCTGCTCGCGATCACCTTCGTTGCGGTGGGGAACCTGAACCCCGTGCCTCTGTCCTGGGGGATCCTCGTGTTCATCGTACTGGCCCTTGCACTGCGCGGCCGAGATCAGGGCATTGCCGCGCGTCGCGGCGATCAAGGTCGGTGGATCCGCACGCTGGTCAAGTACGCGCTCGCGATCGGGGTCACCGCCGCCGCCACGCTCTACGGATCGCGCGCCGAGGCCATGAGCGAGGCCCCGGCGCCCGCCAAGGTCACGCAGGCCGCGCTGTTGAGTCCGAACGTGACCGAGGCCAAGACGTTCGCCTATTGCCGCCTGAAGATCGTGGAGTACGAGGGGGTGCGCCTCGAGGCATACATGCCGACGCCGGACGATCGACCGACCATCGGCGTCGGCGCGACCCACATTGACGGCAAGCCCGTCACGATGGGGATGGTGATCACGATGGAACAGGCGATGGATCTCCTCGACGAGCACATGCGGCTCTACCGAACCTTCTACATGAAAGCGTTGACCGAAGAGTCGCGGCGCACCCGGCTCAATACGCCGCGCGACTGCGCCTTCACCAGCTGGACGCTGAACATCGGGGGCGGTGCCGCCCAGCGGTCGACGGCCATCAAGCGGCTGAATGCCGGGTGGATCGAGGGCGCCTGTGACGCGATGACCTGGTTCCACAAGCAGGCTGGGCGCCCGCTACCCGGACTTCAGATCCGGCGGGGCAAGGAATGGGTCGACTGCATGGCGGGGGTCTCTGTCGCGAACCAGGTGGGATTGAGGAAACGCGAGGAGCCCATCGTCGCGTGGTGGAATGCCTCAGCTGCGGTCGCACGCGGGGATCTACTGATCTTCCCTGTCGAGTTGCGGTGGTGACCCGCCTGCCGCTCATCCTCGGCGCTCTTGCGGCCGCTCTGGCGGCAGGGTGGCTGATCTACCACCTGACGACCCGGAATGCCGCTCTGCGCGCGGATCTGCGCGGGGCCCAGGCGACGATCGAGAATTACCGTGAAGCGGCGCGGGTCGCTAACGATCAGCTGCGCGCCGAGCAGGCACGAAACGCCGCGCTCGAGGCGCGGATCGACGAGTTCGCGGAACTGGAAGGGGCCGACGATGCGCTATCCGATTATGGCCGCGCTGTTCTTGACAGCGTGCGGTGAAACCACGGTTGCCCGCCATCCGGTCCCCCCGACCCTGCTCGAACCTGTGATCGTACGCTGCGCCGCAGGCACGACGGTACGCGCGCTCGGCGAGTGTGCGCTCCGCCTGCGTGCGGGGTTGGACACGGCCAACGACAAAATTGGAGCGATCAAGGGGCTGGTGACGCATGACGGATGAGAACGGTAACCCAATGCCGCGTAAGGCATGGATGAAAGACGAGGCGATCAAGTTCGCCTTCAGGCAATTCCTGACGATTGTCATCACGGGTTTCGTGGCTCTGACCGCCGCTCTCGTCTGGGAGCCTGCGCGCGACTGGCTGGTCGGCATGGGGACTATGCCGCGTGAAATCCAGAAGCAGGGCGAACGGATCGAGGCGGTCGAGACGACGGTGCGCCGACTGACGCAGCCGCGCAAGGTGTTCGAGGTGTCCAGGGTAAGCACGCGGCCGGTGGCTGGCTTCTGTGAAGAGGGCGAGCCCTGCCGCATCAAGCTCCGAATCCGCCGCCTCGAGCCTGCGAAGGAATGCCAGATTGTGCCAGGCTCAGTCGAATGGGGATTCGTGAACCCGCGGTCGGAGATCTTCGCCCATGCCGAGCGCGTCGACCCGCCGGCCGGGCGCAACATTGGACTGACCTGGGAGGACACCTTCGTCACGGTGATCACACCGACCGGGCTGCAACCGGACGCGAATTTCACGTTCATCGCGAGATACACGCACTGCCCTGGCTGGATCGAGGGTGAGCCACCGCTCGAGTATCAAAACGAGCCGATTCCGTTTGCGATCAAGCAGTTGGAGTGACCAATCAAGGGCAAAAAACCCGCGCGGACTAACCGCGCGGGTTCACGTTGACAACCGTGTCGGGGCTTCAAGTACCTTTGGCCTTGAACTCGAGCGAGGCTATCGTCGTTTGTATGCGAGCCAAGGCTCCAGACAGCATGATCGCTTCATGGGAACTGTCATCCTCGGTGGGGTAAGTCGGAACGCCACGAGCGATATTGTCGGCGGTGTCGACCAGAGCGGAAATCGGCCTGAGGAAATGCGCCGCGAAAAGATAGGCGACCGCCGCGATTATCACGAACGCACCGCCCAAGATGAACACCAGGGAGTTCCAAGCCGTACCCATAATGCTCTGTTCCGGCATAGACGGCAGGCGTACGATCAAGCTCCAACCAAATTCAGGCACGTCGCCTTGCACGAAGTTGGGCATCAAAGCGCCGACGAATGCGCTATCTGAACCAACATTATGGGACGTCCGGCTTGAACCTAGCAAGGCAAGACGTCTCAATTCTTGCACCATCGGATCATCCTCGAAGCCAGCATAGTCGGCCAACGCGTCGCCGCGTCGGTCAAGAATGCCGAACTCAACTTCCATGGCGTCTGCGCTGGCTGCGATGTGGTTCGTGATCCAATCAAATCGCATCGTGTAGACAGCAACACCGACTACATCGCCCGCGTCATTGAGCATCGGCCGCGACATGTTAAAGCGTTGGCCTATCCCGTCTTTGTCATTTTGGGGGGTATAGACGTTTCCGATGCGAACTCCGTGAAGTCCGCTCAGGAACCATTGCCGGGACGAGACGTCTTCGCCCTCCCGCAGCCCATCGCTGCCGGCAACGACAACACCGTCCAATCCAACAACGCCTGCCCAAAGAATACCCTTTGAAGCTCTATTGGCTGCATCCGAGACTTGGCGGGCGGACGACGGGTTCTTCACATCGACCAGAACTCCAAAACTTCCAAGGCTTTCCCATTCACGTGCAATAAGGGACGAAACAGACACTTGTAGCGACGCCGCAGCGTGCAGAGCGGCTTTCGATTGCGCTTGGTACTCGAGGGTCTCGAGACGATTCTTCGTGGGCATCGCAAGACCGATCGCGATCAAGAAGAAAGCAACAGCTGCACTACCTAGAAGCGCATGGAAGATACGCGGGTGCGACGATCTGTGACTGCCCATGCTAACCTCCGCTCGAGCCAGTGTGTGTTTCTTGATCTTTTGCCAAAGATTGGGGCAATTGTTTGGCCACTACCGCAAAAAATAACCGGCGAGTACATTTTCCCACGGAGACCGTCAACTCGATTGCCAATTTGAGAGACGTTCATCACCAACTACGTCGCGGTGTCTCGGACGCCGAGGACGGTCAGAGGCCCTAATGATGGAGTGGAGTGTCGGCCGCCTTCACTCTTGACTAGCTGGCAGGCGAGAACCCGAAGAAGCCGGTTTTCCCTCAAGTGAGTGAATGAGATCTGCTACGGCCCGTTTGGTTTCAGGGTCCAAGCAAACGATCGCATGTATCAAGCGAATATCGTTCGAGCTTGCACGAATCTTGGGCTCACGAGGAAAGTCTTCGGGAGTGGGGAAGAGAGCAGAAATCGGAATTCCCAACGCCTTACAAATCATCCACAAGCGTGAGCCTGACACTCGGTTTGCTGCCGTTTCGTACTTCTGCAGTTGTTGGAATCGGATACCAATTTCCTTGGCGAGTTCAACCTGGGTTAGCCCAGCTTTCAGCCGTTCGTCGCGGATTCTCTGTCCTATGAATGCATCTACTGAGTGTGGCACTCTCGCAGAATGCAACCAAATGGTGCGCGATGTCTACAGTGTTTCAGCGCTGGATTCGCTAGGGCACCAGGCCCGGCCAAAACCTGCGATACAGTAATTTCAGGATTTCAGATGTACAAGAAACTTGAGGGCGATCGACCTGTTCCGCCCAGAAACCCGTAGTAGAACTCAAATGGAATAAGATGGTTGACCGCCATTCGAGCGGTGCCAGCGCTCGCTAGCGGCCAGTTTCGGCCCAAACGCACCATTCAGGGCAGTTGCGTTGAATGACCGCTGCCAGCTCGAAGCGGATATGTGCTATCTGCACCATGGGCGGAAACTCGTGCGCTAAGATCTGAATGCTTGAAGCATTGCCGTAATGCCGGTGCTTCAATAGACAGGATTGCGTAGACAGGAGAGATTGCGAATGTCAGAGCTTGACGGTCTGTTCGAAGAAGACGAATCCGCTGAAGGCGGCGACGATTACCAGATTGCTCCTTCAGACTTCGAGGATATTTTTGTAATCCCTTCAGACTGGACGGTGTCCACTTTACGCCAAGAACTAGTCGATATTGTCGATCTTGAGCCCCATTTTCAGCGCCGCAGCGTTTGGACGGCGCGAGCAAAATCAAAGTTCATAGAGTCGCTGGTACTAGGAATCCCAATACCGCAAATTCTGCTTGCTGAACGACAGGAAGAAAGGAACCAATTTCTTGTCCTTGATGGGAAACAAAGGCTGTCATCGATCAAAGAGTTCTTTGATGGGGTCAACGAAGATGGCGCGCCTTTCAAACTTCAAGGCCTTGATGACTTGAAAGAATTGAACGGCCAGAGTTGGCAGTCAATAAAAGAAGACAAACCTCAGATAGCTCGTGCAATCGACGCCGCTGCGATACGAACTGCGGTAATACGCGGATGGAGGCGAGATGACGTCCTGTACGAGATTTTTCACCGCCTAAACTCTGGTTCCGTCAGGCTATCACCTATGGAATTGAGAATGTCTCTAATTAGAGGTCCGTTCGTTCGTGAGGTTATTAGGCAAACGACGGAGTGCGCAAATCTTCAGAAGATGCTTGGGCTCAAGAAACCAGACAAGCGCATGAAAGACGTTGAAGTGGCCATTCGCCATTTTGCATTTCAAAGCTTTGAAATCGAATACCGAGGGAATCTAAAAGAGTTCCTGGATGAATATTGCCGGCACAAAAATAGATCCTTTGAGGTAGGGCAGGTCATCGAGCCTGTTCAGGCGCTAGAAAAACTCATTGCAGAGAGCCTACCGCTATTTGAAGACAAAACTTTTTCCCGAAAATTTGTACCTGAAACTGGCCATTTTGAGGGTAGCTTCAACCGTGCAATATTTGACGTATTGGGGGGGTCACTAGCAAATCAAGAGTTCAGGAACGCCGCACTGGAAGACGTTGATAAATTCAGGTCGATGTACCAGTCTGCCTTTGAGAACTCCTCGTTTGTTCGTTCAGTCGAGAGCACTACCAAGAGTATTACCGCCACCAAATATCGATTTACCTACTGGTACGAGAAAATAAAGAAAGAATATGGCTTGCAGCTCAGGGTTCCACTGATCAAGAAGAATGACTGAGAGTTCTGTTGAATTTGCGAAGCTTGAATTGGCCCTTGCTGAAGCTCGCGGTATCATTCTGGGCTTACCTGAGCACGACGTTGCGAGCCGGCTGCATGAGCTTAAGCTAAAATCATATGTCTTGCTTTGCCATGCCGCAATTGAGGAGTATTTGGAACGAGTTTCGCTAGCAGTACTCAGCCGTAGTCTTGTCGCTTTCGAAGCTGACAGATGTGTACGCGATCCTTTGCTGGCTGCATGCAGTTTTTATAAGATTGTGCTAATGAATGAAGTCACCTCTCGATCTGCCGGCGATCACCTACATGATGTGTTTTTGGCTGTATTCCGGCGGGCCATTGCCGAGCATAGGAAGGCTGTCGACGAAAACCACGGTGTTAAAACAAAGGATCAAGACGCGTTGTTCTTACCAATCGGCGTAAGGCTCTTCGATTTTGACAGACTTTTGTCCCAGAGCCTCAACTCGTTTGGTACTCTTAGGGGGGAGTTTGCACACGGATTTGGTATTAGAACCGTTGCTCCTAAAGCTGGACAAGAGAGCAAGGTTCGCAACATATTAAATTTGGTGCTGATTTTTGATAATTTTTTGTGCGAGCGACACGGCATCAATCTCGAAAATTGATGGCGGTCTTGTGCGATCACAGTACGTGGTCGCGTCTATACACCGCGCAAATCTCGATTTGCCTCTCAGCTGAATCCTTCGGATGGAAAATGCCTGTTTGAATTGGGAGCCACCAATATGACATTGCTCTGCGTGAGATTTTGCAGAGTCCGCTTCCTGCGCATCACCGCCGTTCGTGATCGGCGCGGCGAACGTCCGTTACCCGCCCATTCCCGCCGTTCGTGTCGCTCGTCGCGTGCGCCGATTCTGCTTTGCGTGATGCTGCAATTTACACGATCGCCGAGTTTGTAGGCTGCCTACGATACGTTGGCTCAGGCTACGAGTCCGAGGTCCCTGTCGGTGGCGCTGCCTGCATACTTGTCTTTGGGGGGCATCGGTCTCGATTGCCAGCTGGGTTCGAAAACGAAGCTGGATACATTGCGCCCCTCTGGCAACGCGCCATTTCCCGCGCCAAGCGCATAGTCGTAATAGAGTTTAACGATTTGCTCCTCGGTCACCTGATGGGTGCTAGGATGGGCCATGCAAGCGTCGCGCCATATCCGCACGCGCTCGTAGTCTGTTCCTCGTGGAAGTTCGAAATCTTCGTAATAGTCCAGGAACCAGAAACGTTTGAACATCGGCGCGAAGACGGCCTCCGCAAGGCCGAAGTCCTTAAAGAGATACGTGCCCTTCGGATTCCGGTCGGTGAGGAAGTCGTTGATGTCCCTGTAAAGTGCCAGGAGATTGTCGAGATGTTCGCCACGACGCGCACGGTCTTGATTCATGACAAAGAGATAGCCGGCCATCGTGAAAGGGCCTTCGCGGGCGATCAACATCGATTCAATTGCATGTTCTAACGGGTCGCTTCGGCGCAGCATGGGGCCTTCCAAAGCTTCATCAAGATACCGCAGGATCACAAGGCTCTCTTTTAGAATGCGTCCGTCTCTGGTTTCGAGGACTGGCAATGCGGTCGTGCCACGTGTCTTAGCCAGCAGTTCGGGTTCGCGCGGTTTGGTGATGTCGACAACCCTAAACTCGACCGCGTCCTGCTGCCCGCGCAGAGCCAAGAGGATTTCCAGACGCTGCGAAAAGGGGCAGACCGGAATGTGGTAAACGATATGTCTTCCTGTCATTTGGTCAGTCCAGAGGTGGGCCGGTGAAGGCCATGTTGTGCCGCTTTGCGGATTCTTCGATAGCTGGCATGTCTTCCGGGATGCGGAACTGGCCATCCGCCATATCCTTAAAGAACCCTTCGAAACCACCAGGCGTGAGGATCACCAGGTGGCGGCACGGCTCATCTCCGATCACCTTGAACGTATGCTCCTTGCCCCGCGGGATAAACACACTCTCGCCCGCGCCCGCCGCGAACTCCTGACCTTCCAGCCAGAACTTGCAGGTCCCGGTCATAATCACGAACGTTTCGTCTTCGTTCTTGTGCACATGGCGTGGTGGTCCGCTTCCGGCCGGAGACCAGCTATCCACGATGGACATCGCTCCGCTGGTTTCTTCAGGGCTCAGGATCGTCTTGTACCGCACGCCGAGCCATTCAATGGCTCCGTCGATTTCGGGCAGATCTTTCATCGTTTCTCTCCATGGGCAGTGGATTGAAACGAAAGCGCTTTCGTTGACACGAGCTTACCGGAAAGCCAACCTATCAGGCAAACCGCATTATCTGATAAAGGGTATCGCCTAGGTGAATTTCGCGACACTCGATCTGAACCTTCTGCGCGTTCTGGACGCCCTCTTTCGAGAGGGCTCAACCGTTAAGGCCGCATCGGGGCTGGCGATGTCGCAGTCGGCCGTTTCCGGGGCGCTCTCCCGGCTCCGCCATGCATTAGGTGATCAGCTCTTCATTCGACAGGGGAACCGGTTGGTTGCTACTGATTACGCAGCGGGAATCGAAGCTGGTTTGAGAGAGGAGCTGGAACGCCTTGAGGCGTTGCTTGCCCCCCCGGCCGTCTTTGACCCGCAAACCGCCAAAGGCACTTTCAGGATTGCCGCAAGTGACTTTTTCGCAGAGCTCTTGATGCCGCCTTTGGCTGATCTCCTACAGAAATCGGCACCTCACCTCAGGGCGCAGCTCGTCGACCTCGTTCCGACCGACTATGTGGCTAGCCTTGAAAGGCGCAATGCCGACATCGCGTTGATCCCTGACTTGCCGCTGCCGGAATGGGTCAACCGGGAGCCTTTGTTCTATTCTCCGTTCCATGTGATCGCGCGCGAAGGTCATCCGATCACCGCGGGATTGGGGGAAGGAATGGAAATGCCAATGGATGTCTTCTGCGCGCTTCATCACGTCCTGTTTTCTCCTGAAGGCAATCTGGCAGCGATGGGTGACGCTGCCCTTCACCGGGTCGGGAAAAGTCGACAAGTCGCGATGACCGTACCCGTTTTCAGCGGCGTCTGCCGAGCGGTCAGCGAAAGCGATCTCATTGCCCTCGTGCCTGCGCAACTTGCGTCGAAAGTCGCCGACACATTTCGGCTACGTGTGTTCGAGCCGCCGATGAAGATTGATCCTGCGTTGATCATTGGCATTTGGCACAAACGTTCAGACAACACACCGATGGCCATCTGGATGCGTAAGCAGGTCTTTACTCTCATGAAGGCATTGGATTGAGGTGCATAGGCGCCTCCACTTACACACCCGCGATTGACGCACCGCGCAGAGAATGACAGCTCCCCGCCCGCGCTGCCTCGAGCGAGCCAACCCCAAACTTAACAAGGGTGACAAGGCTAATCCTCGCTCATCCGATCCGAGCGGACATGATCGGCTGACCGTCACGTGAACGCCCCCACGCTACCACACGAAACCCCAGACAATTCGGGTTTGCGAACGGGTCTGCCGATGCCTTGGCATCCGCGGACCCGCCCGCGCACTCAGACCCCGCCGACCGCTTGCTGAACCAGTCGCGGCAATTTCGCAAAGTCGTCGAAAGCGAAGCTGTGCGGAATACTTGAGACCTCGGTCTTCCGGTAGCCTTCCGTGAAAAGCAGAAAGGGCACGCCTGCGCGCTGTGCGGTCTCGGCGTCGACTTCGCTGTCGCCCACATAGACCCTGTCTCCGCCGCCCAACGCGTCGAATGCGGCGATCAGGGGCGCGGGGTCGGGCTTGCGGGTGGCAAGGCTGTCGCCACCCCAGATCGTGTCGAAATACCCGTTCAGGCGAAGATGTTTCAGAACCGCGCGACACGGGCTGATGGGCTTGTTGGTGCAGATCCCGAGGCTGTGACCCGCACCGACGAGCGCGTCCAGCGCATCCTCGACGCCCGGATAGGGCACGGTCAGGGTCACCGCCGCATCGTATCTTTCGACGAAGGTCGCAAGCATCCGGTCCTGCTCACTTTCAGGAAGCCCCCGCGCTTGGCGCATCCTTTCGACAAGGGCTGCCGCGCCGTTTCCGATGAACTGGCGCGTCTCCCCAAGCGTAAGCGGGGCCACCCCGGCTTCGGCCAGAAGGGCATTTGCCACCTCGCGGATGTCGGGGGCCGAGTCGATGAGCGTGCCGTCCAGATCGAATACGATGCGAGCCATGCCATTTCCGTTCGCGGTTTGGGTGTTTGAGACCCCAAACCGCCCGGCACGTCAACCGCGGCGCATCAGGCTTTGATCGCGAGCGAGGGCGACACCACATCGATTTCCAGCGCCCGCCCCACGGCGTAGTTCGTCAGCTTACCGGCATGAACGTTGAGGCCTGCCATGAGCCCCTCGTCGGCCTCCATCGCCGCGCGCCAGCCCAGATCCGCCAGCCGCAGCATGTAGGGCAAGGTGGCGTTGCCCAGCGCGAGGGTCGAGGTGCGGGCGACCGCACCCGGCATGTTGGCCACACAGTAGTGCATGATCCCGTCCACCTCGTAGATCGGGTCTTGGTGGGTGGTCGCCTTCGATGTTTCGAAACAGCCACCCTGATCGATGGCGACGTCGACCAGCGCCGCGCCCGGTTTCATCTCGGAGAGTTCGGCCCGACTGATGAGTTTGGGGGCCGCCGCACCGGGGATGAGCACGGCACCGATGACCATGTCGGCCTCGGCCACAAGCTCGGCGGTACGGGCTTTGGAGGAATAGGAGGTCTTGAATTCGCCTCGGAACATATCGTCGAGCTGGCGAAGTCTCGGCAGCGACATATCGAGCACCGTCACATCCGCCCCCATGCCGGAGGCGACGCGCGCCGCCTGCGTGCCGACGACGCCACCACCGATGACGACGACCTTCGCGGGTCCGACCCCCGGAACGCCGCCCATGAGCACGCCACGCCCTCCGTTGGCCTTTTGCAGGGTCCACGCGCCGACCTGCGGGGCCAGCTTGCCCGCCACCTCGGACATGGGCGCGAGCAGCGGAAGCCGCCCGTCACGATCTGTCACGGTTTCATAGGCAATCGCCGTGGCGCCGCTGTCGATCAGATCGCGGGTCTGGTCCGGGTCGGGCGCAAGGTGAAGGTAGGTGAACAACACCTGCCCCTCGCGCAGCTTGGCCCGCTCGACCGCCTGCGGTTCCTTGACCTTCACCACCATGTCAGCACGCGCGAACACCTCGTCCGCCGTGTCCACGACGCCTGCCCCAATGGCGCGATAGGCATCATCGGTGAAGCCCGAGCCTTCGCCCGCGCCCATCTCGACGATCACGTCATGCCCGTGCGCGATGGCTTCCGCCGCCGCATGAGGGGTAAGGCCGACACGATATTCCTGCGGCTTGATTTCCTTGGGGCATCCGATGAGCATGGTATCCTCCGTTCGCTTCACGCGCAGGCTACCCCCGCCCGCAAGCAATCGGATTGAAATTCCTCCGTGCAATCGGGCCGTTTTTCGAATAATCCACCAACGAGCAAGCGATACGACGCAAGGACATTCGATGGATTCCACTCTCGACGAAATGGACCGGCGCATTTTGCACGTTCTTCAACGGCAGGGGCGCATTTCGAACGCGGACCTTGCCGAACGGGTGCATCTGTCCGCCTCGGCCTGTCACCGCCGGGTTCAACGGCTTGAGAAAGACGGGTTCATCCGCGATTACGTCGCCCTTCTGGCCGCGCGAAAGATCGGCTACCCGACGATGGTCTTCGTGGAAATCTCTCTCTCCGGTCAGGCCGACGAGTTGTTGGAGGCGTTCGAGCGTGAGGTCGCGCTGGTGCCGGAAGTTCTGGAATGTCACCTGATGGCGGGCACGGCGGACTACATCCTCAAGGTCGTCGCGCGCGACACCGACGATTTCGCCCGCGTGCACCGCCAGAAGCTCGCCCGGTTGCCCGGCGTTCAGGGCATGCAGTCCAGCTTCGCCCTGCGCACGGTGTTCAAGACCACCGCGCTGCCGACCTAAGCCGCGGCCATGACAGGCGAGCGCCGCTCCTTGATCGGAAGGTGCAGCAGCGCCGACAGCGCGCCGACCCCGACGCCGACCCACCAGACCATCGTGTAGTCGCCGGTCAGGTCATAGAAGCGGCCACCCAGCCAGACGCCCATAAAACTGCCAAGCTGGTGCGAGAAGAAGACGATCCCATAAAGCGTGCCCATGTAGCGCAGACCATAGAGGTGTGCGACCAGACCCGATGTCAGCGGAACGGTGGCGAGCCAAAGGCTCCCCATGACGATCGAGAAGATTATGACGCTGGTGGGCGTGATCGGCAGCAGGATGAAGGCCCCGGCGGCAACCGTGCGGGCGGTGTAGATCGCCGCGAGCAGGTATTTCTTGGGAAGCTTGTTGCCCAGATAGCCCGCGTAAAGCGTGCCCGCGATGTTGGCGAGACCGATGAGCGAAATCGCGATGGCCCCCAAGGCCGAGGTCGTCGACACACCGAGCGATGCCAGCGTGCCCGAAGGGTCGATGGCACCGCACATCTCGGTCACGAAGGCGGGGAAATGCGCCGTGATGAAACCGAGTTGATAGCCGCAGGAGAAGAAGCCGAGGAAGATCAGCGTGTAGGACGGGTCGCGCAGTGCGCGCATCAGAACCGTCCCCATACTCTCCTGCAACTCCAACCGGCTGGCCGCAGGCGCGCGCATCAGCGGCAGGACCAGAAGCACGGCGAGGATGGCCACGGCGAACAGGATGAACACGCTCTGCCACGGCATGAACGACAGCATCCATTCGGCCAGCGGTGCGCCGAACACCTGCCCGGCCGAACCCGCCGCCGTCGCGATGGCAAGCGACATGGATCTGTTCTTGTCGGACGACGCGCGACCGACCACGGCGAGGATCACGCCGAACCCGGTGCCCGCGATGCCGAAACCGACCAGCACTTCCAGCGTCTGATGGGCCAGCGGCGTGGTCGCGAAGGACGAGGCGACAAGCCCCGCGGCATAAAGCACCGCGCCGAAGATGATCGCCTTGCGATCCCCCATCTTTTCGGCAATCGCGCCGAAGATCGGCTGGCCGATGCCCCAGGCGAGGTTCTGGATCGCGATCGCCATGCTGAAGTCGGCGCGCATCCAGCCGAATTCCTCGGCGATCGGAATCTGGAACACGCCGAAACTCGCCCGGATCGCGAAACTTATGATGATGACGATGCACCCGGCGATCAGAACCGGTGTGATAAGGCGTGTGTTGTCCATCAGGGCCCTCCGACATCTGCGTAATCCGCCAGAGCGGCGCCCGCGTCAAACGCTTATCCGTGATGCGGCATATCACCTTTTCCTATCGGGCACGGCGGGCTAGACGGTTGTCATGAGCGAGAGCCTGCAAGACATCTACGCCGCCCGCGTCGCCGAAGGACGGATCACCCCCGACCCCGCGCAGGAAGAGGCGTTGCCGCTGTTCGACGACATCCGCGCGCATCTGGTCGCAGTGAAAGACAAAAAGCGCGGTCTATTGGGCGGGCTGTTTCACAAGCCCGAGGATGTGCCGGACGGTCTATACCTTTGGGGCGGTGTCGGGCGCGGCAAGTCGATGCTCATGGACCTGTTCGTCGAGCATCTGCCAATCGAAGGGAAACGCCGCGTCCACTTCCATGCCTTCATGCAGGAGGTGCAGGAGGGGCTCCATCAGGCTCGCAAGTCGGGCGAGTCGGATGCCATCGCGCCGGTCGCCGCGAAGATCGCCAAGGACCTTCGCCTGCTCGCGCTGGATGAAATGCAGATCACCGACATCGCCGACGCGATGGTGGTCGGGCGATTGTTCGAACACCTGATGAAGAAGGGCGTTGTGATCGTCACCACGTCGAACCGCGTACCGAACGACCTTTATAAGGACGGGCTGAACCGTCAGTTGTTCCTGCCCTTCATCGACCTCATCAAGGATCGTCTGGTCGTCCACGAACTCGCCAGTCACAAGGATTATCGCCAGGACCGTCTGACCGGCGGACAGGTCTATTTCACGCCCGCGAACAGCGAGGCGCGTCAGGCGATCGAAGCGGTCTGGACCGATCTGACCGGCGGCGGCGATGCCGAACCGCTCGTGCTGAACGTGAAGAACCGCGAGGTCGAGATTCCGGCCTACCGCAACGGCGTCGGGCGCGCGAAATTCCATGAGCTGTGCGGGCGGATGCTCGGCCCGGCCGACTACCTCGCCATTGCGGATGCGCTGAAAGTCCTGGTGCTGGAGGACATCCCGGCCCTGTCACGCCAGAACTTCAACGAGGCCAAACGCTTCGTCACCCTGATCGATGCGCTCTACGAGGCGCATGTTCGGCTTGTGGCGAGCGCCGCGGCGGAACCGGAATACCTCTATCTCGAAGGCGAGGGCAGTTTCGAATTCGAACGCACGGCCAGCCGCCTGCGCGAGATGCAGGACAAGGACTGGGGTCAGTAGCTCAACGCGGGATCAGGGCGACGGGCGCATCCGGGTCGCGTGCGAAATCGAGCGGGGGTTTGTCCATCGCAAGTGTCGAGCGTTTGAACTCGTACCGCATCATCGGGCCGTCTTCTTCCGAGGCTACGATCAGACACTGGTACAGATGGTTCTCACCGGCGTAGAGATCGACCAGCCCGCGCAGCTTCGGCGCATCGTCCCGGTCGAGCGCGAAACCGCCTTCACGGAATTCCAGCACCGGGAAAGACTCGTCCCCCACGGCCACACGCATATGCGCCTTCTTGCGCGCCGCTTTCATGTGGGCCGCTTGCAGGCCTTCCTGAACGTCCTTGGGAAGCGAGTCCATGTTACCCTCCGATCACGGCTAAACCATGACAGGGACATGGTTTTCGTCAAGTAAACGAATGTCGCGGGCATGTGTTCCGTGTCAGGTGTTGTTTTCTTCCACCAGGTCGACCCCCACCACCGGGCGCAAAACATGCGGTCGCGTAGGGTCGTACAGCGCGGAATCCTTGAAATCACGAACCCGGCCAAGCGCCGGACCCACAAGGATCAGCGCCGTGCGCGTGATCTTTTCGGCGCGCACTTTCAGACGGATGTCCGACAGCGTGCCACGGATGAGCATTTCGTCGGGCCACCCGACGCGATAGGCGACGACGACCGGACAATCGGCGCCGTAATGCGGGGTCAGGACCCGCTCGATCTCGCGCATGTTGCGCACGCCCAGATGGATCGCCAGCGTCGCGCCCGTGCGGGCGAAATTCTCAAGTGTTTCGCCTTCGGGCATGGCGGTCGACTGCATGGAAACACGTGTCAGAACAATGCTTTGCGCGATCTCCGGGATCGTCAATTCCTGACCCAGCGCCGCAGCCGCAGCGGCATAGGCCGGCACGCCGGGCACGATCTGATAGTCGATGCCGTCCGCCTGCAAACGCCGCACCTGCTCGGCCACCGCGCCATAGAGCGACGGGTCGCCGGAGTGCACACGCGCCACATCCTCGCCCCGCTGATGTGCCGCCAGAATTTCGGCGTGAGTCTGGTCGAGCGTCATCGGCGCCGTGTCCATCACGCGCGCGCTTTCGGGGGCGCAGGCGACCACTTCGGGGGGAACCAGCGATCCGGCATACAGGCAGACAGGGCATTCCCCGATGATCCGCTGCGCCTTGAGCGTGAGCAATTCCGGGTCGCCCGGTCCGGCGCCGATGAAATAGACGGTCATTCAGAAGTCTCCGTTTCCAGATGGCGATTGCCCACGTTTTGAAGGTCACCATCGATTCGCCGGGCATAGCCGCGCGGCGTGTACATGCGGGGGCCGTCGCCCAGTTGGGCGAGTTTGGAGTTGGACGATCCCACCAGAACGACGGTCAGCATATCGACCTCGTCCACATCGAGGTCGGCCAACCTACGGTATCGTATGTTTTCCTCGGGTCTTCCGAGTGAGGACGCCAGAAGAACGGGCGTATCTTCTGGCCGATGCCTCAGCAGAATGTCCCGCGCCTCCGCCAACAGCGTGCGGCGGCGGCGCGACACGGGATTGTAGAAGGCGATCACGAAGTCACCTTCTGCGGCGGCGTGCAGCCGCTTCACGATATCGTCCCGCGGCGTCAGCAGATCGGAGAGCGAAATGGCGCAGAAATCGTGTCCGAGCGGCGCCCCTGCCCGCGCGGCCGCAGCCTGAAGCGCCGAGACGCCCGGTGTCGACATCACTTCGACCCGGCGCGCAGCGTCCGACACGCCCTGTTCGTCAGGCGCCCGGTCGAGCAGTTCGAAGACCAGCGCACCCATCGCGTAGATGCCCGCATCGCCCGAACAGATCAGCGCGACGTTCTTGCCCTTGCCCGCCTGTTCCAGCGCATACCGGCATCGATCCTCCTCCCCGCCGAGGGGGAAGTCCGACCGCGTTTTGCCTGCGGCGAGAGGGCCGAGCAGATCGATGTAAAGACCGTATCCGACCAGTTCGTCCGCCTCTTGAATGAGCCGCGAAGCTTCCGGCGTGCGCCACGTGGCCTGTCCCGGTCCGATCCCGATGATCGACAGATGACCACGTGCGCGACCCGAAGGCTCTGCTATGGGCGACGGCGCCTTTGCCAAAGCGCAGGTCGTGTTGGCGGTCTTGCGCTTCTCGACCGAAAGCACCGCGTCTTCGCCTGCCGAGGCCAGCGAAGCCGCTTCGGCCACACCATGACAGCCGACCTCCGCGAAGACGACATCGGACGGGTTGGCAAGGCGCGGCGTCATCTCCTCCAACTCCGCAGCCGTGAACAGCTTGAGCGGAACGCCGAACGCACGCGCGAGCGCATTCACCGCAGGCTCGTCCGCCTTGAGGTCGAGCGTCGCGATGGCCGCAATGGCTCCGGTGGCGATACCCGCGTCCCGCAACATGACCTCGACCGAAGAACGCAGCTCCTCCACCGGCGCGTTCCGCGCGCAACCGACGCCGAGAACGTAGGTCTGCGGGTAATAGACAAGGCGCTCCGGGCCGCCCGCGACGGGTGCCTCCGTGACCACCAGTTCGACGCCGCCCCGCGGATCGCTCGCGATGTCGAAGATCGCGTCACCTTCGATGCGCGCCCCCTTGCCCGCCAGCATGGCGGCCATGACCGATTTCGCGTCTTCCGGGTTCGCAAGACGGTAGCCTGCGGGCGGGACATCCAGCGCGACGCCCAAGGCCACGTCGCCAGCCGTCGTCACCGCCGCTTTGGCGCCCAGCAGGTCCGCGATCTCCCGCGCCAAGCGGTTCGCCCCACGGTGCCCGCCCAGCAGCGGGATCGCGACGCCGCCGTCGTCCGAAACGGCGACCACGGGTGGTTCGGTCCGCTTGTCTGCAAGGATCGGCGCCACCGCGCGGATCAGGATGCCAGCGGCGCAGACCCCGATGATCGGCGTGCCAGCCGCGAACAAGTCGCGGGCATGGTCGAGCGCATTCGGGAAGAACGCATCGGCTTTGTCGACGCGGCCTTCGCGGCCATGCACCTGTGCGCCCAGCGCGCCCGCGATACGGTGCGCCACGGCTTCGCCGGAACGGTTGAGACAGAGAACGACGGGGGTCACAGCCACGGGTCGGAACCTTTCGTCACGAGAATGAGAGAGAAATAGGGCGCAGGATCAGGGGCTTGGGCGAGCGGCAGAATGCGCTCGGCGGCAAGCGTGGCGCGCTCGATATAGACGGCCCGGTCGGACAGGCCTTGGGCGGCCAAGACGTCACGGATGCGGCCCAGATGACGCCCGACCTTCATGATGACGATGCTGTCCGCGTCTGCGATGCGGGCGGCGAGCGTGTCGCTGTCGAGCGGACCGGGCAGGACCGTGAGCACTTCGTTCCGGGCGGTCAGCGGCGCGGCGGCGCGCGCGGCCCCGGCGGAAACCGAGGTGATGCCCGGAATGACTTCGACCGGGAAGCGATCCGCGAGCCGCGCATGCAGATACATGAAGGAGCCGTAAAAGAACGGGTCGCCTTCGCACAGGACCGCGACGTTCCTGCCGGCCTCCAGCGCCTCGGCAATCCGGTCGGCCCCGAGGTCGTAGGCCGCCTGGGCAGGCTCGCGGGATTTGGTCATCGGGACTTCGATGACGATTTCAAGGGCATCGGGTCGGATCAGGTCCACCGCGATGGACCGAGCGAAACTGTCGGTGCCGGGAAGCGCGGGATAGGCCACGACATCGGCCGCGCCGATCGCGCGCGCGGCCTTTAGCGTCATCAGGTCGGGGTCGCCCGGCCCGAGGCCCACACCGATCAGCGTGCCGGTCATCGTTTGATCAGGCTCCATTGCACGACGGGGCGGAACGGACGCCAGCCGGTCGACTGCGGGCCGAGCGTATCGGCGCGGGACACCGAGAGCTGGACGAGTTCGCCGCCGTGGGCGTGGTAGAGTTCGGTCAAAACCGCCTGGCTTTCCAGCGTCACGGCGTTTGCGACGAGACGGCCGAGCGGTTTCAGCGCCGACCATGCGGTTGCGTATGTTTCTTCCGACAGACCGCCGCCGATGAATACGGCATCGGGGGCTTCCAACCCATCAAGAGCTTCGGGCACCGTCCCGTCGACGATGCGAAGCTGAGGAACGCCCAGCGCCAGCGCGTTGGCGGCGGCAAGCGCACGACGGTCCGCGCGCGGTTCGATCCCGATGGCGCGCG
This sequence comes from Maritimibacter sp., assembly GCF_016774595.1. Classification (NCBI taxonomy): domain Bacteria; kingdom Pseudomonadati; phylum Pseudomonadota; class Alphaproteobacteria; order Rhodobacterales; family Roseobacteraceae; genus Maritimibacter; species Maritimibacter sp. Next base: position 1,500,499 of record NZ_JACBWT010000001.1, read on the forward strand.
CATAACGTGCCGCGCGCATCCATTCGACCGCGACCGACCCGCAGCCCGTGCCGATATCCCACAGCAAAGCGCCGCGCATTGGCATGAGCTTGGCCACGGTGAGCGCGCGAACCTCGCGTTTGGTCATGGTGCCGTCATGCTGGAACAACTCATCCGCAAGCCCCGGCACACGCGGGAGCAGCGCCGCATCGGGGGCCGCGACGCATTCGACGGCGAGCGTGTTGAACGCGGGCACTTCGTGGTCCCACCTCTCGGCCAGTGCATCGAAACGCTTCTCGTTCTCGCCGCCCATATTGGCGAAAACCGTCATGGGGCTGCGCCCGAACCCGCGCTCGGTGAGGAAACGGGCGATCTGACCGGGGGTTTCGGCCCCGGTGGTCAGGATCAGAAGCCGCGCGTCAGGCTGGATGAAGGCGATCATCTGCTCGACCGGGCGGCCATGCACGGTGAGGGTTTCGAGGTCCGCCATGCTCCACCCCATGCGGGCGGAGGCGAGTTGGAAGGCGGAAAGCTGCGGGTGGAACGTGATCTCATCCGCTGGGATCGCCCGACCGATGCGCGCGCCGACCGAGAACCACAGGGGGTCGCCGGTTGCCAGAACGACGACGCGCTTGCCCTTGTAGGACTGTAGCTGGTCGATCAGCGCGTCGAAGGGCGAAGGCCACGACACGCGCTCGGCACCCGAAACATTCGATAGCGTATGGTGCCGGTCGCCGCCGACGATGATCTCGGCAGCTTCGACTACGGCGCGGGTGGCGGGGGTCAGTCCGTCCATGCCGTCTTCACCGATACCGACGATGTGAAGCCAGGGTTGGGTCATTGCGTTTTCTCCGGGAGGCCAACGGCCAATGCGTTGACGGCGGCGGATGCGATGGCCGATCCACCGCGCCGTCCGCGTAGGGCCACGAAATCACAGCCGCGCGGGTTGTTCGCGAGTTCCGCTTTGCTTTCCGCCGCGCCGACGAAGCCGACCGGGAAGCCAAGGATCACGGCGGGCTTGGGCGCGTCTTGATCCAGCAGTTCGAGCAGATGGAAGAGCGCGGTGGGCGCGTTGCCGATGGCGACCACGGCGCCTTCGAGCTTGTCGGCCCATAGCTCGACCGCCGCCGCACTGCGGGTGTTGCCGATCTCGCGCGCGCGATCCGGCACGGTGGGGTCGTTCAGCGTGACGATGACCTCGTTCCCGGCGGGAAGATAGCGCCGGATGATCCCCGCGCCGACCATCTCGCAGTCGCACAGCACCGGGGCGCCTGCGGCCAGTGCCGCCTGCCCCGCCGCGAAAGCGCCCTCGGAATAGGCCAGACGATCCGCGACCTCGACCATCCCGCAGGCGTGGATGATCCGCGTGGCGAGTTGCGCCATGCCGGGATCGAAGCGATCCAACCGCGCCTCTTTCTCGACCGTCGCGAAGCTTTGCCGATAGATCGCAGCCGGATCACGCTCGTATCGCAGCGGAGGCCTCATTTCGAGCGCGCCGATTCAGGGCCGTGCGGGTGCTTGGCGTGCGGATACTCGGCGTGATGGTGGCCGTGGTCGTGACCGTGATGATGGTGGTGGTGCCCATGATCGTGGTCGTGGTGGTGATGATCGTGCAGGTGCAGGCGACACTCCCCCGTGCAGAAGGTGTCGCAGAACGTGCAATCCGCCACGTTCGATCCGGGCGCCGACGCCCCCTGCCCTTCGACGTGATGGTGGTGGCTTTCCTGCACGGCGCCCACCTCGGCCTCGAACCCCAGAACCTCGACCCGGTATTTGCACATGACGCAGGTGGGCGGCGGCGTGTCGGAGAAGGCAGGATGCCAGGCTCGATCCTCCGGCTTGATGTGTTTGTGACCGCCGCCCGCGAGCGACAGAACCTGTTCGCGGTAGGGGCAGGTGCCGCAGTTCGGGGGCGGCACGGTGCCGAGTTGTTCGGTCACCCGTTCGGCAAAGGTTTCGAGCACCTTGGGATGGTCGTTCAGATAGCCCGCTTTCACGAACTGAATGCCCGGGTGCGCCTCGGCCACGCGGTCGGTGAAGCCGTAGATGCGGTCGATCAGGATGCCCGTGAACAGGAAATACGGGAACACCACGATGCGTTTGTAGCCCAGCTTGGCGGCGTGCTGGAGGCACGGTTCGACCAGTGGGAACGTGACGCCGGAATAGCCGACCTCGAGCCAGCCGAAGCCCATCCCCTCCTGCAAGAGCCGCGCGATCTTGGCGACGTTGGCGTTGGCGTCCGGGTCCGAGGCACCACGCCCGATGACGACGAGGCAGGTGTCCTCATGCGCCACCACGCCATGTTCGGCATTTGCGGCGGCAACGGCATCGCGGATGCGCTCGCCCGCGGCGGCGACCATCTTGGGGTCGACGCCAAGCTCGCGCCCATAGGAAACGTCGATCCCATGTTCGGCGCCATATGTGTTCAGCACGGTCGGGATGTCGTTCTTGGAATGCATCGCGGCGAAGAGCATCCCCGGCACGGCGAGGATCTTGTCGCACCCCGCCTCGCGCAGGTTGTCGAGCCCGACGCGGATCACCGGATTCGCGAATTCCAGATAGCCGTAGTCGACCATCCAGTCGTCCGGAAAAAAGGCGGGCAGCTTTTCGGCCAGTACCTTGAACTCGTCCACCGCCGATTGGCTGCGCGAGCCGTGGCCACAGATCATCACCCCGATCTTCGACATGGTCAGGACTCCTGCGGTTCGGCTTCGGCGTCGTCGACCTGGTCGGCCTCGTCGTCCTTCTTGCCACGCAGAGCGCCCCAGATCGCGACGCCGATCGCCACGCCGATGGCGACGCCCGCGACCCAGTGGTCGTGACCTGCGGCATCGGCAAGGTGGCCGGGATGGGCCAGCGCCATGCCGGGCATGAGGGCGATAAGGGCTGCAAGACGTTTCATGGCACGGTCCTTTCCTGCGTCCGGGCGCGAAGAGGCCATGCGTCATCCACCGACGACACCGCGCCCTGATCCCCGGTCTGGGTCGATCACTCGGCAGTCACCTCTCCGGCCCCTGATGGGGCATCGTCGCGGGAGTCTCTACAGGAAAGGCGACATACGCTCAATGTCCCGCGACATTGTGCGTATCCGCACGCAGGCTGCGCCAACTGAACTATTCCGCACAGTGGTTCGTTTGCTTAGGTAAGATCGGACGCAAACGAGGAGACGCAAGATGGGTTATCTCGAAAACGGCGAATGGCACACGGGCTGGTATGACACCAAGAAACACGGCGGCAAATTCGTACGCAGTGAGACCAAATTCCGGAATTGGGTGACCGCCGACGGTTCCCCCGGCCCCACCGGCGACGGCGGGTTCAAGGCCGAATCGGGCCGCTATCACCTCTACGTCTCCTATGCCTGCCCATGGGCGCACCGGACGCTCATCTTTCGGACGCTGAAGGGTCTGGTCGATCATATCGACGTGTCGGTGGTGCATCCGGACATGCTGGAGGACGGCTGGACCTTCGACACCGATTTCGTCGGCGCCACGGGCGACACGCAGATGGGCAAGAAATTTCTGCGCGAGGTCTATACCGAGGCGGACCCCAAGATTTCGGGCCGAGTGACCGTGCCGATCCTGTGGGACAAGAAAACCAACCAGATCGTGTCGAACGAGAGCGCCGAGATCATTCGGATGTTCAATTCGGCCTTCAACGATCTGACCGGGGACACGCAGGATTTCTATCCTGACGACCTGCACGCCGACATCGAGGCGGTGAACGACCGCATCTACGACACGGTGAACAACGGCGTCTACAAATCCGGTTTCGCCACGACGCAGGAGGCTTATAACGAAGCGGTCAAGGCGCTCTTCGCATCGCTCGACTGGATCGAGGACATCCTGTCCAAGCAGCGTTACCTGACCGGCGACCGCGTGACCGAGGCCGACTGGCGGCTTCTGCCGACGCTCCTGCGCTTCGATCAGGTCTATCACGGCCACTTCAAGTGCAACCGCAACAAGCTGGTCGAGTTCCCGAACCTCTGGGCCTACACCCGCGAGCTTTATCAATGGCCCGGCGTGGCGAACACGGTGCATCCGGATCACTACATCCGGCACTACCACTACAGCCACGAAACGGTGAACCCGCATCGCATCATCCCGGTCGGACCCGTCATCGACTGGGACGCGCCACATGGCCGTGACCGCGCCTTCGCCGTGCCGAAGTCGGCCTGACGGGTTTCAGGCCGGAACCCTACAATTCACGCGGGCGTGACCCCATATAGAGGTCATGCCCGTTGTGCTTGTCATCATCGTCGGAGCGGCGGCCGGGTTCGTGGCGACACGGCTCATGAAGGTCGAAACCGACATCCTTACCACCATCGCCATCGGTGTGATCGGGGCGCTGATCGGCGGCCTGATCCTTCGCATCATCGTGACCGTGGGCAGCGTGGCCTTCGGGTTTCTGGGCGCAGTCGCGGGTGCGGCGTTCCTGATCTGGTTCTGGGAAACCTACATCCGAAAACGCTGAAGCGTCACTTGAACGGGGCCATGCCTTCGCGCGCCAACTCGTCGGCACGCTCGTTCTCTTCGTGCCCCGCGTGGCCCTTGATCCAGCGCCAGTCCACATCGTGACGCTTCGCGGCCTCGTCCAGCCGCTGCCAAAGCTCGACGTTCTTCACCGGCTTCTTGTTCGCGGTGCGCCAGCCGTTCCGCTTCCAGCCGTGAATCCATCCGGTGACGCCGTTTTTCACGTAGGCGGAGTCGGTGACGATGGTGATCTTCGACGCCCGTTCGAGCGTTTCCAGCGCCATGATCGCCGCCATGAGCTCCATCCGGTTGTTCGTCGTCGCCGGCTCGCCGCCCGACAGGGTGCGTTCCTTGACGACCGTGCCGCCGTCCTTGGCTTGCATCAGAACCCCCCAGCCGCCCGGGCCGGGATTGCCGGAGCAGGCGCCATCCGTGTGCGCGATCAGGTCAACCATGGGCGTGAATCCAGATCCACGGGCTTTCCTCGCCCGAAAGTCCCTTGCCGACGCCGCGAAACCGCGCGGCGGGTGTGCAGCCGGTCATGGTCAGATGACGCACCAGATCGTCCTCGTCGTAATAGGTGTAGAAACGGCCAAGGCCATCGCGGCCCTCCCCTTCACCCAGTTTCATGCCGAGATGCAAGAGCCCGCCGGGCTTGATGGCTCGCTTCAGCGCCATGAGGTGGAACGGAAACGCCGCGCGCGGGGCATGGAGGAGCGAGAAGTTGGCCCAGATACCGTCATACAGGTCCTCGCCGTCAATCTCGTCGAACAGCGCCTGCCGCGCGGTCACGCCTGCAGCCTGCGCGACTCTGACCATCTGCGCGCTGGCATCCACTGCATCGACGGTCAGGCCCGCGTCCAACATCCGCCGCGCGTCCAGCCCCGGCCCGCAGCCCAGGTCGAGCACATAGGCCGGGTGTGGCATAGCCGCGATGAACGTGTCGATCCCCGGCGTTTCCCACGCGCTGACCATGGTGGCATAGTCGGCGCTGCGGGCGTCGTAGACGGCGATGGTCTCACGGTCCGCGCTCATGCGGCGAGATGGCCGATGACAAGACAGGGGACCACGACTGAGGTGAGCAGAACGCGAAGCCGCGTCCACCACACAGGGGCCAGACCGGCCCGTGTCGCGGCGATGTCGATCGGCAGGATCAAAAGGAACCCGGCCGCGAGGGTGAGCAGGGCATAGTCGCCGAACGCGAAGAAGAACGCCCAGAGCGCCGGGATCACCGAAAGGACGTAAAGCAGGTTCGCCTGCCGCCCCGTGGCACGGGTCGCATAGCCCCAGATCACGCCGGACATGAACGACAGGATAATCATGCCATAGTCGGCAAGCACCGCGTATCCGACGAAGATATCGTCCACCCACGCGACCGGCGCAAAACTCGTCACCGCGCCCCAGACGAACGGTATCAACCCGGCGAGGCCGAGGAGGAGCGGCGTGCGGGGAATGTCGTTCATGCAGGCTCGCGCAGCACGCGCGGCACTTTGAATTCGACGTTCTCGGTCGCGGTTTCGACCGTCTCGACCGTGACGTCGTAGCGGTCGCGGAAGGCCGCGATCACCTCGTCCACCAGCACTTCGGGGGCGCTGGCCCCGGCGGTCAGACCCACTGCACGCACCCCTTCGAGCGCGCGCCAGTCGATCTCGTCCGCGCGCCCCACCAGTTGCGCATAGTCGCAGCCGCGCGAGCGGGCGACCTCGACCAGACGGCGGGAGTTTGAGCTGTTGGGCGCCCCGATCACCAGTAGCGCGTCGGCCTTGGGCGCGATGGCCTTCACGGCCTCCTGCCGGTTGGTCGTGGCGTAGCAGATGTCTTCCTTGTGCGGGCCGATGATGGCCGGGAACCGGGCCTTGAGGGCCGCGACGATGCCCGCCGTGTCATCGACCGACAGGGTGGTCTGCGTGATGAACGCCAAACGCTCGGGATCGCGCGGTTCGAGCGTGGCCACATCGGCCTCGGTCTCGACCAGCAACACCTCACCCTCGGGAAGCTGTCCCATCGTGCCGATGGTTTCGGGATGGCCCGCGTGCCCGATCATCACCATCTGAAGCCCGTTGGCATGGTGCCGCTCGGCTTCGATGTGCACCTTGGACACCAGCGGGCATGTCGCGTCGACATATATCATTTCGCGTCGGTTCGCCTCGGCCGGCACGGCCTTGGCCACGCCATGCGCCGAGAAGATCACGGGACGGTCGGTCGGGCATTCATCCAGTTCCTCGACGAACACCGCGCCCTTTTCGCGCAGGCTGTCGACCACGAATTTGTTGTGAACGATCTCGTGCCGGACATAGATCGGCGCGCCCCACTTCTCGATCGCCATTTCGACGATCTTGATCGCGCGGTCGACGCCCGCGCAGAACCCGCGCGGCGCAGCAAGAATGAGGGTCAGGGATGGCTTGGTCATGTCAGCTCCTTCGTCCACACCTAATGACCGCCGCGCGCCGCGTCCAGACTTGGGACGGCAAGGAATCATGCTACCCTTCCTGCGACGAAACCGGAGGATGGCATGGCGCAAGAGGTCGACGACTGGATGGCAACCTATGACAACCCGATGAAGGAGACTGTGCAGGCCATGCGCGAGGTGATCCTCGCCGCCGATCCGCGCATTTCCGAATGCATCAAATGGTCGGCGCCGACCTTCACCTACAAGGGCAACATGGCCTCGTTCTTCCCAAAGTCGAAAAAGCACGCCTCGCTGATGTTCCACACCGGCGCGGCCATTCCCGGCGATTTCCCGTCGCTCGAAGGCGACGGCAAGGAAGCGCGCACGCTGAAAGTGGCGAGCCTTGAGGATCTGGCCGCCAAGCGTGAGGAGGTCGAGGCGATCACGCGCGCTTGGTGCGACAGCCGCGACGGGGCGTGACCTTGCACGCGGCGGTCCCGACGCTTCCGGTGCGCGACGTCGCAGAGGCGCAGGCACAGTACCGCGACATGCTTGGCTTCGACATCGCTTGGCACAATGTCAAAGGGCGCATCGGTGCCGTCCGGCGCGGCGACTGCGTGCTGTTCCTGCGCGAAACGGACGGCCCCATAACGCCCGTCGAACTTTGGGTCTTCTGCGACGATGTGGACGGGACCGCAGCCGACCTGACCACGCTTGGGGCGGACATCTCGGACCCGATATCGGACAAGCCGTGGGGTCTCAGGTCTTTCACGGTGCGCGATCCGTCCGGGCACCTGATCCACTTCCACCACGACCTTTAGAGCGTCGCACGAAAAACGCCCGGTCGCATGGGCGGCCGGGCGTCGTCGTAATGTCAACGGTGCGGTTGCTTAGGCGTCCGCGTCTTCTTCGTTGTAGGTCCGCTCCGGGCGATCATCGCGCGGCGGGCGACCGATCACTTCCTTCAGCTCGTCGAGCTCGATGAAGTTGTCGGCCTGACGGCGCAGTTCGTCCGCGATCATCGGCGGCTGGCTGCGGATCGTCGAAACGACCGAGACGCGCACACCTTTACGTTGCAGACCTTCGACCAGCGGACGGAAGTCGCCATCGCCGGAGAACAGCACGATGTGGTCGACATGCGGCGCGATCTCCATGGCATCGACGGTGAGTTCGATGTCCATGTTGCCCTTCACTTTACGGCGGCCCATCGAGTCGGTGAATTCCTTCGCCGGCTTGGTGACCATGGTGAAGCCGTTGTAGTGCAGCCAGTCCACGAGGGGCCGGATCGGCGAATAGTCGTCGTTTTCCAGAAGCGCCGTGTAGTAGAACGCGCGAAGAAGTTTGCCGCGGCGCATGAATTCCTGGCGCAGCAGCTTGTAGTCGATGTCGAAGCCGAGCGACTTGGCAGCCGCATACAGATTCGAACCATCAATGAACAGCGCGAGCCGTTCGTCCTTGTAGAACATAATCCATCCTTCCGAATTCTGTTCGCCGTCAGTGCCGTGAGTGGTAAGTGCGAAAAAATTGGGCGGCGGCGAATCCGCGTCAAGATAGGGATAAAGCGCGATGACGCAACCATATGGTGAAAGTTTACGTCTAGGTAAAGCGCTGATCTCCCTTGGCAGTAACGCAACGTCACCGGCAGGTGGCCCGGTGGAAACCATTCAAGCTGCCATTTCCTCGCTCGACGACGGGCCGTTCGAAATCCTCGCCCGCAGCCGTCTTTACGTCTCTCCTTTCGTCCCCAAAGGGGCCGAGCCCGATGTCGTCAACGCCGTGGTCGAGGTTTCTACGCCCCTGGACCCGGCGATGATCCTTGCCCGTCTTCACAAGATCGAGACGTCCTTTGACAGAATACGCCGTGAGCGGTGGACAAACCGAACGCTCGACCTTGATCTTCTCACCTTGGACCAAATGATCCTGCCTGACCAGCCCACGCTTCGTGAATGGGTCAACCTCCCGTTCGACAAGCAAAAATCCGCGACACCCGAAGAACTCATCCTGCCCCATCCGCGGTTGCAGGACAGGGCCTTCGTCCTCGTCCCCGCCGCCGACATCGCACCGGACTGGCGGCACCCGCTGCTGGATCGCACGATCCGCGAAATGCTGGACGCGCTGCCCGACGACCTGGTGTCCCCGGTCCGCCCTCTCGATCCTTGACCCGACCGGGCGCCGCGCAAAGACGTTTCGCCGGAGCATTTGTTTCAGGGCAGAAACCTGCCGATTGTGCTTGTGCTCAGGCCCTTTCGCGCCTAAATAGCCCCTTCACATCCGCGAATTGAATGGAGTCCTTCTATGGCCCGCGTGACGGTTGAAGATTGCGTTGACAAAGTCCCGAACCGGTTCGACCTGGTGATGCTTGCCGCCCATCGGGCGCGTGAGATTTCGTCCGGTGGTGCCCTCACTGTGGACCGCGACAACGACAAGAACCCTGTCGTGGCGCTGCGCGAGATCGCGGAAGAGACCCAGACGGCGGACGAACTGACCGAACGGATGATCGAGTCGAACCAGACCCAGATCGAGGTGGACGAGCCCGAGGACGACCAGATGGCGCTTCTCATGGGTCAGGAAACGCCGGACAAGCCGGACGACGACGACATGACGGACGAAAAACTTCTTCGTGCGCTCATGGAGGCCCAGGGCCAAGGCTGACCCTGAGACCGCACCTGCATGACCGAGCTGAATCCTGAAGAGCTTGTCGCGCAGGTCCGCGCCTACAACCCGAAAAGCAATTCGGACCTCATTCGCGCCGCCTTCGATTACGGGCGGCGCATGCATGAGGGGCAGTACCGCCATTCGGGCGAGCCGTATTTCACGCATCCGATCGCCGTCGCGCATATCCTCGCCGAGCAGCAGCTCGACGATGCGACCATCATCACCGCGCTTCTTCACGACACCATCGAAGACACCGGATCGACCTATTCCGAGGTTTCGGAGCGGTTCGGGCCCGACGTGGCCGAACTCGTCGATGGCGTCACCAAGCTGACCAATCTCCAGCTTTCCTCGACCGAGACCAAGCAGGCCGAGAACTTCCGCAAGCTGTTCATGGCGATGTCCAAGGATCTGCGGGTGATTCTCGTCAAACTGGCCGACCGGCTGCACAACATGCGCACGATCCGCGCCATGCGGATCGAAAAGCAGGTGCAGAAATCGCGCGAAACGATGGATATCTTCGCGCCGCTCGCGGGCCGGATGGGTATGCAATGGATGCGCGAGGAGTTGGAAGACCTCGCCTTTCACGTCCTGAACCCGGATGCCCGCGCGTCGATCATCCGGCGCTTCGTCCACCTGCAAAAGGAATCGGGCGACGTCATCAACAAGATCACCAAGGACATCCGTAAGGAACTCGACCGTGTCGGGATCGAGGCCGAAGTCTTTGGCCGTGCCAAGAAACCCTATTCGATCTGGCGGAAGATGCAGGAGAAGGATCAGTCCTTCTCGCGCCTGTCCGACACCTACGGCTTCCGCGTCATCACCGACAGCGAGGCGGATTGCTACGCCGTGCTGGGCGCGATGCACCAACGCTGGCGCGCCGTGCCGGGGCGGTTCAAGGATTACATCAGCCAGCCGAAATCCAACGGATACCGCTCGATCCATACCACGGTGTCGGGGCGTGACGGGAAACGGGTCGAAATTCAGATCCGCACCCGGCAGATGCACGACGTGGCCGAAGCGGGCGTCGCGGCGCACTGGTCGTACAAGGACGGTGTGCGAGCCGAAAACCCGTTCGCCGTCGACCCCGCCAAGTGGATCGCTTCGCTGACCGAGCGGTTCGAGAACGCCGAGGATCACGACGAATTTCTCGAGAACGTCAAACTCGAGATGTATCAGGATCAGGTGTTCTGCTTCACGCCCAAGGGCGAGGTCGTGAAACTGCCGCGCGGGGCGACGCCGTTGGATTTCGCCTATGCGATCCACACCCGGATCGGGGATAGCTGCGTCGGTGCCCGCGTCGACAACATCCGCGTGCCGCTCTGGACCCGGATCAAGAACGGCCAGTCGGTCGAAATCATCACCGCCGAAGGGCAGTCGCCACAGGCCACGTGGCTCGACATCGTCGTGACAGGGCGCGCCAAGTCCGCCATCCGCCGACGGTTGCGCGAAGAGGACCGCGAGAGGTTCATCCGGCTCGGGCGCGAACTGGCCCGCGTCGCCTTCGACCATGTCGGGCGCAAGGCCACGGACAAGGCGCTGGCGACGGCGGCGAAGCAACTCAGCCTCGGCGGGCCGGAAGACCTGTTGGCCCGCCTCGGCTCTGCCGACCTTGCCGCGCGCGACGTGGTCGCGATCCTGTATCCGAACGCGGTCGACACGGGGAGCGAGATTGACGCGGCCCGCGCCGTCATCGGTCTGGAACCGGATCAGAGCTTTCAGATCGCGCAATGCTGTCAGCCGGTGCCGGGCGAACGGATCGTCGGCATCACCTATCGCGGCAAGAGCATGATGGTCCATTCCATCGACTGCCGCGCGCTTGAGGCGCTCGACGGCGACAGTTCGCGTTGGGTGGACGTCCATTGGCATTCCGGTCAGCACCCGGCGATCCATACGGTCACACTCAATGTCGTGATCGCGAACGGTCCGGGCGTTTTGGGACGAATCTGCACATTGATCGGCGAGCAGAAGGCCAATATCTCAAACATGACCTTCGTCGACCGGAAACCGGACTACTATCGGCTTCTGATCGACGTGGATCTGAGGGACATCGAACACCTTCATGCTGTTATGCTGGTGCTCGAGGCAGAAACGGACGTGGCGGAAATCCGAAGGCATCGGGACCTGAGCCGCGCGCCATAGGGAAAGGGGGCCGAGCCATGTTCAAGCGCAAGCCGCGCTCCTACATGCGCGCGCTCACCGAGTTCTTCTATCCCCGTGGCGGTTGGTATCGCGCCACCCGCTACGTCATCTACCGCCTGCGTCGCCTGCCGGACCCCGCCGACCGGATCGCGCGCGGGATCGCGGCGGGCGTCTTCGTCAGCTTTTCGCCGCTCTTCGGTCTGCACTTCGTGACGGCGGCGCTGATCGCATGGGTGGTGCGCGGAAACCTTCTGGCCGCGGTGCTGGCCACTTTCGTCGGTAATCCGATCACTTTTCCCTTTATCGCGAGTATCAGCCTGCGGCTCGGCAACCGGTTCCTCGGACTGCCGCCACGGGACACGAACCTGACATACATCGTCGACGCCTTTGCCCGCGCGAGCCATGACATCTGGCACAACATCACTGCGATCTTCACTCACGAGACCGCGGAATGGGCGGGTCTCGCCCTGTTTCTGGACCGGGTGTTTCTGCCCTATCTGGTCGGAGGCATCCTTCCGGGGCTTGGTGCGGCGATGATCGCCTTCGGCTTGTCCCGCCCCATCATCACGGCGTATCAAAAGCGGCGCGTGAAGCAGTTGCGCAAACGGTATGAAAAACGCATGGCCGAGCGGACCCATGCGAAGGAAGGCGAGACATGAGCGGTAAACTTCGCCTCGGTGTGAACATCGACCACGTGGCCACGGTGCGCAACGCGCGCGGTTCGGCCTATCCCGATCCGGTGCGGGCTGCGAAGCTGGCCGAAGCGGCGGGCGCCGACGGCATCACCGCGCATCTGCGTGAGGATCGTCGTCACATCGGGGATGGCGACATCGAGCGGCTTGCCGCGGAACTGACCGTGCCGCTCAACTTCGAGATGGCCGCGACGGACGAAATGCAGGCCATCGCGCTGCGCCACAAGCCGCACGCGGTCTGCATCGTGCCGGAAAAGCGCGAGGAGCGGACCACCGAAGGCGGGCTTGAGGTGGCGAAGGACGAAAACCGCATTGCCCACTTCATCGCGCCGCTGGCCGACGCGGGCTGCCGCGTATCGATCTTCATCGCCGCGGACCGCGCCCAGATCGAGGCCGCGAACCGGATCGGGGCCGCCGTTGTCGAGCTGCACACGGGTGCCTATTGCGATTTCCACTACGAGGGCAAATTCAGCGAACGCGACGCCGAACTCGAACGCCTGCGCGACATGGCGGCCTTCGCGCATTCCCTCGGGCTCGAGGTGCACGCGGGCCACGGGCTGACCTATGAAACCGTGGGCCCGGTCGCTGCCTTCCCCGAAGTGCGGGAACTCAACATCGGGCATTTCCTGATCGGAGAGGCGATCTTCCTCGGCCTCGAAGCCAGCATCGCCGAAATGCGGCGGCTGATGGACGAGGCACGGGCATGATCCGCGCGCTCGCCGCTTTGGCGGTCCTCGCCACGCCCGCCGCAGCACAGGATGTCATCGCGTGCGATTGGCAGGCCTCGGCCTGGAACCTGGCCGAGCCATGGGAGGACAACAGCCGGACCTTTTCGAACGGGGCTGTGCGCATAGCCAAGCTGGACGTGGGCGAACCGGCCTTCGGCGGCTTCTTCGTATTGGTCCTTTCGCCGCCCTACGGCGAGCTTGGCGAACGGCAATGTCGCGTCCTGACCTTTCCGGACACGAGCGGGTTCGCGGGGATAGATTTCGACCGTCTCGAAGCGGCTTACGACCCTTCTGTCGGCCTGATGTTCACGGTCCCGGTCCGGGTGTTCGCCATGACGGACGCGGTCGAGCCGGTCGGGGCGATGCTGAAGTTTTCGCTCAATCAGGCGACCGGGGCGATTTCCCCCCGGCTGGAATTGGGCGACTGACGGCCCGAAGGTGAACGACGGTTTCGGACGTCCGGCCTACGCAAGCTCGATCCCGTCCTCTGCCAGCTCTTCCTTCATCCAGCGCACGAAATACCGATGGGCGGCGCCCGGGCTGCGGTCACGCGCCGATACGAGCCAGTAGGAACGGCCCGTTTCCTGAAGCCGTGGGAACGGCGCGACCACCCGACCGTCGGCCATGGCCTTCAGATCCAGCGTCTCCCACGCCAGAAAGACCCCTGCCCCACCCATTGCGGCGTCGAAGCACAGGCTCCCGTCCGAAAACTCCGGCCCCGGTCCGAGAATGCTTTCGTCCAGCCCTTCGGGTTCCAGCCAGACCGACCATGGCAGGGTCGAGTTCGTGTCGCGAATGATCGGGACATGCGCGAGATCGGCGGGCGACTTGAGCCGCTCTGCCATCTCCGGCGCACAGACCGGCATGCCGCGATGCGAGAACAGGCGTTCGGCCCTGAGGTCGGGATAAGGCCCCGTGCCGACCCTGAGACACAGGTCAACGTCAGAGGTATTCGGATCGACCAGTCCCTCGACGCTGTCGATGCGCACCCGGATTTCCGGATGCCGCGCAGAGAAGCGCGGCAGACGCCAGATCAGCCAGCGGGCCGCGAAAATCGGCGCGACAGACACGACGAGCGTCGTGCCATGATCCCGCGTCGCCTCGCCCACGGCGGCGGCAAGCTGGCCGAAGCCGGTGGTCAGCAGGCCGGCCATAGCCCTGCCCTGCGCCGTCGGCACCATGCCGGAACGCCCGCGCAGGAACAGGGTTACGCCCAGCGCGTCTTCGGCCTTGGCCACCCGCTGACTCACCGCCCCGACAGAAACCCCAAGCTCCTCGGCGGCCTGCACGAGTGTGCCCAAGCGCAATACGGCTTCGACGGCCCGCAGACCCGAGAGGTGAACGCGATCCAGTTCCTTCATTCAGTTTTTCTAAAATATGGATCAGCGAAACTCCATATTTTTATGCGCCGGATACAGGCAAACTCCTTTCAAACGAAAGGACACACCATGACCCGCATTCTTCCCCGCATCCTGCGCACCCTGCCGCTCAGAACCGCACAGCCGGCCGACCCGCATGACCACCCGGACCTGACCGGATTGACGCCCGACCAGCTTGCCGACCTTCCCCGCCCCTCCCGCATTGCCTTGACGACGCCCGCGCAATAGGGTCTGCCGCGCAGACGCGAGCGGGAAGGGCACGGCGGCATGACCATCAACATCGGGCGCTACACCGGCCTGTTCACGGTGTTCACCGTCGCCATCTTTTTTCTGCCCGTCCTGCTCGGAATGCCCAGCGCGACCGGGTTCGCCATCGCCCTGCCGCCCCTGATCGCGGCCGTCGTCGAAGGGAACGCCTTCGCCAAGACGAACGGAGCACGCCCCGCAGGCCGCACCGCAATGGAAGGTAGCCTGCGCATGACCGCGTTTTCGTTCGGCGTGAGCCTGCTGTTGTTCGGTCTTGGAAACGTCGCGACCGGCGGCCAATTGTTCGCGGAACTGGGGGGCGTCCCGCGCGTGGCACTTGGCGCCGTGGCCCTTGTCGTCATCCAGTTCGCCTTCAACCGGCTTGGCCTGCGCCTTGCCCCGCAGACCGCCTGACCATGATTCTGGGTATCGGCACCGATCTTGCGAATATCGACCGGATCGCCGGCGTGCTCGAACGGCACGGCGACCGCTTCCGCGACCGGGTGTTCACTGAAACCGAGCAGTTCAAGGCGGCGCGCCGCAAGGACGAGGCGGGGACTTATGCGAAACGCTGGGCCGCGAAAGAGGCTTGTTCCAAGGCACTCGGCACCGGCCTGCGCATGGGCATCAGCTGGAAAGACATGGCGGTCTCGAACCTGCGCACCGGACAGCCCGTCATGCATCTGACAGGCTGGGCCGCCGAACGCCTGCGCGACATGACGCCCGAGGGGCACGAAGCGATCGTCCACGTCACCCTGACCGACGACCACCCATGGGCACAGGCCTTTGTCCTGATCGAAGCCCGGCCGATTGCTTGACAGGCTCGGCGCACCCGCCCATGTAGCGACAGAACCAAGCGGAGGCAGGGGCAGATGGCGAAAGAGAAAAAAGACGGGATCATGGAAACCGTCAAAACGGTTTTCTGGGCGCTTCTGATCGCGGGCATCTTCCGTTCGGTGTTCTTCCAGCCGTTCTGGATCCCAACCGGCTCGATGAAGGACACGCTGCTGATCGGCGACTTCCTGTTCGTCAACAAGATGGCCTACGGCTATTCTCAATACTCCTGCCCCTTCGCCATGTGTCCGATCTCGGGCCGCATCCTCGGGTCCGAACCGGAACGGGGCGATGTCGTCGTGTTCCGCCACCCCACACTCAACACCGATTACGTGAAACGTCTGATCGGCAAGCCGGGCGACAAGATTCAGGTGCAGGACGGTGTGCTTTCGATCAACGGCGAAGAGGCGACGCAGGTCCCGGACGGCACCTTCGTCGAGACCTATCGTTCGCAGGGCCGCTTCGGCACCTTCCCGCTGTGTTCCAACGGCCCGGTCGGCCAGGGCGGCGAATGCATCAAAGAGAAATACGTCGAAACGCTGCCCAACGGCGTATCCCACTCGATCCTGAACGTGGGCGACGGACGGCTCGATTCGACCAACGTGTTCACGGTACCCGAAGGCCACTATTTCTTCATGGGCGACAACCGCGACAACTCGACCGACAGCCGGGTAAGCCAGCGCGCCAACGGTGTGGGCTTCGTGTCGGAAGAATACCTGCTGGGCCGCGTGGACCGCGTGATCTTCTCGGCCTCGGGCAAGCGCCTGCTTTATTTCTGGACATGGCGCGGCGACCGGTTCTTCAAGAAGATCGAATGAAACTGTCGGCGGATCTGAAGGGCTTTGCCAACCGGATCGGGCACGACTTCAAGCGCCCCGAACTTCTGATCCGGGCGCTCACACACGGCTCGATCTCGTCGGATACGAGGCCCGACAATCAACGTCTGGAGTTTCTGGGCGACCGGGTGCTCGGCCTCGTCATGGCCGAAGCCATGCTCGCCGCCGACAAGGAGGCGAGCGAAGGCCAGCTTGCCCCAAGGTTCAACGCGCTCGTGCGCAAGGAAGCCTGCGCCGATGTCGCGCGACAGGTCGATCTGGGGGCCGTCCTGAAACTCGGGCGGTCCGAGCAGATGTCGGGGGGCCGCCGCAAACAGGCCCTGCTGGGCGACGCGATGGAAGCGGTGATCGCTGCGGTCTACCTCGATGCCGGTTTCGAAGCCGCGCGCGAGATGATCGTGCGGTTGTGGGGTGACCGCATCGGCGCGGTCGAAGAGGACGCGCGCGACGCCAAGACCGCGCTTCAGGAATGGGCGCAAGCGCGCAAGATGCAGCCCCCGACCTATGTCGAGATCGCCCGCGACGGGCCCGACCACGCGCCGGAATTCACGATCGAAGCGCAACTCGAAAACGGTGAAGCCGCCCGCGCAAAGGCGAATTCCAAACGGGCGGCCGAACAGGATGCCGCGCGGGCGCTTCTGGAACGGCTCGGCGCATAACTGCGGGCCGGTTCACGCATTTCTCTGTGTTGAAAGCCAGTTGGCGCGGTCGAAGCCGGCAGGTCTGGTATCGGTCTCGGGCTTTCGCTAGGTGGAAGGCAGGAACAGCGGAGAGCATGATCTTGACCCCGACCTTTCACATGGTGGCGCAGGCATGAGCCCGAATGCACGTGGTGCGCTGTTCATGGTCCTGTCCATGTGTGCCTTCGCGGGCGAGGACGCCTTTCTGAAGTTCGCCTTTCAGGACGTGCCGCGCGGCATGGCCTTTACCCTCTTCGGCCTCATCGCCATGACGATCTGCGCGATCCTGTCACTGCGCGCGGGCGAGGCAGTCTTTCCAAAGAGTTTCCTGTCACGCGGACTCCTTATCCGGTCGGGCATCGAGCTGATCGGGCGGCTGTTCTACACGCTGTCCATCGCCTTCGTGTCTCTTTCCCTGACCTCCGTGATCCTTCAGGCCACACCGCTTGTCGTGACGCTCGGCGCGGCACTCCTGTTCGCCGAAAAGGTGGGGCCGCGTCGGTGGATTGCGATGCTGATCGGGTTCGCGGGCGTGATCCTGATACTGCGCCCGACACCCGAGATGTTCGATCCTCTGGTCATCTTTCCGGTGATCGGGATGCTGGGGTTCGCGGGCCGCGACCTCGCCACCCGTGCCAGCCCGCCCCATGTTTCGGGCCGTCAACTGGGCACGCTCGGTTTCATCGTCGTGACCGTCGCGGGCCTTGTCATATGGGCCTTCGATCCGCGCCTGCCTCAGGGGGCGAGCGCCGCCGCGTGGGGGGCCATCGTCGTGGCCGCCCTGTTCGGGACCGTGGCCTATAACGCGCTGACCACCGCGATGCGGTCGGGCGAGATCGGCGTCGTCGCGCCTTTCCGCTATTCCCGCCTTCTGGTCGCGCTGGTGATCGCCTATCTGGCTTTCGGCGAACGCCCCGACGCCATCACCCTTCTGGGCGGTGCGCTGATCGTGGCCACGGGGCTATACACCCTGCTCAGGACTGGACGCCGCGCACAGGCCGTGTGACATCGCGCCCCATGACGCCCGTGCGAAACGAGTTCATAACGTCGACATGACGACAGAAACCGCACAAGACATGACCGCCGAGGACATCGACCTCCTCATGGCTGCGTTTTACGCCCGCGTGCGCCGACATGACGTCCTCGGTCCGATTTTCGCGCGGGCGATTGCACCGGAGGACGGGCCGGTCTGGCGGGCGCATGAGGCGAAGATCGCCGGGTTCTGGCGCGCGGCGTTCCAGATCGACCACGGCTTTCGCGGCAGCCCGATGCAAGCGCATGTCACGAATGGCGAGGTGCGGCCGGAGCACTTTCCGATGTGGCTCGAGACGTTCCATGCCGCGGCCCGCGACGTGCTGACACCCGAAAAGGCCGAGCGGTTTTCGGCGCTGGCGGATCGGATCGGCCAAGGGCTCCGCTGGGGGCTCGAAGGTGTTCTGGACCGGCAGAACGACCCCGGCCCGCCCAAATTGCGTTAGACCTTGTAAAGCCGCACGGGCGGTTTCTCCGCGCGCTTGATCTCGCCTTTGAACTCGAGGTCGAGTTGCACGCATTTCAGCCACCAGCCGGATTTCGCGCCGCCGGGGAAAAGGGTCTGGTCCAGATGCGGTTTCAGCGCATCCTGTGCCTCGGCGACTTTCATACCGGGCGCCTCGGATGGCAGCACCTTCAGCAAGGCCTGCTTCATGTCCTCGTACTTGGTCCGATCTACCCGCGTGATGTGATCCGGTGAATTGATGTTGCGGACTTCGATCTTGTCATCGCTCATCCCGTGGCCTCCCTCGCCCAGTCGATCTTGGGTGTGCGGAACCCCATCGCGACCCACGCGCCCATGAGTTTCAGCATGAACCCCGGCGTATGCCGCTTGGGGTTCGGCACATCGGTCGGCAGAACGATACCCTCCGGCAGGTCTTTCGTCATGGTTCGGCAATCGAGTGCGCCGCGGTCCTGCGCGGACAGCCGCGCGGCATAGACACTAAGCCAATGGCCTTTCTCGAATTCCAGATACATCGGCGCGCCGCAACAGGTCGCGACGACCCGGCGCGTCGCGCTTTCGGGCGTCAGCCGTCGGGCTTCGAGCGCGCCGTCGCCAGACGCAAGACGCACGCGATCCTTGCGCACCATGACGTAAGGCGTGGTGTAATGCTCGGTCAGCACGCCGCCAAAGGCTTGCCCCGCAGTCTGGCATGAGGTGCAGCCGCATTCCGCGACCATGATCGGCTTGCCGGTGACCTCGATCCGCACCTGTCCACAGGTGCAGGTGGCGTCGGGCATGAGCTCCTCCTGATTCCTTATCCACACCATACCGATTTGGCTGCAATTTGCAGGACCGTGTTCCCGCGCCATGCGAATGCCGCTCGGCGCACGCCCGCGCGCCTTGCCGCTCACGCCCCCTAGCGCGAGGCAAAGAAAGGGGCTATGGCCCCTGCCATGACCACACGTGCCGGATTTGTCGCCCTTATCGGCGAGCCCAACGCGGGCAAATCGACCCTGACGAACCACCTCGTCGGGGCGAAGGTGTCCATCGTGACCCACAAGGTCCAGACCACGCGCGCGCGCATTCGCGGTGTCGCGCTGGAAGGGGACAGCCAGATCGTGCTCGTCGACACGCCTGGCCTCTTCAAACCGCGCAGGCGGCTGGACCGCGCGATGGTCGCCGCCGCTTGGGGCGGGGCCGCCGATGCAGATGTCATCGTCCTGCTGATCGAGGCGCATCGCGGTGTCACCAAGGGTGTCGAGACGATCCTCGACCATCTGCCCGAGGTGGCGCGCAAACGCCCCGTCGCGCTTGCGATCAACAAGATCGACAAGGTGTCGTCCGATGTCCTGCTCGGGCTGACGCAGGACATGAACGAGCGGTTTCCCTTCGTCGAAACCTTCATGATCTCGGCTGAAAAGGGATATGGCGTCGCCGACCTCAAGACCTGGCTCGCCGGTATGATGCCCGAAAGCCCATGGCTCTACCCCGAGGACCAGATCGCGGATCTGCCCATGCGGATGATCGCCGCCGAGATGACGCGCGAGAAGCTGACGCTTCGCCTGCATCAGGAACTGCCCTATCAGCTCACCGTCGAAACCGAGCATTGGGAAGAACGCCCGGATGGCTCGGCCCGCGTCGATCAGATCGTCTACGTCGCCCGTGACGGGCACAAAGGTATCGTTCTCGGCAAGAAGGGCGAGACCATCAAGGCGGTCAGTCAGGCGGCACGCGCGGAACTGGAAGAATTTCTCGGCCGCAAGATTCACCTGTTCCTTCAGGTGAAAGTACGCCCGAACTGGCTGGAAGAATCCGAACGCTATTCCGAAATGGGTCTGGACTTCAAAGACGGGAACGCATGAGCCGCCTTGCGACCGGCATCTGGGTTTCGGCATACCTCGCCCGGCTTCAGTCCGAAGGAATCTCAACCTATGTCGTCGCCAAGGGCGATGCGACCGCCGGGGCCGTGCTGGTCAAGCTCGCCACGATGGACGGTCAGGCGCAGGCGTTTCAACGCAGCGTCGACCTGATGACGGGCGAGCGCAAATGGATGGTTCTGGCCGAAGGCGACGAACGCGCCGTGGACGAGTCGATCGGCAAGCAGCGGTCGTTCGATCCGGACCTGTGGGTGATCGAGGTCGAGGATGCCCGCGGGCGTCACATGCTGGACGAACTGGGTCTGGACTGACCCGGATCAGGCGGCGTTCGCAAGGCGGGCGAAATCGGTGTCCGAGCAGCCGACGAGCGCGAGCGCCTCATGCTCCTCACGGGCAATATGGATGCGGATCTTGCTGGCGCGTTCGAGCACCTGATCGAGCAGTCTCGCCACGACGAACGGCTTTTCCGAGTTGACGAGAATCACACTGCGCACCGGCTGGTCGAACTGTCGCAGGTTCCGCATGACCTTCATCACACCGCTGACGATTTCCGGGAACGAGGCCTCGACGCCGTTCAACTGCCGGGCATCCGTCAGCATGGCGAAATGGGGATCGAAGTCCGGCATCCTGATGTAGTCGAGGAACGCCTGCTTGCCGACCTGCGGGTTCAGAACACCGCTGAAGTGGAACACCGCGATACGGCGATCCGGGTGGATTCTGATCGAGTAACTCAACGCGCGGCTCCCTGGCTGCGTTGGATGACTGTTCGTTAATTGTATTCAAGATATAGGAGCGGTCTTTTCAGGGGGCAACGCTCAGGCCTGATCCTGGCCATTCGCCTCGTCGCAAAGACACGCATGGACGCGAAATGCTGCAATTTTGATCGGCGGGGCCCAACCGAATGGCTGGACCCTGCCCTTCCTTCACACCGGCGTCACTCGGCGGCGTCGACGGCCCAGCCGCCGATCGCCTTGACCTCGGTGAAATCCTCGATGCCCCAGACGCCGCCTTCGCGACCGTTGCCCGACTGCTTCATGCCGCCGAACGGCGCACCGGCCCCGCGCGGCTGCCCGTTCATTTCGACCATGCCGGACCGAAGTTTGAGCGCGACGCGGTTCGCCTTGGCCCCGTCCTGCGTCTGGACGTAGTTGGTCAGGCCGTAGACCGTATCGTTCGCGATGTTCACGGCTTCCTCTTCGGTATCGAAGGGGATCATGGTCAGGACCGGGCCGAAGATTTCCTCACGTGCGATGGTCATGTCGTTGGTCACGTCGGCAAACACCGTCGGCTTGACGAAGAACCCGCGGTTCATGCCGTCGGGGCGACCCAAGCCGCCAGCGACGAGCCGGGCGCCTTCGTCGATCCCGGTCTGGATCAGACCCTGAATCTTGTTCCACTGGGCCTCGTTCACGACGGGGCCGATATGGCGGCCTTCCTCATGCGCGTCGCCCACCGCGACCTTGTCCGCCGCGGCTGCCGCCGTTTCGACCGCCTGATCGTAGATCTCGCGCTGGACCAGCATCCGCGAGGGCGCGTTACAGCTTTGCCCGGTGTTGTTCATCATGTGCATGACACCGCGTTTCACCGCCTTCTCGTCCGCGTCGGCGAAAACGATGTTCGCGCCTTTGCCGCCGAGTTCCAGATGCACCTTCTTGAGCGACTTGGCGGCGTTCTGCGAGATCGCGATGCCCGCGCGCGTCGACCCGGTGAAGCTGACCATATCCACGTCCGGGTGGCCCGTAAGCGCGTCGCCGGTGACAGCGCCGTCGCCGTTCACGAGATTGAAGACGCCTTTGGGGAACCCGGCGTCATGCATGCATTCGGCAAAGATCATCGCGTCCAGCGGGCTTTCTTCGGACGGTTTCAGAACCATCGTGCAGCCCGCGATGGCCGCTGCGATCACCTTGAGGCTGATCTGGTTCATCGGCCAGTTCCACGGCGTGATGAGGGCGCAGACCCCGACGGCTTCATGCACGATCATCGTATCCGGCGCGTGATCGCCAAGCGGCTTGATCCAATCGAAGGACTTGGCCGCCTTCACGAACGCCTTGGTATGGGCATAGCCCGCGCCCCACTGGGAACTGCGCGCCAGATCGAGCGGCGCACCCATCTCCATCGTGATGGCCTGCGCGACGTCTTCGGCCCGCGCCTTGTAGATTTCGAGGAACTTCTCGACGAGCGCGATGCGCTCTTCCACCGGCGTCATCATCCAGTCGGGGAAGGCCGCCTTGGCGGCGGCGACCGCCTTGTCGACATCTGCCGCGCTCGCGAGCGAAATGACCGCGCAGGCCTCTTCCGTAGAGGGGTCGATCACTTCGTGGTCGCGTGCTTCGGCCGGAGCGACCCATTCGCCGTTGATATAGAATTCGCGTTTCTCAAGCATGGAAACCTCCCATATTGCGCTTTGCGCGCACTCTGTCACCGGGGCGAAGGGGGCACAAGCCGGGGCCGCTCTGCCGCTACGTCATGGGGCCGGAACAGCCACCCATGAAACCGCTCGATTCAGGTCGGACATTCTGCCACAACCCCCTTCAAGCGAAACACGATCAGATTACCTTTGAGACAAGAGACGATTGGAAAAGGAGAGTTCCATGGGACTTCGCATCAACGATACCATCCCCGACATCACCGTGCCCACCGATCAGGGCGACATCAACCTTCATGAATGGGTCGATGGCAGCTATGCCATCCTGTTCTCGCACCCCAAGGATTTCACGCCCGTCTGCACCACCGAATTCGGTGCGGTCGCCCAGCTTGCCGATGAATGGGAAAAGCGCGGCGTGAAAGTTCTGGGTATCTCGGTCGACGGTGTCGAGGACCACAAGAAATGGAAGGGCGACATCGAAAGCTTCGCAGGAGCCAAGGCGGGCTTCCCGATCGTGGCGGACGAGGATCTGACGATGGCCAAGGCCTTCGACATGCTGCCCGCCGACGCCTATCTGCCGGATGGCCGCACGCCCGCCGACAGCGCCACCGTGCGCTCGGTCTTCATCGTCGGGCCGGACAAGAAGCTGCGCCTGACCATGACCTATCCGATGTCGGTGGGCCGCAACTTCGCCGAGGTTCTGCGGGCGCTCGACGCTGTGATGAAGACGGACGGTGCGCCGTTGGCGACCCCGGCCAACTGGACCCCGGGTCAGGACGTGATCGTGGCCCTGTCGGTGTCGGATGACGACGCCAAGGCCAAATACGGCGACGTGGATATCAAGTTGCCCTACCTGCGCACGATCAAGGATCCCGCGTAAGCGCCGGGATGGCGACAGGAAGAGCCCCGGCCAGAGTGCCGGGGCTTTTTCATTGCGCCGCGGGCTGGGCCCCCGTCGCGACGGGGCCTCGCTTCGCTCGGCGGGGCATTGACCCACCGGGCAGGCCCTGATGGATGGTGCGGAGGGGGCTTGCTGCCCCCGCGCCCTGCGGGCGCCCCCCGAAAGTATTTGGGAAACGAAGAAGCGCAGGACCGATCCGAGAGGAGTCCGGAGTGGACATCGCATTTCGCAGACTGAGCGACATTCCGTTGGACGACATCACCGCCCATATGTCCGATCCGCGCGTCGCGGCGCACATGCCGCTTCTGTCCGGCGACTGGAGCGACAGGCAATCGGCCGAACTCGTTGCCGCCAAGGAAGAGACTTGGCGGCGCGACGGTCTTGGTCACTGGGCCTTCGTGGTGGACGGGGTCTATGCAGGCTGGGGCGGATTCCAGAGAGAGGGCGAGGAGTGGGATTTCGGCCTCGTCCTGCGCCCGGACCGCTTCGGACTGGGCCCCCGCATCGCGCGCGCCTGTCTGGACGCGGCCGCCCGCGACCCACGCATCCCTTTCGTGACCTTCCTGCTGCCGCCGAGCCGGAACCACGTCGCCGCACTGGCGCGTCTGGGGGCGCGGGAAGTGGACGGCGTCGAATATGGCGGTGCGGCATTTCGCAAGTTCCGGCTCGACACGCCGGAAACACGCGCCTGACGGTGCGCCGTATTCCCCTTGGCGGCGCGATGCCGTAATCCCATCCCATGACCGAACTGGATTTCTTCGCCGTCTGCCCACCCGGGCTGGAGCCGCAGCTTGCCGCGGAATGCGCCGCCCTCGGCTTCAAGCGCGGCAAGCCGGAACCGGGGGGCGTGACCCTCAGGGGCAACTGGTCCGAAGTCTGGCGCGCCAATCTGGAGCTTCGC
Organism: Maritimibacter sp.; assembly: GCF_016774595.1. Taxonomy (NCBI): domain Bacteria; kingdom Pseudomonadati; phylum Pseudomonadota; class Alphaproteobacteria; order Rhodobacterales; family Roseobacteraceae; genus Maritimibacter; species Maritimibacter sp. Next base: position 1,525,046 of record NZ_JACBWT010000001.1, read on the forward strand.
GGGGCGACCCGGATACTCGTCCGGCTCGGGAGTTTTCCGGCGTTCCATCTGGCACAGCTCGACAAGCGGTCACGGAAGTTTCCGTGGCGCGATACGCTGGAACCGCATGTGCCGGTGAAGGTCGAGGTTGCGACCAACCGGAAGTCCAAGATCTATCACGCGGGCGCCGCTGCGGAACGGGTCGAAAAAGCCGTCTCCGCCGCGATGGACGCGCCGATCAGCCCGGAGGCCGAGGTCGCGATCAAGGTTCGGATCGATCGCGATCTGGTGACCATCAGCGTCGACACTTCGGGCGAGAGCCTGCACAAGCGCGGCCACAAGGTCGCGACCGGCAAGGCCCCGATCCGCGAGACGCTCGCCGCGCTCCTCTTGCGGGCCTGCGGATATGACGGACGCCAGACCGTCGTCGACCCGATGTGCGGCTCCGGCACGTTCCTTCTGGAAGCCGCCGAGATCGCGGCGGATCTTCAACCCGGACGGGACCGCGCCTTCGCGTTTCAGAGCCTCGCTACGTTCGATCCGGACGGATTCGCGACGCTCGTGCGGGCAGGCTCGGGTCCGACGCCGATGCACCGCTTCTATGGCTACGACCGGGATCAAGGCGCCATCGACGGCGCGCGCAGGAACGCCGAAGCGGCCGGGGTCGACCAGATCTGCACCTTCGGCTGCCAGCCGCTATCGGAGCTGACGCCACCCGAGGGTGAGCCCGGACTGGTCATCGTGAACCCGCCTTACGGCACCCGCATCGGGAACAAAGGGCAACTCTACGCGCTCTACGGGACGCTCGGCCGGGTGCTCGCCGAACGGTTCCGGGGCTGGCGGGTCGGTATCGTCACCTCCGATCAGGCACTGGCCCATGCCACCGGGTTCGACCTGACCTCGGGCCCGGTCATCGACAACGGCGGGATCAAGGTCAAACTCTATCAGGCCGACCTGTCCCGCTGACACGCGGGATCGGTTGGGGCCATGCCGGCCTGCGCGGCGACAGGGGTTGCGGCATACTGACCGACATCGCAGTCTCGGCCCCGAAAAAGAGGGAGAACCAAATGCAACGCATCTGCATGGCCGGCGCGACCGGCCTGAGCGGCGGGACCATCGCGGCGGCCTTTGCCGCAGACCCCCGCTTCGACCTGACCGCCTGCGTCGCGCGGTCCAGCGCGGGTGAGCAGGTGCATGGCGCCCCCTGTTTCGCCACGGTGGCCGAGGCACTGACAGAGGCCGAGTTCGACGTGCTCGTGGACTATACCCAAGCCGACGCCGTGTTCGCGCACACGATGCAGGCGATCGACGCCGGACGGCGCGTGGTGATCGGCACCTCCGGCCTCACGGCGGCGGACTACGCCAAGATCGACGACGCGGCACGCGCAGCCCGGCTCGGTGTCGTCGCGTCCGGAAATTTCGCCCTGACGGCCGCCCTGATGACCCGGTTTTCGTTGATGGCCGCGGAATACCTCGACTGGTTCGAGATCATCGACTACTCGCGCCCGAAAAAGACCGACGCCCCGACCGGCACGGCCCGCGAACTGGCCGAGCGCATGGGGGACATCAAGAAACCGGCCTTCGAGGTCGATCCCGCGACGGTCAAGGGCGAGCCGGGATTGCGCGGCGGCTCTGTCAACGGCGTTCAGGTCCATTCGATCCGGATGCCGAGCTACTCGGCCACTGTCACCAGCACCTTCGCGGCGGGCAATTCGCGTCTGACGATCACGCACGATGCCGACAGCCACTCGGCCGACATTCTCGTGCCCGGCACATTGTTGGCCGCGCAGAAGGTGAAGGGGATCACCGGGCTGCTGCGGGGCTTGGACAACCTGCTCTGACACAGGCCGTTAACCCTGAAGCAAGAAATGTCCCTGCCAGGGCATCCGTAAACCGCAGCTTAACTGGCGAGACCTACACCTGACCTCGGGTGAATAGAGAGGTGTGGTGGGATGAGTGCGCAAGCCAATGCGCCCATCATCAAGAAGGTCAAAAAGGTCAGTGGCGAAGGACACCACGGTGGGGCGTGGAAGGTCGCCATTTTCAGTTCCTTCAGTCGTTCGGCGCAGATTTCACGCCGGGTTAGAGGTCCGCCCGCTCAGGGCAGGTTCCAGAGCCATTCTGACCTCTGCGGACGCCGGTCTCCGTTTCGGTTTCCGGTCCGCGCCACCCCCTCAGGATGCGCGAGCAACCTGAAGCCGGAGTGCTAAAAGAACAGTGAACGTGTGAAATGCGATTGCGTCGGATTTTAGGCGAAAGCGCGGAACTTGCGGGGCGTCAGGCCCGCTTGTTGAAGTCCGTCGGGCGGTTTCCCATGCGCGCACGGTGCCCGTCCCGATCGTATGTCGAATGCTGCCCCCCCGCCGCGCGCAGCGCTATCAGCTTCTCCTGAACGGCCTTGAAACCTCGAGCCGACGCGGCCAGTAGTTCATTGTTCCGGTCAGCTTTTTTTCTGAGGTTTTCAAGCCGTTCACGCCTGAACCGATTACGCCCGATCCGCGACAAGAGGCGTTCTTTCTCGGGCGCGAGACGCCGAACGCCCTCGATATCCCCTTTCAGGATCAGCGCCTTTTCACGGTCCAGCAAGGTAGCCAGAGCGGCGAGAGTGCCCGATCCATCAAACAGCCCCATCGGCACGCTCCTTCATCGCTTCGAAGAGGGTTTCGGCCAGACCGATTCCCCCGGCCTCGACCATCGCCCTCGCCTGTTCCAGACGTAGGAACGACGCGAATTGTTCCTCACCCGGACCACCGCCGAACGTCTCGGAAAGCTCGCCCAGTCCCGCCGATTTCAGCATTTCCGACAGAAATGTCGCCTCCAACTCCTTCGCGGCCTCGCGCAGTTTGTCGTCCGCGGAAACGGGCGCGGGCTGAAGAGGTGGTCGCGGTGAGACTGGCAAGACCGGGTTCATCGTCGGTTCCGTCGAATTGTGGGCATTTCGGCAAAGGATGACGGCAACCGGTAAAGATTCGGTAATTTCTGTGGGGAAGTATCGCGCCACTCGGAGACAGAATTCCCGGAGCGACGATGGACGTCACCAATATCGCCTTCATGGCGCCCAAACAGGGACGCGCTGACCATGCGCCCGAAACCGGAGCCCCGAAAGGCACCGCGTTCGACGACGCGTTTCAAGCCGCGCAAGGCCCCAAGGCCAGAGGGGAGGATACACGGCAGGGCCACGACAAGACAGCTGAGGCAGAGCCGACGCCGGAAGAAAGCGAAGGCAGCTATGCAGCAGCACCGGACGTGGCGAGCACGACCGATGTGGACCGTAAACTCTCCACGTCGCCGCATTTAGGGTTAGCGATGGTTTCGGAACACGCGACAATTCACGGGCTTGCTGCGACGCCCGAACCGGCCGACGCCACGGTGTCACTCATCCCGGCAGAGCGAGATCAGGCGATGCGGGCATTGTCTGGGCCTTCTGTGCATCTGACAACGCCGGTCGACAACAAGGAATCGCCGGCCACCGTGCCCACCGGGAACGCTTTTTCCAACACATCGACGGCTTCGGAGGCGTCCGAGCGCAGGCCGGCGCCTGCCCTGCTACGGGACACCTCCGCCCTCGTCGCGCCGAGCCCGGTCGTCGCCGAAAACGACGCTCAGCCCGCGGTAAATACGATCGCCACACCGCCGGGACAGGAGGGGTTCGCGGCTGCAACAACTCCCGCAGCAACAGCCCCATCTTCCGTTCCGGGCCATCGCACTGAGCCAACTACGATCCCGACTGGCGGAGCGACCGATGCTGAGAACGCCGCTGCGGATGCGTCGGAAAAGATCGCCGGGACCCCTCAGACGGGAGAGCCCAAAGCAACGCAAAGCGGCAGCCCGACGCAAGGTGTCTCGCCCACGCAACGCCCAGACCTGATTAGCCAAGACGCGACCGAAGGCGAGCGTCCGGAAATACCGTCAGACCCGATCGACCCCAAACGGACCACGGAAGCCGCGCCCCCAGAGGCCCCGTCCACGCAACGCTCGCCTTCCGTTCAAACCACACCGCCTCCCGCCATGCCCGCGATGGCCGAGACAATGGGCGCCCCTGTCGTCGTCACGTCCGACCCGATCATCGCGGAGGTGTCGGGAACCGAACACGCGCGTTCGGAGACTGGGCGGAGCGCGGGGCCAGAACTACAGATCTTCAATCGCCCGGAAACGCCCCGCCTCGTCGCCCAGCAGGTGGCGGATGTGATCCGCGCCTCGCGTGACGGAACCCTCGAAGTCACCCTACGGCCCGAAGAACTCGGTCGCCTCAGCCTGTCTTTCAACGGCGACGGCAACACGCTTTCGGTGTCTTTGTCCGCCGATCGCCCGGAAACACTCGATCTGATCAAACGCAATCTTGCGCTTCTCGAACAGGACTTGCGCGATCTCGGCTACGACAGTCTGAACTTCGCCTTCGACGATGGCGGAGGGCGGGATGGTCAATCCGACGAGTCACGCGATCCGGCAATGGCTGCCGGACAAGGCCCGGCACCCGAAGACACGCAGCCCCCGAACGCCAACCTGTCGGCGCACGCCGCACGGGGCGGCGTCGACCTCCGGCTTTGACAGCCAGAAAGGACATCGAATGGAGCTTTCGCAGACCTCGACGACCGTCTCGTATGGTGCATCCGCCGCGTCCGGCGCTGCCTCTGAAGACCCCAAGTCCAACTCGGCCATCTCGTCGGACTTCGAGACGTTTCTGAAAATGCTCACGGTCCAGATGGAAAATCAGGACCCGCTCAATCCGATCGAAAGCTCGGATTACGCCGTGCAACTGGCCACGTTCTCGGGCGTCGAGCAGCAGGTCCAGACCAACGATCTGCTCAAGGCGTTGCAGACCCAGCTTGGCGTCATGTCCATGTCCGACTTGGCCGGATGGGTCGGGATGGAAGCACGAGCGGCCGTGTCGGCGCAGTTCGAGATGGAGCCGATCACGGTGACACCGCACCCGCCGACCGGCGCGACGCAGACCTTCATGGTCGTCAAGAACGCGGCCGGCTCGATCGTGGACCGGATCGAGTTTTCGCCAAGCGACACCTCGGTCCAGTGGGCCGGGCTTGACGACAACGGGTCGCTGTTCCCGCCCGGCGAATACAGCTTCATCCTGCAAAGCTACAACACGCGGGGTTTGATGTCGGAGGAACCGATGTCGGTCTACTCCGAAGTCATCGAAGCAAAGGTCGTTTCGGGCCAGACGATCCTGATCCTCGAAACCGGCGACGAAATCCCGGCGGCCGAGGTCGAGGCGCTGCGCCAACCGCAAGGCTAGAACGGGCTGGCACATCGTGGCCTGCCACGTTAATCGGACCCCGATCAAACGGAGGCTCCGATGTTCACCACCACGCTTCTGACCGCGCCCGGAAAAGCCGCCCTCGACCCGTCGCTGGTCGAAGCCTTGCGGGGCGCGTGGGGCGGGACAACCGCGCGCTGGCTCGCCCCTGACGAAGCGGCGGAATTCGACATGCCGTCGGTCCCCGATACGCGCTGGTCTTCGTGGGACGAACTTCAGGCGTTGGGGGTCGATCTCATCGTCCAGCCCACAGAAGGCCGGCGCAAGAAAATGCTGCTCGCCGACATGGACAGCACCATGATCCAGCAGGAATGCATCGACGAATTGGCGGACGAAGCCGGTGTCGGACCGCGCGTGGCCGACATCACCACCCGCGCCATGAACGGCGAGTTGGATTTCGAAGGGGCACTGCGCGAGCGTGTCGGTCTTCTCAAGGATCTGCCCGCGACGGTCATCGACAAGGTTCTGGCCGAGCGCATCACATTCATGCCCGGCGGCGCCGAGCTTGTCGCCACGATGCGCGCGAACGGAGGCTATGCCGCGCTCGTCTCCGGCGGTTTCACCGCGTTCACCGCCAAGGTCGCAGCGGAGCTGGGTTTTGACGAGAACCGCGCGAACACGCTCGACATTCGGGACGGGAAACTGACCGGCCAGGTGGTCGACCCGATCCTCGGACGGGCCGCCAAGGTCGCGGCCCTCGAAGAGATTTCGGCGCGCCTTGGGCTGGAACATGCCGATGTCATCGCCGTGGGCGACGGGGCCAACGACTTGGGGATGCTCGAGCTTGCCGGATCGGGGGTCGCCCTCCACGCCAAACCTTCGGTCGCCGCCCAATGCGACATCAGGGTGAATCACGGTGACCTCACCGCGCTGCTGTATTTGCAGGGCTACGCGAAGTCGGACTTCCGAAGGGCCTGATCCGGCCCGCCGGATCGGCGTCGCCAACGATTCGCAACCGGGCCGGTGCCGCACGCGGTTCACATCCCTGCCATCCCAAGGATAACGCGCGGTTTTCCGCCAACAGGTCTTTCAAAAACCGGCAAAAACCCGTTAAGGTAACGCCATTAGGTTGAAAAGGGTGCCCGCGCCGTGAAACACCCCAAAGAGGGATGGAGCAAAGGGCCCGAGAGGCAGAGCAGCTGGAGGCTGTGTTAGACATGACATCACGCATCGCACGGGGTCTGTGCATCGCCGCGCTGTCGCTGACTGCGACCGGCGCCGCCGTGGCACAGGAAAGCACGAACCGGGTCGCCGCCAACACCGACTGGAGCGTCTTCGTCGAAGGCGATCCGCAGGAGTGCTGGAGCGTGTCGAAACCCAAGCAGACGGTGAACACCAAGGATGGCCGTTCGGTCGCGGTGCGCCGGGGCGACATCCTGCTTTTTGTCTCCTACCGGTCCGGCAATGGAACGGGTGAAGTAAGCTTTACGGGGGGCTACCCCTTTGCCGATGGGTCGACCGTCACCTTGTCGATCGGCGAGACCGAGTTTCAGCTGTTCACGGATGGTGAATGGGCCTGGTCGGCCAGCCCAGAGGACGACACCAAGATCGTGAACGCGATGAAGGGTGGCGCCAATGCCGTTCTCGTCGGCAACTCGTCGCGCGGCACCCGGACCGAGGATACCTTTTCGCTCATGGGTTTCACCGCCGCGGTCGAAGATGCGGGCAAACGCTGCGAATAACCCGGCTCAGAGCCAGAACAGACGCGCCCCGGCAGGATGTCCGGGGCGTTTTCTTTTGAATTCATGGTATGATCGCCTATATGAGGCGCAATTCCATCAGGAGCGCGACACATGACGGCCTCGGCCCCGATCACGCAAGACGTAATGACGATCCCTCGAAAGGAGGATGCGACTCTCGGCAAGCCCAACCTTGTCGGGTTGACCCGCGACGGGCTGCGCGACGCGCTGATCGCCGCCGGCACGCCCGAGAAACAGGCCAAGATGCGCGTGGGTCAGGTCTGGCAGTGGATCTACCAGAAGGGGGTGCGCGATTTCGCGGACATGACCAACCTGTCGAAGGATTACCGCGCGCTTCTCGACCAGCATTTCGAAATCCGGGTGCCCGAGATGGTATCGAAACAGGTTTCGACCGATGGCACGCGTAAGTACCTCGTCCGCATCGCGGGCGGGCACGAGGTCGAGGTGGTTTATATCCCCGAAGAGGATCGCGGCACGCTCTGCGTGTCGTCGCAGGTCGGTTGCACGCTGACCTGTTCGTTCTGCCACACCGGCACGCAAAAGCTGGTCCGCAATTTGACGGCTGGCGAAATCGTCGGTCAGATCATGATGGCGCGCGACGATCTTGAAGATTGGGTGCCGGCGGGCAAAGGCATGGGTGAACGCCCGCGCCTCGTGTCGAACATCGTGCTGATGGGCATGGGCGAACCGCTGTACAACTTCGACGCGGTGCGCGACGCGATGAAGATCGCGATGGATGGCGAAGGCATTTCCCTATCGCGCCGCCGGATCACGCTGTCCACGTCAGGCGTCGTGCCCGAAATTGCGCGCGCCGGGGCCGAGATCGGCTGCATGCTCGCCATCAGCTTTCACGCCACCGATGACGAGACGCGCGACAAACTGGTGCCGATCAACAAGAAGTGGAACATCGAAAAGCTGCTCGCGGCGCTCAAGGAATATCCGAAGCTGTCCAACTCCGAGCGGATCACGTTTGAATACGTGATGCTCGACGGGGTGAACGACAGTGACGAGGACGCGCGGCGGCTTATCAAGCTGATCGAGGGCATTCCGGCCAAGATCAACCTGATCCCCTTCAACGAATGGCCCGGCGCGCCCTACAAACGGTCGTCCAACAACCGCATCCGGGCGTTCGCGAACATCATCTATCAGGCGGGCTATGCGTCGCCCATCCGCACGCCGCGAGGGGAGGACATCATGGCCGCCTGCGGTCAGCTTAAGTCCGAGACCGAGCGGGCGCGAAAATCAAAGGCCGAGATCGCGCGGGAAGCCGGGCTCTAGTCCCGGTTTTTCGGATCGGTCTGAACTCACCCTTTTCGGTCCCGCTTACGCAAGCTATTGTTAACTAATGAATTTTTCCGATTCCGGAAGGGCAGAATACTAGGATACTAGGATCCTAGTATCCTAGTATCCTGAATCCGCCGGAAAACCACGCACGCGGCATGGCAATTCTTCAGGTAAACGTGCCGGTCACACGCCCGAGCAACATGAAAGCGCGCGCTGTGCGGGTATCCGACAGCCGGGCGATGTCCTCATCCGTCGCGGTTTCCTCGAACTCCAGAAACACGTCGTCGAAACGGCGCAGGAAGTGATGTGCCGCGTCCCGAAACACCGGGTCGCTTTTCATCCGGCCCGCCGTGAGCGCCAAAGACGACCGATCCCGGATGCCCCCCAGCGCCGCCACTTCTCGGCCCCGATGCCCTTGCGCGAACCGGCGCCAGATCTCCGGACGTGCGCGATCCGGCCGCAGGTCGTCCATGTAGATCCCGTCTTGGCTCAGCAGCGTGAGCACGTCTTGCGCCGCCGTCACCAGCCCCGCGACTTTTCTGTCCTTCAACGCTCGCCGCAGGGCGGCAAACCCCGCTTCATCCTCGGCGTTCTCCGGGAAATGCAGCGCCTTTATCATGTCGTCCCGCTCAAGCGGCGGGGCCGTGTCGGCGGCCTGAGGTTCCAACGCGAGCGACGGTTGCTCTTCGACGACCGGCTGGGCCTGGGGCCGTGGAATTTCGGCCTCGGCCCGCACCAAATTGCGCGTGGTGGAGAAGGTGGTAAGCGCCTGTTCCGTTTGCTTCTGCGCCTGCTCGAGCCGCGCGATCTTGGCTTCGACCTCGGGGTTCCGCTCGGCGTGATGCGCGTGCGATTGGGTCAGGTAGCTGTGACGCATGGCGTCGATGGTCGACTGAAGCCGCACCGTCTCTTCGCGCATGATCCGGGCCGACCGCGCGGCGGAGGCGGCCAGCCAGATGACCGCCACGGGCAGAAACACGGCGAGCAGAGTCATGATGAAGCCACCGGCACCGCCCGCGGAAAAGTCGTTCCCCATTAACAGGAAATAGATCGCGGCGCCCACCAACCACAGACAGCACAACGCCGCCGCCAGAAGTTCCGACGGCGCGATTCCACGCCTCGCCCGGCGTCCGAAGATGCCCATGCCCAGCGCCTCTTCGTTTTGCTGCGCCATCGCGCCCCCGGCAGGTTCCGTTATAGGGTCCGTCACAGGGTCAGATATACTCGATCTCGAGGATTTCGTAAGACTTCTCGCCACCCGGTGTGCGAACTTCCACCGAGTCGCCCTCTTCTTTGCCGATCAGGGCGCGGGCCAGCGGCGACTTGATGTTCAGCTTTCCCTTTTCAAGATCGGCCTCGGGTTCGCCCACGATCTGATAGGTCTTTTCCTCGTCCGTATCCTCGTCCACGAGCTTGACCGTGGCCGAAAACTTGATCGCGCCCGACAGCTTGGCCGGGTCGATGACTTCCGCCAGACCGATGATGCTTTCCAGCTCTTTCACGCGGCCTTCGATGAAGCTCTGCTTCTCGCGCGCGGCGTGGTATTCGGCGTTTTCCGACAGGTCGCCATGTTCACGCGCCTCGGAAATGGCGGCGATGACGGCGGGGCGTTCCACCGATTTCAGCTTCTTCAATTCGTCGTTCAGCGCGGTATAGCCCGCGCGGGTCAGCAAGATCTTTTCCATGAGTGCCTTGTCGTCGTCTTCTTCGGGTCTCACATGATGCACGACGGACAGCGCCGCCAGTGCCCAAAGGCTTGCTCAACACAAAAGCAATCGGGCTTGATTTGCAACGGCATAGTTGGAGCCGATGGGATGCCGCAACGCGGCGAATGACGCCGTGTCGCGATTGACCGGCCTTTGGCATACCGTTACCAAGGCGCAACTTTATTTCGTGGAGGGAGCCTTTTATGGCCGAAATCGAACGCGAAGCCATGGAAGTCGATGTGGTCATCGTCGGGGCCGGTCCTGCCGGCCTGTCCGCAGCCATTCGACTGAAACAGCTGGACGAGGACCTGATGGTCGTCGTGCTCGAAAAAGGCTCGGAAGTGGGCGCGCATATCCTGTCGGGGGCCGTTCTGGACCCGTCCGGTCTGGACGCGCTTATCCCGGACTGGAAGGAAAAGGGCGCGCCGCTGAACGTCCCGGTGAAGAAGGACAACTTCTACATCTTCGGGGAAGGCGGGCAGATGAAGATCCCGAACTTCCTGATGCCGCCCCTGATGAACAACCACGGCAACTACATCGTCTCGATGGGCAACGTCTGCCGCTGGATGGCCGAACAGGCCGAGGCGCTGGGTGTCGAGGTTTACCCCGGCATGGCTGCGTCCGAGCTGGTCTATGACGACAACGGCGCGGTCAAAGGCGTGGTCGCGGGCGAGTTCGGCAAAAACCCCGACGGCACACCCGGCGAAGGTTACGAGCCGGGGATGGAGCTTCTGGCGAAATACACCATCATCTCCGAAGGCGTGCGCGGGTCGCTCGCCAAGGAGCTGATCGCCAAGTACGACCTCGCCAAGGACTCCGACGTGCCGAAATTCGGCATCGGGATGAAGGAAATCTGGGAGGTGAACCCCGAGAACCACAACGAGGGCGAAGTCACGCACTCGCTCGGCTGGCCGCTCGGGTTCAAGAACGGCGGCGGTTCGTTCCTGTATCACATCGACAACAATCAGGTGTACGTCGGCTACATCGTCGATCTGAACTACAAGAACCCCTACCTGTCGCCCTATCAGGAATTCCAGCGCTTCAAGCACCATCCGCGTGTGAAGCAGGTGCTCGAAGGCGGCAAGCGCGTGGCCTATGGCGCGCGGGCCGTGACCAAGGGCGGGTTCCAGTCGATCCCCGACACCGCGTTCCCCGGTGGCGTGATTGCAGGCTGCTCGGCGGGCCTCGTGAACCTGCCGCGCATCAAGGGCAACCACAACGCGATGCATTCGGGCCGTCAGGCCGCCGAAGCCGCCTATGAGGCGATCAAGGCGGGCCGTTCGGGCGACACGCTGTCCGAATACGACGCCGCGCTGAAATCCGGCCCGGTGGGCAAAGACCTTAAACGCGTGCGCAACGTCGCGCCGCTCAATGCTCGCTTCGGCCCTGCCGGCGGCATGGCGCTGGGTGGCTTCGACATGTGGTTCCAGACCCTGTTCGGTGGTTTCTCGCTGTTCGGCACGCTCAAGCACGGCAAGAACGATGCGCAGGCGACCGAGAAGGCCGACAAGCACAAGCCCATCGACTACCCGAAACCCGATGGCGTGCTGTCCTTCGACCGGCTGACCAACGTGTCGTTCTCGAACACGAACCACGAAGAAAGCCAGCCCTGCCACCTGAAACTGAAAGACCCGTCGATCCCGATCGACGTGAACCTGCCGCAGTTCGCAGAACCCGCGCAGCGGTATTGTCCGGCGGGTGTGTATGAGGTGGTCGAAGGCGACAATGGGCCGAAGTTCCAGATCAACTTCCAGAACTGCGTCCACTGCAAGACCTGCGACATCAAGGATCCGTCCCAGAACATCAATTGGACGGTGCCTCAGGGCGGCGACGGGCCGAATTATCCCAATATGTAACCTTTGCGTGGGTGGGCGGCCATTTGCGGCCCACCCGCATTGAACCCGCTCGGGCGCGACGTTAGGTTTCTCCATGTCCATCTGAGGAGAGGTGCCCCTTGCCCCGACTGTTCCAAACGGCCCGCACGCTTGGTGTCGCGTCGTTTCTCGCCCTCACCGCTTTGCCGATCTCGGCTCAGTCGACCGACGGTTTCACCGGGGCGTATCTCGCGGCGCGGTCCGCCGACGCGAATGCCGATTTCGAGGCTCTGGTCGAATACGGCACCCGCGCCCTTGCCGAACGTCCCGACAATGCCGGGATCATGGAGGGGCTGCTGGTCGCGCATCTCGGTCTCGGACAGATCGACCAAGCCGTTCCGGTGGCCCGGCGCCTCGTCGAGATGTCCGAGGGCAATGAACTCGGCCAGATCGTCCTTTTAGGGGACGCGATGGGGCGTGAGGATTGGGCTGCGGTCGAAGACACCATGAACGGCGGTTTCTCGGTCGGTGGCCTGATGGACCCGCTCATTCTGGCATGGACCGCCATCGGCGATGGCCGCATGTCCCGCGCGCTCGAAATTTTCGAGGAATTGTCGCAGGACGACGTCGCGAAACAGGTCTCGGCCTTCCAGAAAGCGCAGGCGCTTGCATATGTCGGTGACTACGAGGGTGCGGCCGCGATCCTGTCTGGCGAGGCGGGCGTCGAGCTTGCCCTGAACCGCTCGGGCGTCATCGCCTATGCGCAGATCCTAAGCCAGTTGGAACGCAACAACGACGCCATCGCCCTGCTCGACGCGCAATTGCCGAACACCGGCGACGAAGAAATCGCGATGCTGCGTGCCGAACTGGAAAGCGGCGCAACGGTCGAATTCGACTCGGTCAAATCGCCCAAGGACGGGCTTTCAGCCCTGTTTTACAACGTGGCGGAAGTGCTCGCCAATGATGCGAGCCCCAGCCTCGTCCTGATCTACGCCCGGCTGTCGCAATTCCTCGACCCCGAGAACGTGAGTGCCACGCTGCTCTGTGCCGCGGTGTTCGAGGACATGCAGAACCACGAACTCGCCGTGCAGACCTACGACCAGATCGCCCCGGACAGCCGCGCCTATGTGCAGGCCATGATGGGCAAGGCAAGCGCGTTGCGGCGTTCGGATCAGGCAGACGCGGGCATCGAAACGCTGACGACACTGGCGGATCGCTACCCCGATCTCGCCCCCGTGCATGTCGCGCTCGGCGATGCCTATCGCTACGAAGAAGCCTGGCCCGAGGCGATTGCGGCCTATGACCGCGCAATTTCGCTCTATCCCGAGGAAGTGGCGGCGCAATGGGCGGTCTATTTCGCCCGTGGCATCGTGAACGAACGCGGTGGCCGGTGGGACGACGCCGAGCGCGATTTCCGAAAGGCGCTGGAACTTGAGCCCGACCAGCCTTCGGTTCTCAATTACCTCGGTTACTCGCTCGTGGAAAAGCGCGAAAACCTCGACGAGGCGCTCGGCATGATCGAGAAGGCCGTCGATCAGCGCCCGAACGAAGGATACATCGTCGACAGCCTCGGCTGGGTCTATTACCGGCTGGGCCGATACGAAGAAGCCGTGCCGCAGATGGAAAAAGCCGTGTCGCTGATGCCGGTGGACCCGGTCGTGAACGATCACCTCGGCGACGTCTACTGGGCCGTGGGCCGCACCCGCGAGGCGGAATTCCAGTGGAGCCGCGCGTTAAGCTTCATCACCGATGAGACGAACCTCGAAGAGGTCAAACCTGACCGCATCCGCCGCAAGCTCGAGGTCGGTCTGGACAAGGTGCTGGAAGAGGAAGGCGGCGATCCCATCCTTCGGCAGGAGAGCGCGGCTGCTAACTAAGGTTTTCGCACCGGCCAAGGTGAACCTGACGCTGCATGTCACCGGGCAGCGCAAGGACGGCTATCACCTGCTCGACAGCCTCGTGGCCTTCGCCGACGTGGGGGACCGTGTGTCCGTCATGGCGGCGGACGAACTGTCGCTCGACGTGACCGGCCCGATGTCAGACGGGGTTCCGACCGACGCGAGGAACCTTGTCTGGCGGGCAGCGGAGCTGTTCGATCAGCCGGTCGCCATCACGTTGTCCAAGCATCTGCCCCCTGCATCCGGGATCGGTGGCGGGTCGTCGGACGCCGCCGCCACTTTGCTGGCGATGTCCGACCTGACCGGCGAACGCACCCTGCCCGAGGGGGCGGCACAGCTTGGCGCCGACGTGCGTGTCTGCCTGACGCGGCAAGCCGCACGGATGTCCGGGATCGGGGAAATCGTCGAGCCGGTCGGCCCGCTGCCACAGCTTCATGCGGTTCTGGCCAACCCCCGCGTCGAAGTCCCGACGCCCGCCGTCTTCAAGGCCTTGGCCAGCAAGACGAACGCCCCGATGCCGCGCAAACTGCCGAAGTGGCAGGGCACCAAGCAGCTTATCGACTGGCTCGCAGCCCAACGAAACGATCTGGAAGATCCCGCGATGCAGGTCGCCCCGGTGATCGTCGATGTGCTCGCCGCGCTCACCACGCTGCCGGACGCACGTCTTGCGCGCATGTCCGGGTCCGGTGCGACCTGTTTTGCGCTTTTCGCCAGCCGGGAAGCCGCGAATGGCGCCGCAGCCGCGTTGGCGGAGTTGCACCCGGATTGGTGGGTCGTCCCGGCCACGCTTACCTGATGTCGAGCAGAACCTTGCTTGCCGTTCCGTAGTGACCGAGGCCCGGATGTTCGATCATCTCGGGTTCGGTCCCGAGGGATTTGGCGAGCGCCTTTACCATGGCAGGCGGCACCCAGGAGTCGGCCGCGCCCATGTGGATCGTGACGGGCACCGTCACCCGGCCCGGCACATCGGACCAGTCCTCGACATAGGCCGCAAGCTCGTCGCGATAAGCCGCGCGGGCGCTCAACAACGCCGACCGCCACGCGGCGATCAGTCCATCCATGATGTCGGGATCGACCAGCAGGGCCTTGTCGTGGACGGGCGCGCCACGAAACAGGCTTTCCAGAAACGATTGCGGCATCATCCGGATCGCACTCGCTTGCCCATAAACGAAGCCTTTGAACGGAAAGCCGCCGCGCTGCGCCGCCTCGAAAACGGGACGCCCGGCCATATCCGACAGAAAGTCGCCCAGTTGAAGCGGACCGGCCGGCCCGATCAGCACCAACTCCCGCACGAGGTCGGGATGCGCCGCCGCCAGCCTAAGCGCCGACATGGCCCCAAGCGAAAACGCGACGATGCGATACGGGGCACCGGCCTGCAACCTGTCCGCCACCGCCTCGAGCCGCGCAGGGTAGTCGTCGCCCGCGACGCCCATCCGGTCGATCGCCGTCAACGGTGAGCCCGGCCCCAGCGCGTCAAGCTCGGCAGGCCCGCCGGGCAAGCCGTGGAAATAGACGCCAGCTTCGCTCATGTCAGTTCAGGCGCGCGACCACATAGTCCGCGATGTCGCTCAGCATGTCGCGGATCGGGTCTTCCGGCAAAGCGTCGAGACAGGCCTTGGCGCGGGCGGCCCAGTCCAGCGCCGCGGCCCGCGTGTCATCCAGCGCGCCATGGGCCGTCATGATCTCCAACGCCCGTTCCAGATCGCCGTCGCGCTGATCGTTCTTCTCAAGCGTCCGCTTCCAGAATGCGCGCTCTTCATCGTCGCCGCGCGCGATCGCCTTGATGATCGGCAGGGTCAGCTTCCGCTCGCGGAAATCATCCCCAATGTTCTTGCCCGTCGCGTCGCCGCCCCAGAAATCCAGCAGATCGTCGACCACCTGAAACGCGATGCCCAGCGCGTCGCCGTAGTCGTGCAGCGCCTTGATGCGGTCCTCGGACACGCCCGCAAGAATGCCCCCCACCTCGGTCGCGGCCGCGAACAGGGCAGCCGTCTTGCCGCGCACCACCTTGAAATAGGTGTCTTCGGTCGTGCCCAGATCCTGCGCCGCGGTCAGTTGCAGCACCTCGCCTTCGGTGATGGTGGCCGACGCGTTGGACAGAACCTGAAGCACCCGAAGCGAATCCGCCTCGGTCATCAGCTGGAACGAGCGTGCGAACAGGTAGTCGCCCACCAGCACGCTTGACTTGTTGTCCCACAGAAGGTTCGCGGTCGGGCGCCCGCGCCGCTGACCGCTTTCGTCCACCACGTCGTCATGCAGGAGCGTCGCGGTGTGGATGAACTCGACCGCCGTGGCGAGGTGAATGTGATGCCCGCCCTCGTAGCCGCAGAGCCGCGCCGAGGCGAGGGTCAGCATCGGGCGCAGACGCTTGCCGCCTGCATCCACCAGATGTGCCGTCACTTCGGGGATGCGGGGGGCATGCTCCGACGCCATACGGGCGCGAATCATCTCGTCCACCTGCGACAAGTCGTCTTTCAGATGGGCCGCGAGCCGTTCGTGGGGTTTGTGCGCTTTTTGGTCCAGCACGTGATGTCTCTCTTCATGCCGCCCGGACGATGGCCTCGACATCCGGTCGATTTCAGTCCTAAGTCCCATATATGAAAGAGCTTCTTCGCACCACAGACCCGACCATCATCGCCTTTGCGAGCGCCCTTTTATCGGGCGAAGGTATACCTGCCTTTCCGATGGACGTCCATATGAGCACCCTCGAGGGATCAATAGGTATTTTACCTCGTCGCCTTATGGTTCGGGCCGATGATTACGTCCGCGCGCGCCGCGTGCTGACCGAGAACGGTATTGAGCTCGAGGAGGAATGAGTATGGGGTTTGCCCGCCAACTTGTGACCGAGGACAAGTTCCTCGGCGGACAGCTTGTGCTGATGCAACCACGCGACGGCTACCGCGCGGGCGTCGACCCTGTCTTTCTGGCTGCCTCCGTGGCCGCACATGATGGCGAGAGCGTGCTTGATCTGGGCTGCGGCGCCGGGGCTGCCGGGCTTTGCCTGGCGACGAGGGTGCCGGGCATCCGCCTTGTCGGGGTTGAGCGGCAGGCGGACTATGCCGACCTCGCACGAAAGAATTCCTTCGACAACGACATCGACATGGACGTGGTGGAAGCCGATATTTCGGACCTGCCCTCGGAGGTGAAAGAGGAAAGCTACGATCACGTCATCATGAACCCGCCCTATCACCTGCGGGAACGCTCCACGACTTCGGACGATGCCGGACGGGCCGCCGCGCTGTTCGAGGATACGCCGCTCGCCACATGGATCGATGTCGGCACGCGGCGACTGAAGCACCGGGGATACATGACGATCATCCAGAAAGCCGAAAGACTGCCGGAGATTCTGCGGGGTTTCGACGACCGCATGGGCAGCATACTGGTCAAGCCGCTGCTTCCCCGCGAAGGGCGCGCGGCGGTTCTCATCCTCGTTCAGGCCCGCAAAGGCGGACGGGGTGAATTTCGACTGGCCTCCCCGCTCATATTGCATGACGGGGCCGAGCATGTGGGCGACTCGGAATCCTACCGCCGTGAGGTGTCGGCAATCCTGCGGGATGGTGCCGCGCTTCCGCTCTGGTAGTGATCCTTCAATCGCATTGATATTTTCTGACGCATTAGAACCTGAATCCTTGGCATTTGTTTGCCAAGACGCCGAGTTTTGAAACGATTTCGTGACAGACTCGCGGTTCTATGCTCCAATTTAGGTCTACATAACCAAATAGGAGGACCCCATGGATTTGAGTGCGCGCTTGAAGGAACTCCGCCGGAAACACGAGGCGCTGGCCGTGCAGGTCGAAGCCGCGCAGCGCAGCCCGAGCACCCCGGACACCGAAATCAGCTCCTTGAAGAAGCAGAAACTCATGCTGAAGGACGAGATCGAGCGTCTCGCCACCACCTGAGCCTCACACTCACCGCGCAGGCGAACGACCTGCGCGGGCCGCAAGAAACGCACCGAACGTAATCAGAGCCGCCGCGAGGATCAGCACAGGGCTGGATTGCGCGACCCCGAATGCGATCAGGACGAAGGTCGACAGCAAGGGTGCTGCATAACTTGCGGTGCCAAGCAGTTGGATGTTTCCGCGCTTGACCCCCACGTCCCACGTGTAAAAGGCCAGCCCGACCGGACCAAGGCCCAAGGCAACGACCGAAACCCAGCCAATGCCGGTCTCGGGCCATGTCGTCGTTTCCACGACAAGATGCGCAACCGCCGACAACACCGCCGTCGCCACGCAGTAAATGGCGACCGTATCCGTCGGCATCGCGCCCAACCGCCGTGACAGGACCGAATAACTGGACCATGTCAGCGCGCAGAGCACCGCGAAGATGTAGCCCGGCAGCGCCTCGGCACTGAACCCGCCACTGCCCCGCGACAGCAGAAGTGCCGCCCCCGCGAAACTGACGAGCGCGCCCACGATATGCCCCGACCGCAGCCGTTCGCCGGGCAACAGACCAGAGAACAGGACGATCAGAAGCGGCCAGAGATAGGCGATCAGCCCGGCCTCGGCGGCGGGTGCAAGCCTGAGCGCGCTGAAATAGAAGAAGTGATAACCGAACAGACCCGCCGTCCCGAAGGCATAGACCGTCCACGGCACCGCCCGAAGCCGCGCCCAACCCCCGGTCGCGCTGACCCACACCAACCCGATCACCCCACCGATGGCGAAGCAGATCGCATTCAACTGCAGTGGCGGAACCGGCGCCGTGCCAACGGTGAACAGCGCCAGAAGCGCCCAGAGCAGCACGGCGGTAAAGCCGATCAAGGTGGCACGGGATTGCGTCATGCGCACCATCTGCCACGAAAAAACCGGCCCCGAAAGGCCGGTTTCCTCTCCTCCCAGAGAAGGCGCGTCAGACGAAGAACTGCGCGCCGTTCGCGGAAATGGTCGAGCCGTTGATGAACCCGGCGTCATCGGACGCGAGGAACGCCACGCAGCGCGCGATTTCCTCCGGTTCGCCCAGTCGGCCAGCCGGGATTTGCGCGATGATCGATTCACGGACCTTTTCCGGCACCGCCATTACCATCTCGGTCGCGATATAGCCGGGGCAGATCGCATTGGCGGTGATGCCCGCGCGCGCACCTTCCTGTGCCAGCGATTTGACGATGCCGAGGTCGCCGGCCTTGGTGGCCGCGTAGTTCACCTGACCGAACTGGCCTTTCTGACCGTTGATCGACGAAATGACGATCACGCGCCCGAACTTGCGCTCGCGCATCCCCGGCCAGACCGGATGAACGGTGTTGAACACGCCCGTCAGGTTGGTGTCGATCACCTGCTGCCACTGCTCCGGCGTCATCTTGTGAAACGGCGCGTCGCGGGTGATGCCAGCGTTCGCCACAACCACGTCGATCGGCCCGATCTCGGCCTCGACCTTTTCGATCCCGGCCTTCGATTCCTCATAGGAACCCACGTTCCATTTGTAAGTCTTGATGCCGGTCTCTTCGGTGAATTTCGCCGCGGCTTCGTCATTGCCCGCATAGGTCGCCGCGACGTCGAATCCCGCCGCCTTGAGACCCTTTGAAATGGCCTCGCCAATGCCGCGGGATCCCCCCGTCACAAGTGCCACTCTGCCCATAAGATGTCCTCCAATTGTCATTTCAGTCCGGTAACTCTGTTACTCAATACACCAAGATAGCGCAACAATATTACCTAGCCCTGCGCCAGAAACTTTTCGGCGTCGGCCTCGCCCAGCGCCCACGTATCCCGCAGTTTTTGCGGGTCGGTGAAGTCGATCTTGTCGGCCGGCGTTTCTTCGCTCGGCCAGACATAGACCCGCCCTTCGATGTCGGGCAGGCATTCATAGGGCCGCGTCAGCAGCACCAGCGTCTCGCCCTCGTTCGGCTCCGGCATCGGCGCCTGATCCGCCATGCCGCCGTCCACCACACGCTTGTCGTTCCACAGGGGCGGCTCGAACACAGGCGGAATCACGGCCGCCGCATTGACGAGTTCGACCAGCTTCCCGTTTCGTGCCGCGTCGTTCGCGTCGACCAGTTCGGCGGTCAGCCCCATCTTTTCGGCCCAATTAAAATGGGGGGAATTGATCGTGTGCAACTCGGCCTCATAGGCCAAGGCCAATGCCGCACCGGTCATGGTTGGAAGCCCCGTCTCCGGTGGATGTCCGATCAGGATCTGATACGACGGGCCCGCGGCGATTTGTTTCGCGGCGCTCGCGTCGATGACCCGATCGACGACCGAACAGTAAAGCTCCTGATGTGGTGTGATGCCGTCCGCGTCGGCGGCGAACAGATCGAAGTTCGTATCGCGCTTCTCGAAGGCCGCGCACATCTCGTCCAGCAGCTTTCGCTCGTATCCGGCAAGCCAGGCCGCCCCCGCGAGGGCCCCACCGCTCACGCCGGTGACGCGTTCGGGCGTATAGTTCACTCCGGCCTCCGCCAGTCGCGTCATGAACCCGCCCTGCCAAAAACAGCGAAGGCCACCGCCGGAAAAGACGATCTGCGCGGGGTTATCGGGTCGCTTTGCCATGATATGAAAACGGGCCCCTCAGGGCCCGGTTCCAAGTCTACTCCGTCACGGACGTTCGAGACACATCGCAACGCCCATGCCGCCGCCGATGCAAAGCGTGGCGAGGCCCTTTTTCGCGTCGCGCCGCTGCATCTCGAACAGCAGCGTGTTCAGGATGCGGGCGCCGGATGCGCCGATCGGGTGGCCGATGGCGATGGCGCCGCCGTTCACGTTCACGATGGCCGGGTCCCAGTCCATGTCCTTGTTCACCGCGCAGGCTTGGGCGGCGAAGGCTTCGTTCGCTTCCACGAGGTCGAGGTCCGATGCCTTCCACCCGGCCTTTTCCAGCGCCTTGCGCGACGCGTAGATCGGGCCGACGCCCATGATCGACGGGTCGAGACCGGCGGTCGCGTAGGAGGCGATGCGGGCAAGCGGCTGGATTCCGCGCTTCTCGGCATCGTCCGCCGACATGACCAGCACGCCAGCCGCACCGTCGTTGATGCCCGAGGCGTTGGCGGCGGTCACCGAGCCGTCCTTGGTGAAGGCCGGGCGCAGTTTCTGCATCGCGTCCATCGTCGCGCCGTGACGGATGTATTCGTCCTGATCGACGGTGATGTCGCCCTTGCGGGTCTTCACCACGAACGGCACGATCTCGTCCGCGAACTTGCCGGCCTTCTGGGCCGCCTCGGCCTTGTTCTGCGACGCCACGGCGAATTCGTCCTGCATGTCGCGGGTGATCTGCCACTGCTCGGCCACGTTTTCGGCGGTCTGACCCATGTGGTAGCCGTTGAAGGCATCCCACAGCCCGTCCTTGATCATCGAGTCGATGAACTTCATGTCGCCCATCTTGTGACCGGCACGCAGATGCGCGACGTGGGGGCTGAGGCTCATGTTTTCCTGCCCGCCCGCAGCGACGATATCGGCATCGCCGAGCTGAACGTGCTGGGCGGCCAGCGCGACGGCGCGAAGGCCCGAACCGCAGACCTGGTTGATGCTCCAAGCCGCGCTTTCTTTCGGCAGACCGGCGTTGATATGCGCCTGACGGGCCGGGTTCTGACCCTGGCCGCCGGTCAGAACCTGACCGAGAATCGTTTCGCTTACTTCGGACTTGTCGATCCCGGCACGCGCGACCAGCGCCTCCAGAACGACCGATCCGAGGTCGTGGGCAGGGGTGTTCGCAAACGAGCCATTGAAGCTGCCCACGGGTGTGCGTGCAGCCGAAGCGATTACGACATTCGTCATGGTATGTCCTCTCCAGGTCAGATCCGGCAGGGGCCGGTGCATGGGGTTCGCCGATGCAGACCGTGCAATCGCACGATTCTCCCCCACATCCGCGTCGGTCGTACCATTATGCTGCACGGCAGAATGAATCAAGGTTGACAGTGACGCAGCGTCACGCGCGTTGACGCTGTTCCAGCCCCTCGCCCTTCCACCACGGGCGTATGGTCGGCGCCCCGAAGAAGTAGCCTTGCAGGAAGTCGCAGCCGTTGTCGGCCATGAACTGCGCGTCCTCGAGTGTCTCGACGCATTCCGCCACCGTCATCATGTCGAAGTGCCGCGCGAGCGACAGCATGGCCTGAGCGATCACCTGATTGTCCGGATTGTCGGCGATGCCGCGAATGAACTCGCCGTCGATCTTGAGAATGTCGAAGTAGAGGTCGCGCAGGTAGCGGAACGCCGTATAGCCCGCACCGAAATCGTCCAGCGCGAACGAGATACCCTCGGCCTGCATCTCGGACATGAAGACCTGCACCAGATCGGGCATGACGATGGCGGTGCGTTCCGTGATTTCGAGGATCAGTCGCTCGCCCAGCGTGGGATCACGCTCCAACCCCTGCCTGAGCACCGTCTTCCATCGCGGATAGCCGATGGACCGGGCCGACATGTTGATCGACAACCTGAGCGAAGGCTCCTCCTCCAACGCGGCCAGACCGAGTTCGAGCGCGAGGGCATCGATGATGCGCCCCAGTTCCTGCTCCTCCACCACGTCGATGAAGTCCTTGGCCGGGATGATCCGGCCCGTATGGTCGAGAACGCGGATCAACCCCTCGTAAAACGCCACTGTATCGGCGGCCTGCGCACGCATCACGGGCTGAAAGGCGAGCATGACCTGTTTCGTATGCACGGCGCGACGCACCATGGCCATGGTATCGCGGTCCCGTTGCTGGATCGCGATGGTCAGCGGACTGGACAGGACGACATCCGGTTCGTCGGGGATTTCAAAGCGCATACCAACCTCAAACGCCAATGCATCGCCACCATTGCGCCAGACCTGCTAAGAAGCAGTAAAATTTCGGATTCGAGGTAAATCGCGATGGGTGAACGCTGTGGCTGGTGCGGGGACGACCCGCTTTATGTGGCCTACCACGACACGGAATGGGGCGTGCCGGAATACGACGGACGCGCCTTGTGGGAAAAGCTCATCCTCGACGGGTTTCAGGCGGGGCTGAGCTGGATCACGATTCTGCGCAAGCGCGAGAACTTCCGGGCGGCCTTCGAGGGCTTCGAGCCCGAGGTCATCGCGTCTTGGGGAGAGCCCGAGGTGGCGCGTCTGTTAACCAACGAAGGCATCATTCGCCATCGCGGCAAGATCGAAGCGACCATCGGCAATGCGCAAGCCTATCTCGACATGGGCGGGGCGCAGGTCTTTGCGGATCGGATGTGGGGCTATGTCGGCGGCGCGCCTTTGGTGAACGACTTCGCGTCACTCGGCGAAGTGCCTGCCTCGACACCGCTATCGACGCAGATCTCGAAAGACCTCAAGAAAGCCGGGTTCCGTTTCTGCGGCCCGACCATCGTCTATGCGTGGATGCAGGCCTGCGGGTTGGTGAACGACCATATCGTAGGATGCCCGGCGCGGCGGGTCTGAGGTTTCTGGCGACAGAAAATCAGAAACTGGCTTCGGGTCTGAACTCGGCGGGGATCGTGTCGCGACCGTCGAGGATCAGATCGGCCATGACCTGCCCCACCATCGGCGCGATGCCGAACCCGATCTTGAAGCCACCATTGGCGATGAAATGTCCCGGCTTGCCGGGCCATGTGCCCAGCATCGGCGCGCGGGTGCGGGCACGGGGGCGCAGCCCGGCCCAGCGTTCGAGAACCGGCGCATCGGCAAGTGCGGGCACGGCAGCGCGGGCGCGGACAATCACCGCGTCGAGCTGGTCATCGGTGGTATCCGCTGCGCCGAAGTCACGTTCGGAGGTGGAGCCGATCGCGGTCGTGCCGTTCGCATGGGGCACAATATGCACGGTGTCCGCAAATATCTGCGGCAAGTCGCGGGCGTCGACATCGAGGAGCGCCGCCTGCCCCTTGACGGCGACCCCCACCATGCGCCCCCGTTCGGCGCTCAGGGCCTCAAGCCCCGCCGCACCCGTCGCCCAGACCACCGCACCCTCTTCCGACGCGTCCGACACGATGGAACCGCCCAGCGCCTGAACTGCGGCCGCGAGCGCGGCGCAGGCGTGACGGGGGAACATCCGCGCGGTCAGCGTGTCGTGGATCAGCCTGCCCGTAGGTGAAAGCGGTGTCCAAGCACCGGTCGCCTCGACCACCTCCCACGCATAGCGCCCCTCCCACAGCGCGCGCGCCGTCTCGGCCCGCGCTTCCGCCAGGGCAAGCGCGTGATCGTCGGCAATCGGTTGGAGCCGTCCGGTACGCGCGTAGGAAGACGGCACGCCGCCCACCTCTTCGACGGCGCGCCAGAAAGCCTCGCCCATGTCCAGAGCGGCGAACTGGAACGCCTTTTTCGGATTCCAGTTTTCCGGCACATGGGGGGCCAGCGCCCCGACGATGCCACCAGAGGCCCCGCCGCCGACGCCGTTGGGGTCGACCACGCGGACACGGGCACCACGGGCCGCGCAGGCATAGGCGACGGAGAGGCCGAAAGCGCCCGCCCCACGCACGGTCACGTCTACCATTGCCAAGCCAGAGGCCCTCCGTCATGGATCGTCTGGCGAACTGATAGGGGATCGGCCGGAAATGAGCCAGAGAGCGACGTTGGAATGGCGCGACGGGGCGATCCCGGTCTCGACCCGGTTCGACGACCCCTATTTTTCCATCGCGAACGGGCTGGCCGAAACCCGGCATGTGTTCCTTGACGGGAACGGGCTGCCCGACCGCTGCGTGCCGGGGTTCCATGTGGCCGAACTTGGCTTTGGAACCGGGCTGAACATGCTGGCGATGGTTCTGGCCTTGAGTGAAACGAATGTCCCGATCCGCTTCACCTCGTTCGAGGCTTTTCCCATGAGCGGCGAGGATATTGCCCATGCACTCGAGGCGTTTCCCGAGGCGCGTTCGGTCGCGGACCCGTTCCTTGACGTCTGGGATCAGGGGGGCCGGTTCTTCACGGTCGGCCCGGTGACGGTCGAGGTGATCGAAGGCGATGCGCGCGAGACGCTGCCCAAATGGCCCGGCGAAGCGGATGCGTGGTTTCTGGACGGGTTCTCGCCCGCCAAGAACCCGGAACTGTGGTCGCCGGAAATGATGGCCGAGGTTTGGCGCCACACGGCTCCGGGCGGCACGGCGGCAACCTATACTGCGGCGGGTTTCGTGCGCCGAGGGCTGGCGGATGCGGGGTTCGCCGTCGAGCGTCGGCCCGGCTACGGCCACAAACGCCACATGACCGTGGCACGAAAGGGCGTCTGATGGCGGTTCAGAACACGAAGGCCGGCATCATCCTGATGCTCGGCGCGGTCTTCACCTTCGCGGTGCAGGACGGGGTCTCGCGGCTGCTCGCCGACAAGTACAACGTCTATCTGATCGTGATGATCCGCTACTGGTTCTTCGCGCTGTTCGTCACCGTCATGGCGGCCCGCAGCGCCGGGGGGCTCCGCCGCGCGGTCGCGACCAGCCAGCCGTTCCTGCAATCGTTCCGGGGCGTGATCCTGATCGTCGAGGTGCTGGTCACCATCTATGCTTTCGTGGTGCTGGGCCTGATCCCGACGCACGCCATCTTCGCCTCCTACCCGCTGATGATCGCGGCGCTCTCCGGTCCGGTGCTGGGGGAAACCGTCGGGCCGCGCCGGTGGCTCGCCATCGGGGTGGGGTTCATCGGCATCCTCATCATCCTGCAACCGGGCTTCGCCGTGTTCGCGCCCGAGGCGCTGATCGCGGTCGCCGCCGCGTTCCTCTTCGCGATCTACGGGCTCGCCACACGCTACGCGGCGCGCAAGGACAGCGCGCAGACCTCGTTCTTCTGGACCGGGATCGCCGGGGTCGTGGCCATCACCGCCGTCGGCGCGTTCCACTGGGAACCGATGGAGCGCCCCGACTGGATCTGGATGGCGATGCTCTGCATCACAGGCGCGCTCGGGCACTACCTTTTGATCCGCTGTTACGAGGTGGCCGAGGCGAGCGCGGTTCAGCCCTTCGCCTATTTCCAGCTCGTCTTCGTTTCGATCATCGCGATCCTGTTCTTCGGCGAATCCATCGAGTGGAACGTGGCGCTCGGCGCCGCAATCGTGGTCGGCGCCGGGCTGTTCACGGCATGGCGCGAACGGCAGAAGGGCCGCAAGGTCAGCGGCGCTTCAGCATTGCGGTGAAGTTCAACTCGCCGACTTCGCCCTTGAGCCGCGCCTCGTAGATCGGGAGCGTTTCGGTCACCCGCATCACGTAGTTCTGGGTTTCGTCGAAGGGGATCATCTCGATCCAGTCGATCACGTCAACGTCCGGGTCGCGTGGGTCGCCGCGTTCCTCGGACCAGTTGTAGGCGCGCCCGAGACCCGCGTTATAGGCGACCGCGATCAGCACCGGATTGTCCCCGAACCGCTCCATCAGCCAGGCGAGGTATTCCGAGCCCAGCCGCGCGTTGTATTCCATGTCCGTGGTCAATTTGGCCGGCGCATAGTCGATGCCCAGACGGTTCGCCATGTCGCGCGCCGTGCCGGGCATGAGCTGCATGAGCCCCAGCGCCCCGGCATGGGAGCGGACCGTATGGTTGAACTCACTCTCGCGCCGGGAAATCGCCATCTCCAGCGCGCGCGGCACGTTGGGATTGCCGCTCCCGATCTCCGGTGTCGGGAAATAGGCGCGTTCGAGCACCTTTTCGAAGTTCACCGAATGCTTGGCGATCTTGAGCATGACGTATGGCAGCCCGACATCCTCGGCCCAATCGGCCAACTGCCCGGTTTCGGTGCGATCGAGCCGCTCGGACAGATGCACGACGAAGCGCTGCGTCAGGTAATACTCGTCCAGCGCCGCGACCAGACGCGCGGCCTCCATGATCGGGGTGCCCCAGAAGCTGGCTTCGGTGTAGTCGGGAAATTCCTCGGTCCCGGCGAGTTTCGGGTCCATCGGCAGGCCTGCCTTTTCGGCGGCCAGAAGACCGTAGAAGGCGGTCTGATGCTGCGCGCCGAAGGCATAGGCGGCCTGCGCCTCGTCCTCGCGTCCGAGCGCCTCGAATGCCCGGCCCTCCCAGTACCCGGCACGGCCAAGGCTGATCGGCGTGTCGACGGATTCGCGGAACGACTGGAAATGCTTCAGCGCCGTTTCGGCATCGTCCAGCATCCTCAGCGACACGAACCCGGCGATCCACTCGTTGTCCTCGCGGTCCCAGACCGCCTCGTCGATGTAGTGGTTCGCGGCGAGGTCATAGGCCATTTGCGCTTCGCCCTCGCGCATCTTCTCGCGGGCGAAACGGCGGCGTTCGTCGCCCCACATCACCGGGCGGCCCAGCGCCGCGGCCGAGGTGGACCGTTCGAGGACCATTTCGATCGCATCGTCGATCCGGCCCTTCCGAAGCCGCCAGAGCATCCGCTCATAGGCGAGGCCGGGGTCATCCTGAAGCGCCTCGGGCACCTTTTCGATCATCGCATCCACGCCGGGGTCGGTGTTGCGCAGCGCGATCCGGGCACGGGCGAGAATCTGTTGATCGGTCGAGACGCGCGCCATGTGCCGCTCGGCCTCGTCCGTCAGGCCGAGCCAGAGCAGATGATCCATCCGCTCCCAGTGATAATCCGCGAGCGTCTTGGGCCAGTCGTGCATGAACTGCTCTTCCTGCGACTGGGAGAGCGACATGGTCGTCCACGCGCGCCGCGCTTCCGCCTGAGCCTCTTCCTTGTAGCCCGATTCCCAAAGGCCCCGCGCATAGCGGATCGCCCCGGTGCCGGACTGCGGTTTCACGTCCTGAAAGAAGGTCAGCACATCCTGAACGACCGCATCGCGCGGGATCGAGCTTTCGGTCCGTTCGCGCAGCAGATCCTCGCCCGGCCAGTCGGGATGCCGGCTCAGAAACTCGACGCTTTCGGCGAAAGTGCCCTTGCCCGCCCGCAGGCGGTTCCATTCGATGATGTCGCGGGGCAAGGCGCCCGGCGGTCCTGCGGCCTCCAGCGCATCGTCCCATTTGCCCTCACGCATGAGGGAAAGTCCCTCCTTCAACGCGGCGACGTCAGCGGCATCCTGCGCATGGGCAGGCGCGGACAGCACCACGAGAACAAGGAACAAACGGCGGAAAAGGCGGGCGAAATTCATGGCTCGTCTCGTCATGTCCGCATACCTAGCCCGCCAAATCGTTCTCGCAACACACATTCTTGGCATTTGGTTCAACTGCGGCTAGTTTCCGCCGCGTTTTACCGGGGCGCGACTCGCGTGCCCTTCCACGGACGAAGATAGCAACAGGAGCGTGACATGCTGAAAGGTTCGATTCCGGCCCTTGTGACGCCGTTCAAGGACGGCAAGGTGGATGTCGATGCGCTCAAACGGCTCGTGGACTGGCATATCGAGCAAGGCTCGCACGGGCTCGTCCCCGTCGGCACGACCGGCGAAAGCCCCACGCTTCTGCACGAAGAGCACCTGATGGTGGTCGACGAGGTGGTCAAAGCCGTCGATGGCCGGATCAAGGTGATCGCGGGCACCGGGTCGAACAACACGGTCGAGGCGCTGCACTTCACCGAGCACGCGAAAAAGGCGGGGGCGGATGCCGCGCTCGTCGTGACGCCCTATTACAACAAGCCGACCCAGACCGGCCTGATCGCGCATTTCCTCGCCATTGCCGAGGTCGGCCTGCCGATCATCATCTACAACATCCCCGGACGCTCGGCGGTCGATATGACCCCGGCGACCATGGCCGAACTGGCAAAGCACGAGATGATCGTGGGCGTGAAGGACGCGACGGGCGATCTGGCCCGCGTGGCCTGGCAGCGCGACCTCTGCGGCAAGGATTTCATCCAGCTTTCCGGCGAGGATGCGACGGCGCACGGCTTCAACGCCATGGGCGGAGTCGGGTGCATCTCGGTGACCGCGAACGTGGCCCCGAAACTCTGTGCCGAGATGCAGAACGCCACGCTGGCGGGCGACTACGGCACCGCGCTGGAAATCGCGGACCGGCTGATGCCGCTGCATCGCGCGATCTTCATGGAGCCGGGCGTGTCGGGCGCGAAATACGGCATGTCCAAGCTTGGCCTTATCGAAGAGGACGTGCGTCTGCCGCTCATGGCCCTGTCGGACGAGACCAAGGCGGCCATGGACAGCGCCATGCGTCACGCGGGCCTTCTGAACTGATTTCACGCGCTGCGGCCAGCGATCACCCGTCGCTGGCCATAGCCTTGTGCAATGCATCGGCGCCACCCGGGGCCACGCCCAGCGCATAGGGCCTGATCCCCTCCAGCTTCCAGCTTTCGCCGGACCGATGGTCCGTGGCCGAGATGATGAAATAGGTGGCCCCCACGGCCAGAAGGTCGAGGATCAGGCTTTCGCCCGGCAGGTCATCCCCCATGATCTGCCTGTGCATCGCGACCAGCAGCGCCATGGCTTTCACGACATTCCCGGCCTCCGGCACATCGCCCAGCCCGACAAGCTCGAAGCTACGGGCCAGCTCGCCGCCCGACCGGGCCTCGGCCCGATAGACGTCGCGGCCCTGATCGTCCTGAAAATCCGATAGCTCGTAGATGTTGAGCGACATGGCTTCCCCGCCCACCGTTTCGATCATCGGGGGCAGGCCCATCGCGTCGCGCATCGCCTGTTCCATCGCGGGCCTCTGATCCTCGGGCACGCCCTCCAGCCGCTCCTGAAGGATGGCTTCCATCCTTGCGAAGGCTTCGTCCAACGCCTGCGTCGACCTGATCTCGTCGCCACCGGTCGCATCACGCATCGCCGCCGCGCCCGATAGCGAAATCAACCGTCCGTTTTTGTCGTCGGCGATCCAGATGTCTCCCCCTGCGAAATCGCCGTAGATCGCCCCATCCGTCCCGCCGTTTACGGCGACCCACCCCGGCAGAACCGTGATCGTGAACGTCCCATCCGCGAGCGAACCGGAATAGCGCACCTGAATGGGGCTGACCCTGTCGAAGTCGAAACCGTCCGCCGTGGCGGGCGCCGGATTTTCCTCGGCCCAGAGCGGTGCCGCGAGCAACGCGGCACTGGCCGCAAGAAATAACCTCCTGAACATGGCTCCCCCCGAAATCTCTGTTCCAATAGCCCCGATCATACCATCCCGGCGCCACTCTGGACAGGCGAGGCGCGCCCGCCTACATGGGGTCGATGGCCAAGACCGATGAAAACAAGAACTACAAGGTGATCGCCGAGAACCGGCGGGCGCGTTTCGACTATGCGATCGAGGACGATCTCGAAGTCGGCATCGTGCTGGAAGGGTCCGAGGTGAAAAGCCTGCGGGTGAACTCCGCCAACATCGCCGAAAGCTATGCGGCGGTGGAGGACGGAGAGCTGTGGCTGGTCAACGGCTATATCGCGCCCTACGAGCAGGCCAAGACCTTTGGCCACGAAGAGCGTCGGCGGCGCAAGCTGCTGTGTTCAAAAAAGGAATTGGCGCGCCTTTGGAACGACACCCAACGCAAGGGCATGACGATCGTGCCACTGGTGCTTTACTTCAACCATCGCGGCATCGCGAAGATGAAGGTCGGCATCGCGAAGGGTAAGAAGGTCCACGACAAGCGCGCGGATACCGCCAAAAAGGACTGGAATCGCCAGAAACAGCGCCTGCTGAAACAGCAGGGCTGATTACTTCGGCGCGACCGGCACCCAGATCTCGTAAAGCATCTTGCCGTCTTCCGGACTGTCGTCGTCCGGGTAGCATTCGAACACCGCACCCTCACGCTGCACGAAATCCGACTGCGGCAACCACTCGGCAAAGACGGCGTCGAAGCGCGCGGGCAGTTCGGCAATCGGCGTGCGCTGCGAGAAGACGGCGTATTCGCCATCGACGAGGTGCAGTTCACACGCGCCTTCGGGCAGGTCTTCGGCCTCTTCGACCTCGATCCCCACGCCATAGCGGAACGAACCATCCGGCTTTGCGCCCATCGAAATCCCGTACAGCACGTCCGAGACGCGATGCTTGATCCCGTCCCGAATGGCGAAGAACTGTTCGTAGAGTTTCGGGATCTCGCCCCGGGTATCCAACGAATAGTCACCGACCAGACCGATAATCAGTTTGGCACGCGATTCGACGATGGCGGCATTCGGCAATGTGACCATGGGCACCTCCTGACGCGGACGGTAGCGCGGCTGTTGCCGAACCTAAACCCCTAGCCGGCGGGTTCCCACAACTCGATGGGATTGCCTTCCGGATCGTGCACGCGCGCGAAACGACCGATGCCGTCCATCGCCTGTTCGTGGCTGACCTCGATGCCCGCGCCGCGCAACTGCGCGAGCATCGCATCCAGATCGGCCACGCGGAAATTCAGCATGAATTGCTGGCTGTCGCGGCCGAAGTAATCGGTGTCGGCGGCGAAAGGTGCGAACACGGTCGGGCCCGCCTCCTGCATCCACGGCATTCCATCGGCATCCTGCGGCACGAGGTTCACGCCAAGCATGTCGCGATACCAGTTCGCCAGCGCGGCCGGATCGTTCGACCGGAAGAACACGCCTCCGATTCCCGTGACCTTCTCCATGTTTGCGCTCCCATGCCGATTTGACGTCACGCCACCGTATCACAATTCCCCGAAACGCGGCGTCGCAGCGCAACTTTTGGTCGCTTTGGCATTGTGACGCCCCCGACATTCTCGCTACACCATGCCCCAGACAACTGCCCCGGTGGGGCGCAACGGGAGAGAACGCTCATGAAGGTGCTTGTGCCTGTGAAGCGCGTGATCGACTACAACGTGAAGGCGAAGGTTAAGTCCGACGGCTCCGGTGTCGATCTTGCGAATGTTAAGATGTCGATGAACCCCTTCGACGAGATTGCGGTGGAAGAGGCGATCCGGCTGAAGGAAGCGGGCAAGGCCGAGGAAGTGGTCGCGGTTTCGATCGGCGTGAAACAGGCGCAGGAAACGCTGCGCACGGCGCTGGCGATGGGGGCTGACCGCGCGATCCTCGTGGTGGCGGCCGACGACGTTCACACCGATATCGAGCCGCTGGCGGTCGCCAAGATCCTGAAGGCGATCGTGGACGAAGAGCAGCCCAAGCTGGTCATCGCCGGCAAGCAGGCGATCGACAACGACATGAACGCGACCGGCCAGATGCTGGCCGCCCTGCTCGGCTGGGGTCAGGCGACCTTCGCCTCGGAGCTCGACATTGACGGCGACGCGGCCACCGTGACGCGCGAAGTCGATGGCGGTCTTCAGACGATCAAGGTGGGCCTGCCCGCCATCGTCACCGCCGACCTGCGCCTCAATGAGCCGCGCTATGCGTCGCTGCCCAACATCATGAAGGCCAAGAAGAAGCCCTTGGACGAAAAGACCGCCGCCGATTACGGCGTCGACGTCGCGCCCCGCCTCGAGGTGGTCAAGACCGCCGAGCCGCCGGTGCGGTCGGCGGGCATCAAGG
Organism: Maritimibacter sp.; assembly: GCF_016774595.1. Taxonomy (NCBI): domain Bacteria; kingdom Pseudomonadati; phylum Pseudomonadota; class Alphaproteobacteria; order Rhodobacterales; family Roseobacteraceae; genus Maritimibacter; species Maritimibacter sp. The sequence continues at coordinate 1,556,869 of NZ_JACBWT010000001.1, forward strand.
TCGAGAGCGTCGATGAGCTCGTGTCGAAACTCAAAGAGAAGGGGGTCGTGTGATGGCCGTTCTGCTTCTTGCCGAAGTCAACTCCGGCGAACTCGCGCTGGACGCCACCGCGAAAGCCGTCACCGCCGCCAAGGCGCTTGGCGATGTGACCGTGCTCTGCGCGGGCGCCTCGGCTGCGGCCGCTGGTGAGGCCGCGTCCAAGATCGACGGTGTGGCCAAGGTGTTGGTCGCGGAAGGCGACAGCCTCGGCCACCGCCTTGCCGAAGCGACCGCGGACCTCATCGTCTCGCTCGCCGGGGATTACTCGCACATCTGCGCGCCCGCGACGACGGACGCGAAGAACATCATGCCGCGCGTGGCCGCGCTTCTGGATGTGATGGTGATCTCGGATGCCTCCGCCGTTGTGGATGCCGATACGTTCGAACGCCCGGTCTATGCCGGGAACGCGATCCAGACCGTAAAGTCGAAAGATGAAAAGAAGGTTATCACCTTCCGGACCTCGACCTTCGACGCGGCCGGAGACGGCGGTTCGGCGAGTGTCGAGACCATCGGCGCGCCGGATGCCTCGGGCAAATCCGAATGGGTCGAGGACAAGGTGGCCGAAAGCGACCGCCCGGAACTGACCTCGGCGGGCATCGTCGTGTCGGGCGGCCGCGGCGTCGGCTCGGAAGAGGACTTCGCGCTAATCGAAAAGCTGGCCGACAAGCTGGGCGCCGCCGTCGGCGCCTCCCGCGCCGCGGTCGACTCGGGCTTCGCCCCGAACGACTGGCAGGTGGGCCAGACCGGCAAGGTCGTCGCGCCGGAACTCTACGTCGCCGTCGGCATCTCGGGCGCCATTCAGCACCTCGCGGGCATGAAGGACTCCAAGGTCATCGTCGCGATCAACAAGGACGAAGAGGCCCCGATCTTCCAGGTCGCCGACTACGGCCTCGTCGCCGACCTCTTCACCGCCGTCCCGGAGCTGATCGAAAAGCTCTGAGCCGGGAAGGCGTTCTTGCGCCGTCCACACAGGGCGCGCAGGCAACATGCACAACGAAAAGGCCCGCCGGTTCGGCGGGCCTTTTTTGATTGGATCAGAGCAATCGCCGGAGCGACGCATCCAGCGCGGCGGCCGCCCTTGCATGTGCGACGGTGCCCAACATGCCGCGCGCCACGGGTTCCTCGAACTCGTTGAAGGCAAGGCCCGCGAACCCGTCGACGATTTCTTCCGGTGTCACCACGACCTCGACGATCTCCTCGACGAACGGGGCCACCGCGTCCAGCATGTCGCTGTCGACGAAGAGCGGGTCAGCCCCGTCCGCAGTGTCAGTCTCGGCCCGGTCCGGCGCATGGCTCGAAAGCCATAGAAGCACCACTCGGCTGTCGATCCGCGACACCAACGTCTTCATCCGCGCGACCCACGCCTCGCGCAATTCCTGCTCGACCATGGCGAACTTTTCCGCCGAGGTCGCGCGAAGTGCCGTGAGCAGATGGCGCGTGAAGTTGAACTCGGTGAAATCGACCTCGCGGTAGATCGTTTTCAGCAGGTTCGAGGCCCGCAGGAACCTGTCGTTGCGCCGGGGATGCACCGCGTAGAACCGGTTCGACATGTTCTGTACACCGGTAACCTGCACGACCGTCACCTCGGCCTTGGAACAGATGTCCACGACCGTCCGGTCCTGTGAAAACACGTCGATCCCTGCATTGACGCAGCCAAGGTTGACCACCGGCATGTCGAGCACGCTTTCCGTCAGCGCCGGAAACGGCGTCTCGACGAATTTTCCGTAGGTCTCGGTCCCTCCGATCATCGCGACGTAAGGCGCGGTCAACTTGCGCTTCGGCCCCCGGAACAACAGTTTGGATTTCCCGTACCGGCACGGGACATAGTCAAGGGCACTCTCGCCCAGGTTTTCATAGGCCATTCCACCCACTCCATTTTTTCACCCGACAGACAATCTGTCAGGGACTCGTTGCCAAACACTTAAAGACAGCCGGGCCGGGAGGGGTCTTTTCTGGCGGCACGGTTAACGGCTGGGTCTTGCCCCCTGAACCCGCCCGCGCCTATGGTCCGTCAGACAAGTGGAAGGGTCGCAAATGGCAATCAAGACGGTGGGCGTGGTCGGCGCAGGGCAGATGGGCAATGGCATCGCGCATGTGATGGCGCTGGCCGGGTACGACGTTCTGCTTACGGACATCAGCCAGGATGCGCTCGACGCCGCGCTCGACACCGTGCGAAAGAACCTCGAGCGTCAGGTGTCGCGCGACAAGATTTCGCAGTCGGACGCGGACGCCGCGATGGCCCGCATCAAGACGACGCTGACGCTGACCGACCTTGGCCCCTCCGACCTGATTATCGAGGCGGCGACCGAGCGTGAAACGGTCAAACAGGCGATCTTCGAGGATCTGCTGCCGCATCTCGGACCCGAGACGATCCTGACGTCGAACACCTCGTCGATCTCGATCACGCGCCTCGCCTCGCGCACCGACCGGCCGGAAAAGTTCATGGGGTTCCACTTCATGAACCCGGTGCCGGTCATGCAGCTCGTAGAACTCATCCGCGGGATCGCCACCGATCAGGCGACTTTCGAAGCCTGTCAGGAGGTGGTCGAGAACCTTGGCAAGACCGCCGCGAGCGCCGAGGATTTCCCGGCCTTCATCGTGAACCGCATCCTGATGCCGATGATCAACGAGGCGGTCTATACGCTTTACGAAGGCGTCGGTTCGGTGAAGTCGATCGACCAGTCGATGAAGCTTGGCGCAAATCACCCGATGGGGCCGTTGGAACTGGCCGACTTTATCGGTCTCGACACCTGTCTGGCGATCATGAACGTGCTGCATGACGGGCTGGCGGACACCAAATACCGCCCCTGCCCGCTCCTGACGAAATACGTCGAGGCCGGTTGGCTCGGGCGTAAGACCGGGCGCGGGTTCTACGACTATCGCGGCGACGTGCCGGTCCCGACGCGCTGACCAAGGCGGCGTTCAGGCCGCGCGCGCCCTGAACCTCAGGATTTCAAAGACAGCGTATGCTCGCGCAGCCACTTGATGAACTCGCGCGGGCTCGTCCATTTCTCGTCGACCTCATCCGGCGTGATCGCCTTGCCGATCGTCGGCGCATGGGGCTGATTGCAGGCCCGGACGATCTCATGGATCAAGAGCCCCTGCCGCATCGTCGCGGACACCTTGTTCGCGATGTTGTAGGCGCGGGTGTTGCGGCCATGGAACTTGATCGGAACGACCGTCGCGCCCGTCTTGCGGATCAACTGCGCCGTGAACAAGTTCCACTCCGCCTCGACGGGCGGGCCCCACCACGTTTCCGACGCCGCGACGACACCTGACGGAAACACCGCGATGACACCGCCGGACTTCAGCCGTTCCAGCGCCTGCGCCCGCATTTCCTTGCCCTTTTCCTGCGCGTCCGGGTCATGCGGAAACGGAACCGGGATCAGGAAGGACGACGCGACTTCGTCAAGCCCGGTCAGGACCGAGCGCGTCAGGATCTGAAAGTCCGGCCGCACGCGCGAAATCATGTCGCCCAGCACCATACCATCGACAAGACCATGCGTATGGTTGGCCACGACGACCACGGGGCCCTCTTTCGGGATGTTCAGGTATTGCTCTTTCGGCGTGTTGACGTCGATCCCCATCGCCTTCATCGCGCCGGACCAGAAGTCGATACCGGTCGGCGCGCCGAGCTTTTCGAACTTGTTGATCATGTGGAAGATCATCAGCTTGCCGGTCAGCATCTCCATCCAGCGGATGAGACGCGCCTGAACCTTGTTGTCGAAGGTGTCGGCGTAGCTGAGGTCGCGCTTGGTATAGGTGTGCCCAAGGGCAGGCTTTTCAGGCGAATACTGCTCACCCTGCTTGGCCGCATCAGTCCGATCGGATGCGGCACGGCGGGCCGCCCGGGCCCGCGCAACGGTGTTTACAGATTGATCCAAACGGGATGCCCCCTTTGTTCTCGACTCGCGCAAGACGTGTTTCTACATGCCTTCGCCGAATTTGTCAGCCACGAGCGCATCGAGCGCCTCCATAAGCGCCTCGGCCTGTGGCCCCGAGGTCTCGACCTCGATCTCGCTCCCCCGCGACGCGGCGAGCATGAGCAGACCCATGATCGAGTCGCCCTCGGCCTCCATCCCGTCCTTGGAGACGCGGGCGCGCGCATCGTGGTTTTCGACGACATCGACGAATTTCGCGGATGCGCGGGCATGTAGGCCCTTTTCGTTCACGATCTTCATCTTGCGTGCGAGCGACGTGCTCATGGATGCGTGTCCTCCGCCTGCACGCCGTCGATGGCGTCAATGTACTTGCGACCGGCGGCCAATGCTGCCCGTGTCGCCTCCTCCACCGTTCCGTGGCGGGTTTTCGCCAGTTTGACAAGCATGGGGAGGTTCGCGCCGTACAGGATCTTGCGGTTGCGTCCCGCACAGGCCGGCAACGACAGGTTCGACGGCGACCCACCGAACATATCCACGACAACGATCACGCCATCGCCGTGGTCGACCGCATCGGCGGCGGCCATGATCTCGGCCCGCTTGCGACCACGGTCGCAATCCGCGGCGATTCTTATCGCCCGCACGGCCTCAAGTTTACCGACGACGTGTTCGACCGCAGACAGGTATTCACCGGCAAGGCCGCCATGCGCAACGATCACGATTCCGATCACGCGATGAACCTCGAGTTCTGATCCCTTGCCCTATGCGCCACCGCCCCCCTGACGCTCGAGCTCCCGGTGCCTAATTGACACTTGCCAGCCCTTGTCTGCAAGGGCCTTGGCCATTCTTTCCGCAAGGGTAACCGAACGGTGACGCCCGCCGGTGCATCCGAACCCGATCGCGAGGTGAGATTTCCCCTCGTCCCGGTAGGCCGGAAGCAGGAATTCGATCAGGTCGCGAGTCTTGTCGAAGAACGGCGCGTACCTTTCGTCGGCGGTCACATAGTCGACGACACCCTCGGATTGGCCGGTGAGACCCCGAAGGGTCGGGTCCCAATGCGGATTGCGCAGAAAACGGACGTCGAACACGAGGTCCAGACCGCGCGGAACCCCGCGTTTGTAGGAAAAGCTCTGCACCGACACCGAGAGGTTCGCGTCCTCGCCCGCCTCGAACACCGCAAGCAGCTCGGATTTCAGGTCGTGCGGAGACATTTCGGACGTGTCGATCAGCACGTCGGCCCGTATGCGGATCGGTTGCAGCAGGTCGATTTCCTTGGCGATCCCGGCCTCCGGCGTCTCGTTCGGCGACACCGGGTGGCGCCGTCGGGTTTCCGAATAGCGGTTCACCAGAACATCGGGGCGGCAATCCAAATAAAGAACCTGGATCCGGTCCGACCAGCCCGCCTCGCCCGCGTCGATCAGGTCGAGAATGGCATGGGTCGAAAAATCGCGGTTCCGAACGTCGATGCCGAGTGCGATAGGATGCTCGGGGGCCGCGCCGGTGAACAGGCGCGGGATCATGCTGATGGGCAGGTTGTCGATGATCTCGTATCCGAGGTCTTCGAACACCCTGAGTGCCGTCGTCCGCCCGGCACCGGATGGCCCGGTGACGAGCACGACACGGGGCGAAACCTCGCCTGGACCCTGATCGCTCATTGAACCAACCCACCTTTCATCAGGGCCATGATGGATGCGGCGAAGTGCGGGGTGTCAACCCGCGACACCGTGACGATCCGTGATCCCAGAAGCTCGGTGCGTCGCGGCGCCGGCAGGCGCGCGGTCTCGGTGTGCGACAGATCGACGATCAGGGAAATCGGCGCACTGAGTGCGTGCGGGACGGTGACAAGACCGATGCCGCGCGCTTCGATGACGCCGGTCATCCGGCCTGTGCCCTGCGCGACGGGCCACCCGCCTTCATCCGAACTCACGCGGGTCAGGTCGTCCGAGATCAACACCGCGCCATAGGCGATCAGGTCGAGCGCCAGTCCCGATTTGCCGCTGCCGGACGGGCCGGTGATGAGAACAGCCTTGCCGTCGACCGCGACGGAGGTGGCGTGAAGGATGTCTTTGGATTGGCGCGGAGGCGCCGGGGTCAAACCGGCAGACCGACGACGAAGCGTGCGCCCAGCGGTTCCGAGGTGATGTCGGCATCGGTCGGGCGGATGTTCTCGGCCCAGATCACGCCGCCATGAGCCTCGACGATTTGCTTGGAGATCGCCAGACCGAGGCCGGAGTTGTTGCCGAACTGGCCCTCGGGGCGTTCGGAGTAGAAGCGGTTGAAGATCTTGGTCAGGGCCTCTTCCGGGATGCCCGGGCCTGTATCCTCGACCACCACCAGAACGCGATTGTCGCGGTGGCGCGCCCAGACGCGGATCGCGTCGCCTTCTTCACAGAACGACAGCGCGTTGGTGATGAGGTTGACGAAGACCTGTGCGAGCCGCGCTTCGAGGCCGTGGATCACGATGCTTTCCGACGGCAGATCGGAAATGAAGTCGACGCCTTTCCCCTCCGCCTCGTTGCCGAGGTATTCGGTCAGGTTGCGGATCATCTTGATGAGGTCGAACGGCTCTTCCTCTTCCTTCACGAGCTCCGAGTCGAGCCGCGAGGCGTTGGAAATGTCGGACACCAGCCGGTCGAGCCGGCGCACGTCGTGATCGATCACGTCCAGCAGGCGTTCACGCTGTTCGTCCTTGCGGGCGAGCCGCAGGGTGCCGACGGCGGAGCGGAGCGAGGCGAGCGGGTTCTTGATCTCATGCGCCACGTCGGCCGCGAACTGCTCGTTCGCGTCGATCCGGTCGTAAAGTGCCGAGACCATGCCGCGCAACGCCTTGGACAGGCGGCCGATTTCGTCCGGTCGCCCCGACAGGTCGGGAATACGCACCCGGCCTGCGTTCACGGCGGCCTGAGCATTCTTGTCGCGCCCGATCTCGGCGGCGGCGGCCAGATCGGCCAGCGGATTCGCGATGGTCGAAGCAAGGACCAGCGAGAGGCCGATCGACACGAGGATGGCGATCACGAACATCTGGAGCACCTGCTCGCGTTCCGCCCGCACCAGCGCGTCCAGTTCCCCGCCCACGGATGTCAGCGCAACCGCGCCACGCACCGCGCCGTCGACGGTAATCGGCGTGACGACCGTGAATCGGGTCGCCCCGCTCGCGTCCTGCCCGCCCTTGATCCGCGTGTTGCCGTTGTAGACGTCCGGCAGCAATTCCTTCGCGAGCGCCACGCTGTCCACCGGCATCGGTGGCTCGGTCGATTGCGCGGCGATCAGGCCCGCAACGGCCTCCCACACCTTCGAGAGGAAATCGGTGATGATCGTGGATCGTTCGTCGCTTTCCAGCCCGACGACCGCCGGGCGGTCGGTCCGTGGAATGCCTTCGTTCGTGCCCAGCACCTCACCCGCGGCATCGAAGACGACGATGTCGCCGCTGTCGTAGATATTGGTTTCGGCCAGAATGTCCCGCACAAGCTCGGGCGTGAGGCCGCCATCGGCTTCGGGCTGGGTGTCGGGCGCATCGGTCGCATCGGGGGATGTGCCCGGATCGCTCGGCGCGATGCCCACGGACTGCTGAACGACGAACACCTCGGCCAGAAGCTCGGCCGTGCTGACCAAGGCCCGTTCCCGCTGCGCGACGAGGCTGTCGCGCACCGGGTTGAGGTACAGAACCCCGGCCACGAGAACGACGAGGCCGAGCAGGTTGAACGTGATGATCTTGCGGGCGAGCGGTGAACGATTGACGGAAATCGCCTTCCGCCGGCGGCGGGAGTCGCGCAATTCGACGTCGACCGAAGACTGGGGATCGACCCAGTCTTCGCCCAGCACCACGTCAGCGCCGTCAGATACGGTGTCGGTGTCACGCACCAAGTTCACTCCGCTCGGGCGGTTGCCCCCCGCCTAGCCATCATTCTTCGTTGTAACGATACCCAATGCCGTACAACGTCTCAATTGCAGAGAACTCGTCATCCACAGTCCGCATCTTCTTGCGCAGCCGCTTGATGTGGCTGTCGATGGTGCGGTCGTCCACGTAAACCTGATCGTCATAGGCCACGTCCATCAGCTGATCGCGGCTTTTCACGAAGCCCGGACGCTGTGCAAGTGCCTGAAGCAAAAGGAACTCGGTGACGGTCAGAGACACGTCCTTGCCCTTCCACGTCACGGCATGGCGCAGCGGGTCCATCGACAGATTGCCGCGCTGCATGACCTTGTTTTCTTCGGTGTCGGGCATGACCACGCCCTCGATCGCCTCCTGACGGCGCAGGAGCGCGCGGATGCGTTCGACGAGAAGACGCTGCGAGAACGGCTTCTTCACGTAATCGTCGGCCCCCATGCGCAGACCGAGCACTTCGTCGATTTCGTCGTCCTTGGAGGTGAGGAAGATCACCGGCATGTTCGTTTTCTGGCGCACCCGCTGAAGCAGGTCCATGCCATCCATGCGCGGCATCTTGATGTCGAACACGGCCATGTCCGGAAGCGCCTTGTTGAAGGCGTCGAGCGCCTGCTGACCGTCATTATACGTTTCAACCTCGAAGCCTTCGGCCTCAAGTGTAATGGAAACCGACGTCAGGATATTCCTGTCGTCGTCCACCAGGGCAATCTTCGACATTTGAGATGTCCTTGTTCTGCTCGTTTCTGCCAATTTTTTGCACTCATAGAATCCACTTTCTCGTGCAGAATCAACTCCCAAGTGCGAATCGGCCACCGGAATGCGTCTATTCAGCACCAATAGGGGTTAATTTTGGCTGATTTGTGGCGGGTCCGGAGACGGTTCCACTGGTGGTTGCGCAAACAGCCGCATTGCTTGCGCTAACGCGACAAAGCGCCCTGTTCCTACACGAAAACTGCATGTTATAGCCGCTCCACACGCTGCTGCACCGGCACCGTGGTGGAGGCTCTTTTTCCCGTTAGGCGTATGGGCCCCCTAGCACTATCATAAAGGCCGGCGGTGGGCCGGTAACAGGAGCACACGAGATGACCATTGGACGGGTGAACCCTTCGTACCGTTTGGAGGAGCAAGGCATCACGGGGCTTGGCAACGTCTATTACAACCTCATCGAGCCCTCGCTGATCGAAGAAGCACTGAAGCGTGGCGAAGGCCACCTCGGCAAAGGCGGCACGATGTTGGTCGAGACCGGCAAGCACACAGGTCGTTCACCCAAGGACAAGTTCGTGGTCCGCACCCCGGACGTCGAGGATTCGATCTGGTGGGAGAACAACAAGCCGATGGACCCGGCCAAGTTCGACGTGCTCTACGCCGACATGATCGAGCACATGAAGGGCCGCGACTATTTCGTGCAGGACCTGTTCGGTGGCGCGGACCCCGCGAACCGTCTGGACGTGCGCCTCGTGACCGAGCTTGCCTGGCACAACCTGTTCATCCGCCACATGCTGCGCCGCCCGGAACGCGACGAGCTGGATGATTTCGTGCCCGAGTTCACGATCATCAACTGCCCGTCGTTCAAGGCGGATGCCGACAAACACGGCTGCCGGTCGGAAACCGTCATCGCGCTGAACTTCGCCAAGAAGATCATCCTGATCGGCGGCACCGAATACGCGGGCGAGAACAAGAAGTCGGTCTTCACGCTTCTCAACTACATCCTGCCCGGCAAGGGCATCATGGCGATGCATTGCTCGGCCAACCACGCACCGGGCAACCCGGTCGACACCGCGATCTTCTTCGGTCTCTCGGGCACCGGCAAGACGACCCTGTCCGCCGACGAGACCCGCGTACTGATCGGCGACGACGAACACGGCTGGTCGGATCGCGGCACCTTCAACTTCGAAGGTGGCTGCTATGCCAAGACGATCAACCTGTCCGCCGAGGCCGAGCCGGAGATCTACGCGACCTGCTCGATGTTCGGCACCGTGATCGAGAACATGGTCTACGACGAGGACACCAAGGAACTCGACTTCGAGGACAACTCGATCACCGACAACATGCGCTGCGCCTACCCGCTGCACTACATCTCGAACGCGTCGAATTCGTCGCTGGGCGGGCATCCCAAGAACATCATCATGCTCACCTGCGACGCTTACGGTGTGCTGCCGCCGATCGCGCGGCTGACCCCGGCGCAGGCGATGTATCACTTCCTGTCGGGCTTCACCTCGAAGACGCCGGGCACCGAAGTGGGCGTGACCGAGCCGATCCCGACCTTCTCGACCTGTTTCGGCGCGCCGTTCATGCCGCGTCGTCCCGAGGAATACGGCAAGCTGCTTCAGGACAAGATCGCCAAGCACGGCGCGACCTGCTGGCTCGTCAACACCGGCTGGACCGGCGGCGCCTATGGCGTTGGTTCGCGCATGCCGATCAAGGCGACCCGCACGCTGCTCGCGACGGCGCTGGATGGCTCGCTGTCGGACGCCGAATACCGCAAAGACCCGAACTTCGGGTTCGAGGTGCCGAAATACGTCGACGGCGTCGCCGAGGTTCTGCTCGACCCGCGCCGCACGTGGGACGACAAGAACTCCTACGACGCGCAGGCCGAGAAACTGGTCAAGATGTTCGCCGAGAACTTCGAACAGTACCTCGAATACATCGACGACGACGTCAAAGCCGCCGCCATCGGCTGATGCTGACCGGTGCAACCAGATCTGTCGGACGCCTCGCCCTCACCGGCGGGGCGTTCGCGCTTCTGGCCCATGCCGCTTGGGCCGAAAACGCCCGCGTCGTGAAAGACCCGATGATCTTCGTGGAGGCCGGCATCTTCTGCCCCCGCGAAGCCTCGGGCCGCGAAGAGGCGCCGGGAACGGAACGCGGCTACATCGACCTGATCGACGGCGAACTGACCGCCGACTTTCACACCACGATCATCCCAGGCGAACTGGGCATCGGCTTCGGCGTGAGGTTCCAGTTGCAAGAGGGGATGGGCGCGCGCACCGCCTATATCGTCACCGAGCACCCGCCGTTCGGCTCCCCGCCGGTGACGGTGGAGCGATACGCGACGACCGTCTATGACGACAGCGCGAACGCGTCGCTGTTCACCTTCGATTTCCCGTACGAGGTCGCCATCGGCACCTGGACCATCGGGGTCGAAATCGACGGCGAAATGGTGCTGTCGCAGGAATTCACCATCGTCCCGCCGGAAGACAGCTTCATCAGCGCCGATATGTGCCGTGGCCCGGCTTTGATGAGCTGAACGGATAGGCGAACCAGCCATCACTCGCGCTTCGGATACTCACTTTTTGGCAGGCCGAATCCTCTAGGTCATTTTGGCGTATCGTTTGACATCCAAACCACGTCATTGTCTCTGAGGTACATTCAAGAAGATTGGACGAAGTGACGTGAAAGCATTCCTGAAGAAACTCATTCGCAGTTCAGGCTACATTATCGTTCGCGCGCCGAAGGGCTCGACCGGCGCGTCCCCGACTAAAGGCAATGACGGCGAGTACCGGATCGAATTCATCCGCCACGATTTCGAAGGCAACACGTATTTGGTGCCTCGCTATGCCGCACATCGCAGCGCGGCACGGGCGATCCTTGCAGACACCTACTACGAACCGGATACGCACCGCGCGGTTCGCGAGGTGTTGTCGCGCTTTCCCGGTGCGATGGTACATGCGGGCACGTTTTTCGGCGACATGCTTCCCTCGTTTTCTGCCAAGGCGCAGCGCGTATATGCTTTTGAACCCGCATTGGAAAACTTCGTGCTCGCGAACCTGTGCAAGGACGCGAACGACCTGCAAAACGTCGTCCTCTTCAACGCCGCTCTGACGGAAGAGGTGACTTCGGTTCGCATCAACACCTCCGCCCCCGATGGCGAACACTTCGGCGGAGGCTCTCGCGTTGCCGAAAGCGGGCACCTGATGACCGGGCTTTCGATCGACAGCTTGGGTCTTTCGGACCTGTCGATCATCCAGCTTGACGTCGAACGGCATGAGCTGTCTGCCCTGAAAGGGGCGGAACAGACAATCCGCACGCAAAGGCCGCTGGTGATGATCGAAGATAACCTCGCTGAATGCGACGCATTTCTCGGCGGGCTTGGATACACGAAGATCGCGGATCTGAAGGGCCTTGGCTGCTGGGCTTCGTCTGACCGCTCCGGGGATTTCGATTTCCTCAAGGAACTCGAAGCATCCGCAGACTAGCCAATCCGATCAACCGAACAGCCCTCGGCGGATCAGGTTCAATCCGGCGACGACCAGCACGAACAACATCGCCCGCCGGAAAGTCGCCTGCGGCATCCGGTCATGCAGCTTGAAGCCGATCCACATGCCGATCAGTGCAGGCCCGACCGATGCAATCGACAGCGGGAGGGTCGAGGGGTTCAGCACGCCCGACCGAAGATGTGCGAGCAGCAGGGCGATCGACCCGATGCCGTATATCACCCCCTGCACCCGCATCGCGGCCGATTTGGGTGCATCGGTGGCCGTCAGATACATCACCGTCGGCGGCCCCCAGATGCCGGACATACCGCCAAGAAAGCCCGCAAATCCCCCCATCAAAGCCTCGTCACGGGTCCGGTTTTCGGGATCGAGGCGGAGCGCGAAGCCCGCGAGTTGCAGAACGGCGAACGCGACCAGCGGCACGCCGATCACGAGGAACAGGGCCTTGGAGGAAATCACGCCGACAAGCTGCGCCGACAGGACCAGCAGGATCAGCATCGCGATCAGGAACACGCGATAATCCTTCACCGATTGCCAAGCTGCGGCCCATCCGCCGCGTGAGGCCTGCCGGATATTCGTGACGAGCGTGGGCACGATCAGCGCGGCCAACGCCGTTTCGGGCGGCAGGATGGACCCTAACCCGGAAATCATGATCATCGGCATGGCGAAGCCGACCGCGCCTTTCACGAAGCCCGCGAACAGGATGATGAGCGTCGCCGCGATCAGGGTCGTCGTGGCCATGTCTGAGAACACACCGAACAGGTCCATGCCTCCTCCTACGCTGGTTCCCGGCCACATGCAGCCCAATTCATCCGCGACATTTTCATACCATTGGACAAGCGTTCGCGAATTAATGTTGCGCTGCACCTGCAAACTACATATCACCGACGAGATAGATTCACCGGAGACTGACATGCCCAAGGACGCCGCCATGACAAAGCCGCTGCTGGACGATCTTCTGACCCTGACCGGCGAGGCGCTCGCCCCGGTCGAGGGCGTTCTGGAGGCCGCGACCGCCAAGGTGCGCGAGACGGTTTCGCAGGACGGCAAGGTGTCGGCGGCTCGGCTTGAGGAACACCAGTTCGCCGCCCATGCACTCGCGTGGCTCGCCACCTATGTCGAGGCGCTGCGCCAGACCCGCGCTTGGGCCGTCAAACTGGATCGCGAGGGACGGCTCGGCGAAATGGAGCAACTTCTGCTTCAGATCGCTTTCGGAGAATACCTCTGGCAGATTCAGGGCGGCATCCCGATGAGCCAGAACGAAACCGCCAAGCTGATCGACATGGGCCTCGCCCCGCAGGACATCGGTGCGATGATGCAGCCCGCCGTCATGACGCTGGTGGCTGCGGGCAATACGCAGGCCGCGCGGATGCGGCTTGTCGAACTGATGCAGGACAACGCCGGCCACGCGACCTTCGGCGCTTCGGGGCTGGTCGAAGAGCTTGAGATGATCCGGGAGCAGTTCCGCCGCTACGCGGATGAAAAAGTCGTGCCGCACGCGCATGAGTGGCACCTGAAGGACGATCTGATCCCGATGGAGGTGATCGAGGAACTGGCCGAAATGGGCGTCTTCGGCCTGACCATCCCGGAAAACCTCGGCGGCCTCGGCCTGTCCAAGGCCTCGATGGTCGTCGTGTCCGAAGAACTTTCGCGCGGCTACATCGGTGTCGGCTCATTGGGCACCCGGTCCGAGATCGCGGCGGAACTCATCCTCGCGGGCGGAACGGACGAGCAGAAATCGATATGGCTTCCCAAGATCGCCTCGGGCGAGGTGTTGCCGACCGCCGTGTTCACCGAGCCCAACACCGGATCGGACCTCGGCAGCCTGCGTACGCGGGCGGTCAAGGACGGCGACACCTACACCGTGACCGGGAACAAGACGTGGATCACCCATGCTGCACGGGCGAGCGTCATGACGCTTCTGGCCCGCACCGATCCATCGACCGACAACTACAAGGGTCTGTCGATGTTCCTGGCAGAGAAAGAGCCGGGCACGGACGAAAACCCCTTCCCGACCGAGGGCATGACCGGCGGCGAGATCGAGGTGCTGGGCTACCGCGGCATGAAGGAATACGAACTGGGCTTCGACGGGTTCAAGGTGCCCGCCGCCAACCTTCTGGGTGGCTCAGAGGGTCAGGGCTTCAAGCAACTCATGCAGACGTTCGAATCCGCCCGCATCCAGACCGCAGCGCGCGCCATCGGCGTGGCGCAATCGGCGCTGGAAGTGGGCATGCAATATGCCATCGACCGCAAACAGTTCGGCAAGTCGCTCATCAACTTCCCCCGCGTGGCCGGCAAGCTCGCCATGATGGCGGTCGAGATCATGGTGGCGCGTCAGCTGACCTATTTCTCGGCATGGGAAAAGGACAACGACCGCCGCTGCGACCTCGAGGCCGGGATGGCAAAGCTGCTGGGTGCCCGCGTGGCTTGGGCCTGTGCCGACAACGCGCTTCAGATTCACGGTGGCAACGGTTTTGCGCTGGAATACCAGATCAGCCGCATCCTCTGCGACGCGCGCATCCTGAATATCTTCGAGGGTGCCGCCGAAATTCAGGCACAGGTCATCGCAAGACGGCTTCTTGGATAACACCATGGCAAGGCACCTTCTGGGCTGACCCCGGAAACGTGCTAGGGTCGGGCAGACCCGGAGGAGCCGATATGCCCGACCTCGCCACGAACAAGCGCAACGTCATGGAGTTCTACGCCATGATGTTCAACGATTGCCGCCCCCGCGAGGCGATCGAGCGATACGTCGGCGCGGAATACATCCAGCACAATCCCCACGTCGCGACCGGCAAGGACGGTTTCATCGCCTATTTCGAACGCATGGCGCGTGACTATCCGGGAAAGGAAGTCGTGTTCAAAGGCGTCTGGGCCGAGGGCGACCGGGTGATCCTGCATTGCCACCAGATCTGGCCCGAAGGCCTCGAATACGCCGGGATCGACATCTTCCGGCTCGACGAACACGGAAAGATCGTCGAGCACTGGGATGTGCTTCAGGTCCTGCCCAGCGAGAGCGCGAACCCGAACGGGATGTTCTAATCCGCGCCGCCCGGCGTCATCTCGATCCCGATGTAGTAGGGCCAGAGCAATAGGGCGAGGATGCCCTTGAAGAAGCCGAGATGCAGGAAGCCGAGGGTGAACAGCCACCCCGCGAACCACAGTATCCCGAGCGAGCTTTGAACGATCACCTTGTCTTTCGCCATGACGTCCCCCGTGTTGCCACGGCCCCATCGTATCACCCGAACAGCCGTAACTGTTCGCCCGAATTGTCGCAGGGCGGACCATAGGTCGGATTCGGATCGAACCGGCCCGCGAACGCCTTGTCGCCGAGGTAATCGAGCTTTCTCAACCGGCGCGTCGGCACACCGGCGTCCTTGACCATCACCTGCCCGCGCGTCAGCGCATGAACCGCCTCGGCGGTGACGTCTCCGAAACCGAATTCGGCCAAAACGCGGGAGGCGGCCATATTGTTCGGCGATCCCATCGTCATCAGCGCCATGTTCTCGAGAAACACCTTGTGGCCCTCACCATAGGCCCGTTCGAGTTGCGACAGGCTCTGCACCAGCATGGCGACGCGGATTCCATAGCCACGCCCCAGCGTCACGGCCGTCTCCAAACTGGCCAACTTGCCGAGTTGTGCAGCCTCGTCGACAAGGAACAGGGTCGGATGGTGCGGGCGCGTGATCCGGCGCATCAGCCGCTGCATGATCGCGGTCAGGATGATCCGAACGAAGCCGGAATGTGAGGACAGGCGGTCGGGCCGCAGAACGATATAGACCGTAACGGGCCGCCCTTCGATCAAGCGGTCCACCGCGCCGGTATCGCCCGCGAAACTGTGCTGCACGCCGGGGCTCGCCAGCATCCGCAACTGCTGCGCCACGACCGCCGCGATGCAGGCGCGCGTGGTTTCGTTCGTGGAAAGGAATTGCCCGATAAAGGCGCTGGCCAGCGGTGGCAGGTCGCCGTTCAGGTCGAGCATTTCGGCAAGCTCGTACATCCGGTTCTCGGTGTGGAACTTCTCATGAATCTCGTGAAAATACGCCGCGTCCTTGCCGCTTTTCTTGGCAAGATGGACGACAGCCGCCATCAGCCCGGCGATCACGTTCTGCGCGCTGTCGTCCCAGAATCGGTCCTTGTCGATTGTCTGGTTGTTGAACAGATCCGACAGGGTGAAGATGTCGTCGGCATAATCCGGGTCATCGGTGTCCAGATGGGCGAGCGGGTTGAAGGTGTCGCCGCCTCGCGAGACGGTCTTGAAAGGGTCGATGACAAGCACCTCGCCGATCTGGCGGCGGTAGCGTGCCGTGACCTGCGCAATCTCGCCCTTCACGTCCACGACCACGGCGGAACCGGGGCAGTCGAGCAGTTGGGGAATGACGAAGCCACGGGTCTTTCCCGCGCCCGTCGGGGCGGCGCAAAGCCAATGGCTTTCGCCGTTGTTCGCACGCACGGGCGCATCGGTCTTGCGCTGCGATTTGGCAGCCGGGCGAAAGCCGATCCGGCGGGCGTTTTCGGTGGCGTCGGGCCAGCCGAGGATGAGCGTCATGTGAGTGGGTCCCCCAGTGCTTTGGCAACGGCGTTCCATGCGCCCCAAAGGCGGCCCCCGGCCGTCACCGGTCCTTGGCAGGCGCAGAAATAACGCATTGAAAAAGCGATAATTTTCGCTTCTTCAATCACGCCTCGCCGCGTCTGCCGTGTGATGTTGTTTGATGGCTGCTCCCAGCCGTAGGCCACTCTGGACCACCAGACTCGCACGCGTCTAGCGTCAATTTTCGGGGTATATGCGGAAGCGGAACACGCCCCCGACTACCTTTCGGAAATGTCTGCGAAACTTGCCGGACCGCGGCAGGCGCACAAATTTTCATCGCACCCGGCAACCGGGTTTCGGCGGCCAAGCTCACACGCAGAACTGGCAGGAGGTCGTCACTCGAGAGGGGCTTGGCGGGTCGGGTCCGCGCTTGTCGTGACCGCGATTCGGATCACACGTCGATAGCGTGCTGGTGCGGGAACGTCCCGTCCGCGATATAGGCAGCCTCGTCCGGTGTGCTCTCACGCCCGAGGACGTCGTTTCTATGCGGGTGGCGTCCGAACCTGTCGATCACGGCGCGGTGACGCCGCGATTGCGCCAGACAGAACGCGTAGGCGGGCTTCAGCACCTCTGGCGCCATGTCGAGCGTTTCAAGCGCGAGACGTTCGTTCAACGCCGCACGTCCCGCGTGATCCGGCCCCTCGGCATGGACGAGCGGAAGCGCGAACAGTGTCCGCTCCCACGGATGTTCCAGTGCGGCGAAATCCCCGTTGGCGATCCCGTCCTCGGCAAGCGCCAGCGCCATCGGGTCGGTCGCGTAGGCGCGCGGGTCGTCGCGGTAGAGAGAGCGCGGAAACTGGTCCAGCACGAGGATCAGAGCGAGCCGCCCCCGCGGTGTCGCGGCCCAATCATCGAGCGCCCCCTCGGCCGCATCCGGGACGAGATGGGCGAACCGATCCACGATGCCCGCATCTGCACCCCCACGCATCATCCAGCCCCAATAGTCCAGATGCCGGTCGAGGTCCGCATCCAGACCTTCCGGAAAGCAATAGGACAAAACCGCCTCGACGCTCATTGACCCACGTAACTCAACGCAAGATCGCCGATCACCGTGGTCATCATGCCGCTGTGCGGGCCACGCACGAAGACGAGGTAATCGGCGGCGGCCTCGTGGTCGATGTTGTCCGCGACGATCAGGCAACCGGGGGCAAGGCACGGGCGCAGAAGGTCGTGCACGGGAAGATACATGCTTTTCCAGCCGTCCAGAACCAGCATGTCGATCGGTCCTTCGACATCGGCTAGCGTTTCGCGCGCATCCCCTTCGAGAAGCGTGACGGTATCGGCCACACCCGCCTCGTCGAACGTCCGGCGCAGGGCCGCACATTTATCGGGGTGCACTTCGGTCGTCGTCAGCCGCCCACCCCGCCCCTCCAGCGCGGCGGCGAGGTATAGCGAACTCAACCCATAGGATGCCCCGAACTCAACGACGTTCATCGCCCCCTTCGCGCGGGCGAGAATATGCAGAAGCCGCCCTTCGTCGGGCGTGACGGCAAGGTAGAATTCCCCAAGCCGCACCAGATCGCCACCACCCGCCTTGAGCGTGGCTGGGTCGGTCGTGCCGACGCGCGCCTGCCAGCGCCCGGCATCTTCGGCAGCCTCGGCATGGAGCCGGTCGAGCACCTTTGCGATACGGGCGGGAATTGTCTGAACCATCTGGCGTCCTTTCGGCTTTCGCGAAGGTTAGCCATGGATCAGGCACAGTGAAAGGTCGTCAGACCGAAACACCCTTGAGAAGCTGTTCGCGCGTGACTTCGCCCTTCGGCCCCGCCAGCGTGACCGCACCGCGCCGCAGCACGACGAAGCGGTCGCCAAGGTCATGCGCGAAGTCGAAGAACTGCTCGACCAGCACGATGGCCATGTTGCCCTCGTCGCGCAGAAGTTTGATGACACGCCCGATCTGCTGGATGATGTTCGGCTGAATGCCCTCGGTCGGCTCGTCGAGAAGCAAAAGCTTCGGCTTGGTGATTAGTGCCCGCGCAATGGCAAGCTGTTGCTGCTGACCACCGGACAGGTCGCCGCCGCGCCGGTTCTGCATTTCTTTGAGCACCGGGAACAGCTCGAACATGGCCTCCGGCACCTCGTGCTCGCCTTTCGGAAGGCAGGCGAACGCGGTCTCCATATTCTCGCGCACGGTGAGGAGCGGGAAAATCTCGCGCCCCTGCGGCACCAGCGCGATGCCCTTCTGCGCCAGCACATGCGCGGGAAGAACACCAAGGCTCTCGCCGTCCAGCTCCATCGTTCCGCCCGAACGGTTGTGCCGCCCGCAGATCGCCCGGATGAGCGAAGTCTTCCCCACCCCGTTCGTGCCCATGACACAGGTGATCTGGCCGGTGGCCGCATCCATGTCGATCCCGTTCAGGATCTGGGAATGGCCGTAGTGGAGGGTGAAATCGCGGATCGTCAGCATGTTCAGCGCCCCAGATAAACGTCGATGACCTGCTGGTTCGCGGTCACATGATCCAATGACCCCTCGGCCAGAACCGAGCCTTCGTGCAGCACCGTCACCTTGCAGTTCAGACGCCGCACAAATTCCATGTCATGCTCGACCACAACGACGGCCCGAGTCTTAGCGGCTTCGACGAGGATGTCGGTCGTATGCTCGCGTTCCTCCGGGGTCATGCCGGCCGCCGGTTCATCGACCAGCAACAGCCGCGGCTCCTGCGCCAGCAGCATCCCGATTTCGAGCCATTGTTTCTGCCCGTGGCTGAGTTCGCCCGACTTGCGCTTCAACTCGTTCGACAGGCCGATCTCGGCGGCCAGATCCGACACCCGGTTCATGTCCGCATCCGTCGGCTTCCAGAACAGCACCGCAAAGGATTTGCGGTTGTTTTTCAGTGCCATCAGCAGGTTGTCCTCGACCGACTGATCCTCGAACACCGTTGGTTTCTGAAACTTCCGCCCGATGCCTTCCTGCGCGATCTTGGCCTCGTTCATGCCGACGAGGTTCTTGGACATCTCGCCCCACAACACCTTGCCCTCGTCCGGCTTGGTCTTGCCTGTCACGATGTCCATGAAGGTCGTCTTGCCCGCACCGTTCGGCCCGATGATCGCCCGCATTTCGGCAGGCCCGATCGAGAACGACAGATTGTTGATCGCGCGGAAGCCGTCAAAGGTGACGGAGATGCCGCTGACTTCAAGAAGCTGGCTCATTCGACCGCCTCCCGTTCCTGTAGCGATCCCTGATCCGGACCCAGATCCGCGCCGTGACGATCAGGATGTTTGCGGTCGGTGATCAGATCGAACAACCCGCCGATTCCCTTGGGCGCAAAGAGCGTGACGAGCACGAAAGAGAGACCGAGCAGAATGGTCCACCAGTCAACCCACTGGATTTCGTAGAACCCGAGGTTGATATCGGGGGCCTGACCGCCCGTGAAGAACGTCGAGACGAGCGACACGAACACCGCGCCGATGACCGCGCCGTAAAGCCGCCCGCGCCCGCCGATGGCGACCCAGACGGCCAGATAGATTGACGCGATCGGTGCGATTTCCGCCGGGTTGATGATGCCCGCCTGCGGGTAATAGAGCGCCCCGGCGATGCCCGCGATCATGGCCGTGACGGTGAAGAGGAACAGCTTGTAGCCCTCGACCGAGTAACCAAGGAACCGCACCCGCGCCTCGTTGTCACGAATGCCGCGAATGACGCTGCCGAATTTGCCCGACACGATCCAAGCCGCGAAGATGTAGCCGACCGCGAGGGCCAGCGCCGAGGCCCAGAAGAACCAGATCGACACGAAGTCCTGACTTGCGGTGACGCCCGGCAGGTTCTGAAGGCCGGACAACCCGTTGTTGCCGCGCAGCCCGCTGTCGTTCTGGAAAAGGTAAAGCGACAGGGCCAGCGTCATCGCCTGCGTCAGGATCGAAAGGTAAACGCCGGTGACGCGCGACCGGAACGCGAGCCAGCCGAAGACGAGCGCCAAAAGGCCGGGCACCAGAACGACAAGCGCAAGTTGCAGGAACAGGCTATCAGCGAACATCCAGATCAGCGGAAACTCGGACGAGCCGACGACGCCGAAAATCTGCGTGCCGATGCCGTCCACGATTTCCTGCTCGGTCGGCGGGATCGGGTTGCCCGCCATGGACCCCGCCACGATCTCTTTCGTGCGCTCGTACATGAGCCACATGCCGATCATATAGCCGCCCAGCCCGAAGAACGCGAAGTGGCCAAGCGACAGGATCCCCGCATACCCCCAGATCAGGTCCATCGCGACCGCGACGAGGGCAAGGCACAGCGTCTTGCCCAGCGTTTTGACGAACGAGGTCGAGATGACTCCGGCCCCGAAAGCTTCCGACATGAAGGTGATCGCGATGGTGAACACCGCAAGCACGGCGAGGAAGATCAGGATCGACGGGTTGCGACCGATGAAGGTGTTTTTCATTGGATCACCTCGGGTGTGGCTCTTCCGGCCCCTAGGGCCGTCATCGCCCGGCGAAGAAAGCCGGAACGGCTCGATGAGCGGCAGACATCAATCATGGCTCAATCCCCCGCCGCGCGGCCTTTGAGGGCGATGATGCCCCTTGGCCGGAACTGGATGAAGATGATGATGAAGATGATCATATAGGTCTGCGCCGCCAGCGTGTTGGACGGGTTGAACCACTCGATCCCCTTGTGCAGCGACCCGATCAGACCAGCGCCCAGAAGCGTGCCCCAGATGTTGCCGACGCCGCCGACCACAACGGTCATGAAGGACTGGACGATATAAGCCTGACCGATCTCGGACGTGACCTGCGCGTATAGCCCGATGGCCACGCCCGCGATGCCCGCGATGCCGGAGCCAAGACCGAAGGTCAGCATGTTCACGCGGCCCGGATTGATCCCCATCGCGCCCGCCATACCGGGGTTCTGCGTCACGGCGCGGGTCTCAAGCCCCAGCCGCGTGCGCTTCATGATGAACAGAAAGACGGCGAGGAAAATGAGCGCCAGCACGAAAATGGCGATCCGAACCGTCGAGATCGACACAACGTCATTCAGCACCCACGCTCCGCCCAGCCAGTCGGGCGAGGTGAGCGGGCGCGCCTGCGTGCCGAAGATGTTTTTGGCCAGCTGTTGCAACGCGATGGAAATTCCGAAGGTGGCGAGCAGGGTTTCCAGCGGACGGTTGTACAGCCAGCGGATGACCAGCCGTTCCATCGCCACACCTGCCGCAAAGGTCACGGCGAAGGCCAGCGGGATCGCCACGATGATCGAGGTCGTGTGGTTCGGGATGATCTGCTGCACCACATATCCGGTATAGGCGCCCATCATGATGAACTCGCCATGGGCCATGTTGATAACCCCCATGACGCCGAAGGTGATGGCAAGGCCGATGGCCGCAAGGAAATAGATCGACGCCAGAGACAGGGCGTCCAGCCCAAGGTCCAGAACCTGGTTCATGCCGACCTTGGTTTCGATCCGGCCCAGCGCGCGGTTCGCGGCGGCGGTGATGTCGGCGTTGGGCTCGGCATAGACGGACGCGAAGACCTTGGTGGCGATGGCGGCATCCACGTCCGCCTCGGTCGCGGCGGCGGGCACGGTTCCAGCGGCTTCCAGTGCCTCGAAGGCTGCAATGCGGCGCGCCGGATCGGACAGCTCCGCGACCGGGATACCGCCCACCTGACCGTCCATGATGTTCGCCTGAAGCACGCCGCGCAGCGCGTCATCCGTCAAAAGCGGCTCGCCGTCCGTCAGGGCATAGGCGTCTTCGCGGCTCAGATCATCTGTGCCGGGGCGCAGGATCTTGGCCACGTTCACGCTGTCCGGCACCTCGCCATCGAAGGCACGGGTGCGGGTCGCAACCAATGGGTTCAGAGCGGCGCGCACGTCGACGCCAAGATCGCCCGACATCGCCTCGATCGCCGCGATCCGCGCCTCAGGGTCGTCGCCGTAGGTGATCGTGATGAGCTTTTCGAGCCGCTCTTTGCGGGCGCGGATCGACGGATCATCTTCGGTTTCGATCGAGTCGCGCAGCGGGCCCAATAGGTCGGCATTCGCGTTCCGCTCAAGCGAATCCAGCGCCTCGCGTCGTTTCGCAGGATCGGGGTCGTTCAGTTGAAAGGTGACAAGAGCGGTCGCGATCAGCCCCCGGATGCCCGAATTCGGCTTGATCTGTTCGATGTCGTCCTTCGTGACCGTCGCGACGATGTCGCCAGTGTCGAAATCGGTCAGTTCGTAATCGCTGCCGGATTTCTCGACCTTGAAGAACAGACCGTCGGACACACGCTGCCACATATCGCGGTCCTGCCATGTGCCAAGGACGAAGGGAGCGCTGTCGAGGCCGGAGGTCGCCACGGCATCGATCGCAGGTTGGATCGTGCGGCGCGAGCTTTCGACGATGATCTCGGCGTTGTCCTGCAACACCTGCTGCATCGGGCCAAGGTCTGTTCCGGTTTCCGTGTCGCCGTTCGGAGTGTCCTGCGCGACGATCTGGGTTCCCAGACACACAAGCGCCAGCACGACCACCACAAGTCGCTTCAGCATCGACCTCACCTCGATGGGTTGTCGGGGCGGCGGGTCAGCCCGCCGCCCCAGTCTTTGGGATTAGTAGTTCGAGGTCAGCTGGACGCAGGTCTCGGTCTCGGTGTTGTACATTCCGCACTCGAGATCTTTCCAATCCGACGTCAGGACCGCCGATTCCGGCAGGAAGTCGGTCCAGGCGTCGCCCGGAACCGGATCGGTTTCCGAGATGATGTCGAACTGACCGTCCTCAAGGATTTCACCGATCAGAACCGGCTTGGCGAGGTGGTGGTTCACGCCCATGACCGCGGTGCCGCCGGTGAGGTTCGGGAATTCCTGCCCCCACATGGCCGAGCGCACGGCGTCGACGTCTGTGGTGCCGGCTTCGGTGGCCGCGTTCACCCACATGTTGAAGCCGATGTAATGGGCTTCCATCGGGTCGTTCGTCACGCGGGCTTCGTCACCGATGAAGGCGTGCCAGTCCGCGATGAACTCGGCGTTGGCTTCGGTGTCTGCGGACATGAAGTAGTTCCACGCAGCGAGGTGACCGACAAGGTTCGAGGTGTCGAGACCCGACAGCTCTTCTTCACCGACCGAGAAGGCGACGACAGGAATATCGTCGGCCGAGATACCGGCTGCGGCGAGTTCTTTGTAGAAGCCGATGTTGGCATCGCCGTTGATGGTCGAGATCACGCCGACCTTCTTGCCGTCCGCGCCCAGCGCAACCACGTCAGCGACGATCTTGGACCAGTCGGAGTGACCGAACGGGGTGTAGTTGACGAAGATATCCTCTTCGGCGATGCCCTTATCCTTCAGGTAGCTTTCCAGAATGTTGTTCGTGGTGCGCGGATAGACATAGTCGGTGCCGAGCAGCGCGAATTTCTCGACGCCCAGTTCGTCAAGGAAATAGTCGGTCGCCGGGATCGCCTGCTGGTTCGGGGCCGCGCCGGTGTAGAACACGTTCTTGGACGATTCTTCGCCTTCGTACTGCACCGGGTAGAACAGAAGGCCGTTGAGTTCTTCGATCACCGGCAGAACCGATTTACGCGACACTGACGTCCAGTTGCCGAAGATCACGTCGACTTCGTGCACGGTCAGCAGCTCGCGCGCCTTTTCGGCAAAGAGCGGCCAGTCCGAAGCCGGGTCGACGACGACAGCTTCCAGATCGCAGCCCAGAAGGCCACCGGCCTCGTTCTGCTTTTCGACGAGCATCAGCATCGTGTCTTTCAGCGTGGTTTCCGAGATGGCCATGGTGCCGGACAGCGAGTGCAGCACACCGACCTTGATCGGGCAATCCTGCGCCATGGCAGCGGTCGACAGAGCGAGCGTGGCAGCGCCGCCGGCAAGAACGGATTTCATGAATTTCATAAGACTCTCCCAAGCAGGGACGTCAGGTCGCACTTGCCCAACGGGCATTCGCTCCCCATGTCTGTCCCCGCAACTTCGTTGCATCCGTGTGGCGGCCTCCGGTTGCAAATGGTGGGCCGTCACACACCCCCTGACGCGATGTCCCCGCGTGGCGTTGGGCATGCATACCTTTTGAGCATGGGCGGGATTGGGCAAATTTTCCCCGCCGAATTGCGGTTCGAACGGGGAAACAGCCTAATAATTGTGCGCTCTTGGGTGGCGTCGTTCATTTCTTGAGCGGCGCTTCGGTGAAGAACGCGCGTGGCGCTGCCCAATGCCGCGACGACTCAGCCGGCCAGACGCGGTTTGACCGACCCCGCCCCGGCGCATTTCAGATCGTCAGGCCGCTCGCGCGTTTGACCGACTTCAGAACCACGTTGGTCTGGGCCGCCCGCACGGCGCTTTGACGAAACAGGAATTCCTCGAGGAACCGATTATAGGTCGCGATATCCTCACACACCACGCGCATGTGATAGTCGGCGTCGCCCGTCGTCGCCCAACATTCCTGCACCTCGGGCCGCGCCTCGAGCGCCCGGATGAATTGCGAGACCTCGTTGGGATCGTGGCGAATGAGCTGCACCTCGACGATAGCCTGAAACCTCAGGCCAAGCCGCTCCTGATCCACGACCACACCGTAACGCGCGATCACGCCCGCCTCTTCCAAAGCCTTGACCCGCCTCCAGCAAGCCGAGGTGGACATGCCCGTTCGCTCCGCCAGATCGGCGTTCGAAATCCGCGAGTCCGCCTGAAGCAGGGAAACGATCCTGCGGTCCCGTTCACTGATTGAAATCTGGTTCTCCATTCCGAATCTGTAAAGCAAATCGAATTCCTGTTCCAGACTTCACCGCTGCGCCGCCAAATCTGGAACAGGAATTCACGTTTCGGGCGTTACACTCGCGGGGAACAGGAGGACCGCAAGCCATGTTGCACGCGCCAGCGACCACGCCCGATTACAAGCTCACCGACCGCTACGACCTGACCGAAGGTCGGGTTTTTCTGACCGGCACGCAGGCGCTCGTCCGCGTCATGCTGGATCAGGCGCGACGCGATCATGCGGCCGGGCTGAACACCGCGGGCTTCGTGTCGGGCTATCGTGGTTCGCCGCTGGGCGGTTTAGACCTCGAACTGTGGAAGACCCGCAAACGGCTGGATCAGGACAAGATCACCTTCATGCCCGCCGTGAACGAGGATCTGGGCGCGACCGCCGTTCTTGGCAGCCAGCAGGCGACGCTGCACCCGGACAGCGAAGTCGATGGTGTGTTCGGCATGTGGTACGGCAAAGGTCCCGGCGTCGACCGTTCGGGCGACGCGCTGCGCCACGGCAATGCCTATGGCACCGACCCCAAGGGCGGTGTGCTGGTCGTGGCCGGCGACGATCACGGCTGCGTTTCATCCTCCATGCCCCATCAGTCGGACGCCGTGTTCCTTGCGTGGTTCATGCCGGTGCTGAACCCGGCTTCGGTCGAAGAATATCTGACGTTCGGCGAATACGGCTTCGCCCTCAGCCGCTATTCCTCCACGTGGGTCGGGTTCAAGGCGATCTCGGAAACCGTGGAATCCGGGCGCTCGGTCGAGCTGCACGACGACCGCACCTTCGTTTACCCGGAGCGCGAGGATTATCCCGGCGGCATCCACATTCGCCGCAGCGATCCGCCCTCGACCGAGATCGAGGTGCGCATGGGGGCGAAGCTGCGGGCGGTCGAGGCCTTCGTGGAAGCCAACCCCATCGACCGCACGATCTATGGCCTGCCCGACGCGCCCTATGGGATCGTGACGACGGGCAAAGGCCACCTCGACACGCTCGAGGCGCTGCGCCTTCTGGGTCTGGACGAGGCGAAGTGCCGGGCGCTCGGCATCGACATCTACAAGGTCGGTATGGTCTGGCCGCTGGCGCGCCGCGATGCGCTGTCCTTCGTGAAGGGCAAGAAAGAGGTTCTCGTCATCGAGGAAAAGCGCGGGATCATCGAAAGCCAGTTCAAGGAATACTTCTACGACTGGCCGGGCGAGAAGCCCGAGAAAATGGTCGGCAAACATGACGCCGCCGCCGAGAACGATCTGGTGCCGTGGACGGGTGAACTGTCCGCCCGCCAGCTGGCCCCGATCATCGCCGCGAGGCTCGACGCCTTTTTCCCGGGTGAGAACCTGCCGGAAAAGGCCCGTGCACTGACCGCCGAAGAGCCGCCGATCTTGAACACGCCCGGCGCGACCCGGACGCCCTATTTCTGCTCGGGCTGCCCGCACAACTCGTCCACCGTCGTGCCCGAAGGCTCGACCGCAGGCGCGGGGATCGGCTGTCACGTCATGGCAAGCTGGATGGACCGCGACACCGCCGGTTTCGCCCAGATGGGGGGCGAGGGCGTGCCGTGGTCGGTCGCGTCCAAGTGGAACGGGGGCAAGCACCAGTTCCAGAACCTCGGCGAAGGCACGTGGTATCACTCCGGCTCGCTCGCGGTCCGGCAAGCGGTCGCGGCGGGTGCCAACATCACCTACAAGGTGCTCTACAACGACGCCGTGGCGATGACCGGCGGCCAACCCGTCGACGGGCCGGTGAGCGTGCAGAACATCGCGTGGTCGTCGCGGGCCGAGGGCGTGCAGCGCATCGCGCTCGTGTCGGACAACATCGGCAAGTTCACCAAGTCCGACTTCCCGCCCGAGACCAGTTTCCACGACCGCGACCAGATGGACACGCTCCAGCGCGAATTGCGTGAGGTGAAGGGCGTGTCGCTTCTGATCTACGAACAGACCTGCGCGACCGAAAAGCGCCGTCGCCGCAAACGCGGCACGATGGAGGACCCGAAACGCTTCGCCTACATCAACCCGTTGGTCTGCGAAGGCTGCGGCGATTGTTCGGTCGAATCCAACTGCCTGTCGGTGGAGCCGCGCGACACCAAGTTCGGGCGCAAGCGCAAGATCAACCTGTCGACCTGCAACAAGGACTTTTCCTGCCTCGACGGGTTCTGCCCCTCCTTCGTCACCGTCGAAGGCGGCGAACGCGCCAAGCGAGCCGAGGCGGATCTGGACGTGAACGGCATGGTCGCGAAAATCCCCGCGCCCACCCTGCCCGCGCTCGACGATCCCTTCGACCTGCTCGTGACCGGCGTGGGCGGCACCGGCGTCGTCACCGTGGGCGCGGTCATCACGATGGCGGCGCACCTGTCGGGGCTTGGCTCGTCCGTGCTCGACTTCACAGGGTTCGCGCAGAAGTTCGGCACCGTCCTGAGCTATATCCGCCTCGGTGCCTCGCCCGCCGACGTGCATCAGGTGCGGATCGGTCATGGCGCGGCGGACGCGGTGATCGGCTGCGACGTGGTCGTGTCGTCCTCGCCCAAAGCCTCGGCGCATTACCGCAAGGGCACCAAAGTGGCGCTCAACACCGCTGAAATGCCCACGGGCGACATCGTTCTGCGGCGCGATGCCGACCTGATGGTCAAGGTGCGTGAAGGGTCCATCCGTAAGGCGGTGGGCGCCGATAACCTGACCGCGCTGGATGCCAATACGCTGTCCGAGAAACTGCTTGGCGATCAGGTGTTCGCAAACACGATCATGATGGGCTTCGCGTGGCAAAAGGGTCTGATCCCCGTCGACCTTTGGGCGCTGGACCGCGCGATTGAACTCAACGGCGTTGCGATCGAGGGCAACAAGCGCGCCTTCGCCATCGGTCGGATCATGGCCCATGCGCCGGAGAACATCCTCGGCGGTCTCGACCTGCCCGAGGATCGCGAGCCGACGCTGGACGAGATCATCGACGAGCGTGCGACATTCCTGATCGGCTACCAGAACGAAAGCTATGCCCAGCGCTATCGCGACCGGATGGCCGCCTTCCGCGCCGCGCTGCCGGAGGGGGTCGAGGGACCGCTCGCCACCCAAGCCGCCAAGTCGCTGTTCAAGGTGATGGCCTATAAGGACGAATACGAGGTCGCCCGGCTGCATACGCAGATGGGCTTCGAGGACGAGCTGAAAGAAGCGTTCTCGGGCGACTACAAGGTGCATTACCACATGGCCCCGCCGCTCCTCCCGCTTGGCAAGGATGAACGCGGGCGGCCGAACAAGGTCGAGCTTGGCCAATGGATGCGCCCGGCGCTTGGGGTGATGGCGAAGTTGAAGGGGCTGCGCGGCACGCCTTTGGATATCTTCGGCTATGGCGAAGAGCGCCGCATGCAGCGTGAGATGATCGGGTGGTTCGAGGGCGTGATGGATGCTGTCGTCGGCAAGGCCACGGCTGAGAACACGCAGGCCTGTATCGACATTCTGCGCGCGCCGATGGAAATGCGCGGATACGGCCCGGTTTGGGAGGACGCGGTGAAGGTGGAAAAACCCAAGGCGGAAGAGCGGCTCGCCGCGCTCGCCTGACACCGCGAACATCGCGCGGCGTCCCACCGCCGCGCCAAGGGCGGGTCGGCCGATGGGTCGGCCCGCCCTTATCGTGACTGGATCGGCACCGAGAAGGAAAACGGGCCTGCGCCCAGCCCCGCAGGCGCGGCGGGGAAACGCCCTGCCGAGCGCACCGCCTGAAGCGCGAGACGGTCGATGGCCGGATTGCCGGACGAGCGCGCCAGAGTGACCCCGGCGAGCGTGCCGTTCGCGGCCACCGTAAGCCGCACGACCGCCGTGCCGCTTCCCGCACCACGCGGCGCGCGGCGGGCAATCGCACCTTGGATCTGACCGCCCCATTGCGACATAAGGGATCGCTTGGTCGCCTCGCTGACGGTTGCGGTGGATTGCGACGGCTGACGTTGCCCGGCGTTGGCCGTCTGACCCTGCCCCTGCGCACGCTGTTGGTTCTGTGCCTGCGACGCCTGATTGGCCACCTGCGCGGGCGGGCGTCGGGGCTCCGGCGGCCTTTGAGGTTCGGCGGCAGGGCGGCGGGGCGGGCGCAAGGACCGATCAGGCGCATGGCGCGGCGCGGGGGCGGCGGTATCGGTTTCGGGCGGCACTGGCGAAGTCGGCACCGTGGGTGCGATGGGCAGGGGCCGCGCGGTCGGTGTCGGCTGCGGCGGCGTGCTGGGTGTCGCCGGGGCTTCGATGGGTGGCGGGGCGTCCAGCGCGGGGGTTTCGACGGCGGCCTCCGGCGGCGCTTCCCACCGTTCGACCATCTGCTCGACCGACGCCGAGGACGCGGCCACCGTCACGACCGCTTCGCCGCCTGCCCCCGAGCTTGCTTCGCCCTCCTGCCGGGGCACCGGCACCAGCAGGAGCGCAAGAACAGTGGTCATCGCTGAAAGGGCCAGAACTTCCGCACCGTCGCGCATGTCAGGGCTCCACGATCAGGTCCAGGGGCGCGTCGGAGACCGCCGAAATGTCCCGCAAGGCCCGCGCGAAGGCGGCGCCGTCCAGCCCACGGTCGACCCGCAGGGTCAGCGGCACATCGGTATCGGCCAGTCTCGCGGTGGCTTCCGCCCCCGTCACGCCTGCGAAGTGAAGCGTTCCGTCCGGACCGATCACGATGGTATCCGGGCTGCCCGACACCTCGCCACCCTCGGCGGTCGGCAGTTCGACCTCGACCGGGAGCGGCGGGGCGATCCGCGCGGAAATCAGGAAGAACACCAGCAGCAGAAAGACCACGTTAATCATGGCGATCACGTTCTCGGCTGGCCTGCGCGGTTGTCGATGGGTCGCAATCCGCATTCAGTCCACCAGAACCAGTGCCGGGTATCCCGCATCGGACAGCACCTGCATCACATCGACGACACGCTGAACCTGCGCCCCGTCACGCGCGCGCAGAACGATGGTGTCGTCGGGGTTCTGCATCAATGTGCGAAGCTGGGTCGCCAGCGTTTCTTCGCGGATGTCGCTCCCGTTCAAAAGCACGCCTTCGGGAAGAACGTCGACCAGCCGGGGCGGGCCGTCGTAGCTTCCATCGGCACCCGTGGCCCCGCTGACCGCAATCGCGCCTTCCGCGCCGAAGCGCGAGGCGAGCATGAAGAACACGAGAAGCAGGAACACCACGTCGATCATCGGGGTCAGGCTCGGCCTGCGCGACCGGCGCGGTGCGGGCAGCGAGAGCGTGGTCATTCCGCGACCTCGAGGATGCGACGCTCCCCGCCCGTCGCGGGAGTCAGCAAGAGCCGCGTGACCATATCCTCGATCCGGCCCTGCGCGCGGTCCGCTATGCTTTCGAACCACGTCAGCGCGGCGGAAGCGGGGATCGCCACGGCCATCCCGGCCGCCGTGGTCAACAGAGCCTCCCATATCCCGCCGGCAAGGTCGGACGGATCGGCACGGCTTCCGGCGGCCTCCAACGCCTGAAACGCCGCGACCATCCCCAACACGGTGCCGAGAAGGCCCACGAGCGGCGCGATGGTCGCCACCAGTTCGAGCGCGCGCAGCCCCTTGCGCTGGCGAAACAGCTCGCCCGCCGCCACGCGCGAAATCTCTTCCCGCGTCATCTCGGGGGTCATGTCGTCGCGCCCCATCCCCTCGATCGCGGCCCGGACGGGGGTGGCGTAGACGCCGCGCCTGCCGTCGACGAGACGCCGGGCCTCGGCGCGCTGCCCGGATTGCCAGAGGCGCACGGCACGCTCGGCGCGGCGCGGGCGCCATGTGCCGGAGGCCCCAAGTCGCAGGATTTTCCAGACGATCAATCCGGCCGTGACGGCGGCAAGGGCGGCGATCACCCAGATCGCGATACCGCCCATGTCCATGAACCCGATTATCGCGTCCCAACGGTCCTGAAACATCACTGTATCCTATGCCTGTGACGCTTGCGGCAGAACGAATGTCCCGCCCCTCGGCGCCATATTCACCTGCACCCGGCACCCATAGGCACCGGACAACGTCTCATCGGTCAGCACGTCGTGAACGGCACCCTGCCGAACGACCTGACCCTTCGACATGAGAGCGACCGAGTCCGCGAACATCGCCGTCAGGTTCAGATCGTGCATGACCGCGACGACCCCACCGCCGGCGCGCGCGAAATCCCGCGCGATCTCCATCACGTCGAGTTGTTGAGCGATGTCGAGGCTCGACACCGGCTCATCGAGGATCAGCCACCGCGCAACGCCCGCATCCATCGGTCGCCAGACCTGCGTGAGCACGCGGGCGAGTTGGACGCGTTGCTGTTCCCCACCGGAGAGCGCGTGATAGGGCCGCGTGCCATAGGTGCCCAGACCGACACGCGCCAGCGCCGCAGTGGTGAGGTCCGGCTCCCCCCCACCGATGCGCACCACCTCGGACACCGTGAACGGAAAGGCGACCGAGGTGAACTGAGCCAGAACCGCACGCCGCGCGGCCAGTTCCCAGGGCTTCGCAGTCGCAAGATCCAGCGCGCCCATCTGCGCTTCGCCGTCAAAGACCTGTGTCCCGGTCAGGGCGGACAGCAGCGTCGACTTGCCGGAGCCGTTGGGGCCGACGATGGCCGTCACCTCGCCCGGCTCCGCGATGAAATCGACGCCGTGCAGGATCGTCGTCCCGTCGATCGTCACGTGAAGGTTTCTTGCCCTCAGCATGTCATACCCCCGCGAAGCCACGGCGCTTGATGAGCACCCACAGGAAGAACGGCCCGCCGATCAGCGCCATGATGATCCCGATGGGAAGCTCGGCAGGTGCCACGATCACGCGGGAGATCATGTCGGCCAGCAGCAGGATCGAAGCGCCGAGCAGAGCGGAATTGAGGATGAGCGGCGCGTGCGATGGCCCCGTCATGAGGCGCAGAAGATGCGGCACGACGATACCGACGAAGCCGATCCCACCCGATACCGCGACTGCCGCACCGACCGACGCGGCGACGATCACCACCGCGAGCCGTTTCATGCGCTGGATGTCGATGCCCATGTGCTGCGCCGCGATTTCGCCCAGCGCCAGAGTGTCGAGGCTGCGGGCCAGAAGCGGCGCGCCGAGGAGACCCAGCACCATCAGCGGCATCGCGGCCAGCAGCTTGGACCACGTCGCCCCGGCGAGCGAACCCAAGCCCCAGAAGGTCAGGTCACGCAACTGCGCGTCGTCGGCCAGATAGATCATCACGCCCGAAACGGCACTGACCATCGCGCTGAGGGCGATCCCGGCCAGAAGCATGGTCGCGACCGAGGTCTGCCCGTTCCGCGTCGACACGATATAGAGCAGGACGACGGAGACCCCGCCGCCGACGAACGCCGCGACCGGGACGAGGGCATAGCCCAGCACCGCCGCCACCGTTGAGGGCAGCAGGCCACCCAGAACAATCGCCGTGATCGCGCCCAGCCCGGCACCTGCGGACACGCCGACGATGCCCGGATCGGCCAGCGGATTGCGAAACAAGCCCTGCATGACCACCCCGGCCACGGCGAGGGACGCGCCCACGAGCGCGCCCATCGCGAGGCGCGGAAGCCGTATGTCGAGGATCACGACACGCGCCGACGTCTCAATCGGTTCGCCTGCCAGAACCGCACCGATCACCTCCAACGGCGAGATACCCGTGGCGCCCACGAACAGGCTCGCCACCGACACCATCACCAGAAGCACCACCAGAGCGAGGGTGGCGTGGCGAGCAAGCGGTTGCCTGTCGCCCGCCGGGCGCCCGGTGCTTTCGGTCATCGCGACCATCTCAACCCTCGTCGCCGTAAAGGGCTGCGGCGAGTTGCGAAACCGCCTCGCCCACGCGCGGCCCGAACCCGAGCAGGAGAAGCCCGTCCATGCGAACCACGCGCTCGCCCTCGGCGGCCGGCGTGGACGCGAACGCCGGTTGGCTGAACAGTTCGTCATTTGCGACGGCGTGGTCGCCCTCGCGATCCATCATCAGGATGACGTCCGGCGCGGCGGCCATGACGGCCTCCTCCGAAATCTGCTTGTAGCCCTGGAAGCCGGAGAGCGCGTTTTCGCCCCCCGCCAATTCGATGATCGCCTCGGCTGAGGTTCCTTCACCCGCAGCCATGATGCGACCGGAAGCCTGCGACAGGACGAACAGGACGCGGGGCACGCCGTCACCGACCGTCGCGCGCGCTTCGGCGATCTGGGCGCGCACTTCGGCCGCCAGCGCCTCGCCCTTGTCCGGCACGTTAAGTGCCTTCGCAACGGCGTGGATCTTGTCTTCAACCGCTTCCGGCGTGTAGCCATCGGCGACCTCGACCATCGGGATTTCCGCCTCGCGCAGCAGGTCTATGGTTTCTGCGGGGCCCGCGCCGCCCTCCATCAAGATAAGGTCGGGCGCGACCGACAAAACGCCCTCGGCGGACAGTTGGCGGATGTAGCCGACATCGGGCAATCCCGCCGCCTCGGCGGGAAAGTTCGACGTCGAGTCGCGTGCGACCAACCTGTCGCCTTCGCCCAGCGCATAGACGATCTCGGTCACCGAGCCGCCGATCGACAACACACGGTCGGCCAGTGCGGCGACCGGAGTGACGGTCAGGGCCGCCGCATACGCAAATGTACTGAGCTTCATGCCTGCACCTCGGCCCCTGCGAGTCCCTGAACCAGCGCGCCGAAGTCCGCCACATGATCGGCGTCCTTGGTCCGCATCCCGAAAATCTGGAGGATGATGACGCCATCCTTGTCGAAGGCTTCGACCGAAAGCGCCTCGCCCCGCTTAGTGGGTTTGCGAACCTCATAGACCTCGGCGATATGGTCTGAGCGAAGGTGCAGATTGAAGCCCGGGTCCATGACGTTGTTCCACGGACCGACTTGTTTCAGCGTGTGAACCGGACCCGAATGAATCTGGATGCACCCGTGGTTGCCGACGAAGATCATGACCGGGACGGCCGTGCTGGCGAGACGGTCGAGCAGCGTATCCACCGCCGTCTGGTCGAGCCGCCGGACGAAGGGGGCACCGGCCACGCGGTAGGCGCCAAGGCGATTCATCTTCAGCCGTTTGGTCAGCTGCATGAACTGGTGCGTGTCCGTCATTTCGCTCCACGCCTTGCGCAGGTCTTCGGCCCTGTCCGGGCGCTCTTGCGCAGGCGACGGGGGAACGCGCGGCTCGACCGTGGGGCGGTCGTTTTGCTCGGGCAGCGCGAGCGTTTCGATCAGGGTGGCCCATTGATCGTGGTGCGAGGCATCGCGCAGGTGGATTTTGTGAACTGCATCCCCGGCTGCGTCGAACACCTGGATCGACCGGCGCGGGCCGGCCTCGGTCACGGTCTCGACGGCATAGGCGAAGACCCAATGCTTCGGAAAGATCCGAAGGTCGATCGCGTCGTGGAGAACCATCGCGGCATGGGCGCCGGATTGATAGTTACCGTAGGTTCCGACCTTTTCATGCACGACGGATGGCGTGCGGGTCAGCGCCATGACCTCCCCAAGTGCCGGGACCGCGCCCATGATGTCGTCGGGATGGGCCGAGATGGCGACCGTGCCGTGCCCGATTTTCGCAGCCACGAGTTCACCTTCGGAGACACCGATCGTTTCCGCCAGATCCCGCGCTCTCAGACCCGTATTCCGCTCAACAGCAGCCCGGATGTCACGCGCAGAGATGGAAGCCGTATCCGCCATGCGGACGCTCCTTTTTCCTTTGATTGTAAGTGATTGCCTGGCTAGCTGTGGCTGATTTGCCGCGCTTTGCTCGGATGCTCGGACGCTCCTGTCCGAATTGTTGACTAAAATACTAAGCTAAAATAGCAGATGCAAGTCCTTTGCGATCCGGTCGCAAAGATCGGGCGAAAACGCCCCGCCAGCACCGCGATATGCACGCCAGCCACACATCATGAAAACCATGGAAGGGATGACCATGACCGCGCATGTACGCTTGCGCGCGGCGCTGCTTGCCAGTGCTGCCACCTGTGTCTCGCTGCCCGCGTTCGCGCAGGAGACATTCGAACTCGACACCGTGCTTCTGGCCGAATCCAAACGCGAGGTGCAGACCGACACCGCCATCGCTGAGACCGAGATCGACCGCGAAGAGATGGACGACCGTCAGGCGGGGACCATCGCCGAACTGGTCGAAACCGTGCCGGGCGTGAACCTGATCAACGGCAACACGCCGCAGGGCTCCGGCATCAACATCCGCGGCTTCGGCGCGAACGGCACCTATGGCACGGACCAGAAGGTCGCGATCCAGCTGGACGGTGCGAATGTCGGGTCCGAGGAGCTCTACCGGATCGGCACCCAGCTTTACACCGACCCCGAGCTTTACAAGCAAGTCAGCGTCATTCGCGGCATCGCGGGGACGTTCGAATACGGCTCCGGCATCATCGGCGGTCTGATCCGGGCCGAAACCAAGGACGCCATCGACATCACCGGCGGCGAGACCGGGTTCAAACTGCGCCAGACGATTCAGTATGGCACGAACGGTTCGCAGCTTGCCTCGTCCACCATCGCGGCTTGGCAACCGACTGAGAACTTCGGCGTCATCGGGAACTACACCTACCGGATGCAGGACATTCCGGTGGACGGCAGCGGTGCGCCGATCACGACGCAGGGCTATGCGCTGCCCAGCTATTCTGTCGGGATGCTCTATACCTTCGGAAACGCCAACGAGCATTCGATCCGCGCGACCTATTCCGACACCAACTCGACCGAGCTGGACACGCCTTACGATTCCTTCGCGACCACGGGTGGAATGTTCGGGAACGTCGATAGGACCGTGCATTCGCGGACGGCGACCCTACGCTATGAATACGACTCGCCCACGACCGACCTGATCAATTTCTCGGCCAACCTGTCCTATGCCGACCAGCAGATCGACAGCGCCTATGTCGCCGGGTCTTCGCCGCTGGAGGGCACACCCACCTTCCCGTTCCTTCAACCCCTCGTCGATGCCGACCATCGGTATGAGACAACCAAACTGACCCTGAAGAACCAGTCGCTGTTCGCGACCGGGATGATCCAACACGATCTGCGCATCGGGGCCGAGTACATCTTCAAGGAACGGCTCGACGCCTCGTCCGCGCCCGGTGGCACCGACCGCCGCATCGCCGTGTTCGCGGTGGATGACATGACCTGGGGCGGCCTGACCGTCACCCCCGCGGTGCGGTATGAAACGCAACGTGTCGGTGGCCCGGCCTATGCCTACTACAACAACGACGCGTTCATGGGGGGTGCGACCGCCCGCTACGAATTCGGCAACTCCGGCTTCGCGGTGTTCGCCTCGGCGGCCTATACCGAGAACCTGCCGATCATGGATGACCTCACCAACCCGGCCTATATGACCCAGTCGGAAAAAGCGGTCAGCTACGAGGCGGGGTTGTCCTTCGACCGTGGATCGGTGTTCCAGGATGGCGACCAGTTGAGCCTGAAAGCCAACGTGTACCGGACCAATGTCCGCGACATCACCTCCTACACGACCGCGACAGCCGCACTTATCACCAACGCGATGTTCCATGGCGTGGAACTGGAAGGGTCTTATTCGATGGCGAGCGGGTTCTATACGGACGTAAACGCCAACTTCTCACGCGGGATGGACACGACGCCCGGCGCGGGCGGGAACTGGGCCGGGACACCGGCGGACCAGCTTCGCGTCACGGTCGGGAAACGCTGGGGCGAGGAATACGACCTGAGCTGGGAAGCGGTCTATGACTTTGCGATGAACCGCGCGACGACCCCGACGCCCGCATCGCTCGTCCACAATCTGCGCGCGACCTATGCGCCGCAGGACGGGTTCTTCGGCGGTGCCGAGTTCCGGCTTGGGGTCGAGAACCTGTTCGACTTGAACTATACCCCGCATCTGGCCACGCGCGCCGCGCCGGGCCGGACCTTCAAGTTCACGGTCGCAAAGACGTTCTAAGGCCGGGTCATGCCTGCGAAACGCCTCCCGGTTCCGGGGGGCGTTTCTGTTCTCGAGCCGAAGTCGCTGAAAGCGGGCGTCGCGTTGCCGCATCGTCGCATATGCGCCTGCCCGAAAAGCCGAACGCCCGGAGCCTTGCGGCCACCGGGCGTTCGGTTTTTTGGTTGCGGGGGTAGGATTTGAACCTACGACCTTCAGGTTATGAGCCTGACGAGCTACCGGGCTGCTCCACCCCGCGCCAATTCGTTCGGGTGTAATATGCCTTGTCGCTTCGGGCCGCAAGGGGGGTGAAGCGATTAATTTCCGCGTTTTTTCCGGCGCTTAACGTCGGCCTTCGACGAACGCGTCGAACGAGGGCAGGTTGGCATCGGCGTCGGAGAGAATCGGGGCGGTGTCCGGCCAGTCGATGCCCAGTCCGGGAGCGGACCAGTGGAACCCGCGGCGTCCCGTGGGTCGGTACTCTTCCGACACGTCGTTCACGTAATCCACATCGGTGAGGCAGTAGAACGCGTTCGCCAACCCACGTGAGACGACGATCCGGTGTCGGTCGCCCGGGGCATCGCCGATCAGAAATGTCTCATGCTCGCGATACGTCGGGCTGTCCGGGCGGGGGTCGACGACGACCACCAGCGCAGTGCCGCGCGTGACGTAGATCGCCTTGTCCCATGGTTCCGTGCGAAACCCGCGCAACGTCCGCGCGACCGAACGGGAATGATTGCTTTGCGCGAAGACATAGGGGCGACCCATCTCGGACGCGATCAGGCTTTGGCGGAACGTCTCGACGAAAAAGCCCCGTTCATCCCCCGCTGGTTCCGGGATCAGCCGCCACAACCCCTTGATCGTCCGACGCTCGATCGTCATGCCCAGTCGGGGTAGAGCGTTCAGACTGTTGGGTTTTTCCATTGAACCGGAGCACCTGCTGGATAGGTTGAGATATGGCCCGGACACTCATCATTTGCCCTACGCATTCACATGCGGACACCTTACTTGCCGCGATCCCGAGTGTTCAAGCTCAGACAGATCCGGATTGGGAACTGGTCGTGATCGGGGACGGAGCACCCGCGCGCACCGACGAGATCATGGCGGATTTGACCGCTTCTGACGACCGCATCCGCTATCTGCCGCACCCCAAGGGCAAGGCATATGGCGAAGCCTATCGCGATCCTGTCGTTCGAGGCTCCTCGGCTGAATTCGTGTGCCACCTCGGTGATGACGACATCTGGCATGAAAGCCACCTGCGGACCCTGACCGGAGCGTTAGACCGTGCCGACTGGGTGATCGGTGGCGATATCCGTATCGGCGTGAAGGGGTTCGTAAGCTGGCGGATGGCGAATTACGCTTGGCCCGGGCTTGTCCGAAAGAGTCGCGATCTCCCTCGGCCACTGGTCTTCACCGCGCTGAACCCCGTCGCCTTCCGCCGCAGCGCCTATCAGAACTTGACCGAAGGCTGGGCGCCGGGGCCACCCGGCACAGGTTCGGACTTTCGTATGTGGTTGAAATTCCTGAACGATCCGCGTGTGAGGATCGCCGGGCTCGCCGCGCCAACACACCTGAAATTTCAGTCGCAGTTGGGGCGGGACGACATGACGCCCGATGATCGGCTCGCGGAATTGAGGCCATGGTTGGAAAGGATCAACGCACCCGGCGCGCTCGACGCCCTGCGGCGGAAGGCGGAGATTTTCGGAACCGTGCCAAAGGCGATGGCCGTACTCGACGCAGGGCGCGCAGCTGATCCCGCGGCCGCGCTAAGACGGATCGGCATCGAACCTGTCGGGGCGGAAGACGCGTTTTCGGTCGCGCATTCTGGCGAGCGTATGACGCTGCCGCTCACGTCGGAGCAGATGGACCAGTGCGGTCTGGCTTGGGCGCTTTCCCGTGGTCCGGTCGACGCCGACACGTTCGCGGCCTACACGGCGGTCGGCAGACACCCGGACAGTCGTATTTTTCATGCGCTGACGATCTTGGCCCACGCCCGGATCGACCTCGCCCGCGCGGGGGCCGACGCGCTTGCATCGCTTTCCGGTCGACCGGAGCTTGCCCAGCGGGTGCATGAAAGTCTGGATCAGCTCGAACGGGAAGGCGGTGCCGCGCGCCCGCCGGGGCTCTTTCGTCGAGCGGGCCTGCGGATCATGCGATCCCGCCCGTTCTTGTAGGGGCCATGCAAGAATGGCACCGCTGGAAAATCGTTCTGTGCTACGCTCGGCCCATAACGATTTTCTGGAGGATTTTCGGTGAGACACAGGGTTCTGGTCGGGACGACGAAGGGCGCGTTCATTTTGACCTCATCCGACGACCGCAAGAGTTGGTCACTGACCGGGCCGCATTGCGATCTATGGCCTATCAACCACGTCGTCGGCGACCCCAAGACCGGCCACCTCTGGGCCGGCGGCGGTGGCGAGTGGACGGGGGCCGGGATCTGGCGCTCGACCGATGACGGGGAGACATGGATTTTGTCGCAACTGTCCAACGGCATGATGGCCGAATGGGCGGCGAACGATCCCGGCTTTGCGGAAATGATCGGCGGCGTGCCCCCAGAGGCGCCCTTTACCAACGACCTCGTGTCAATCTGGTCGCTGACTTGCGCCCATGGGACGGTTTACGCCGGGTCCAAACCGGCACATTTCTTCAAATCCACCGATGGTGGTGCGACATGGGACCGTGTCCCGGGGCTCACCAATCATCCGACTCGCGAAAGCTGGAACCCCGGTGGTGCTGGGCTGACGCTTCACACAATGCTTCCCCACCCGACCAAGCCGGGTCACATGACCATCGCGATTTCGGCCGCCGGTGTCTTTACGACTGAAGACGACGGAGAAACGTGGGAACGGTCCAATCGGCTCGACAATGCTGAGAACCCGAAGCACCACGATCACGAACATACGCACGAAATCGGTCATTGCGTGCATAACATGATGCGCGCGCCGTCCGACGATGGTTTGATTTACCAGCAGAACCATCACGGCGTGTTCCGCTCGGACGACGGCGGGCAGAATTGGCACGACATCACCGAAGGCCTGCCGTCATCCTTCGGGTTTCCGATCGCCGTGTATCCCCACGATCCGCAGACGATCTGGACGATCCCGCTGAACGGCGACATTCAGGGACGATTTCCGCCGGATGCGAAGGCCGCGGTCTGGCGATCCACCGATGCGGGGGAGACATGGGAGGCGATGCGCGAGGGGTTGCCGCAGGAAAACTGCTTTTTCACCGTGCTGCGACAGGCGATGGCGGTGGATTCTTCGTCAAACGGCGGCGTCTATTTCGGGACGAATACAGGGTCGATCTTCGCGACCACCGACGCGGGTGAGACCTGGGTCGAGATCGCGCAGCACTTGCCGACCGTATTGAGCGTGGAGACACTCGAAACAGCGTGATGTCGCAGAAATCGATGGTCTGAAAACGAAAGTCGCCGGCCACGAGGGCCGGCGGTTTTTCGTCTGAAGCATCGTCAGAGAGATACGAACATGTCTCTTACTAGGTGTGGCGGTGACCTACTCTCCCACGTCTTAAGACGCAGTACCATCGGCGCTACGGCACTTAACGGCCGGGTTCGGGATGGAGCCGGGTGTTTTGCTCGCGCTATGACCACCACACCAAGAAAGAGACACGTCCAAGTCAAGAGTTGTGTAGATAGTATGCTCTTGATTATCCAAGCGGGTCGAAACCTCGCTTCTACTGGATCAAATCAAGCCTATCGGGCAATTAGTACCGGTCAACTGAATGCATTACTGCACTTACATCTCCGGCCTATCGACGTAGTAGTCTGCTACGGCCCTCAGGGATACCTTGTTTTGAGGGGGGCTTCCCGCTTAGATGCCTTCAGCGGTTATCCTTTCCGATCATAGCTACCCTGCACTGCGGCTGGCGCCACAACAGGTCCACCAGTGGATCGTTCACCCCGGTCCTCTCGTACTAGGGGCAACTCCTCTCAAGTATCCTACACCCACGGCAGATAGGGACCGAACTGTCTCACGACGTTCTAAACCCAGCTCACGTACCTCTTTAAACGGCGAACAGCCGTACCCTTGGGACCTGCTCCAGCCCCAGGATGAGATGAGCCGACATCGAGGTGCCAAACGGTGCCGTCGATATGGACTCTTGGGCACCATCAGCCTGTTATCCCCGGCGTACCTTTTATCCGTTGAGCGATGGCCCTTCCACTCGGGACCACCGGATCACTATGGCCGTCTTTCGACTCTGCTCGACTTGTCAGTCTCGCAGTCAGGCTGGCTTCTGCCATTGCACTCAACGAGCGATTTCCGACCGCTCTGAGCCAACCTTCGCGCGCCTCCGTTACTATTTGGGAGGCGACCGCCCCAGTCAAACTACCCACCACACAGGGTCCCGGATCCGGATAACGGACCGCGGTTAGACATCAAGCAAAGCAAGGGTGGTATCTCAAGGAAGGCTCCACAGCGACTGGCGTCACTGCTTCAAAGCCTACCACCTATCCTGCACATGCTTGGCCTGATGCCAGTGTGAAGCTGTAGTAAAGGTGCACGGGGTCTTTCCGTCTAACCGCGGGAAGCCTGCATCTTGACAGGCAATTCAATTTCGCTGAGTCGATGTTGGAGACAGCGGGGAAGTCGTTACGCCATTCGTGCAGGTCGGAACTTACCCGACAAGGAATTTCGCTACCTTAGGACCGTTATAGTTACGGCCGCCGTTTACCTGGGCTTCAATTCAGAGCTTGCACCCCTCCTTTTAACCTTCAGGCACCGGGCAGGCGTCAGACCCTATACGTCGTCTTACGACTTCGCAGAGCCCTGTGTTTTTAGTAAACAGTCGCCACCCCCTGGTTTGTGCCCCCAGCCACTAGTTGCCTAGAAACTGGGCCTCCTTCTCGCGAACTTACGGAGGTATTTTGCCGAGTTCCTTCAACATCGTTCTCTCAAGCGCCTTGGTATTCTCTACCAGTCCACCTGTGTCGGTTTAGGGTACGGTCTTAAAGTGGGGCTATTTCCAGGAACCGATCAGCAGCCCATTCAATCCGATAAGGATGAACTACCTTCACGATCCGTCACCACCACACGGCCCAGGAATATTAACCTGGTTCCCATCGACTACGCATTTCTGCCTCGCCTTAGGGGCCGGCTTACCCTGCTCAGATTAGCTTTAAGCAGGAACCCTTGGACTTTCGGCGACAGGGTCTCTCACCCTGTTTGTCGCTACTCATGTCATCATTCTCGCTAGTGATCTCTCCACCGGATGGCTCACGCCCCGGCTTCACAGAAAACTCCTTGTCTCCAATCCTTCCGAAGAAGGTAAAGAGACATGGAGTTATGTCACACTACGCTCCGCTACCACGCACTTACGTGCATCCTCAGCTTCGGCTCATGGCTTGAGCCCCGTTACATCTTCGCCGCAGGACAACTTAAATTAGACCAGTGAGCTGTTACGCTATCTTTAAAGGATGGCTGCTTCTAAGCCAACCTCCTGGTTGTTTTGGTCGTCCCACCTGCTTTCCCACTTAGCCATGAATTGGGGGCCTTAGCTGGAGGTCAGGGTTGTTTCCCTCTCCACGACGGACGTTAGCACCCGCCGTGTGTCTGCCATCTAGTACTCCCGGGTATTCGGAGTTTGGTTAGGATCAGTAAGCCTGTGGGGCCCCATTACCCATCCAGTGCTCTACCCCCCGGGGTATTCGGATGACGCTCTACCTAAATAGATTTCGCGGAGAACCAGCTATCTCCGAGTTTGATTGGCCTTTCACCCCTAGGCACAACTCATCCCGACCTTTTTCAACAGGTGTGGGTTCGGACCTCCAGTGAGTGTTACCTCACCTTCATCCTGGTCATGCCTAGATCACTCGGTTTCGGGTCTGATCCCACGAACTCGACGCCCTATTAAGACTCGCTTTCGCTGCGCCTACACCTATCGGCTTAAGCTTGCTCGTGAGACCAAGTCGATGACCCATTATACAAAAGGTACGCCGTCAGATCTCGAGGATCCTCCGACTGCTTGTAGGCGCTCGGTTTCAGGTACTGTTTCACTCCCCTCGTCGGGGTGCTTTTCACCTTTCCCTCACGGTACTGGTTCGCTATCGGTCAGTAAGGAGT